>NZ_CAXUPW020000003.1:0-522617 GCF_964252935.1 Rhizobium sp. LjRoot98
TGGTCAAAATTAGGAAACGGGCCGGTTGGCCCCTTTCTCCAGTTATGCCCAGCCCGCACAACATCAAAACATCCCGTCCTTTGGTCCCCTTAAAAACTCCTGTTAATGTCCATCGACATTTATCATGGGAGAGACAGATGTTGGTCCTGAATGAAGCCGAAACACGCGCCGCCCTGCCCTGGCCCGATCTGATCGCGGCACTGCGCATAATGTTTCGCGACGGTTGCGAAATGCCGGTGCGCCATCATCATGATGTGAAGGTGCCAGGAGAAGATGCCGCGACCCTGCTTCTGATGCCGGCCTGGCAGCCGGGCAGCTATATCGGGGTCAAGATGGTGTCGGTGTTTCCAGGCAATAGCGCGCGGAACCTGCCGGCCATCCATGGCAGTTATCTGCTTTCGTCCGGCAAGACCGGTCAGCTTCTGGCGATCATCGATGGCGCGGAGCTCACCGCCCGCCGGACCGCCGCCGCTTCGGCGCTTGCCGCAGACTACCTCGCAGCCAAGGATGCGCGCCGCATGTTGATGGTGGGCGCCGGCCGGCTGTCGCAGAACCTGATCGAGGCGCATGCTTCAGTGCGGCCGATTTCCGAGGTGACGATCTGGGCCCGCGACAGAAGCAAGGCGGAGGCAACGGCGGCACAACTCGATCTCCCCGGTATCACCGTCTCCGTTACCACGGATATAGAGGCCGCCGCCCGCCAGGCCGACATCATCTCCTGCGCAACTCTCTCATCCGAACCACTGATCCGCGGCGGCTGGCTGAAGGACGGGGCGCATCTCGACCTTGTCGGCGCCTTCAAGCCCAGCATGCGCGAGAGCGACGACCGCGCCGTCGAGCGCGCCACACTGTTCGTCGATACGCGCGACGGGGCACTCACCGAAGGCGGCGACCTGGTCCAGCCGTTGCGGGCCGAGATCATTGCCGCAGGCTCCGTTCGGGCGGACCTGGCCGAGCTGACCGGCGGCCGTCATGCGGGCCGAACCAGCCCGGACGAAATCACCCTGTTCAAATCCGTCGGTGCAGCGCTCGAGGATCTCGCTGGTGCTGTTCTTGCCTTTGAGCGGTCACGGCGCAGCTGAATACCCGTCACCGGATCGTGATGGCGGTTGACACCTGCCGGCGTTGACGGATCGCGGCCTTGGCTTAGGTTGGAGCGCACATTTCAAGCGCAGGTTGGGGGAAGAATGATCAGGTCGACACGGCGGATGTTCATACAGGTGGCGCTTTTGGTTCCGCTTGCGCTCACGGCGACTGGACCGGCGATGGCCATAGATGCGGCCAGGTGGGATCAGGTGCTGGCCGAGGCGCGCGGCGAGACTGTCTATTTCAATGCCTGGGGCGGCTCGGCCAATATCAACGCCTATATCCAATGGGCCGGCGACTTGGTGAAGGCGCGCTACGGCGTCACGGTCGTGCAGGTCAAGCTGGACGATACCGCCAAGGCGGTGACGACGGTGCTTGCAGAGAAGGCGGCCGGGCGCGACCAGCACGGGTCCGTCGATCTCATCTGGATCAATGGCGAAAATTTTGCCGCGATGAAGCGCCAGGGCCTGCTGTTTTCTCCGGACTGGGCAACGAAGCTACCCCACTGGGGTCTGGTCGATATCGACAACCAGCCGACCACCCTGACGGATTTTACTATTCCGACCGATGGGCTGGAAAGCCCCTGGGGGGCAGCAAAACTGGTGTTCTTCTATGATGAAGCCCGCACGGCACGGAAAGACCTGCCGGATTCGGCGAGGGACCTGCTGTCCTTTGCCCAAGCGCATCCCGGCCGGTTTTCCTATCCGCAGCCGCCGGATTTCATCGGCTCGTCGTTTCTGAAGCAGGTGCTGAGCGAATTGATCGCCGACAAGGAAAAACTGCAGAAACCGGTCGATGATGTGACGTTCAATGCGGATGTGGCGCCGCTGTTTGCCTATCTCGACCAATTGCATCCATTCTTGTGGCGCAAGGGCAAGGCTTTCCCAAAGAACTATCCCGATATGAAGCAGAAGCTGGCCGATGGTGAACTCGACATCATCTTCGCCTTCAATCCGGCGGAGGCTTCGGCCGGAATTGCCGCCGGTGAACTGCCCGGCAGCGTCCGCTCCTTCGTGTTTTCGAAGGGAACGCTCGGCAACACACATTTCGTTGGCATCCCCTATAATGCCAACGCCAAGGCAGGTGCTCTGGTGCTGGCCAACTTCCTTTTGTCGCCGGAAGCGCAGGTGCGGAAACAGGACCCGAAAGTCTGGGGGGACCCGACGGTGCTGGCTTTGGGCAAGCTGCCGGAGGCCGACAGGGTGGCGTTTGCAGCACTTGATCTGGGTGTCGCGACACTGCCGCCGGACAAGCTCGGGCCGGCGCTGGCCGAACCGCATCCCGACTGGATGACGCGCATCGAGGCCGAATGGATCAAGCGTTATGGAGCGGCGAACTGAGGACCATCCTGGCCGGCCGCTGGCCAACGGCAAAACCGTGAGCCGCCGGTTCAGCCTATCGGGTGTCGTACTGGTCATGATCGGCCTGCCGATCCTGGCCGGGCTAGCGGGTACGGTCGGACCTGCCTTCGGTCTGTTGCCGGCACTTGGCGGCGATCATCTGACCCTTTCCCATTTTGCGGAACTTGCAGCGCAGCCGCACCTGCTGCGCTCGATGCAGATCAGTTTTTCGACGGCAATCGTCACCACCGGCCTGTCGCTCGCCATCGTCATGCTGTTTACCGCCGGATATGCCGGAACCCGGATGTTTTCCCGCATCCAGCACCTCGTTTCACCATTGCTCGCCATCCCGCATGCCGCCGCAGCCTTTGGCCTTGTTTTCCTTGTCGCACCCTCTGGCCTGGCGATGCGTCTCGTCTCACCCGATCTCACCGGTTATGTCAGCCCGCCCGACTGGCTGGTGCCACAAGACCCGCTGGGATTGACGATGATGGCGGGGCTGATCGTCAAGGAAATGCCGTTTCTGTTTCTGGTGACGCTGGCGGCCCTGCCGCAGGTGCCCCTCCTCCAGGCGCGGCAATTGTCAGCCAGCCTTGGCTATGGCCGCATCCGGGGTTTCCTGATCAGCGTCTGGCCGCTTCTCTACCGCCAGATCCGGCTACCGGTCTTTGCCGTTGTCGCCTATGCCAGCTCGGTCGTCGATGTGGCGATGATCCTCGGCCCGGCGTTGCCGGCGCCACTGGCCGTACGCATCACCGAATGGATGGCCGATAGCGATCTGCGGATGCGGTTCCTGGCATCGGCGGGGGCGCTGTTACAGTTTGGGCTGACGATGGCGGCGATGGTGACGTGGCTGGCCCTTGAGCAGATCGGATCCGTGCTGCTGCGACGGATGTCCGGTTCCGGTGTTCGCAAGGCTGACGACCGGCTGTTACGCCGCTCAGCCTGCGCCGTCATGGCCCTGTCGGCGGGCCTCGTCTTCCTCGGTCTTGCCACGCTCCTCGTCTGGTCGATTGCCGGTCTCTGGCCGTTTCCCGCGCTGCTGCCGGACAGTTTTACGCTTCAGCCCTGGTTGCGCGCCCTCCCGCAGGCCGGGGTGGCGATCACAACGACGATCTCGCTTGCCGGCAGTTCTGCGGCCATCGCCCTTCTGCTGGCGATTGGCCTGTTGTGGCAAGGCGGCCATCGCGACGGCCACCCGATGGGCAGCGTGCTCTATCTGCCGTTGATCATGCCGCAGCTCTGCTTCGTCTTCGGCCTGCAGATCCTCAGCGTGACGCTCGGGTTTGCCGCGTCCTTTCCTCTGCTTTTGTTCGTGCACCTGATTTTCGTGCTGCCTTATGTCGTTCTCTCCCTGTCGCAGCCCTGGCGGGCGCTCGACCGGCGTTACGAAACGCTGGCGGCAGGGATCGGCAAATCGCCATTACAGATCCTGCTGCAAATCCGCCTGCCGATGCTGACGCGGGCATGCCTGACGGCCTTCGCCGTCGGTTTCGCGGTTTCTGCCGGGCTCTATCTCCCGACGCTTCTGATCGGCGCCGGGCGGATCGTCACCATCACCACGGAGGCGGTGGCCCTATCGTCCGGTGGCGACCGCCGGGCGATCGGGGTCTATGCGCTTTTGCAGACGCTGGTTCCCTTCGGCGGATTTCTGATTGCATCGCTGGTGCCGCACTTGCTATTCCGCGGCCGGCGCGCGATGAGGATTTGAATGACACCCAAGACGACAGACGGCCTGCATCTGGAGACGATTTCAATCGCCCTTGACGGCCGGACGCTGCTGTCTTTGTCGGCCCATGTCCGGCCGGGCGAAATCCTGACGGTGATGGGACCATCCGGCGCCGGGAAATCGGCGCTGCTTGCTTACATATGTGGCTTTCTTGATCCAGTTTTCACCGGCAGCGGCCGTATCCTGATCGATGGAGGCGACCTGACCGGCATTGCCGCTGAAAAACGCCGGTGCGGCATGCTGTTCCAGGACCCGCTTTTGTTTCCGCATCTTTCGGTTGGCGGCAATCTCCTGTTCGGGCTGACCCCTTCGATCGCACAGCGTGACCAGCGGCGGCGAATGGTCGAGCAGGCACTCATCGATGTGGAGCTCGAAGGGTTTTACGACCGGGATCCCGCCACGCTCTCCGGTGGGCAGAAAGCCCGGGTGGCGCTGCAGCGGGTGATGCTGTCGGCGCCGCGCTTGCTGCTGCTTGATGAACCCTTTTCCAAACTTGACAGCGACCTGCGACAGCAAACCCGCGGACTGATCTTCGCGCGCGCAAAATCCGCTGGCCTGCCGGTTGTTCTGGTCACGCATGATCAGGCGGACGCGGACGCCGCTGGCGGACCTGTCATCGTGATCGGCGAGGATAACCGAACATGATGGACGCACTCCCCGATCTGCCCGTTAAAGCCATTTTGCCAGCACTCGGCGAAGCATTGGTGCAGGCTCCGGCGGTCGTGCTGTCGGCGCCGCCTGGTGCAGGCAAGACGACGCTTGTGCCGTTGTTTCTACTGGACCAGCCCTGGCGCGGCGATGGCCGGATCATCCTGCTTGAACCACGCCGGCTGGCGGCCCGCGCCGCTGCCGGGCGCATGGCAAGCCTGCTTGGCGAAAGTGTTGGCGATACGGTCGGCTACCGCATGCGGCTCGACAGCCGGATTTCGGCAAGGACCCGTATCGAGGTGGTGACCGAAGGCGTGTTTGCCCGGATGCTGCTCGACGATCCGGAATTGCCAGGAGTGTCGGCGGTGCTGTTCGACGAGTTTCACGAGCGCTCGCTGGATGCGGATTTCGGGCTGGCGCTGGCACTCGATGTGCAGCAGGTGCTGCGCGACGACCTGAAACTGATCGTCATGTCGGCGACGCTGGATGTCGGCCGGGTGGCGCAGCTGCTGGACGGAGCTCCTGTGATCGAGAGCCAGGGGCGCAGTTTTCCGGTGGAGGTTCGTTATCGCGAACGGCCATCGACGGAACGCGTGGAAGATGCCGTGACCCGCGCCATCATCGAGGCACACCGCGAGGAAACCGGCTCGATCCTGGCTTTCCTGCCGGGACAGGCGGAAATCACCCGCACGGCTGAACGGTTGACCGGCCGGTTTGGCGCGGAAACCATCATCGCGCCGCTGTTCGGTAACCTCAGCCAGAAAGAGCAGGACGCGGCAATCCGCCCAGCTGCAGCGGGAACGCGCAAGATCGTGCTGGCCACGTCGATCGCCGAGACATCGATCACCATTGATGGTGTACGCATCGTCATCGATAGTGGCCTGCAGCGGCTTCCCGCCTTTGAGGCTTCGACCGGGATCACCCGGCTGGAAACCGTGCGCGTGTCACGCGCCTCTGCCGATCAGCGGGCGGGTCGCGCCGGGCGCACCGAGCCTGGCATCGCCATCCGTCTCTGGCATCAGGGACAGACGGCGGCTCTGCCAGCGTTTACCCCGCCTCAGATTCTCTCAAGCGATCTATCGGGTCTCGTGCTGGATCTCGCCCATTGGGGTGTGACAGATCCATCCGGTCTTGGCTTTCTCGATCCGCCGCCGGTGACGACATGGCAGGAGGCAAAGGCGCTGCTTGTTCAGCTCGGGGCGCTCGATAGCACCGGCGCATTGACGGCGCGGGGAAAACAGATCCGCCAACTGGCACTGCCGCCCCGTCTTGCCGCCATGGCTGTTGCCGCAGCGGATGATGGTCAGGCATACGAAGCATGCCTTCTGGCCGTGGTTTTGACCGAGCAGGGTCTCGGCGGCAACAGCATCGATCTCGAGGACCGGTTGCGGCGGTTCAAGTCCGAGCGCGGCGACCGTGCCGATGCCTCGCGGGGGCTGGCCCGCCGGATGGCCAAGGGCTTGAGTGCGAGAAAGGATTCCAGCGAGGCGGTTCAACCTGGCATTCTCTTGATGCAGGCCTTTCCCGACCGGATCGCATTGCAGCGCGGCGGCCGCGGACGCTTCGTCATGGCCAATGGCCGTGGAGCCGAACTGCCGGAGACCGAGCGGCTGGCCGGCGCCTCCATGCTTGTTATCGCCGACCTGACCGGCCGGGCGGGCGGGCAGCGCATTCTCGCCGCAGCGGAAATCACCCGCGCCGATGTCGAAGCGCATATGCCGCAAGCAATCGTCCAGGAAGACCAGACCTTCTTCGACCGGCCGAGCCTACAGGTCCGGGCGCGGCGGGTGACGCGGCTTGGCGCGATCATTTTTGACGAAACGCCACTCAGCAAGCCAAAGGGCGAACCGGCCGCCCGCGCGCTTGCGGATGGCGTTCGCCAGCTTGGGCTTGCGGTTTTGCCATTCTCCAAGGAAGCCGCGCAATTGCGCGACCGCATCGGCTTTCTCTATCGCACCCTCGGCGAGCCTTGGCCGGATATGTCGGATGAGAGCTTGCTGTCGCGGCTGTATGAGTGGTTCGTTCCCTTCCAGCGAGATACACGCGGTATCGACGATATCAGCGCGGGCAGCCTTTCCGAAGGGCTGCAGTCGCTGGTGCCGCATGATATCGCCCGCGATCTTGCACGTTTGGCCCCGACCCATTTCGAAGCACCGACCGGACAGCGCCATCCGATCCGCTATGATGGCGACGAGCCGGTTCTGTCGATCCGCGTTCAGGAACTGTTCGGGCTGAAGACGCATCCGTCGATTGGCGGCGGGCGATTACCGCTGCTTCTGGAGCTGATCTCGCCGGGCCACAAGCCGATGCAGATGACGCGTGATCTGCCCGGTTTCTGGGCCGGGTCCTGGAAGGATGTTCGCGCCGATATGCGTGGCCGGTATCCGAAACACCCCTGGCCGGAAGATCCGGCAAACGCGCCGCCAACGACACGGGCAAAACCGCGTGGTACATGAGGCTTCAATGGCAATGACGACAGGAAACCGGATGACGACGGCCGCACTCGACGGGGAAGAAGCCACCACAAGCCGCGTTCTGCGTCTGCAGACAATCGTGCGGTTGCGCTGGCTGGCGGTTGGCGGGCAATCGATCGCGGTGACGATCACCGCCTTCTGGCTGCAATTTCCGCTGCCGTTGATTGCCTGCTGCTCGCTGATAGCCCTTCTTGCCTGGGTGAACGCTTACCTCACCATCCGCTATCCTCCGACGCACCGGTTGCAGCCACCGGCCGCCTTTGCGCTGCTCGGTATCGATCTTGCCCAGCTGACGGCACTTCTGTTCATTACTGGCGGTCTTGCCAATCCTTTTGCGCCGCTGGTCTGTGTTCCCGTCATCATCTCGTCTGCCTCGCAGCCGAAGTGGCACAGCATTGCTTTGGCAAGCCTTGCCATCCTCGGGATTACCGCACTTGCCTTCTCACCCTTCCCGCTACCCTGGTATCCCGGTCTCGTCCTCCAGATGCCAACGGTCCTCACTGCCGGCATCTGGTTCGCCATCGTTGCGACCACGGCATTCGCGGCCTTCTACACTTATCGCGTCTCTCTGGAAGCCAGCGAGTTGTCGGAAGCACTAACCGCGACGGAACTGGTCTTGCAGCGCGAAAAGCACCTGTCGCAGCTCGACGGCCTTGCCGCCGCCGCCGCTCACGAACTCGGCACGCCGCTCGCCACGATCAGCGTCGTTGCCAAGGAGATGGAGCGGGAACTCGGCGACGACCCGCGCTTCGGCGAGGATGTTCACCTGCTGCGCAGCCAGAGCGAACGTTGCCGTGATATTCTGCGGCGTCTGACGACCTTGTCTTCGGAGAACGAAGATCACATGCGCAACCTGCCGCTTTCCTCGCTGGTGGAGGAGGTGATGGCGCCGCATCGGGAGTTTGGCATCCAGATCAACCTCGTTGAACGCGGAGACCGTGCAGCCGAACCCGTCGGCAACCGCAATGCCGGTATTCTCTATGGGCTCGGCAATCTGCTGGAGAACGCCGTCGACTATGCCAAGAAGGAAGTGACGGTGACAGTCACCCATACGCCTTCTATCGTTTCGGTAGTGATCGAGGACGATGGCGACGGATATGCGCCGGATATCCTTAGCCGGATCGGCGAACCCTATGTCACCAAGCGCCAGAAGGACGACAGCGCCGGAGGCCTGGGCCTTGGCCTGTTTATCGCCAAGACGCTGCTGGAGCGATCGGGCGCCAAACTGACCTTCGAGAACCGCGGCCCCGAGAAGCCCGGCGCCCGTGTCAGCGTCGAATGGCCGCGCAGTTTGATGGATACGAAACTGTCAAAATGACTTTACGCCGTCCGGTAGCGCGAATAAGCGAACTTACATAGAGTGCAGGAATAAGAGACTGCATCAAGGATTGCGACATGACGGAAAAACTTCCCGAACAGGCAGACGCCGCCCCGAGTGATGCTGCGCTGATCGGCACTGACACGTCCCTTTTGATCGTCGATGACGACGCACCTTTCCTGCGCCGTCTGGCCCGCGCCATGGAAACCCGTGGCTTTGCCGTCGATATCGCCGAATCGGTTGCCGAAGGCATCGCCAAGGCCAAGACTCGTCCGCCGAAATATGCGGTCGTCGATCTGCGGCTCGGCGACGGTAGCGGCCTCGACGTCATCGAAGCGATCCGCGCCCGGCGCGACGACACACGCATCATCATGCTGACCGGCTATGGCAATATCGCGACCGCCGTCAACGCGGTGAAGCTTGGGGCCGTCGACTATCTCGCCAAGCCTGCCGATGCCGACGATATCTTCGCAGCACTGGTGCAAAGGACCGGCGAGCGCGCCGAACCGCCGGAAAACCCGATGTCGGCCGACCGTGTGCGCTGGGAGCATATTCAGCGCGTCTACGAAATGTGCGAACGCAATGTGTCGGAGACCGCGCGCCGGCTCAACATGCATCGCCGTACGCTGCAGCGAATCCTGGCCAAGCGCGCGCCGAAGTAACGGCGCGCCTCAGCTTTCGCCGTCCAGCGAGCCCGAAACGATGTCGCGCATATTCGGACTGGTGTCGCCTGCCCTGTCTGCCGACCATTCCGCCAGCATCAGCCGCTGGGCGGCGACGCGGGCGAAATTCGTGGTCACCGACTTGCGGGTTGGCGCAGGCAGCTTGTGTTCCGGCGCATCGCGGATCATCTCGGCATCATAGCCATCCGACAGCAACAGCCCGCATTCTTCCGGAAAGATATCGAGCGGCACGCCGCTATGGGTGGCGAAGTAGAGCCGATCGGAATGCATCCGGTAGTCCGGCCATTTGCGGTCGACCTTGAAATCCTCGATCGACGTCTTGATCTCGACGATCCAGATATCGCCCTTGGGGGAAATCGAGATCAGATCGGCACGCCTGCCGCTGGCAAGCGTCAGTTCCGGCAGCACCGCATGGCGCATTTCATGCAAGTAACGCTGGACACCGCGACGCACCATCATGGCGCGCTGCGACTGACGGCCGTCAATCAAAGGACTATCGTTGTGGATAGAGAGAATCGCCATGCTTTAGACTCTGGCACAAGGCCGCTTTTGTTGCAAAAAAACACTCCGTGGAGTTTTTGAATCATCCTGCAGGCATGCTGCACCGCATTCACTTGCAATCATGAGACCAATCGAAAATAAACCATAATCGCTGATGGTCGAATCAGCCCAGATATTCTTAACTTCATTACAAGAGACACCCATGCGCTTCCGCAATGCAGTTCTGCTGTGCAGCCTCGCGGCTACACTCGCCTTGGCCAGTTGCTCCACGGCGCCGATCGCTCCCATCGGCGAAAAAGTAGCGACAAACCAGATTTTCTCGGACGGCTACGGCCCGGTCGAAGATCATGGCTACGCCCTCCCGGCTATCCCGATTAACAAGGTCAACGAGCGTTTTCACCGCCAGATCGTCGACTATGCCACGGCTGAAAAGCCCGGCACGATCATCGTCAACACGCCGAACCGCTTCCTCTATTTCGTGCTGCCCGGCGGCAAGGCCGTTCGCTATGGCATCGGCGTCGGCAAGGCCGGCTTTGCATGGGAAGGCCGCGCCTATGTTGCCTGGAAGCAGGAATGGCCGACATGGCATCCGCCGAAGGAAATGGCCGTGCGCAAGCCGGACGTTGCCCAGTATGTCGAAAACGGCATGGGCCCGGGCCTGCGCAACCCGCTCGGCGCGCGCGCCATGTACCTGTTCAACGATGAAGGCAAGGACACGCTGTTCCGCATCCACGGTTCGCCGGAATGGGCCTCGATCGGCACCGCCGCTTCGTCCGGCTGCATCCGCATGATCAACCAGGACATCATCGACCTTTACGCGCGCGTACGTCCGGGCAAGAACACCCACGTCATCGTCCAGCAGTAATTGCCGTTCAAACCATGTAGCGTTTTCAAATCCCCGGCTTGTCCGGGGATTTTTGTTTTTGACACAGCGATTTAGCTGCACATCCTGGCGCTGCGAAAAGACACCAATACTTCGAGGCCCTCCTCATTCCTCGAGGGAGATAAGAAGGGCCTTGAGCTAAGTGTCGGAATTGGGCGGGTTTCACGTGGAACAGAAAGCCTTGCTAAGCAGCCTGGCTTGCCTTCAGCTCCAGACGGCGGCGGTGCAGGACAGGTTCGGTGTAGCCGTTTGGTTGCTCGCGTCCCTTCAGGACCAGTTCGAGCGCCGCCTGGAATGCGATCGAACCATCAAAGTTGCCGGCCATCGGCGTATAGGCTGCATCCCCGGCATTCTGGCAGTCAACGACCGCAGCCATGCGCTTCATCGTCTCGACGATCTGCGCTTCGGTAACGACGCCATGATGCAGCCAGTTGGCCATGTGCTGGGCGGAGATGCGCAGGGTAGCGCGGTCTTCCATCAGGCCGACATTGTTGATGTCAGGCACCTTGGAGCAACCGACGCCCTGATCAACCCAGCGCACGACGTAACCGAGAATACCTTGCGCGTTGTTGTCGAGTTCGCGCTGGATTTCGTCTGCCGTCCAGTTCGGCCGCGAGGCGACCGGAACCGAAAGGATGTCGCTCAGTTTCGCCCGAGCCCTGCTCTTCAGGTCTGCCTGAACGGCTGAAACATCGACCTTGTGATAGTGCGTCGCATGCAGCGTCGCAGCCGTTGGCGACGGAACCCAGGCGGTATTGGCGCCAGCCTTCGGATGAGCGATCTTCTGCTCCAGCATCGCCGCCATCAGGTCGGGCATCGCCCACATGCCCTTACCGATCTGCGCATGCCCGGACAGGCCGCATTCCAGGCCGATATCAACGTTCCAGTTTTCATAAGCCGCGATCCAGGCCGCCTGCTTCATGTCACCCTTGCGGATCATAGGACCCGCTTCCATCGAGGTGTGCATCTCATCGCCGGTGCGATCGAGGAAGCCGGTATTGATAAAGACGACGCGCTCCCTGGCAGCGCGAATGCATTCCTTGAGGTTGACCGTCGTGCGGCGCTCCTCGTCCATGATACCCATTTTCATGGTGTTCGCAGCCATGCCGAGCGCCTGCTCGACGCGGCCGAAGATTTCCGAGGCGAAGGCAACCTCTTCCGGGCCGTGCATCTTCGGCTTGACGACATACATCGAGCCTTCGCGCGAGTTCATCCGGCGTCCGTTTGGTCCTATATCATAGAGCGCGATCAGGCCGGTGATCATGGCATCCATGATGCCTTCCGGAACCTCGTTGCCATCGCGATCGAGGATGGCCGGATTGGTCATCAGGTGACCGACATTGCGCACCAGCATCAGCGCGCGGCCCTTCAGCGAAATCTCGCCACCCTGCGGCGCCGTAAAGCCGAGATCCGCATTGAGCTTGCGCGTAAACGTCTTGCCGCCCTTTGTGACCTCTTCCTGCAGATCACCCTTCATCAGGCCCAGCCAGTTGCGATAGACGACGATCTTGTCTTCGGCATCGACGGCAGCAATCGAATCCTCGCAATCCATGATCGCCGTGATGGCCGATTCGAGGATGACATCGGAAATGTGGGCGAGATCGTCCTTCCCGGTTGGCGTCGAGGCGTCGATGACAATCTCGATATGCAGGTTGTTCTTCTTCAGAAGAACGTGTGACGGCGAGGCCTTTTCACCCCGATAGCCGGCAAATTGAGCGGCGTCCGCGAGTTTGACCGCGCCTGAGGCGGTCGAGATCGACAGGACTGCGCCATCGACGGTCAATGCCGTGACGTCACTCCAGCTGCCGGCCGACAGCGGTGCGCTGGCATCAAGAAAGCTGCGCGCCCAGGCGATGACCTTCTGGCCGCGGACCGGGTTGTAACCCCTGCCCTTTTCCGCGCCGCCATCCTCGGCAATTGCGTCGGTGCCGTAGAGCGCATCATAGAGTGAACCCCAGCGCGCGTTGGCGGCGTTCAGCGCATAGCGCGCATTCATGACAGGAACGACGAGCTGCGGCCCGGCAATGGTAGCGATCTCCGGATCGACATTGCTGGTGGAAACCGTGAAATCCGGACCTTCCGGCAGGAGATAACCGATCTCCTTCAGGAAACCTTCGTAAACAGCCATATCGACCGGCGCGCCGTTCTGGCGGTACCAGTTGTCGAGCTTTTCCTGCAACGCATCACGCTTGGCCAGCAGCTCGCGGTTTTTCGGCGCGAGATCATGGACGATCTGCGAGAAGGCCGCGAAGAACTGATCCACATTGATTCCGGTGCCGGGCAACGCTTCCTTGACGAGGAATTCGTGCAAATCCGCATCGATTCCCAACCCATTCTTTTCTATCCGGCCCATCGGCAACTCCATGAATTAACGCTTGAATTTGAGAGGCCGCAGTCTCTCACGGTTTCATTCTCTGTCAATCCAGCAAAAATGCGAAGAATTATTTCCAAATCAGAACAAATCAATCATTGGCCACACGCGGGCGGCCGCTGGCAGTCGCGGTGAACCGCGCCTCGATCAGCTTTCGGCTCCCCTCAGTTTCCGGAGCGTCGATTTCCTCCCGCATGACCAAGGCCGGCTCGTCTGCGCCGTTTGACCGGGCCGATGCCAAGGCTGCGGCTTGCGCCCGATCGCGGGCGAACGCGAAAGACTGTTCCTGATCCAGGAACCGGCTGCTCGGACCGGCACCATTGACGATGAAGATACCCTCTTCCGGCGCCGTGACAAACACCGTAACCGAAGCCCGCACCTGGCCGACGACGGCGCCGACGGCATTGGCGACCCCGGCCTCCGGGGGGATCGACGATTCAGCGCCGAGCATATCGGCGATTGCCGGATAATAGACCGGGGCGGACGCCCCAAGCCCGACCAGCGGACGATCGAGCGACAGCGAAAATGCGACAATGCCCGGCTCACGCTTCAACGCCCGGTCGACGGCTAGCGACACAGTGGGATCGATGGCCGCTCCGTCTTCCGCCAGGCAGGAGGAGAGAATGACTTCGGCGGACTGGCGGGTCAGGCGGGCGACGATCATTTCCGACAGCACTTCCGCAGAAGAAGCGATCGGCTTGCCGGATCCATCCTTGATGCGGGCTGCAAGTTCCGCGCCCAGCCGGGCCGCCGTGGCGTTCCACTGGTTCTGCCGCCCCAGCACATGCATGGCATCGGATGGGGTGAAGCCGCAGATATGGACGAGGCCACGCGCCACCAGCTTGTCCAGCGTTGCTTTCTGCAAGGTGCTGGTCAAAAGGCTCTCCAGCGCCACGGGCACCGCGCCGATCCGTTCGTACAGAGCCGTTTCTTGCGGCTGCAGGCCGCTAGCCAGATGATCGGGAAGCCCGGTCCGCACGGCCAGGCGGCCATCGTGACGCCCGACGTGGGCCGTACGCAACTGGCGCTCGAGCACGGAAATAACCGCATCCTCATGCTCCACAGCCGCAAGGCTGAGCGGCAGGAAGCGGCGCGGGCCGAGATCGATCTTCGCCTGCAGGCCGCGATCGTTGATACGGATTTCCGAATCGCCGCCGAGGCCAAAGGTGCGCATCGCCACCGCCTCAACCATGGTGCGAAACCCGCCGACGACAGCGCCTTCGCCATCCAGACGGGGACGGCCCTGATCCAGCACCGCGACATCGGTGGTGGTACCGCCGATGTCGGAAACAACGGCATTGTCGAGGCCAGTCAGATGCCGGGCACCGACAAGGCTTGCAGCGGGGCCTGAGAGAATGGTTTCGATCGGCCGCAGCCGCGCCTCCGACGCCGATATCAGCGCGCCGTCGCCACGCACGACCATCATCGGTACATCGATGCCGCGACTTTTCAGGAAACCTTCGCAGGCGCCAATCAGCCGGTCGATCATCGAGACCAGGCGGGCATTGAGAAGGGTCGTCAGCGCCCGGCGGGGGCCGCCAAGTTTGGAGGACAGCTCATGACTGCAGGTGACCGGCAGATGCGACATTTCGCGGATACGCTCACGCACGCGCTGCTCATGAGCCGGATTCCGCACGGCGAAATAACCGGCCACGGCGAAGGACGCGACCTGTGTTGCAAGCTCAGGCAGGGCTTCGTCAAGCAGCGTCATGTCGAGCAATGTTTCGCCGCCATGGACATTATGGCCACCGGGCAGAAAGATCACAGGATCGGAGCCCAGCGCTTCCTGCAGGCCATCCCTCTTCAGGTCTTCCGGACCAAATCCTATCATGACAAGACCGGCGCGGCCGCCCTGTCCCTCAACCAGCGCGTTGGTCGCAAGCGTCGTGGACAGAGACACAAGGCTGATCGCCGATGCAGGCGCCTTTGCCTGTTCCAGCACGGCCTCCACTGCACCGGCAATACCAACAGAAAGATCGTGGCGCGTTGTCAGTGCCTTTGCCTTGGCGACGACGCCTTCGGTTTCACTGAAAAGAACCGCGTCGGTATAGGTTCCGCCGGTATCGATACCGAGGAGAAGATGATCAGTCACGAGAGCGTCCATTCGGGCAAGACCGGAAACCCGGCTTCAAAGGATATGCACGAGGTGATATGACATCTATCAGCGAAAGGCCATCGCTTCGCCGACATAGCAACGAGGCTGCGCGACACTGTCAAAAGCAAGGATAATGGCATGACTGGTTTCTCACGCATGCTCTTTCTGGCTCTTGCGATTGCAGGCGCGCCTGCGCTCTCGCTGCCCACCTTTGCGCAGGAGGCCAACGACGACGAAGAATACAAGCCGGTGCTTCCGGATGTCGCCATCTACAAGGCGATGCTGGATGCCAATAAGACCACCGGCTGGATCCAGTTCCGCAATTACGACGACAAGCAGCTGATCTATTTCACCGCGCTGCAGACCATGCATTGCCGGCTGTCTGAAATCCGCTACTCGGTCAATTCCGACGCGCTCGACAAGCGCTTTCCGCTTGGCAAATGCAATCCGCAGATTCCGTTCAACCTGCCCGACAGCAGTACCAACGAGTATATCTACATCTCGCTGCCGGCCGGAGAGGCAAAGACGCTCGCGATCCAGGCCGTCTGGGACGATGGCGCCGGCAGCGAAATCGTCGTCTACAAGCCCTGCGAGGGCGTTGGTGACGCAACCTGTGCGGCGATCAAGACGATCAAGCGGCCAAAGAAGCAGATGCAGGAGCCGGTGGCTTCCGATTCGCCGATCCGCGCCGTGCAATCGGAGACGCCTGGAAAAACCTTCAGCGCGCCGACACCCTCATCGGCAGCCCGCCCCTAGGCTGGGTGGTCAGCCGCTGAACCGGCCAGGGCTTTGTCTGCGGCGTCACATCGAACCGGAAGCGCTTCATCAACACGCCGAGCGCGATCACCGCTTCCTGCAGGGCAAACGTCGCGCCGATACAGATGCGCGGCCCGGCTCCGAACGGCAGGTACTGGAACCGGTGCAGCTTGTCGCGATTTTCCGGCAGGAAGCGCTCCGGCATGAAGGCACGTGGCTTTTCCCAATAGAGTGCGTGGCGATGCAGGGTCCACGGCATGACCAGAACCGCGATGCCCTTGGGAATATCCACCCGCTCGCCATCGGGCGACGTCCAGGAATCGGCCTCGATGGCGGCGCGATTGATCGAGGGCGCCGGCGGATAGAGCCGCATCGCCTCTTCGAAGGAAGCACGGACATGCGGCATCAGGTCGAGCCAGTCGACCGGCTCGGCGCCGCTCGACAGCACGGTGTCGATCTCGGCTTCCATGTTTTCGCGCACATGCGGGGAATTGGCGACGCAGTAAAGTGTCCAGGCGAGTGCCCGCGCCGTGGTTTCATGGCCGGCACCAATAAAGGTCAGGATATTGTCGGCGATCTCGTCAGTCGAAAGGCCCTGTGGCCGCTCCAGTTGCAGCAGCAGCGTCAGGAAATCCTGTGGCGCTGCTCGCGGGTCCGTGCGCATCAAGTGCCGCCGCTGATCCATGGTTTCCGCCACGATGCCCTGGAACTCCGCCATCACCTTAGCGCCGCCGATGCGGGTCAGCCGCGGCACCCAGGACGGCGCGAGCAGAATATCCATCGGATCGACACGGCCCATGCGGTGCAGCAACCGCTCGACGCTATCGGCAAAACCCTCGGTCTCGGCGGCAATCTGCCCGGAAAACAGGGTTTCCGACAGGATCTGATAGGTCAGCTCTGTCATATCGGTGGCGATATTGACGGTTTCCCCGGCCGATGCCGCCTCGTCATATTTGGCGGCATATTCCTCGGTCTTCGACAGCATCTGCTTGGCAAAGCCGCGTGCGTGGCGTGGCGTGAACACCGGCGCCATGGCCTTGCGCGACCGCTTCCAGACCTCCCCTTCGGCCGTGAGCAGCCCGTCGCGCAGGATCGGCCGCAGGATGAGGCGGCGAACCTTGGACATCTCATAATTCGAGGCATTCTCGACGAGGATATAGCGAATCAGATTGGGATCGTTGACGATCAGGGTGCGCTGGGTAACGAATTTCGTATTGATCCATGGCAGCGTGTAGGAAGGCTCGCCCCACAGTTCCAGCGGATTGCGCATGACCGTGCGGATGATCTGCAAACGCGACGGCGGCACCGTGCGCGGGATTGGCGCAGGTGGTTCGAACGGTTCGGGTCTCATGTCCATGGGGCGACAGCTTTCCGGACGCCGCCACCGGCTGGCAGCTCCAGCCGCAACCCTCGCACGAAGGTGTGGCTATTTCAGGAAAACTAGAGCAGGCCCTTCAGCTCAGCAAGCTTGTCGTTGACCAGCCAGCCGTAATAATTTTCCTCCGGCCACTGCACCGCGCCGCCCTTGTTCTTCGCCGCAAGTGCAGCGGCGCGCTGGTCGGGATTGCCGACATTGTAGAGAGTCGAGGTGATGCCGGGATTGTCGGAAATATCCATACCGGCAATCGACTTATAGGCGTCGATCGAATGACGGATCGAGGCAGCCATATAGGCAAGCGACTGGTCCGGATCCATGATGGCCTTGTAGACGCCCGCCGCATCGTTTTCGTCGAGACGGTCATAGCCGGACACGCGCGACACCATGTCGGTCAGCATCAGGGCGGTCAGCGGATTGATCTGGCCAAGGCCGAAGGTCTGGCCAGCGAAGAACGGCTGGAAGAACACTGCGCTGAAGCGATTGTTCGGATAGGACGTGCCGCCGACCGTATTGCCGCGGAACTGGCTGTCCCAGACGCTTTCGCGGCAGGTCCACAACGCATAGGAGCTTTTCTTGGCTTCGCATTTTGAAAATTCCGGACGCGCCACGAACTGCGCTACCGTTTCGCCTTCATAACCAAAGCGGAAACTGTCGCCGGCATAGGCTGCGGCCTTGACGTAATAGGACTGCAGCCGGTCATAAGCGTCGACATTATAGGTATGCTCGCCGACGATGGCGCCGATCATGTGGATCGGGTCGATACCATAGGCGCGCGCCGTCGATTTGATCTTGCCCATCAGCTTGCCGTCATTGGCCAGCAGATTGCGCACCTTGTCGTATTTCGCATCAAACGAGGTCTTACCGGCCTTGGTCCGGCGCACGGATGCGCCCGGGACATTCGGCTGCTCCTGATACCGGTTGCCCTCAGGCACCACACGAATGCCGTCCGCCATGGCGGGGCCGGTAACGGCAATCATTGCCGCGACGAGAAGCATGTGAAGGATGGGGCGCACGCTCTGTTTCCTGTGAAGCAATCTTGACGTTCCGGATGCACCGGGACGCTGCGGCAAAATCGTGCCGGAATTGTGCCCGGCACCGGCGAAAGCCTTATCGCGTATGGATATCACAAACAACAAGGGCACCAGCCATTATAGCAAGTGCCCCAATCGTTAACAAACGTCCGTTGCAAATTTACAGAATGTAACGCGACAGGTCCGTATTGGCGGCGAGATCGCCAACATGCTTCTGCACATAATCGGCATCGATCTTCAGCGCTTCGCCGGACTTGTCCGGTGCTGCGTAGGAGATTTCGTCGAGAACCCGCTCCATCACCGTCTGCAGGCGGCGCGCACCGATATTTTCGACGCTGGTGTTGAGCTTGACCGCAACATCGGCCAGCGCATCCAGCGCGTCTTCGGTGAAGTCCAGATCGACGCCTTCGGTTTCCAGAAGCGCCTTGTACTGGCGGATCAGGCTGACCTCGGTTTCCGTCAGGATGCGGCGGAAATCTTCCTTGGTCAGCGCCTTCAGCTCGACGCGGATCGGCAGGCGGCCCTGCAGTTCCGGCAGAAGATCCGACGGCTTGGCAACATGGAAGGCACCGGACGCGATGAACAGGATATGGTCGGTCTTCACCGGGCCATACTTGGTCGCGACCGTCGTGCCTTCGACCAGCGGCAGCAAATCGCGCTGCACGCCTTCACGTGAAACACCGGCGCCCATGCCGCCATCGCGGGCAGCGATCTTGTCGATCTCGTCGAGGAAGACGATGCCGTCATTCTCCGCCGAACGTACCGCTTCGCGCTGGATCTCCTCATTGTCGAGCAGCTTGTCGGATTCGTCGTTGATCAGGATGCCATAGCTTTCCTTGACGGTTGTACGAACCTTCTTGGTGCGCTGTCCCATCGCCTTGCCGAACATTTCCGACAGGTTGAGAACGCCGATATTGGCACCGGGCATGCCGGGGATTTCGAAGCCGCCGCCCGGCGTTGCCGTATCAGCGATCTCGATGTCGATTTCCTTGTCGTCCAGCTCATTAGCCCTGAGCTTCTTGCGGAAGCTGTCGCGGGTGGCGGGCGAGGAGGTCGCGCCGACCAAGGCATCAAGCACGCGTTCTTCCGCGTTCAGATGCGCCTTGGCCTTGACGTCAGCGCGCTTCTTTTCGCGCACCAGGCCGATGCCGACTTCGACGAGGTCACGAATGATCTGCTCGACATCGCGGCCGACATAGCCGACTTCGGTGAATTTCGTTGCCTCGACCTTGATGAAGGGCGCGCCGGCGAGCTTGGCCAGACGGCGGGAAATCTCCGTCTTGCCGACGCCGGTCGGGCCGATCATCAGGATATTCTTCGGCATGACTTCGTCGCGCAGCTCATCAGAAAGCTGCTGGCGGCGCCAGCGGTTGCGCAAGGCGATGGCGACGGCGCGCTTGGCATCGTGCTGGCCGATAATAAACCGGTCGAGCTCCGACACGATTTCGCGGGGGGAAAATGTGGTCATGGTCTTCTTTCAAAAATACGCCGGTTACGCGGAACTGCGTCGCGATTACGCGGCATCGAGCTTTTCGACGATGATATTGCCGTTGGTGTAGACGCAGATATCGCTGGCGATCTCCATCGCCCTGCGGGCGATTTCCTCGGCGCTCTTATCGGTATCCATCAGCGCGCGGGCCGCCGCGAAGGCGTAGTTGCCGCCCGAGCCGATGGCGATCGTGCCGTGTTCCGGCTCAAGCACATCGCCGTTACCGGTGATGGCGAGGGTAATGTTCTTGTCGGCCACCAGCATCATCGCTTCGAGATTGCGCAGATACTTGTTGGTGCGCCAGTCCTTGGCAAGCTCGACGGCGGCGCGCATCAACTGGTCCGGATACTGCTCGAGCTTGGATTCGAGCCGCTCCAGCAGCGTGAAGGCATCGGCCGTTGCACCGGCAAACCCGGCGATAACATCGCCCTTGCCGAGGCGGCGAACCTTGCGGGCATTGCCCTTCATCACGGTCTGGCCGAGGCTCACCTGGCCATCACCGGCCATCACCACTTGTCCGCCCTTGCGGACGGTAATAATCGTTGTCATGAAACCACCCTGCCCGGCTTGCGGGCTTTTCGAAGAGCCGTACATCGGCCCTGTTGAAACCTATGTAAGAGCGCTTTTGCCGATTGCAAATAGCCCACGCCGCGCTCCCATGCTCCGCCTCGATCCGGCACCATTTCGCGCTTGCGAGAATCATGGCGGCAGTTCTGGATATTTCGCCCACCGCCTGATAAGGAGCGGCTCTATTACATTCGGGAGAACCTGATGGCCGACAAGCAAGTGAGCCGCACCGGCAGCGTTTCGCGCAAGACCAACGAAACCTCGGTGACCGTGTCCGTCAATATCGATGGCACCGGAACGTCGCAGATTTCCACCGGCGTCGGCTTTTTCGACCATATGCTGGAGCAGCTTTCCCGTCATTCGCTGATCGACATGGATATCGTTGCCGAGGGCGACCGCCATGTCGACGACCACCACACCGTGGAAGACACCGGCATCGCCATCGGCCAGGCCCTTTCCAAGGCGCTTGGCGACCGCCGCGGCATCACCCGCTACGCTTCGCTCGATCTTGCCATGGACGAAACGATGACCCGTGCGGCCGTCGACGTCTCCGGCCGGCCGTTCCTCGTCTGGAACGTCGATTTCTCGGCGCCGAAGATCGGCACGTTCGATACCGAACTGGTGCGCGAATTCTTCCAGGCGCTGGCCCAGCACGGCGGCATCACGCTGCATGTGCAGAACATCTATGGCGCCAACAACCATCATATCTCCGAAACCTGCTTCAAGGCCGTTGCCCGCGTGCTTCGCACGGCAACAGAGATCGATCCGCGCCAGGCAGGCCGCGTTCCCTCGACCAAGGGTACGCTGGTCTGATCCGGCCCAGTTTGAAAGTTGGCTGATATGGCCTCCTATCTGGTTCTGACATCTCCCGGCGCACCGCGAACCGACGTGGACGCCCGGTTCATCGCCGACAAGTTTTCCTGGATTGCCTTCATCTTCCCGGCAATCTGGCTTCTGTTCCAGCGCCAATGGGTGGCAGGTATTGCTGTCGCCATCCTGCAGGGGCTGGTTGCCTTTGCGACCCCGGAGCCGAGCCTGGCCGGTTTCCTGATTGAGTTGGCCTTGCGCCTGCTGGTCGCGCTTGAAGGTCCGGCCTTTATTGCCCGCCGCCTGGAGGCTGCGGGCTGGACATTGCAATCGGTCATCACCGCCGATGACCTGCCGACCGCCGAAATGATCTACGACCACACAACGGCGGAAACCGCCGATGCCGCCGATACCTGGCAGCCGCCGGTCTTGCCGGCCGCTACGACGGTAGCCACCGGCGGCAATCGCGCTGCTGTCGGCCTTTTTGAGAATTATGGAGAACGCTGATGCGCGTTGCGATCATCGATTATGGATCCGGCAATCTGCGCTCGGCCACCAAAGCGTTCGAACGGGCTGCACGTGAAGCGGGCATCGACGCCACGATCGAGCTGACCGACAAGGCGGACCGGGTTGCCAGCGCCGACCGGATCGTTCTGCCCGGCGTTGGCGCCTATGCCGACTGCCGCCGCGGCCTTGATGCTGTCGACGGCATGCGCGAAGCACTGGCGCACGCCGTCGAGCAATCCGCCCGTCCGTTTCTCGGCATCTGCGTCGGCATGCAGCTGATGTCGGCGCGCGGCCTGGAAAAGACCACTACGCAGGGGCTTGGATGGATCAAGGGCGACGTCGTCGAAATCGTTCCCTCCGACCCATCACTGAAAATCCCGCAGATCGGCTGGAATACGCTGACACTCAGGAAGCCGCATGCGCTGTTTGACGGCATCACCACCGGCGAGGACGGATTGCACGCCTATTTCGTCCATTCCTACCATCTGGCCGTCGAAAACCCGGACGACCTGATCGCCACCACGGCCTATGGCGGCACGGTGACGGCGTTTGTTGCCCGGGACAACACGGCAGGCGCCCAGTTCCATCCGGAAAAGAGCCAGACGCTCGGCCTCGCCCTCATTTCGAATTTTCTGCGCTGGAAGCCCTGACATGATCCTTTTTCCCGCTATCGACCTTAAAGACGGCCAGTGCGTGCGCCTCAAGCTCGGCGACATGGAACAGGCGACCGTCTACAATCCCGACCCCGGCGCCCAGGCCAAGGCCTTCGAGGACCAGGGGTTCGAATGGCTCCACGTGGTCGATCTGAACGGCGCCTTTGCCGGTGAGACCGTCAACGGTGCTGCCGTCGATGCCATCCTGAAATCCACGAAGAACCCGGTGCAACTCGGTGGCGGCATTCGCACGCTCGACCATATCGAGAACTGGCTGTCGCGTGGCCTCGCGCGTGTCATTCTCGGCACCGTTGCCGTGCGCGATCCGGCGCTGGTGATCGAGGCCTGTAAAAAATTCCCCGGCAAGGTCGCCGTCGGTATCGATGCCAAGGGCGGCAAGGTGGCGGTCGAGGGTTGGGCAGAAGCCTCCGAACTCGGTGTCATCGAACTGGCGCAGAAATTCGAAGGGGCCGGTGTTTCAGCCATTATCTACACCGATATCGACCGTGACGGCATCCTGACAGGCATCAACTGGGAGTCGACGCTGGAACTGGCCGATGCCGTTTCCATCCCCGTCATCGCCTCGGGCGGCCTTGCCTCAATGGACGATATCCGCCGCATGGTTCAGCCGGATGCGGCAAAGCTCGAAGGCGCGATCTCCGGCCGGGCGCTCTATGATGGACGCATCGATCCGGCCGAAGCGCTGGCACTCATCCAGAGTGCGAAAGGAAAAGCGGCATGACCCTTAAAGCCCGTGTCATCCCCTGCCTCGACGTCAAGGACGGCCGTGTCGTCAAGGGTGTCAGCTTCCTTGACCTGATCGATGCCGGTGACCCCGTCGAATCGGCCAAGGCCTATGACGCTGCCGGTGCTGACGAACTCTGTTTCCTCGACATTACCGCCTCCTCCGATAATCGCGACACGATCTTCGATGTTGTGGCCCGCACCGCCGATCATTGCTTCATGCCACTGACCGTTGGTGGAGGGGTGCGCAGCGTCGCCGATATCCGCAAGCTTCTGCTGGCCGGAGCCGACAAAGTGTCGATCAACTCCGCTGCTGTCAGCAATCCGGATTTCGTCGCTGAAGCAGCCGACAAGTTCGGCAACCAATGCATCGTCGTCTCGATCGATTCCAAGAAAGTCTCGAAGCCTGGCGAGGAAGACCGCTGGGAGATCTTCACCCATGGTGGCCGCAATGCGACCGGCATCGACGCGGTGACGTTTGCGGAAAAGATGGTCAAGCTTGGCGCCGGTGAACTGCTTTTGACCTCGATGGACCGCGACGGCTCCAAGGCCGGTTACGATATCGCGCTAACCCGGACCATTGCTGACCGTGTGTCCGTGCCGGTCATCGCGTCCGGCGGCGTCGGCACGCTCGATCATATGGTCGAAGGCATTCGCGACGGCCATGCGACCGCGGTGCTGGCGGCGTCGATCTTCCATTTCGGCACCTATAGCATCGGCGAAACCAAGCGCTATATGGCAGAGCATGGCATTGCCATGCGGCTCGATTGAGCTTCAGGACAAAGACAGATGAGCAATTTCAGCCTTTCCGACCTTGAAGCGATCGTCGCCACGCGGGCAAAAGCGTCACCCGACGAATCCTGGACCGCCAAACTCGTTGCCCATGGGCAGGCGAAGGCCGCCAAGAAGCTTGGCGAGGAGGCCGTCGAAACCGTGATCGCGGCGATTTCCAATGACCGGACCAACCTGATCGCCGAAAGTGCCGATCTGGTCTATCATCTGATGGTCGTATTGAAAATTGCTGATATTCCGTTGCAGGATGTGATGGATGAACTCGAACGGCGCACCAGCCAGTCGGGCCTCCAGGAAAAGGCAAGCCGGTAGACGTCATGACCATCGCCGCAAAAGACATCGCGCCGGCCGATATTCCGGATCATTTCGACAACAAGGACTATTCGCCCTACCGGTTCTTTTCGGCTGAGGAATGGTCGCATTTCCGGGCAGACACGCCGCTGACCCTGTCGGCCGATGAAGTCCAGCGGCTGCGCTCGCTGAACGACCCGATCGATCTCAGCGAAGTCCGGCGCATCTACCTGTCGCTATCCCGTCTTCTGTCGACTCACGTGGAATCCTCGCAAAAGCTGTTTGCCCAGCGCCAGGCTTTCCTCAGCATGTCGAACGATGCCAAGACGCCGTTTGTGATCGGCATCGCCGGCTCCGTTGCCGTCGGCAAATCGACGACGGCGCGTATTCTGGCCGAGCTTCTGTCGCGCTGGCCATCGAGCCCGAAGGTCGATCTGGTGACGACGGACGGTTTTCTCTATCCCAACGCGACGCTGCTGCGGGAAAACATGATGGACCGCAAGGGCTTTCCGGAAAGCTACGATATCGGCGCGCTGCTGCGTTTCCTGTCGGCGATCAAGGCCGGGCAGCCGAATGTCCAGGCGCCAAGCTATTCCCATCTCAGCTATGACGTTCTGCCAGACCAGTTCCAGGTGGTGGACCGTCCCGACATCCTGATTTTTGAGGGCATCAATGTCCTGCAGTCACGCAATCTGCCCGCTGACGGCAAGATCGTGCCGATGGTGTCGGATTTCTTCGATTTCTCGATCTATATCGATGCGGAAGAGAGTCTGATCCACACCTGGTACGTCAACCGCTTCATGCGGCTGCGCCAGACCGCTTTCCGCAATCCGGATTCGTTCTTCAAGCGTTATGCGCAGGTCAGCGAAGAGGAAGCCCTGACGATCGCCGAGGGGCTTTGGCAGAACATCAACCTGAAGAACCTGCGCCAGAACATCCTGCCGACCCGGCCGCGTGCTGATCTTATTCTTCAAAAAGGCCCCAATCACCTGACCGAGACAGTGGCGTTGCGCAAACTCTGACGCTTACAGCGTGACGCGGCGGAGCGTCAGGTTGATGCGGCCGCCGTTTTTCAGCAATGTCGACGTGTTGGGGTAGATCTTGTCGACGCCGTGAAAGGCGAGACGCCCCTCGCCGCCCAACACGACGACATCGCCGCTCGACAGCTTGAACGACAGCGTTCCGCCGCTGCGCTCGGTGCCGCCGACGCGGAACAGGCAGCTGTCTCCCAGCGAAATCGACACGACCGGCGTTTCCAGATCCTTTTCGTCACGATCCTGATGCAGGCCCATGCGGGCATCATCGGCATAGAAATTGACGAGGCAGGCCTCCGGCTCCTTTGAGGTACCGGAAACCGCGCGCCAAATATCGAGTAGCACATCGGGCATTGCCGGCCATGGTTTGCCGGTGACCGGATGGTGCGGCTGATAGCGATAGCCGCGTTCCTTGTCCGTCACCCAGCCGAGCGAGCCGCAATTGGTCATGCGCACGGACATCGGCTTGCCGGTGCGGGGCATGGCCGGAACGAACAGCGGGGCTTCCGCCACGACGGTCCGGATGCTCTCGACCAGAGCTTCCTGTTTTTCCCGGTCGAGAAAATCCGGAATGTGCCGGACACCTTGGGGCAGCGCCTTCATCGGAAACCTATTCCAGCCCGAGCAAGGCAGCGGGAACGCCGTAACGCTGCTGCCAGTCGGCGTAACCGACGTCGGTCGGGCCGACCATATGGTCGATCAGGTTCCAGCGGCCGGCTTGAAAGCCCATCAACCCATAGACCGTCAGCCCGTCCATCATGTCGGTATCGCCGGCAAAACCGGTTTCCTCGGGATCGATCACGCCGCCGCCGGGGCGTTGTGGCTCGACCTGCACAAAGGCCCAGTTCGGCGTCACCCGGATGGTGGTGACCACGAATTCGACCGGGCCGCGCATCTCGGCCTCCACCGCCGGGCGCAGGGTATCCATAATGGCAGCCCGCTCCGCCGATCCCTTGGCGGGCTCGCGGAACGTCAAAGCCAGCGCAGGTCCGCTGAATATCGCTGCCGCAGCAGCCAGGAAAACCAGCAGAACCGCGCTGAGCCTTTTCATGAAGCTTAATCCAGCGCCGGAATACGCAGGACCTGGCCGGGATAGATCTTGTCCGGATGGGTCAGCATCGGCTTGTTGGCTTCGAAGATGACGGTATTCTTCACCCCCTTGCCCTTGCCGTACTGCGATTCGGCGATCTTCCAGAGGTTGTCGCCCTTCTTTACAGTGTAGAAGACCGGCTCCTTGGCCGCGACGGGCGCCGCAGCACCATCGGCGACCTTGAGCTCGGCGGCTTCCACCTTCGAGATGCCAAGCGTATTGCCAACGGCAACAACGGCCTTTTCAAAGGCGGACTGGTCCTTCACCACGCCGGTCAGCACGATCTTGTCGCCTTCGACCGCAACATCGACCTTATCGGTGCCGAGATCGTGGGAGGCCAGCTCCTTCTTCACCGCTTCGACATCCGGTGCGTCGTCATCGCCGCCGATGCCGAGCTTCTTGCCGGCATTCTTGATAAAGCTGAACAGACCCATGGCGCATCTCCTTTTGCGGGTTTCTTCAACCCTAACAGAGTGCAGTGATGGGAAAAAAACAAGGCCCGGATGAAAATTGCCGCGATCAATCGTTCTGCGGGCGGCCGCGCATCTTCTTGACTTCGCTCCGCCCGGTCTTTTCCTTCAGCCGCCGCTCGATCGAGCCCTTGGTCGGTTTGGTTTTCCGGCGCGGCGGCGGTGGCGGCTCGGCGGCCTTGAAAATCAGCTCCTTCAACCGTTCGCGCGCATCCTCGCGATTGCGCTCCTGGCTGCGGAAGCGGCTGGCCTCGATCATCAGCACGCCATCCTTGGAAACCTTGCGGCCCGCCAGTTTGATGGCGTTGTCGCGCACCCGCTCCGGCAAGGCCGGCGAAGCGGCGATGCCGTAGAACAGCTGAACTGCGGTCGAGACCTTGTTGACGTTCTGCCCACCAGGCCCACCGGCCAGCACGAATTGCTCCGTCAGCTCCCAGCCGGCGATCACAATGCGGTCGTTGATGTAAAGCGGATCGCTGGCCATGTGGTTTTCATCCTTCCATCGCTCTATCTCACAGGAAACAGGCGTTGAAAACGCGCGAACCCACCGGCAACGCAAAAACCCGGCACTTTCGTGCCGGGTTTCACGTGAATCATCATCTGCAACCCTCTGTGAGGGTTGTTTTATTCCGCTGCGAGCTTCACGCCGGGAGCCGCGTCGCGGACGCTGCCGTCGACATGGTTTTCGAACTTGGCGAAGTTGGCAACGAACATATCAATCAGCTTGCGGGCCTGCGCGTCATAGGCAACGCCGTCACTCCAGGTGGAACGCGGATCAAGGATGCTGGTATCGACGCCCGGTACCGCAACCGGCACGGCAAAGCCGAAGTTGCTGTCGGTGCGGAATTCGGCCGAGGCCAGCGAACCATCAAGCGCTGCAGCGAGCAGCGCCCGCGTTGCCTTGATCGGCATGCGATGTCCCGTGCCATGGGCGCCACCAGTCCAGCCGGTGTTGACCAGCCAGCAATTGACACCATGTTCGGCGATCAAAGCCTTGAGCAGATTGCCGTATTCCGACGGATGACGCGGCATGAACGGCGCACCGAAGCAAGTGGAGAAGGTGGCTTCCGGCTCAGTCACGCCCTTTTCCGTACCAGCAACCTTTGCGGTGTAGCCGGACAGGAAGTGATACATGGCCTGGTCTGGCGTCAAACGGGCGATCGGCGGCATGACGCCGAAAGCATCGGCCGTCAGCATGATGATCGTGCCCGGATGCCCGGCTGTTCCCGACTTGCTGGCATTCGGGATGAAATCGAGCGGATAGGCGCAGCGGGTGTTTTCGGTCAGCGAACCATCGTTGAAGTCCGGCTTGCGGTTTTCATCGAGAATGACGTTTTCAAGCACTGTGCCGAAACGGCGGGTGGTCTCGAAGATTTCCGGTTCGGCTTCTGCCGACAGACGAATGGTCTTGGCGTAGCAGCCACCTTCGAAATTGAAGATGCCATCTTCGCCCCAGCCATGCTCGTCATCACCGATCAGCGTGCGCTTCGGATCGGCCGACAGCGTCGTCTTGCCCGTACCCGAAAGACCAAAGAATACGGCTGCGTCGCCGTCCGGACCGACATTGGCCGAGCAGTGCATCGGCATGACGCGCTTGGCCGGCAACAGGTAGTTGAGCATAGTGAAGACAGACTTCTTCATCTCACCGGCATAGGACGTGCCGCCGATCAGAATGATGCCCTTGGTGAAGTTGCAGGCAATCACGGTTTCGGTGCGGCAACCATGACGGGCAGGATTACCCTTGAAATCCGGCAGGTCGATGATCGTCAGCTTCGGCGCGAAGTTGGCGAGCGACGCCGTTTCCGGCCGGATCAGCAGGTTGCGGATGAACAGGGAGTGCCATGCAAATTCGGTGATGACGCGGGTCTGCAGGGCATTTTCCGCGTCGGCACCGCCGATCAGATCCTGCACATAGAGCGACTTGCCCTCGGCATGATCAAGCATGTCCTGGTGCAGGATGGCGAAATGCTCCGGCGACATTGCATTGTTGTTGTCCCACCAGATTTCGTCCGCGGTATTTTCGTCGCGAACGACGAACTTGTCCTTTGGCGAGCGGCCGGTGTGCTGGCCCGTCAGGGCGCGCACGGCCCCGTCTGCGGTCAGCTGCGCTTCGCTGCGGCGCAGGATTTCCTCGTAGAGTTCAGCGGTGCCAAAGTTGTACCGAACCGTGTCCAGGTTGTTGAAACCGATTGATTCCAGCCCAAGGGATGGGTTGCGAATGCCGAGCTCCTGCATGGTCCAGCTTTCCTCCGTGGTTTGCCGACAGAACGTTGAATGTTAGCGACCATAAAAGGACGGAGGCAAAAAGACAAGATTGCTGTCGTAAAAAATATAATGATTTCAGTATATTAATCGATTTAAAAGAAAATATCGCTTTTTTAATCGGTTGAATCGCGCGTTTTCAGACATCCTTTTTTTGCCGGAAACACCCTCTCGGCATCCGGCTCGTTGCTTTTGCATTTTACTTCGCCACAATTTGTTCCACCTTTATACTCATGAAACGCGTCTTGCCGCAGCAGAGCCCGGACAACCGGGCTGGCCTCGGAGGCGCAGCGAAATGGTGGAGCCCTATACGATGCAGACGATTGCACTTGTCGATGACGACCGGAATATCCTGACCTCGGTGTCGATTGCACTGGAGGCGGAAGGCTACAAGGTCGAAACCTATACCGACGGTGCCTCGGCGCTCGACGGTCTGCTTGCCCGGCCGCCGCAGCTCGCCATCTTCGATATCAAGATGCCGCGCATGGACGGCATGGAGCTTCTGCGCCGCCTGCGCCAGAAATCCGATATTCCGGTGATCTTCCTGACCTCCAAGGATGAGGAGATCGATGAGTTGTTCGGCCTGAAGATGGGCGCCGACGATTTCATCACCAAGCCATTCTCGCAGCGACTGCTGGTTGAACGCGTCAAGGCGATCCTGCGCCGCTCGGCCAACCGGGAAGCAGCGGCCGCCGCGAGCACTGGCAGCGGCGCGGCCAAGAGTGCAGCCGATATCCAGGCCCGCTCGCTGGAGCGCGGCCAGCTGTCGATGGACCAGGAGCGCCACACATGCACCTGGAAGAACGAACCCGTGACCCTGACGGTCACCGAGTTCCTGATCCTGCATTCGCTGGCGCAGCGCCCCGGCGTGGTGAAAAGCCGTGATTCCTTGATGGACGCTGCCTATGATGAGCAGGTCTATGTCGATGACCGCACCATCGACAGCCACATCAAGCGGCTGCGCAAGAAGTTCAAGATGGTCGACAACGACTTCGACATGATCGAAACGCTCTACGGCGTCGGTTACCGCTTCCGCGAATCCGCCTGAAGCCCAGCCTTGTCTCCTGACCACGCCGGGCATCTACCCTGATGTGCATGTCTGGCGTGGCCAAGGACGGAGCTGTATGATACGGCTCCGCGCCAACGTGAGATACAAGAGCGTAATCTCCATTCCGCCCCCGGGCGGACGGCAGTAACCTGCCATTGACATACAGGGGCCGCGAAAGCGGGAGTTGAAGGCTTGGTCGAAGTCTTGCGAAACATCGATATGGATGACAGCGAAACACGGGCGGCAGCGGGCCGCAAGTGGGCGCATCCCTTCACGCTGATTCGCCGCATCTTCGGCAACGCCGTCTTTTCCAGCCTGACGCGCCGCATCCTGTTCTTCAATCTCGTCGCACTGGTCGTGCTTGTCGGCGGCATCATGTACCTGAACCAGTTCCGCGAGGGGCTGATCGATGCACGCGTCGAAAGTCTTTTGACACAAGGAGAAATCATCGCCGGCGCCATTGCGGCGTCTGCTTCCGTCGATACCAACTCGATCACCATCGATCCTGAAAAACTCCTGGAACTGCAGGCCGGCCAAAGCATCACGCCGCTGCCCAGCGACGAGGATCTCGAATTCCCGATCAATCAGGAACGTGTGGCACCGGTGCTGCGGCGGCTGATCTCGCCGACCCGCACCCGCGCCCGTCTGTTCGATGCCGACGCCGACCTGCTGCTGGATTCCCGCCATCTCTATACCGGTGGCCAGGTGCTGCGTTTCGACCTGCCACCGATCGAGCCGGAAGCCGCGACATGGTCCGAACGGTTCAACTCCTGGTTCAACCGCGTGCTGCAACCGGGTAATCTGCCGCTTTACAAGGAACCTCCGGGCGGGAACGGCGCGATCTATCCCGAAGTCATGAATGCGTTGACCGGTGTTCGTGGCGCTGTTGTGCGCGTCACCGAAAAGGGCGAGTTGATCGTCTCTGTTGCCGTGCCTGTTCAGCGCTTCCGTGCGGTTCTCGGTGTATTGCTTTTGTCAACGCAGGCCGGTGATATCGACAAGATCGTTCACGCCGAGCGGCTGGCGATCATTCGCGTCTTCGGCGTCGCCGCCCTCGTCAACGTCATCCTGTCGCTGCTCTTGTCGAGCACCATTGCCAACCCCTTGCGCCGGCTGTCGGCAGCTGCCATCCGCGTGCGGCGCGGCGGCGCCAAGGAGCGTGAGGAAATCCCGGATTTCTCCTCCCGCCAGGACGAAATCGGCAACCTGTCGGTTGCGCTGCGCGAAATGACGACGGCGCTCTACGATCGTATCGCCGCGATCGAGAACTTTGCCGCCGATGTCAGCCACGAACTGAAGAACCCGCTGACTTCGCTACGCAGCGCCGTCGAGACGCTGCCGCTCGCCCGCACCGACGATTCCAAGAAGCGGCTGATGGACGTCATCCAGCACGACGTGCGCCGCCTCGACCGGCTGATCAGCGATATTTCCGATGCCTCGAGGCTCGATGCCGAGCTTGCCCGCAGCGACGCAAAAGCCGTTGATCTGGAAAAGCTGCTCGGTGGCCTTGTCGATATCTCCCGGCAGATCCGCAGCGGCAAGAAGGCCGTCGAACTAAGCTTCGTCGTCGAGCGCAAGGACAATCCGAAGGCGCGCTTCGATGTGGGCGGCTACGAGTTGCGCATTGGGCAGATCATCACCAACCTGATCGAGAATGCCCGGTCATTCGTTCCGGACCAGGGTGGACGCATCGTCCTGCGCCTGACCCGGACCCGCAGCCGTTGCATCATCTATGTCGAGGATAACGGCCCGGGCATCCAGGCCGAAGACATCGACCGGATTTTCGAACGCTTCTACACGGACCGTCCCGACGGCGAGGATTTTGGCCAGAATTCGGGCCTTGGTCTTTCCATCTCCCGCCAGATCGCCGAAGCCCATGGCGGCTCGCTGAAGGCCGAGAACATGATGGATGCGAGCGGCAAGATTACCGGCGCCCGTTTCATTCTTTCGCTTCCGATCGAAAGTCACGCATGACCCACCCGGCGGTCAATGTTCACGCGACCGCCGTGGTGCTTGGAACCCAGGGTTTTTTGTTTGTTGGCCCGTCCGGCGCAGGCAAGTCAATGCTGGCGCTCTCTTGCCTGTCGGCGGCAAGGAATTGCGGGCTGTTTGCGGCGCTCGTCTCGGATGATCAGGTGCTGATCTCAGTGCATGACGGGCACATTATCGCCCGCCGGCCCGCCGCGATTGCAGGCCTTGCCGAAGTCCGCGGTGCAGGGATCTTTGCCGTCGAGACGATACCGGCCGCCGCAATCGATTTTGCCATTCTGCCGGTCAAATCGCCGTTTGAGCCGCGTTTACCCCCGGAAAACGAGAGGTTTTCTTTGCCGTCCGGTGATTTTTTACCCTTGTACCGCCTTCCCATGGCCGAAGGCTTGAATTCCTTTGAAATTCTGCGGCTTATTTTACCTCAAAATGCCAATTTTCAAGGACTTTGATGCCTTTTAAAGCAGCATTTGCGGATTTTTAACTTGCCATTCGGCTTTTCCTTGCCAAGATGGCCGCCCTAAGGTGGACGAAATTGCTGCATTGCGATATCTGACCCTCCTTATAGATTTGCAGATGCAGTTGGAGCGAAGACACCATGATCGGACTTGTGCTTGTCACACACGGCAAGCTGGCTGAAGAGTTTCGTCATGCGCTGGAGCATGTCGTTGGTCCGCAAAAGTCAATCGAGACTGTCTGCATCGGCCCCGAGGATGACATGGATCAGCGCCGGCAGGATATCCTGCACGCTGTTCTTGCTGCCGATGAAGGCAATGGCGTTATTATCCTTACAGACATGTTTGGCGGCACGCCGTCCAACCTGGCAATCTCGGTCATGCAGAGTGGCACCGTTGAAGTGATTGCCGGTGTCAACCTTCCCATGCTGATCAAACTGGCCGGAGTCCGAGGCGAGAGCGATATGGACAAGGCACTCGTCGAAGCGTCCGAAGCAGGCAGGAAATACATCAATGTCGCAAGCCGTGTCCTCAGTGGAAAATAACGGGACTCCGGTCATGACCCTCTCCCGCGACCTCCTGATCGTCAATAAGCGCGGACTGCATGCCCGCGCGTCTGCCAAGTTCGTACAGACGGTCGAAGGCTACGATGCCGAAATCCACGTCTCGAAGGACGGTATGACTGTCGGCGGCACTTCGATCATGGGCCTGATGATGCTGGCTGCCAGCACCGGCTGTTCGGTTTCCGTCACCTCCAGCGGCCGTCAGGCACAGGAGGCTCTCGATGCTCTCGACGCACTGGTTGCCGACAAGTTCGGCGAAGAAATCTAGGCTCGGGCGGAAACACATAAAGACATAAAGACTTCTTTATGTCCTGTTGCTCCTGTTCACTTTTCCTGATAATTGAGGAACAAACCTCCTGCAGACTGCGGGAAGTGCCGAATTATAGTGCGCCCTGCCCGGCCCTGCCAAAACGTCAGGACTTCGTGCATGGCACCAGCCCGGAGACTCTCATGAGCACGAAAAACGACTATGTTGTTGCGGATATCGGCCTTGCCGATTTCGGCCGCAAGGAAATCATCATTGCCGAAACGGAAATGCCGGGCCTGATGGCCTGCCGCGAGGAATTCGGCGCGTCCAAGCCGCTGAAGGGCGCCCGCATCACCGGTTCGCTGCACATGACCATCCAGACGGCTGTCCTGATCGAGACGCTGGTCGCGCTCGGTGCGGAAGTTCGCTGGGCCTCCTGCAACATCTTCTCGACGCAGGACCATGCTGCCGCCGCGATCGCGGCATCTGGCGTCCCGGTCTTCGCCATCAAGGGTGAAAGCCTGGAAGACTACTGGACCTACACGGACCAGATCTTCCAGTGGGCCGACGGCGGCGTTTCCAACATGATCCTCGATGACGGCGGCGACGCCACCATGTACATCCTGCTCGGTGCCCGCGCCGAAGCCGGTGAGGACGTTCTCTCGAAGCCGGAGTCGGAAGAAGAAGAAATCCTCGTTGCCCAGATCAAGAAGCGCCTGGCCGCTTCGCCGGGCTGGTTTACCAAACAGCGCGATGCCATCCAGGGCGTGACCGAAGAAACCACAACGGGCGTCAACCGTCTCTACCAGCTGCATGCCAAGGGCCTGCTGCCCTTCCCCGCGATCAACGTTAACGATTCGGTTACCAAGTCGAAGTTCGACAACAAGTATGGCTGCAAGGAATCGCTGGTCGACGGCATCCGCCGCGGCACCGACGTCATGATGGCCGGCAAGGTTGCAGTCGTTTGCGGTTACGGCGACGTCGGCAAGGGCTCTGCTGCTTCGCTGCTTGGCGCTGGCGCCCGCGTCAAGGTCACGGAAGTTGACCCGATCTGCGCCCTGCAGGCCGCCATGGACGGTTTTGAAGTCGTTCAGTTGGAAGACGTTGTGTCTTCGGCCGATATCTTCATCACGACGACCGGCAACAAGGACGTCATCCGCATGGACCACATGCGCGAGATGAAGGACATGGCGATCGTTGGAAACATTGGCCATTTCGACAACGAAATCCAGGTTTCCGCACTGCGCAACCTGAAATGGACCAACATCAAGCCGCAGGTTGACCTCATCGAGTTCCCCAAGGGCAACCGCATGATCCTTCTGTCGGAAGGCCGCCTGCTCAACCTCGGTAATGCCACCGGCCACCCGTCCTTCGTCATGTCGGCTTCGTTCACCAACCAGACGCTGGCCCAGATCGAACTGTTCACCAAGGGTGATCAGTACGAAAAGGGCGTTCATATCCTGCCGAAGCACCTCGACGAGAAGGTCGCACGCCTTCACCTCGCCAAGCTCGGCGCCAAGCTGACCGAGCTTTCGGAAGAACAGGCCGGCTATATCGGTGTTAAGCCGCAAGGCCCGTTCAAGGCTGAACACTACCGCTACTAGTCCTTACCCGGATAATCCACAACATATAGAGGCCGCGATCTTGACAAAAGATCGTGGCCTCTTTTTTTGCCCTGCCCTTCCCGAGGATTCCCCGAAGGCGTATGTTTTTGGCACAATGATTCGTGACGAAGATGCGGAACAGACGCGTCGCGAATGGGATGTCTTGTCGTTGAGGCGGCAAACAGACGAAGACATGCCGGACTGCAATCGGATTTGAACGAGGCCTGCCCTGGCGGGATTTCGATTTGGTACTGCGTGGCGATTTGCACCCAGGCGAATGAGCTTTGAACGTTACCTGGCCGAAAGGCCGGGGCACGCTTCAAGGTATTGAATACACAGATGATCACGTGATTCGGGTTTTCCGGCACATTGGTCATATGTGGTGCAAACGGGGAAGCACGCCATGGAAACAGGTCCTTTGAAACGCGTCGGCAGCCGGATTCCGTCCCTGTTGCGCCGGTTCATGGCAAGCTCGACGCTCGTCGCTTTTGCTTGCCCTGCTTTTGCGGCGGCTGAGGGCGTCGCAACAGCCAACCTCTTCGGTTCGTCCGAAGTCGTCACCTTTTCCGTGCTGATCGGCATCGTTTCTGCGGCAATGCTCTCCGCTATCTGGCTGATCCGCCAGCGCGGCAATATGGAAATCGACAACCGGGAACTGAACACGGCGCTGGCCGATGCCAACCATCGGATTTCGCGATTCCAGGCGCTGATCGCCGACAAGAACCGGCGCATTGTCGTCTGGGAAGGCCAGTCGAACAAACCCGAATTTCTCGGCCAGCTACCGGCCGAAACCGGCGCACCCCAGGATGACCGTGACTTCCTCGCTTTCGGCCGCTGGATGAAATCGCAATCGGCATCCGAGCTGGAAAGAGCCATCGAACTGCTGCGCTCCAATGCCGAGAGCTTCGACCTCATCGTCGAAACCAGCCGGAGCGAAATCATAGAAACCCAGGGCCGCGTTTCCGGCGGCCGTGCCTTCGTCCGGTTCGTGGCGCTGAACAATCTGCGAGCCGAGCTTGCGGAAGTGAAAATGGAACGCGACCGCCTGCACGGCTCGCTTTCTAACCTGCACACGCTGCTCGATGCGATCGATCTGCCTGTCTGGCAGCGTGGGCCGGACGGCGCCCTTCTGTGGGTGAACGACGCCTATGCCGAAGCCGTTGAAGCCGCCGATCCGTCCGCTGCAGTCAAGGAGAGCCGTGAGCTTCTGGCAACTGTAGCCCGTGAGAAAATCCGCGTCATCAGCACTTATGATTCGCCCTATCGCGACAAGGTCTCCACCGTCGTGCGTGGAAACCGGACGTTCTTCGACGTGGTTGACGCCAAGAGCACCAGCGGTTCTGCCGGCATGGCGATCAACGTCTCCGATGTCGAGGCCGTTCGCGAGGAGCTCAACCGCACCCTGAAGAGCCACGCCGAAACGCTCGATCATCTTGCAACGCCCGTCGCGATCTTCGATGGCAGTCAGCAGTTGCAGTTCTACAACCAGGCTTTCCAGCGCCTGTGGGACCTCGACATGGGCTTCCTTGAGCGCAAGCCCGGCAATGGCGAAATCCTCGACCGGCTGCGCGCCGCCGGCAAACTGCCCGAACAGTTGAACTGGAAGCAATGGAAGGATGGGGCGCTCGCTGTCTATCAGGCGATCGAGACGCAATCCGACCTCTGGCATCTGCCCAACGGCCAGACCCTGCGTGTGTTCGCCACCGCCCGCCCGCAAGGCGGCGCAACCTGGGTGTTTGAGAACCTGACCGAGAAAGTCGATCTGGAAACCCGCTACAACACGCTGGTCCAGGTCCAGGGCGAGACCATCGACCATCTGTCCGAAGGCGTCGCCGTGTTCGGCCCCGACGGCCGCATCAAGCTATCCAATCCGGCCTTCCGCGCACTTTGGGGCGTCACCGAGCTCGAGGCAAAGCCAGGGACGCATATCCGCTCCATCGAGCAGGCCTGTGCGCCGTCCTACGACCAGCCGGATGGCTGGAAGCAGTTTTCGCATCTTATCACCAGCTTCGACGACGAACGCCCGTCCTGCCAGGGTATTCTCGAATTGCGCACCGGCCTGATCCTCGATTTCGCCGTCATCCCGCTACCCAACGCCCAGACGATGCTGACCTTCGTCAACATCACCGACAGCGCAAGGGTCGAGCGCGCACTGACCGAAAAGAACGATGCGCTGCGGATGGCGGACCATCTGAAAAACGATTTTGTCCAGCACGTATCCTATGAACTGCGCTCACCGCTGACCAATATCATCGGCTTTGCCGACCTCCTGAAAACGCCCACCTTCGGATCGCTGACGGAACGGCAGGCGGAATATGTCGATCACATTTCCACCTCGTCCTCACTGCTTCTGACGATCGTCAATGATATTCTCGATCTGGCAACCGTCGATGCGGGCATCGTCGAGCTTGACCTCTCGGAAATCAACCTGACCGACTTCCTCGATGAAGTGTCGCTGCAGATGGCCGACAGGCTGCAGGAAAGCGCCGTCACCCTGCAGATCGATACGCCGGATATGCTGGGTCTGTTCGTCGCCGATCATCAACGTCTGAAGCAGATCCTCATCAAGCTTTTGACCAACGCCGCCAATTTTGCCCCTGACGGCAGCACCGTCAGCCTGAAGTGCCGCCGCGAGGGCAGCGATTTTGTGTTCAGCGTCACCGACAGCGGCGCCGGCATTCCGCAGGATGTGCTCGACACCGTATTCAAGCGGTTCGAAAGCCATGGCCAGCATGGTGGCGCCGGCCTTGGACTGTCAATCGTCGAAAGTTTCGTCAGCCTGCATCACGGAACTGTATCAATCCGAAGCCGCGAAGGCGAAGGAACGGAAGTGACCTGCCGCATCCCATCCGGCGAACTGCCACAGATCGCCGCGGCGGAATAATGCAGGTGATCGAGCTCACCCTCAAGGACGAGGCGGCGACCATCGAGCTCGGCGAAGACCTTGCGCTGGCCTTGAAGGCCGGCGACTGTCTCGCCCTGTCGGGCGATCTTGGTGCGGGCAAATCGACACTGGCACGCGCCTTCCTGCGCGCCATGGCCGACGACGAGATGCTGGAGGTTCCAAGTCCGACCTTCACGCTGGTCCAAAGCTACGACCTTCGTATTCCGGTTTCGCATTTCGATCTCTACCGGCTGGCCGACGTTTCGGAACTCGACGAGCTAGGTTTCGACGAGGCCCTGTCCGAGGGTATCTGCCTGGTGGAATGGCCGGAAAATGCCCTGGCAGCGCTGCCGAAGTCACGGCTGACCGCCACGTTTTCTCATCTTGGTGACGGACGCACCGTCACGATCACCGGCGAAGCTTCCGCCCTTGCGCGGATTGAACGCAGCCTTGCCATCCGCGCTTTTCTCAAACAGCAGGGTCTTGGCGATGCCAAGCGCCGGCATCTGAGCGGCGACGCTTCCGCACGTGCCTATGAACGCATTCTCATGCCCGGCGAACCCGCCCGCATCCTGATGGACTCGGCCCGTCACAAGCCCGGCCCCATCCTTCAGGACGGCAAATATTATCAGCAGCTCGCCCATATCGCCGAAGATGTCATCCCCTTCGTCGCCGTCGCCCACGATATTCGGACTAAGGGCTTTTGCGCACCGGATATCTATGAGGCCGATCTCGATGCCGGCATCCTGCTGATCGAAGACCTCGGCAGTGAGGGTATTCTCGACGCAGAGGGACAACCGATTGCCGAGCGTTATCTGGAAAGCGCCCGCGTGCTGGCGCATCTGCATGCGCAGCCCGTGACACGGGATATTTCCCTCGGCGCCGTCACCCACCACATCCCCGATTTCGACCGCACGGCGATGAAGATCGAAACCAGTCTGCTGCTCGACTGGTACCTGCCCTGGAAGCGCGGCGAAAAAGCTTCCGATGCCGAGCGTCATGGTTATTTCGCGGTCTGGGACCAACTGATCGATCTGTTGGGTTCGTCAGAACAGAAACTGCTGCTGCGGGACTTCCATTCGCCGAACATCATCTGGCGCGGTGATCACGCAGGTTTTGAGCGGATCGGCATCATCGATTTCCAGGATTCGATGATCGGCCCGACCGCCTATGACGTCGCCTCGATCTCGCAGGATGCCCGCGTCACGATCGAGCCAGAGCTGCGCGATGCGATGCTGTCGCTCTATTGCTCCGAACGCCACGCTCTTGGCTCCTTCGATGAAGCGACATTCCGGCGCGACTGGCATCTGATGTCAGCGCAGCGTAATTGCAAGCTCGTGGGCATCTGGGTGCGGCTGATGCAGCGTGACGGCAAGCCTCTCTACATGAAGCACATGCCGCGGACATTTTCCTATCTCGAAGTGGCGCTGCAACACGAAGCGCTCGCACCCTTGCGCGATTGGTGCATAAAGGCTGGAATCCTTTAAGCCGAATCAACGGCTGAAGCTTCAGCGGAATGCGTGTGCCCATGTCCATCATCGAAAACGCCATGGTGCTTGCCGCGGGGCTTGGAACCCGTCTGCGCCCCATTACCGACACCATGCCGAAACCGTTGGTTCCGATCGCAGGCATGCCGATGATCGACTATGTGCTCGATCTTCTGGAGGCTGCAGGCGTGACGACGGCGGCGGTCAACGTCCATCATTTTGCCGACCGGATGGAAGCGCATCTGGCTGAGCGAAGCCGGCCAAACATCGTGATTTCCGACGAGCGGGCGGCGCTGATGAACTCCGGTGGTGGGTTGGCCAAGGGATTGAAGCTTCTGCCGGAGGGGCCGGTTCTGGTGATGAATGCCGACCTGTTCTGGGTCGGAGAAAAGTCGGATGCGCCCTCCAATCTCGAACGGCTCGCATCCTTCTTCGATCCCGAAACGATGGACATGGCGCTGCTTTGCGTGCGCAACGAAGATACGACCGGACACAATGGCAAGCTGGATTTCTCGCTCGATCAAGAAGGGCGACTGTCGCGTTACAAAGACGGTATGGACAATCCCGTCGTCTATGCCGGCGCCATCGCGCTGCACAGTGGCCTTTTCGCTGACGCTCCGGATGACGCCTTCAACCTCAATATCTATTTCGACCGGGCAATCGCCCGGAACCGGCTTTCCGGCATCGTTCTCGATGGTCACTGGCTAACCGTCGGCACGCCCGAGGCGATCGGCCAGGCCGAAGATGCGATCCGCCAGCTTGTAACAGGAGCCTGATGACGTGACGGACGCGGTCTCCAACGTCTTCACCATTCCGCCCGGCCTTCCCTTCCTGAAGACCGTTGTCGAGAAGCTGTGTTCCGGCGAACTGGTTCCGGGTTTCCGCTACGACACGGCCGACCCGCTGTCGCTTGCTGGCGTCACCATTTTCGTGCCGACCCGGCGCTCGGCCCGCGTGCTGCGCTCTGAACTGGTGGATTGCCTTGGTGGGCGCTCGGCGATCCTGCCAATGATCCGGGCGCTCGGCGAAACCGATGATGACAGTGGCTTCTTCGATGCCGAAATCCCGGCGATCCTCGATCTCGCACCACCCTTGCCCAACATTGCGCGGCTTATCGAGCTCGGCTGTCTCATTCTTGCCTGGCGAAACCAGCTGCCGAAGGCCGTGCTCGACGTGCACGCGGAAAGTCCGCTGATCGCTCCGGCAAGCCCTGCCGATGCCATCTGGCTGGCCCGCAATCTCTCCGAAATCATCGACGCGATGGAGACGGAAGAGCTGGATTGGAACGCGCTCGACAAGCTCGATGACGCTGACCATGCACTCTGGTGGCAGCTGACGCTGGCATTCCTGAAAATTGCCAGCACCTATTGGCCAGCACGGCTGGAGGAACTGAAACAGTCCTCTCCCGCCCGCCACCGCAACGCCATCCTTGAGGCCGAAGCCTTGCGGATCGCGAACGGCAAGGTCACCGGTCCGATTATTATTGCCGGCTCCACCGGCTCGATCCCGGCAACCGCCAAGCTGATCGCGGCGGTCCAGAAACTTCCCAATGGCACCATCGTCCTTCCCGGCCTCGACCAGACGATGAGCGACGCCGAGTGGATGATGATCGCGCCAGAAACCGGGACGCTGACCGGCAGGCCGGATTCGGCCAGCCGCAGCCATCCGCAATACGGATTCTTCCGCCTGCTGAAGCTCATGGAGGTTTCGCGTCAGGACGTTTCGGTTCTTGGCAACTCGGAGCCTGATCTCGATTACCGGGCTGAGCTGATCTCCCATGCCCTTTTGCCGGTGCAGGCGACCAGCGGCTGGACGGCTCTACGCGGTGATATCGATCCCATTCAGCTAACCGCTGCGTTCTCCGATGCGGCGCTGATCGAAACGACCAATGAGCGTGAGGAGGCAACGGCTATCGCAATAGCCTTGCGGCTTGCGCTGCATGGCAACGATGACAGCCAGGCGGCGCTGATCACGCCAGACCGCGATCTGGCCCGTCGCGTGGCCACTGAGCTGATGCGCTTCGGGATCGAGGCCGACGATTCCGCCGGCACGCCGCTCTCGTCCACCGGACCAGGCAGCCTGACCCGTCTGCTGCTTGAAGCAGCGTTGCGGCCGGGCGACCCGGTATCGATTGTGGCACTCCTCAAACATCCGCTCGCCCGTTTCGGCCTCTCGGCCGAGGCGATGAACGCTGCCGCCACGACGCTGGAGCTGATGGCGCTGCGCGGCGGCACTGGCAGCGCCGATATTTCGGAGCTGGAAACCCTTCTCGATCAGACGCTGCAGCACGAAATCGGCAAGAAACACCTGCCGGAATGGCGCGGCCAGATCGATGACGCGGCCATCGAACAGGCCCGCGATCTTGCCCGGCGCATTGCCGCGGCAGCCGAGCCGTTGGCGGGGACCCTAGTGCGCCATCACAGAAGCGGCAGGGGGCTGACGGCAGCCTTGCCGCTGTCGCAATGGGCCGAAAAAACCGGGGTTGCTCTCGAAGCCGTTGCCGTCGATGAACAGGGCAGTCTCGCCGGGCTGTGGTCAGGTGAAGCCGGCGAAGCACTGGCAACACAGTTGCGCTCCGTCATCGAGACAGAAGGCCAGCTGACGGCAGACGGGCCGCAATGGGGCGATATTGTCGAGGCCTTGTCGGCAAGCGAATCGATCAAGCCGCGCTCGATGCGTCATCCGCGTGTGTTCATTTTCGGCGCACTCGAATCCCGCCTTCAAAGCGTCGATCTGGTCGTTCTCGGCGGCATGAACGAAGGCACCTGGCCCGGCCAGACGGCAAACGATCCCTTCCTGTCACGCACCATGAAAACATCAATGGGGCTTGAACCGCCGGAACGGCGGATTGGCCAGCTGGCCCACGATTTCCAGATGGCTTGCGGCACGCGCAAGCTCATTCTGACCCGCGCCATGCGCAAGGGTGCCACCCCGACCGTCGCCTCCCGCTGGCTGCAGCGGCTTCTGGCGGTCGGCGGCAAGCCGTTTGCGGCAACGCTTCGGGACAACGGGCGGGATTATCAGCAATGGGCCGGAATGCTCGATCAGGGTGTGACCCAGCCGCTGGCCAAACGGCCGGAACCGAAACCATCGCCAGAGCACCAGCCGCGCAGCTATTCCTTCAGCGAAGTGAGCCGGCTACGGCGCGACCCCTATGCCGTCTATGCGCGGCGCATCCTGCACCTGCAGCCGATTGATCCATTCAACCGCGATCCGGGTGCCGCCGAACGCGGCACGCTGTATCACAAGATCGTCGAGCGGTTCGTGCGTGCGAAGCTGGATGCCGCATCGCCACAAGCGCAAGAGGAAATGAGCCGGATTCTTGACGCGGCTTTTAACGAGCAGGCCCTGCCCGCTCATATCGACATCGTCTGGCGGCCGCGCTTTGCCGCCGTCGGCAAGGCCTTTATCGACTGGGAAATCAGCCGCCAGGCCGATATCCGGAACAGTTTTACCGAACTCTACGCATCGATGGAGCTTGGCGTGTCCGGCATCAAGCTGACCGGCATTGCTGACCGCATCGATATTCTCGGCGATGGCAGCGCTGTCATCATCGATTACAAGACTGGATCAAATCCCTCGACCAACGAGGCTCGCGCCTTGCTGGATCCACAGCTGGCGCTGGAAGCCGCAGCGCTCAAGGCCGGTGCCTTCCAGAAGACCGGGGCAAAGCATCCGCAATCACTGCTTTACGTCCGCCTGAAACCCGGCGAACGATTTGCCGTTCAGGAGGTCAACAACGAGCATGCCAAGGAGCGCGCCAATGTCGAGAACAAGTCGGCCGAGCAATTGGCCGAGGATTCGCTGAAGGAGCTGACCGGGCTTCTGGCTGCCCTGATGAGCGGCAAATATGGCTTCGCCTCCCGCCTGATCGTCCAGAAGGAGCGCGATTACGGCGGCGAATACGACCATCTGGCCCGCGTTGCCGAATGGGCAACGGCGGAAGGCGAGGATGACAGCAATGACGGATGACGATTTCGGCCCGCTCGAGCCGACGCCGCAGGCCTGGCTCGACTGGACCTCAGCCAAACAAGCGCTCGCTTCCGACCCCGCCCGCTCCGCCTGGGTGTCGGCCAATGCCGGCTCGGGCAAGACGCATGTGCTGACGCAGCGGGTTATCCGGCTTCTGCTCTCCGGCTGCCGGCCTTCGGCGATCCTCTGCCTGACCTATACCAAGGCGGCGGCGTCGGAAATGTCGAACCGGGTATTCGAACGGCTGGCCGAATGGGTGACACTGGATGATGACGCCCTGGACGACAGGATCGCAGCGATCGAGGGCGAGCGGCCCGATCTTCTGAAACGCCAGGAAGCCCGCCGCCTGTTTGCGCGGGCGCTCGAAACACCCGGCGGCCTGAAAATCCAGACGATCCACGCTTTCTGCGAAGCCCTGCTGCATCAATTTCCGCTGGAAGCGAATGTCGCCGGTCATTTTTCCGTTCTGGACGACCGCGCTTCTGCGACATTGTTGGCCGATGCACGGCGGGCGCTGCTGACGGCTACCGCAAGCGAGGACGACCACGAGTTGACCGAGGCCTTTGCCACGGTGCTCGATCTTGCCGATGACACCGGGCTGGAAAAACTGCTGTCGGCGATCGTTGCGCAACGCACGCCGATCCAACTGTTTCTCGATGATGCCGCCAGCAAGGGCGGCATCGATCCGGCGCTTCGCCTGGCTCTGGGGCTCGAACCCGATGAAACAACGCAAACAGCAATAGCCGGCTTCTGGCCGTTGAAGGGACTGAACGGCGCGGCGCTAGAGCGTTACATCGGCATTGCACTCTCAAGCGGTGGCACCAAGGTTACGGATTTTGCCGATGGCCTGCGCGCAGCCGCCAAGCTCGTCGAGCCGCTGCAACGCTATAACGCGCTGAAGGACCTGTTCTTCACCAAGTCCGGAAAACCGAGGGCCGATTCGACGTTCCTGTCCAAGGGAATACGCGACAAGGCGCCGGATCTGGAGGGCATTGTCAATGCTGCCCGCGATCATGTCATCGCTGCCATAGACAGGCTCAACCTGATTGCGATGTTCGACGCAACCAAGGCCGCGCTGGTGCTCGCCGACCGGCTGAACAACGACTATGAGGACATCAAGAAAAGCCGCAGCCAGCTGGATTTCGATGACCTGATCAACCGCACGGCGACGCTTCTGTCACGCGGTGATGTCAGCCGCTGGATCCACTACAAGCTCGACCAAGGCATCGATCATATCCTCGTCGATGAGGCGCAGGATACCAGCCCTGTACAATGGACGATCATCCAGTCGCTCGCCGAGGACTTCTTCTCCGGCGAAACGGCGCGCGGCGGCAACCGGACGATGTTTGCCGTCGGCGACGAGAAGCAGTCGATCTACTCGTTCCAGGGCGCCCGGCCCGAACGGTTTTCCAATGAGAGCATCGAGACCGAGCGGCGGGTTCGCGATGGCGGCAAGATCTTCAGCCCGATCCGGCTGCAGCTCTCCTTCCGCTCGACCGAAGATGTGCTCTCAGCCGTCGATACCGTGTTTGAAAATCCGGTCCATGCCCGTGGCCTCAGCGCCCGCAATGATGCCGTGGTGCACGCGTCCAACCGCATCGGCCATCCCGGTCTCGTTGAGGTCTGGGAAGCAATCGCGCCGGCCGACAGCATTCAGGAAGACGACTGGACAGCAGCCTTCGACGCAACGCCCGAAGATGCACCGGCCAATATTCTGGCGCAGCGCATTGCCGCTGTGCTTGCCGACTGGATCGGCCGGGAAACGGTGATCGAGAAAGGCGTCAAACGGCCGATGCAACCGGGCGATGTCATCGTTCTCGTGCGCAAGCGCGACGCGTTCGTCAATGCGCTGACCCGTGCTCTGAAGACCCGGCAGAACATTCCCGTTGCCGGTGCCGACCGGTTGGTGCTGACCAACCACATCGCGGTGCAGGACCTGATGGCGCTCGGCCGTTTCGTTCTTCTGCCACAGGATGACCTGTCGCTGGCTGCCCTGTTGAAAAGCCCGCTGTTCAACCTTGGCGAAGACGATATCGCCGCGTTGGCCGTGGGAAGGTTGCCATCCGTCAGTGTCTGGAAAAGCCTTCTGGATTCCGGCGCCGACGAGGCGAGCGGTTATCATCCCGCCCTGCAGAAGCTGCAGCGCTACAGGGCTCTATCGCGCACCCTGCCCGTTCATGATTTTTACGCCCAGATTCTGGGTCAGGACGGTGGACGCGCCGCCTACCTTGGACGGCTGGGCAGTGAGGTCAGCGATATCCTCGACGAGTTCCTGACCTTTGCCCTCGACCACGAAAAGAACGGCCTTCCCGGCCTGCAGGCGTTCATTTCCGGCCTGGAAATGGAAGCGCCGACGGTCAAGCGCGAGCAGGACAAGGAGCGCAACGAAGTCCGCATCATGACGGTCCACGCCGCCAAAGGCCTGGAAGCGCCGGTCGTCTTTCTGGTCGATGGCGGCGGCAAGGCCTTTAATTCACAGCATGTCTCTGGCCTCAGGATGATCAAGCAGGGCGATCACGCCATGCCGCTGCCGGTCTGGCGCCCGCCGGGCGCCACATCGAATGCGCTGGTGGATGCGGACACCGACCGGCTGAAAACAGCGGCCGAGGAAGAATACCGCCGGCTGCTCTATGTCGGCATGACGCGCGCCGCCGACCGGCTGATCGTCTGTGGCTATCAGGGCAAACGCGCCAATCCCGAAAGCTGGCATGCCATGGTTACCGCCAGCCTTTCCGCCGATGAGCGCGGCCGCAGTGCACCAATGACATTTGCCGCCAGCGATCAGGAGTGGACCGGTTATCGCTGGCAGGTTTCCGCGTCCGGCCGGGACCTGCAAATGCAGGAACAGGACGGGGAAACCGTTGAGGTTCAACGCGTCGGCCTGCCGCCGGCGCTGTTGCAGCCGTTGCCGCCGCAAAAGCATCTGCCCCGGCCCCTCAGTCCTTCCGGCGCAGGTGCGGTGATCGATGAGGAGGATAGCGGAGCTGTCGTCGGCTCAGCCCTGTTCTCGCAAAAGCCCGGCGCCGATACGTCACTACTGCGCGGAGCGATCCTGCACCGGTTCCTGCAGGTGCTGCCGTCGATCGCACCGGAAGAACGGCGGGCAGCAGCGGAACGTTACCTGCTTCGCTCGGTGCCGCGCTGGTCCGCCCCGCAACGGCAAGCATTGACCGAATCGGTGTTGAGGGTGATCGATCACCCGGAACTCGCCGAACTGTTTTCCGAAGGCAGCCGGGCGGAGGTGTCTGTCATGGGCACACTCAAACTCGGCGCCAGGGACTTTGCGGTGTCGGGCCGGATCGACCGGCTGGCAGTATCGGCAAACACCATCATCATTGCTGATTTCAAGACCAATCGCGAGATTCCCGCCTCCGCTGAAGCCATCCCTTTCGTTTACCGCGCCCAGCTGGCCATTTATCGCGCGCTGCTGCAGCCGCTCTATCCTGATCACAACATTCAATGTGCTCTGATTTATACCGGAGGTCCCACCGTTCTCGCGCTGCCGGAGGCGATGCTGGACAGGAGTCTTGTGGACCTCGCGACAAAGTGAGATAGGAATGGGATTGAAAAGCTGACGCTCAACCATCACATGATGGGTAACCGTTCGAAGAACGCCGATTTCGAAACCAAGGAGCAGCCTATGGCTACCGTAAAAGTCGATACTTCCAATTTTCAGGACGAAGTCCTGAACTCCGTCGAGCCTGTCATCGTTGATTTCTGGGCCGAATGGTGCGGCCCGTGCAAGATGATCGCTCCGAGCCTGGAAGAAATTTCTGTTGAATTGGCCGGTAAGGTCAAGGTTGCCAAGGTCAACATCGACGAGAACCCGGAAATCGCCGCCCAGTATGGCGTTCGCTCGATCCCGACACTTGCCATGTTCAAGGCCGGCGAAGTTGCCGACATCAAGGTTGGCGCCGCACCGAAGACAGCCCTGACCTCGTGGATTTCCAACGCTGCTGCGTAAGTGAAATTCCAAGTGGAATCAAAAAGCCCGGGAAACCGGGCTTTTTTCGTTTATCAGATCATTCAGCGCCGGTTGCAGGTTCCAGCAATGGAACGTGTGGTGCGGCGGTTTTCGGCAGCAGGCCTGTCAGACGCGGATCATCGTGGACCTCGACCATCAGCTTGTAAGGCTTGAAGCCGGAGCGCTGATAGAAGCCGACGGCGGCCGGATGATCGAACGTGCAGGTGTGCAGCCAGAACCGATTTATTGGATGCGCCCAGGCCTTGGTAATCGCCTGGTTCATCAGAAGGCGTCCCGTACCCTTGCCGATCGCATCTTTGATCACGCCGAAATAGACCACTTCGCATTCGCCGGACACGCGGAAATCGAGTTCGAGCAGGCCGACATCACGGCCACCGTCGCGTAACGAATAGGTCTCCATTGACGGATTGGCGAGAATGCCGCGCACGTCCTCATCGCTGACATCAAGCATCGAGCCCCATAGCCAATCCTCGCCGACCTCGCGAAACAGCCGCCGGTAGATATCCAGATTCTCAGGGCCGAGGCGCATCAGCGTCAGTGGCAGTTCCGGCAAATCAGCCATTTCCGCCGGACGCTGACGCATCTCCAGAAATGTCACCACATTGGCAACCTTGCCGGCCGGCACAGGCGAATAGCCCTCTGGCAGTTCAGGATTCTTGTCGCGCATTCATCTTCTCTGTTCAAAAATTCAGAATGGTGGCGCCGCCGCTTTATTTCGGCGGTGTACCATTGTCGGCCAGAACATCGCCAACCAGATAGAGCGAGCCACCGATCAGGATACGCGGCGCGACCGGATCGTCATCGAACATTGCCGTGATCGCGGCCAGCGCCTCGGCAACCGAAGACATAGCTCCGGCTTCAAATCCGGCCGATGCTGCATCATCGGCGAGCGCCACCGGGTCAATGCCCGCATCGGAACCGCGAATCGGCACGGTAAACACCTGTTCGGCGAGCCCCTTGAAGGCCTGGAAATACCCGGCCGGATCCTTTGTATTGATCATGCCGATAATCATGAACAGCGGCCTCGGGTCTCGCTCTTCCAGATTGGCCATGGTTTCGGCGATAACCTGACCGGCGCCGGGATTGTGCCCGCCATCAACCCAGATTTCCGACCCTTCCGGCGCCAGACGCGCCAGATTGCCTTCTGTCAAGCGCTGCAGGCGGCCAGGCCATTCAACAGTGGTCAAACCTTTATCGATGACAGTATCGGAGATATCGAACCCGGCAGCTTTCACTGCCCGGATGGCGGCAGCCGCATTGGCGTATTGATGGCGCCCGGGCAGACGCGGTACCGGCAGGTCGGCCAGACCGAATTCATCCTGATAGACCAGACGTCCGAATTCCTCATGGGCCATAAAGTCCTGCCCATAGACCGAGAGGGGGCATTTCAGCCGTTCGGCAATCGAGATCAGAACATCCCGCGCGGTGTCTTCTTCCTGATGACCGATCACCACCGGGCAGCCGCGCTTCATGATCCCGGCCTTTTCGGCAGCAATCAATTCGACGCGATCGCCGAGGTAGGCCTGATGATCGAGCGAGATCGGCATGATCACGGAAACGGCCGGCGCCTTGATGACATTGGTCGCATCGAAACGTCCGCCGAGGCCAACTTCGATGATGACGACGTCGGCCGGATGCTCCGCAAACAATACGAAGGTGACGGCTGTGAGAATTTCGAAAACGGTGATTTTTTGCCCGGCATTGGCTTCGCCGACACGGCGAACGGCATCGGCCAAGACGGCATCGCTGACCAGCGCGCCGCGTTCGCCTTTTTTGCCGAGACGATAACGCTCGTGCCAATTGACCAGATGCGGCGATGTATGGACGTGGACGCTGAGGCCGGCGGCCTCAAGGATGGCGCGGGAAAAGGCCGTGACCGACCCCTTGCCATTGGTGCCGGCAACATGAATGACCGGCGGTAGCCTGTCCTGCGGATTGCCAAGCACATCGAGAAGCCGGGTGATCCGGTCAAGCGAAAGATCGAAGCCCTTCGGATGAAGCGCCAGCAGCTTGTCGATTTCCTGCCCCGCTTCAGAGACCTGTACCGCCGTCATCACCGCTCCTCCAACTGCCGCTGGAGCGCCGGGCGCGCATTCAAGCGCGCTCAAGACGCGCCAATCTCAAATGATTTAAATAGCTTGCGGGCGACCGGTCAATCCCGACCGCCCTACGCGTGGCAACTCAGGCGCTGGCTGCCATTGGAATGGCGGCAAGCGCTGCACTGCCGTTGAGCTTTGCAGCATCCACCGGCTTCTTCGTCAGGATTTTCAGCACGCGAGCCAGCGTGTCTGGAATATCGTGACGCTTGACCACCATGTCGATCATGCCGTGTTCCATCAGGTATTCCGAGGTCTGGAAACCTTCCGGCAGCTTTTCGCGAATGGTCTGCTCGATGACGCGCTTGCCGGCAAAGCAGATTTCAGCACCCGGCTCGGCCAGATGCAGATCGCCCAGCATGGCATAGGATGCCGTGACGCCACCCGTGGTCGGGTTTGTCAGCACGACGATATAGGGGAGGCCTGCTTCCTTGAGCATCTGCACCGCAACGGTCGTGCGCGGCAGCTGCATCAGCGAAAGGATGCCTTCCTGCATGCGGGCGCCGCCCGAAGCCGGGAAGATCACCAGCGGGCACTTTTCAGCGATGGCCTTTTCGAATGCCTTGACGATCGCTTCCCCGGCAGCCATGCCGAGCGAGCCGCCCATGAAGTTGAATTCGTGCACGACGCCAACCAGCTTGACGCCGCGGCAGCGGCCAACACCGGCGACGATCGTGTCTTCCAGATCAGTCTTGATCCGGCTGTCACGCAGGCGATCGACATATTTCTTCGAATCGCGGAACTTCAGCGGGTCCTGCGCCACCTTCGGCTGCGGCAGGGCCTCGTAGACGCCATCATCGAACAGGTCCTTCAACCGCGCCTTGGCCGGCATCTTCATATGGAAGCCAGAGGCGGGGATGACCCACTTGTTTTCCTCGAGATCGCGGTGAAACACCATCTCGCCGGTTTCCGGGCATTTGATCCAGAGATTTTCCGGAACTTCCCGGCGGCCGAGCATCGAGTTGATCTTCGGTCGAACGTAATTTGTGATCCAGTTCAAATCCAAACTCCTGAATAGTCAAAACCGGTCGTGGCCCAGAATATGGGCATTTATTCGGCCGCGACAAGTTTCGCGGAACGAACGCCGGCTGCGAGGCCACGAACCAGCGTTTCCACGCCTGGCACCGTTGCCCCTGTTGAGTGTCCGTCCTCGGTCAGGCTGGACGCCACCTGGTTGACGATGGCGGTGCCAACAACAACACCATCCGCCGACGCGCCAATGGCGCGGGCATGTTCAGCCGTCTTGACGCCAAAGCCGACACAGACCGGAAGTTTCGTGTGCCCCTTGATCCGCTGCACGGCACCGCCGATGAGGGCGGGATCCGGCAGAGCCGAGCCGGTGATACCGTTCATCGAGACATAATAGACGAAACCGGAGGTATTTTCGAGAACCTTCGGCAACCGCTTGTCGTCGGTGGTCGGTGTTGCCAGGCGAATGAAGTTGATATCCTTCTTCAACGCCGGGATGCACAGCTCGTCATCCATTTCCGGCGGCAGGTCGACGACGATCAGGCCGTCGATACCCGCTTCCAGCGCATCGTCGAGAAAACGGTCGACGCCGTGGATATAGATCGGGTTGTAGTACCCCATCAGAACGATCGGCGTGTCCTGGTCGTCGGCGCGGAAACGGCGGGCGATTTCCAGCGTCTTGACCAGCGTCTGGCCGCCCTTCAGGGCGCGCTGACCGGCCAGCTGGATTGCCGGGCCGTCGGCCATCGGATCAGAAAAGGGCATGCCGAGCTCGATAATATCGGAACCGGCCGACGGCAGCGCCTTCATGATCGCCAGCGACGTCTCGAAATCCGGATCGCCTGCCATGAAATAGGTGACCAGCGCCGGCCGGCCTTCGGCTGCCAGATCGGCAAATCGTTTGTCCATGCGTGCGGTCATGCTGTTACAGCCCCATTCCAAGCAGTTTTCCGACGGTGAAGATATCCTTGTCGCCGCGGCCGGAGAGGTTCATCAGGATGATCTCGTCCTTGCGCATTTTGGGCGCGCGCTTGATCACTTCGGCGATCGCGTGGCTCGGCTCCAACGCTGGAATGATGCCTTCGAGGCGCGTCAGCGTCTGGAAGGCTTCCAATGCCTCGTGGTCCATGATCGGCACATATTCGACGCGGCCGATATCGGCGAGCCAGGAATGTTCCGGGCCGATGCCGGGATAATCGAGGCCGGCCGAAATCGAATGGCCTTCCTTGATCTGCCCGTCGCTGTCCTGCAGCAGATAGGTGCGATTGCCATGCAGCACGCCCGGCGATCCGGCCGTGATCGATGCGCAATGCTCGTCGCCTTCCAGCCCCTTGCCACCAGCCTCGACGCCAACGATCTTGACAGATTCATCGTCCAGGAACGGATGGAAGATGCCGATCGCATTCGATCCGCCACCGACAGCCGCGACAACCAGATCCGGCAGGCGGCCTTCGGCTTCCAGCATCTGCGCGCGGGCCTCCGTGCCGATCACGGCCTGGAAATCGCGCACCATTTCCGGATAGGGATGCGGGCCAGCTGCCGTGCCGATCAGATAATAGGTGTCGTCGACATTGGTGACCCAGTCGCGCAGCGCCTCGTTCATCGCGTCCTTCAACGTGCCGGAACCAGCCGTCACCGGCTTGACCTCAGCGCCGAGCAGCTTCATGCGGAAGACGTTCGGCGCCTGACGCTCGACATCGGTGGCGCCCATATAGACGACGCAAGGAAGACCGAAGCGAGCAGCAACAGTGGCGGAGGCCACGCCATGCTGGCCTGCACCGGTTTCGGCAATGATGCGGGTCTTGCCCATGCGCTTGGCGAGCAGGATCTGGCCGATGCAATTGTTGATCTTGTGCGAACCGGTATGGTTGAGCTCTTCGCGCTTGAAGTAGATCTTGGCGCCGCCAAGCTCGGCCGTCAGGCGCTCAGCGAAATAAAGTGGACTGGGGCGGCCGATATAATGGGCGCCGAGATGTTTCAGCTCAGCCTGAAATTCCGGATCGGTTTTCGCCTTGTTCCACTCGTCCTGCAGGTCGAGGATCAAGGGCATCAGGGTTTCGGCAACGAAACGGCCGCCGAAAATGCCGAAGCGGCCATCCTCGTCGGGTCCGGTCTTGAACGAATTCAGGTTTGGCGTCTCGTTCACTTGCTTCTCCCTGCCGATGCTCCGGCCATATCCGCTTCCGCGCGGGCGATGGCATCGAAAAATTCTTCCATGCGGCCCAGATCCTTGACACCCGGCGCGCTTTCGACACCGGAGGACGTATCAATGGCCTTAGCGCCGGTCAAAGCCAGGGCTTCACCGATATTCTCCGCGTTCAAGCCACCGGAAAGCATGTAATCGACGCTTGCGTCAAGCGTATCGAGAAGCTTCCAGTCGAAAGACACACCGTTGCCACCCGGCAGATCGGAGCCTTTCGGCGGCTTGGCGTCGAACAGAAAGCGATCGGCAATCCCTATATAGGGTTCGATCCGCTTCAGATCATCAGCGTCGCGAATGGACAGCGCCTTGATGACCGGCAATCCGTAGACCGCCTTGACGTTCAGGACACGCTCGGGGCTTTCGTTGCCGTGAAGCTGGAGAATGTCCGGCGACAGCGCCGAGACGATTTCGTCTAGATCGTCATTATCCGCATCGACGGTGACCGCGACGATCTTCGCCTTGCCTCGAATGCGCTCAGCTAGCCGGCCGGCATCATCAGGCTCGATATTACGCGGGCTCTTCGGAAAGAAGATGAAACCCGTGTAGCCCGCACCGAGCGCCACGGCCCGATCCACGGCCTCTTCAGTCTTCAGTCCGCAAATTTTGACTTCCGTTTTCATGCACAGCGAACTGACATGAAATTCCGTCGGAGTCGAGCGCAAAACACGGCAAAAGGCGGCGTGAACGGGCTTCCACCATTGCATATGCAGGATGGTGGACCCATATCGCGTTTGACGATCACGGAGACCATCATGCGCCTTCTGCTTGCCCTCATCCTGCCCTGGCTTCAGTTTTTCACCATCGGCCGGCCGATTGCCGGCATTGTCTGCCTGATTCTGCAGATTACGCTGATCGGCTGGATTCCAGCCGCGATCTGGTCGGTCTATGCGCTCAGCCAGTACAAGACCGACGAGAAGATCAGGGAAGCGCTGGGCAGCCAGTACCGGCGCTAAGGCCACACGGGCTCAATCGAAGTCGATTGCATGCAGCATCGTGCCATTGCGCTTCAGCCAGCGCTTGGCATCGTCCATCGCCGGGCAAAGCTCTTCACACAAATCCCAGAAGTCCGGCCCATGGTTCATCTCGCGCAGATGCGAGACTTCATGGGCGGCGAGATAGTCGATCACTTTCGGCGGCGCCATGACGATGCGCCAGGAAAAGCTCAGGGCACCATCGGCGGCGCAGGAGCCCCAGCGGCTACGGGTATCCTTGAAGCTCAGCGATTTCACCTTGCGGCCGACCATCCGGGCATAAACCGACACCAGACGCTCCAGATCCTTGCGGGCTTCCTTCTTCAGGAAATCCGCAATCCGGCGGCGTAGGTGCTCCTCGGCACCGCTGACGAGCAAAACCGGTTCGTCATCAATGGTTACGGCTTCCGTCAATCCGCGCAGCTTGCCAGTCCGCTCGATCCGGTGGGCAACGCCGCGCAACAGAATAGTGCCCCCCTCTTCCAGAACACTCTCGCCGGAAAACCGGGCAAGCTTGGTCATCAGCCATCCCTGATGGCGATCGAGAAAAGCGTTGATCTCGCGCTCAGGCAATCCGGCCGGAATGGTCATCTTCAAGGCGCGGCCACCCGGTTCGATACGCAAGGTCATCCGTGTTGCCCGCGCATTCTGGCGAATGGTCAACGGCATCACCTTGCCGGCAACGTCAATCGTCCGCGTCACCGGTGGCGGCGGGGATTTGGGCTGACGCGGCTTTCGAAGCAGGGAGAACATGAGTGTCTTGATAACCGATTCGTTTGAAGGACGCATGATCCTGAACAAGCAAGACCGCATAGAAAAGAAAAACCGGCACCTTTGCGGATGCCGGTTTTGTTTGTTTTGCGGATGACCCGATCAATTGGCCGGGAAGCCCGGGACCGAGCCTGAACCGCCGGAATTGCGATCGCGCATGAAGCGGTCGAACTCTTCCTGATCCTTGGCGCGGCGAAGTTCGCGGGCGTAGTCGTCGAACTGTTCGCGCATTTCGTCGAGCTTGCGGCGTTCCTCGTCAAGGCGGGCGAGCTCGGCATCGCGCCAGTCGTCGAAGGCGACATTGCCGGTGCCGAAGTTCGGACGGCCATAACGCTGGCTTTTGCGCTTGAAGGACGAGCAGAAGCCATCGACGCTGTTGTTGGCATCCCTCTTGAAGCCCTTCAGCCGTTCGCCGAACAGGATATAGGCAAGCATGGCAAGCCCAAGCGGCCAGAAAATCACGAAACCGAGCACCATCATGGCAATGGTCGCTGGCGTCCAGTCAGGACGGATCAATGCAGATTGGTTCATGTTCAGAAGTCCTCGCTAAAAGTGGGCCTCTCCTTGGGCCCGCTTATTACGAGATGGGAAGAGGCCCAGCGGTGTACAAGACAATTGTCCGCAAAATCCGGCAAGCCTCTGATATCCATCCATGAAATCGATATGCTATGCGCTCAGGCGGTTTTGCCGCCCTTGATGACCCGGCGTACCGGCTTGGCGCTGCGGGCATGTTCGCGTTGGAACGCGGCGATGCGCGGTGCGATTTCGCGGCGGAAACGCGAACCGTTGAAAACACCATAATGGCCAACATCCGGCTGCATGTAGTGCAGGCGCATACTGTCGGGGATATTGGTACAGATCGTCTGCGCCGCCTGCGTCTGGCCAACGCCGGAAATATCGTCGTTCTCGCCTTCGACCGTCAAAAGGGCCACTTTCCGGATCGCCGTCGTATCCACCCGCTGGCCCCGATGCATCATCTCGCCCTTCGGCAGCGCATGGCGCATGAAGACGGTTTCGACGGTCTGCAGGTAGAATTCCGCCGTCAGATCCATCACCGCCATATATTCATCATAGAAATCGCGGTGCTTTTCGGCAGCGTCGCCGTCGTTCTTGACGAGATGTTCGAAGAAATCCTTGGTGGCTGTCAGGTGGCGGTCGAGGTTCATCGACATGAAGCCGGACAACTGCAGGAAGCCCGGATAGACCGGACGCATGAAACCCGCCTGCGGAAACGGCACCGGCATCACCACATTATCGCGGAACCACTTGAGTGGCTTGTCCTTGGCGAGCTGATTGACTGCTGTCGGGTTGATGCGCGTATCGATCGGCCCACCCATCAGCGTCATCGAAGACGGCGACAGCGGATCGTCATTGGCTTCCATCAAAGCAACTGCCGCCAGCACCGGCACCGCCGGCTGACAGACGGCGATAACATGGGTGTCAGGCCCAAGGAAATGCAGCATCTGGATGACGTAGTCGATGTAATCGTCGAGATCGAACGTCCCTTCGGTCAACGGCACCGTGCGGGCATCGATCCAGTCGGTGATGTAGATATCCGACTGCGGCAACAGCGCTTCGACGGTACCGCGCAGCAGCGTGGCGTAGTGGCCGGACATCGGCGCGACGATCAGAACCTTGGGATCGGATGCCCGGCCCTTCGGTAACGCGCGCTGGAAATGGATAAGATTACAGAACGGCTCGCGCCAGATGATCCGTTCCCGCACCGCAACCGGGACTCCATCGACAACGGTTTCGGGCAGGCCGAACTCCGGCTTGCCGTAGCGGCGCGTTGTGCGTTCGAAGACTTCGAGACCGGCAGCGGCCGCCCTGCCCATATAGGTATGTGAAATAGGATTGAGCGGATTGGCATAGGCCAGCCGCATGGCGTCGGCCGCAGCGCGCCAGGGGGCCATCATTGCATGGTTCAATTCGTAAAGCTGGTAGAACATTGGAAGCGTTCTCCTTGTTACCGTAAACGACAACGCCGCTCCCAACCGGACGCAACCTTGCAATTCTTCTTGTTCGTGTCCGCAAGCGAGGCCGACACTAGCACTTTTCTTGTGCGACGCAATAAATATGCCGCAACGCTTCTGTGACAAGGTTCAGCCTGCCACAGAGGACTTGATAGTAAGTAAAGGTGCTTGCCCGAGACTATCGACGCGAGAGACCGCATCGCTCAACCATTTGGCTAAGAGGAAACCTTGACCACAGCTTTGATCAGTCCGGCCTTTTCATGCGCCCAGCGTGGCAGGTCGGTGACGACGGCGTCCAGAGTTGTCCGATGTGTGATCAGCGAGGAGACCGGAACATGCCCGGCACGGATGGATGCCGCCACATGCTCGAAATCCTGCCGGGTGGCATTGCGGCTGCCGACCAGCATCATTTCTCGCTTGTGAAATTCGGGATCGGAGAAGCGGATGTCGTCCTTCACGACGCTGACGAAAACCAGACAGCCACCGTGGGCAACGAACGAGAAGGATTTCTCCATCGAACCGCCAAAGCCGGTGGCGTCGAAGACAACATCGAAACCGTCGCCACCTGTGACCGACAATACGGCGTCCAAAGCGCCATCCCCGGCCAATATTCCTTCCGCAAAACCCAACCGTTCTTCGGCCATCTGCAAACGCTCGGCGCTGGCATCGAGCAACGTGACCTGATGGCCGGCGATGCGGGAGAACAGCGCAGTGCCGAGGCCAATCGGCCCAGCGCCGATGACCAGAGCCCGTGACCCGGCAGGCACCAGCGAGCGTCGAACCGCATGGGCACCGATGGCCAGGAACTCAACAGTTGCCGCCGCTTCCAGCGAAAGATCGCCAGCCGGATAAAGATTGGTTTCGGGGACGAGGATTTCCTCGCAGAGCGCGCCATCCGTATGCACGCCCAGAACCTTGATTGCGGTGCAGCAGTTCGGCTTGTCCTTGCGGCAGGCGACGCAGGTCCCGCACGAAAGATACGGATTGACGATGACGGCCGTGCCCGGTGTCAGCGAAACTCCTTCGCCGGATTCGATCACCGTTGCCGAGATTTCATGCCCCATGATCCGGGGATATTCGAGATAGGGATGTTTGCCCTCGAAAATATGATAGTCGGTGCCGCAGATGCCGACATGGCTGACCGCCAGCCGCGCCCAGCCTTTTGGCGGCGCGCCCGGCGCTGGTCTGTCGATGATATCCAGGCGCCCGGGTTCCGGGCAGATAGCCGCTTTCATGGCAGGCAGTTCCTTGCAGTCTCTATTCACAGATGGGTGGATGGCAGCAGCACCCGACCGGGATAGAACCGGCCGGGTGCCGGATTGGTCAGCGCGAACCGCGGCGGCGCAACTGATCGAAATAGACAATGACGATGATCAGCACGCCGGTGATGATGCGCTGCACGAACGCATTGACGTTGAGCAGATTGGCGCCGTTATTGATGGTCGCCAGAATGAAGGCGCCGAGCAGAGGCCCATGCACCGAGCCGACCGCGCCGAACAGGCTGGTACCGCCGATGACCGAGGAAGCAATCGCCTGCAGTTCCCAGCCTTCAGCCTGGGTGGCGTTACCGATGCCGATACGCGAGGCGAGCAGCAGGCCGACGAAGGCGGCGCAGGTGGAAGACAGGATATAGGCGAGATAGATCGTCCGGTTGACATTGACGCCGGAGAGACGCGCGGCTTCGCTGTTGGAGCCGACGGCGAAGAGATAACGGCCCCAGCGGCTCAAGTGCAGGAAGATGTAGGCCGGTATCGCCACGGCGATGACCATCCAGAACAGGCTGGGAATGCCGAGGAAATCGGCGCGGGAAAAGTTGGTGAAGGCCTCGTTGCTGATCGAGATTGTCGAGCCATTGGTCACCAGAAGGCCGATGCCGCGGAGCGAAGTCAGCGTCGCCAGCGTGATGATGAAGGCGGGAAGGCCCATGCGGACGATGCCGAAGGCGTGAAAGGCGCCGATCGCCACGCCAACCAGGAGCGTAATGCCCATGGCCGGCCAGAGCGGCACGCCTTGCTGCAACAGCCAGGCAACGGTGACGCTGGAGAAACCGACGACGGCACCGACCGACAGATCGATACCGGCCGTGATGATGACGAATGTCTGCCCGACGGCAAGGATCGCCGTCATAGACCCCTGGCGCAGCAGGTTGCTGATATTGTTGGAGGTCCAGAAACTCGTGGTCGAGAGACCGAGAAGCAGCCAGAGAAACAGCAAGAGCCCGAGCAGGGTCAGGCCGAACAGGATGTTCATGCCCTTCTTCGGCACCGGTGCGGTTTCCGTTGTTGTCTCTACGCTCATGATTTCCCTCCACGCATTTTCTTGTCCGGTCTTTTCTGAATTTTAAACGCCGATGGCCTGGGTCAGCACTTCCTCGTGCGAGGCGCTACGATAGGTGTGGCTGGCGACGAGCCTTCCCTGGCGAAACACATGCAGCCGATCCGAAAGCTCATAGACTTCCGGTAGATAGGAGGAGATCAGGATGATACCGGCCCCCTGTTCCAGAAGCCGTGCAAACAGCCGATAGATTTCCGCCTTGGTGCCGACATCGACGCCAACCGTCGGCTCGTCGAAGATGAACAGCTTGGCGCCATGGCTCAGCCATTTGCCGATGACGATCTTCTGCTGGTTGCCGCCGGACATGGCTGAAGCCAGTACACGCCGTGTCGGCGTCTTGATTTTCAGATCCTTGATCTGCCGGTCGGCGTTCTCGATCTCACGCCCGCGATTGATGGTGAGACCCCGTGACAGCCGGTCGAACACCGGCAGGTTGATGTTAAGGCCGATCGGCAGATTGAGGCAGAGCCCTTGATCGCGGCGGCTTTCGGGCGCGAGCGCAATACCGAGGTCCATCGCATCACGCTCGTTGCGGATCCTGACCTTGTTGCCCTGCCAATGGACTTCCCCGGCACTCAGCGGCTGGCGGCCATAGAGCCCGAGCGCAAATTCGCTGCGCCCGGCACCGATCAGGCCATAAAGCCCGACGATTTCCCCTGCTCGCACCGATAGCGAGACATCCGTGAAACCTGGACCTGACAAGCCGCGCGTCTCGACAATCGTCGCGCCGATCGGCAGCGTTTCCTTGTGATAGATCTGCTCGATGGTGCGGTTGATCATCATCGAGATCAGTTCGGCATCATTGGTTTCGGCAATCTTGCGCGTGCCGATATGGGTGCCGTCGCGCAGCACCGAAACCCGGTCGGCCAGCTCGAAAACCTCTTCCATGCGATGGCTGATATAGACGATCGTCACGCCTTCAGCCTGTAGCCGGCGAATGAGGCGGAAGAGCTGTGCCGATTCCTGGCGGGTCAGGTAAGCGGTCGGCTCATCGAAAATCAAGAACTGGGTACCACGCATCGCCGCGCGCGCCGTCGCCACCAGCTGCTGCTGGCCGATCGTCAGGTCGCTCAGAAGGGCGGCAGCCGGCAGATTGAAGCCGAGATCGTTGAGCACGGCCTGGGCCGCATCGGTCATGGCGCGCTTACGCATCAGGCCGTTCTTATTGATCTCGTCGCCGAGAAACATATTGGCCGCGACGGACAGGTGGCGGCAAAGCACGACTTCCTGATGCACGGCATTGATACCGCGGGAAATCGCCTCGTTCGGCGTGGCGAGCTGCACCGCATCGCCGCACCAGAAGACCTCGCCGGACGTTCGCCGGATAACACCGGTCAGAAGCTTGATCAGGGTCGATTTGCCCGCGCCATTCTCTCCGACGATGGCGTGGATTTCGCCCGAAAGGAAGGTGATATTGGCCGGTTTCAGGGCCTCGACAGCACCGTATTTCTTCTGCAGGCCGCGCAATTCCAGGATGGGCTGCCCCTTGGGGACAGGATGCTTGGCAATTGTTGTCGCGCCATCGTCGTGCCGGTGGCTGACATCATAAAGTCCTGTCATGGCGGCTCTCCTCCCCAATCCGATATCTGCTTCAACACGGTCAGGCCTTGCTGAAACAGGTCCGGATGGTGTTATGCGACAGTCGGCAGGCCGCTTTGAACGGCCTACCGCGTTGTTTCGATCAGTTGACCTTCGGGTTCAGAAGAGCGTCGATCTTCGGATCGGCCATGTTGGCCTTGGTCACCAGATTTGCACCGGTATCGACATTGGCCTCGACCTTTTCCTTCTTCGAAGCGGCAAGCGCGGTTTTGATGCCGTCATAGCCCATCCGGTACGGATCCTGGACGACGAGGCCAGCCAGAACGCCTTCCTTGAGGAAGCCGACCGTCTTTTCGTCGCTATCGAAGCCAATGACCTTGATCTTGTCGCCGAGCTTGTTTTCAGCAATCGCCTGGCCAACACCCTGTGCCATGATCAGGTTCGACGCGAAGACGCCAACGAGGTTCGGGTTAGCGGTGATCAAGTCAGTCATCATGTTGAGGCCGGTGGTTGCCTGACCGTCAGCATATTTGTCAGCCACGACCTTGAGGCCCGGATACTTGGCTGCGATGACTTCGACGAAGCCTTCGTGGCGCTGATCGAGCGAACCGACGCCCGGCAGGCTGGTGATGATGGCGATTTCGCCTTCTTCCTTACCGGTTGCTTCCTTGATGGCGGCAGCAAGACCGTCAGCGGCGATGCGGCCACCTTGTGTGTTGTCGGTAGTCAGGAAGGACGTGAACGCTTTTGAATCGGCGCCGGAATCGATGCCGATGATCGGCACGGCCTTGGCCGCCTCATCGATCGGCTTGCCGAGCGCCTTGAATTCGGTCGGCGAGATGACGACGGCAGCAGGTGCGCCGGCAACGGCATTTTCCAGAATGGTGATCTGGCCGTTGATATCCGATTCCGACTGAGCGCCGAGTTCTGGCACGTTGACGCCGAGATCCTTGCCGGCCGCGCGGGCGCCCGCCAGAACGATCTGCCAGTAGAACGATGTCGTATCCTTGACGATGATCGGGATCGTGACGTCCTGCGCGAACGACGCCACCGGCATCATGGTTGCAAAGACTGCAGCGCCGGCCAGGCTGGTAAAAGCGCGACGGGACAGGATATTCTTCATAAGGGTCATGGTGTTGTTCTCCTCCAACAACGTCTTGTTCAGTTCTCCTCAGACCGGGCTGCAAGACGCTAACAGTTCGATCTTTTATCCATAAAAAACATTTCGCTTTGGCAAGCTATCTCAGCATTTTCGAAATTGCAAGCGTTCGAAACTTCCCTTGAACATTGTTTTCCTCCCAACGCCAAGTCTTTGTTTTTCATCACGAAGATGAACCGGCCCACCTCCATGGGCCGGGTTGTATGCCGCGTCAGACGCGGTAGAGTTCCTGCGGATGCACAACGCCCTTCTTCAGGATGATATTGCCATACAGCCGGAATTCGGTCGTCGCGACGATATAGGCTGCCTTGCGCGAGCGCTCGTAGAAGGCAAAGCGCTCGATCGGTACGACCTTGAAATCACCGGCGAGTTTGGTGACCAGATTCTGGAATTCGACGCAGACCTCCGGCACCGCCTGCGGGTCACCGACAACTTCCATGCGCCAGGCGGATTCATCCACGAATGTGTCGAGCGGCATATGCGCCAGAATGGCCTCGGTAATACCCAGCGCATCGACACCATCGGCGCGCACGACCTTTGGACCCATGCTGCTGGCCGGGAAATTGGCATCGGCAATGACGATTTCGTCCCCATGCCCCATCGTGCGGATCGCATGCAGCAATTCCGGGCCGAGCAATGGATGTATTCCCTTGAGCATTCGGTTTTCCTTTGTCTCTTGAAAGCCGGCTAAACCCGGACGGCATCCGTGCCGAGTTCCGGGGCGACCAGCGTATGTGCGTCATAGGCCGTGAAATCACCCGGCTGCAGACGCTGCTCCGTCAGTTCCATATTGCGCATCAGGCTCGACGGTTTGGCCGTACCGAGCAGGACAGAGGCGACCGCTGGGCTCTGCAACGGAAACTGGATGGCGGGTGCCGCCAATGGCAGTCCCTGTGATCGCGCAATCGTTTCCATCGCCCTCACCTTGTCGAGCACGTCCGGCGTCGCCGGCATGTAGTCGAAATGCGATCCCTCGACCGGACCGGTGGCCAGAATACCCGAATTGAATACGCCGCCAACCACCAGCGATGTTTTCTTTTTCTCACACAGCGGCAACAGTTCGGCGGTGGCGGTGCGATCGAGAAGCGTATAGCGCCCGGCCAGAAGAATGCAGTCGATATCCGCCTCGCGCATCACATCGAGGCAGACCGGCACCTCGTTGACACCCAGCCCATAGGCGGTGATGGCGCCGCTTGATTTCAGCTGTTCCAGCGCCTTCAAACCACCATCCAGCAGCTGGCGAAGATAGACCGCGTTACGCTCGGCGCCATGCGTGTAGACGCCGATGTCGTGGACGAACAGGATATCGATGCGGTTGAGGCCGAGACGGGCATAGCTGAAGTCCACCGACCGCATAATGCCGTCATAGGAATAGTCGTAATCGGTATCGAACGGCAGCGGATCGACAAAACCGTAGCTTGGAACTTTGTCGTCGGGTACAGGCCGCTGCAGTCGGCCGACCTTTGTCGACAGAACATAACTGCCCTTCGGCTTGTCGCGCAGGAAATCACCGACGCGGCGTTCGGCAAGACCGAAGCCGTACCAGGGCGCGGTGTCGATGAACCGCAGCCCGGCAGACCAGGCAGCCTCCAGCGTTTCCATCGCCGTTTCACGCGGGCAGGCCCGGTACATGCCGCCGAGCGGCGCCGTGCCAAAGCTGTATTCGGTGACGGACAGATCCGTCCGGCCGATTTTTCTGAGTTGCATGATCTTCTCCTCCGCTCCGACAGTTCCCCGTCAGAGTGTCGCGCCCAGATGCCAGGGCACGAATTCATTGTCGCCGTAACCAAACAGCTCGCTCTTGGTTTTCTTGCCGGACGCCGTGTCGATGATCAGGTCGAAGATTTCACGGCCCATCCCGGCAATCGTTGCATCGCCGGTAGCGATGGTGCCGCAATCGATGTCCATGTCCTCTTCCATGGCGCGATAGAGCGCCGTGTTGCTGGTCAGCTTGATCGACGGACAGGGCCGCGAACCGAAACAGCTGCCGCGGCCGGTTGTGAACGTGATGACATTGGCGCCGCCCGCCACCTGCCCCGTCGCCGAGACGGGATCGTAGCCGGGTGTATCCATGAAGACGAGGCCATGTTCCGTCACGCGTTCGGCATAATGATAGACCGCCGTCAGCGGCGACCGGCCGCCCTTGGCGACGGCCCCCAGCGATTTTTCAAGGATGGTCGTCAAGCCACCGCGCTTGTTGCCCGGCGAAGGATTATTATCGAGCGATGCGCCGTGCATGGCGACATACTCTTCCCACCAGGTAATCAACCCGTCGAGCTTTTCCGCGACACCATCATTGACAGCGCGGCTGCGCAACAAATGCTCGGCACCATAGATTTCCGAGGTTTCCGACAGGATAGCCGTACCGCCGGCACCGGCGAGAATATCGACTGCCGCACCCAAAGCCGGGTTCGCCGTGATGCCGGAAAGCCCATCCGAGCCGCCGCATTGCAGTCCGACGATGATTTCGCTGACCGGGATCGCGGTGCGCTTCGCCGTCCCGACCTCCTGGGCGATTTCTTCGAGCACGCCAAGGGCGCGGGCGACGGCGCGGCGCGAACCACCGGCATCCTGAATATTGAAATGCCGTTTGCCGGCACCGGCACCCGACTGACCGTACAGCGTCAACTGGTTGACCTCGCAGCCGAGACCGACCATCAGCACGCCGCCAAAATTTACATGGCGCGTATAGCCGGCAAGGGTGCGGTGCAGGTTCTTCATGCCATCGCCAGTCGAACTCATGCCACAGCCCTGATCATGGACGATCGGGACGAAACCGTCGATGCCGTCATAACGCGGCAGGATGACCTTGTTGGCCTCCTCCGCGATGGCACGGCAGACGGTGGTGGAACAGTTGACGCTGGCGATGATGCCGATGAAATTGCGGGTCGCCGCACGGCCGTCGGCCCGGCGATAGCCCATGAACGTCCGGGCCTTGTCCGCGATGCTGGCGGCTTCCGGCGGCACCGGCGCGCCGATCGACAACCGGTCCTGATCGAAGGCGAGATTGTGCGAATGGACATGGTCGCCCGCGGCGATCTCGATGGTCGCACGGCCGATCGCCTGGCCGTATTTCACCACCGGTTCACCGATATGGACGGGATGGATCGCCACCTTGTGGCCGGGATCGATCTTGCCGTTTGCGCGGACGCCGCCCGGCAGTTCACCACCTGCCTCGATGGCCAGCGACGCGACGGCGATATTGTCTTCCGGCGACAAAACGATGAAGGAAGGTGCGGTCACCCTTGGTATCTCCCTGGACGGTTTTTATCCGAATGAGCCTGTCATTCATTTTGTCTTTTATCCACAATAGACAGTTTGCCGTCAATGGGTATTATGGGGCCGCGGCGCGGTACCAATCCGCAACCACTGCACCAAAACAAAATCAGGGACGAAACACGTGAACCGCAAGAGCAAAATCGAAGACAGGATCAAACGGACCGGATAGAGCAGCCTGAAAACCTGCCCCCAGTTGGGCTGACAGAAACTCCTATCTGGTCGATACAGCCATGGCGAAACAGAATACCGTCTTCAAGGACGCCTTCAACCGCTGCCTCAAGCTGCTGGCGGAAACCTCCAGCCTGCCGTCCGAGCCCGAGCTTGGAACGACGCTCGGCGTCAGCCGCACCACCATCCGCGCCATCCTGACGCGCATGGAAGAGCTGCAGTTGCTGGCCTGGGACAAGCGGGCAAAGGTGGTTCTGCGCCAGCCGAAGCCGGAGGATTATTATCCGGCGGAAGAAACCGATTCGCTGTCCGATATCATCGAGCGCAGTTTCATGCGCCGGATTCTGGCCGGCGGCGCCGAGCCCGGCATGCAGATCAACGAGCTGGAACTGGCCCGCGATATCGGTACCGGCACGACCAGCGTACGCGAATTCCTGATCCGTTTCAGCCGCTTCGGCCTGATCGAGAAACGCCCGAACAGCCACTGGATCCTCAAGGGGTTTACCCGTGAATTTGCGCTGGAACTGACGGAAGTCCGTGAAATGTTCGAGTTGCGCTCGGCCGCCAGCTTTGCTGCTCTTGCCCCCGATCATCCGGCCTGGGCGGACCTCAACCGGATCGAGACCCTGCATCACGAAATCCTTGCCGACATCGACAATCGCTACAAGGAATTCTCGGAACTCGATGAGCGTTTCCATCTCCTGGTGCACACATCGTCCAGCAACCGCTTCATCGTCGATTTCTACGACATCATCACCATCGTCTTTCACTATCACTATCAGTGGAACAAGACGAATGCGCGTGAGCGCAATGCCCGGGCGCTCGAAGAACATCTCGACTATATCGCCGCGCTACGGTCCCGTGATCCGGCACGCATCGAGACAGCTTGCCGCCGCCATCTGAAATCGGCACGGGAAACCCTGCTCCAATCCATTCAATAGCCGGATTCACCAATATGATGATCACACCCATCGTCCAGTTTGGAACCAGCCGCTTCCTGCAAGCCCATGCCGACCTTTTTGTCAGCGAGGCGCTGGAAAAGGGTGAGGCACTCGGCAAGATCACTGTCGTCCAGACCACAGGCTCGGCGGAACGCGCCGGACGGCTGAAGGCGCTGGCGGCCCCGGGCGGTTTTCCCGTTATCGTTCGAGGGATCGTCGAGGGTACCGAAATCGATCGTATCCAGCAGGTGGCAAGTGTTGCCCGGGCGCTGTCCACGGCATCCGATTGGGAGGCGATCAAGCGCATCGTCGCCACGGAAGCTGAAGTGCTGATCTCAAACACCGGTGACACAGGCTATGCCGTCGGCAACGACGACCTGGAAACGGAAATTCCAGCGTCATTTCCCGGAAAATTGCTGTTCCTGCTTCACGAACGCTATCGCGTCGAAGGTAAGCCCATCACCGTGCTGCCTTGCGAATTGATGAGCCGCAACGGCGATACCTTGAAGGCTGTGGTCCTGCGCCTTCAGTCCGCGCGAGTTGCGGATGCGGGTTTCGCGCAATGGCTGGAAACACACGTCATCTGGGGGAACACGCTGGTCGACCGGATCGTATCGGAACCTTTGGATCCGGCTGGTGCGGTGGCGGAACCCTATGCGCTCTGGGCGATCGAAGCCCAGCCTGGATTGAAACCGCCTTGCACGCATCCTTCCATCCAGGTGGTGGACGACCTCACCCCATACGAAAAGCTCAAGCTGCATATCCTCAATCTCGGCCATACCGTGCTGGCCGATATCTGGCTGAAGACCGGCCGTCCTCAGGATGAAACCGTGAAAGCCATCCTGAAAGACCCGGTCGTGCTCGCCGCTCTGCTAGAAATCTATGAAACCGAAGTGATTCCCGGCTTTGCCGCGAAGAATCTCGGCAGCGAGGCTACCAGTTACGTCGCTCTGACGCTCGACCGCTTTCGCAATCCGTTTCTGGACCACCGCATCCGCGACATAGCCAATCACCATGCGGAAAAAGTCACCCGGCGACTTGCCGATTTCAGGGCTTGGAGCCCGGATGTTGGCATGCCGAATCTCACTGCGATCATTGAAAGCCGCTGATCAGTAGCCGGCAACCGGCTTGGCATCACCTTTCCCGCCGGCCAGGAAATCGTCACGCAGTTTTGTCGTGGCGCTGACAAGAAGCGTCACATCGGTTCCGATCGCCATGAAGTCCGCGCCCATCTCCCGGTACATATGGGCTTGGTCGAGGCTGAGCGTCATGATGCCACGCGCCTTGCCCACCTTGCCGATGCGATCAAAAGCGTCCTTGATTGCCGCGGTTACGTCTGGATGCCCCGGCTGGCCAAGATAACCCATGTCCGCCGCCAGATCGGATGGGCCGATGAACAACCCGTCGACCCCATCAAGCGCTGCAATATCATCAAGTGCTGCGAGACCGGCACGGCTCTCGATCTGCACGATCAGGCAGATTTCGTCATTGGCGGTTTCGAGGTAATCGCTGATCCGGCTGAACTGAGATGCGCGGCCAAGCGCTGCGCCGACACCGCGCACCCCATGCGGCGGATAACGCACGGCACGCACCAGAGCCTGCGCCTGTTCGACACTTTCCACCATCGGGATCAGCAATGTCTGGGCACCCGTATCGAGGATCTGCTTGATCAGCCAGGTTTCGCCGACCGGAAGCCGGACCATCGGATGGCTGCCGGAGCGGGCGACAGCCTGGATCTGCGCCGACAGAAGCGGAATATCGTTCGGCCCATGCTCGCCATCGATCAGCAGCCAGTCATAGCCGCTGCCTGAAACGATCTCCGCCGCATAGGGACTGGCCAGAGCGACCCAGAGACCCAGTTGAAAACGGTCCTCACGGATCGCGGCCTTGAACGTGTTTTTTGGGGCGGGCATGGCTGTCTCCTGCTGTCATTATGGCTTTGTACCGTCAAACGAAAAAACCGGCCAGAGTTATCCGGCCGGTTCGCTCCAAAACCTGACTGGCAGATCAGGTCTCGACCTGCAAATCAGGCAATGCCACCGAGGCAGACATATTTGATCTCGGTGAATTCCTCGATGCCGTATTTCGAGCCTTCACGGCCAAGACCGGAGAGCTTGACGCCACCGAACGGCGCTTCGGCCGTCGAAATCAGGCCGGTATTGACGCCGACCATGCCGTATTCCAGCGCTTCGGCAACCCGGAAGACGCGGGACAGATCCTTGGCGTAGAAATAGGAGGCGAGGCCGAACTCGGTATCATTCGCCTGCTCGATAACATCCGCCTCAGACTTGAAGCGGAACAGCGGCGCCAGCGGACCGAAGGTTTCTTCCTTCGCTACCGCCATGTCCTTTGTGACATCGGCAAGAATCGTCGCCTCGAAGAAGGTGCCACCGAGCGCGTGCGGCTTGCCGCCCTGCAGGATGCGCGCACCCTTTTTCAGGGCGTCGGCAATGTGCTCCTCGACCTTGTTCAGCGCTGCCTTGTCGATCAGCGGCCCAAGAATGACACCCTCATCAAAACCGTTGCCGGTCTTCAGCTTGCCGACGGCTGTTGCCAGCTTTTCGGCGAAGGCATCGTAGACGCCGTCCTGAACATAGATACGGTTGGCGCAGACGCAGGTCTGGCCATTGTTGCGATACTTGGCGATCAACGCGCCATCGACGGCCGCATCGAGATCGGCGTCATCGAAAACGATGAAAGGCGCGTTACCGCCCAGTTCGAGGCCGAGCTTCTTGATGGTCGGGGCGCTCTGCTTGTAAAGCTCGGTGCCGATTTCCGTCGAGCCGGTAAAGGTCAGCTTGCGGACGGTCGGGTTGGAGGTCATTTCGCCTCCGATGGCGGCGGCCGAACCGGTGATGACGCTGAACAGGCCCTTCGGCAGACCGGCACGTTCAGCCAGAACCGCGATGGCGATAGCCGAGAACGGCGTCTGCGAAGCCGGCTTCAGAACCATGGCGCAACCGGCAGCAAAGGCTGGACCGGCCTTGCGGGTGATCATCGCATTGGGGAAATTCCACGGTGTGATCGCCGCGACGACGCCGATCGGCTGCTTCATCACCATGATACGCTTGTCCGGCTGATGGCCGGGGATCATGTCACCATAGATGCGGCGGCCTTCCTCGGCAAACCATTCGATGAAGCTGGCACCATAGACGATTTCACCGGTCGCTTCCGCCAGCGGCTTGCCCTGTTCAAGCGTCAGGATGCGTCCGAGATCGTCCTTGTTTTCGATCATCAGGTCGTACCATTTGCGCAGGACGGCGCAGCGATCCTTGGCTGTTCTTGCAGCCCATCCCTTCTGCGCAGTGCGCGCCGCCTCGATGGCTGCCTTTGTTTCTGCTGCACCGAGCTTCGGCACCCGGCCGATGATCTCTCCAGTCGCCGGATTGTTCACCTCGATGGCATTTTTCGGGTCGGCTTCGATCCAGTTTTCGCCGACGAGCGCGGCCTGGCGGAACAGCGAAGGGTCTTTCAAGGTCACGGTCATCAGCAGCAAATCCTTTGCTTCGAAAAATCTACAGAACTTATACAACTTTTTTCTGGCGTTCGACAATAACCCAGAAGAACGTTTCTGCAGTCTGTTTCGCCACGTCCCCGGCAGTCGGCCACGCGACCGCTGTCGCCGAATTAGAAACAGTCCATCAACAAACTGGAGTCTATTACTAGACTATCCAATCGCTATATGCGGACTTCGTCCGCTAATCGAATTCCGGCCCTCCGACCTCCCAAGACAGGAACATGCCATGACAACAACCAGCAACTACCGCCAGGCAGACTATCCCATCGAGCCGAGCTTCCTCAATCGCTGGTCGCCGCGCGCCTTCACCGGCGAGACCATTGCCGAAACGGAACTGCTGACCATTCTCGAAGCCGGCCGCTGGGCGCCTTCCGCCTACAATTCCCAGCCATGGCGCTTTGTCTATGCTTTGCGCGGCACTGAACAATGGGACAAGATCTTCCCGATCCTCAACGATTTCAACCAGGGCTGGGCAAAATCCGCGTCGGCACTGGTGATCCTGATCTCCAAGACCCATTTCGCAGCACCGGGTGCTGCCGAAGAAGCCCTGTCCTATAGCCACAGCTTCGATACGGGTGCCGCCTGGGGAGCGATCGCCCATCAGGCCCATCTGCTTGGCTTCCAGGCCCACGGCATGACCGGCCTGCATTTCGACAAGGCTGTTGAAATCCTCGGTATTCCGGAAGGCTATCGCGTCGAAGCCGCCGCCGCCATCGGCCGCCTGGGCGATAAGGCCCAGTTGCCGGACTATCTGCAGGCCCGCGAAACGCCAAGCCCGCGCCGCCCGCTTTCGGAAATTGCCTTCAATGGCACGTTCATCGCCGGCTAAGTTAAAAAGCAAAAACCGCGCCTTCCAGATGGGAGGCGCGGTTTTCAATAAGTCACAAGGGAGGCTGCGCCTACCTCAGATATCCAGGTTGGCGACGCTCAGCGCGTTTTCCTGGATGAAATCGCGCCGCGGCTCGACCTCGTCACCCATCAAGCGCGAGAACAGACCATCGGCATCGGTGGCATCGTGTACCCGGACCTGAAGCAGCGAACGGACGTTCGGATCGAGCGTCGTTTCCCAGAGCTGCTCGGCATTCATTTCACCAAGACCCTTATAACGCTGCATCGACAGGCCCTTGCGGCCGCTGGCAAAGATGGCGTCGAGAAGAGCGCGCGGACCGCTGATCTCGATCGCACCGTCCTTGCGCTTCAAAACCGGCGGGATGGCATAGATTTCCTTGAGGCGCGGAGTCATCAGATCAATGTGACGCGCATCCTGCGATCCGATCAGCGCCATGTCGAGCGAGGCGACTTCCTTGACGCCGCGCACCATGCGCTCGAATTTCAGGCCGCCATCACCAGCAACGACGGCCGTCCAGCCGCGCTCTGTTTCCTCGGCGATCAGATCGAGGCGCTTGGCAACCTCGGCCGCCGTTGCTGCCGACTGCTCGGCATGCTGGTTGAGTTCCGGATTGAGCGCGCCGGCAATCGCCGCCTGTTCGACGACGGACCGGCTATAGCGCGAATGCAGCGCTTCGATCAGCGTGCGCAACCGCAACGCATCGATGATGACTTCACGCAAATCCTGCCCGACCCGGACTTCGCCGGAACCGAGTTCAAGTGCCGCGTCTTCGAGGCCTGTGGAGATCAGATAATCTTCCAGCGCCTTTTCGTCCTTCAGATATTGCGCCGACTTGCCGCGCGCCACCTTGTAGAGCGGTGGCTGGGCGATGAAGAGATGCCCGCGCTCGATCAGTTCCGGCATCTGCCGGAAGAAGAAGGTCAAAAGCAAGGTGCGGATATGGGCGCCGTCGACGTCAGCATCAGTCATGATGATGATCTTGTGATAACGCAGCTTGTCCGGATTGAACTCGTCCTTGCCGATCGACGTGCCGAGCGCGGTGATCAGCGTGCCGATTTCCTGGCTGGACAGCATCTTGTCGAAACGGGCGCGTTCGACATTGAGGATCTTGCCGCGCAGCGGCAGGATCGCCTGGTTTTCGCGCGAACGGCCCTGCTTGGCCGAACCGCCGGCGGAATCGCCTTCCACCAGGAAGAGTTCGGATTTGGCCGGATCGCGCTCGGAGCAGTCGGCGAGCTTGCCGGGCAGCGACGAAATGTCGAGAGCGCCCTTGCGGCGGGTCAGTTCGCGCGCCTTCTTGGCTGCTTCGCGGGCAGCGGCGGCCTCGATCACCTTGCCGACGAGGATCTTTGCGTCGCCCGGATGTTCTTCAAGCCAGGTGCTGAGCGCTTCGTTGACGAGGCTTTCGACAACGGGGCGAACCTCGGAGGAGACAAGCTTGTCCTTGGTCTGCGACGAGAACTTCGGATCAGGCACCTTGACGGAGAGAACTGCGGTCAGGCCTTCGCGGCAGTCTTCGCCGGTGAGCGTCACCTTTTCCTTCTTCATGATGCCAGAGCTGTCACCATAGGAAATGATCTGGCGCGTCAGGCCGCCACGGAAGCCGGCCATATGGGTGCCGCCGTCGCGCTGCGGGATGTTGTTGGTGAAGCAGAGAACATTTTCATGATAGCTGTCGTTCCACCACATCGCCACTTCGACAGTGATGCCGTCCTTTTCGCCGCGAATGGCGACAGGCCGGTTGACCAGCGGCTTCTTCGCCCGATCGAGATACGCAACGAAGGCTTCGAGGCCACCGTCATAGATCATCTCTGTCTCGCGGATATCGGAATGACGCTTGTCGGTCAGAAGAATCCGAACACCCGAATTCAGGAAAGCGAGCTCGCGCAGGCGATGCTCCAACGTTCCATAATCGAACTCGATCATCGTGAAGGTTTCGGTGCTCGGCAGGAAGGTGACTTCCGTGCCAGTCTCGCCGTTGCTGTCGCCGATCACCTTCAGGGGTGCGTCGGCGACGCCATGGGTGAAGCTGATCTCATGGATCTTGCCTTGGCGCTTGATTTTGAGCGTCAGCTTGACCGAGAGCGCGTTGACGACCGAGACGCCGACGCCGTGCAGTCCGCCGGAAACCTTATATGAGTTCTGGTCGAATTTGCCGCCCGCATGCAACTGCGTCATGATCACTTCGGCAGCCGAGATGCCCTCTTCCTTGTGAATGTCGGTCGGGATGCCGCGGCCGTTGTCAGTCACGGTGACCGAACCATCCGGGTTGAGCGTCACGGTGACGATATCAGCGTGGCCCGCCAGCGCCTCATCGATCGCATTGTCCACGACTTCGTAGACCATGTGATGCAGGCCGGAACCGTCGTCGGTATCGCCGATATACATGCCCGGCCGCTTGCGGACGGCATCAAGGCCCTTCAGAACCTTGATGGAATCGGCACCATATTCGGCGCTTGCGCCGGCTTCGGTTTCAGGCAAATCGGTCATTCGGCTATAGGTCTTTCCAGGTTACGATGCCATGTCTTCGGGATCGGATTCCGTGCGAATCACCCCTCGATGGCGCTCCCCGAATATAGGGATTTTGTCCATAGTTCCAAATCCCATGCAGCCTGAAAGCGGCAGAAATCAGGGGATCATCAGAGTTCCTTATCAGGAAAGCGGGCTTTTTCCAAAACATCTTCCAGAATGCGGATGGTTTCGCCGGATAGGCCACGGATACAGCCGGCAAGCCGGTTGGCAAAGGCCGTGTGGGCCGACGGCAAACCGGCGGTATCCAACACCACTTTCGGGTCGGAAATGGCGGCAATCCCGAACAGTTCGTCGGCATCGTCCCAGATGACGTGAAAGTAACCGGCGACCCTTTGCTGGAATTCAAAGCTCGGCGCACTGCGCTTGCCATGCTCCAGAGCCGAAAGATAAGCCGGCGATACGCCGATCGCCGCCGCCATCTGCTTTTGCGATACCCCCTTCTTCTGCCGCAACAGGCGTACCGCATCACCAAACGGGGTCATGGGGTCAGGCCCCTTGGGCGCGATAGACGAACATAGAGCGCGCCGTCGCCCCCGTGATTGCGGGCAGCCGGCTCGTAGGACGAAATCAGCATGCGGAATTCCGGCAGCGAAAACCACATCGGCACCGCTCGCTTGAGCGCGCCATCGCTGCCAAGCGATGTTCCCTTGCCAGTGATGACCAGCACATGCCGCAGGCCGCGATCATAGGCCCGCATCAGGAAATGTAAGAGCAAACCATGCGCCTCGCTCTGGATCATGCCATGCAGGTCGATCCGCGCTTCGATGGCGAGATGGCCCTTAGCAAGTTTGCGCTTCACCGGCTTTTCCAGTGGGTGATGCATACGCACGGTCTTTTTCGGGGCCTCTGGCGGGGCAGCGCCGAAAGCTTCGGCAAGCGACTTACCCTCCTTGATCACCGGCATCGGCAATTTTTCGGGCTGGGGTTCGGGCTTTGACTCTTCGAATTCCGCCAGCTCATCCATTCGCCCCGGCAGCGGACGCGTCGTGCGCGCGACCTTGCCCCACAGGATGCGGTCTTCGCTGGTGAGCTTCTTTCCCTTAACCATGGCCGTATCTTGCGGCTGCGGCCCTCGGAATGAAAATGAAAAAATCAGCCTCGTTGCGCACGGCACCAGCCAGCCGTCCGGCCTCGTCACCGGAGCCGGTGAAGATATCGCCACGCGCAGGACCAACGATGGCCGACCCGGTATCGAGCGCCAGCATCAGCCGGCGGAACGGACGGCCACCCTCGATCGAGGTCAGGCTGTCGCTCGAGATGAAAAAGGGAACCCCGAACGTATGAATGAGCCGGTCGACAGCGAGCGAACGGCCAGGTTCCAGCGCTACCTTTGCAGCCGCGACCGGCCCGAGCCCGGTATCATCGACCTCGGCCTCACGGAAAAAAATGAACGACCGATTGTGCCACAAAACTTCGTCCGCCTCGTCTGGATGATCGTCCAGCCATTGCTTGATCGTCTGCATCGACACGGTTGCGGCGTCGATCTTGCCACGCTCGATCAGAAGCTTGCCCGTAGCAGAGAAGTAATGGCCAGTCTTGGCCGCATAGGTCACCCGCTTCATCGCGCCATCGGGATAGACGAGCCGGGCGGCACCCTGGACATGGGCAAAGAACACGTCGGTTTTGGATTTGGCATAGGCGATCTCCAGCCCGCGGCCGGCAAGGTATCCCTGCTCTATCGCCTTGCGGTCCGGATATTCGGAAATTTGCCCGTCCGTCTGCTGTCCAAAAGCAAAATACGGGTCCATGCCGCCGGGGCGGTTGCCATCATCGATATCGATGAGATCGTCCGGACGGCCATAAAAAGGAAAACGGAAGGTCTCGTCCCGTGTCGCGCCGACCAGAACTTCGGGCTCGAAAAAAGCCGTGACGAAGCCAAGCTTACCATCATGGCGAACAATCTTGAACGGAACGAAATGCTTTTCAAAGAAAGCGCGGGCTTCGCTCGCATTGCGGGGCTGCGTGGCTTCGGCCGCTTCATAGGCCGGTATCAGATCGGCAGTGGAAATGCCAAGCGATGCCGTCTTGTGTGGTTTGACCTGGGTGACCTGCCGGCGACAGCGTTCAAGCGCCGGCAGAAGCGGGGATGGATCGTCGGACTGCCAACCGGGAAGGTCGGAAAAGTCGACCCGTTGCAAATCGAAATCCATCGTCGCCGTGCCTTACGTCCTGATCAGTTTTCCGATTCCGTCGCGATCAGCTTCCAATTCGGATCGCGGGAACGGGTATCGCGCGCGAAGGTCCAGAGATCGTTGACCTCGGAAACCGCTTCGGCATCGCCATCGACGATCGCGCCGGCCTTGTCATAGGTCGCGGAAATCAGCTGGCTGATGATGCGCAGCGTGATGTTGGCTTCGCTATCCTTGATCTCGGCATGCACCATATCGGCCTTCTCGATGCCGACGAAGGTAGACTTGACGACTTCGCCCTTGCTTTCGCGTTCGGAAATCGCGGCGTCGAAACCGTCATAGACGTCGCGGGACAAGAGACCCTTGAGCGTCTTGCGGTCGCCATCGGCGAAAGCCATGACGATCATCTCATAGGCCATCTTGGCGCCATTGACGAATTCCTTCGGATCGAAGGACGGATCGTTATCGACCATGCGGCGCAGTGCGTCGTTCAGCGGCGTGCCAGCCTTTGTGAAGGCATCAATCTCGGCGTAACGGGAAATCTCCTCGCCGGCGCCATCGCGGCGTGGCAATTGCACCACTTTGCCGGACGCTTCAGGGCCATCGGCGGCTTCGCGCGGCGAATAGGGATCGACCGGCGGACGTTCGTTGCCGGTCCGCTTGCCCAGGACGCTGCGCAGTTGGAGGAATATGATCACCGCGGCGACCAAGAAAAACAATGTGACGAAGTCGAAAGAGCCCATTTCCACCCAGAACCGCTGTTAATATGCCGTGCGATCATCCCATATAGTCTGCATGACACGATCATTCAAATGGCTATATCACTTCTTTGCAATTGCCGGTGCGGTTCGGCTCAATCATATTCACCTGAGTAGATATCAATGCGCTCCCTGATCATCCCGATTCTTTTCCTTTTGATGCCGATCGCGGAGATCGCGACCTTCATCGTCGTCGGCCGTGAAATCGGCGTCGGCATGACGCTTCTTCTTGTTCTGGCCAGTGCCGTTGCTGGCGCGCTTTTGTTGCGTATCCAGGGGTTCGGGGTTCTTAGAAAGATACAGCAGGCATCACAAACCGGCACGGATCCAGGCCGGCAATTGGTGCACGGCGTCATGATCGTGATCGCCGCCTTGCTGTTGATCATTCCGGGGTTCATCAGCGACATCATCGGATTGCTGCTGTTCATACCGGCGGTTCGGGATCTTGGCTGGTCGTTCGTCAAGAACCGCCTGACGATCGTTACAACCGGCATGGCGGGAGGCTCGCGTGGCTTTTCTCGCGGCCCGGAACCGGAGCGTGGCGCTTCCCGCAATGGGGGTCCCCAGGTGATCGACCTCGACGACGACGAATTTTCCCGCACCGATGGCCGGGGCCGCACCGATCCCAACGAGCGCGACCGCCTCAAGTGAACGGCGGCACCGGGTTGTAAGCCCGGGTGCGAAATGCTAGATGCCTCACCAAATTTCATGTCCGAAGGAAATGGCCTTATGACCGATACCGCATCCCCGACAAACGGCTCTGCCGAAAGCCCGTCCCTGAACATCCTGGCCCAGTACATCAAGGACCTTTCCTTTGAAAACCCGGGTGCGCCGCGTTCGCTTCAGGCACGCGAAAAGGCTCCGGCGATCAACATCAATGTCAACGTCAACGCCAATCCATTGTCGGATGCGGAATTTGACGTCATCCTGACACTGAACGCAGAAGCCAAGGACGGCGACAAGATGCTGTTCAATGTCGAGCTTTCCTATGGCGGCGTTTTCCGCGTTACCGGTTTCCCGCAGGAACACATGCTGCCGCTGCTCTTCATCGAGTGCCCGCGCCTGCTCTTCCCGTTTGCCCGCCAGATCGTTTCCGACGCGACACGCAACGGCGGCTTCCCACCGCTGATGATCGACCCGATCGATTTTGCCCAGATGTTCACCCAGCGTATGGCTGAGGAAAAGGTTCGCTCGCAGGTTTCCACCACCGCGAACTGATTTGGCTGAAATCTGGATCTGATTGTTTCAATGCCCGGTTTCGACCGGGCATTTTTATTTGGCCGGTTCGTATTTTGCCCAGATAGCCTTGGCGCCCATCTTCGCGACAAGGGCTGCATGGGCGTCGGCCTCGCCAACGGTGAGGCGCGCACCAAGCGGACGTGGCCGTTGCCCGGCAACCGCGATAGCCTCGTCGGCTTCGTCAGCCTGACCGCCATTGTCGCTGGAGTGCAGACCGAACGTTGTCTGCCGCCCGCCGATCAGCTCGATATAGACTTCCGCCAGAAGCTCGGAGTCGAGCAACGCGCCGTGTTTCGTCCGGTGCGAATTATCGACGCCATAGCGACGGCAAAGCGCATCGAGCGAGTTCGGACCCATTGGATGCTTGCGGCGCGCGAGTGCGAGCGTATCCGTGACCAGATCGTTGGTGATTACCGGTAGGCCCAGCCGGGTAAATTCGGCATTCATGAAACCCATGTCGAAGGTTGCGTTATGCGCTACCCATCGGGCGTCACCAAAAAATTCGAGCAGTTCATCGACGATACCGGCAAAGTTCGGCTTGTCCTTCAGCGACTCGTCGGAAATGCCATGGATAGCCAGCGCGTCCGGATGCACCTTGCGGTCGCCCGGATTGATATAGACGTGAAAGCTGCGGCCGGTTGGAAAATGATTGTCGAGTTCGATGCCGCCAATTTCGATGACCCGATCGAGCTTGTTGTCGAGACCTGTCGTTTCCGTATCGAAAATGATTTCGCGCATCATGGCCTCTTCTGGCTTGTCAGCCTCTGGACGATCGCCGCCACCTGGTCGCGGGCCGAATCAAGTCCGTGGCCCGTATCGATGATGTAATCGGCTTTCGCACGTTTTTCCTGGTCGGGGACCTGACGCGAGAGGATGAGGGCGAATTTTTCCGCCGTCATCCCCGGTCTTTTCAGCACCCGCTCCCTTTGGATCTCCGGATCGCAGGTGACGACGGCGACGGCATCGACGCGGCTTTGGCCATTCGTCTCGTACAGAAGCGGGATGTCGAGGAGGACAAGTGGCGCACCGGCCGCTCGATGATGATCGAGAAACGCCCGCTCCTTCTCGCGCACCAGCGGATGGACAATCGCTTCCAGCGTCTTGAACAAGGATGGATCGGCAGCCAACTGCCGGGAGAGTTCGGTCCTGTCGACCGAACCCGCCTTCGCCGTTCCCGGAAATGCCGCCTCGATCGGCGCCACAGCTTCACCTTGATAGAGGGCGTGCACGACCGCATCGGCATCATTCACCTGCACACCCATCTCGGCAAACATCGCAGCCGTGGTCGACTTGCCCATGCCGATCGATCCGGTGAGCCCGAGGATGATCATGCGTGGCTCGCCATATCATCGATGATGATCTGGCGCAGGGTCTCATCGATCGTCGGCCTCTTGCCGAACCATTTCTCGAACCCGGGTGCGGCCTGGTGCAGCAGCATGCCAAGCCCATCGACCGTGGCAAAACCCTGTGCCTCGGCTTGTGCGAGGATCGGCGTCTTCAGCGGCACGTAAACAATATCCGTCACGATACTGCTGGAAGCCATGACCGTAAAATCGATCTGCGGCACTTCCGTCCCATCCATCCCGAGCGACGTAGTGTTGATGAAAAGGCCAGCTCCGGTCATGACCTCGGCCAGCGCAGCCATCGGCTGCGCATGCACGGCTGGCCCAAACCGGTCGGCGAGTTCCCGGGCGCGATCAACCGTGCGGTTGACGACATGGATTGTCTTGACGCCCCGATCGCGCACCGCCTGGATCACCGCCCGACTGGCACCGCCAGCGCCAAGAATGACAGCGGTTTGACATTGGTCCCAGCCCGGAGCGCGTTCATCAAGGTTGGCGCTAAAGCCATGCCCATCCGTATTGGTCGCATGCACCAGGCCGTCTTCGATCCACAATGTGTTGGAAGCGCCGAGTTCAGTGCTCAACGCATCCGGCCGGTCGGACAGGGCGAAAGCCAGCTCCTTGTGAGGGATCGTCACATTGCCGCCCGTGAAACCGGATTGGCCATTTTTCAGCGACGCGATGAAATCGGGGAACCCCTCCGGAGATACGGCATGAGCCTTGTAGCTTCCCGGCAAACCAAGCTGTTTCAGCCAATATCCATGGATCAGCGGAGAGCGCGAATGCTTGATCGGATAGCCCGTGACGAAGGCGTGGTTAACAAATGTTTCACGTGAATCACGCATCGATCACCCGTAGATCCCTGAGTTTTGCGAGCAGCGGCAGCATAGGCAGCCCGAGAATGGTGAAATAATCGCCGTCGATTTTATCGAAAAGTTGGATGCCCTCGCCTTCGAGCTGATAGGCGCCGACGCTGGAGAGTGCCTTTTTTCCGACGCGGGCGAGATGCGCGTCGATAAATTCCGGACTTAGAGCCCGAACCGACATCCGTGCCGAAGACACATGCTTCCAAAGAATGTCATGTCCGCGTGTCAGCACAATGCCGCTGTTCAACTGATGAACCCGGCCGGACAGCGATAGCAGATGATCGCGCGCCTCATTCATATCGCGGGGCTTGTGGTAGACCCTGGCACCGAGCGACATGGTTTGGTCCGAGCCGATGATGATATCGTCCGGAAAAGCCTCCCCGACATTTCTCGCCTTGGCTTCGGCCAGGATCAGCGCAACCTCTTCCGGCGACGACCCCTGCCGTTCGACCTCGCCTTCAATCGCCCGCTCGTCAATATCGGCTGCTTTCGCCTGGAAAGCGATGCCGGCATTTTCCAGCAGCATGCGACGGAACGGGCTCGCCGAAGCGAGGACAAGAGAACCTGCCATTGTCATTTATCCTGTTTGACCGGATTCGCCTTAACGCAGGCGGGGCCGTAGGGCAACGATGGCGGCGGCGGTTTCCTCGATCGAGCGGCGCGTCACATCGATCATCGGCCAGTTGTTGCGGGCGCAAATCGACCGCGCATATTTCAATTCTTCAGTAATAGAGGCACGGTCGACATAGTCCTCGGCGTGATAACTATGCGTCGCAGTACCCAGGATACGGTTCTGGCGAACCTGTGAAATCCGGTCCGCCGTCGCAATCAAGCCCACCACCAGCGGCTTGGTTGCTTCCATCAACCGGTCCGGCAGCGAGACGCCGGGAACGATCGGGATGTTGGCGGTTTTGATGCCGCGATTCGCGAGATAGATGCTGGTCGGCGTTTTCGATGTCCTGCTGATCCCGACAAGCACGACATCCGCATCATTGAAATCCGCCGGCAATTGGCCGTCGTCATGATCCATGGTGAAATTCAGCGCATCGATGCGGGCAAAATAATCGGCGTCCATCACATGCTGCGCACCGGACCGCCGCCGCGAGGTCGCGCCGAGATAGGATTGGAAGAGATCGATGATCGGCTCCAGAACCGAGACGCAGGGCAGCCCCATCTCCTTGCAGGTCACATTGATAATGTCGGCAAGCTCGCGATCGACGATCGTATAGAGCACGATCCCAGGCGCGCCATCGACCGCTTCCATCACCTGCATCAACTGCTTGCGATTGCGGATCAGCGGATAGACGTGCTCAAGCGCATGCGCCGACTGGAATTGCGAGGCGGCCGCCCTGCCCGCGGCGATCAGCGTTTCGCCGGTCGAATCGGAGATCAGGTGCAGGTGGAAATAGTTTTTCTGGTTCTCCACGCTATTCTCCGAGGGCTGTTGATAAACCGGGACAGCGATAGCTAAGGACCGGCGAGGTTCAAAGGCAAGGGGAAAACCTGCGGGTTATTCACAATCTGGATTCCGGGGAACTGGATTCCTGAAGCATGTGGAGAAGACTCATCACGCTTTGAAGCCGCAACGTTATCCACAAGCCATCCACATTCGTTTGCCGACGCACATGATGAGCGAACCTTATGACTCTTCATCATTTTTTCAAGTTTGTTCCCGCTCCTATCTGTCGCATGGCAAAATCGGCCAAGAGATTCTATTGAACGGGCCAGCATGTGGAAAAGAGTCGGACGGGGTTTAATCCTTGATAGTCACAGACTCTAAGAAATAGAATTCTTAGATATAGATATCTTTTAGAATGGGAGAACGTGTCCGGTGACTGCGCAAAGCCGTAAGGTCCTACAGGTGTTGAAGGGTGAAACACTCTCACCTCCCCCAATCTGGCTGATGCGGCAGGCTGGTCGATATCTTCCCGAATACCGGCAGACACGAGCCAAGGCCGGAAGCTTCCTCGATCTCTGTTATTCGCCCGATATGGCTGTTGAGGTGACGCTGCAGCCAATCCGGCGTTATGCGTTTGACGCAGCCATCCTGTTTTCTGACATCCTCGTCATTCCCGATGCCCTGAAGCGTAATGTTCGCTTCGAAGAAGGGCATGGACCACGTATGGATCCGATCGACGTTTCGGAAATTGCCTCACTCGATGTGAAGCCCGTATCCGCCCATTTGCAGCCGGTCATGGAGACGGTTCGCCGTTTGCGCCGGGAACTACCGGATGAAACGACGCTACTCGGCTTCTGTGGCGCGCCCTGGACAGTTGCCACCTACATGATTGCCGGGCACGGAACGCCCGACCAGGCCCCGGCACGGCTTTTTGCCTATCAGAACCCCGAAGCGTTCGATCGGCTGCTGGCGGTGCTTGCTGAGGTCTCTGCGGACTATCTGGTCGAACAGATCGATGCCGGTGCGGATGCAGTTCAAATCTTCGATTCCTGGGCCGGCGTTCTGGGCGAGGAAGAATTCCGCCGCTACGCCGTCAATCCGGTGCGCCGGATGATCGACAGCGTTCGTTCCCGTCGCCCTCAGGCGAAGATCATTGCCTTTGCCAAGGGCGCTGGAATTCTGCTCAAGGATTACCGCCAGGCAACCGGCGCCGATGCCATCGGTCTCGACTGGTCCGTGCCATTGTCGTTTGCCGCCGAGCTGCAGAGGGATGGTCCTGTTCAGGGCAACCTCGATCCGATGCGGGTGGTGGCCGGCGGACAATCGCTGGATGACGGGATCGATGCGATCCTGCAGAAGCTTGGAAATGGGCCGCTGATCTTCAATCTCGGCCACGGTATTACACCACAGGCCAATCCCGACCATGTTTCTCAACTGGTCGCCCGTGTTCGCGGGATGGGCCAATGATCGAGCGTCAGACGGATATCCGGCCAGGGAAAAAAGCGCGTACCCGCGCCTTCATCGCGATCGGCTTGTTCGTCGCGCTTTTGGCCGGGCTGTTCGTCTGGCAACCGGATAATCTCTATCTCTGGATCAAGGCGCTGCACATCATTGCCGTGATGTCCTGGATGGCCGCCCTGCTCTACATGCCGCGGCTGTTTATCTATCACACCGACGCGGCACCAGGCTCGGAACAGTCGGAAACCTTCAAGATGATGGAACAGCGGCTCTTGAAGGTCATCATGAACCCGGCGATGATGATCACCTGGGTGCTTGGCCTCTATCTTGCGTGGAGCGTCTATGGTTTTCAGGGCGGCTGGCTGCATGCCAAACTTCTGCTGGTTATTCTTCTGACCGGGGTCCACGTGATGTTCAGCCGTGCGGTCAGAGCTTTTGCCCGGGATGAAAACACCCGTAGCGCCCGTTATTGGCGGCTGATGAACGAAGCGCCGACAATCCTGATGATCCTCATCGTCATCATGGCAGTGGTGAAACCTTTTTGATCCGGCCGCGTTGTAGAAGGAAACTTCCGGTAATTTTCGTTGCCCCCTTGCGGCGCAACGAGTGAGTCGCTATTTTCCCGCCATCTCCTCTTTCGTGGCATGTGTAAACGTTACGAGCCTGCCCCTTCCGCTGCAGCTCCCCTTACATCAAGCACGCCGACTTTCCTTTCCGAATTCCAAGTGTGGTCCCCTTCATGGCTGAAATGAAGCTTCAAGAACTTAAAAACAAAACTGCAACCGATCTCCTGGCTTTTGCCGAGTCGGTTGAGGTCGAAAACGCCAGTGTCATGCGCAAGCAGGAACTGATGTTTGCGATCCTGAAAATGCTGGCAAGTCAGGACGTCGAAATTATCGGCGAAGGCGTCGTCGAGGTGCTACAGGACGGCTTCGGCTTCCTGCGCTCGGCCAACGCCAACTATCTGCCCGGTCCCGACGATATCTATATCTCACCCTCACAGATCCGCCGCTTCTCGCTGAAGACCGGCGATACGGTCGAAGGCCCGATCCGCGGCCCAAAAGAGGGCGAACGCTATTTCGCACTTCTCAAGGTCAACACGATCAATTTCGAGGATCCTGAAAAGATCCGCCACAAGGTCCATTTCGACAATCTGACGCCGCTCTATCCGAACGAGCGTTTCAAGATGGAACTGGAGGTTCCGACCTCGAAGGACCTGTCCGCCCGCGTCATCGATCTGATTGCGCCGCTCGGCAAGGGCCAGCGTGGCCTGATTGTCGCGCCGCCGCGCACCGGTAAGACTGTTCTCCTTCAGAACATTGCTCATTCGATTACCGCCAATCATCCGGAATGTTATCTGATCGTTCTCCTGATCGATGAGCGGCCGGAAGAAGTCACCGACATGCAGCGCTCGGTGAAGGGCGAAGTCGTTTCCTCGACCTTCGATGAGCCGGCAACACGCCACGTCCAGGTCGCTGAAATGGTCATCGAGAAGGCGAAGCGCCTTGTCGAACACGGTCGTGACGTCGTCATCCTGCTGGATTCGATCACCCGTCTCGGCCGCGCCTACAACACGGTCGTTCCGTCATCGGGCAAGGTCTTGACCGGTGGTGTGGATGCCAACGCGCTGCAGCGCCCGAAGCGCTTCTTCGGTGCCGCCCGTAATATCGAGGAAGGCGGCTCGCTGACGATCATCGCGACGGCCCTGATCGATACCGGTAGCCGCATGGATGAAGTCATCTTCGAAGAATTCAAGGGCACTGGTAACTCCGAAATCGTTCTTGACCGCAAGGTCGCTGACAAGCGTATCTTCCCGTCGATGGATATCCTCAAGTCGGGTACCCGTAAGGAAGACCTGTTGGTACCGCGTCAGGATCTGCAGAAGATCTTCGTTCTGCGCCGTATTCTTGCCCCGATGGGAACGACCGATGCGATCGAGTTCCTGATCGACAAGCTGAAGCAGACCAAGACCAATGGTGATTTCTTCGATTCGATGAACACCTGACCGTCGGTCATATTTTGCACGAAGCCCAGGTTTATCCTGGGCTTTTGTGTTTCTGGCGCAAACTAGATAGCCGGATTCATTGCCCGGATTCCAAATGTGATGAAAAGAAATCACTTATCTGGCGGACCAGCACGCAAGGACTTTAAATTGAACCAGTCGCAGCAGCCACTGTCCGATACGATTTATGCCCTGTCCTCCGGTGCGTTGCCGGCTGGTGTTGCGGTCGTTCGCATCAGTGGACCTCATACGCCGGACGTTCTGACCGCCTTGTGCGGTTCCCTGCCGTTACCGCGCCAGGCTGTGCTCAGATCGATTCGCAATCGAAACGGTGATGTGCTTGATCAGGGCCTCATTTTCCATTTTGCAGCACCAGCCTCCTTTACGGGCGAAGACTGCGCCGAGCTGCAGGTTCACGGCGGCCGCGCGGTGGTCAATGCGATCCTCGCTGAACTTGAGCTGTTTCCGGGCCTGAGGCATGCCGAGGCTGGCGAGTTTTCTCGCCGTGCATTTCACAATGGTAAACTTGATCTCGTCGAAATCGAAGGCCTTGCCGATTTGATTGCTGCCGAAACCGAGATGCAGCGGCGGTTGGCGCAGGAGCATTCCAGTGGCCATCTCTCGATGGTCTATGACGGTTGGGCCCGCCGGTTGACCCATGCCAGGGCGATGATCGAAGCTGAGCTGGATTTCGCTGACGAGGATGACGTACCGGGCTCCGTCGCTGATCGAATCTGGGCGGATATGCGCCTGTTGAAAACCGAGATCGAAGCGCATCTCGACGGGGCTGGTGTTGCGGAGATTATCCGGGACGGTTTGAAGATCGTCATTGCCGGCGAACCGAATGCCGGAAAGTCGAGCCTGCTCAACCACCTCGCGCGCCGCGATGTTGCTATCGTCACTGATATTGCCGGTACGACGCGGGACATTCTTTCGGTGGATTTATCCTTAGCCGGATTCCGTGTTCAGTTATTTGATACGGCTGGCCTGCGAGAGACCGATGATAGAGTAGAGCAGGAAGGTATCCGGCGTGCCTATCTGAGCATTGACCAGGCTGACATTGTTCTCTTGCTGGCAGATACGCCCCATGGCTTTGCCGCTCTGGGCGAGGACCAGCGGACAAAACCGCTTATCCGGATCGGCACGAAGATTGATCGGTCCCCCGATTTATGGGATAAGGCCGATGCCGACGTGCTGATCTCAACTGAGACGGGCGCGGGGATTGACCGGCTTCTAGAACTTCTTGTAGAGCAACTGCCCGATCTCTCCGGCCGGAACGCGTTATCGTTACCGACACGAAAGCGGCACGTAAGTTGCCTCAAACAAACGCTCTCAGCGATCGAGATGAGTTTGGTGCAATCAAATCGCGGACTTGATATTCAGGCAGAATACTTGCGGCAAGCTGGCGATGCTCTCGGGAGAATTACCGGCCGGGTTGATGTCGAGGATCTTCTCGGAGTCATTTTTTCCGAATTCTGCATCGGCAAGTGAGATACAACTGCGCATACAACGTTGGCGAGTCTCAACAAATGTTTCACGTGAAACGATTCGCTTCCGTAACACCGTGATGGAGACGGTTTTTGATGTTCGATTATGATCTTGTGGTTATCGGCGGCGGCCATGCCGGTTGCGAGGCGGCCAGTGCTGCCGCGCGCATGGGAGCCAAAACGGCTTTGGTGACGCATAAGCGGGATACGATTGGAGTTATGTCCTGTAATCCGGCCATTGGTGGTCTGGGTAAAGGTCACCTCGTACGGGAAATTGACGCGATGGACGGCCTCATGGGCCGCGTGGCTGATGCCGCCGGAATACAGTTTCGGTTGTTAAACCGCAGAAAAGGTCCCGCTGTGCGCGGCCCGCGCACCCAGGCGGACCGAAAACTCTATCGCCAGGCCATGCAAGTCGAGATCGCAGCGATCGAAAACCTCCACGTTATCGAAGGCGATGCGTTTGATCTGCAGTTGGATAAAGGCCGCGTTAGTGGAATCGTTCTCGCTGACGGGCGCACCATTTCCTGTGGCGCCGCGGTACTGACCACCGGCACCTTTCTGCGTGGTCTCATCCATATTGGCAATCGCAAGATCCCGGCCGGCCGTGTTGGCGAAGAGCCCTCCACCGGGTTGTCCGGAACGCTTGAACGTTTTGGTTTGCGTTTGGGACGATTGAAGACGGGGACGCCCGCCCGACTCGATGGCAAGACCATCGACTGGCAATCTGTCGGGCGTCAAGGCGCTGATGAGGATCCAGTTCCCTTCTCTTTCATGACGGACGCCATTCGTAACCGTCAGATTGAATGCGGCGTAACGCGGACTACCGACGCAACGCACAAGATCATCTCGGATAACCTGCTCAAGTCGGCAATGTATTCTGGACAGATCGAAGGTGTCGGCCCCCGATATTGCCCGTCGATCGAAGACAAGATTGTCAAGTTCGGCGAACGCGACGGCCATCAGATATTCCTGGAGCCGGAAGGGCTTGATGATGATACCGTCTATCCGAACGGGATTTCAACATCCCTGCCAGAAGATGTGCAACAGGCCTTCATCCAAACAATCCCGGGCCTGGAGCATGTCACCATCATCCAGCCGGGATATGCTATCGAGTACGATCATGTCGATCCGCGCGAGCTGTCGCTATCCTTGGAAGTCCGCAAAATCCCCGGGCTGTTCCTCGCTGGACAGATCAATGGCACGACCGGTTATGAGGAGGCCGGTGCGCAAGGATTGGTCGCCGGTTTGAATGCTGCGCTGCTCTGTGCCGGCAATACACCCTATCTGTTCAGCCGCACCAATTCGTACATTGGTGTGATGATCGACGATCTGACGTCGCGTGGGGTGGCCGAGCCGTACCGGATGTTTACATCGCGTGCCGAGTACCGCCTCTCACTCCGAGCTGACAATGCGGACGTTCGACTGACGCCGGAAGCGATTGCGCTTGGATGTGTTTCGACCGGGCGCACTGCCAAGTTCGCTCAATGGATTGCAGATATCGATCGCAATAGAGAGCTGTTGAAGTCGCTGACGGTGACGCCAACCGAGGGACGCACACATGGACTGAAACTGAATTTGGACGGCCAACGCCGTTCCGCGTTCGAGCTTCTTTCCTATGCCGAACACTCGATACAGTCGCTGAGTACGGTCTGGCCAGAACTGAATTCGATCGATAGTAAGCTGGCCGAGGCGCTTGAGATAGACGCTACCTATGCGGTTTACATGGATCGGCAGGCATCAGATATTGCCAGCGTTCGTAGCGAGGAAAGCCGGGTCATCCCTGAGGACTTTGATTTCCAATCTCTCTCCGGTCTGTCAAACGAACTGAAGCACAAACTGAAGGCAGCGAAACCGCGTAATTTGGCGCAAGCCATGAAAGTGGACGGGATAACCCCGTCTGCCATATCACTGATCCTGGCGCATATGCGCAAGGGTAGTCACAGCCAGACAGAGCATTTCAAACAGGCGATTCAATGATTGCGAGTCCTTCCAGTGAGCTAAACGGATTGCGTGTTTCACGTGAAACGTCGGATAGGCTCGAACATTTTGCCAGTCTTTTCCAAAAATGGGCCAAGTCAATCAATCTTGTGGCGCCATCGACGCTGTCGGATTTGTGGCAACGGCATATTGCCGACAGCGCTCAGATCTATCAATTGTCTCCGGGGCCGAAGCGATGGGTGGATCTTGGCAGCGGTGGCGGGTTTCCTGGCATTATTACTGCCATTTTCCTGGCGGAGCTCGGGGATGGCTGGGTGCATCTCGTCGAAAGCAATAACAAGAAAGCGGCGTTCCTTCGTGTGGCGCTGAATGAAACCGGAGCTCGCGGTTCCGTGCATCCGATTCGGATTGAAGATGCGGTTGCTACTATTCCTCAATGCGATGTGATTTCGGCCCGTGCACTCGCAGATCTCAACCAACTTCTTGAATATTGTGCTCCGTGGATGACTGCAGAGCACAAACCGCCCGCGTTCTTCCATAAAGGCCGGGATTATCAGCAGGAAGTCGACAAAGCCGTTAGCCGCTTCCAGTTTGATCTGGTAAAACATCAAAGCGTCGTCGAGCCTGACTCTGTGGTTCTCGAAATCGCAAATCTTTCGCGGAAAACTCAATAACGGCGGAATGCGGCATGATAGGCGAGAAGAACAGAATTATCACCATTGCTAATCAGAAGGGTGGCGTGGGCAAAACCACGACAGCCATCAATCTTGCAACCGCTTTGGCGGCTATTGGCGAAAAGGTCCTGATCGTTGATCTGGACCCGCAGGGCAATGCCAGCACCGGACTTGGCATTCAACGGCGTGATCGAAAGCTGTCTTCCTATGAGTTGATGATCGGTTCCCACAATGTCGCCGAGATCGTTCAGGATACCGTGGTTCCCAATCTGTCGATCGTTCCATCGACCATGGATCTGCTCGGCATAGAAATGGAAATTTCGGCGGCCAGCGACCGGGTCTTTCGCTTACGCAAGGCACTCGCCTCACCTGAAGCACTCGCTTATTCCTACGTGCTTGTCGATTGCCCGCCATCCTTCAATCTGCTGACGATGAACGCAATGGCGGCTGCACATTCGGTGCTCGTTCCGCTGCAATGCGAGTTCTTTGCCTTGGAAGGGTTGAGCCAGTTGCTGGAGACCGTCGATCAGGTTCGGCGGTCGGTCAATCCTACCCTGGATATCCAGGGTATCGTGCTGACCATGTTCGATTCCCGCAACAATCTGGCGCAGCAGGTCGTTAACGACGTCCGGACCCATCTCGGTGAAAAGGTCTACCATACGTTGATCCCCCGCAATGTGCGGGTTTCCGAGGCGCCTTCCTATGGTAAGCCGGCAATTCTCTACGATCTGAAATGTGCCGGTAGCCAGGCCTACCTTCAGCTGGCATCGGAAGTGATCCAGCGGGAGCGGTTGCGCAAGGCAGCTTGAACCGCAATCGATTCGACATCGTAACGATAAGTGTGAGTACTGACGATGAATGACGACAATTCGAGAAGAAGACTTGGCCGCGGCCTCGCGGCGTTGATCGGCGAAATGGACCAGCCTTTGCAGGCAAGCACCCCTGTTGCCCCGGTCAATGCTGACAGACGTATTCCGATCGAGTTTGTCGCTCGCAATCCGCGTAATCCACGTCGCACCTTTGACGAAGCTGAACTGCAGGATTTGGCAAGCTCCATCCGGCAGCACGGCATCGTCCAGCCTGTCGTCGTTCGCACCATTGCCGATGAACGCTATGAAATCATCGCCGGCGAGCGCCGTTGGCGTGCCGCCCAGCTGGCAGGCTTTACCGATATCCCGGTGATCGTTCGTGATGTCGACGACCGCACCGCCCTGGAAATCGCCATCGTGGAAAATGTCCAGCGATCCGATCTCAACCCGCTTGAAGAAGCGCTTGGTTATGATCAACTGATTGCTGAGCACGGATATACGCAGAACGACCTTGGTGAAATCATCGGCAAAAGCCGCAGCCATGTGGCCAATAGTCTGCGGTTGCTGAAGCTGCCGGAGCCCGTCCGCGATATGCTGTCGTCGGGTACCTTGTCGGCGGGCCACGCACGCGCCCTCATCCCGACGTCCGATCCGGTCACGCTCGCCCGCTCAATCGTCGCCAAGGGCTTGTCGGTGCGTGATACGGAACGGTTGGCGCAGAACGATATCCGCGCCCAGAGCGATCCATCCTATGGCAAGCCTTCCCCCAAGGAGGAAAAGGACGCCGATACGCTGGCGCTTGAGCGTACCCTTTCCGATAGCCTCGGTCTGGACGTGACGGTCAATCACAAGGCTTCCGGTGGACAGTTGCGGATTTCCTACAAGACGCTCGACCAGCTGGAAGAGATCTGCCGCTTGCTCGAACGGCGCTGATATCGATTCGGACTCGAAACAAATAGAGAAAATGTAGGAATATCAGATAGATGAATTCTATCTGCGGGCGGATTGCAACGTGATTGCCAGCAATGTCTGCATCGCGATGCTGTCCTCCAGGCTCTGACGGGTACGGCTCTGGAGAATTGCCGCTTGCAACCTTCCGAGTTCCCGCCGGATTGCCGGAAGCGTCCAGGTTCTCAACGCAGCTTCGATCAGGGGCTTGCGGCGGAAGTGCAGATGGCGGCCGAGTGCCGCCACAACCTGCGTTGGCTGCTGACGCTTGTCGTCCATCTCGGCGCGCATCAGATCCAGCAACTGAAACTGCTTCAAACAGGCCTGAAGTACGAGAAAGATTGCCGTCTTGGACGCGGCTATCTTGCGGATGGCGTGCTGAAGACCGTCGGCGTCGCCCTTGAGAACGGCATCGATGGCGTCATCGACCGAAACGGCGCTGGCATCGCCGACGATTTCCAGCACGTGGTCCTCTTCGATCGAGCCCATGCCGCGGCAATAGAGTGCCAGCTTGCGGATCTCGTTGCGTGAGGCGATACGGTCGCCGCCAAGAGCCTCATTCAGCCGCTCCCGTGCGGCCGGTGATATACGCAGGCCTTCGGCCCCCAGTTCCTGGTCGATAAGCGCATTGACTGCCCGGGCGTCGTCGCTATAGCAGGCGATCGATACGATCGACCGGCTGGTTTCACCGATTTTGCGGACACCTGTTCCCTTTTTGAGATCGCCGGCCTCGATGATGACATAGCTCGCCTGCGGAGGTTCCTTCGACAGCACGGTGAGACTATCAACCAGCATTTTTTCGGTGCCCGAAGCGCGAATCCAGACCAGTTTTTCACCGCCAAAGAGGCCGATCGTGTTGACCTCGTCGAGCAGGCGTCCGGGGCTCTGCTGAAGGTCTGTACCGTCAAGCCTGATCAGGGAAAAGGGATCGTCGAGCGCGACGCCGCTTTTTGCGGCGATCTGCCCGGCGCGCTCGGAGACGAGGCCACGGTCGGGGCCATAGATCAGGTAGATGCGGTTGTCCCGCAGCGGGCGCTGCAGGAACTGCTCGAATTCGTGCGATTTGATTTCGGTCATACCGCCACCTTAGGCCGCTGATAGGTCAGCGGCCGAGTGCCGCTGCGAGATCGGCGCGGATGATCTCGGCCAGTTCTTTGGCAGCCCGCTTTTCGCCATCGCGTCTCGCCCGAACCTTGGCAAATTCCTGGTCCGGAAAGTCGACGAGCGAGACGGCCGTACGGTTACCGGAGCGAACGGTTTCGCCGGTATCGGCACGTGTCAGATTATAGTCGGCGGCGACGACGACGCGGCCAGCACCGGCGGTGTCGGTATTGTCGTCGGTGGTGTCCTGATCATACAAAACGCCCTGGATTTCACTGGTGACGTTCAAAGCCAGTTTGTATTGCGCGTTCTTCGGTTCGCCAGCACCACCCGATGTCAGGAAGATCAACGCATTGCGGACTTCCTGCTCGACACGGTCGTCCGCTTCGGAAATCTCGATCGATGCAAGTGCTTTTGCCGGTTTGCCTTGCGGGCCATCCGAGTAGAGCGGCTTGACCTGGCAACCGGCGAGGACCGCAAGAGTGCCGAAAGCCAGAATCTGCGCGTATCTTTGAGCTTTTTCAGACAACGACATTCACGATCCTCTGCGGCACGACGATGATCTTTTTCGGGTTTTGTCCGTTCAATGCGGTCTTGACCGGCTCGAGCGCCAGAACGGCAGCTTCGATTGCAGTCTGATCTGCATCCCGCGCAATTGTCAAATCGGCGCGCTTCTTGCCATTGATCTGCACAGGCATGGTCACTTCGTTTTCGGCAACCAGCGCGTCGCTGTAGGCCGGCCAGGCCGTCTGGGCGACCAGGCCCGCTCCGCCGATCTCCTGCCAGCATTGCTCGGCGAGATGCGGCATCATCGGAGCGACCAGGCTGATCAGGATCGACACGGCATCCTTGGCGGCCGCTGTGGTCTCTTGATCCGCTGTTCCCGTCGCAACCTGCGTCAGCGGATTGGCAAGGGTATTGACGAGCTCATAGAGCCGCGCCACGGCCTTGTTGAAGGCGAGCTTGTCATAGTCCGCCTGAACGGCTTTCAGCGTCTTGTGGGCGGCCTGCGAGATCGCCAGAGCAGGACCAGTGGAAGCGGGTCTTGCTTCAACGGCTTTCAGTGCGTCCGACGCTTCGGACACCAGCCGCCACAGGCGCTGGACGAAACGGTGGGCGCCTTCGACGCCGGCTTCCGACCAGATCACATCGCGATCGGGGGGCGAGTCGGAAAGTACGAAGAAGCGCGCGGTATCAGCGCCATAGGAAGCAATGATATCGTCTGGATCGACAACGTTCTTCTTCGATTTCGACATTTTCTCGATCGAACCGATGGTAATGGGTTCGCCGGTTTCAATTAGGCTTGCCTGCCGCTTGCCGTCGGTTTCGACGATGATGATTTCGGCCGGCGTCACCCATTCGCGCTGAGCGCCCTGCCCGCGGCTATAGGTTTCGTGCACGACCATGCCCTGGGTGAACAGGCCCTTGAAGGGCTCGTCGAGACCGGCATGCCCCGTGGCCTTCATTGCCCGGGTAAAGAAGCGTGAATAGAGCAGATGCAGGATCGCATGCTCGATGCCGCCGATATACTGGTCGACCGGCAGCCAGTGATCGACTGCTGCCGGATCGGTCGGTTTGCTTTCCCATGGGGCCGTGAAACGGGCAAAATACCAGGAGGAATCGACGAACGTGTCCATCGTGTCGGTTTCGCGGCGTGCGTCCTTGCCGCATTGCGGGCAGGACACGTGACGCCATGTGGGGTGACGGTCGAGCGGATTGCCCGGCTTGTCGAAAGTGACGTCATCAGGCAGCTTGACCGGCAGATCAGCCTTTGGCACGGGGACGACGCCGCAATCGTCGCAATGGATAACCGGGATCGGGCAGCCCCAATAGCGCTGGCGGGAAATGCCCCAGTCGCGCAGGCGGAAATTGACCTTGCGCTCAGCCTGCGGTGCATTGCCGAGCGAGGCCTGCTCCAGGCCCGAGGCCACCTTGTCAAAGGCTTCTTCGATCGTCAGGCCGTCGAGATGGCGTGAATTGATCATCACGCCGTCGCCGACATAGGCTTCATCGCCAATCGTAAAGCTTGCAGCGTCGCCGTCCTTCGGCATCACCACGGCAACAACCGGCAGTCCGTACTTGCGGGCGAAGTCGAGGTCGCGCTGGTCGCCAGACGGGCAGCCGAAGATCGCGCCGGTACCATAGTCCATCAGCACGAAATTGGCGACGTAGACCGGCAGTTCCCAGCTCGGGTCAAGCGGGTGCTTGACGCGGATGCCGGTATCGATGCCCTTTTTCTCAGCCGTTTCCAGCGCTGCCAGCGATGTGCCGGCGCGGCGGGTTTCCTCGCAGAAGGTTTCGATCTCTGCGTTACCGGCCGCCGCCTGGCGCGCCAGCGGATGATCAGCGGCAATGGCCAGGAAGGAGGCGCCAAACAGCGTGTCCGGCCGGGTCGTGTAGACGGCGACTTCGGTCGTGTCTGCTGCACCGGTGCCTGGAACGATTTCCCAGCGGATGGTCAGACCCTCGGAGCGGCCGATCCAGTTCTTCTGCATCAGACGGACCTTTTCCGGCCACTGATCCAGCGTGTCGAGCGAATCGAGCAGGTCCTGGTTGAAATCGGTGATGCGGAAGAACCATTGTGTCAGTTCCCGCTGTTCGACCAAGGCACCGGAGCGCCAGCCGCGTCCATCGATCACCTGTTCATTGGCCAGAACGGTGTTATCGACCGGATCCCAGTTGACCTTCGACTGCTTGCGGTAGACGAGGCCCTTTTCGAGGAAATCCACGAACAGGTGCTGCTGATGCTGGTAATATTCGACGTCGCAGGTGGCGAACTCACGCGACCAGTCAAGCGACAGTCCCATGACCTTCAGCTGCGCCTTCATCGAGGCAATGTTCTGGTAGGTCCAGGCGGCCGGGTGCACGCCGCGTTCCATCGCGGCATTTTCCGCCGGCATGCCGAAAGCATCCCAGCCCATCGGATGCAGGACGTTATAGCCGCGTGCCCGCTTGTAGCGCGCCACGACGTCGCCCATGGCGTAGTTGCGGACATGGCCCATGTGAATCCGGCCCGACGGATACGGGAACATCTCGAGGACGTAATATTTTTCGCGCGGATCGGTGTTGTCCGTGGTGAAGACGTTGTTCTTTTCCCATTCCTGTTGCCAGCGGGGTTCAGAATCGCGCGGATTGTAACGTTCGGTAGCCATATGATCGATGTTCCGGAAATTGGGCGAGGGGAAATCAGTCCCCTGGATATTTGGCGTGACCTTCACCATGAAACAAGCGTAGCGTCAAGTTTTGGAAGGCTTTGAGGCAAAACTTTGAAGCATTTGGCCGACATCCGGTGATTACGGCTTGGCAGTCCTGTTCAGTTTGACTATTGCGCCCCTCAGGCTGAAAGTGATGGAGATGATGGCGATGAACGTGGAAGAACGGTTGAATGATGTCTTGAGCCGGATTCGCGATGCAGAGGATGCCGCTGGTCGTCCGTTTGGAACCGCTGCGCTGGTTGCGGTCTCCAAGACCTTCGATGCCGATGCTATCCGTCCCGTGATTGCAACAGGCCAGCGGACTTTCGGCGAAAACCGCGTCCAGGAAGCGCAGGGGAAGTGGCCGGAGCTGAAGGCGGAAACCGCTGACATCGAGCTTCATCTGATCGGCCCGCTGCAATCCAACAAGGCGGCGGATGCCGTAGCGCTATTCGATGTTATCGAGACCATCGATCGCGAGAAGATCGCTCGTGCCATTGCGGCGGAAATCACACGGCAAGGCAAGCCCGTTCGCCTCTATGTCCAGGTCAATACCGGGCTTGAGCCGCAGAAGGCAGGCATCGCACCGGATGATACCGTGGCTTTCGTCACACTGTGCAGAGAAACGATCGGCATTCCGGTGGAAGGGTTGATGTGCATTCCGCCGGCGGATGAAAATCCCGGCCCGCATTTCGCGCTGCTTGCCAAGCTTGCAGAACGGTGCGGCCTGAAAAAGCTCTCCATGGGTATGTCCGGCGATTTCGATATTGCCGTACAGTTTGGCGCCACCAGCGTTCGTGTCGGCTCGGCGATCTTCGGGACACGCTGAACCGTCAGCTCGTTCTGAAGGTCTAACGCTTTCGTCTGGCTTCTCCCTGCTCCGGCAATCTCCTATGCTTCTCTGCGGAGGCCGGTTCATCCGGTATGGAAGTGGAGGAGACGGCAATGGCGAGCAGCTATTCCGGTGTTTACAGTGCATGGAAACAGGAGCCGGAGGCATTCTGGGCCGAAGCAGCCCGCGAGATTGACTGGTTCCAGCCGTTCGATCGGGTTTTCGATCCCGGTCAGGGCGTTTACGGGCGCTGGTTTCCCGGGGGTGAAACCAATACCTGTTTCAATTGCCTCGATCGCCAGGTAGCAGTGGGGCTCGGCGATCAGAACGCGTTGATTTACGACAGTCCGGTGACCGGCACCGTCGAACACTGGACCTACCGGGCCATGCTTGATGAGGTCGTGGCGCTCGCTTCCGTCTATCGCGATCTGGGGATAGGCAAGGGCGACCGGATCATCATCTACATGCCGATGATCCCGCAGGCCGTGTTCGCCATGCTCGCTTCGGCCCGTATTGGTGCCACTCACTCCGTTGTTTTCGGTGGTTTCGCGGCGAGTGAACTGGCAACCCGCATCACCGATTGCGAGGCAAAGCTGGTCCTATCGGCCAGTTGCGGCATCGAGGCTGGTAAAACGATTGCCTACAAGCCGTTGCTCGATGCGGCGATCGAGATCAGCCGGCACAAGCCGGAGCATTGCCTTGTCTTTCAACGGTCCATGTTGAAGGCCGAGTTGCAAGCGGACCGCGACATAGACTTCGCCGCCGCTGTTACATCAGCCAAACAGCAAGGCGCCGACGTGCCCTGCACGCCGGTTCTGGCCACTGATCCGCTTTATATCCTCTATACGTCGGGAACTACGGGCCAGCCGAAAGGCGTCGTGCGTGACAATGGCGGCCACATGGTCGCGCTTAAATGGTCTATGCAGCATTTCTTCGGTATCAAGCCGGGCGAGGTGTTTTGGGCGGCATCTGATATCGGTTGGGTCGTTGGCCACTGCTACATCGTCTATGGGCCGCTGCTGAACGGCTCGACGGCAATCCTCTATGAAGGAAAACCGGTGGGCACGCCCGATGCTGGCGCCTATTGGCGCGTGATCGAACAGCATCGCGTGACCACGCTGTTTACGGCGCCGACTGCTTTTCGCGCCATCCGCAAGGAGGATCCGCAGGGCGAATTGATCCACCGTTACGACCTGTCGAGTTTTAAGGCCCTCTTTCTGGCGGGCGAACGCGCCGATCCGGATACGGTCGCCTGGGCAGAAGAGAAACTCGGTGTTCCCGTCATCGACAATTGGTGGCAAACGGAAACGGGCTGGCCCGTGGCCGGAAACCCGATCGGGCTCGGTTTGCTGCCGGTGAAGTATGGCTCTGCCGCCGTGCCGCTGCCGGGATATGACGTGCAGGTGCTGGATGACGCCGGTCACCCCGTGGAATCCGGAACGCTGGGCAATGTCGTCATCAAGCTGCCAATGCCGCCGGGTTGCCTGCCGACATTCTGGAACGCCGATCAGCGGTTTCACGACACGTGCCTTGCCGAATTCCCCGGTTACTATCGAACGGCCGACGCCGGCTATATCGATCAGGATGGCTACATCTTCATCATGTCGCGCACCGACGATATCATTAATGTCGCCGGCCATCGCCTCTCCACCGGCGCCATGGAGGAAATCTGCGCCAGCCACGCCGATGTGGCCGAATGCGCGGTCATCGGCATTGCCGATCCGATCAAGGGTCAGGTGCCCGCCGGTTTCCTGGTCATCAATGCCAATGTTTCCCGTGAAACAGCCGATATCGAGAGGGAGGTCGTTGGTCTTGTTCGTGAGCGCATCGGCCCTGTGGCAGCCTTCAAGATGGCGATCTGCGTCAAGCGTCTGCCCAAGACGCGTTCGGGCAAGATCTTGCGCGGCACGATGCAGAAGATTGCCGATCACGAAGACTGGAAGATGCCGGCGACCATCGACGATCCGGCCGTGCTCGACGAAATCGCCGCGGTGCTGCAGACGCGCGGTATCGGTCTCTAGCAACAGGCAACGACCATTAGCCGGAGTCCGGGATGATGGTCAGAGCCTCGATCGGAGAGAGGTGAGGCTCCGCTGGCCAGTGGGCTCCAAAACTCTGCTTCCACATGGATGCCGGACACCCGATCGCCATCGGCGATCGGGTGCATCTCTGTTGCCATTATTTGCCGGGTACGCCCTTTGACCATTCAGCCCAATCAGTGATGACGGCATTCGCAAATGTCGAGCCGACACGGTAGGCATTGGCGGTGGAGGGAAGAAAGCCGCCGGACTCTGCCGATAGGGATTCGACAGCTGTCTGTCCCGGTGCCTCGCGGTCGAAATTGGAGGCGGTGCGTAAAAGGGCGATCCGGTTGAAATCGACAAGTCCGGCGTCAGCGCCTCGGCGCAGTGCCGTCAGTGACGCGTTGTCTTCCATCTGGGTGGTGCAATAGTTCGCCTTGCCGTCGGTCACCAAGGACGCCCATTCCTGCATGCCCTCGGCAATCTTCGAGCCATGCCAGTAGGTGTCGATGGAGACCGTGTCGCAGATCGCGACGATCGGGGCGCTGCTGCCCGGGCCTGCCGGGTAGGTGGCGCGGTAGGCTTTTGCCTTGTCGCCGTCGGCGAGTTCGATCGTCTTTGTCAACGCAAACGCTTTTTCGAGCAATGCTTCGTCGAGCTTGTAGACTTCGGTTCCCGAACCCCATTTGGGTTTCTCGCCCGGATGTTTGGCGCCCAGCGCGACCATGCCGTTTGGCCAGTCGGCGGGAATTTGGCGCGGGTCGATATCGTGCCGCAAGCCGCCATCGATGGCATAGCGAGCCCAGAGTGCGGAGCCGAGTGTTGCGTCGTTCGGATCGACGCCAGCAATGCCGGCGATCAGGATGTAGGTCTGCTTGAGGTCGAAAAGACCGCTGTAGACCACGGCGGATACGGAACTTGCGGCATTGGCGAAGCCCATGGCGGTCGTCATGACGCACAGGCCCTCGGCGTCGCAGGCGACATCCGGATATTCCTTCGAAAGGCCCGGAACCTTTATCTTCGTCTCAAGCTTGCGCGCTTCGATCCAGGGTTTGGCTTCTTCGCCGAACATGGTGACGACGAGAACTTTTGGCGCAACGGCATCTGCGGCGGAAGCGATCGTGGCCGTGGAAAGAACAGCCGAGGCTGCAGCCGCGATCGGCGCGAGGACGGAAAGGAGACGAGGCATGCGGGATCCTGGATTTGGCGTGAAGGGAAACGATTTGCCCCAAGGCGGGGCAGACCGATACTGAGAGCGAAGCAAGATTCGTGCCCGCTATCCTTCCCCATCGCTGGAATGATCGCAAGCCCGGGTATGTGGCCAGTTGAGCCGCTCCGGCGATTGTTGCCGGATCTATTTGAGCCTTCCCAAGGCAGATTGCCGTTTTAACCGTCAGTACATGCCGCAGAAAACAAAAAACCCGGATCAGCCGATCCGGGTTTTGTTGTTGGAAACTATATTCTCCAATCAGAAGGCGTCGTCTTCGTCTTCGTCCTTGCGATCGGACTTGAGGGCCTTGAGCTTGGAGAAGACGGCGTCGGCGTCGATTTCCTTTTCCTCTTCGCGATCGTAGGAGAACGGCAGCTTTTCCGTTTCCTTCGAGGCTTCCAGAGTGGCGCCAAGTTCGGCTGCGGTTGGCAAAGGACGGCCTTTGTTGGCGCGTTCAACTTCCAGGTCGAGGTCGATCTGCGTGCAGAGACCAAGCGTAACCGGGTCCATGGCTGTCAGGTTGGTCGAATTCCAGTGGGTGCGCTCGCGGATCTGCTCGATCGTCGATTTGGTGGTGCCGACGAGACGCGAGATCTGGGCATCCTTCAGTTCAGAATGGTTGCGTACCAGCCACAGAATGGCGTTCGGGCGGTCCTGGCGTTTGGAAACCGGGGTGTAGCGCGGGCCCTTGCGCTTGCTGTCCGGGACGCGAACCTTCGGTTCGGAAATCTTCAGCTTGTGGTTCGGATTGGCTTCGGCGCGGGCGATCTCGTCGCGCGACAGCTGACCGGTGGCGATCGGATCGAGGCCCTTGATGCCCTGCGCGGATTCGCCGTCGGCAATTGCCTTGACTTCCAGCGGGTGCAGCTTGCAGAACGTGGCGATCTGTTCGAACGACAGGGCAGTGTTGTCAACAAGCCATACGGCCGTCGCTTTGGGCATAAGCAGTTGTTGAGCCATGGATATAGTCCTTCTGTCCGTCCGCGCCGGTGTCGCGGGCCGTGGGGGTGTAACCACTTAATTTCCGGGAAATTAGCGCCTCTATACCCTCGTCCTCTCAGAAATGCAATTCTTCTTGAAGAAATGACCTTTTGTCTAATGGACGCCGTGCCTTGACCTGATATGTATGGCGCCCGAAGCGGGCGAGCGCGAGGAGATGCGCCGCCTGAAACTGCCTGTGCAGGGAGGAAATCATCATGTCTGCCAAAACCTATCCGATCCTGGAATCCGCCCGCAAGCGCGCGCTTATCGACGATGCGACCTATCAGGCGTGGTACCAGCAAAGTGTCACAAACCCTGAAGCTTTCTGGGGCGAGCATGGCAAGCGCATTGACTGGTTCAAGCCCTACACGACGGTCAAGAACACGTCGTTCGACGGTGATGTGTCGATCAAGTGGTTCGAGGATGGCGTCACCAACGTCTCCTACAACTGCATCGACCGACACCTGGAAAAGCGCGGCGATCAGGTGGCGATCATCTGGGAAGGCGATAATCCGTATGACGACAAGAAGATCACCTATCGCGAGCTGCATGAGCACGTCTGCCGCCTCGCCAATGTGCTGAAGGCAAACGGCGTCAAACAAGGCGACCGCGTCACCATCTACATGCCGATGATCCCGGAAGCCGCCTATGCGATGCTCGCCTGCACGCGCATCGGTGCGGTGCATTCGATCGTTTTCGGCGGTTTTTCGCCGGATGCCCTGGCCGGCCGTATCGTCGATTGCGAATCCACGGTCGTCATCACTGCCGATGAGGGCCTGCGCGGCGGCAAGCCGATCCCGCTGAAAGCCAATACCGACCAGGCTATCGAGATCGCTTCGCGCGGCGGCGTCGAGGTCACGTCGGTGATCGTCGTTCGCCGCACAGCCGGCAAGATCGCTTGGTTCTCCGAGCGTGATATCTGGTACCATCAGGCCGTCGCCAACGTCGAAGCGATTTGTCCGCCGGCACCGATGAATGCCGAAGATCCGCTGTTCATCCTCTACACGTCCGGTTCGACTGGAAAGCCGAAGGGCGTCTTGCACACGACCGGCGGTTATCTCGTCTATGCGTCGATGACGCATCAATATGTTTTCGATTATCACGAAGGCGACATCTACTGGTGCACCGCCGATGTCGGCTGGGTCACCGGCCATTCCTATATCGTCTACGGTCCGCTGGCCAATGGCGCCACGACGCTGATGTTCGAGGGCGTCCCGACCTATCCGGACGCCGGCCGTCTCTGGGACGTGGTCGACAAGCATCAGGTCAACATCTTCTACACCGCACCGACCGCCATACGGGCACTGATGGGTCAAGGCGACGCTTTCGTCACCCGCTCGAAGCGCAAATCCCTGCGCACGCTCGGCTCGGTCGGCGAGCCGATCAATCCTGAAGCGTGGGAATGGTACTATCACGTGGTTGGCGACGGCCGATGCCCGGTGGTCGATACCTGGTGGCAGACAGAGACCGGCGGGATCCTGATTACCCCCCTGCCCGGCGCGACTGCCCTGAAACCGGGCTCCGCCACCCGCCCCTTCTTCGGCGTGCAGCCGCAGCTGGTCGATGGCGAAGGCAAGGTGATCGAGGGAGCGGCCGATGGCAATCTCTGCATCACCGACAGCTGGCCGGGCCAGATGCGCACCGTCTATGGTGATCACGAGCGCTTCATCCAGACGTATTTTGCCACCTACAAGGGCAAGTATTTCACCGGTGACGGCTGCCGCCGCGATGATGATGGCTATTACTGGATCACCGGCCGCGTTGATGACGTGTTGAACGTCTCCGGCCATCGCATGGGCACGGCGGAAGTCGAATCAGCGCTTGTCAGCCATGATTCGGTCTCGGAAGCCGCCGTTGTTGGCTATCCACACGACATCAAGGGCCAGGGCATCTATTGCTACGTGACGCTGATGGTCGGCGAAACCGGTTCGGACGATCTGCGCAAGGCGCTGGTCACCCATGTCCGCAAGGAAATCGGCGCCATTGCTTCGCCGGATAAGATCCAGTTCGCCCCCGGCCTGCCAAAAACCCGCTCCGGCAAGATCATGCGCCGTATTCTGCGCAAGATCGCCGAAGACGATTTTGGCTCGCTCGGTGATACCTCGACGCTCGCCGATCCGGCGGTTGTCGATGACCTGATCACCAACCGTCAAAACAAGAAATAGAGCGCTGAAAGGTCAGCATGTTCCCTCTTCTCCCCATAGGGAGAAGGTGGCGCGAAGCCGGATGAGGGACCAAGCGCTCGTAATGTGCCGTGCCCCCCATCGCCTCGCACCCGTTCGGCACTTCTCCCCGCTGGGGAGAAGTGGATAACCCCGCTGATTCACCAAAACGACGTACAGGCCTTTGATTTTCGTCCGCCATCATAAGGCGAGACATAACCGCCAGCAGCATTTCCTGAGCCGGATTCCGCCCATCCGAAAGGCTGACATCGGCGACGACCCGGCCAAAATACTTGTCGCCGGAAATATGCGTCAACTGGATTTCGCCCTGTTCGCTGGTCAGGCTTGCAAGCGCTGACCGCGCCTGCCGTCCGGCATCGCGCGTGGCTGCGCAGGCCGATTTAAGCTCCGGCGCATCAATGCCGCGCAGCCGGACATAGACTTCCATGGTCTGTTGCGGCCAGGGTTTCGCCGCCACCAGAATTGTGTCGCCATCGATGACACGGATGACGTCTGCAGTCACCGGCCCGGCGATTTCGATTCGTTTGCCGGATTCAGAGGCATGCGAAGAGCCGACCAGGGAAATGGTTGCCAGAGTGGCGACGGAAAACGGGATCGAGCGAAACATCATGAATAGGAAAATATACCGTTCATGACGGCAGATCAACAGGAATTATTTCCTTAGAAATCGATTGCCCGGCCGTTGATCTCCCAGTCACCAAAGCGCGATGGCTCCGCGCCGCCACGCCCGCCCAGTTCTTCCGGCAGTTCGACCGGCTTTTGCGCCTTGCGGCGTTCGTCAGCTTCGGCCAGCGCGCGCTTTGCTGCGGGCGAAAGGGGTTTGCGCGGCTCCAGTGCCGAATTGTCGTTGTCGTTTTGCATGCGAATTTCCGCGAAAAAGTTGAAGAATGCGCCTAATGTCCCCATCATATAGGAAACCTTTGTTCAAGCGAAACCATGATTCACGTGAAACATCGGCAACTTTGGAGATCTGACTGATGAACCTGATGCGCACCGCGATGCTTCTGGCCTTCATGACCGCGTTGTTCATGGCGGTCGGCTTCCTCATCGGCGGAAGGGGCGGCATGATGATCGCGCTTGTCATTGCGGCCGGTATGAACTTCTTTTCCTACTGGAACTCCGACAGCATGGTGCTGCGCATGTACCGCGCCCAGGAAGTCGACGAGCGTACAGCCCCGGAATATTACGGTATCGTCCGTGATCTCGCGGGGAACGCCGGACTGCCCATGCCGAAGGTCTACGTCATCGATAATCCGCAGCCGAATGCCTTTGCCACCGGCCGCAATCCCGAAAATGCTGCGGTGGCCGCATCCACCGGGTTGTTGAATGCGTTGACCTATGATGAAGTAGCAGGCGTCATGGCGCATGAACTGGCTCACGTGCAAAACCGTGACACGCTGACCATGACACTGACGGCGACGCTTGCCGGCGCGATCTCGATGCTCGGCAATTTCGCCTTCTTCTTCGGCGGCAATCGTGAAAACAACAATCCGCTCGGCTTCATCGGTGTGCTGGTGGCGATGATCGTCGCGCCGTTCGCGGCGATGATCGTGCAGATGGCCGTCAGCCGGACGCGTGAATATTCGGCCGACCGGCGCGGTGCCGAGATCTGCTGCAAGCCTTTGGCCCTGGCATCGGCACTGGCCAAAATCTCCAATTTCGCCCATCAGGTGCCGAACGCCGAAGCCGAACGCAATCCGGCCACGGCGCATATGTTTATCATCAATCCATTGTCGGGGGAGCGCATGGACAACCTGTTCTCCACCCATCCGGCGACGGAAAACCGCATCGCTGCCTTGCAACAGATGGCGCAAGAAATGCAGCCGGTCTCGACGCGGCCGGTCAGGGCTGATAATCCCGTGCGCAAATCGCGCTCCGTGCCGCCGACAGGCTGGGGTCGCGGTGGTTCTGAACCACCGAAAAAAGGTCCCTGGTCTTGACGTCTGACGACAATAGAAATGATTCGCGCCCGAAACGAAATAAACGCCCTGCCCGTTCGCGCGGCGATGGTTCGGAGAATCCGGCGTTCGAACGCAGTGACAAGCCCGGAATCCGGGCCAGGCAGGCCGCCGCTAAAATGCTTGCCGCCGTTGTCGATCGCAAAACCTCGCTGGATGGCATGCTGGATGCCGGCAACGGCAATCCGGTCTATCGCGAGCTGAATGAGGCCGACCGTGCGCTGGTTCGCGCGATCCTGAACTCGGCCCTGCGGCAATTGCCGCGCATCGAGGCGATGATCGGCTCCTTGCTGCAAAATCCGCTGCCGGAAGGCGCCCGTGCGCTTGATCATGTGTTGACGGTGGCCGCGGCGCAAATCCTCTATCTGGATATTCCCGATCATTCCGCCGTCGATCTTGCAGTCGAGCAAGCGCAGATCGATCCGCGCAACAAGCGTTTCGCCAGTCTCGTCAATGCCGTGCTGCGCCGCATGTCCCGCGAAAAGCGGGATCTGCTTGAAAATATCGGTGAAAAGATCCCGGCGATTCCGGCTTGGTTCCACAAACGGCTGGTCTCCTATTACGGTGCCGACGAGGCAGGCCGCATCGCCGACGCACTTTTGACCCCTGCTGCTATCGATTTGACCGTCAAATCCAACCCGGAGAGCTGGGCGGAGCGGCTGAATGGCCGCCTTCTGCCGACCGGTTCTGTGCGTCTTGCCGGGTTTTCCGGCGCGGTTCCTTCGCTGGACGGATTCGATGATGGCGAATGGTGGGTACAGGATGCCGCCGCCGCCCTTCCCGCCAGGCTTTTCGGCCCCCTTGCTGGCAAGCGTGTCATCGACCTCTGCGCCGCACCCGGCGGCAAGACGGCACAGCTCATTCTCGCCGGTGCCGAGGTGACGGCACTCGATCAATCGGCGAGCCGCCTCAAGCGGCTTCAGGGCAATCTTGCCCGTCTGGGGCTGGAAGCGACCACCCAGGAAATCAACATGGCTGATTTCCGCACCGAAGAGCTGTTCGATGCCGCCCTGCTTGATGCGCCCTGTTCCTCGACCGGCACGATCCGCCGCCATCCGGATGTTCTGTGGACCAAGGGGCCGGAGGATATCGAAAAGCTGGCCGTTTTGCAGGAAAAGCTGCTGCGTCATGCCCTGACCCTGGTCAAGCCCGGCGGCCTTGTGGTCTTTTCAAATTGCTCGCTGGATACACGCGAAGGCGAAGTCGTCACCGAACGCGTCCTGGCTGATGGCCATTGCGAACGGGTAGCGATTAACCCGGCGGATTGGCCTGGTCTCGAAAATGCGGTGACTTCGCTCGGCGAATTCCGCACCACGCCGGCCATGATCGATCCGCAGGACGGGTTCGCAGGTGGTCTCGATGGTTTTTATGCCGTCGTCCTGCGCCGCAAGATTTAGGGACATCTCTGTCAACAGGCACATGACGGGCGTCAATTGACGCTCCTTGTGCCTTTGCCCTAAACAATACGGGTACGATCCATAAAAGTTTAACGGTTTTTCAGGCACGATCACCGTCCTGGAGTATCCGGTACGGACAGCACTCATTCCGGTTTTCAATGCCGCATGAAGCCAGTTCGGGAGTAGGGAGACGCGCAGGCGTCGAAAATGCAGATTTCAGACCGGCAAAGGCTTCTTTATCTGTATGCGCGTGAGGGCTGGCGCCGCTTCTCGCGCCGCCTCGCCTTGGGCCGCAACACCGCATTCCGCTTTACCGGAACAGCGCCTGACCGGCTGATCGTCGCTCCCACCGACCTGCGCGCCATTGATCCTTTCGTGGCGCAGGAAATTCTGCAAGGCCGCTTCCCGTTGGCGGGCCGCGTATTGGATACGGCGGGCGAATCGCCATTCGAGATAGATCTTCCATCGCATGAATTCGCCGTAAGGTTGCATTCCTTCGGTTGGGTCCGGCATATGCGCACGGTCAAGGAAGATGAGGCGTTTGCGCATCTGCGCCATATCGTCAATGACTGGATCATCACGCACGGGCGCTACATCGGCGGTATAGCATGGGAAGCGGATATCATTTCTCAACGCCTGATTGCCTGGCTGTCACATTCGCCGATCATCCTGCGCAATGCCGAGCATCCGTTCTATCGGCGGTTCCTGAAAAGCCTTGCCTTCCAGGTGCGCTATCTGCGCCACATAACCGACACGACCTGCGACGGCGACGCGCGCTTGCGCGCGCGGATCGCGCTCGCCATGGCCTCTGTTGCCATGCCGGCGTCCGAGGCGACGATCCGCAAAGCCGCCCGCAATCTCGATGTGGAGCTTGACCGGCAAATTCTTCCCGATGGCGGCCACAGTTCGCGTAACCCGCGCACGGGTCTGGAATTGCTGATCGACCTGCTGCCGTTGCGTCAGACCTATGTCAATCTCGGTCATGAGGTGCCGGCAAAGTTGATCCCGTGCATCGACCGGATGTATCCGGCGCTGCGGTTCTTCCGTCACGAGGGAGGTGAACTGGCTCTGTTCAACGGCGCCACCTCGACGCTCGCCAATGAGTTGATGGCCGTCCTGCGCTATGACGAAACGGCTGGTGCGCCCTTCAAGGCCTTGCCGCATCTTCAGTATGAACGGCTAGCGCATAACAATGTCGTCGTCATCATGGATACCGGAAAGCCGCTGTCGCCGGAATTGTCGCGCACGGCACATGCGGGTTGCCTGTCGTTCGAAATGTCGTCGGGCCGACACCGGTTCGTGATCAATTCCGGATCACCAAAGTTTGCCGGCGAACGATTCCGCCAGTTGGCGCGCTCGACTGCGGCGCATTCGACCGTAACAATCAATGACCGCTCGTCGTCACGCCTGTCGCAGTCGGGGTTTCTCGGCCCCATCGTCACCGGCGGCGTCTCCAAGGTTGCGGTCCGCCGCGAGGAACGCGCAGGCCAGCCGGATGCTGTCATCGCCAGCCATGATGGCTACGCGCAGGCCTTTGGCCTGCTGCACGAGCGCGACATCAGCGTCAACGGCCAGGCAAATGCGGTTCGCGGCCGCGACCGGCTGTTTCAGCCGGATGGTTCGGAACCGGCGCAAAGCAACAGCGCCGTCGCCGTTGCCCGGTTTCATATTCATCCGTCGATCAATATCCGCCAGCACAGCGCTCATGAGGTCTATCTGAGCGCGCCGGACGGCGAAGTCTGGCTGTTCACGTGCCGCGACGGCGAGGTTCTGGTCGAGGAAGATATCTTCTTTGCCGATCCCTCCGGCGTTCGGAAGTCGTCGCAACTGACCGTCACCTTCGCGGCGGCCTCACAGCCGGAAATCCAGTGGATTTTTTCGCGCGAAGGGTGACAATATCCTTGGTAGAGCGCTCATTGCCGTGACTGCGGTTTCTTCAGGTGAAAAGCTGTGTTAACGGCAGGCGGACATTTGCCGGAAGACCCTCCCGATATCCGGCGCCTAAGCCAAGGAGCTTGATGATGGCTGTCGCCTCCAAGAAGATTCCCGCCCCGGATCAGGTCACTGTCCGCACCGCCCTCCTCTCCGTTTCCGATAAGACCGGCATCGTCGATCTGGCGCGCGCCCTGCACCAGAAGGGCGTTCATCTTGTTTCGACCGGCGGCACGCACAAGGCTCTCGCCGATGCCGGCCTGCCGGTCACCGACGTGTCCGAACTCACCGGTTTTCCGGAAGTGATGGATGGCCGGGTGAAGACGCTGCATCCTGGCGTCCATGGCGGGCTTCTGGCGATCCGCGATGACGAAGATCATGTCCAGGCGATGACGACGCATGGCATTACCGGCATCGATCTGGCCGTGATCAATCTCTATCCCTTCGAGGATGTCCGCGCCAAGGGCGGCGATTATCCGACGACGGTCGAAAATATCGATATCGGCGGCCCGGCAATGATCCGTGCCTCGGCCAAGAACCACGCCTATGTCACCGTCATCACCGACGCCTCCGATTATGCGGGGCTTCTGGCCGAACTGGGCGCCGGTGCCGCCACATCCTTCGCCTTCCGCCAGAAGATGGCGGCCAAGGCCTACGCCCGCACCGCCGCCTATGATACCGCCATTTCAGGCTGGTTCGCCGAGGTGCTGGATACGCCAATGCCGATTCACCGCACCATCGGCGGCGTACTGAAGGAAGAGATGCGCTACGGCGAAAACCCGCATCAGAAAGCCGGATTCTACATCACCGGCGAAAACCGCCCGGGCGTAGCAACAGCGACGCTCCTGCAGGGCAAGCAGCTCTCCTACAACAATATCAACGACACCGACGCCGCCTTCGAGCTGGTTGCCGAGTTCCCGGTTGCAAAATCCCCGGCCGTCGCCATCATCAAGCATGCCAACCCCTGCGGCGTGGCGACCGGCGCGACCCTGCTCGAGGCGTATGAGCGCGCGCTTGCCTGCGATTCCACCTCCGCCTTCGGTGGCATCATCGCTCTCAACCAGGAGCTGGATGGCGCCACGGCGGAAGAAATCGTCAAGCTGTTCACGGAAGTCATCATCGCCCCGTCGGTCAGCGACGTCGCCAAGGTGGTCATCGCCGCCAAGCCGAACCTGCGCCTGCTGATCACCGGCGCTCTGCCCGACCCGCGCATACCCGGCCTGACGGCAAAGACGGTGTCCGGCGGCCTCTTGGTGCAGACGCGTGACAATGGCATGGTCGAGGATCTCGATCTCAAGGTCGTCACCAAGCGCGCACCGACAGCGCAGGAACTGGAAGACATGAAGTTCGCCTTCAAGGTGGCAAAGCATGTGAAATCCAACGCTGTCGTCTATGCCAAGGACGGTCAGACCGTCGGCATCGGTGCGGGCCAGATGAGCCGTGTGGATTCAGCCCGCATCGCCGCCCTGAAGGCCGAAGAAGCCGCCAAGGCGCTCGGACTTGCTGCGCCGCTCACCCGCGGTTCCGCCGTTGCCTCGGAAGCTTTCCTGCCGTTTGCCGATGGTCTGCTGTCGATGATCGCAGCTGGCGCCACTGCCGTTATCCAGCCGGGTGGCTCGATGCGCGATCCGGAAGTCATCGCCGCCGCCGATGAGGCTGGCGTGGCGATGGTGTTTACCGGCATGCGCCATTTCCGGCATTGATCCATCAATCACCGGCTAAGAAACCCGCCTTCCGGCGGGTTTTTTTATGCGGGCTTATTCGCCGGATAAGGCGTGCGGATGAGGATCAGAAGGCCGGCACCCAGAAAAACGACCAGGGCCATCATGCCGATGCGGGCCGATCCCGTCATCAGGGTAACGGTGGCAACGGCGGCGGGCGCCAGAAAGGTCGTTGCACGGCCAGAGAGCGCGTAAATGCCGAAATAGCGCCCTGCCTCATCGGCGCTGACACTGCGCGCCATGTAGGAGCGGGACGAGGCCTGGACCGGACCGAAAGCAATCCCGACCAGAAGGCCAAAGACGATGTAGGCCTTCTCTGCTGCCGTGCCGAACATCGCGCCGGAATCGGTGGTTGGCAGCGGTAGCAGCCCGAACAATGTGTAGCCGGGTCCAGTCGAGACGATGCCGAGCGTGGCGATGGTCAGGCAGATCAGGCTGACGGTAACGATCACCTTGGAGCCGAGTTTTGCATCGAGCCGGCTGGCATAGAGGCAGCCGCCGATCGCCACGACATTAAGAATGATGCCGTAGACGCCAAGCTCGACGGTCTGCCAAGCAAACATGCTGGCAGCAAACGTGCCGCCCAGCGCCAAAAGGCCGTTGACCCCGTCCTGAAAGATCATCCGGGCAATCAGGAAACGCAGGATTCCGGAGCGGTGGCGCAGTTCGCCGATCGTATGGCGCAGTTCAGTCAGTCCGGCGCGCACCGCGGTCATAGCCGGCATAGCGGCCTTCTGGGCATCGGGCGTGAACAGGAACATCGGCAGGATGAAAACCAGATACCAGAGGGCTGAGATCGGCCCCGTGACCCGCGCATCGGCGCCAGTTGCCGGATCAAGCCCGAACAGCGGGTCTATTCCGAGAATTGTTTTGCCGGATTCCGGGCTTCCGGCAAGTAGCGTGACAACGGCAATCAGGACTATCATGCCGCCGAGATAGCCAAGCCCCCAGGCCATGTTGGAGATACGGCCGATCTCTTTTTCGCCGACCAGGCGCGGCATCATCGAATCGTTGAAAACAATCGAGAATTCCGCTGCGATCGAGGCCAGAATAATGAAGATGAACGGATAGATCAGCGACGATCCCGGCACGGCGAACCACAGGAGCGCCAGTGAAATGATCTTGATGACGGCAAAGAATGCGATCCAGGGCTTTCGCGCGCCGGTCTGGTCGGCGATCGACCCGAGTACCGGCGACAACACGGCGATGACGATGCCGGAGATGGTCAGCGTATAGCCCCACATCGCCTGCCCGTAAGCCGGGTCGTCGGTCAGCCGCGAGACGAAGTAGGGGCCAAAGATGAAGGTGATGATCACGGTGAAGAACGGCTGGGCCGCCCAGTCGAACAGCATCCAGCCGCCGAGGCCAGCGCGCGATACCTTTGGCTCGTCGCCAGCCTCCACCGAGATGCTGCTCACCTGATTCTCCACCGTCTGCCCGCCCCGTCTGGCGCGGACAGTGTCACCTCATCCTGTTCTGCGCAAGATCGCTCAAGAGGCCAGCGGCGACGGTGATCTTGGCGAGCGTGGTTTCTCCCTTTTCCGTCAGCTGGGTCAATTGGTCGGTCACGCGGGAAATCCGGCTGAGATCGCTGTCCTGCCAGGCGCCGACGGGATTGCGCTCATCCTTCTTGTTCGTCAGCACCGCGATGGTGATGTCCTTGCGCGCGGTAGAGATGTCGTTGATGCTGCGCGAAAGGGCCATGGCCTCGTATTGCTCGGTTGCCGAAACCCGCTCGGCGGCGGCGAGCAGCCGGGCGATCCGCAGATTCTGGGTTACGCCAAAGTAGCTCTGTGCCGTGCGTGCCAGCGTCACGCCGGTATCGGCGGTGATCTGGATGATCTCCGGCACGAAGGTCAGCACGGCGAGAGCCGCGATTTCTTCGGCAAGTGCCGGCGGCACGCCGCGCTCGATGAAATAGTCGGCCCTTTGCCGTACATCCGCCTTTGCGTCCTCGGGAATCGAGCTTTGCAGGGCCGATTTCAGTTTCTGCAAGGCTTCGCGCAGCTGCTCGATCGCCTCGCCGAGCGGCGCCTGCATTGCCTTGGTCCTGAGCGTCCGTTCGGTGACGATGGCAAAGATACGTGCCGCCTCCTGGTAGAGCTCATTCTGCACCGCGCCGCTGATGACGTTGTCGAGCGCGTCGATGTCGCCATAGATGCGCTTCAGGTCGTAGCCGTCACGTGTCAGAACTGCGGCCTTGACCACGTCTGCCGGCATGAAGCCCGTCTGGTCGATCAGTGTGCTGACAAAAGCCGGCCCGCCGCGATTGATGACGTCGTTGGCGAGAACCGTGGCAATGATCTCGCGGCGCAGCCGGTGTTCATTGATGTCATTGGCATGCGCCTTGTGCATTTTCGCCGGGAAGTAATCACGTAGTGTTGTCGCGAGATAGTCGTCGTCCGGCAGTTCACTGGCGACGACTTCGTCGAACAGCACGATCTTGGCATAGGACACAAGTACGCCAATTTCAGCGCGTGTCAGGGCCTTGCCGCTTTGGTAGCGCTCGCTCAGGGCCAGATCGTTCGGCAGCACCTCCACTTTGCGGTTGAGATGGCCGTCGGCTTCCAGCCGGGTCATGAGCCGGGCAAGAGCCGTCCGGTTGCCGGCACCCAGCATTTCCGTCAGCGAGATCGCCAGAGACTGTTCGTAGTTGTTGCGCAGCACCAGTGCCGCCACTTCGTCAGTCATCGAAGCGAGCAGCGTGTTGCGCTTGGCGCGTGTCAACCGCTCGTCGCGCATGGCAGAGGCGAGCGCGATTTTGATGTTCACTTCCACGTCGGACGAATTGACGCCGGCGGAGTTGTCGATGGCGTCGGAATTGCAGCGCCCGCCCTTGAGGCCAAAGCCGATGCGGCCGCGCTGGGTAACACCCAGATTGGCGCCCTCGCCGATCACCTTGGCGCCGACATCGTCAGCGGTGATGCGGATAGGGTCGTTGGCGCGGTCGCCGACATCAGCGTCGGTTTCGGTCGCGCCGCGCACATAGGTGCCGATGCCGCCGAACCAGAGCAGATCGACCTGGCTTTTCAGGATCGCCGTCATGATTTCGAACGGTGTCGCCTGGCTTTTCTCGATGCCGATCGCTGCCATCGCCTGTGGCGTCAGCGTTACCGACTTTTCCGTGCGCGGAATGATCATCGCGCCGTCCGAAAGCGTCGAGCGGTCATAGTCCTGCCAGCTCGAGCGCGGCAGGTTGAACATGCGCTTGCGCTCGGCAAAGGATCTTTCGATATCCGGATCAGGATCGATGATGATGTCGCGATGGTCGAAGGCGGCGATCAGGCGGATTTTCTCCGACAGAAGCATGCCGTTGCCAAACACGTCGCCCGACATGTCGCCGACACCGGCGACACTGAACGGCGTCGTCTGGATATCGATGTTCATCTCGCGGAAATGCCGCTTGACGGTTTCCCAGGCGCCGCGCGCGGTGATGCCCATCTTCTTGTGGTCGTAGCCGGCAGAACCGCCGGAGGCGAAGGCGTCGTCCAGCCAGAAGCCGGCTTCCTGCGCGAGGCCGTTGGCCGTGTCGGAGAAGGTTGCCGTGCCCTTGTCGGCGGCAACGACGAAATAGGGGTCGTCACCATCCAGCCGCAGCGTATCGGCCGGTGCCACGATGTCCTGGCCGACAATGTTGTCGGTGATCGACAGCATGGTGCGGATATAGGTCTTGTAGGCCTCGGTGCCGGCCTTGAAGATCTCGTCGCGGGTGCCGCCGGCGGGCAGTTGCTTCGGATAGAAGCCACCCTTGGCGCCGACCGGCACGATGACGGCGTTCTTGACCTGCTGCGCCTTGACCAGGCCAAGCACTTCGGTGCGATAATCCTGCGAACGGTCCGACCAGCGCAATCCGCCACGGGCCACCTTGCCGAAGCGCAGGTGAACACCTTCGACCTGGGTGCCATAGACGAAGATTTCGCGGAAAGGCCGCGGCTCCGGCAGGCCATCGAGGATCTTCGGATCGAGCTTGAAAGCCAGCATCACCTTCGGATTACCGTCGGCGTCGCGCTGGAAATAGTTGGTACGCAGCGTCGCCTCGATGGCGTTGACGTAGCGGCGCAGGATCTGGTCTTCGTCCAAGCTCGGAACGGCGTTCAGGGCCTCCTCGATCGCTGCTTTCAGCGCTGTCGTACGCTTCGTTTTCGGCTTATCTTCCAGCGTGGGGTCCATGCGGGTGACGAAAAGCTTGAAGATATTTGTAGCGATGGCCGGATATTTGTTCAGCGTATCGGCGAGGTAACCCTGCGAATAGGTGATGCCGGTCTGGCGCAGATAGCGCGCATAGGCGCGCAGCACCGTGACTTCGCGGGCACTCAGGCCGGAAAGCAGGATCAGCCGGTTGAAGCTGTCATCCTCGATGACGCCGTTCCAGGCGGAAAGATAGGCTTCCTCCAGCATCGGGCCGGTCTTGTCGAGATTGAGCAGGTGCCCATCGCGATGGATCAATTCCATATCGTGCAGAACAACGAGGCGATCACCGCCCTTGGCGCAGGAGACGATAATGTCATGGGTCTGTTCGCTGATGACCCGGAAGCCGAGATTTTCCAGCAATGGAACGCGGTGCGAGAGCGAGACCGGTTCGCCGGCATGGAAAATCTTCAGTTCAAGCGATTCTGGGCCCTTGCCACGCTTCTGGTAGAAGGCGATGCGGATCGGGTCATCCAGGGAGCATGCAGCGATATCGGCGAGGTCGCTATGGGCTTCGGCTGGCGTAAAGGCTGCCTGATAGGCGGCGTTGACGGAGATCGACACCCCGTCATGACGGGCCAGCAAATTGAACCGGTCGATCCAGCGGGTGACGATATCGCGAACCGCGTCTTCAAGCTTTGCCTGCGCCACGCGCGGCGTCTTGCCGCCGGAACGGCCGATGATGAAATGCACGCGGGCAAGGCCGCCTTCCGGGAAAGCCGGGTAATAGGCGGAGACGCGGCCGTCATAGATGGTTTTCAGATAGAGCCCGATCTTTTCACGGACATCCGAATCATACTGTTCGCGTGGAACATAGACGATAACGGAAACGAAACGATCGAAATGGTCGATACGCGGCAGAACCCGGGTTCGTGGCCGGTCGGCCAGTTCGTTGATCTGTTCGCAGAAACTGGCCAGCAGGCTGACGTCGATCTGGAACAGGTCGTCGCGCGGATAGGATTCGAGCGTATTGGTCAGCATCTTACCGGAATGGCTCTGCGGATCGAAGCCGAAATGATCGACGATCTTCTCGACTTTGAAGCGCAAGAGCGGAATGTCTGCGGCAGGCCTCGTGTAGGCGCTGGACGTGAACAGGCCAACGATGCGCAGTTCGCCGGTGACATTGCCGGCCTCGTCGAAACGCTTGACCCCGATATAGTCCATATAGGCGCGGCGGTGGACGACCGATTTGACATTGGCCTTGGTGATAATGAGGAAATCCGGGCCGTTGAGGAAGGCCAGGATTTCCGGGGTCGTCAGCACGGCATCCTTACCCTGGCGCAGTACGCGCACATCGGGATTGGAGAGAATCCCGAGGCCCCGGCCCTCGCCGCGTTCCACCACGGCATCGTCGCCCTTGCCGGAATAGGTATACTCGCGCATGCCGAGGAAGGTGAAATTGTTGCCGCGTAGCCAGCGCAGGAAAGCCAGCGCCTCATCGCGGTCGCCCTTCTTGCGGCTTGGTGCGTGGTTTTCCAGTTCGTTCATGGCCTGGTCGAGCAGCGCCGTCATCGGGGTCCAGTCGCCGACTGCCTGATGAACCTGGGATAGCACGTTGGCAATCCGCTCCTTCAGGTCTTCGGCCTCGGTGCCGGTCAGGCGGGTCATATGAATCTGGATATGGCTGATCCGTGTAGCCGGATCGCTCTTCTCTTCCGGATCGAAGATCTTAGCTGGCTTCCCGGCCTCAAGAACCAGAATGGGATGCACGGCAAGAAGAATGTCGCGATGGGTGCTGGTCACCTCACCCATGATCGAGTCGTAGAGGAATGGCATGTTGCGATCGGTCACGGAGAGAACCGAAACGTCGTCGCCATTGGGGGCAATGCCCTCGATGGTCTCCACGCTGATCACCGGACGGTCGCTTTCCTTGCGGTTGATCGCCGTCAGCGCGTGGGCGGCGGTCAGCGCCAGCATCTCCGGCGTATAGGCATCCAGATCATCATGGCTGGCGCGGCGAAACAGGATTTCCGGAGCGAGCATTTTTAGCCCCAGGACCTTGCCGGCTTCACTGACTGCTTCGAAATGACGGTCTTTTTTCGGATTGTATTTGGTGCCCATGACGTAACTCCCCGCAATCACCATTTTGGCCGAACCTACCAGAAGAATTGCCCATAGCGATTGTTTTTGTAGCCATTTTTCGGTCAGATTGATCCAAATCGGAATGGCTTTGTGAAATTTTCGGCAAGTTTTCGCCGATTTTCGAATTCAATCGGTTGTATTCGCATATTTCATTGTCCTCATGGACGAGGCCGAAATGAGCCTTCCGATCTTTTGGCAGCCGCAGTTGACAGCGGCATGACTGTCGGGCGATCTGGACAGGTCGAAACAGCGGAAAATCAGAAATGTCCGAGCCTGCCCCCGGCGCCGTCATCGTCATTTCCAGCCATGTGATTCGCGGATCCGTTGGCAATCGCGCAGCCGTCTTTGCGCTTGAGACGCTGGGCTATCCGGTCTGGGCTGTGCCGACGGTTATCCTGCCCTGGCATCCCGGCCATGGGCCGTCGACGCGGGTGACGGTGGGTGCCGAGGATTTCGACCGGTTGATTGACGATCTGATCCGCGCGCCGTGGTCGGGCGAAGTGCGCGCTGTCCTGTCCGGCTATCTCGGTGGAGCCCACCAGGCAGAGGGCGTTGCCCGCCTGGTCGAGGCCTTGCGCGTGAAGAACCCTGATTTGTTCTATGCCTGCGATCCGGTGATGGGCGATGCGGGCGGGCTCTATGTCCCGGAAGCGACGGCCGTCGCGATGCGCGACCGTTTGCTGCCGCTTGCCTCGCTTGCCACGCCGAACCGGTTCGAGCTTTCCTGGCTTTGTGGCGTGGAACTTGAAACAAATGCTGCAATTCTCGAGGCGGCCCTTTCGCTCGGGCCGTCGCGCATGCTGGTCACCTCGGCCATCCCGATGATGCAGGGGGGCACCGGCAATCTCTACCTGTCCGGCAATCATGCGCTGCTGGCCGAACACCGGCTGATCGACAATCCGCCGAACGGGACCGGCGACCTCCTGGCGGCTTTGTTTGTTGCCCGGCTTCTGGAAGGGTTGAACGAGGAGCGGGCGCTGCAATTGGCGACCGCGAGCGTTTTCGAGATCATTGCCCGCACTGGCAAGCGCGGTGCCGATGAACTAACGCTGGAGCGGGATGCCGCCAGTCTGGCGACGCCGATGGCCATGGTTCAGATGCGGCGATTGCTGCATCCCGGGCAGAAACGGCGCTCTTGATATCGTTCGGCCGATCTACCTCTTGCCAGCACATGCCTTGAGCGAATAAACCGTTTCCACCCAAAGCAAACGATACGGAGAGTTTCACGGATATCACCGGCGGCGTGGGCTGCCGTAAATTTGCCTGTGTGCGGCGCACAAAGATGATATGTCGCGGGCTGTCGGCATGAGCATTTGTAAATGTCCACTAACTCAAAGAGCGGAGTGATCGAACATGCAGCGTTTCCCGAGCCAGTTGCTGAAGGGCTATAACAACTTCATGAGCGGCCGCTTCAGCGAGCAGCAACAGAGATACAAGGCCCTGGCGGAAACTGGTCAGCAACCGAAAACGCTTGTCATTGCCTGTTGTGACAGCCGTGCGGCGCCGGAAACCATTTTCGATAGTGGCCCGGGTGAACTGTTCGTCGTTCGAAACGTCGCCAATCTGATGCCGCCCTATGAGCCGGATGGTCACTATCACTCGACATCGGCGGCGCTGGAATTTGCGGTACAGGTTCTGAAGGTCAGCGATATCGTCGTGATGGGCCATGGCCGTTGCGGTGGCATCAAGGCTGCGCTCGACGTCAATGCCGAGCCGCTCTCGCCGGGGGATTTCATCGGCCGCTGGATGCACCTTCTGAAGCCGGCTGCCGAGCAGATCCAGAGCAACGAGGTGATGACCGCCGGTGAGCGCCAGAGGGCGCTGGAACGCGTGTCCATCCGCAACTCCATCGCCAATCTGCGGACTTTCCCGTGCGTTCAAATCCTCGAACAACGCGGCAAACTGCAGCTGCACGGTGCCTGGTTCGACATCTCGACCGGTGAGCTTTGGGTTATGGACGCGAAGAGCGGTGATTTCGGCCGGCCGGGAATGTGAACCTCCGCGCGGCGGGCACACATGGCCGTCAGACATCTGCGATGCCGGTAATCCGCACCTGATCCCGCGTTGCCGCTTCACGTCAAATAAAAATCCGCAGCCTGGTTTCCCGGGCTGCGGATTTTTTTTGTTCCTAAAACTGCGTTGCGGATCAGCGGCCGTCGATTTCGGCGCCGATGATGGCGATTGCCTGCTGATAGACACTGGCGGCGTTCCAGCCCTGGATCGCGCCGAAATTGGCTTGGCCGGGCTGATAGCCGGCGCCGGCGCTCCAGCCGTGGCCGCGCAGGAAGTTGGCGGTCGAGGCAAGTGCGTCCGCCTTGGAGCGGACCATGTCGATATGGCCGTTGCCGTCACCATCGACGCCGTATTTCAGCACATTGGCCGGCAGGAACTGCGTCTGGCCGATTTCGCCATGCGCTGCACCGCGGGCGTCGGGGCTAAGGTCGCCGCGCTGCACGAGGGTTAGCGCCGCATAGAGTTGGTTGGTGAAGAAGTCGGAACGGCGGCAGTCAAACGACAGTGTCGCGACGGCCGAGAGCGTGTGTTCCTTGCCCAGGAAGCCGCCGAAACCGGTTTCCATGCCCCAGATCGCGATGATCGGGCCGGCCGGCACGCCGTAGCGGTTTTCGATGGAGTTGAAGAGGGCGGCGTTCTGCGCCTTCATCTTCTTGCCGCGCGAAATGATCGTCTGGCCGCCACGCTTCTGCATGAACTGGTCGAGCGACAACTTGAAGCTCTTCTGGCCGCGGTCGGCGCGGATCGTCGCCTTGTTGTAGGTGACGTTGGCAAAGGCCTTGTTCAGCACCGCCGGGCTGATGCCACGTCCTGCGGCTTCGCCCTTGAAGTTCTCGACCCAGGCATCAAAGCCTGCCGATGTGTTGCTGCATTGCGCAGCCGATGCCATCGACGGCAGAATTGCCGTCGCGACCATCGCCGTGAAACCTGCCAGTACGCACTTTGCCTTGCGCATGAAATACCCCGTATTGCCTGAATCCAAATTTGTGTCCGCAAAATGCCAGTCTTTGCGGTTTCTGTCACGACGTTGGTACAGTATCGGGAGGGCGTGTTTCACGTGAATCCTCCTTTTGACTATGAAAAAACGTCGCAGTTGCCTTTTTACAAAGAAGCCCCGCATCCCGTTTAACGGATCATGCGAGGCTTTCACCCAATCGTGATGATAAAACCGACAGGTTGGTATCATCACGATTGGGTATAATTGGTTAAAACTTTATAATTTCTGATCAGGCGGCCTGTTTCTTCGCCTTGATCAGGCCGCGATTGACGAGAAGCTCGGCAATCTGGATGGCGTTCAAGGCTGCGCCCTTGCGCAGGTTGTCGGAAACAACCCACATGTTCAGGCCGTTCTCGACTGTCGCATCTTCGCGGATACGCGAGATATAGGTGGCGTCTTCGCCAGCCGATTCGTAAGGCGTGATGTAGCCGCCGTTCTCGTGCTTGTCGATGACGATGCACCCCGGCGCCTCGCGCAGGATATCGCGGGCCTGATCGGCGCTGATCTCGTTTTCGAATTCGATGTTGACCGATTCCGAATGGCCGATGAAGACGGGAACGCGCACGGCGGTGCAGGTCACCTTGATCTTCGGGTCGAGCATCTTCTTGGTTTCAGCCAGGACCTTCCATTCTTCCTTCGTGTAGCCGTCTTCCATGAAGCTATCGATATGCGGGATGACGTTGAAGGCGATGCGCTTGGTGAACTTCTTCGATTCGACCGGATCGGCGACGAAGACGGCGCGGGTCTGGTTGAACAGTTCGTCCATGCCTTCCTTGCCGGCGCCGGACACCGACTGATAGGTTGAGACGACAACGCGCTTGATCTTGGCAAAGTCATGCAGCGGCTTCAGCGCCACGACGAGCTGGGCTGTCGAGCAATTCGGGTTGGCAATGATGTTGCGCTTGGTGAACTGGGTGATGGCGTCCGGGTTTACTTCCGGCACGATCAACGGCACGTCCTGATCGTAGCGCCAGGCCGACGAGTTATCGATGACGACGCAGCCCTGTGCGCCGATCTTCGGCGACCACTTCAGCGACACGGCGCCGCCGGCCGACATCAGGCAGATATCGGTGTCGGAAAAATCGTAATTTTCGAGGTTCTTGACCTTCAGCGTCTTGTCGCCGAAGGAAACTTCGGTGCCCTGGCTACGGGCCGAGGCCAAAGCCACGACTTCATCAGCCGGAAAGCCGCGTTCTTCGAGGATGTTCAGCATTTCGCGGCCGACATTTCCGGTCGCGCCGGCAATAGCAATCTTGAAACCCATTGTCTTTGCTCTCTTTCTGTCTCTCCGCGGGGCTTTGGGGGAAACCCGCCGGCCAAAGGCGCGGGTTTCAGGTCCCCAGCCGTGCCGGGGAGAGAGCGGTGGCCAGAGACGTCAGACGGTTTTCGTCGTCGTTTTGGCCGTTGTTTTGGAAGATATCGAGAAAGAACGAACCCGCCCGGCAGCGAATGCCGGGGCGATCAGCGCAGCGATGGCGTAATCAAAACGGTGCATGGTGGGTCCTTTTCCGCTGCTGCTCTTACGCGGTTTTGGCGCAGAGTCAACAGAAAGCTGAGAATACGCGTCAGGAAGACAGGCCTGCCAGCCTGCTGTCAAAACGTTACGCAAGTGTCATGCCGCTGTCATCCTGGGTGACTATTGCGGGCCGTCATTACCGGACGAAACCAAAAAGGGGTTTTCCATGCGTATGCTTCTGTCGGCGCTTGCCGCCACGACAATCCTCGCTGGGGCGGCACAGGCCGCCACCGTTTATCCGCTGGATCGTGCAACGATCCTCGCCGGCTCCCCATTCGATTTCAAGGTCGAGTTCAAGTCCGTCGTCAAGCCGGAAGACGTCAAGATCACCGTCAACGGCCAGGATTACAAGGCGGTGCTCGGCAAGGAAGCCGAATTCGTCGCCGAGGAAAAGGGCAAGGAAGACAAGGTGCTGGGCTCGGCATTGATCGCCCGCGATCTCGTCCTGCCGACCGAAGGCGCCTACACGATCGAAGTGACCGCCGGCTCGGAATCGAAGTCTGTCACCTGGGACGTCTACAACACCGGCGAAACCGCCAAGGCCAAGAACGTCATTTTCCTGATCGCAGACGGCTTCTCGGTTGCCCATCGCACCGCTGCCCGCATCATGTCCAAGGGCATGGCCGAGGGCAAGGCAAATGGCCGTCTGAACCTTGACGACATCCCGCCGGCCGCCTTCATCGGCACCTCGGCAACCGATGCGGTCGCTACCGACTCGGCCAACACCATGTCCGCCTACATGACCGGTCACAAGACGGCCGTGAATGCCATCGGCGTCTATGCCGACCGCACCCCGGATTCGTTCGATGACCCGAAGGTTGAGAATATTGCCGAAGCCATCCGCCGCCAGACCAAGAAGTCGATCGGCATTATTTCGACCGCCGAACTGCAGGATGCGACACCGGCAGCCGTTGTCGCCCATACCCGCAAGCGCGGCGACAAGGCCGAGATCAACGGCATGCTGTTCGACGTGAAGCCGGACGTTATCCTGGGTGGTGGCTCGGCTTACTTCCTGCCGCAGGCCACGCCGGGCTCGAAGCGCAAGGACGACAAGGACTATGTCAAGTTGTTCCAGGACGCCGGCTATACGCTTGCAACCGACAAGACCGAACTGGCGGCTGCGGCCGGGACCAACACCGGCAAGATTCTCGGGATCTTCCACACCGGCAACATGGACACCACGCTCGACCGTGAGTTCCTCAAAAAGGGCACAGTCGAGAAGTTTCCAAATCAGCCTGGCCTCGTCGAGATGACCACGGTCGCCCTCGACAACCTGTCGAAGAACCCGGAAGGCTTCTTCCTGATGGTCGAAGCTGCCAATGTCGACAAGATGTCCCACCCGCTTGATTGGGATCGTGCCGTCGTCGATACGATCGAATTCGACAAGGCAATCGGCGTTGCCCGCGAATTCGCCGCCAAGAACCCCGACACGCTGATCATCGTCACTGGTGACCACACACACGGCGTTTCGATCATCGGCACCGTCGATGACGAAAAGCCGGGCACCGAAATGCGCGAAAAAGTCGGCACGTATGCAAGCGCCGGCTTCCCGAACTATACCGATGAAAACAATGATGGTTATCCGGATAAGGTCGATGTGACCCGCCGTCTGTTCCTCAATGCCAACAACGGCCCGGACCACTATGAAACCTTCCGTCCGAAGCTGGATGGTCCGTTCGTTCCGGCAATTCAGAACGAAAAGAAGGAATATGTAGCCAACGAGGCCTACAAGGATGTGCCCGGCGCAGTCTTCGTGCCCGGCAACATTCCGAAGGAAGGCGATTCAGGCGTTCACGCAGTCGACGACGTCGTGCTGCAGGCTGTCGGCCCCGGTTCGGAAGGCTTCAAGGGCTATATGGAGCAGAGCGACGTGTATCGCGTCCTCGCCGATGCGTTCGCTCTCGGCGTCAAACAGACCAACTGATCCATGATCGCGTCCGGCGGGCTGCTTGCAGCCCGCCGGATTCCGTTTCCGGTTCAGGCTGCGGCTTGAGCCCCAGCCACTCCGCGAGGAGATCGCCCATGACCCATGTTGCTCCGCAGTTGACCCGGCGTACCGTGATGACGCTGCTCGCAGGCTTGCCCTTGCTGGCAGTTGCGCGTCCGGCCGCGGCCGCCCTTCCCGCGCTGGCCTTCGATGAACTCTACAGCAAGTTTGGCGTTCTCGGGCTGGAGTTCTCCGAAAAGGTAAAGTCGCTCGCCGGTCAGGAGATCACCATCAAGGGCTTCATGGCGCCGCCGCTGAAGGCCGAGGCTGCCTTCTTCGTGCTGACCGAAATTCCGATGTCGATCTGCCCGTTCTGCTCGACCGATTCGGACTGGCCGGACAATATCGTCGTTGTCTATCTCGGTGAGAAACAGACATTCGTGCAGCCTTCGCAGACGATCGAAGCGCGCGGCGTGCTTGAGTTCGGGTCATGGACCGATCCGGAAACCGGCTTTGTCAGCCTGCTGCGGTTGCGCAACGCTGAATATGCTTCGGTATAGTCCTGATGTTATCGCTAGAGCTTAGCCGGATTTCCGTTTCTTATCCCGGCCTCCTTTCCCCAGTCCTTGATATCCCCTCTTTGTCTGTTGCAGCCGGTAGCCGTATCGCGGTCACCGGCGCGTCGGGTTCGGGCAAGAGCACCCTGGTGAATGTCCTCACCGGGCTTGAGCGCTGTGCAGCGGGTGGTTCTATCTGCTGGGGTGATGCCGATATTGCCGGAATGTCCGAGCGCGGCCGCGATCGCTGGCGTGGGGCGCATATCGGCCTGATCATGCAGGACTTCCATCTCTTTCCAGGCCTAAGCGCGGTCGATAACATCCTCCTGCCCGCCCGGCTATCGCGTGCGATGAAACCCGGCGATCCCGACCGGGCGCTGATGCTGCTTTATGCGGTCGGCCTTTGCCGCGCCGACCAGAAAATCGAGACCATGTCCCGGGGTGAAATGCAGCGTGTGGCGATTGCCCGGGCGCTGCTTCGCAAACCCGGCGTTCTGATCGCCGATGAGCCGACGGCCAGCTTGGACAGCGAAAGTGGCGACGCGGTTGCCCGCCTGTTGATCGATCTTTCCGTCAGCAACGAGAGTACGCTGATTGTCGTCTCGCACGATCCGCGCCTGACGGGCCAGCTTGATCGCCGCATCACGCTGTCGGCCGGGCGGATCGCCTCGGACCGCGCCCATCGGGAGAAGGCGGCGTGACCCGTTTCATTTTTGCCGATCTGCGCCGTCTCTGGGCGGGCTCGCTGGTCGTCGTGCTTCTGATCGCCTTTGCCACCGCGCTTGGCGTCGCTGTCACGCTGCAGGAAAGGGCGCTCAGGCTTGGCAGCGCCCGTGCCGCCGACCGGTTTGACCTCGTGGTCGGTGCACCCGGCAGCGAAACGCAACTGCTGCTTTCCTCCGTCTTCCTGCAGCCCTCTCCCCTGCCCCTGATGCCGGGCAATGTGCTGGGCAAGCTTGCGGCCGATCCGCGCGTTGCCTGGGCAGCGCCCGTCGGCTTCGGCGATTCCTTCTCCGGCTATCCGATCGTCGGCACGTCCACCGCGCTCACCACCAATTTGTCGGCACTCAAGGAGGGCCGGGTATTTTCCAAGGCAGGCGAAGCCGTCATCGGCGCGGCGGTGACGCTGCCGCTCGGTTATGAGGTCAAGCCGACCCACGGACTTGCCGCACTCGGCGGTGAAACCCACACCGAACTCGCCTATCGGATCACCGGCCGGATGGCGGCAACCGGTACGTCCTGGGACCGGGCGATCCTGGTGCCGATCCAGTCGGTCTGGAACCTGCACGGAATGGGCGGACATGCGGATGAGCACGATCACGCTGCCGAAGCGGGCGAGGCTCATAATGCGGAAGAGCCCGGTCATGAGGATCACGCCGGTGGTCACGGGCATGGTCATGTCGACCCGGATGCTCCCCTTGATGAAAACTGGACGGCGGAGGCACCCGGTCTTCCTGCCATTCTCGTCAAGCCAAAAACCATCGCCGACGCCTACAAGTTGCGGCAGGATTATCGCGGCAACGGCACCCTTGCGGTGTTTCCAGGCGAGGTGCTGACCAATCTCTACGCGACGCTTGGCGATGCCAAACGGGTTCTGTCGGCCGTTGCCGTCGGGGCGCAGATCCTTGTCGCTGCCGCCGTCCTGATGGTCACAGTCATGCATATCGGCCAGCGGCGCCGGCAGATCGGCGCGCTCAGAGCCTTTGGCGCGCCGCAATCGGCTGTTCTTGCGATCGTCTGGCTGGAACTTTTCATCCTGATCGCGCTTGGCATTCTCTTCGGCTTTGCCATCGGTTACGGTGCCGCGATCCTGCTGTCGGCGATGTTTTCGGGTGAAAGCGGCATTGTTCTGCCGGTTGGTTTCATCCGTGACGATCTGAAGAGCGTGGCAGCCATCGTGCTATTCTCCGCCATGCTTGCGCTTGCACCGGCGCTTCTCGCCTATCGCCAATCCCCGGCCGCAGCGCTCCGCGCCTGATCGCCGCATTCGACTAAAGTCATAATCCCAAAGCCGCTCTGCCACCCCAGGGTGTTTTCTGCCATTTTGGTCTCATGGCGCATTCCGCTTCGGTATCAGGGAGGATTCCGAAGCATTCAAGGGTGCGCACAAAGCCGTTTTTGAGTGGAGGACAAACGAAATGGCAGATGTCGCAGCAGCGTCCGGTGCAAAAAGCGCACCGATGACGGGCGAGCAGAAGAAGGTGATTTTCGCCTCTTCGCTCGGTACGATCTTCGAGTGGTACGATTTCTATCTCTACGGTTCGCTGGCCGTCTATATCGGCGCAACCTTCTTTTCCCAATATCCTGAAACCACCCGTAACATCTTCGCCCTGCTTGCCTTTGCGGCGGGCTTCCTCGTGCGTCCGTTCGGCGCGCTGGTATTCGGCCGTCTCGGCGATCTCGTCGGGCGTAAATATACCTTCCTCGTCACCATTGTGATCATGGGCCTGTCGACATTCCTGGTCGGCATCCTGCCCGGTGCCGCGTCGATCGGTATTGCTGCTCCGATCCTGCTCATCATTCTGCGCATGCTGCAGGGCCTGGCGCTCGGCGGCGAATATGGCGGTGCTGCCACCTATGTGGCCGAACACGCGCCACAGGGCAAACGCGGATATTTCACCTCCTGGATCCAGACGACGGCAACGCTCGGTCTGTTCCTGTCGCTGGTGGTGATCGTCGGCGTGCAGATGCTGCTCGGCAAGGAAGCCTTCGCAGCCTGGGGCTGGCGCATTCCGTTCCTGCTCTCCTGCCTCCTGCTCGGCGTATCCGTCTGGATCCGCATGAAGATGAATGAATCTCCGGCCTTCAAGAAGATGAAGGAAGAAGGCAAGGGCTCCAAGGCACCGCTGACGGAAGCTTTCGGCCAGTGGAGAAATGCCAAGATCGCGCTTCTGGCGCTGTTCGGTGCCGTCGTCGGCCAGGCCGTCGTCTGGTATTCCGGCCAGTTCTACGCGCTGTTCTTCCTGCAGAACATCCTCAAGGTTGATGGCCAGGCAGCAAATATCATGGTCGCCTGCTCGCTGTTGATCGGCACCGGCTTCTTCGTCTTCTTCGGCTGGCTGTCCGACAAGATCGGCCGCAAGCCGATCATCATGGCCGGCCTGCTTCTCGCCATGCTCACCTACTTCCCGCTGTTCAAGGCCCTGACCTGGGCCGGTAACCCGGCTTTGGCCGAAGCACAGGAAACGGTCCGCGCAACGGTCACGGCCGCTCCGGATGACTGCAAGTTCCAGTTCAATCCGACTGGCACGGCAAAGTTCACCACATCCTGCGATATCGCCACGTCGTTCCTGACCCGCAACTCGGTTCCGTATGACGTCGTTCCCGGCCCGGCGGGTTCGCCGGCAACGGTGAAGATCGGTGAAGAAACGGTCACCAGCTATGACGCAATTGCCGCTGGCGACAAGGCCAAGGCATCCGGTTCCGCCTTCGAAAAGCAGATCAACATCGCGCTTCACGATGCCGGTTATCCGCTCGTTCGTGGCGCCGCCAAGGTTCCGGAAAGCAAGCTGGACGGCTTCGTTGCCGCCAATCCTGAACTGGCGCTTGATGCCGCAGCCGTTCGCGGCGGCGACAAGGCATCCATGACCGGCGAACAGCTGGTTGCGGCCAAGCTCTTGACGGCGGAAGAAGCTGCCGGCGTCACCGAAATGCCTGTTTACACCATCGACAAGGGCGGCTCCTTCTCCATGGTCGCCGATCCGGCCCGTGTCAGCTGGCTGACCGTCATCGCCGTGCTCACCGTGCTGGTCATCTATGTGACCATGGTCTATGGCCCGATCGCAGCGCTGCTGGTCGAACTCTTCCCGACCCGCATCCGCTACACCGGCATGTCCCTGCCCTACCATATCGGTAACGGCTGGTTCGGTGGTCTGCTTCCGGCAACGGCCTTCGCGATGAGCGCTGCCCAGGGCGATATCTACTATGGTCTCTGGTACCCGATCATATTCGCAGGCATCACGCTGGTGATCGGCATGCTGTTCCTGCCCGAAACCAAGGATCGCGATATTCACGCCATGGATTGATCCAGGCCGATATCGACACGGAAAAGCCCGGCGCAGCCCCTTGCGCCGGGCTTTTTCATTGAGCTTTAGCCGTCATTTCGAAGGCTGAAAACTGTTCTTCGGCCGGGGCCAGCCGGCCTCATCCAGCCGGAACAGCCAGTTTTGCCGGGCGAAGAAGAAGGCAGTCATCAGCGCCGTCCACAATCCCACCAAAAGCCCGGCCGCCACGTCGCTTGGATAGTGCGCGCCGACGATGATGCGGCTGATACCGATGGCCAAAGCGCCAAGCGCAAACGGGATGCGCAGCCGGGGGGCAAGCATCGAGAATGCGCCGAAAAACGAGCCGACGGCGGCGGAATGGCCGGACGGAAAACTCTGGAACACCCAGTCATGGCCGGAGAAGAACGAGATGCTGTGAGCGCCATATTCGGCGAACAATTCGGGTCGCGCCCGGCCGATCACCAGCTTCGCCAGATGCACGACGATGCTGGCGCTGCCGATCGTTACAAGGAAATATAGCGCCAACCGCCAACCGGTCTTCGTCTTCGAGGAAAACCCGTCGCTGCGCGATATCCGGTGGAGGATATAGGCAACGATGACGATCGAGCCGGAGCCGTAGATCATCCAGGCAAACGTACCGAAATCGGTGATCCGCTTGTTGAAGGCAACCACCCCGCCCGGCAGCGCCTGCGCCGTCTGCGAGATCATGCCGTCAAAGGGAAGCAGCGCCACAACCAGCAGGGCTGCCGCCATCAACAGCCAGAGAGACGAGGAGAGTGGTCGGTTCATGGAGGTGCTTTCTTGGCATGGCGCCCCTTCTTTCCTCCGTCATCCCTGCCCTTGTGGCGGGGATCCAGTTGCGGCGCGTCTGCGCTGCAGAGGACTCTCTGACGCGGCCTGAAATGGCTATCTGAGCAAACTTGTGAGTCTGGGGAGCGGATTCAACCCCATCCAAACAAAAACGGCATCCGGATCGTAATCCGGATGCCGTCCAATACTGTCAGTCTGGCAAAATTTAAGCCGAAAGCGCCTTGAACTCGGCAAGGATCGCATCGCCCATTTCGACGGTGCCAACGTTGCGAGCGCCGTCGGCCATGATATCGCCGGTGCGGATACCCTTGTCGAGAACGTTGGCGATCGCCTTTTCCAGGTTGTCGGCTTCCTTCACGAGGTTGAAGGAGTAGCGCAGGCACATGGCGAACGAGGCGATCATCGCGATCGGGTTGGCAATGCCCTTGCCGGCAATGTCCGGGGCCGAGCCGTGCACGGGCTCGTAGAGCGCCTTGCGCTTGCCGGTCTTGGCGTCCGGTGCGCCGAGCGAGGCGGACGGCAGCATGCCGAGCGAACCGGTCAGCATGGCTGCAACGTCGGACAGCATGTCGCCGAACAGGTTGTCGGTAACGATGACGTCGAACTGCTTAGGCGCACGAACGAGCTGCATGCCGCCGGCATCGGCCAGCATGTGATCGAGCGCGACGTCGGAATATTTTGCCTTGTGCGTTGCCGTCACCACCTGGTTCCACAACACGCCCGACTTCATGACATTGCGCTTTTCCATCGAGCAGACGCGGTTGCCGCGGGTGCGAGCCAGTTCGAAGGCGACGCCGGCAATGCGCTCGATCTCGTAGGTATCGTAGACCTGCGTGTCGATGCCGCGCTTCTGGCCATTGCCGAGATCGATGATCTCCTTCGGCTCGCCGAAATAGACGCCGCCAGTCAGTTCGCGCACGATCAGGATGTCGAGGCCTTCGACCAGTTCCGGCTTCAGCGATGAAGCATCGGAGAGCGCCGGATAGCAGATCGCCGGGCGCAGGTTTGCAAACAGCTGCATGTCCTTGCGCAGGCGCAGGAGGCCGGCTTCCGGGCGCACGTCGTAGGGCACGTCATCCCATTTCGGGCCGCCGACGGCACCAAACAGGACGGCATCCGCCGCCATTGCCTTTGCCATGTCGGCGTCGGAAATCGCAGCACCATGTGCGTCATAGGCCGATCCGCCGACCAGACCTTCGTCGGTCGTGAAGCCACCGGCCATTTCGGCGTTCATGTAGGCGATGATTTTGCGGACTTCCGCCATGGCTTCCGGGCCGATACCGTCGCCGGGCAGAAGGAAAAGATTGCGCACTGTCATGGGGCATTCCTCATATCGAAGGGTGGGCGTGTCAGATGTTGGCGCGTTCTTAACGCAACTTCCGTTCAAGGAAAATGCAGTTTTGGAAAGAATTGTGCGCGAAATGTCAGTTCCCGCCGGAACGAATGGCCTTGCGCAGCTGTGGGATTCTCCATCGGCCGGATATCTCTCCGGTCTTGCCGATGGAACAACCAATGCGCAAACTCATCTACTCCATAACCGTCATCCTGCGGCGCACGCTGGACTTGCTTCTGTTTGATGGCAGGCCGCGAAGATAAGGGGATCCTGTTCCATCCGGAACAGCGCCGGTATCCGGCCTGTGGGATTGTCCTGTCACGGGATGAGGGAAGCTCATCCACACGATCTCAAGGAGAGACCCCGCATGCGCAAGTTCGTTCTGACCGCCGCCGTTGCCGTCATTGCCGCCGCTTCTTTCGCAGTCCCCTCGCAGGCTGGCTATTACAGCGACGACTGCCGGCCCTATTGCCACGTCAAGAAGGTCAGAACCTACGATTATGACGGCAATCTGATCGTCAAGAAGGTCCGTGTCTGCGAATAAGCGCCCGCTGTTTCTGACGTTTTTCTTGAAAGCCCGGCTGTCCCTGTAGCCGGATTTTTAGTGCGGCTTGTCCCTTCTCCCCGTCAAAACGGGGAGAAGGTGCCCAACAGGGCGGATGAGGGGCTGATATGCCGCCAGTGCTCTTACCCCTTGAAAAACGCCAGCATATCCGGATTGACAATCTCCGGATGGGTCGAGAGCATGCCGTGCGGAAGCCCGTCATAGCTCTTCAGCGTTCCGTTCTTCAGCAGTTTTGCCGAGAGCGGGGCAGAGTCGTCATAAGGAACGATCTGGTCGTCGGTTCCGTGCAGCACAAGCACCGGAACGTCGATCTTCTTGAGGTCCTCGGTGAAATCGGTCTCGGAAAAGGCCTTGATGCACTCGTAATGGGCATTGGCAGCGCCCATCATTCCCTGCCGCCACCAGTTGTCGATCAGCCCTTGGGAAACCTTGGCGCCTGGGCGGTTGAAGCCGTAGAACGGGCCGGTTGGCACATCGATGAAGAACTGGGCGCGATTTGCCACCAGCGCGCTGCGCAGGCCGTCGAAGACGTCGATCGGCAATCCGCCGGGGTTTTTCTCGGATTTCACCATGACGGGCGGTACGGCGCCGACGATGACAGCCTTTCCGACGCGGCCCGGCTTGGCGCGCGCCACATAGTGGACGACCTCCCCGCCGCCGGTGGAGTGTCCGACATGGAAAGCGTTCTTGAGGTCGAGCGCATCGGCAAGTGCTGCTACGTCGGCAGCATAGGTATCCATTTCGTGGCCGGTCGATGTTTGCGTCGAGCGCCCATGGCCGCGCCGGTCATGCGCGATGACGCGGAACCCCTGCGCCAGAAAATAGAGCATCTGATTGTCCCAGTCGTCAGCACTGAGTGGCCAGCCGTGATGGAAGACGATCGGCTGGGCGTCGCGCGGCCCCCAGTCCTTGTAGAAGATTTCCGTTCCGTCGTTTGTGGTGATGCTGCTCATTCGTGTATTTCCTTCTGGGAGGACGGGGTGAAAGGCACGGCAGCAGAATGCCTGTCGTTCATGCCGGCGGCAATATCATAAAATTAGCAAGTAAGCAGGGATTTGCAGATCAGCTCCAGTCCTTTTCGCCCCGGCGCCATTTGTGCAGATCGTACCAGGCGACAAGAAGAAAGGCTCCGGCCAGCCCGAGATGTTCAAAGAAGAAGTTCATCGCCATGAAACGCTCCTGTCCCATCGGCATTTCCCAGAAGCGCAGCGCAATGAATGTGGCAGCCACTGTAAACAGGGCCAGAGACAGAGCGCCGATCCACCGCATGAAACCGCTGATGACCATGACCGAAGCGCTCAGCTGGAAGAGGATGACCACGGCGGCAATCGGCCTGGCCGGTAAAAGCGCGTATCGCTCCATCTCGGCGACAGCGGCGTTGAAGTCCATGAGCTTGGTCACGCCGCTCAGGATGAAGATTGAACAAAGTGCCAAAAGCCCCAGCCAGCGGATTGGATGGCTGGTGAAAACCGGCGTGCAGACACCGGCAAGTTTGGCTTCCATTCTCAAAAGCATGGTTTTCCCCTTCTGGCGTGGACGTTCAAACGCGATGCTACATGTCCGCGCGTTGAAATCGAACAGTTTTATCGGAATCGTCTTCCTCCAAAATCCCCGCTTTGAAAAACCGTGTCATGATCATGGGGTTCTGTCACGGATACACCGCAAGGCGTTTGCGGCGAGGCAGGGCTGGCGCTCCACGTGAAGCTTCGCCGTCTCTCGCAAGGAGGCTGCGAACGTCAGGCGGACCGGAAGGAGAGCCCCCGGAAAATGGATTCCCCCTGTCCTTCTGGGGCGGGTGTGCCTGTGTGGCACGCATGCCGGGATGAGGAGCGTGATGTACCGGAACCGTGATGCTGAACGCCGGAACCGGAAATCTATGTCGCGTCGATCGTCCCGGGTCAGAGAATCTGCAGTCGGGGTCTGTAGGGAGGAGAGCTCCCGAGAGAACGCCAAACGGGGCGCTGGAAGGCGTCAATTATATTAACTCATTAGAGACGGTTTCCAGTGCCCCGTCCGATTGAGTGCATGTTTTCAAAACCACGGCGGACACCGCCCGGGGATGTTTCTTGCTGCCGTCCGATCAGCCGATAAGAGGAAAACCGGTATGCCCTATATCAAGCCTCCGCCCCGCTCGCCTTCATCGGAGGTCTTCCTGCGCGTGGCGACCACGGTCTGGCTCAATCATCTCCGCTGCCGTGTCCGCCGCTGCCGGCGCGATGGTCATTGCCTCGGCAAGGTGGCGGCAAGCGGATTGCTTTTATGCATCCGCCCCATGAAAACCGAGGAAACCAGGGAGATGCTGGATTTTGTGACCTATACGGTCGAGCTGGCTACTCCAGAGGCGTTCGCGGCGGGTCTTGCAATGGCAAAAACGGATGAGGAGCGCGAGATGATCACCTTCCGGCGTCGCGTGTTTCTCTACTATCATCAGGAGCTGGCAAAGGCTGGATTGGAAGAACCTTTGGGGCCACCCTTCGTCGAAGGCTGATCCATGTCAGCCCTTGAAGGCGGTGACTTCAATCTCGATCAGCATTTCCGGACGGATCAGGTCGCAGACCACCATTGTCGCTGCCGGGCGGATATCGCCGAAGGCCTCGCCAAGGATCGGGAAAACGATATCGGCAAAGGTGGCATCGGTAACGTAATAGTGATTGCGCACCGCATCCTTGAGCGAGAAACCGGCCTCAATGAGCGCCGCCTCGATCGTCTTCAGGCAGTTACGGGTCTGCTCTTCCACCGTCTGCGGCATGGTCATCGTCTGGTAGTCGTATCCGGTCGTGCCGGAAACGAAGCACCAGTCGCCCTGCACGACAGCCCGCGAATAACCCGCCGTCTTTTCAAACGGCGAGCCGGAAGAGATCAGTTTTCGCGGGCTGGGCATCTCGGATCAGGCCCAGGGATGCGAGGCGGCATTGGCCTTTTCGAATGTGTCGATGGCGCTGGCCTTTTCCAGCGTCAGGCCGATATCGTCGAGGCCGTTCAGCATGCAATGGCGACGGAATGCATCGAGTTCGAAGGTGATCTTGCCGCCGTCCGGACCGGTAATTTCCTGGTTTTCCAGATCGACCGTCAGGATGGCGTTGGAGCCGCGCGAGGCGTCATCCATCAGCTTTTCCAGGTCTTCCGGCGAAACGACCACCGGCAGTACACCGTTCTTGAAACAGTTATTGTAGAAGATGTCGGCAAACGAGGTCGAGATGACGCAGCGGATGCCGAAGTCGAGCAGCGCCCACGGGGCATGTTCGCGCGACGAGCCGCAGCCGAAATTGTCGCCGGCAACGAGGATCTTGGCATTCTGGTAGGCGGGCTTGTTGAGGACGAAATCCTCGTTGACCGAGCCGTCTTCATGATAGCGGGCTTCCGCGAAAAGGCCGGTGCCGAGCCCCGTGCGCTTGATCGTCTTCAGGTAATCCTTCGGAATGATCATGTCCGTGTCGACATTGACGACGGGGAGAGGCGCAGCAACGCCGGTGAGCTTGACGAACTTGTCCATGGCTATGGCCTTCGATTTCAACGGGGCGGAAAAATTTCCGCCCAGCGTTTAGAGCAATTTCATGCCGAAATGAAGGAGAATCTTATTCCGGGTCGCCGGAAAGCCCGCAACGCGGCCTTTAGAGATCGATGATCGTGCCGCGGCCATCATTCCAGATGCGCGGTTCGCGGCTCTGGCGGGTGGAATTGCGGTTCACCGTGGCGCGCACAGGCTTGGGCGCCAGCCGTGCTGCAATCGTCGTGCCGATCATCACCACCGAGGCGATGCCGATCAGGGCGAGGCCAAGCGATGCGGTAAACACGAAGGCCATCAGCGTGAACGCGATGCCTGCGATCGTCAGGAGGAGAGAGCGTATGCTTTGCATTGTCGTCACCTTTCGTTGCCTGAAATGTGGGTTCGCCCGCGCCGCGTTGCAAGACCTACTTCCGTATCACATGCCTGCCTTGCGAAAATGGCGAAAGCCGGGCACAAAAGCCCTCATGAATTCGCTCAACGATCGCCACCCCGCCCGTCTGCGCCGCTCGGTCCTGTGTGTGCCCGCCGACAATGGCCGCGCCCTTGCCAAGATCGCCAGCCTTGCCTGCGACGCGGTGATCTACGATCTCGAGGATGCGGTCTCCATCGACAACAAGGTTGCCGCCCGCCAGATACTGGCCGATCATCTGAAGCGGGAGCGCCGCAGCGATATCGAAGTGATTGTCCGCATCAACGATCTGAAGACACCCTTCGGTGAAAAGGATCTGGCCTTCGCGCTGACGCTGTCCCCCGATGCCATCCTGCTTCCCAAGGTCGAAAGTCCGCAGGATATCCAGGCGGTCGTCGATATCCTGTCGGAAAACGATGCGCCGGATAGCGTTCGCCTCTGGGCGATGATCGAGACCCCGCGCGGCGTGCTGAATGCAGCGGCGATTGCCGAAACCGGCCGCACCCGCGGCGGCAGGCTCGATTGTTTCGTGCCGGGGTTGAACGACCTGCGCAAGGAAACCGGCGTGCCTGCCCTGCTCGGCCGCACCTACCTGATTGCCTGGCTGATGCAGATCCTGCTCGCCGCCCGCAGCTGCGGCCTTGATATCATCGATGCCGTCTTCAACGATTTCCGGGATGAGAGCGGGTTTGCGGCCGAGTGCACCCAGGGCCGCGACATGGGCTTTGATGGCAAGATGCTGATCCACCCGGCCCAGATCGGCCCGGCCAACAGCGCCTTCGGTGTGGCCGGTACCGCCCTTGCCGAGGCCAGATCCATCATTGATGCCTTCGCGCTCCCGGAAAATAGGGATAAAGCCGTCATCAATCTCAACGGCCTGATGGTCGAGCGCCTTCATCTGGATCAAGCCCTGCGGCTCGCCGCAAAGGCTGATGCCATCACCACAAAAGGAAAAAACTCTTGAAACTCTACCGCCTGCTGACTGCCGTCGATGACGCCACCTTCTGCCACAAGGTTACCGCCGCCCTCAACAAGGGTTGGGACCTCTATGGTTCGCCGACCTATGCCTGGAACAAGGAAGCCAAGGTGATGATGTGCGGCCAGGCCGTCATCAAGAATGTCGAGGGCAAGGAATATACCCCCGACACCAAGCTCTCCGAACACTGAGCCTTCAAGGCCGGCTGGGATGGTTCAAGCCATCTCAGCCGCCGACATGCTCGACGCTTTCCTCGATCCGCTCCATGTCGTCGTCTGACAGGCCGAAATGATGGCCGATCTCGTGGATCAGCACATGGGTGACGATATCGCCCAGCGTCTCTTCGTTCTCGGCCCAATAGTCGAGGATCGGCCGGCGGTAGAGAATGATCCGGTTCGGCATCTCGCCGGTTTCCATGGTGAAGCGCTCGCCGATGCCGCGCCCCTCGAACAATCCAAGCAGATCGAACGGCGTTTCCAGCGCCATGTCCTCGAAAACGTCCTCGTCTGGAAAATCATTGATCTCGATGGTCAGATCGGTTGCCAGCGCCCGGAATTCCTCCGGCAGGTGGCTGTAAGCCTCCAGCGCCAGGGATTCGAATGTGCTGATTGTCGGCGCGTGGCGGTCTCGCCAATCGTCGCTCTGGTCTATGCGGGCCATGGGCACTCCTTGCTTGCCCCCTGATATAGCTATTTCCCCAGCGTTTTTCGAGGGTTGAATTTGAATGCCCTCTGTCAAGGAATAAATTCTTAGAGAATCCCGTTGACTCTTCTTTGAAGCTCTGGAATCTATAAGAACATAACAGGAACAATCTGAATTGGAGTGACGTCATGGTGCAGACGCCCATGACGCGCGAGCGTCTTTTTGCGCTCCGCGAAGAGATATCAAGGCTGGAGGGTAGCTCCATCGTCGCCGCGAGGCAGGAGGCTTTGGACGGTGAAAGCGGCTATGCAAAACAAAGGGAAATCCACCGTGTTCCGCTGGGGATAGCGGCGCTTGATCATGCCATGGAAGGCGGGTTGGCCCTAAATGGCATGACTGAAATCCGCTCGCAACTGATGCGCGATGCAACGGCGGCAACTGGTTTTGCATTGGCGCTTGCCGCCCTGCTGCAGCGTATGCCGGATGAGGATCGCTCGCCGGTTCTGTGGATCAGCGATGCCGTTACATCGATGGAAACAGGCATTCCCTATGCGCTCGGGCTTGCGGATTTCGGAGTGAAGCCGGAGCGTTTCCTGCACGCTGCTCCGCGCCGGCTGGAGGAGGCGCTCTGGCTTGCGGAAACCGCCGTCGAAAGCGGTGCCTTTTCAGTCAGCATATTGGAGGTCAAAGGCAATCCGGCCCATTTCGGCCTGACCGAAAGCCGGCGGCTGAGTCTGCGGGCAAAGATGGCAGGGCGCCCGCTCCTCCTCCTGCGTCAGTCCGGAGAGGAAGAGGCAAGCAGCGCACCTTTCCGCTTTCTGGTTGAACCCGCGCCCGCAACAAGCCGCTTTTTGCCGGATCGGTCGATGCTTGGCGGCAGCATCGGCAACCCGGTTTTCCGTCTCACCCTGGAGAAAAGCCGAAATCCGGCCCCTGTCTCCCTGCTTCTGGAGTGGAATCCCCATGACCGTCAGTTTCTCCCCGCCCGCGAGCCAGACCATGCTCGGTCTGCGCGCAAGCTCCCAGCGCATTCTGGCCCTCGCCTTCCCGCACCTGTCAACCGACCGGATCGCCCGCAAGAAGTGGGGTCTGTCCTGGCGCTTGAGCGGGCGTCCTGACGCCCCGCCCATCGTCTGCTCCGGGCGGCTCAACAATGCCATGCGGCTGACGGCGCTTGACGAGGTGGCGGAAGCGATTGGCCTCAAGAAAAGCCAAGGCGTGGCGGAGGCGCGCGCCATGTGTCCCAGGCTTGAGGTCATGGAAGAAGATCTGGCCGCCGATCGCCGCCTGCTCGATGGCATTGCCGACTGGTGCGACCGCTACACGCCGTTGGTGGCGCTTGATGGCCGGGATGGGCTGTTTCTTGATATTACCGGCAGTTCCCATCTCTTCGGCGGCGAGCAGGCGCTGCTCAAGGACATTCTCTTGCGCCTCTTCCAGATGGGTATCGATGCGCGCGGCGCCATCTCTTCGGCGCCGGGTCTTTCCTGGGCGGCCTCCCGCTTCGGGAGCGGTGGCGTCATCGCCGAGGAGGACATGGAGCTCGTGCTGGCACCCTTGCCGGTCGCGTCTCTCCGGCTGGAGGAGCAGACGGTCGCCTCACTCCAGAAGCTTGGATTGAAGCAGGTCGGTGATCTCATCATGGCGCCACGAGCGCCCCTTGCGCGGCGTTTCGGAGCGAAACTGCTGCTGCGGCTTGATCAGGCGCTCGGCCGTGATGAAGAGCCGGTGTCTCCACGCCGTCCCGTCGCCAGTCTTTCTGCCGAGCGGCGCCTGATCGAACCTGTCCAGGCGGAGGAGGATATCCTCTATTTGACCGGGCAGATCGCCCTGTCGCTGAAAACAAGCCTGGAAGAGCGCGGCGCGGGCGGGCGGGCTTTCGAACTCATGCTGTTTAGGGTCGATGGCCGGGTCTTTCGCATCGCCGCCGGTGTCTCGCAGCCATTGCAGGATCCGAAGCGGATCGCCGGACTGTTTTCCGAACGTCTTCAAGCCGTTCATGATGATCTGGATGCCGGCTATGGGTTTGAAATCCTGCGGCTGAACGTCATGCGGTATGAAGCCTTTGATACACCGCAGGAGGATTTTGACGGTGCCCGGCAAAAGGATGTCTCTCTCGCAGGGTTTGTCGATCGCGTGTCAGCCCGCCTCGGCGCGGATTGCCTGCAGAGTTTTCAATTGTGCGAAAGCCATGTGCCGGAACGGGCGGTGGCCGCGAACCCGGCCATCCATGCGTTCACACCGGGCAAGAAACCGGCCGCAGGCGTTTTTCCCTGGTCCCGTAGCGAACGCCCACTCAGGCTTTTCCGCCGGCCGGAGCTGGTAGAGGTCTCCCTGGCCGAAGTGCCGGAGGGACCACCGCAAAGCTTTCATTGGCGCCGCGTGACGCACCGCGTCTCCCGCAGCCAAGGGCCGGAACGGCTTGCCATGGAGTGGTGGGTCGATGGCGCGGATGCGCAGTCGCGGGATTATTTCCGCATTGAGGACGATACCGGTCATCGCTTCTGGCTCTACCGCGAGGGGCTTTACGGCCAGTTGCCGTCACCGCGCTGGTTCATGCACGGAATTTTCGCATGAGTGCGGAACCCCAATTTTTCGAGATCGGTGCCCGCTCGAATTTCTCCTTCCTCGAAGGGGCATCGAAACCTGAGGAGATGGTGATGCAAGCCGCGCTCTTGCACCTCTCGGGCATCGGGATTGCCGACCGTAATTCCGTTGCAGGTGTGGTTCGCGCCCATGCGCAGATCAAGGCACTCAAGGAGGAGCACGCAAAGACAATTCAGGAAAATCTGACCCTTTGTAAAAAGGGAGAGGAACAGAAGCGGCCTCTCGAAGCCGTGCCTTTTCAGCCGGGCGCCCGGCTGGTCTTTTCCGACGGCACGCCGGACGTTCTCGCCTACCCCCAAACCAGGAGGGGATGGGGGCACCTCTGCCGCTTGCTCAGCGCCGGGAATCTCAGAGCTCAAAAGGGATCGTGCATTCTCAACGAGGATGATCTCATGGAATGGGGGGACGAGATGATGCTTGCCCTCATTCCCTCCCCTTCTCTCGTGGGCGATGCGGGAGCACAAGAAAAGCTGGAAGGCTGTCTTGCTCGCCTGAGAGAACGCTTTCGCGAGGCCTTCTTTATGGTTTTGTCGCCCGCCTATGACGGACGGGATGCAGAGGTTTTTGCGACGCTCTCCCTGCTTGCCGCCCGCAACCGCGTGCCACTGATTGCCAGTAACCAGCCGCTCTATCACCACATATCCCGCCGCCCTCTGTCAGACATCGTTACCGCCATTCGCGAGCACGTGCCGGTTACGCAGGCCGGTTTCCGGCTCGCCCCCAATGCCGAACGGTACCTCAAGGATTCACGTGAAATGGCGCGGCTGTTCCGCGCCTATCCGCAGGCCATCGCCAACACGCAAAAACTCTTCAAAAGCCTGTCCTTTTCGCTGGATGAACTGAAACACAATTATCCGGATGAAGGCGATGAAGGAGAACCACCATCCGACATGCTTGAGCGCTTGACGTGGGAGGGCGCGCGGAAACGCTACCCGGAAAGCATTCCGGATAAAGTCAAAACCCAGATCGGCTATGAGCTGAAGCTTATCCGCGACAAGGAATATGCCCCCTATTTCCTGACGGTTTACAAGATCATCCAGCATGCCCGTTATGAATTGAAGATCCTCTGTCAGGGACGCGGTTCAGCGGCAAATTCCGTCATCTGCTATTGCTTGGAGATTACCGAGGTCAACCCGGAGAAAAGCACGCTTCTCTTCGACCGGTTTCTGTCGATGGACCGGGATGAGCCGCCGGATATCGATGTCGATTTTGAACACGACAGACGGGAAGAGGTCATCCAGTATATCTATAGCACGTATAGCAAGGAGCACGCCGGCCTGACCGCAGCGGTGACGAGCTACCGTGCCCGGTCTGCTGGCCGCGAGGTGGCCAAGGCCTTCGGGCTTTCGGAGGATGTGCAATCGGCTCTTGCCAGCACGGTGTGGGGCTGGTCGGCAGAGGATTTGTCTGAGCGCGAGGCAAAGGCAGCGGGTCTCGATCTCTCCGACCCTGTTACCCGGAATGTTCTTCACTACGCGACACAACTCATGAGCTTTCCCCGGCACCTCACACAGCATGTCGGTGGTTTTGTCATCACCAAGGACCGGCTTGATGAGGTCGTTCCGATCATGAACACGGCCATGCTGGACCGGTACATGGTTGAGTGGGACAAGGACGATCTCGACAATCTTCGCATTCTGAAGGTCGATATCCTGGCTTTGGGAATGCTCACCTGCCTGCGCAAAGCCTTTGAATTTCTGAGGTCTCACTATGGTGTCAGCAAGACGCTGGCGGATCTCGGCAACAAGGATCACGAGGATGGCAAGCCGGTCTACGACATGATGTGCCGGGCCGATACGATCGGAGTCTTTCAGATCGAAAGCCGGGCGCAGATGAGCATGTTGCCGCGCCTTCGTCCCCGCATATTTTATGACCTGGTCATCGAGGTTGCGATCGTCCGGCCCGGCCCTATCCAGGGAGATATGGTGCATCCCTATCTGAAGAGCCGTGGGCAGTCTCATCTTCCCGGGTTCAAGATCGATTATCCCAAGGAGGAGATGAGGCCCATTCTGGAGCGGACGTTTGGTGTGCCGCTTTTCCAGGAGCAGGCCATGCAGATTGCCATTACCGCCGCGAAGTTTTCGCCCGCGAAAGCCGATCGCCTCCGCCGCTCCATGGCAACGTTCAAGCGTTCCGGGCAGGTTAACTCGTTCAAAGACGATATGGTCGATGGCATGGTGGCCAATGGATATACGCGTGATTTTGCGGAGCGCTGTTTCAAGCAGATCGAAGGGTTCGGCGAGTATGGCTTTCCGGAAAGCCATGCCGCCTCCTTTGCGCTGCTTGTCTATGCGTCCTCCTGGATCAAAGCCTATTACCCCGACGTCTTCTGTGCAGCCTTGTTGAACTCGCAGCCGATGGGCTTTTATGCGCCGTCGCAACTGGTTCGTGATGCACGGGAACATGGGGTCACGGTGCGGCCGGTTGACGTCAATATTTCGGAGTGGGATTGCCTGTTGGAAGAGGCGGGGTTCGATCCGGATATGATTGATCAGCGGCATCTTTCGATGCGGGAAAGCATCAGGACGAAAAGAGCGGTGCGGCTTGGTTTCCGGCAGGTGAAGGGTCTTTCGGAGCCGGATATGATCGCGCTCGTCGCCAATCGCGGTGAGCGTTATCTCTCCGTGCGCGATCTTTGGCTGCGGTCGGGATTGCAGAAATCCGATATCGAGCGGCTGGCGGATGCCGACGCCTTCGGCTCCATCGGGCTGTCGCGGCGGGAAGCACTCTGGGCCGTGCGGGGATTGGATACCAAAAGTGCGGCTGACAATCTGCCTTTGTTCGACCGTGCGGATCGCGCCGATCTTCGGCTGGAGCCGAAAACCCGCCTGCCGGACATGCTGCCGGGCGAACAGGTTATTGAGGATTATCGCTATCTGTCGCTCTCGCTGAAAGCGCACCCGGTTTCCTTCCTGCGCGATGAATTTGCCGGCATGGGTATCCTGCCGAACAGGAAGCTTCTGGATGTGCGGAACGGGCAGTTTGTCACTATTGCCGGGCTTGTGCTGGTTCGCCAAAGGCCGGGATCCGCCAAGGGGGTGATCTTCATGACGCTGGAAGACGAAACCGGCGTTGCCAATGCTATCGTCTGGTCCAAGACATTCGACCGGTACCGCTCCGTTGTCATGAACGCCCGGTTGGTGAAAATCAGGGGCAAGCTGCAATGTGAAAGCGGGGTCATTCACGTCGTGGCCGATCATATCGAGGATATGAAGCCAATGCTGGGCCTGCTGCAGCGCGAGGCCCGCCGTTTTGGCGCATGCGAGCGAGCAGACGAGGTCCTGCGCCCGACAGCCGATCATCGGCAGAAGAGACGGTCAAGCGGGATGGAAGGATTCTCGCCTGACACGCAGGCACGCAACGTCACTCGTCGCAGTGATACCGCCGAGACCGCAGCCGTCATGCCGAAAGGGCGAAATTTTCACTGACATTTGCAGTACAGGAGCATGCACATTGCTGAGCTGAGATCGGTGATTTGGATTCAGCAGGTCAATTTCCACATCATTGTAACAAAAATTGTATGGAATTTTTGCCGCTCAAGAAAACTTGAATTCTGCCAAAAAGGCGCAACAGAAAGAAACCTCTAATACTAAGCCAATGAAAAGGCGATGTTTTTTATCAAGTTTGGAATTGATCTAATGTTGTGCCGCTCATTTGCCACCTCATCTGGGAGGTCTTTTTTGTTGACACTAAATATCCGCTTTTGCTTTATGGCTTGAATTCAGTGCGTTGCGTATCACGGGCAGACGGAAATGCTGGTTTGTAGCTGCAATTTTATCACCGATAAGGACATTCAAGACACCATCATCGAGATGCTCGATGAGGACTGTTGGCAGCTTATCGTGCCTGCAAAAGTCTATCATGCGATGGAAAAACGCGGCCGTTGCTGCGGCTGTTTCCCGAATGTCGTCGACATCATCATCCGCACCACCGAGCAATATCACGCCGGCCGCCCCTCGACGGGCGACCAGATATTTGATTTCATGACCCGCCTCAAACAATTCCATGAAGAAAACAGGAGAGCGGATCTTGAAAGGCGACAAAAAAGTCATCGAGCAGCTTAACGAAGCGCTGTATCTCGAACTCGGTGCCGTCAACCAGTATTGGGTTCACTATCGCCTGCTTGACGATTGGGGCTACACGCTTCTCGCCAAGAAGGAGCGGGCCGAATCCATCGAAGAGATGCAGCACGCGGACAAGCTTGTTTCGCGCATCATCTTCCTCGAAGGTCATCCCAACCTGCAGACGGTCGCACCGCTTCGTATTGGCCAGTCGGTCAAGGAAGTCCTGGAAGCCGATCTCGCTGGCGAATACGACGCCCGCGCAGCCTATAAGAAATCCCGCGATATCTGTCATGATGCGGGAGATTACGTGTCCATGAAGCTGTTCGAAGAATTGCTGATGGACGAGGAAGGCCATATCGACTTCCTCGAAACCCAGCTCGATCTGTTCAACAAGATCGGCGCCGAGAAATACGGCCAGCTCAACGCAGCTCCGGCCAACGAAGCCGAATAAGCCTCACTCAGCAAAACGCCCGCCCCGGTTCCGTGGCGGGCGTTTTGCTGACATCGAAAACCAGTGGCCCGCCGGGATGTGCGTGGAAGCCGTCAGCTCACGGCTCTACGCTGGAAGCCGCCTTCATATTGGACCTTGTTGTCGTTTGCCGGAAATCTCCCTGGGCGGCCGCTGGGTATTTGGGGGTGGCCCTCGCTACTCGCTGGTATCGACAAGAGGGCACTCAAGTGCCCGACCACAGGAACTGGCGGGTTGGCACGTCAAATGATCGACGCTGTTTTCCGATCTTGACCGGCAGCGCTCTTTCGAAACGTGGACGCGCGTTTTTATCTATCGTGACGATGCAGCCAGATGTCCGAACGCCGCCACGACATCCTCGTAAACACCGCGCTTGAACGCCACGATCAGGCCTGGCAATTCGTGCATCGGCTTCCACGCCCATTCGTCGAATTCCGGTTCATGGCCGCCTGGCGGTGGGTTGATGGCGATTTCGGATTCGCCGCCTTCAAAGCGGAAGGCGAACCAGCGCTGGGTCTGGCCACGATATTTGCCCTTGAGACCGATACCCATCAGATGGGCAGGCAGATCGTAGTTGATCCAGTCCGGTGCTTCGGCAAGCAGCGAGACGGTGGTCATGCCGGTTTCTTCGTAGAGTTCGCGATAGGCAGCCTTCAGTGGATCCTCGCCCTTGTCGATGCCGCCTTGCGGCATCTGCCAGAGTTGCGCCGAGCCGTCATATTCGGAATTGCCGATCGGAATCCGTCGTCCTGCCCAGACGAGCCCCTCACGGTTGAGTACCATGATCCCGACGCAGGGGCGATACGGCAAGTCGTCCGCCTTTACCGGTTTCGATTTGTCCTTGCTCATGTGCCTGCCCCTTGTCTATCTGCCTTGCATGCCGCAACAACGAGGTTCGCGCGGCTCAACCAAATCTACGCTATTGCTGTTGCGGATCCTTGACGAGCGCCGAAACGCCGACAAATTCGATGCCGCGTGTGCTTGCCTCATCCATCCACTGGGAAATGGCTGCAACGCTTTCGTCGAAGGCCGAGGCGACGCCGATGGCGCCGCCATTGCGCCTGGCGATGCGTTCGAGTTCATCGAGTTTCTTCAGGATCGCCGTGCGGTCAATCTGATCGTCGACAACCATGTCGGCAAAACCGTGCGGGACGCCGATCGTGCCGGCCAGCGTTCCAGTCAGGGTCTGTGCCGATGTCGCATCATCGAGGAAGAGCAGCCCGCGTCTACCGATGTCGCGCATCACCGGCTCCAGCGCATCCGCGTCCGAGAGAAAACGGCCACCGAGGAAATTCATGATGCCGGTATAGTTGGTGATCTGTGCCAGCGAGGTGTGCAGTTCAGACAGGTTCTTCTTCGCATCGAGCCCGACGCGAAGCGTGTGTGGGCCGGGATTGTTGTCCGGGTAATCGAAAGGTTCAAAAGGAATCTGCAAAAGGATTTCATGGCCGGTGCGACGGGCCTCCTGCATCCAGCGTTGCAGGCTGTTGCCGGTTGCGGCAAAGGCCATCGTGACATCGGGGGAAAGCTGACGCAGGGCATTCTGCGTTCCCGTCTGGCTGAGCCCGAGACCGCCGACCACGATTGCGATGCGGATGCCACGTGCTCCCGACCATGGCCGCGCATATTGATCCATCGGCCGTAGACCATCAGGGCCGGTGATCGGTAGACGCCCCTCCGGACTGTCTTCCAAGAGATCCTCATTCGGGAAGGTGGCAAGGCGCGGGTCCTGACCTTTGGTGCGGCCGACCTCGATGAAGGCGGGGCCATCGCCATCGCGTTGCTTTGGGGAGAACTTGGTGACGATGGAGCCGTTATCGGTCAGCGTTTCCTCGACATGGGCGCCGGAAAGCGCGCCGCTTGTCTTCTGCTGCTTGAGCGGGGTGGTGTTGGGCTCTGCCACCCTCTTTTCATTCGGTTGGGCAGCATCCGCCACAGTCTGCGTTTCTGGCGGAATGATCAGGCCGGTCGGTTTCAGCACTGCCCACGCGGAAATGCCGATCAATGCCAAGGCAGCGAGGCCAAGGGACAGGCGGCCGAATGTCAGGCTGGATTTTTCAGCTTTGGAGGCGCGCGTCTTGCGGTTTTGACCAAGAGGAGCGTTGAGATCTGTTCCCAAGAGGGCCTCTATCGATCTGAGTTGCGGTGACGGAAGCCTTGGTGGCGTTCCCTTAAGAATCGAAACCGCCGCCCGGCCGGAGCCAGGCGGCGAAGAGTATCAGGCCATCCACATTTTCAGTGGATGTTATGGCTTCAGTTCGGCCTTTTCCGGATTGGCCGGGAAAGCCGGATCCGTCTTCTTGCCGCGCAGGAGGTCGAGCGCATAGTTCAGCTGCAGGTCGTCCTTGGCTTCCGGCGGAACGTAAGCGACGGAGCCGGAGCCTTCCTCGTTTTCACTCTGGCCCTTGATATGGCCACGCAGGCTGGACTCACTCGTCGTTTCGACCTTGCCGAGCAGTTCTGGTGGAAGCGGCTGTTCGACCTTGATATCAGGCGAAATGCCGGTGCCCTGGATCGATTTGCCCGATGGCGTGTAGTAGAGCGCGGTGGTCAGACGCAGCGCGCCAGCTTCGCCGAGCGGGATGATCGTCTGGACCGAGCCCTTGCCGAACGAACGCGTGCCGAGAACTGTGGCGCGCTTCAGATCCTGCAGGGCGCCGGCAACGATTTCCGATGCCGAAGCCGAACCGCCGTTGACGAGAACGATCACTGGCTTGCCATCGGTCAGGTCGCCCGGCGTCGCATTGAAGCGGCGCGTTTCGTCAGGGTTGCGGCCGCGAGTCGAAACCACTTCGCCACGCTCCAGGAAAGCGTCGGAGACGTTGATCGCCTGGTCGAGCAGACCGCCCGGGTTGAGGCGCAGATCGAGCACATAGCCCTTGAGCTTATCAGCCGGAACCTGCGTCTTGATCTTTTCGATTGCGTTCTTCAGGTCGTCATAGGTCTTTTCCGTGAAGGAAATGACGCGGACATAACCGACATCGTCTTCCGTGCGGAACTTGACGGCGCGAACGGCAATGATGTCGCGAATGATCGTCAGTTCGATCGGCTTGTCAGCGCCCTTGCGCAGGATGGTCAGCTTGATCGGCTTGCCGACCGCGCCACGCATCTTGTCTACGGCTTCCTCGAGCTTGAGGCCGCGCACGTCAGCGCCGTCGATCTTCGAAATGAAGTCACCGGCGAGAACGCCAGCCTTGGCGGCCGGGGTATCATCGATCGGGCTCGTCACCTTGACGAGATCGTCTTCCATGGTGACTTCGATGCCGAGACCGCCAAATTCACCCTTTGTCTGGGTGCGCATATCTTCGGCATCTGTCGAATTCATGTAGCTCGAATGCGGGTCCAGCGAGGAGAGCATGCCATTGATGGCATTCTCGATCAGCTTGTCGTCCTGCGGCGGGGTCACGTACTGTGCACGCACGCGCTCGAAAACGTCACCGAAAATCGACAATTCGCGATAGGTCGACGGATTGGCGGCGACGGCCGGAACTATGGAGGAATATACAAGGCCCGTGGCCGCTGCACCCATGAGTGCCCCGACCAGAACAAGTGACGTTCTACGAATCATTGCGTGCCTTTCCGGTGTCTGCTGCGGTCCACCATGGTCGGGAATCAACCGGTTTTCCGTCTTTCCTGAATTCAATGTAAAGCGTCGGACGCTCGGTTTCCAGCGCCAATGCGGTGGCGCTAGCCACTCTTTTGTTACCCATGGCGCCAAGCGGTTCGCCGGCGACGACGAACTGCCCCTGCTGTACTGTCACACCTTCCAAACCCGAGAGAACGACGTGATAGCCGTCGCCCGGATTGAGAATGATCATCTGGCCGTAGCTGCGAAACGTGCCGGCAAAAACGATCCAGCCGTCCGATGGCGCAGTCACCAAAGCCCCCGCATTGGTCTCAAGCATCATGCCCTGAAGCGAATGCCCCGTGCCATCGGCATCGCCGAACTTGCGCAGGATCGATCCGGCAACGGGAAGCGCGAGCTTTTTCTGCAGGTCCGAAAACGCATATGCAGGCGCAATACGGTTTTTGTCGGGCGTCGTGCTGTTGGCCAGTTCGCGGGCCTCATTGCGCTGCGCTTCCGACATCAGCCTGCGGTTTTCCTCTTCGGCCTTGGCTGCAGCCGCTGCATCGCGAACGGACGCGATCTCGTTCTCGATCGAACCGATCAGCCCTTCGAGGCTCGTCGCCTGCGTGGCAAGCTGTTCGGCCTTGTGACGCTCTGAGGCGAGTTCGGTGGCGCTGCGCTGCTTGAGTTTTTCTTTTTCGGCAATCAGCATGTTCATGCGCCGCTCTTCCTCAAGCCGCGCCGTCATGTCGTCACCGAGCGCCTCTCTTTGCGCTACGATGTCCTTGCGAACGCCGGCGAGCGCCTTGAGGTCGGCGGCAAGATTTTCCGTTTCGTGCCGGATGCCGGGAACAACGGCGCCAAGCAGGATGGCGCTGCGCACGGAGGCGAGCGCATCCTCAGGCGTCACCAAAAGTGCCGGTGGCGGATTGCGTCCCATTCGCTGTAGCGCTGCCAGGACCTCGGCAAGCACACCGCGCCGGGCCCGCAGCGATGCGTGCACGGCATCTTCCTTTGTCCGCAGCGTATTCAGCTTGTTTTCACCATCGACGATCTGCTGTTCCAGTGCTTTACGCTTGTTAGCGGAATCGACCAATGCTGATCGCAGCGATTCATTGGTCTTTTCGATCTCGGCGATGCCGGCCTGCAATTCCGCGGCGCGGTCGTTCGATAGCGTGATGGTCTTCGACAGGGCTTCCAGTTCGCTACGGGTGCTGTCGCGTTTGAGCGTAAGGTCAGCAGCTGGATCGGCAGGCGGCTGCCCCTGCTCTTCCTTGTCTTGTCGGCCCTGATCAGGTGTTTCCGCAGTTTGTGCCGGCGCGCTGGTCGCAAATAGGAGCGCGGTGGCCAAAAGGCCCGCGCGGAAACAGAGCCACCCGGTCTTTCCCGGTTGCTCTTTCCGCGCTTGCTCTGCCGCACCTTTCGTCATTCCGCCATTCGCTGTCAGCTGTCTAATTAAGCAAAACCCTACGCTGATTTGGCTGTTTCAGCCAACAGCCTTTCGCGGCAATTGCGGCATCGGGATGGCGGCGCAACGGTGTTTCTTCAAACCCGGTGATACGGATGGCCGGAAAGGATGGTGACAGCCCGGTAGAGCTGTTCTGCAATCAGGATACGCACCAATTGATGCGGCCAGGTCATCTTTCCGAGGCAGATGACGGCATCTGCCCTGGCGTGCAGGGCCGGGTCCAGCCCGTCTGCGCCGCCGATTGCAATCGTCAGGTCGCGCTTGCCGCTATCGCGGAAGGAGCCGATGAGGTTTGCGAAACCTTCGGAATCCAGCGCCTTGCCGCGCTCATCGAGCAGGACGAGCAGGCTGGCATCGGGGAGCGATTTTTCGAGCTGTGCGGCCTCTTCGCGCTTGCGCGTATCGGCGCTCGAACCGCGGCTTTCAGGAACTTCGGCAATGCGCGAAAGCTCCAGGCCGATGGCAGGGCCGGCCTTGGAAAAACGGTCGAGATAACGGGCCGCAAGATCCTTTTCCGGGCCAGCCTTGAGGCGCCCGACGGCAAAGAGGCCAACCCGCATGTCAGTTCCTTAATTTTCATCACGCCGGTCAGGGCGTTGCCGTTCAGTCAGCGACGTGAGGCACATTCCTATCCGTCCAGCGGAGCGCTGGTGCCGGACTTCATTCTGCAAATGGCCGCAATCAGATAACCTGTCCTGCACGACCACTACAGGATCCCAATATATCACTGCCGCTCAAAGCACCCGGGAAGGGCGCCAAAGGCTCAGTGCAAAGTACCGTCTTCCATGTCCGGCGCGGCCCACATCTTTTCGATGTTGTAGAACTCGCGGATTTCCGGGCGGAATACGTGGACGATGATATCGCCGCCGTCGATCAGAACCCAGTCGCCGGTTTCCAGACCTTCAACGCGGGCATTGCCCTGGCCGCCGTCCTTGAGATCGGTGATCAGGTGATCGGCGATCGCCATGACATGCCTGCTCGACCGCCCTGAGACCACGACCATGTAGTCCCCAAGCGCCGATTTTCCGGCAATGTTGATGGTGACAATATCTTCTGCCTTTGAGTCCTCGAGACTGCCGAGAACCAGCTGAAGAGCACGGGCAGCGGCTTCGTCGCTGCGTTCCGGGCTTTGCGGGAAAATGCGGGTGACATTTCCCTTCGCGTGTACTGTTGTCAGAGGTTTTCCTTTCCAGGTGAACAGAACAGGCATGATGCGATTCGAATGTCGGTCGAGCCGCACCCTAAATGTAGGCACCAATACCCTAATGTTTCAAGACACGAGAAGTAAATGACGGTTAATCATTGCTTATGTGCACTCATGTTTTCGCCCGCAGCGCCGTAGAACTGAGCGGTGAACGCGGTCCATGGATGAAGGTCCAGGCGGGAGCCTTGCGCCACGCGAGGCTCGCGGCATGGGCTTCGTCAACGCGCGCATAGTCAAAAGTCTTTGCCATCTTCGATGACAGGTAGGACAAGGTATCGCCCGGGCGGTCGATGACGGCGATTGGGAAGGTGCAGGCAATTTTCTGCCAGTCCTGCCAGAGATGGAAATTCTTCAGATTGTCGGCGCCCATGATCCAGACGAAATGGATGCCGCGATTCCGTTCGCGGATCTTTTCCAGCGTGCGCGCCGTATAGCTCTGGCCGAGCGATTGCTCGAACGCCGTCACCTTGATGCGCGGATCGTGGGTAATTTTTTCGCTGAGCGCAATACGTTCGGCAAGCGGGGCGAGATGGTTGCGGCTTTTCAGCGGATTGCCGGGTGTCACCATCCACCAGAGCTGTTCCAGGCCAAGCCGGCGCAGGGCAATATCGGCAACGAGCACATGGCCGTCATGCGGCGGATTGAACGAGCCACCAAACAGTCCGACGGTCATGCCGTTTTCGACATGGGGCATTTTCAGGTAGAACGGATCGACGTCGCCCGGCTGCACCTTAAGGCCGGACCTGACCGGTGCCGCGCACCCTGTATTTGAACGAGGTCAGCTGCTCGACGCCGACTGGGCCGCGCGCATGCATCTTGCCGGTGGCGATGCCGATCTCGCCGCCCATGCCGAACTCGCCGCCATCGGCAAACTGTGTCGAGGCGTTGTGCAAGAGGATGGCGGAATCGACTTCGGCGAAGAAGCGCTCGACGACGGCCGGATCTTCGGCAATGACGGCTTCCGTATGAGCCGAGGACCAAGACGAAATATGATCGATTGCGCCGGCAATATCGTCGACCAGCGTCACCGAAATGATCGCATCGAGATATTCCGTTGCCCAATCTTCCTCGGTCGCGGCAATCAATCCCGGCACCATGGCGCGAATGTCTTCGCTGGCGCGGACCTCGCAGCCGGCATCGCGCAGGGCAGTGATCAGCGGCAGGACGAACTTGTCCTTCGCCTTGCGATCGATCAGCAAGGTTTCGGCCGAGCCGCAGATACCGGTGCGGCGCATCTTGGCATTGACGACGATCTTTTTCGCCATCTCCAGATCGGCGGAAGCATCGACATAGACGTGGCAGAGACCTTCGAGATGGGCAAAGACCGGCACACGGGCCTCGTTCTGCACCCGGGCTACAAGGCTTTTGCCGCCGCGCGGAACGATGACGTCGATGCAGCCGCCAAGACCGGTGAGCATGGCACCGACGGCCGAACGGTCGGCAACCGGCACCATCTGGATCGCATGCACGGGAAGCCCGGCATCCTTTAGGCCCTGCACCATGCAGGCATGGATCGCTTGCGATGAATGCAGGCTGTCCGAGCCGCCGCGCAGGATCACGGTATTGCCTGCCTTCAGGCAGAGCGCACCGGCATCGGCCGTGACGTTCGGCCGGCTTTCATAGATGACGCCGATGACGCCAAGGGGCGTACGTACGCGTTCGATATGCAGGCCGTTGGGGCGATCCCACTCGGCGATGACATCACCAACGGGATCGGGCAGTTCGGCGATCGCCCGGATGGCATTGGCCATGTCGAGGACACGGGTTTCCGACAAGGTCAGCCGATCGAGGAAGGATGCGGCGACGCCGGTTTCGCGGGCGTTTTCGAGGTCGAGCGCGTTGGCTGCGAGAATGTCGTCCTTGTGGGCAACGATATTGCTGGCCATGCTGATCAGGGCCGCATGCTTGCGCTCGGCCGACGCCGTGGCGAGCGGGCGGCTGGCGGCGCGGGCTTGACGGCCGATCACCGCCATCAATTCCTGGATCTCTTTCTTTCGTGCATCGTCAAGCATGAGCATCGCTCCTCACCGCATCCGTCTCCCGCTTTCCGGATGCTGTCATCACCATATCGTCTCGATGCACCATGGCGGCGCGCCCGGCATAACCGAGAATGACGGCAATTTCTGCCGATTTCTTGCCGGCGATCTGACGGGCTTCATCGGCATCGTAACCGGCCAGCCCACGGGCAATTTCGCGGCCTTCCGCACTGAGGATGGCGATCGTATCGCCGCGGCTGAACAATCCTGTTACCTGGCGAACGCCGGCCGGAAGCAGGCTCTTGCCGGAGCGAAGCGCCGTTTCGGCACCAGCGTCGATGGAAAGGCTGCCAGCGGGCAGCAGCTGCCCGGCAATCCAGGTCTTGCGCGCAGTGACCGGCGAACCGGACGGAGCAAACCAGGACGAGCGGGCGCCTTCGCCGATTGCCGACAGCGGATGATCGACCTTGCCAGACGCGATGATCATGGCGCACCCGGCGCCCGTGGCAATCTTGCCGGCATCGATCTTGGTGCGCATGCCGCCACGCGACAGCTCGGACGCAGCCCCCCCGGCCATCGCCTCGATCTCGGGCGTGATCTCGGCGATCGTTTCAAGGAAACGCGCATCGGGATCAAGATGCGGCGGAGCCGTGTAGAGCCCGTCGATATCGGAGAGAAGCACGAGCAGATCGGCGCCGGTCATCGTGGCGACGCGGGCAGCAAGCCGGTCATTGTCGCCATAGCGGATTTCAGTGGTGGCGACGGTGTCGTTCTCGTTGATGATCGGCACGGCGCCCATCTTCAAAAGCTGGCTGATCGTGGCACGGGCATTGAGATAACGGCGACGCTCTTCGGTATCACCGAGCGTCAACAGGATCTGTCCGGCAACGATCTCGTCTGCCGACAGGCTTTCGGACCAGGCGCGGGCCAATGCGATCTGGCCAACGGCCGCGGCCGCCTGGCTTTCCTCCAGCTTCAGCGCGCCGGGCGCGAAATCCAGCACCGAGCGACCGAGCGCAATGGCCCCGGAGGAGACGACGAGAACCTCGACGCCTTTGGCTCTCAGCGCCGCAATGTCGGCGCACATGGCATTCAGCCATTGCTTCTTCAGCCCGGACTTGCGATCCACAAGCAGGGCGGAGCCGATCTTGATCACAATCCGGCGGTATTTTTCCAGCGGTTTGCGGTGCGGTGTCATGTCAGTCTTCGTCCACCGGGGTCTGCGCGGCGACGATAATATCGCGTAAGCCGCGCAGGGTTTCGGTCATGCCCATGCCGGCAACGGCCGACAAGAGAAGCGGCGTCTGGCCGCTGGCCTTCGCCAATGCCTTCTGCTTCTTCTTCAATTCGGTGGGGTCGAGAATATCGATCTGCGACAACGCTACGATTTCCGGTTTGTCGAGCAATTCGCCGCCATAGGCCTCAAGCTCGTGTTTCACCGTCTTGTAGGCCTTTGCGACATCCTCTTCCTGCGCGGACACGAGATGCAGCAGCACGCGCGTGCGCTCGACATGGCCGAGGAACCGGTCGCCGAGGCCGACGCCATCATGGGCGCCTTCGATCAGGCCGGGAATGTCAGCCAAGATGAATTCGCGGCCATCGATCGTCGCCACGCCCAGGTTCGGATGCAGCGTCGTGAACGGATAGTTGGCGATCTTCGGGCGGGCGCGGGTCACCGTTGCCAGGAAGGTCGATTTCCCGGCGTTCGGAAGACCGACCAGACCGGCATCGGCGATCAGCTTCAGCCGCAGCCAGATGGTCTTTTCTTCACCCTCAAGTCCCGGATTGGCCCAATTCGGCGCCTGGTTGGTCGCGGATTTGAAATGGGTATTGCCGAAGCCACCATTACCACCGGCGGCCAGGCGAAAGCGTTGGCCTTCGGCGATCATATCGACGATCATCGTTTCAGAATCTTCCTCGAAGATTTGGGTACCGACCGGAACCTTCAGCGTCACGTCGGCGCCACCGGCGCCCGTGCGGTTGCGGCCCATGCCGTGAATACCGGTGCCACCCTTGAAATGCTGCTGGAAGCGGAAATCGATCAGGGTGTTCAGCCCGTTGACGGCCTCCACCCAAACATCGCCGCCGCGCCCGCCGTCGCCGCCATCCGGGCCACCGAACTCGATGAATTTTTCGCGCCGGAACGACACAGCGCCAGCACCGCCGTCACCGGACCGGATATAGACTTTTGCTTCGTCGAGAAATTTCATCGCACTGCCATCTGTTTGGTGTATTTGCCGCCACAATTGCCGCCATCGATATAGGCGCGTGCCCCGGAGGTCAAAGAATATCGTGAAGTTTTTGAGCTATAACATCCAGTACGGCGTCGGTCTCGACGGCCGTTTCGATCCCGAACGCATTGTGAGAAGTCTTGAAGGCGCCGATGTGATCGCGCTGCAGGAAGTGACGCGGAATTTTCATCGCAACGGCCATGCCGATCTTCCCGCCATTTTCCGCGATCTGATGCCGCAGTACTTTTCCACCTTCTGGCCCGCCTGCGAGATCGATGCCGGATCGGCGATCGAGAACGGCCGTGCCGTCGATCGCCGCTTCCAGTTCGGCAACATGATCCTGTCGCGCTTTCCGATTGCCGCGACCCGGCTCATTCCGTTGCCACGCACCCGCACGATCTCGCCGATGAACCTGCAGCGCGGCGCGACCGAAGCGCTCATTATAACTCCGGCGGGTCCGTTGCGGGTCTATTCAGTCCATCTCGACCATGCCTATCCGGCCGAACGCATCGCCCAGATCGCCTATCTCAAGGAGAAGGCGGTGTCCTATTCGCGCGAAGGCGGCGCCATGACCGGCGGCGGCGATTTCGGCTTTAGCGAGCTGCCGTATCCCGACGATTTCGTGCTGATGGGCGATTTCAACATGGAACCGGAAGGGCCGGAATACTGCACGATGACCGGCTCGCGCGATGCCTATTACGGCCGTTCGTTGCGGCTGGAAAACCTGGTAGACACGTTGGCGCATCTCGGCCGGCTTTCGCCTGAAAGCTACAGCTGGATCAATCCCGCGGATCATCAAAGGCGCATGCATCTCGACTATTGTTTCCTCAGTGCCGGCCTTGTGCCGCGATTGAGACATGCCTGGATCGATATGGAGGCCACCGGTTCGGACCACCTGCCGGTCGGCTTCGAACTGGAATAACGCCAAAGAAAAGGCCCGCGGCTTTGGTGCTGCGGGCCTTCGTTCGTTTTTACGGCGTGCGCAGTGCAGCCGCCGTAATACTGGTCTCGATATGGCTGACCATGCCGTTGCGGGCCAGTGCATAAATCTGGCTGCAGCCGGTGATCTCGAAGCCGAGCTTCTTCTGCAGCTTCAGCGATCCGGCATTATCGGCAAAGACACCGGAATGCAGGACGGTTGCCGGCATGCGCCGGAAGAAGCGTTCCATCGCCGCATGTGCTGCCTCGCTGGCATAACCGCGGTTCCAGTAATAGCGGTTCAGCCAGTAGCCAAGATGCCATTGGCCGTGCATGAGCTCGATGCCGATGCAGCCGATATGGACGTCGTCGCCGGTGGTGATCGCCAGCGTCCAACCGGCAATCAGCCCCGAGCCCTGGCGGACCAGCCAGTCATGTGCATCCTGCCGGTGATAGGGCACGGGCACCCGCGACAGCATGCGCGAGACCTGATAATCGGCAAGCGATTCCGCCACCGCATCGGCATCCGACAGCTTGTGCGGCCGCAAGGTCAGCCGTGCGGTTTCGATGACCGGGCAGGGGCCTGGATCGGGACGAACAGCGATCTTTGGCCGTTCTCGCAGGTGAGCGGTCATCTCAGACCTCCCCAGCTGCGCAACGACATCCAGGTCTTGCGGTCAAGCCGGTACCATTCGACCGACATCATGCCGCCCAGAGCCAGGCTGTCGACCATACCGGAGCCCTGGAACTGGAAACCGCATTTCTGGATGACCCGCCGCGAAGCGACGTTCATGACCCGGCAACGCGCATCGATCTGGTCGATGTCGCGGGTGCGGAAGGCCATGTCGGTCAGCGCCTGCGCTGCCTCTGTGGCGTAACCCTTGTTCCAGTGCGGTTCGCCCAACCAGTAGCCGAGCTCGGCAGTCTTGCCATCGGGATGCGGCTCGATACCGCAGCACCCCAGAAATGCGCCATTATCCGCTTTGGTAATCGCATAGACGCACTTGCCAATCGTGCCGGTCTTCGTACGGCGTACGAAATCCGCGGCATCGGCCACCGTATACGGGTGCGGCATGCGCGAAACCATGGTGGCGATATTGGCGTTGTTGGCAAGATGGGCAAGGGCGTCGATATCGTCTTCGTGGGGCGCGCGCAAAACGAGCCGGGGCGATAACAATATCGGGCAATCGGTCCTTGACCGTTGTGGCCGCAGCCGTTCCTGAGAAGATTCCAGGGAATCTTCCCGGGGAGACCGTGATTGGCTCTCCCTCAACAGTTCGCTTTGCATGTTCAGTTCTCCAAGACGTGAAAAAGGGGAGATCGGGCATCGCCCCATCTCCCCTTTTGGTCTTGGCCTGAACGGATAAGCGCCAGCCGGGTCGATGAGACGCCGGCTGTTTTAGAGCGCTACCGGCTTATTCCGCTGCTTCGGCTTTCGGCATTACAGACACGTACACGCGGCCATTGGCCTTCGTACGGTAGTTCACGTTGCCGGCCGTAAGTGCAAAAATGGTGTGGTCCTTGCCGAGGCCGACATTGGCGCCCGGATGCCACTGGGTTCCGCGCTGACGCAGAATGATGTTGCCCGGAATGACGACTTCGCCACCGAACTTCTTCACGCCGAGGCGCTTGGACTGCGAATCGCGACCGTTGCGCGAGGAACCGCCAGCTTTTTTATGTGCCATGGATGTTCTCCTTTAAACCTTGGATCCGTTGTCTCAGTTTGCGGCTTCAGCGGCAGCGTCGTCAGACTTCTTGGAAGCCTTCTTCGCCTTCGCGCCGGCAGCAGCAGCGATATCCAGGATGCGGACAGTCGTGTTGTGCTGGCGGTGACCGCGGGTGCGCTTCGAGTTCTGGCGGCGGCGCTTCTTGAAGGCGATAACCTTCTTGGCGCGACCATGTTCCACAACTTCGGCGCTGACAACGGCACCTTCGACAAACGGAGCACCGATGGTTGCATCGGCGCCGACGCCGACCATCAGGATCTCGGTAAATTCAATCTTGTCGCCTGCGGCGCCTTCCAATTTTTCAATCGTCAGAACGTCGTTGGCTGCCACGCGGTACTGCTTACCGCCGGTCTTGATGACTGCGAACATTTTTTATCCTTTCATGTTCGTTCCGGCTCTTCACGCGATGGCGAGGCCGTCTTTTTCTTCAGTCGGACGATGACAAGGCCTTGTGGGTCTTGCCGGTGAAACGGGCCAATAAAAGCCCGGCGCGGTGAGGGCATGCCACACCACTTCAAGTTCGCGAATTACGGGAAGCCGGCAAAACTGTCAAGAAGAAAGGCGCGGATGAGCCTGATTTTCCTTGATCCACCCTCTTGCCATCGCCAAAAACTGCCGCTATGAACCGCGTCGCGCTACGGCGCCGACCAGCATATCCGGAGAGGTGGCAGAGTGGTCGAACGCACCGCACTCGAAATGCGGCATACCTGCAAGGGTATCGTGGGTTCAAATCCCACCCTCTCCGCCATTCTGAACCCTGGGCCGTAAGGTCTCCCGCGATCAGTTGATTTGCTCAATCTTAGATCCCAATGCCAAAATTGGTCAGGGCCGCACGTCCGTCCCGACTGGCTACGGGCCGGGGCTTCTGCCGGAGGCGGCGATGTCGGTCATATGTCACATCATCATTGAACTCGTGTCGATGTAGCGCTGGTGCCAGGACAATGCCTCGCTGGGCAAGGTCGGGGTCTGCAGGCCATAGGAGCCCTTGAGGGCGCGTGTGAAATAGTCCCGAAGCGCGGGCTGGTAGTCCGGATGCGCACAGTTATCGATGATAACTGCCGCGCGCTGTTTGGGGGAGAGACCACGCAGGTCCGCAAGTCCTTGCTCTGTCACCAGCACCTGCACGTCCTGGCTGATGTGGTCGACGTGACTTGCCTGTGGCACGATCGCCGAAATATTTCCGCCTTTCGCGGTCGAGGGGGTCATGAAGATCGAGACATAGGCATTTCGGGCGAAATCTCCGGACCCGCCAATCCCGTTCTGGATGCGTGAGCCCATGATGTGCGTCGAGTTGACGTTGCCGTAGATGTCGGCCTCTATCAGGCCGTTCATGGCCAGACAGCCGAGCCGGCGGACCAATTCGGGGTGATTGCTGATCTCCTGAGGGCGAAGGATCATCCGGTTTCTGTAGCGGGCCATGTCGGCGTTCAGCCGGCCGGCCGCTTCGGGGCTCAGCGAGAAGGCGGTGGCTGAGGCCATGCGCAGCTTGCCGGCGTCGAGGAGATCCAGCATGCCGTCCTGGATGACTTCTGTAAAAGCCGTCATGTCTTCGAACGGGCTGTCGATCAACCCGGTGAGCACAGCATTCGCAATATTGCCGACGCCGGACTGGATCGGTAGCAATGAGGCCGGCAGGCGGCCCTTTTTCACCTCATGGGCCAGGAACTCGAGAAGATGGCCGGCGATGGCGCGGGCAGTGCCGTCGGGCGGTGTGAAGGGCAGGTTACGGTCCGGCGCGTCGGTTTCGACAATTGCGACGATCCTTTCGGGATCACAGCGGAAAGCGGTCTCGCCGATGCGATCGTCGGGCCGGGTGAGCGGGATCGGAACCCGGTTCGGCGGCAGTGCCGTACCATAGTAAATGTCGTGCATCCCCTCCAGGTCGGGGCTTTGCCAGCGATTGAGTTCGAGGATGATCTTGTCGGCGCGGTCGAGCCAGGTCTTGTTGTTGCCAACGGAGGAGGAGGGGATCAGCGAGCCATCGGGCCGGATACCGGAAATTTCGACAATCGCCGTGTCGAGGGGGCCGAGGAAGCCTTGCCAGGCCATCGGCGCGACCTGGCTCAGGTGCATGTCGAAATAGTTCATCGCGCCGCGATTGATTTTCTCGCGGGCGATAGGGTCGGAATTGTACGGCAACCGGAAATCGATCCCGTCTGCCTTGGCTAGTGCACCGTCGAGTTCGGGTCCTGTCGAGGCGCCGGTCCAGACACGCAGTCGAAAGGGGTCACCGACCGCGTGCGCGGCTTCGATGCGTGCGGCGAGCGCGAGTGGAACGGTTTTGGGATAGCCGGATCCGGTAAATCCGCTCATCCCGACGGTGGAGCCTGTCTTGATCAGGGATGCCGCGTCTTCTGCGTGCATCACCTTTGAACGCAGTTGCTCGCAGCCTATCCGTGTTCCAGTCATTTTGTTTCCTCGGGTCGCACGCAATGTCGGGCTATCCATCGGTAGACGCCTACTTTTGGGCGGCACCGAATGTGTTTATACGCCGGCTTGCGCAGGCCTCCAACACATTTGGACATCTTAAAGCTTGGTGCAGGAGCGTCCTGTGCGTGATTTTCAGTATCGATTGGAATCGTGATGGCGATGCTCCGGAAACTCAGGGAGCGGTGGCAGGCGCGTCCGCAGCGCTGCGCCTGGAATAATCGGAGATTGGTGGGGCTTTCCCAGTGGGACATCTTCGCGCCGAGTGCCGCCGAACCACAGCTTTCATCGACGCCCGGCGTGCGCTTGCCTGTGCCCTGAGGAAGGGCGGGCTGCCTTTTTACCCTTATGCGGAGGGATGGTTACCCTTTATGCGGGAGGAGGCTCATTTTTGCTCATATATAGACTTAGTCTTTATATAAGAAATAACACCCCTGCCTCTTCCGCTAAAAGACCGGAGTGTGCGGGGATGTGAGGGCTGTTTGCTTGGTTGACGTTCCCAAACCATTCTCTTATAACTTTTATATTCGCATATGAATTATGCCTGAAGAGGAGTTCAGGCTGAAGGGGAGGATTTCATGAAGGCAGTCATGCTTGCGTCCGTTCTGGCCGCATTGTCGTTTTGCGGCGTCGCGTCGGCTCAGGAGTACAATCTGCGCTTTTCGACATCGCAGGTTAATCCGAACGAGCCGATCGTGAAGGCGATGAAGCTCTATGCCGAGCGTGTCGGCGAGCGGTCAGAGGGCCGGATCGCCATCACGGTCATGACCGGCGACCAGCTGGGAGCGCAAAAGAAGGTCAACGAGATGGTCATGAGCGGCGCAAACCTGCTCAGCGCCACCGATTATGGGCAGCTCGGCCAGTTTGAACCCGATATGTCCATTCTCGCCGGCCCTTACGTCTATCCAAGCCTCGAAGCGAGCGACAAGCTGTTCTCGTCGGACGTCTACAAGGAGTTGTCCGCTAAGCTTGAAGCCCAGGGTATTAAGATCCTGATGCCGAATGGCCTTTTCGGCTATCGTCACATCATCGCGAACAAGGCTATTCGTACCCCCGCCGATCTGGCCGGTGTCACCATCCGCGTTCCTTCCTCGCCAATCATGATGGCGACGTTCGCCACCTATGGCGCGCGTCCGACGGAATTGCCCTGGGGTGATGTTTACAACGGGCTCCAGTCCGGTGTCGTCGATGCGGCGGAAGGTCCGTTTGGATCGATCGCCGGGTCCAAGCTCAATGAGACGCGCAAGGTCATTTCCAAGACCGGCCATCAGGCGATGTTCACCGCCTGGGTTGCGTCCGCCCAATTTTTCAATGGCCTGCCCGAAGATCTGCAGAAGATCATGACCGAGGAGGGCCAGAAAATCGCCATCGACCTGACGAAAATGACGCTCGAGACCGATGATGTCTACGCCAAGCAATTGGCCGATGCCGGTGTGGACATCATCTCCGATGTCGATGTTCCTGCTTTCGTCGAAGCCTCCAAGGCTGCCTATGGCAAGGTTCCGAACCTGACGCCCGGCATGTTCGAGCGTATCCAGGACGCCATGAAGTAAAACAGCCGGCCAGCGGGACATGTGTCCGGCTGGCCATTTCTGTCGCGTCCGGGGGATATCATGAACAGTTTTACCGAAACCAGCGGCGATAGCCCGCTGCTCAGTCTTCGCCGTGCCGATGAAGCGATCGGTGTCGCCGCTTTGATCGTCGTCGTCTTTTCGATCCTTTGGGGTGTCGTCAGCCGTTACATCTTTCCGCAGCCGGCGGCCTGGACATACGAGCTTGCCATCCTTGCATTTTCTTACCTGGTGTTTTTCGGTGCGATCACAGGTGTGCGTCTCGGAACGCATGCGGCTATCGATGTGCTGGTGACGGCGCTCCCTGACCGCTGGCAGACTGCCATTCGCTGGTTCAACTATGTGCTTCTCGCTGCCTTTTTCATCCTGATGACCGTTCTCTTCCTCTGGCAGGCGTGGACATCTCGGCATGTGCACACGATCGCCCTCGATCTGTCGCGCAGCCTCGCTTACGGCCCGCTGGCGCTGGCCTCGGCAGGCATGCTGCTCCAGCATTTGCTTGTTGAGCGGCCGTGGCGCCCGAGAACGCACCGAAACGTGGATTCGATCATATGACCTTTTTCCATCTTGCTGGGCCGTCCCTTCTCGTTGCCATCCTTTTCCTGCTTTCGACGCCGATCACCTGGGCCATGGCCATCGGCGCGCTCGCCTTCTTCTTCCTGAACATGGACATGATCCCCTTGTCCAATTTCGCGCAGGAAATGGCGGAAGGCAGCCAGTCGGTTTCTCTGCTGGCGCTTCCCCTGTTTGTTCTGGCCGGCTGTATCATGAACGCGTCCGGTATCACGCGGCGCCTGCTCAACCTGGCCGATGTCTTGGTCGGCCACATGACCGGTGCGCTCGCTCAGATGTGCACGGTGCTTGCGACACTTCTCGGGGGGCTCACGGCGTCGGCCAATGCCGACGCGGCGATGCTCGCCAAGACGCTTGGCGTGCAGATGGCCGAGCGCGGCTACAGCCGTGCCTTTGCCGCCGTGATCACCTCGTCGGCGGCTGTAATTACCAGCCTCATTCCGCCGTCCATCGGGCTGATCGTCTATGGCTTTCTGGCGGAAACCTCGATCGGCCGGCTGTTTGCAGCCGGGGTCGTCCCCGGGCTCGCTCTTGCCCTTGGCCTGATGATCACCACGTTTTTCATCGCCAAGAAGCGCGGCTACAAATCGTTGCGCGAGAAAAGGGCGAGCGGCGCCGAGGTCAGGGCCGCGCTGATTGACGGTCTCTGGGCTCTATCCATTCCGGTCGTCATCTTTGCGGGTACACGCTATGGCCTGTTCACCACAACCGAGGCCGGCGCGGTCGTCGTTGTCTATGTGCTGTTCGTTGCCATCTTCGGCTACCGGGAATTCACCATCCGGCAGATACCGGAAGTGCTGGCCGAGGCCGTGCGCGATTCCGCCGTCGTCATGGTGATGATTTGCGCTGCTGCGGCCTTTGGTTTCTATCTTGCCTGGGAGCAGGTTCCGCAGGCGATGTCGAGCTGGCTTGGTGCGGCCACCGACAATCCGTTGATGATGCTGCTGTTGATCAACGTCATGCTGATGATTATCGGCACGGCGATCGAGGGATCGGCGGCATTGATCATCCTGACGCCGATGCTCATTCCGATCATCGATGGCGTCCATATCGACCGGGTGCATTTCGGCATCATCTTCATCACCAATCTGACAATCGCCGGCATTACGCCGCCGGTCGGCGGGCTGATGTACATCTCCTCGATGGTGATGCGTGTTCCGATGATGGCCTATGCAAGAGAGGTCGTTCCCTACTTGCTCATGATGATGATTCTGCTGGGGATTCTCAGTATTTTCCCGCAGCTTTCCCTCTGGCTTCCCGACCTCATCTACGGAACGGCGTCCGTGCAATGATGGTGCGTTTCGCGCGCACCTGGGGCATGCTGATGCCGGTTCAGGCATCAGCATAGACAACGCCAGAGACGTTGCCGAACGACAAAACCGGGCGGGCAGGTGGGGCTCCGTCCCGGTTTGTACCTTGGGCAGGGCCGCTTTTCGGCATCCTTAACCTTTGTATCCCTCATGGTTCTGAAGCGGCCCGGATCGATCGGGTTGTTGTTCTGCGCAAATTCCCTTTTCCGCGCTCTATTTTTCTCCGAACCTTGCCACATATGGCAGTTTATGCCCCGACGCATGCCGGCGGGCGTGGGAGAAATTGTGAACAGTTTCAAGGGAGAATTAACGTGCGTCTGAAAACAACATTGATCGGGGCCGCGTTCGCCGTGCTCGTTTCCACGGCTGCGGCCAATGCCCAGGTCGTCGTCTCCTCTAAGATCGACACCGAGGGTGGTGTGCTTGGCAACATCATTCTTGCCGTGCTCAAGGCCAACAATATCGAGACGACCGACCGGGTGCAGCTCGGGGCAACCCCGGTCGTGCGCAAGGCGATTGCTGCCGGTGAAATCGATATCTACCCTGAATATACCGGCAACGCCGCATTCTTCTTCGAAAAGGCCGACGATCCGCTCTGGAAGGATGCCGCAACGGGGTATGCCGAAGCCAAGAAACTCGACTACGACGCCAACAAGATTGTATGGCTGTCGCCGTCGCCGGCCAACAATACCTGGGCCGTCGCCGTGCGCAAGGATCTGGCCGATGCCAGCAGCATCAAGACCTTCAGCGATTTCGGCAAATATGTTGCGGGTGGCGGCGCGGTGGTGCTGGCGGCCTCCTCGGAATTTGTCAACTCGGCGGCAGCCTTGCCTGCGTTCCAGACGACCTATGGTTTCACGCTGAAATCAGACCAACTTATCACCCTTTCGGGCGGCGATACCGCAGCGACCATCGCGGCCGCGGCCAACCAGACCAATGGCGCCAACGCCGCCATGGTCTACGGCACGGACGGCGGCATCGCGCCATCGGGTCTTGTGGTTCTGGAAGACGACAAAGCGGTGCAGCCCGTCTACCAGCCCGCGCCGATCATCCGGGAGGCGGTTCTAAAGGAGCATCCGCAAATCGAAACCCTGCTGAAGCCGGTGTTCGAGAAGCTTGACCTGGTGACCCTGCAGGACCTGAACGGCCGCGTTCAGGTTGGCGGCGAGCCTGCAAAGGCGGTTGCGGAAGACTTTTTGAAAAAGAATGGTTTTCTGAAGTAAGCCGGCTGAAATAGGCTGCCCTGAAATGACCGGTTCCCGAAGCGGAGCCGGTCTAATGGGATGGGGATGGCAGTTTGAGCATTCGCTTCGATAAGCTCGGCGTGGTCATTGGGGTATTGATCGCTTACGGGGCGCTCGCCGCACCGTTTGCGACCTTTCGCGCCAACCGTATCGTGCCGGGCGACGCCAAAGGTATCCTCGATGCCTTGCCCACTGGGGCAGGCATGCTCCTTCTTGGGCTGTTGGCCGGAGCGGCGCTGATCGTCCTTTTAAGGACGCCGACACGTCTTCGGCTGCTTGTCGCCGCGGCCGGTCTAGCCGCCATTGCCGTGTTCATCGGAATGGCTGCGACCCACCTGACACCGCCCGCCAACGCATATGCCCGGGTTTCTCCTGCTTCCGGCTTCTGGATCCTGCTGTTTTCCTTTGCCCTGCTTGCTGCCGATTCGATCACGCGGCTGCGGCCTTTACCGTTGGTCAGGGTGCTGCTCCTGGCGATCACGCTCGGTGGGGCAGCCGTGGTCCTGATGTCGGGCCTGTGGGATGGGCTGTCGATCCTCAAGGAATACTCAGGCCGCGCCGATGTGTTCTGGCTGGAGGCCGGGAGGCATGTGACGCTGGCGCTTGGGTCGCTGGTTGCTTCCGTCCTGGTAGGGTTGCCACTCGGCATTCTCTGCCATCGGGTGGCGCCTTTGCGGGCCGGCGTACTCAACACGTTGAACCTCATTCAGACGATACCGTCGATTGCCCTGTTCGGCATTCTCATCGCACCGCTTGGCTGGATCGCCGTCCACGTGCCTGGGGCCGCCGCCATCGGCATTCGCGGCATCGGTGCCGCTCCCGCTTTCGTCGCCTTGTTTCTCTATTCGCTGCTGCCAGTGGTCGCCAACACCGTGGTTGGCCTAGCAGGCGTGCCGCGCGAGGCCAACGAGGCTGCCCGCGGCATCGGCATGACGGACCGGCAGCGGCTGTTCGGGGTCGAGTTTCCGCTGGCAATGCCGGTCATTCTCACCGGCATTCGCATCGTGCTGGTGCAGAATATCGGCCTTGCGACGATTGCCGCATTGATCGGTGGTGGGGGCTTCGGCGTCTTCGTGTTCCAGGGCATCGGCCAGACGGCAATGGATCTGGTGTTGCTTGGGGCAGTGCCGACTGTGGTGTTGGCCTTCGCAGCGGCGATCGTGCTCGACGCGCTTATTGAAATTAACGCTCCTCAGCGAGAACGAAGCAGGGCCGCATGATCGAAATCGACGGGATCACCAAACGCTATGACGGCAACACGGTCGTCAACAATGTGTCGATGACGATCGAACCACGTACGGTCACCGTCATTGTCGGCACATCCGGTTCGGGCAAGACGACGCTGCTGCGGATGATCAACCGGCTGGTCGAGCCGACATCCGGCGCGATTCGCCTTGATGGCGAGGACAATCGGGCGATGCCGGGTTTCGAACTGCGCCGCCGGATCGGCTACGCGATCCAGGGGCATGGACTGTTTCCGCATCGCACCGTCGCCCAAAACATCGCTACGGTGCCCACCCTGCTCGGTTGGGACCAAGCGCGGATCGACGCCAAGGTGGCGGAACTCTTGACCCTGTTTCAGCTTGATCCCATCGTGTTTTCGGCGCGGTTTCCGCATGAGCTTTCCGGTGGCCAGCAGCAGCGTGTCGGCGTGGCGCGGGCCTTGGCGGCGGAGCCGAACGTACTGTTGATGGACGAACCGTTCGGTGCGCTCGATCCGATCATCCGGGCAAAGGCACAGGCGGATCTGCTGGCCATCCAGAGGCTGCTGGGCACGACGATCGTGCTGGTGACGCATGACATGGACGAGGCGTTTCATCTCGCCCACAAGATTGCCGTCATGGACAAGGGCGCGCTTGTCCAATACGGCAAGCCCGCCGAACTGGTGAAGGACCCGGCGACGGAATTCGTCCAGACACTGATCGGCGCCAGCGAGCGGCCGTTCCGCCTGTTGTCGATCAAGACCGCGGGTGATGCCGTCGAGCCGGGAGCGGCCGATGGAAAACCACTGGCGGAAACGATGAGCCAGCGCGACGCGCTTTCCGAACTGTTGTGGACCGGCCGATCCGCGTTGCCGGTCGCCGCCGCCGATGGGACGATCCTTGGCAGGGTGACCCTGGAGGGACTGAGCAGACGGGCGGCAAAACCGCAATGAGGGCATGGATCCCAAATATCCTGCGCGCAGCGCTGCTAGCTTTTCTAATCGCCTTTCTGGTGTCGCCAGACTTGTTTGATCCCCTGTTGAAACCATTGGTGCAGGACAATGCGCCGGCGATCTACAATCAGGGCAGCCTGCTGACGCTGACCCTCCTGCATCTGCGCACCGTCGCCATCGCCACGACCGGCGCCGTACTCGTTGCTGTGACGCTGGCGATCCTCGTCACCCGGTCCTTTGGTGCCGAATTCCTGCCTTTGTCGCGCAGTCTCGTGAATGTCGGGCAGACATTTCCGCCGGTGGCCGTGCTGGCGCTGGCGGTGCCGATCCTCGGTTTTGGTGAGAAGCCGACGCTGGTGGCACTGTTTCTCTACGGCTTGCTGCCGATCTTCGAAAACACGCTGACGGGGCTGACGACCTTGCCGCCTGCGGTGATGGAGGCGGCCCGCGGTTCCGGCATGACTGATCGCCAGCGGCTGTTCAAGGTGGAACTGCCGCTGGCGATGCCGGTCATCCTGGCGGGTATCCGGCTGTCGGTGGTGATCAGCCTGGCCACTGCGACGATCGGCTCGACGGTCGCGGCAAAGACGCTGGGCGAAGTCATCATCGCCGGGCTGCAATCCAACAATATCGCCTTCGTGCTGCAGGGCGGACTGATTGTCGGCGCTCTGGCCGTGCTGATCTATGACGGGTTTTCGGCGATCGAGCGTGTCCTTGCCCGTCGTGCAGGGCTGTCGGCGCGAGGTTGACCTCGTGCCTCGCCTGTCGTTAGGTCAGTTGGTCGACGGCGGCGATGACGCCGCGCAGTTCGGCGAGGCCCTTGAGGCGGCCGATGCAGGAGTAGCCGGGATTGACTGTCTTTTTCTGGTCGTCGATCAACAGATGGCCGTGATCCGGCCGCATCGGGATGATGGTGTCGCTGCGCCCTTCCTTCTCGCGCCGCCGCTCCTCGGCGCGCAGGGCCGAAATCAGCGAGACCATGTTGACGTCACCGGCCAGATGTTCGGATTCGATAAAGGAGCCGTCCGGTTCCTTGTTGACGTTGCGCAGATGCGCGAAATGAATGCGGCTGGCGAAGCGCTTTGCCATCGCAACCACATCATTGCCGGTGCGCGAGCCATAGGAACCGGCGCACAAGGTAATGCCATTTGCCGGCTCATTGACTGCATCGAGGATGGTTTGAACGTCGCCCGCCGTGGATACGACGCGGGGGAGGCCAAATAGCGAGAAGGGTGGGTCGTCCGGGTGGATGGCGAGCCGGACGCCATTTTCCGCCGCAACCGGCACGACTTCCTTGAGGAATTCGATCAGATTGGCGCGCATGTCATCGGAAGAGACGGCATCGAAGCTGGCGATCTCGGCACGGATTTTCTCGCGGGTATGGCTATCCTCGCCACCGGGCAGGCCGGCAATGATGTTCTTTTCGAGCGTCAGGATTTCGTCGTCGCTCTTTCCTGCAAGCCGCTGTCTTGCAGCCTCGATGACATCCGGCGCGTAGTTGTCTTCGGCGGCGCGGCGCTTGAGCACAAAGACGTCATACGCGACGAAATCGATCATGTCGAAGCGCAGCGCGAAGCCGCCGGCCTCGGTCGGGTACATCAGGTTGGTGCGGGTCCAGTCGACCACCGGCATGAAATTGTAGCAGACGACGGGCACGCCGCCCTTGCCGAGATTGGCAAGGCTCTGTTTCCAGGCGTCGAGATACCGGCGCCATTCGCCGTCGCGCCGCTTGATTGCGGAATTGACGGGAATGGACTCGCAGACGGACCAGGTCATTCCGGCTTTCCGGACCAGCGCCATACGCTCGGCAATGTCATCCGGTGTCCAGATACGGCCATCGTAAATATGGTGAAGGGCGGTGACGACACCATGTGCGCCCGCTTGGCGCGCATCCGAAAGAGTAACCGGGTCCTGTGGTCCAAACCAGCGCCAGCTTTCGAGCATGTCCATCTCTCCTGTTATAATGTTGGACAATTAATGCGTTAATTTTCGGAAAATCAATACGGGAGTGTTGATCCGATCATTATGTCGGACATATGCTGCCACAAGCTGGGCAAGGAGAATGGCATGGAGAACGGCGTGCGGGGTTCTGCCGTTGACGGAATGGTGGACCACATCCGCGATCTTATCCGCAAGCGTGGCCTGACCGTCGGCGACGTTCTGCCAAGCGAGGCGGAGCTCGCCGTCATGTTCGATGCCAGCCGCAACACGGTGCGCGAGGCCTTCCGGACGCTGAAGGCCTATGGCGTGGCCGAATCCCGACAAAAGGTCGGTGCCGTGCTGACGGATCAGCACCAGACGGCGATGCGCGATCTGTTTTCCTTTGCCATGGACATTTCCGTCGATGCTTTCCGCGATGTCCAGGGTTACCGGCGGCTGACCGAGATCAACCTGTTCGATCTGCTCTCGACCCGGATCACCGAGGAAACCCTTGAAGGGATGGAGATGCTCAATGCGCGGATACGGCAGGCGGGTACGCCGGAAGAGGCGTCCGAACTCGACTATCAGTTCCACAAGCTGATGGTGGATGCGGCCGGAAACCGCACGCTGTCGGAAACCTACGGCATGCTGAAACCGGTGATCGGGCGGTTGATGCTGGCCGGCAAGTCGCAGCGGCTGGTGCTTGAAAACGTTACCGCCGAACATGCCGATATCGTCAAGGCGCTGCGTGAGCGTGACCGGATCGGATTCGCCTATCATATGGACCGGCATCTCGATGCGGGGCTGGAGTTCATTCCGGCGGCGCGAGGCGGACAAACCGCAGGATTGGAAGCGGCCAGTGGACGGGAGGTAGGCGATGCGTGAATTTACCGGAAAAGTCGCGGTGGTCACCGGAACGACGGGTATCGGCCGCGCCGTTGCTCTGCATCTCGCCCGGCAGGGCGCGGCCGTTGCTTCGCTCGGGATCGATCAGGCAGCCAATGCCGAGCTTGAGACGATGGCGGTGGCCGAGAACCTTGCACTGACCGTCTTTCACGCCGATGTGTCCGTCCCCGCCGATGTGCAGCGTGCCATGGCGTCCGCGGTGGCGGCGTTCGGCGGCATCGACATCATCGTCAACTCGGCCGCTGTTCACCCCTATGGCACGGTGGAGACGACACCGTTCGAGATTTTCATGCGCTGCATGGCCGTCAATGTCGGCTCGATCCACCTGACGGCGGAATTCGGCGTGCCGGAGATGCGCAGGCGCGGCGGCGGCGTCATCGTCAACCTCTCCAGCGTGCAGGGCCATGCCTGCCAGAGCGGCGTCTCCGCCTATGTCGCCTCCAAGGGCGCGATCCATGCCTTGACGCGGGCGATGGCGCTGGATTTTGCCACTGACCGCATCCGGGTCGTGTCGATCAGCCCGGGTTCGGTGCGCACGCCCATCCTGGAACTGGCGGCGCGGACATTCGAAGGTCCCGATGCCGATATCAACGGCGTGTTTCAACGCTTCGGCGCCGCCCATCCGCTGGGGCGGATCGGCGAGCCGGAGGAGGTGGCCGTGCTTGCGGCTTTCCTCGCCTCCGACAAGGCGGGCTTTATCACTGGATCGGATCACCGGATCGACGGCGGCCTGACGGCCGGCATCGGCGTTCGCTGAGGGAGAGACAATGAGCATTCCGATGAAACGCAGCGCCATCAATGCCATCATGCGCGAGAGCGAGGCTTTCATGCGCTCGTTCGGCTTCATCCTGCCGCCGTTTTCGCGCTGGTCTCCGGACGAGATGCAGGCGCGCAAGGGCGAGATCGACGGGATCACTAGTGCGTCGCTCGGTTGGGATATCACCGATTTCGGTCTTGGCGATTTCGAAAAGACCGGACTGTTTCTCTTCACCGTCCGCAACGGACGTTTTGCCGACCTGCAGCGGGGACGCGGCATGCTTTATGCGGAAAAGGCAATGATCGCCCGAAAGGACCAGCTGACCCCGATGCACCGGCATATCCTCAAGGCCGAGGACATCATCAATCGCGGCGGCGGTACGCTGGTGATCGAGCTGTTCGGAGATACCGGCGGGCAATGCGATCGCAACAAGGGAACGCGGGTGGCGACGGACGGCATCTGGCGCGATCTGGCGCCGGGCTACAAGCTGAAGCTTTCCCCAGGCGAAAGCGTGACGCTGATGCCCGGCGACTGGCACGCCTTCTGGGGCGAGGGCGCCGATGTCTTTGTCGCCGAGGTTTCGACCGTCAACGACGACAATACCGACAATATCTTCGAGGATCCGGCCGTGACGCGGTTTTCCGGTATCGAGGAAGACGAGGCGCCGCTGCATCTGCTGGTGCCGGATTATGCGGGGTGGTTGCGGTAGGCGGTCGGGCCTTTGCCTGACGTTTCGTTCGGCTTTGGGCCTCCAATTTCCCTGTCATCCTGGACTTGTTCCGGGATCCAGCGCGCCGCGTCTATGTCGCAAGGGGATTCTCTTCCTTTTGGGTTGGCCAGTTTTCTCACCGTGCGGACGCGCGGGAGCTGGATCCTGCCACAGGTCCTCGGGTTAAACCCGAGGAGAGGAAGACGGACGCGGGGGAAGATGTGCCAAATAACACACGTCCGATTCCCTCCATATTCGCTTCCCGTTTGACGACTTATCAATAATTACAACCAATAATTGTCTGTCGATCTAATCTTCGAGGTAGCGATGAACACAGTGGGACGTGCCGTTATCGTTTTTGCCCTTATGCTGCTGCTCACTGTCCATTTCAGCACCGGGCTGCTGGCAAGCTTTACCGAGAAAGTGCCGCGTGCGGTTGAAGGGATCGACGCCACTATACGGATCGGCCTGGTCTCCTGGCTGGGCCACACCAACACTCAGGCGCTTCTTGTTTTCCTAACGCTCTTTCTGCCGATTCTCGTCTATTATGGCAGCCCCCGCACCGCGCGGCCATTAGAGCCGGAGCCTGCCGCAATTACGCCGGCACGCATGCGGCGTGCGGTGGATCGGTCGCCCCAGAGCGAGTTGAGCCCCGAGAACAAGCAATTCATGAAGAACCTCCTGATCGGCGCTATCGAACAGGTTGCACGCGAGCACGAGATGGTGACTGCCAATCAGCGGCCGAAACCCTTCGTCCGGCTTGTGCCGCAGGTGCCGATCTTGGTCGGTGTGCCGCCGCGCAGCTGGTTTGGCGGAACGCCATCGCTGCCCGAAGGCACCGCATGGCCGGTCTGCGATGGAAAACCGGCAGAATTCCTAGCCCAGATCGATTGCTCCAGCCTTCCTGCCGATCTCTGGGATGGCGTGGGACCACGCGCCGGCTGGCTGTCGTTTTTCCTCGGCTCCGAGGAGGGCTATACCGTCGCGAAGATACTTCATACCCAGTCTCGCGGTGCTCCGGTGCAGCCGCTTCTGCCGGTTGATTCCGAATGGTTATACCTCAGCGAGATACCAACCATGGATTGGACTTCGCTTGCCCGGAGGGATGTTCCGAAGTGGCCGGTCGATGTGGTCTGGGTACCTTCACCGGAAGAAGACCCGTTGGTTCGCGAACCGGTGAGTGGTGGCCGGGACGGCGATCCGCGTGCGGTTCGTTATCAAACGGGTTTTGCCCTGACCGAGCCGGGCTGGAAACCGTTCGATTGGGCAACCACCTTGCTGCTGCTCGATACCGCCATTGCTTACGTACGCTCAAACTTAAGGCGGGACCAACAGCAGCTCGCCACCAATATCGAGGTTCTGGATCAGGTATTACTTGATCCGGCATGGCTTCCGGGCATGACGCGGGAACGGGCGGAAGCGAATTTGGCTTGGACCAAGCAACGGATATCGGCCTGGGAAACCCACTTGCCAGACGTAGAGGCCTTGCGCGCGAAGACCGCAACGGAAGCGGAGGCCGAGCCTTTCTCGGAAGCGAGGGTCGATGCCTTGATCTCCAGACTTGCGGCAATGAAGACGCCAGAGAAGGATGGTGCGCTGACCCGGCAAGCATTTCCCACGCTGAGTGCACCAAGAGTTGGTGGGTGGCTATCGGACTGGGCAGTGCTCGCACAGCAGCATGCAACGTATCTTTACGCCTCCGATCCTCGTTCGCTGCCGGTGGCGTGGCGGGCGAAGGTCGAGGAACAGGCGGCTTTCGACGCGCAATACGAAATGGGAGCGATGCGGCACGTGCCTGACGGTTATGTTCACCAGTTTGCGATGGACAGCGAAGTGACGCTGTTGCAGTTGCCCACCAGCCATCTGATGAACTGGATGTGGGGAGACACGTACGACCTCGTACTCACGATCAGCAGGGCAGACCTCGAGCGCGGTGAATTTGGCCAGGTCATGGCGCAGATCACGAATTGAGACTGGCCCTGTAACGTCCGGCAGTCATTTGTCTATGCTTGCCCCGGAGATGGCAGGCGGCTGCCTCTCCGAAGCACGCAAGATCCCCCCGCCTCATCCCTCCCGCGTCGATGCCGCAGTGACTGTCAGTGTGGTAAACCCGCTGATGGCGATGGCGGCGCGGGCGGGGGTCGGGATGGCGCCGCAGAGACTACCGGTGGTGATGATGCGGCCCTTGGCGACGGTTTCCGTCAGCGCGTTGGCGAAGACCAGAAAACCGGCGACAGGGTCGTCGTTGGGGTGTTTGCCGGGGCCGGTAAACACCGTGTCGCCATTGACGGTGATGGTCAGCGGATAGACCTGCCCGGGCTCGATCACTTTCGCTGGCAGTTCTTCGCCCAATATGTAGCCGGCATTGCCGAGACGGTCGGCGAGGAACAGCAGGGCGGGCGAGCTTCCGCCGTTATCCAGCCGGTGGCCCAGAAATTCGACGCCGGAATAGATGGCGGCGACATGATCGAGCAGGGTTTCACGGGTATAGGGCGTGGTGCCGGGGGCGGCGAGATCCTTGCCAAGCACGAAGCAGATTTCCACTTCCAGTGCATCGACGGCGGGGCGCTCGAAACCCGCGGTTCCCGATTCGCTGGCATGGGTGATATGGGCGATCGGTGCCGAGACCGAGCTTCCATCGGGGCGGATTGCCACCTTGTAGCCGCCGGTCAGCCAATTGTTCAAGGCCAGCGTCTCGCGCTGCACGGCAAACGCTTCCGCCGGGGTGGCGGGCTCAGTGAGCGATGCGGATGTTAGCCGGATACCCTGATTGTCGGCGTCTGACAGTTGGCGGGCGAGGGTGGCGGGCATGTTTGTCTCCTGCAGGGGATCGGCGATGTGTCATTCCCTTCGACCACACCTCGGACAAAAGGAAAACCCCGGAATTATTGTTCCGGGGCTTCCTGTCACGCAACGGGGAGGGACGTTACGCGGCTTGGACCTTCTTCGATACGCGGGCCCATTCGGGAATCCAGGTTCCGTGGGCGGCGAGCAGATCGTCGGTGAGCGACCAGATCTGGTCGAGATCGAGTTCTGCGGCCGTATGCGGATCCATCATCGCGGCGTGATAGAGATGCTCGCGATTTTCGGTCATCATTGCCGCCACCGTCAGTTCCTGCACGTTGATGTTGGTGCGGATCAGCGCCGTCAGCTGCGGCGGCAGGGCGCCGATATAGGTCGGCTGGATGCCGTTTTCATCGACTAGGCACGGCACTTCGGCGGCGCAATTGTCCGGCAGCGAGGTGATGCAGCCATTGTTGCGCAGGTTGCCGTAGATCACCGAGGGTTCGCCGGTCCAGACCGAGTTCATGATCGAGGAAGCATATTCCTTCGATTGCGCGACTTCGATCTTGTCGGCCGAGCGGAATGCGGCGGCCTGACCCTTCCATTTCTCGACCTGTTCGATGCAGCGCTTCGGATACTCGTCGAGCGGAATGCCGAATTTCTCGATCAGGTCCTCGCGGCCCTCCTTGATAAAATAGGGCGTGTATTCGGCAAAATGCTCCGAGCTTTCAGTGACGAAATAGCCAAGCCGGGTCAGCATCTCGTAGCGGACCTTGTTGGGGCAGCGCGGGTTCCAGGTCGGCTTTGGTGCCCGGCCTTCGCGGTAGCCACGCACGAGATCCGGATAGAGATCGCGGTAGGAACCGTCGGCCTGGCGGTGTTCGAACTTCAGGAAGAAGGCCATGTGGTTGATACCGGCCGAACGATAGCGGATCTCCTCATAGGGAATATCGAGATCGTGGGCGAGTTCCATCGCCGTTCCCTGGACGGAATGGCAGAGGCCGACCTGCTTGATCTTCGGGTATTTTTCGGCGATTGCCCAGGTGTTGATCGCCATCGGGTTAACGTATTGCAAGAGGATTGCCTCGGGGCAGACCTGCATCATGTCCTCGCAGATCGACCAGAGATGCGGCACGGTGCGCAGGCCACGCATGATGCCGCCGACACCGAGCGTATCGGCAATGGTCTGGCGCAGGCCGTATTTCTTCGGCACTTCGAAATCGGTAACCGTGCAGGGCTCAAAGCCGCCGATCTGGAAGGCGACGACGACGAAATCGGCGCCATCGAGCGCCTTGCGCTGATTGGAGTGCAGCTCGATGGTGGCTTTGGCACCGAGCGTCGAGATCAGCTTGCTGACGACGACTTCGCTTTCCTCGAGTCGCTGCGGATTGATGTCCATCAGCGCGATCTTTGCGCTTGATAACGCCGGGCGCTGCAGCACGTCGCCGATGATGTTTTTCATGAACACGGTCGAGCCCGCGCCGATGAAGGTGATCTTGGGTTGTCTGGTCATGGATAGGCCTCTTTGCTTTAGGCGGCTACGTCGAAGGCGGCGCGGACGAGCCGTTCGGTGTAGGCGGTCTTGGGATGGGTAAGAACGTCTTCGACCGGACCCTCTTCAACGATCTTGCCATGCTGCATCACCACCACCCGGTGGCAGAGTGCGCGCACGACTTTGAGATCGTGGGAGATGAAGAGGTAGCTCAGTCCTTTCTCGTCCTGCAGCTTGCGCAGCAGTTCGATGATCTGGGCCTGCACCGACAGATCGAGCGCTGAAGTCGGTTCGTCGAGCAGGATGAATTCCGGCTCCAGAGCAACCGCACGGGCGATGGCGATGCGCTGGCGCTGGCCGCCGGAAAATTCGTGCGGGAAGCGCGACAGAATGTTGTTGGGCAGCCCGGCGCTGTTGAGCGCTTCCCTCACCCGGTCCAGCCGTTCGTTGCGGGTGGCTCCGAGCTTGTTGACGATCAGGCCTTCCTCGATGATCTGACCAACCGACATGCGCGGGTTGAGGGACGAGAAGGGGTCCTGGAAGACGATCTGCATGCGTGACCGCAAAGGGCGCATCTGTTCGCGGCTGTTCTTTTCGATCGACTGGCCATCGAACAGGATTTCGCCGCTCTCAGCCGTCAAAAGCTTGACCAGCGCCTGGCCGAAGGTGGTTTTTCCCGAGCCGGATTCGCCGACGAGCCCGAGCGTTTCGTGGCGATGCAGCTTGAGGCTGAGGCTATCGACCGCGACCAGTTCCTTCAGCTGCGGTTTGAAGAAGCCGCCATGCTTGAGCATGAAGGAAACCCGGACATTGCGGCCTTCGAGGATGGCGGCGGAATCAACCGGCATCGGATTGGCCATGCCCTTCGGCTCGGAGTTGAGCAGATGCTTCGTGTAGGGGTGCTGCGGGTTCTGAAAAAGCGCCGGCGTGGTGTTGTGTTCCTTCACCTCGCCGTTCTGCATGACGTAGACATAATCAGAGAACTGGCGCACGACGGTGAGGTCGTGGGTGATCAGGATCACTGCCATGCCGAGCGTCTTCTGCAGGTCGCGGATCAGGTTGAGGATCTGGGCCTGCACGGTGACGTCGAGCGCGGTCGTCGGCTCGTCAGCGATCAGCACGTCGGGATTGTTGGCAAGCGCCATGGCGATCATGATGCGCTGGCGCTGGCCGCCGGAGAGCTGGTGCGGATACTGGTTGAGGCGGGTTTCCGGATCGGGGATCTGCACCTGGCGGAGCAGTTCCAGCGTGCGCTCGGCCGCCCGTTTGCGATTCATCTTCTGGTGCACGCGGATCGCCTCGATGATCTGAGCGCCGATCGTATAGACCGGATTGAGCGAGCTCATCGGCTCCTGGAAGATCATCGAAATGCGGTTGCCACGCAGCGCCCGGCGCTGCCGGTCGGAGAATTTGAGCACATTCTTGCCGTCGTACTCGATGCTCGACTTTTCCGAGACGCTGGCGCGCTTGGTGAGCAGGCCCATGATCGTGCGGGCCGTCACCGATTTTCCTGAGCCGGATTCGCCGACGACCGCGATGGTTTCGCCGCGATAAAGCTGGAAGGAGACGTTCTTGACGGCGTCGATAGTGCCATGCTCGACCTTGAACGTCACCCCGACATGGCGCGCGTCGATGATCGGGGTACCGATCGCGGCGGCATGGTCGTGCCGCTGTTCGGGGGCAAGTGTGCTGATGTCCACGAGTGCCATGGTCGTCTCCTCAGTATGGGTCGACGGCGTCGCGCAGGCCGTCACCGAGCGCATTGAACGCAAAGACGGTGATCAGCACGAAGGCCACGGGGGAAAGGATCCAGGGGTAGGATCCGATGACTGAATAGGTGGCGGTATCCTGCAGCATCAGGCCCCAGGACATCAGCGGCGGTTTGACCGCGAAGCCGAGGAAGCCGAGGAAGGATTCGAGCAGCACCACGCTGGGGATTGCCAGCGTCACGGAGACGATCACGTGGCTCATCACATTGGGGAAAATATGCTGGAAGATGATACGCCGGTCTGTGGCGCCGATCGCCATCGCCGCCCGGACATAGTCGATGCGGGCAAGCGCCAGCGTCTTGCCGCGCACCTCGCGCGACATCTGCGCCCAGCCGAGCGCCGACATGACGAAGATGACGAAGGCGAGGAAGACGTTGGTGGGCGCCGTTACCGGGATCAGCGACGTCAGCGCCAGATAGAGCGGCAATTGTGGGAAGGCGAGGACAAGCTCGACGAAGCGTTGCATCCAGGTGTCGAAGCGGCCGCCGAAATAACCGGAGACCATGCCAACGGTGGTGCCGACGACGGTGACGATGAACACCACCGTCAACGCGATCATCAGCGAGACGCGGGAGCCATGGAAGATGCGCGACAGCACATCACGGCCGAACTTGTCGGTGCCGAGGAAGTTGACGGGCGTACCGTCGGTCGCGCCGAAGAAATGGCGGTCGGTGGGGATCAGGCCGAGTAGCCGGTAGCTGAAGCCCTTGACGAAGAAGCCAAGGTTCTGCGGGTTGGCATAGTCCGGGCCGACGATCGGCTGGAAGGTGATAGGATCAAGCTCGGTGCCTTCACCGATCTGGTAGGTGCGCGGCCAGACGAGATTGCCCTCCTGATCGGTGATCGAGATCGTCTGCGGCGGGGCAAAGGCGACGCCGGTAAGCTTGGGGTCTACGGGAGAGAAGAACTCGGCAAAGATCGTCATCAGCATCAGCAGGCAGACGAGGATGAGGCCGGCCATTCCCGTCCAGGAGCGCTTCAGGCGGCGCCAGACTAACGCGAGATAGGTTTCGTTGTGATGGTGTGCGGCGGGGACCGGAACAGTGAGCGTGTTTTGAACGTCGGCTTTCATGCGTGCGCTCCTCCACCCAGACGGACACGAGGATCGAGTAGGGCCAGCAGCATGTCGGCGATGATGTTGCCGACGATCAGCGTGGCGGAGAGGACCAGCATGAAGGTTGCGGTGACATAGACGTCGCCGACCCACATCGAACCGACGATGGCCGGGCCGACGGTCGGCAACGCGAAGATGATCGCGGTTTCGATTTCGCCGGTCAGCATATAGGGCAGCACGACGCCCTGATACATGACAAGCGGATGCAGCGCGTTCGGTACCGCATGACGCATGATGACGGCGCTTTCGGAGAGGCCCTTGGCCCGCGCGGTCTCGACATATTGGGCGTTCAGCGTATCGAGCAGATTGCCGCGCATGACGCGCATATTGTAGGCGAGGCCGCCGAACGTGGCGATGGCGATGACCGGCCAGACGTGTTTCAGGAGATCGACGAATTTGTCCCACGACCACGGCGCGCCGCCATATTTGGCGGAGTGGAAGCTGTTGATCTCGGTGACGTTGAAGTGGAACACCAGGATATAGACGATGATCAGTGCCATCAGGAAGCGCGGCACCGTCATGCCAAGAAAAGATATGCCGGAGAGCAGGGTATCGACCCACGTATATTGCCGGGTGGCGGCAAGAATGCCGAAGGTGATGCCGATAATGGAAGCGAGGATGTGGCAGACCAGCGCCAGAGCCAGCGTGCGCGGCAGGCGTTCGCCGACGACCTCGGAAACGGGCTTGTTGTAGAACAGGCTATGGCCGAAATCGCCGCGCGTGACGATACCGGTGATCCAGTTGACGTACTGGACGACCATCGGCTTATCCAGCCCGTTAGCGACCTTGTAGGCCTGCGCCTGGGCGTCGGCTTCCTCGAAGGATGCGCCGCCCTGGTTGATCATCTGCGACCGGATATAGTCGCTATAGTCGCCCGGCGGTGCCTGGATGATCGCGAAGGTGACCACGCTGAGCACGAAAAGGACGGGTATGGCTGACGCGATGCGCACAAGCAGAAATCGGAACATGGCTGTTAGGTTCTCTTGTGTGTTTTGGGATTTTCCCAGGCCGGGTTGATGGCGCGGCCTGGGAAGCGGAGTCTATCGATCAGTTCATCGGGCCTTTTTCGCCGGGCTTGCCGGGCAGTTGCTCAGGGAACAGTTCGTAATCACCCTGCTTGTCTGCGGCGACGAACACCCGTTCGCGGATGATCGTGTCTTCCGCCCAGTTGAACATGAAGATCGGCGCACCGACCGGAATGTTCGAGAAGCGCTTGTTGACGATCAGCGCGCCTGGATATTCGGTCAGGCCGACTGAGTTGACGTTGGTAGTGGCGACCTTCTGGTACTGCTTCATCAACTCCGTGCGTTCGTCATTGTCGCTCGAGGCAATGAACTTGTTGACGATATCGACAAGCTCCTGCTCGAACGGCATCAGATCAAGCTGCCCACCTTCCGGCACGCGGTGGTTCCAGCTGGTGCGTGGACCCGTTGCGGCGAGCTGCGGGGTGTTTTGCACCACGGATGACAGTTCTGCACCATTACGCAGCACCATCCAGTCCCAGCGGCCGCCATAGTTGGCCGCGTCGCGCTGCTTGCCGTCGAGCGCGTTGAGCACTACCCGAATGCCCAGCTGTTCCATCTGGCCGACGACGCCTTCAGCGAGGTTTTTGTCGGTGCTGTAGTCGGATGTGACCAGCAACACGACCTCGACATCCTTGCCGCCAAGCTTGTCGGCCGGATAGTTGACGAAGCCGTTGCCGTCGGTGTCCTTCAGGCCGGCCTTTTCGAGGAGGGCCTTGGCGCCTTCCAAGTCGAACGGATAATAGACGGTCGACTGGCGGTCGTAGAAACTTGTTCCGGAAGAAAGGCCGCCTGGATAAATGGCGGTGAAGGGGCCTTTGACCAGCGATTCGCCGATCTTCTTGCGATCGACCGCCATGGTGATGGCCTTGCGGAAGTCCTCATTGCGGTTGAGCTCCCGCACCGCCTGGCCGCGTTCGTCCGGTTCGCCCCAGCCATTGCCGGAGAAGTTCATATAGAGATTGTAACCGATCAGCCGGGCACCGAACGCGAGGCGTGCCGGTGCGGTATCCTGGGCGGCGCGCTTCAGGCTTTCGACGAAATTCTCGGGCTGTTCGAGGTTGGAGAGGTCACCGGAACCGGCAATCGCCTGCACGTCGCGGTCGGCCCAGGTCGAGAGCTTGTAGTGCAGCTCGTTGAGATAGGGCAGCTGGTTGCCGGCTTCGTCCACCTTCCAATAGTAGGGATTGCGGCGCATGACGATAATATCGTCGGGACGGTATTCGACCGGAACCCAGGCGCCCATGATCGGAATGTTCATGTATTCCGGCGGGAAGCCGTTCTTGTACTGGTCGTAGGTAAAGTCCTTGGCGTATTTCGGGTGCTTGGTCTTGAGAATGTGGGCCGGACCGGGGCAGAACGTGCCGTACGCCATGGAGTAGAGATACTGGCGCGGGAAAGCCTCCTTGAAAGTCCATTCGACGGTGTTGGCGTCGATGGCTTTCAGTGTCGTGCCTTCGCCGAAGGTTTCCGGCGTTGCGCCATTGAGCGGCGAGACATTGGGGTCAACGACATTGTCGTCCCAGTAGAACATCACGTCTTCGGAGGAAAAGGGAACGCCATCCGACCATTTGGCACCTTCGATCAGGTGCATGGTGAGCTTGTGGCCATCTTCCGACCATTCCCAGCGTTTTGCGAGGTTCGGCAGCGGCTCGACGTCCTTCGCCTCGACCTGATAAAGCGGCGCGGTGCGGGTCAGGCATTCAGACATTTCGATATCAATGCCGCCCCACCCTTGCGTCTGTCCGGCGGAATAGTTCCAGCCTTCCGGCCGGCCGCCGATGACGTGGCGCATCGTATCGCCATAAACGCCAACGCCATCCGGCATATTGCCGGTCTTGAAGACCAGCGGCTCCTTCGGCAGGCGCTCGGCAACCGGCGGTAGCTTGCCGGCCTTGACGAATTTTTCGGTGACCCAGTCGGGCTCGTGATATTCCGGCAGGGCCTTGTATTCGAGGATGGAATCGCGCGGCACGTAGGTGATCTTGCCCTGTGCCGGGAAGGCCGGCTGCTCGGGCACCACGGTCGGCTCGGAAGCCATTGCCGACACGGCGAATGCCGACACGCCCAAAAGCAGCGCGCTGGTCGTTTTCAGATGGCGAAAGCTGTTCATTGTCGTTGTTTCTCCCTCATGCTTTAGACCGGCCCGGTATGGGCGGCTCTCCTCCTAAAAGCGTCCGGCATGACGGCATCCTGCCATCTGCCGGAATGGAGCGGGCAACGGATTGCCCACCCTCAGACCGATTTCCTCCTCAAGCAAACGGGTCTTGCGCGTCTTGCTGCAGCTCAGCTTGCGGCTTTCAGCTTCGTTGCTTCCTTCTCGGCGCGCAGTTCATCGATCGAGCGCACTTCGCGGCGGGCAACGCCCTTCCAGTCACGGGTCTTCACGGTACCCCTGGCTAGGCGTTCCTTGGCTGCGGGTACTGCATGGGCATATTGCGGCAGCCACTCGGCCTGGGCGACGACCATTTCATCGACCATCTGCCAGACCTCTTCCGGTGTGCAGATGGCGCCAACCAGCGGATCGTGCAGCACCGCGAGTTTCAGGAGGTCGATGTCGCCTGAGATGGCGGCGTGAACCGACATGCGCTGGACATTGATCGAGGACATGCAGGTGGCAGCGCAGGCTTCCGCCAGCGTGATACCGGCGACCATGTTGATGCCGAAGCGATCGACGAAGCCGGGCGATTCAATGATCGCGTCCGACGGTAGGTTGGTGATGACGCCGTTGTTCTTGACGTTGAAATGGCCGCGATAGACGCGCCCGGTTTCCAGTGCTTCCAGAATATGGCTGGCGTGTTCGTTGGAACGGCGGGCCGGATCGATCGGCTTACCTGCGTCTTCCAGGAACTGCGGATATTCGGTCTCGAACCAGTTGCGGGTCTCGGTCGAATGGCGCAGGTAGCCGCCGGTTTCACCGTGGATCCAGTCGGACATATCGATCCAGCGGGTAATTTCCTCCGGCCGCTTGCGGTACCAAGGCAGGTACTCCGACAGGTGGCCGTTGCTCTCGGTGGAATAGACGCCGAAACGCTTCAACACATCGATACGCAGCTTTTCCTGCTGTGAAAAGACCGGATGTGCCTCAAAGGCGGCGACCAGCTCATCCTTGCCGATCTTGCGGCCCTTGACGCGGACATCGGTGAACCAGGTCTGGTGGTTGATGCCGGAGCAGATGTAATCCAGTTCGCCATCCTTGGCGCCGAGGATTTCGGCAATCTGTTCGGCGCCGTGCTGGACACCGTGGCAAAGACCGATCGTATCGACCTTGCCATATTCGATCGCAGCCCAGGTGTTCATCGCCATCGGGTTTGCATAGTTGAGGAACTTCGCGCCCGGCTCGGCCAGTTCGCGGATGTCCTTGCAGAAGTCGAGGATGACCGGAATATTGCGCTGGCCGTAGAGAATGCCACCGGCGCAGATCGTATCGCCGACGCACTGGTCGACGCCATATTTCAAGGGGATGCGGATATCGTCGGCGTAAGCTGCCAGACCGCCGACGCGGACGCAGCTGATGATGTAGCGCGCACCCGATATTGCCTCGCGGCGGTCGGTCGAGGCGGTGACCTTGGCGGGCAAGTTGTTGGAGGCGACGATCTTGTCGAGGATCGACTTGATCATGCCGAGATTGTGCTCGCTCAAATCGGTAAGCGCGAACTCGACATCGCGGAACTCCGGCACGCAGAGAATGTCGGTGAAGAGTTTCTTGGTGAAGCCGACACTGCCGGCGCCGATAATGGCTATCTTGAAGCTGCTCATGCTGTCCTCGTCGCTGGTCGTTTGGCCGGGAAGAACGGACAGGGTAAAATCAATGCACCGGACACATTGCGATCAAACGCACTCTGCGTGCCGGTTCTCCCCGTCGATGCCGTTCCAATCCGGTCATCTTGCTTTGTTGAGGGGCATTATGCGTATAATGAAAGGTGCCGCCAGAGAGGTATTATGCTTTCATGGGTAATTCTATGCTGAAACGACTGATCGAGAATGGACCGGTGATGCGGACGGTTTCCCTGCCGCGCGGACGCCATAGCCTGCACACAATGCCGACCAGCACGGGCTATGAAATCCGCACCGACGAGACCTATGACTGGGATGGCCGCAAGCGCGGGCAGACACCGTTCACCGTTCAGCACACGATCGCCGGCGCGGGAAACCTGCGCTACGAAAACCGCACCTATCGGGTGCGCGAGGGCGAGACCCTGCTGGTTCTGGTGCCCCACAATCACCGCTACTGGCTGGAGCGGAACGGACGCTGGGAGTTTTTCTGGATTTCCATGAACGGTGAGGAAGCGTTGCGCATCCATAAGGCGATTCTTGCGACCACCGGGCCGATCCTCAATCTCAAGCCGGAAACGATCGAGCGTCTTGCCGATTGCAGTCTGCGGCTGATTTCCGGTGGCGCCGAGGCCCCGGGCAATGCGTCCGCCATCGCATATGAATCGGCGATGGTGTTGTATGACGATGTTTTCGGCTCGCATCCTGTTATCGGCCAGGAATACCGGACGATGCAGCATGTCATCGACCACATCATGGCCAATCTTGAGCGCCCGTTGCCGGTCGAGACCCTCGCTGAGGTTTCGGGTCTCAGCCGGGCGCATTTCTCTCGGGTCTTTGCCGCCAGCGAGGGCATGCCACCAGCCGAATTCGTGCTGCGTAAACGGTTGCGGCGCGCCACGAAATTGCTGACCAATGCGGCGCATCTCTCTGTCAAGGAGGTGGCGATCATGGCGGGCTTCGAAGACCCGAATTATTTCGCCAAGGTGTTCCGCCGTTATTTCGGCGCCAGCCCGACGGAATTCCGCACGACGGGCATGTATTCCTCTATCGCTGCCAATGGCCGTGGCGCGGTGGCGGCCCAATAGTCTATCTGCCTACGGATCAGTAGAAGAGGTGCCAGGGCGTGAGAAACGCGCGGCTCAGTTCCTGATCGCGCTCCTGTTCATACTCGGTCTGCTCTTCGCGGCTTTGGCGAACGGGCATTTCCACGCGGATGGCCTTTTCTTTTTTCACCGGAGGTGTCAGGTAACCCAGTGTCATTCCACCGTGATAAAACATTCCGTTCTCCGCTGTTTCCGTGGACCGGTTAACGGCCGTTAACACAATCCTGACACAATTGATGCGACTGTCAATAGTCTATACTTTTGATATCCTATTTGGCGAAGCTGCATTCGGAGAGCATCCAAGCTTGGCAAATTTCGTCTCCCTTTAGAAAATAATATAATCTATAAATTTTATGATGATTGAAAAAGCGATCCGGCTTCCCGGGCGGCCACGGGTGTTCTTTGCTTGAGACGAGGGCATTTTCCATGCGTAAATCGGCCATCGTGAACGAGACGGCAAAAGAGTGGACCCGCATGAACCTCGCTTTGAGAAATTCGCTCGACCGAACCATCGCGCCACAGGGGCAGTCCTTTCCGCATGTGGCGGATGAGGATGCCTTGAAATCGGCGATGCGGCGGATGCCGGGTGGTGTCTCCGTCATTACCGCCGGCGTTGGTGACGAACGGACCGGCGCGACAGTGACGTCAGCCACTGCTCTGTCCGTCGATCCGCCAACGATGATCGTCAACATCAATCGCAGCTCGTCCAGCTGGCCCATCATCAGCCGCTACGGGCATTTCTGCGTCAATATTCTCAGCGCCGACCAGCAGGATGTCGCCGACCGGTTTGCCGGCAAGGGCGGTTTGAAGGGAAGCGAGCGCTATGACGGAGCAGAGTGGTTTACGCTGGCAAGCGGGGCTTCTGTCCTGCGCGGTGCGTTGGCTGGTATTGATTGTGAAGTGGACGAGGTGATCGAACGCCACAGCCACGCGATCATTCTCGGCCGCGTCGTCTCCATCGTTGCTGGCGACGGACATTCTTTGGTCTATAGCAATGGCCGATACGGCCGCTTTTCGCTCTGATGAAAACGCCCCGCCCCCGAGGAACGGGGACGGGACGCCAGATCCACACCGATGAGGGGTCAGTGTGGCAGTGATATCTGGGTATGGATGCCGAGATCCGGCTCCTTGCCTGTCAGATTGGCCTTGGCCATTTCCCATCCGAAGCGCAGCGTGCTGTTCGAAGAGGCCCAGATTGCCACGTCATCGAGCTTCAACTGAAGCATCGTCAGGGATGGATCGTCTTTACCGTTCTCGAACCAGGCGCCCACCATCGGCGACCAGAATTTTTCGATATGCGTCCGGGATTCCACCTCGTCGATCATGCCGGCGAGGCAGGCGTGATAGTCATGGTCCTTGCTGATGATGCAGAAATGCGCCCGGTCGCCGGTACGCACTGCCTTGACGAGATCGCTATCGGCCCTGGAATAGAACCAGATTGAATTGGTTTCCTTTTCGATGAAAGGTGCCATCGGCTGCATATGCTGCTTGGAGCCCTCGACGCCCAGCATCCCGGCATGGATATCGCCAGCCACGTCCCACAGCTGTTGTAACGGATCATTTTTGGTCTTTGAAAGATCGGCCATTGTTTTTCCTTTCCTGCGGCGGGATCAGGCGGCACGGCGCTCATGGCGGCCCTCTTCGACCTCCTCAACGATCTTGGCGATGAATGGTTGCAGATCGCCTGGATTGCGCGAAGTGATGATGCCCTTATCGGTCACGACAGCCTCATCCGACCAGATCGCCCCGGCATTCTTCATGTCGGTCTTGATCGAGATATAGGACGTCATCTTGCGACCACGCACCGCATCGGCCTCGATGAGCAGCCAAGGCGCATGGCAGATGGCTGCGACAGCCTTGCCGGACGCGACGAATTCCCTGACAACGCGCATCGCATCCGTATCGTGACGCAGAATGTCAGGGTTCATCTGGCCGCCGGGCAGAACAAGTGCATCGAAATCGTCGATATTCACATCCCTGGCAAGGAGGTCGACATTCACCGTGTCGCCCCAGTCTTTCTTGTCCCAGCTCTTAATAGGATCGTTGTCGAGAGAAGCGATCTTGACGCTCGCGCCACGGTTTTTCAGCTCGTCCAGCGGCACGCGCAGTTCGGAGCGTTCATAGCCATGGGTGGCAAGAATGAGGATTTTGGATTTGTCGATGAACGGCATGAGGCCATCTCCTTCTTCAAGATTTGAGAGGGTTCGTGCCTACAACGGCCGCCTCCGCCAATCGTTCCGATCTTTCGGGTTCCTCACGTTGACGAAGATCGGAAAAGAACATATCATGAACAATATGAAGAAATCGCTGAATGAACGCTTGGCCATCCTTTCCGATGCCGCCAAATACGATGCGTCTTGCGCCTCAAGCGGGACGGTGAAGCGGGATTCGTCCAAGTCCGGCGGCTTGGGATCGACCGAAGGGTCAGGCATTTGCCACGCTTATGCGCCGGATGGACGTTGCATTTCGCTGCTCAAGATCCTGATGACGAATTTCTGCATCTACGATTGTGCCTATTGCATCAACCGGTCGTCCAGCAATGTCGAGCGGGCACGCTTCAGCGTCGAGGAGGTCATCTGGCTGACACTGGAATTCTACCGGCGCAATTATATCGAAGGCCTTTTTCTTTCGTCGGGGATCATCCGCTCGTCGGATTACACGATGGAGGAAATGGTCCGCATCGCACGGGAATTGCGTGTCACCCACAAATTCGGTGGCTATATTCATCTGAAGTCGATCCCGGAGGCCTCGCCACTGTTGATCGAGCAGGCCGGACTTTATGCCGATCGTCTCTCTATCAACATCGAGTTGCCGACTGATTCTGCGCTGACCCGGCTGGCGCCGGAAAAGCGGCCGGCCAACATCCGTAAATCGATGGGTGAACTCAGGCTGAAGATCGAGGCTGCCGGCGAGCCGACACTGCAGACGAAGCGGCGTAAGCGTTTCGTACCGGCGGGCCAGAGCACGCAGATGATTGTCGGGGCTGATCAAACCAATGACAAGGGCATACTTGGCACCAGCGCACGGCTCTATGGCAGCTACGGACTGCGCCGGGTGTATTATTCTGCCTTTAGCCCCATCCCCGACGCCTCGAAAAATCTGCCTTTGATCAAACCGCCCTTGATGCGCGAACACCGGCTCTACCAAGCCGATTGGCTCTATCGCTTCTACGGTTTCGGCATCGAGGAAATTACCGAGAACCAGCCGGATGGTATGCTGGACCTTAAACTGGACCCGAAGCTCGCCTGGGCCCTGGCCAATCGCCATCGTTTTCCGGTGAATATCAACACGGCGGAACGCGAGATGCTGCTGCGGGTGCCGGGGTTGGGAACAAAGGCCGTCAGCGGCATTCTGTCTGCCCGGCGACACCGCCGTTTGCGGTTGGAGGATCTGGCGCGCCTGCACGTCTCGATCAAGAAAGTGCAGTCCTTCGTCGTCACCGAGGGCTGGACACCGCATCGGCTGATCGATCGCTCTGATCTGCGGGCCATGTTCGAGCCCAAACCCGAACAGCTGGCGCTTTTGTGATGGTAACGGTTACGTTGGAGGGCCGGGGAGATTTGACGGAGTGGCGGGAGGCTGCCCGAACTCTGCTGCTTGCCCGCACAGAGCCGCGAATGATTGACTGGCGTTGCAGGAACGGTGCGGTGGACGATCTGTTCGGACCTGCTGCCGAAGCACCGCAGGCGCCTAATACCGCTGCAGCGTCCGTGCCGGCCGTGACTGTCCCAAAGGCGTTTTTGTCATTGGCACAAGCTGTGATCTGCCACAGCGATCCCCTGCGTTTCCAGCTTCTCTACCGGATTCTTTTTCGGCTGCAGCGTGAGCGCACGCTTCTGCAGGTGCTCTCCGATGCCGACGTGGCCCAGCTGCATGCGATGGAAAAATCCGTGCGGCGCGATTGCCACAAGATGACGGCCTTCGTCCGCTTCAAGGAGATCGATGCCGAGCAGGGATATGCGCGCCGGCGTTTTCTGGCCTGGTTCGAGCCCGATCATCATATCGTTGCGCGCGCCGCGCCGTTCTTCCAGCGCCGTTTTACCGACATGGACTGGATCATCGCCACGCCGAAAGGGACGGCGGCCTGGGATGGCGACGCCTTGACGATTTCAACGGAACCCGCGGCAAATCCGATGCTGGTGGATAGCACCGATAGGCTATGGCAAACCTATTTTTCCAACATCTTCAACCCGGCCCGTCTGAAGGTGAAGATGATGATGACGGAGATGCCGAAGAAATACTGGAAGAACCTGCCGGAGGCGGAACTCATCCCGGGCTTGATTGCCGGAGCCGAGGCGAGCGTCGTTGCCATGGCCGAACGGGCAGCGAGCGAAGCCCCGCTGTTTCACCAACGGCTGCAGGCCCTCGCCCGAGCCGAGCCGGACATCGTGCAGGCGTCGGCAGGGACGCTTGAGGAGCTTCGCGAGGAGGCACGCCATTGCACGCGCTGTCCCCTGCATTGCAGTGCGACGCAGACGGTTTTTGGCGAAGGACCGCAGGATGCCAGGATCATGATCGTTGGCGAACAGCCGGGCGATCAGGAGGATCTGGCCGGGCGGCCCTTCGTCGGCCCAGCGGGCGCGGTGTTCAATACAGCTGCTCAGGAAGCAGGGTTGGATCGCAAGGAGACCTATGTCACCAATGCCGTCAAGCATTTCAAATATGAGCCGCGCGGCAAGCGCCGCATCCATCAGAAGCCGAATGTCGGGGAAGTGCAGCACTGCAAATGGTGGCTGACGCGGGAACTGGCACTGATCAAGCCGAAGCTGGTGGTGGCAATGGGGTCAACGGCACTGATGGCGCTGACCGATAGCCGGCAGCGTCTGGCCGATTTGCGCGGCGAGATGCTGCAGCTTAGCCACGGGCAGTTGCTGCTTGTCACCGTGCATCCGGCCTATCTCCTGCGCATCCCGGATGAGGGACGCAGGCTGGAAGAAATGGCGCGGTTTCGCTCGGACATTGCTCGTGCGGCCTCCTTCGGGAGGCAGGCGATGTCTCATCCCGCGGTGGAGTGGAGGGTACCCGCAACGGGTGATATCAAGCCGTCAATCGGAGTGGGTTGAACGTTGAGGGATCAAGTGCCTTTACGCTAAAGCCTTCCGGCCGAGGTTGACCTGTCAAAAGACTGGCAGCCAAAGCGCCAAGGGCCGGTGAAGTCAGGATACCGTAACCGCCTTGACCTGCGAGCCAGAAGAGATCCCGATGATCTCGCGCAAAGCCGATCACCGGCAGCTTGTCGGGCGAAAAACTGCGCATACCGGCCCAGCTCTTGGCGACGCGGCGGATTGGGATTGTGGTCGCTTCTTCGACATAATGGGCGGCCCAGGCGACATCGAGTTCCTCCGGTTGCACGTCGCCGGGTTCGCATGGGGTGGCGTCGGCCGGGCTGGCGAAGAGCCGGCCGGCATCGGGCTTCATGTAGAAGTCTTCGTCGACTTCATTGATCTCCGGCATGTCGGAGATATCGATCCCCTCCGGAAGATCGACCGTGATGGCCGTGCGGCGATGCGGGATGATGCCGAGTGGTTCGACGCTAAAGATTTCCGCCATCGCATCAGCCCAACCACCGGTCGCATTGACCACGGTTTTGGCACGGACAGCGCCTGATGACGTTTCGATGGTCCAAGCCTGGCCATCATGGCTGGCGGACAGAACCGCGTGGCGCTCGCGGATCTCCGTGCCGTTGCGGCGCGCGCCTTTGACATAGCCCTGCAGTAGGCTTTCCACCTCGATATCCCAGAAGTTGGGATCGTAGAATGCCGCGGCGGCATAGCCGGGTTTCAGGACCGGCAGGCGCGTCAACAGGTCCTGTTCGTCCAGCATTTCCAGCTCGGGCGTAAAGCCGATTTCTGCGCGGAAAACCTCCCCCAGACGTTTGGCTTTTTCGGCCGTGGCGATCATCACGCCGCCACGCTGCTTCAACAGCGGGATGTCCGAAAATCCATCCGGCGGGCTATCGAAGAAATCCTTGGCGATCGCTGCCAGTTGGCAGACCTCCGGCGCATTGTACCGCAGCACGAATTCGGCGGCAGAGCGGCCGGTGCTGTGGTAGCCGAGCGCCGTTTCCCGTTCGAGCACGACGACAGAGCGATGGGGGCTGAGAAAATAGGCGAGCGACAGCCCGGCGATGCCGCCGCCGATGATGGCCACGTCGAATGTCTGCATGTCAGTTCGTCCCCTGCTCTCTCGCGATCTCCATCGCGCAGACGGACCCTAGAGGCACCCCCTTCAATGTTCAAATTTATAGTGAAGAAGCTCACTATCAGGCAGATTGATGCCTTGCGCTATGGTCCAGCGGTTCGGTGTCTGTAACATGGCGCAGGAAGGCGGCTTCGGCCGGATTGAGGATCGCGTTGGGATTGGTAATGCGGAAGACATCCGTGGTCGGCAACAGATCGTAGGGCGGCAATTGCCAGAGCTCGCCCGCGGCAAGACCCGGCGCCGCCAGGTGGTCCGGCACCATGCCGATGCCGATATTGGCCGCGATCAGGCGCAGCACTTCCTCGACATTGCAGGAGACGGCTCGCACCTGCTGGCCGAAGGAGCCCATGGCGCGCACGGCGGTAATGGCATTCATATGCTGGCCGCCGAGAACATCGGCGATGAACGCGATGTAGGGATCGCCGCGCAAGTCGTTCAAGGCTGCGGTCTTTGCGCCGAACAGACGGTGGCCGCGGCCGCAATACAGCCCGTACTGTTCGCGGATATGGAAGGCCTTATCCAGCGCTTCAGGAATATTACCATCGCACAGGCCGATGGTAGCAATGTTGCGCTCGACGGCGCTGATGACGCTGACGGTTGTTTCGACCGTGATGCTGAGTGTCACCTTCGGATAGAGATGAAAGAAGCTCTCAAGCTTGCGATCCCAGGCCGGATTGTGCGCATGGCTGACCGAATGAATGCTGACATGGCCGGTCACGTCGTCGCCTGCGGTTTCCAGCGCGTTCGGCAGGCGCACGACCGCTGCGAAGATATCGCGGCATTGGCGGTGCAGCTTTTCGCCGGCCTCCGTCAGATCGAAGCGGCCCGGGCGGCGGTCGATGAGCTTTTGGCCGACCGTCTGTTCCAGCCGCTTCAGAGCCATGCTGACGGCCGGTTGCTGCAACAGCAGCCGGTTGGCGGCTGCCGTGATGCTGCCTTCCTCGACCACGACGACGAAGGTGCGCAAAAGGTTCCAGTCGAGATTATGAGCGAAGCGTTCGAGGCGATTGTCAGGCATGGCAACCCGCGATCAGAGGGAGACGAGACCGGACGGTAGCCGGTTCATGATCTCGTGGCCATCCGGTGTAATCAGCAGCTGGTTTTCGATGATCATGCCGCCCACGCCATCGACATACCACGGCGTTTCAAAGGCGAGCACCATGCCCGGCTCGAGGATGACATCCGATTGCCGCGAGAGGAACGGCCATTCCTCGCTGCCGAGACCGGCGCCCAGGCCATGGCCGAAATGGCCCCGCGTATAGCCGGGAAAACCAGCCTTCGCCATCGCGTCGGTTGTTGCCCGGTGCACGTCGCTCATGGCGATGCCGGGTTTCAGCAACGGCAGGCCGGCGCCATAGGCGGTTTGTAGGGCATCGAACAAGCGGGACTGCAGAGCGGATGGCGTGCCGCAGACGACGGTGCGGCCGGTGTCGGATGTATAGCCGGCAATCAAACAGCCGACATCGACCTTGATCAGATCGCCGCGCTCCACCACGCCGCCCTTGGTCCACGGATTCTGGCCAACGGAGACATATTCCCAAAGGCCCGTCAGGTTCTGGACGTTGCGCCGTCCGGCTTCAGCCCGCGCGCCCTTCTCCCAGGCGGCGGCCAGCGCATCGCGGCTGATGCCGATGTCGATGGTTTCGCGCAGAGCGACGATTCCGGCCTCGGCCAGTTCGACGGCGGTACGCAGATGGCCGATTTCGCTCGGCGATTTGATCATCTTCAATCGCCGGACAAGGTCTGAGGCATCGAGCAATTCGGCATCGGGCAAAGCGACAGACAGCAGCCGGAAATCGGAGACGGAAAGGCCATCGAATTCAATGCCGATACGGCCTTCGTGCAGACCCCTTTCTGCGAGAAGCGCCGCGGCGAGCTGGAAGCCATGGCTGGCATCGAAGGTTTCCGGACGCTCGAAGCCGGGTGCACGCCCCTGTCTTGCCCAGGCCGCTTTTATCAATTCCTCTGGCGGCTGGGCTTCCATGCCTCTGATATCACCGGTCTCCACCCAGATCGGATTGATACGGATATCGGTGAGCGCGCTGGAGGCGCGAAACGCAGCCTCGAACAGGTCGGTGACGACAGCGGCTTCCTGAACCGCCGGGTCGGCGGGAACAATGGCCGCCACGGCGCCGGCGCGCCGCCACATGGTGGCAACGCCTGCAGGTGCACCGGTGGCGTAGGTGAAACTTTCCGGCGAAAGCAGCAGTAGCGCGTCAAGCCCGGCGGCTTCCATCAGTTGCGATGCGCGTGTCCTGTCGAGGTGTGCCATGCCGTTTCCTTGTCCTGTCGTTTCAACGTCCTGCACGCCGCCATTCCCGCAGCGCATGAGGCAGTGCCGCATTTTCGTTTGTGTCGCCCTGCCCGGCTTGCCATAACGGATACAAGAAGGAAAGTGACGGGAGGAAGACATGGCTGCAAGACAGGAATTCCAGTGGGACGACGCATTTCTGCTGGAGGATCAGCTTTCTGAAGATGAGCGGATGATCCGCGATACGGCCCGCGCCTACGCGCAGGACAGGCTGCAGCCACGTGTCATCGATGCCTACCGCAACGAGACGACCGATCCATCGATCTTCCGCGAAATGGGTGAACTTGGCCTACTCGGTGTCACCGTGCCGGATACTTATGGTGGCGTTGGCGCATCCTATGTGGCTTACGGTCTGGTTGCCCGCGAGGTCGAGCGGGTCGATAGCGGCTACCGCTCGATGATGAGCGTCCAATCCTCCCTCGTCATTTACCCGATCCATGCCTATGGCTCGGAAGAACAACGCCAGAAATACCTGCCGAAGCTGATCAGCGGCGAATTCATCGGCTGCTTCGGCTTGACTGAGCCGGATGCGGGTTCCGACCCCGGCGGCATGAAGACCCGGGCGGTAAAGACCGATGGCGGTTACCGGCTGAGCGGTTCGAAAATGTGGATCTCGAACGCACCGATTGCCGATGTCTTCGTCGTCTGGGCAAAGTCCGAGGCGCATGGCAATGCCATTCGCGGCTTCGTGCTGGAAAAGGGCATGAAGGGTCTGTCGGCTCCGAAGATCGGTGGCAAGCTGTCGCTGCGGGCATCGATCACTGGTGAAATCGTGCTGGACAATGTTGAAGTCGGCGAAGACGCGTTGCTGCCAAATGTCGAAGGCCTGAAGGGTCCGTTCGGCTGCCTCAACCGCGCCCGCTATGGCATTTCCTGGGGCGTTCTGGGCTCGGCGGAATTCTGCTGGCATGCGGCCCGTCAATATGGTCTCGATCGCAAGCAGTTCGGCAAGCCGCTGGCGCAGACGCAGTTGTTCCAGAAGAAGCTTGCCGACATGCAGACGGAAATTACCCTTGGCCTGCAGGCGTCGTTGCGCGTCGGCCAGCTGATGGATGCGGGCCGGATGGCGCCGGAAATGATCTCGATCGTCAAGCGCAACAATTGCGGCAAGGCGCTGGATATCGCCCGCGCCGCCCGCGACATGCATGGCGGCAACGGTATCTCAGAGGATTATCAGGTGATGCGTCATATGGTGAACCTCGAAACGGTGAACACCTACGAGGGCACCCATGACGTTCACGCCCTGATCCTCGGCCGTGCCCAGACCGGGCTGCAGGCCTTCTTCTGAGCGCCGGCATGGAAACGCCGCTGAAGGGCCTGAAGGTTCTCGAACTCGCCCGCATCCTGGCGGGACCCTGGATCGGCCAGACGCTTGCCGATCTCGGTGCCGATGTCATCAAGGTGGAAAGCCCAGCGGGGGATGACACCCGCACCTGGGGTCCTCCGTTCATCGAGAGCGACACCGGCGGCCATCTGGATGCCGCCTATTTCCACGCCTGCAATCGGGGCAAGCGCTCGGTCATCCTCGACTTCACCACCAAGGAAGGGCAGGAGGCTGTTCGGCGGTTGGCGGCACAGTCGGATGTGCTTTTAGAAAATTTCAAGGTTGGTGGGTTGGCCAAGTACGGGCTGGATTACGAAAGCCTGAAAAAGGTCAATCCGCGGCTGATCTATTGCTCCGTCACCGGCTTCGGTCAGGACGGCCCCTATGCCCACCGCGCCGGTTATGATTACATCATTCAAGGCATGAGCGGCATCATGGACCTGACGGGGGACCCGGAGGGTGAGCCACAGAAGATCGGCGTCGCCTTCGCGGATATCTTTACCGGTCTTTACGGCGTTATCGCCATCCAGGCGGCGCTGCATATGCGTGAACGGACCGGCGTTGGCCAGCAGGTCGATATGGCATTGTTCGACAGCATGACCGGGGTGCTTGCCAACCAGGCGCTGAATTTCCTGGTTTCCGGCCAATCACCGCGCCGCCTCGGCAACGCACATCCGAATATTGCGCCCTATCAGGTGTTTCCGGTTTCCGATGGTCACCTGATCGTTGCCGTCGGCAATGACCGGCAATTCGTCAAGTTCTGCACGCTGCTCGGTCTCGATACTCTGGCGACCGACCCGCGCTACCTGACCAACGCCAGCCGGGTAAAGCATCGCGATACGCTGACGCCGGAACTGGCGGCGCGAACGGTGACCTTCAATCGCGATACGCTGCTGACTATGCTCGAGGCGGCCGGTGTTCCCGGCGGGCCGATCAATACGGTCGCGGATGTGTTTTCAGACCCGCAGATTCTCCACCGTGGCATGCGGGTCGATCCGCCGCACACGGGATCGGCGTCCGGAACGGCGCCGGGGGTGCGCACGCCCATCCAGTTTTCTGGTGCCGGACTGGCCCTGGAGCGTGGCGCGCCAAGACTTGGCGAACATACGCATGAGGTGCTGGCCGAGATCGGGATGAAGCCGTGAAGACACGGCCAGTTCAAATATTCCCCATGCAGAGATATTTCATCTCCAGATAATCCTCGGCGCCGTGGCGGGAGCCTTCGCGGCCGATGCCGGATTGCTTGAGGCCGCCGAAGGGGGCAGCCTCAGACGACATGCGGCCGGTATTGATACCGATCATGCCGTATTCCAGCGCTTCGGCCACCCGCCAGACCTTTTTGAGTTCCGTTGCATAGAAGTAGGCGGCTAACCCGTAGATCGTGTCGTTGGCCTGCAGGATGACGTCTTCCGTCGTCTCGAAGCGGATGATCGGGGCGACAGGGCCGAAGGTTTCGTCGCAGGCGACCAGCATGCCCTTTTCGACACTGGAAAGCACCGTCGGCTCAAAGAAGGAGCCGGAAACACGCTTGCCGCCGCAAAGGAGCTTCGCGCCCTTGCCGATCGCATCGTTGACATGCGTTTCGACCTTTTCGATTGCCCTGCTATCTATCAGCGGGCCGATGGTGACGCCCTTGGAAAAGCCGTCCCCGACCTTGAGCTTTGCCACTTCAACTGCCAGCTTGCGGGCGAATTCATCATGAACTTTGCTCTGCACATAGATGCGGTTGGCCGAGGTGCAGGTCTGGCCGGCATTGCGGAATTTTGCCTGGATGGCGCCATCGACGGCGGCGTCGATATCGGCGTCATCAAAGACGATGAAGGGCGCGCTGCCGCCAAGCTCAAGGCTGACTTTCTTGATCTGGTCGGAGCATTGCCGCATCAGGATGCGGCCGACTTCAGTCGAGCCGGTGAAGCTGATCTTGCGCACTCTCGAATTGGTGCAGAGTTCGCGTCCGATCGCGTCCCCTTCCGAGGCAAGCACGAGGTTGAAGACACCCTTGGGAAAGCCCGCCCGAAGGGCGAGCGCGTGCATGGCCAAGGCCACCAGTGGTGTCTGTTCGGCGGGTTTCAGGATGATGGTGCAGCCGACCGCCAGCGCCGGCGCAATCTTGCGCGCGACCATCGATGCCGGAAAATTCCACGGGGTGATGGTACCGACCACCCCGACCGGCTGCTTGATCACCATCATACGGCGATCGGTCGACGGTGCCGGAATGGTCTCGCCGTAAACGCGCTTGGCCTCTTCCGCATACCATTCAATATAGGCGGCGGCGTGCTGGACTTCCGAGCGGGCTTCGTTGAGCGGCTTGCCCATTTCGGCCGTCAGGATCGCGGCGAGATCGTCGATATGGGCAATGACCAGATTGTGCCAGCGGCGCAGGATCGTGCTGCGGTCGCCCGCCGGTCGCTCGGCCCATGGAAATTGCGCCGCATAGGCATCATCGACGGCGGCGCGCGTTTCCGCCACACCCATGTCCGGAAGAGTGGCGAGGAGAGCGCCAGTCGATGGATTATGGACGTCAAAGGTCTTTGCTGCAGGCGCCAACGGCGCATTCACCAGCCCGAGCAGATGCGGATCCCTGACATGGGCGAGCAATGTCTCGGTAAAGATCATCGGAGATCCTTTCTGGCGATCCGCGCAGGTGGCGCGGGGCGGCATATTTTGTCGCGGGGACAATGCCGATAGCCGATAAAAGCAGCCGGGTCCATTGGGCAGCGTGACGCTGCTGCCCAATGGAATATGTCATGAGACCGATGCCTGAAATCAGGCGCGGGCTTCCAGGATCGAGGCTTCCAGAATGTCCATCGCTTCGGCGAAGACATTGTCCTGGATGGTGATCGGCGCCAGGAACCGGATGACGTTGCCGTGTACGCCGCAGGTGAGCAGGATCAGGCCCTTTTCGAGCGCTTTCAGACGCACCTTGTTGGCAAAATCGGCGCTTGGCAGATTGGTCTTCACGTCGTTGAACTCAACGGCGTTCATGAAGCCAGGACCGCGGATGTCGACGATCTCAGGCGCCTGTTCGCGGATTGCAGCGAGGCGCTGCTTGAGGCGGTTACCCAACTGTTCAGCGCGGTCGCAGAGCTTTTCGTCTTCAATGATGTCGAGAACGGCATGAGCCGCGGCAACGCCCATCGGGTTACCGGCGTAGGTGCCGCCGAGGCCGCCGGGGCCGGGAGCATCCATGATCTCGGCGCGGCCGGTCACGGCTGCGATCGGGAAGCCGCCGCCAAGACCCTTGGCCATCGTCACGAGGTCGGCGGCGACGCCGTGATGTTCCATGGCAAAGAGCTTGCCGGTACGAGCAAAGCCGGTCTGCACTTCGTCGGCGATCAGAAGGATGCCATGCTGGTCGCAGATTTCGCGGATCGCCTTGATGAAGGAGGTCGGCACCGGATAGAAGCCGCCTTCGCCCTGCACGGGCTCGATGATGATGGCGGCAACGCGGTTCGGATCGACGTCGGCGGCGAAAAGGCGCCTCAGCGCCGCCAGCGACTGGTCAGGCGAAACGCCCTGCAGCTCCACCGGGAACGGGACGTGGAAGACGTCGGCCGGCATCGCGCCGAAGCCGACCTTGTAGGGTACGACCTTGCCGGTCAGCGCCATGCCCATGAAGGTGCGGCCATGGAAACCGCCGCCGAAGGCGACGACCGCCTGGCGGCCGGTTGCGGCGCGGGCGATCTTCACGGCGTTTTCGACCGCTTCAGCGCCCGTGGTGACGAAAATCGTCTTCTTGGCGAAATCACCTGGCAGGATGGCGTTCAGCCGTTCCGCAAGCTCGACATAGTTTTCATAAGGCACGACCTGATGGCAGGTATGGGTGAAGCGATCGAGCTGCTTCTTGACGGCCTCGATGACGCGTGGATGGCGGTGGCCGGTGTTGACGACAGCGATACCGGCGGCGAAATCGATATAACGATTGCCTTCCTTGTCCCAGATTTCGGAATTTTCGGCACGATCCGCATAGATCTGCGTGGTCATGCCCACGCCGCGGGAAATGGCTGCGTTCTTGCGATCGGTCAAACTGGTCACTTGTATCATCCTGGTTGCGTGGGACATTTATGATTGCAGAATTTACGGAAATCCTATATTTTTTCTGTAGGTTTGCAAATCAAATTTTGTGATTTGAGCAGCAGCGCCGGGAATGGATTTCTTTGCCCGCGAGAGTATCGCGCGGGAGTTTTACCGCCTCTTGTGCCAAGCTGTGCAGCAGTGCGTATGGATGACTTGAAGATGTCACGGGACGGCTTATGAGTGATGCCATGAAGATACGCTACAAGGTCGCCGAAGCCGCACGGCTTGCCGGCGTCTCCGCATCGACCTTGCGTCTGTGGGAGACGCAAGGGCTGGTCGTTCCGGACCGCTCCGCCACCGGGCACCGGCAATATAGCGAAGGCGATGTCGCGCAATTGAAGCGGATTTCGTGGTTTCGCGCCGAGCGTGGGCTCAATCCGGCGGCAATCCGCGAGGCGCTGGAACTGGAAGCGGGCGAACCCGACGATAACGGTCAGCCTGCCAATGGCGACGCAACGCCGCAATCGCAGGTCGGCCGCAAGCTCAGGAGCTTGCGCCACGCAGCCGGAAAAACCTTGGAGCAGGTGGCCGGCGATATCGGCATTGCGGCCTCTGTCCTTTCGACGCTGGAGCGGACGTCGCAAGGTGTGTCCGTCGCCGTGCTGCATAATCTTGCCGAATATTTTGCGACGACGGTGTCGAGCCTGTCCGGTGAGGATGAACCGGATGTGCGGGCGCTGGTGCGTTCCGGTGAATGGCGGACATGGCCGCGCACGACGCCGGGCGTGACCGTGCAGTTGTTGGCCGAAGGCCGCAACCAGATGGATTGCCACCGCTTCGTGCTGGAGCCGGGCGCCTCCAGCGAGGGCGCCTACAAGCATGAGGGCGAGGAGTTCGTCTATGTGCTGTCCGGTCGGGTGGAGTTCGTGCTGGATTCCGATCAGTTTTACGATCTGAGCCCCGGCGATTCCCTTTATTTCAACAGCCGCCGTCACCATGCCTGGTCGAACCGCCATGACGGAGAGACGGTGCTTCTGTGGATTAACACGCCGCCGACCTTCTAGTATTTTCCGCCGCAATTTCGGCGATTGGCAATCAAGCGCGTTTATACCGGCTATTGTCTCTATCTATTTCGTTTATAGCCCTTTCGAGCATAGAGTTTCCTCAAGCACCGGCAAACGGTGCGCCAAAAGGGGAACTGAACGCATGAAGAAACATCTGATCGCATTGGCTCTCGCCTGCGCAACCACTCTGTCCATGACACCGGTCAATGCTGCTGAAAAGCTTCGCATCGGCACCGAAGGCGCCTATCCGCCCTTCAATTTTGTCGATACGGCCGGCAAGCTCGGTGGTTTCGATGTCGATATCGGCCTGGCGCTGTGCGCCAAGATGCAGGTCGAATGCGAGGTGGTCGCGCAGGATTGGGATGGCATCATTCCAGGGTTGGTTGCCAAGAAATACGACATGATCATAGCCTCGATGTTCATCACCGACGAGCGCCGCAAGCAGGTCGCTTTCAGCGATCCTTATTATCTGGCGGCGATGACCCATGTGGCGGCGAAGGGGGCCGGCATCACGGCCTTCACCAATGAGGCGCTGAAGGGCAAGGTCATCGGTGCGCAATCGGGCACAACACAGGCCGAATATATTGCAGCTGTTTATCCGGATGCAGAGATCAAGCTTTATCCGACACAGGACGAAGCCAATCTCGACATGGCCAATGGCCGTCTCGATCTGGAAGTCGGCGACATGCTGCCGATGCTCGACTGGGTCACCAAGAACAATGACGGCAAATGCTGCGAACTGATCGGCGAGCCGATCACCGACCGCAAATTCGTCGGCGACGGTGTCGGCATTGCCCTGCGCCAGGACGACAATGATCTGCGCGAAAAGCTCAACAAGGCGCTGGCCGATATCCGCGCCGATGGCACTTACAAGGCGATCAACGACAAGTATTTCTCCATCGATGTCTACACGATGAAGTAAGAGCCGGCAGTCGATCGGAAACCTAAGGCCTGGTCGTATCCTGCCACACGGTGGCGGGTCTGATCAGGCCGGCTGAGTTTTCTGCGCCGCTTTTTGTCGATGATAGGTCAGTGCGGCGCGAAGGCAGAGCACCAGCGGTTCCCGGCGGAAATCGCCAGTTGCCGGGAAAAGCAGTGCCCGTTGCCCTTCAAAGGTAAAATCATCGGCAAAGTGGGCACGAAAGGTGTCAATCAACGTGGTCTGGCAGTTGACGAACACAGCGCATTGATCGGGTGCCGACCTGGATGCACCCAGCCGGATGGTTGTTCCGCTTTTGCTGGTCTCGGTCAGATAGGCCGGTTCGCCCCATTTGAGGGTTTCAGTCAGCGGGCCGACGCCTTCGGTTTCCGCCGCTACGGCAAAGATAAGGTCCCGAACCTGCAACAGCCGCCGTCTGACCGCATCGGGGTATTGTTCAAGCGCTTGGGCAACGGCGTCGGGAACGGGTAGGCTTGTCATTCCATGCTCCTCGTTGGTGGTTGCCCAGCGCTTTACGGGGCGGTTTATTTCGTCACGTCGATGACGACGCGGCCGCGGATTTTTCCGGCAACGATGTCTTCTGCCAACTGCGGCAGGTTGGACAATGGTTCGACCGTTGTCATGGTTGCCAGCCGTTTGCGGTCAAGGCTTTCCGCCAGAATGGCCCAGGCCCTGTCGCGCTCGATGTGCGGTGCCGTCACCGAATTGATGCCGAGAAGCGCGACACCGCGCAGAATATGCGGCATGACGGTTGCCGGAAGGTCTGCGCCGCCGGCGAGACCACAGGCAGCGACCGCGCCGCTCTGGACGGTCTGCGCCAGAACGTTGGCGAGCGTTGTCGATCCGACTGAATCGATGGCGCCTGCCCAGCGTTCCTTTTGCAAGGCGCCTCCCTTTGCCGCTAGTTCTGCACGATCGACAAAACCCGTCGCCCCAAGCGCGGACAGGTATTCGTGCGTTTCCGGCCGCCCCGTCGATGCCGTTACTCTGTAGCCGCGATTGCTCAAGAGGGCGATGGCCATCGAGCCGACGCCGCCCGCAGCGCCCGTGACCAGAACTTCGCGTGTATCCGTCTTGATCTTGCCCCAGGATTCCAGTGCGTCGATCGCAAGGGCCGCCGTGTATCCGGCGGTGCCGATCGCCATGCTTTCCTCAAGCGTGAAGGCATCCGGCAGGCGCGTCAGCCATTCAGATTTCAAGCGCTGGAACCGCGTATAGCCACCCCATTCGGTCTCCGACATGCCCCAACCGTTGACAACGACCTTGTCACCGGGCCTCCAGTCCGGACTGCGGGACTGAACGACAACGCCGGAGAGATCGACCCCGGCGACCATCGGCAGGCGGCGGGCGATGCGCCCCTTGCCGGAAACGGCGAGGCCATCCTTGTAGTTGAGCGTCGAAAACTGGACTTCGACTAGCACGTCGTGATCGGGGAGATCGGCAAGCGCCAGTTCCCGAAAGCCAGCCGCCGGCTTGCCGTCGCGGTCGTCGATCACCAGTGCCCTGAAATGTCCCGTCATGGTTTTCTCCTGCCTGTTTTGCTGCAGCATGGCATGGGAAAAAAACAAAAGCCATTTCGACAAAAGGCGCGAAAGGACCGCTGCTATCCACAGCCTGGCAAACGGAGCGGGTTCTTTGGGGTCCCAAAAAAAGAGGAAGAAACTCATCGATGATGTTGTTTCTCCGGTCGCGCGCAAGATATTGATTAATTGATAAATTATCAGTAAAAAGCAAAGCCGGATATCGGTGTATTTACTTCTGGCATTGTGTATTTCGTAAGGAAAAATTCCGGATATATGTGCCATGCTTGCCGTGCAAGGCAGATTTGCTTTTGCCCTCTGGCGAAATACATGTCGAAGTGCTATCTCACCCTCGCAACAAACCCTATGGAGCTTATCATGTTTTCGCAGCGCAAGCTGTCGAGCCCGTCTGATCGCGGTTTTGTCCAGATGATCTGGAACGCGATCCTTCTCGTTCAGACCCGTGAAACGACCTCGCTTATGACAGGTCGTAACCGCTAGACAGAGACCGCGGCCGGGCCAGCTATTGCGGCCGGGAATGTTATCGAGGCTTTCAGCCCTTTCCCCCCCGGCCCTTCTCCCAGCGCAAGATGTCCGCCGAACAATCCGGCGATTTCTTCGACGATCGGAAGTCCCAACCCCATCCCCGGTGCTTGCCCGCGTCCGCCGCGGGCAAAACGCTGACGCACGACCTGCCGGTTTTCCGGTGGGATGCCCGGGCCGTTGTCTTCTACGTCGAGCCGGACACCGTCTGTCACTATTTCGACCCGAACCGTGACTTCCGCTCCCTTTCCGGCATAGGCGATGGCGTTTTCGATGAGATTACGCAGCAGCTCGCCGATCAGCAGCGGTTCCGCCCGGATCAATGCCTTGCCGCCGCCCTCGAAGCCGAGATCGATGTCGGCCTCACCGGCGCCAGGCACGCGGTCGCCGGTGATCTCCTGCGCCAGCGCGACCAAATCGATGATCTCAAGCGGCTGCGGCTCCTTCGAGCCGGCGGCATCGATCTTAGCCATCAACAGCAGTTGCGCCAGAATGCGCTCGGCATGGGCGACGGCCTCATCCCCCTTGCGGGCGGCGGCCTGCGCCTCCTCCAATGTCGTGGCTCGGGCCGACAGCGCCAACTGCGTGCGGATGATCGCCAGTGGCGTACGCAGCTGATGGCTGGCATTGCCGGAGAAATGGCGTAGCGCATCGAGTGCAGATTGCAGCCGCACCATGAAGGAATTGACTGTTTCGACCAGCCCCTCGACTTCGCTCGGCACCGACTGGTCGATCGGGTGCAGATCATCGGGACTGCGCTCGGCAATGGCGTCACCCAGCCGGTAAAGCGGCCGCAGCGAGAACGTGACCGCGATCCAGACGATAACGGCCGCGCCCAGGATCATCATCAACAGCCGGAAGGCCGACCGCAACAGGATCGCCTGCGTCAATTGCCGCCGGGCAATGGTGGTTTCCGCGACGGTGACGACGAAGGGAACGGAATTGATGCCTGTAGAGGCCGATCGCTCAAGAGCCGCGACCCGGATCGGCTCACCGCGGAACTGCGCATCGGCATAGACGGCCGACTGGCCATTGAGAGCGGCAACGGAGGGCAGGTTCTGGTAGCCGGTGATGAACTGGCCGGGCGGTCCATCGACCCGGTAGAAGACGCGGTCCTGCGCGGCCGAGGTCAGCATTTCCAGCGCTACATAGGGGATATCAACCTCAAGCGACCCGTCTTCGGCGACCACGACCCTTTCGGCAATCGCCAGCGCCGACCCGGCCAGCACCCGGTCTGATACGATATTCGCCGTCTTCACCGCCTCGCGATAGGTGTCGATCAGGGCAAGCGCTCCGATGACGACGGTCGAGATCAACAGCCAGGCGAGCAACCCCCGGCGCAGCGAATAGGCGCGCCGCGCCATCAGGCGTCCGCCATCTTGTCGAGATAGTAGCCGATGCCGCGCGCGGTGCGCACCGTCAGTCCATGCGGCGCCAGGCGCTTGCGCAACCGGCTGACATATTGCTCGATGGCATTGGCGCTCAGATCATCGTCGAAAGCCGTCAGCGACTGGATGATCGCTTCCTTGGCGACCACTTTGCCTGCGCGCATGAACAGGATTTCCAGAAGGCCGAGTTCCCTTGCCGGGATATCGACGGTGATGCCATCGGCCGAAAAGGTGCGCGAATTGAGATCGAGCGAAATCTTACCGTAGCTGACGAGCGATGAGCGCAGCCCGGCCTGACGCCGCAGCAGCACACGGACACGGGCCTCGAATTCGCTGATGTCGAATGGCTTGATCATGTAGTCGTCGGCGCCGAGATCGAGGCCTTTGATCTTCTCTTCCTGCGTCCCGCGCGCCGTCAGGATCAGCACGGCCGCTTTGTTCTGCCGCGCCCGCATCGAGCGCAGGACGTCGAGCCCGTCCATCTCCGGCAGGTTGAGATCGAGGATGACGAGGTCGAAGGTCTCCGTGGCGGTGACCGCATTGGCGGAGGTGCCATCGTGAACGACGTCGACCGCGTAGCCGCTGCCACGCAGAATCGCGACAAGTCCTTCCGAAAGCGCCGTATTGTCCTCGACCAGTAGTATTCGCAAATCCGCTGTCTCCTTGAAGCTACTGTATCGGGCGTGCTGACGCTTGTGAACGGGCCGAGGCTGCGGCAATATCGTTTTATGCGTTTCCTTCCCCTTCTCTGTCTTTTCTGTGCATTTTCAACTCCGGCAGCCGCGCAGGTCACGCTGTTTCCGGCGCGTTCGGGCGATGCGGAAGCGCCGACCGTCATCGTCTATTCCTCACTCGACGAGCCCCTGGCGCGGCCGATGATCATTGGTTTCCAGATCGCCAATCCGGATGTGGCCGTGCGCTACGAGGACATGCTGACCGGCGAAATCTATGACCGGATTGTCAAGGAGACCGATGCTGGCGAAAAGACCGCGGATTTCGCCTTTTCCTCGGCGATGGACCTGCAGGTGAAGCTCAGCAATGACGGCTACGCCCAGCGCAGCGACATGCCGATGAGCGGCCGCTGGCCGGCCTGGGCCAATTGGCGCAATACTGCCTATGCGCTGACCTTCGAGCCGGCGGTTTTCGTCTATCACAAGCCGAGTTTTACCAAGGAAAAGCCGCCTTCGACGCGGGCGGAGTTTGTCGATTATCTCCAGCGTCAGGGCAGTGCGGTGTTCGGCAAGATCGGTACATACGATATCGAGCGATCCGGTGTCGGATTCCTGTTCATGGCGCGTGATCAGGAACAGTTTGGCGATATCTGGTCGGTGATCCAGGCGATGGGGGCGGCCGGCGTCAAGCTCTACTCCACCAGTTCGGCCATCCTCGAGCGGGTCTCCGATGGCCGCTTCGTGCTCGGTTACAATATTCTCGGTTCCTATGCCGCCGATTGGGCGTCGCGTCATCCGGACGTCGGTATCGTGCTGCCGCGCGATTATACCGTCGTCATGTCGCGCATCGGGCTGGTGCCGCAGGCGGCGGCAACGCCGGATCTCGGCCGCCGCTATCTGGAGTTCTTCATGTCAAAGGAAGGTCAGACGATCATGGCGCGTGAATTGCAGATCCCTGCGGTCAGCCCTGACGTCGCTGGCGCCAATACCGCCAACACCATGCGCGAGATGCTCGGTGGACAGCTGAAGCCCGTTCCGGTCAGCCCCGGCCTGATGGTTTATCTCGATCAGGTGAAGCGGGCGCGGCTGATTGCCCGCTGGAACGAAGTTTTACGGCTCCAGTAGACGAAAACTAAAAATTAAGGGACATTAACAGGGCAAGGCTCCGCCCGATGTCAGGTAAATGTCAGCTTCATATGGTGCCTTGCAGTTCTTCATTATCCGTGGAGGCGGATGATCGAGGCGTATGGGAGGAATTTCACCAGACCCGGCGTAACGGCGAGCCTAAAAGGCCGCTGCAGCTGATTCGACCGTGAGCCATCCCCGTCCGCAAAGATGAACAATATGCGCGCCATACTGAACGAGCGCGCCTGACGGAGGACTACCCTTTGAAACAGTTTTTTCTGGCATCCATTCTTGCCGGCGCTCTCGCGCTCCCGGCTGTTGCTGCTGACTACACGATCATCGCTCCGGCCAACCCGGGCGGCGGCTGGGACCAGACGGCCCGCTCGATCCAGTCGGTCATGCAGGCCGAAGGCATTTCCGGCAATGTTCAGGTGCAGAACGTACCGGGCGCCGGTGGCACGATCGGCCTCGCACAGTTCGCCAGCCAGTCGGCCGGCAATGCCAATGCCCTGATCGTCGGCGGTTACGTCATGGTCGGCGCCATTCTCACCAACAAGTCGCCGGTATCGCTCAACGACGTTACCCCGATCGCACGCCTGACCGGCGAATATGAAGCCATCGTCGTTCCGGCCGATTCGCCGTTGAAGTCGATGGGTGATCTCGTCGAAGCGCTGAAGAAGGATCCGGGCGCTGTGTCCTGGGGTGGCGGTTCGGCCGGCGGTACGGACCATATCGCTGTTGGCCTGATCGCCAAGGCCGCTGGCGTTGACCCGACCAAGATCAACTACATCGCGTTTTCCGGCGGCGGCGAAGCCCTCGCAGCTATCCTCGGCAGCCAGGTAACAGCCGGCATTTCCGGTTATGGCGAATTCGAATCGCAGATCAAGGCCGGCACGCTGCGCCTGCTCGCCATGTCGAGCGCCGAGCGCATCCCTGGCATCGATGCCCCGACCATCAAGGAAGGTGGCCTCGACGTCGTGGTTCAGAACTGGCGCATGGTTGCTGCTGCTCCTGGCCTGACCGATGAGCAGAAGGCGGCTGTTTCGGCTGATGTCGAAAAGCTTGCCAAGTCGGCTGGCTGGCAGGAAACCTTGAAGACCAAGGGCTGGACGGATACCTACCTTGCTGGCGACGCCTTCAAGGAACAGTTGGCCAAGGACGTTTCGGCAACCGAAACCATCCTCAAGGACATTGGTCTGGTTAAATGAGCAAGGGCAACACCCCTTCGACGCAGACACGCCGCCCTGACAGGGCGGCGCTTGTCATCGCCGTCTTCCTGGCCGCTCTCGCCGGCCTGATCTTCTGGGATACGTCGCGGCTTGCGCAGATCACCAGTTATTCCGGCATCGGTCCGGCAACCATTCCATTCGTGATCGCCAGCGTGCTTCTGCTGTTGGCCGCGTGGACCGTATTCGAGGCGCTGCGCGGAGATTTTCCGGCACGGGAGCGTCAGGAATTCGGCCCGGTAATCTGGATCATCGGCGGTCTCGCTGCGCAGATGCTGACGTTGAAGCCGCTGGGGTTTTCCATCGCCACCGGTCTTCTGTTTGCTGCGACCGCGGCTGGATTCGGAAAGCGAAAGCTCTGGTTCACGATCCCGATCGGCATCGTGCTCTGTCTTGGCGTCTGGCTGGTCTTTGCCGGGTTGCTGCAGCTTTCGTTGCCTGCCGGTCCGCTTGAACACCTGTTTTGGTAAGGCCCTGACATGACCACATTCGATTTCCTGCTGCAGGGCATGCTCGTCGCCGCCCAGCCGATGAACCTTCTCTATGCGTTGATTGGCGTGACGCTTGGCACCGCTGTCGGCGTCTTGCCGGGCATTGGTCCGGCGCTGACCGTGGCGCTGCTTCTGCCGGTCACCTACCGTCTGGACCCGGGTGGCTCGCTGATCATGTTCGCCGGTATCTATTATGGCGGCATGTATGGCGGCTCGACGACCTCCATCCTTCTCAATACGCCCGGTGAAAGCGCTTCGATCGTTACAGCGCTTGAGGGCAACAAGATGGCCCGCAAGGGGCGCGGCGGACCGGCGCTGGCAACGGCCGCCATCGGCTCGTTCGTCGCCGGCTTGATCGCGACGCTCGGGCTTGCCTTCATCGCGCCGTTCGTCGTCAAGCTGGCGCTGGTTTTTGGCCCGCGCGAATATTTTGCCCTGATGGTTCTCGCCTTTGTTACCGTGTCTTCCGCGTTCGGGGATTCGACACTGCGCGGCCTGACTTCGCTGTTTATCGGCTTTGCGCTTGCCATCATCGGCATCGATCAGCTGACCGGTCAGGCCCGCATGAGCTTCGGCGTTCCCGATCTTTTGGACGGGATCGAAGTGACGACGCTCGCCGTCGCCATGTTTGCCATCGGTGAATCGCTCTATATCGCCGCACAGGGCGAGCAGGGGCCGGACAAGGTCGAGGCGGTCAAAGGATCTGTCTGGATGACCGCCCAGGACTGGGCGCGTTCGTGGAAGGCTTGGCTGCGTGGCACGGCGATCGGTTTCCCGATCGGCGCAATGCCGGCCGGTGGTGCCGAAATCGGCACATTCCTTTCGTATGCGACTGAAAAACGGTTGTCCAAACATCCCGAAGAGTTCGGCCACGGTGCCATCGAAGGTGTTGCGGGGCCGGAAGCGGCCAACAATGCCTCGGCTGCCGGTACGCTGGTGCCTCTGTTGACACTCGGCTTGCCGACCACGGCGACCGCGGCGATCATGTTGGCCGGCTTCCAGCAGTACGGCCTGCAGCCTGGCCCGCTGTTGTTTGCGACCAATCCTCAGCTCGTCTGGGGCCTGATCGCATCACTCCTGATCGCCAACTTCATGCTTTTGGTGCTCAACCTGCCGCTGGTTGGCCTCTGGGTGAAGCTTCTGACGATCCCCAAGCCATGGCTCTATGCCGGTATCCTGTTGTTTGCGACGCTCGGTACCATCGGCGCCAATCCGTCGGTCTTCGAGCTCGGCATGCTCCTGGCATTCGGTGTTCTCGGCTACGCCATGCGCATCTTCGGCTACCCGATTGCGCCTGTGGTCGTCGGCCTGATCCTCGGACCATTGGCCGAACAGCAACTCCGCCGCGCGCTGGCGATCAGCCAGGGCGATGTGACGGTGCTGTTCACTTCGCCGGTTGCGGCTGTGCTGCTGGTGATTGCCGCCGCGGCGCTGATCGTGCCGCTGATCCTGCGCGCGCGCGGCCGTGGCCAGGTGCTTTCGCAGCTTGCCGCCAACGAAGACTGACGGTTCCTCCCAAGATCGTCACAGCAAGGGCCCGGTTGACTGATGTTAACCGGGCCCTTGCTATTTGCATGGCTGGGATGAATTCCTGTGCATTGTAAACGGAGGTTGCAGACCGCATATTCATCTCGTCGAACAAGACACAACAACAACTTAGGAAAGTGAGTTAAAGAGATGAGTGCCCGTCAATCTGCCCGAGGCTTTTTCGGTAATGCCATCGCCATCTTTGGTGCGGCCACGGCCGCTGCCGCAGCAGTCGAAGGCAACCGCCGTCCACGCGACCGCGACCTCTATACGCTCGGTATCAATCCGGCGAACTTCAATTCCGTCAAGCGCGGCTAATTCAGTCATCATATGAAGTCCGCGAAGCCCACCAGTCACTGGTGGGCTTTTTGCGTTTTGGAGCAGTTTTCACGTCCGTGAACAGGATTGAGCGAACGGTGCAACATGGGCATCGGTGGTGTAAGGCCCACTAGGTCGAAGGAGGGTTCTCGTATGCTGTTCTTTGGCCGACTTGTTGCAGTCACTCCAGAAAATGCGATATGAAGCTTCTAGGAGCTGACGAAACGCACGTGATGCTGCCCGCTTGGAAATTCATCATGACCAACGCGGCGATGCGTGCCAGCAAGAACGGACATTTCGTTTTATTGAGGCTGGACCGATCCCGCATCCGGTTCAAACAAAGGCCAAATGACCAGACCAGCATGTGCTGAACGTGTCATCCTGCATCGTTAAGGGGCATTCATGTCATCGAAAATCGTACCGGTCATCATGGCCGGTGGCAGAGGAACAAGGCTTTGGCCCTTGTCCCGGTCTGCAGCGCCAAAACAGTTTCTGCAATTTCTCGGTGATCACTCGCTGTTTCAAAAGACCCTGAAGCGGGTTGCCGATACCGACTGGTACGAGCAGCCGGTTATCGTCACCAACTCCGAGTTCCGCTTCATCGTTGCAGAACAGGCGATGACGGTCGATGTGCCGCTTTCGAGCATTCTGCTTGAGCCCGTTGCGCGCAACACCGCGCCCGCGCTGGCCGCCGCCGCCTTCGTGATCCAGCGTGACTATGGCGACGACGCCGTGATGCAGGTTTTGGCTTCCGACCACGAGATCGATGCATCGACCCATTACTTCGACTGTATTTTCTCAGCCAACGAAACCGCGAAATCGGGAAAGCTCGTAACGTTCGGTATCAAGCCGACAGAGCCTGCGACGGGTTACGGTTATATCGAGATCGGAGCCGACCTCGATACCGGCGCCAGGACAGTGGCACGGTTCGTCGAGAAGCCGGATCAGGCGCGCGCCGAAGAATTGCTGGCCAGTGGACGGTATCTCTGGAACTCCGGCATGTTCATGCTGCCTGTCGCCCTGTTTCTGTCGGAAATGGCTGCTTTCGCGCCGGACGCCCATGCGGCCGCGCAGAAAGCCGTGTTGAACTCCGTCAGCGATCTGGATTTCGTTCGCCTGGAGACCGAGAGCTTTTCGCAGGCGCCGGATATCTCGGTCGATTATGCCGTGTTCGAAAAGACGGCGCATGCAGCCGTCGTCCCATCCGCCTTCAGCTGGTCGGACCTCGGTAGCTGGGATTCTGTCTGGGCGATCGGCGATAAAGACGAATTCGGCAACGTGGTCGGCCAGAAGGCCACCGTCTCCAACACGCGCAATTCGCTTGTCCTGTCGCGTGATATCCACATTGCCGTCAATGGTCTCGATGATATGGCCGTCATTGCCAGCGAGGACGCCGTCTATGTCGGGCATCTGGCGGACAGCCAGAATGTCGGCCAGATCGTCAAGCTGCTCGCCAAGACGCCGAAGACGCGGGGCCTGACACAGGTTCATCCGACGTCCTACAAGCCCTGGGGTGCGGTTGCCTCTGTGCTCAGTGGTGAGCGGTTTGAGGTCAAACGGCTGCATGTCGCGCCCGGCCGCAAAATCTCCCTGCAAAAACATCACCATCGGTCCGAGCACTGGATCGTCGTATGCGGCACGGCGGAAATCACAATCGGCGACCAGACCCGGCTGCTGCACGAGAACGAGTCGATCTATATCCCGCAGGGTGAAGTGCATCGTTTGAGCAATCCGGGGAAAATTCCGCTGGAATTGATCGAGGTACAGACGGGCTCCTACCTCAAGGACGATGATATCGTGCGTCTCGATGATGAGTTTGGCCGGGCCTGAAAAGGTCCGGCGCCCCCGCGCCATCAGCCGCCGCCATTTTTGTTGAGAACGAATCGGTTCACGGCACCGAATCTATCCGGCGAGCTTCAAAGTCGCCGGGTTGGCCGAATACCACCCTTAGTTTAATGCTGGTAAGGCATCCAGGCGGGTTTCACCATCCGCTGCGCTCACTCCGCCACGATGAGCTGGATATTTTCATTTTCTGTAGTGTAGAGACGCCTGGACATAAAAATGCCGCCCGTTTGTGACGGACGGCAATCGTTTTTATGCGGAGTGTTCTTGTTATTCAGTGCGCGCCGCTCAGTTGTTCGCGGCGGTTGTGCAAGATCGATGACCAGAGCGAGATGCCGATCAGCGCTGCACCGCCGAGACCGGTGATGACTTCCGGGATATGGAAGAGCGTCTGGACATACATGATCACCGACAGGATCAGGATCGCGTAGAACGCGCCGTGTTCCAGGTAGCGGTATTCGGCAAGCGTTCCCTTTTCCACCAGCATGATGGTCATCGAGCGCACATACATGGCGCCGATGCCAAGGCCGATGGCGATGACGAAGAGGTTCTGCGTCAAGGCAAACGCGCCGATAACACCATCGAAGGAGAAGCTGGCATCGAGAACTTCGAGGTAGATGAAGGCGCCGAGGCCGCCCTTTGCCGCTGCGTTCATGGTCTGCTGCGATGCATCGAGCAGGCCGCCGACAACCTCGACTGCGAGGAAGGTCAGAAGGCCATAGATGGCGCAGTAGACGAACGTAGTTGCCTCTTCGCCTTCAAGCAGCGACGAGAAGATCAGGATTACGGCCAGAACGAAGGCGATTTCAACGCCCTTGATCGAGGCGAACCGGGAGAGGTTGCGCTCAAGAACGCCGATCCAGTGCACATCCTTCTCATGGTCGAAGAAGAACTTCAGACCGACCATCATCAGGAAGGTACCGCCGAAGGCGGCGATCGGCAGATGCGCCTCGTTCATGATGCGGGCGTACTCTTCCGGACGCGCAGCGGCCAAAACCAGCGCATCAATCGGTCCAATCTTGGCCGCGATGACGACGATGAGCAACGGGAAGACGATACGCATACCGAAAACGGCGATCAGGATACCCCAGGTCAGGAACCGCTGTTGCCAGACCGGCGTCATTTCCTTGAGCTTGTTGGCGTTGACGATGGCGTTGTCGAAGGAGAGCGAGATTTCCAGCACGGCCAGAACCGTACAAATGAAGAAGACCGTGGCCATGCCGCCGATCGTTCCCGTGGTCGTCCACCCCAGCCAGGCACCGAGCGCAAGGCCGGCGGCGGTGACGATGAAGGACCATTTGAAATAGCCGAGCGTCGAAGTCTGGGAAGCGGTCGTCATGGCCGTACCTCCGCCCCGGAGAAGCCGGACATTGAATAGCTGGAAAAATCCCGCATGCCCAAAACGGCATGCGAAGAACGCATGATATGGAGTGTCATTTGCTTACAATCCGCCGGCTTATTTGCGGGGTAATACCGACATCACGAGAACGCCGTAAATTCTCGCCAGAGGGGCCCGGTATCAGGTTTGCTCAGCAGGCGTGTTGTAAATGCCCTGCACTGCTGGAGTCGCACGTTAAATAGCGATCCTTTTGCCAAGGTCAAGGGACCCGTGCGCAAAGTGCCGCACCTTTTACCGTAAGTTTGATATGCGTCCTCTGTGTGCGTGCATCCCGGCCAATAATCTCGACCGGCGCGTCTAGCCCGGACAACTGATTGATCTCACGCAACACGAGCGCATGGGCAATGCCGAACAGTTTTGAGAAGCTGCGGCTGTCATCCGCAATGCCTTGGAACACCGCGGCGACGATCCCTGCCATAATCGGCGAAAGTGCCGGATCCTGCGTCCGGAGCGCGTCGGCATATGCGAGAAATTGCGCCTCGGATACAACTTCCTGCATCAGGCCGCGTCTTTGGCCGCAGCCGTGGGGCGGAAGGATACCAGGACCGATTTCGACGTCGGTGTATCGCTCTCGTCTCCGGCGCTCGACAATGGCACGAGCACGTTGAGTTCTGGATAATAACCGGCAACGCAACCGCGCGGGATATCATAGGGGACCAGCCGGAAATCCTTGGCGATGCGCACCACGCCGTCGTCATGCCGGCCGATGACATCGACCCGGTCACCAGCCTCGGCACCGAGTTCAGCCAGGTCGGCGGGGTTGACGAAAACGACGCTGCGTTCGCCATAGACGCCGCGATAACGGTCATCCATGCCATAGATCGTCGTGTTGTACTGATCATGCGAGCGGAATGTCTGCAGAACGAAGGCGCCGTCTTGGTCGCGGGCAATCTGATGCTCGATGGCTTTGGGAAGCGAGCCAGTCCAGAAGGTGGCGCGGCCTGCCGGTGTTTCCCATTCACGGTTTGACGCTGCATTGCGCAGGTGAAAACCGCGCGGTTTGCGGACGCGTTCATTGTAATTTTCAAAGCCGGGAATCACATTGGCGATATGATCGCGGATCAGGTCGTAGTCATCCGCAAGAGCCGCCCAATCAACCTTGGCCGAGCCGACGGTGGCGGCCGCAATGCCGGCAATGATGGCGACTTCGGAGCGCAGTTCAGGCGAGGCCGGTTTGTTGATGCCGCCGGAGCCATGCACCATGCTCATCGAATCCTCGACGGTAACGATCTGGCTGACGCCCTTCGAGTTCCGGTCGATCTCGGTGCGGCCAAGGCATGGCAGGATGAAGCTGACCTCGCCGGGCATTAGATGCGAATGATTGAGCTTGGTGGCGATGTTGACGGTCAGTTTCTGGCGCGCCAGCGCCTTGGCGATGATCGGGCTGTCCGGCGTCGCGCGGGCAAAATTGCCGCCGAGACCGATAAAGGCCTGGGCTGAGCCGTCCAGCATGGCGCCGATGGCGGCAAGCACGTTATGGCCTTCCTTGCGCGGCGCCTTGAAATCGAATTCTTTTTCCAGCGTATCGAGAAACGCGGCCGTCGCCTTCTCGTTGATGCCGACGGTGCGGTCACCCTGCACGTTGGAATGGCCGCGGACCGGGCAGAGACCGGCGCCCGGCTTGCCGATATTGCCGCGCAGCATCATGAAATTGGCGATCTCCCGGATGGTGATGACCGAATGCCGGTGCTGCGTCACGCCCATCGCCCAGGTGCAGATCACCCGCTCCGCACCAAGATAGGTGTCCGCCGCACGCCCGATCTCCAGACGGGTCAGGCCGGACTGATCCTCGATTTCAGCCCAGCCGGTCGCATCGACCGCAGAGCGGTAAGCAGCGAAATCGGCAGTGTGCAGTTCCAGAAAGGCATGGTCGAGAACCGAAGGCTCACCGGCCGCTAGCGCTGCATCGTCAGCCGCAAAAACCGCCTTGGCCATGCCGCGCACTGCCGCCATGTCGCCGCCCAGACGCGGCTGGAAATAGTCGCTGGCAATTTCGGTTGAACCGCCGCGCAGCATTTCCAGCTTGTCCTGCGGATCGGCAAAGCGCTCCAGGCCGCGCTCGCGGACCGGATTGAAAACCGCGATCCTTGCGCCCCGCTGGGCCGCACGGCGCAGGTCACCCAGCATGCGCGGATGGTTGGTGCCGGGGTTCTGGCCGATGACGAAGATGGCGTCGGCCCTTTCGAAATCCTCCAACAGCACCGTACCCTTGCCGACGCCCACCGCCTGTTTCATGGCGATGCCGCTGGCCTCATGGCACATGTTGGAGCAATCCGGGAAATTGTTGGTGCCATAGAGCCGCACGAACAGCTGGTAGAGGAAGGCGGCTTCGTTGGAGGCGCGGCCGGATGTGTAGAATTCGGCGCGGTCGGGGGTGTCGAAGCTGTTGAGGATGGCACCGATCTCGGCAAAGGCGGTATCCCAGCTGACGCGGACATAGGTGTCGGTCGCGCGGTCGTAGCGCATCGGGTGGGTGAGCCGGCCCTGCTGCTCCAGCTCATAGTCGCTCCATGACTGGAGGGTCGTCACGGTGTGGGCAGCAAAGAAATCGGGTGGCGTCCGTTTGTCGGTGGCTTCCCATGCCACGGCCTTGACGCCATTTTCGCAGAATTCAAACGAGGAGCCATGGGCCGGATCGCCCCAGGCGCAGCCGGGGCAGTCAAAGCCATCGGGTTGGTTTGCCTTGAGCAGGGTTCTCGCACCCGAAATCGGCGAGCCGCTTTCCAGAAGCCGTTTGCCGCAGCTCTTCAAGGCTCCCCAGCCGCCTGCTGCCTTGGAAGGTTTGCCGAGAAAAACAGTCTTGCCCATAACGCGGAGATCCCTGGCCGTTACCGATAGAAGAAACGATGGTGAAAACTCACCTTTCGGAGGCTGTTTATGGAATTTCACTGCTTCTTCAAGGGCTCACATCGCATGTAATGATAGAAGTTTTCTATCAATGGCGTGCCAGGATTTAAATCTGGGAGGCGTCGCGTCCATTCGCCATTCCAAATGTTGATGGACCTATGCCTTTTCGCGACTGGATCGTTTGGTTGGAATGTGCGACTGGCACGCATCTTTGCCGGAACCGATGCCATGACAGCCCAAACAGTCCCGCTTGCCCATTCCCCAAACGCCGCCCGCACCGGCGTGTTGATCATGCTGCTTGGCATGTTGATGTTTTCGCTCAACGACGTGATGGGCAAGTGGCTGGTTTCGACCTATTCGGTTCCCCAGTTGATGACGATCCGCAGCATAGCGGCGCTGATCGTGCTGACGCCATTTTTCATCAAGCGTGGTTGGCGCAGCCTGGTCCAGGTCGACCGGCCATGGCTGCATGCGCTGCGCTCGCTGTTGTTCGCAATCGACGCGTCTGCCTTCTATTTCGCCGTTGCCTACATGCCTCTGGCTGATGCGATGACCTATTGGCTGGCAGCACCGATCTATGTCGCGGCCGCTTCGCCGTTCCTTCTGGGCGAGAAAGTCGGCTGGCGGCGGTGGACGGCGATCCTGATCGGCTTTGCCGGGGTGATCGTTGCGCTGGAGCCGTCGTCCAAGAGTTTCTCGCTGCCGGCGCTGATTGCGCTGGTCGGTAGCGCTGCGTTTGCCTTCGCTCTGCTGCTCGGACGAACCCTGCGATCGACGCCGGATACGACATTGATCTTCTGGCAGTTGAGCGGTGCGCTGATCTTCTCTCTGGTTGGCGTCGGTGCCAATACGGCCGGTTGGGCGCCGCTGGACCTGGAAGCGGTGGCCTGTCTCAGCCTTTTGGGTATCGTCGCCATGCTGGCGCATATTCTCGTCAGCCGCTCGTTGAAGCTCGCAGACGCAGCGACCGTCGTGCCACTGCAATATACGCTTCTGTTCTGGGCGGTGGTGTTCGGCTGGCTATTCTTCGGCGATACGCCGCGTTGGACCGTTGCCCTCGGCGCAGCGCTGATCGTCGCATCCGGCCTGTTCATCTTCTTCCGCGAACAGCAGCTGAAACACCGGGGCAAGGCCAAGGAATAGCGTTTTACGGACGTTGGACGCCGGTTGCCGTTACATAGATCGCGTAGACCGATTGCGTCGCGGTGATGAACAGCCGATTACGGCGCGGGCCGCCGAAGGTGAGGTTCGAGACGCCCTGGGGGATACGGATTTTGCCGAGCAGCGTGCCGTCCGAAGCAAAGCAATGCACCGCATGGCCACCGCTGGTCCAGAGATTGCCGTTGGTATCGAGACGAAAGCCGTCCGGGCGGCCTTCGTCGAGATGGCAGAAGACCGCGGAATTGGTCAACCGCGTACCTTCCACATCATAGACCCGGATATGGGCCGGTGCCGTATCGTCCGGATTGGTGCCGCTGTCGGCAACGTAGAGCTTGGTTTCGCCCGGCGAGAAGGCAAGGCCGTTCGGCTGGAGGAAATCGCTGGCGGCGGCGGTCAGCGCGCCGGTCACCGGGTCAAGCCGGTAGATGCCGCGTTTGTCCTGTTCCGGCGCTGATTTGTAGCCCTCATAATCAGACAGGATGCCGTAGGTCGGATCGCTGAACCAGATGCTGTTGTCCGAGCGCACCACGACGTCATTGGGCGAATTCAGCCGCTTGCCCTCGAAACTGTCGGCAAGCACGGTGATCGAGCCATCCGGTTCAGTGCGGGTCACGCGGCGGGTGCCGTGTTCACAGGAAATCAGCCGTCCCTGGCGGTCACGGGTATGGCCATTGGCGAAATTCGAGGGATAGCGATAGACCGAGACGCCGCCATCGGGCACCCAGCGCAGCATGCGCTGGTTGGGAATATCGCTCCACAACAGCTGCTGCGCGTCGTCAAACCAGACCGGCCCTTCGGCCCAGCGGCAGCCGGAATGCAGCTCTTCAAGCACGGCGCTGCCAACGATCAGCGAGCGGAAACGAGGATCGTGGATTTCGTAGAGCGATGGGCTGGGCATGGTCCGTTCCCGTGTTCCTGATGGCGCCGTTTCTCATCCACCCGCAACGATAAGGATCGTTTCGGGAGGCTCCCTAGGTGTGAGCGTAGGATGTTGGGATCGAAACCACAAGAACGCATGGCGAAGGCTGCAAGAGCCCGGCCGATTAGGGCCGGGCCTTGCTGGATGTCACGCCGTGAAGGCTGCGTTCATCAGGGTCTGGGTGTAGTTTTCACGCGGCGCCTCGAAGATCGCGTCGGTATCGCCTTCCTCGACGATCTTGCCGTTCTTCATCACCACCACGTAGTCCGACATCGCCTTGATCACGGACAGGTCATGGCTGATGAAGATATAGGAGAGCCCATGCGTCTTCTGCAGGTCGCGCAGGAGATCGATGACCTGGCCTTGCACCGAGCGGTCAAGCGCCGAGGTCGGTTCATCCAGGATGACGACCTTCGGCTTCAGGATAATGGCGCGGGCGATGGCGATACGCTGCCGCTGGCCGCCGGAGAATTCATGCGGATAACGGTTGCGGGCCGCCGGATCCAGACGAACTTCCTTCAGCGCCTCAATGGCCCGCTTGTCGCGCTCGGCACGGCTGAGCTGTGGCTCGTGGACATAGAGCCCTTCGGTGATGATTTCTCCCACCGTTTGGCGTGGCGACAGGGAGCCGTACGGATCCTGAAAGACCAATTGCAATTGCCGGCGCAGCGGCCGCATGGCCGAGCGGCCGAAATCGGAGATATTGGTCGCTCCAAACTGATAGCGGCCTGAGCTCGGTATCAGCCGCAGGAGTGCGCGGCCAAGCGTCGATTTGCCGGAACCGGATTCACCGACGATGCCGATGGTCTGGCCTTCCTTCAGCCGGATATTGACGCCATCGACCGCGCGGAAAACGCCTGCCTTCTTGCCGAACAGACCGCCACCGGTGGCATAATCGACCGAGACATTCCTGCCTTCGAGCATGACCGGTGCGGTTTCGGCCGGTGACGCCTTGCGGCCATGCGGCTCAGCGGCGAGCAGCATCTTGGTATAGTCGGCCTGCGGCCGCTCGAAGATATCGGCTGTCGTTCCCGTCTCGACCACTTCGCCGCGGCGCATGACCGCGACGCGGCTGGCGAAATGCTTGACGATGCCGAGGTCATGGGTGATCAGCACCACGGCCATGCCGAACTTGGCCTGCAGCGAATTGAGGAGGTCGAGGATCTGCGCCTGGATGGTGACATCGAGCGCGGTCGTCGGTTCGTCGGCGATCAGGATGTCGGGATCGTTGGCAAGCGCCATGGCGATCATGACGCGCTGACGCTGGCCGCCGGACATTTCATGCGGGTAGCTGTCGATGCGTCGCTTTGGATCGGGAATGCCGACCAGCTCCAGCAATTCGAGCACGCGGGCTCGGGCTTGGCTGAATGTGCCACCGCGATGCTGGACGATCGGTTCGGCGATCTGCCTTCCGATCGTGTAAAGCGGATCGAGCGAGGTCATCGGCTCCTGGAAGATCATGGTGATCTTGGCGCCACGCACCTTGTTCAGCGCCTTCAGCGGCAGCCCGACCAGTTCCTGGCCGCGATACTTGGCCGAGCCGGCAACCCGGCCGTTTCCGGCCAGCAGACCCATGATGCCCATCATCGTCTGGCTTTTGCCGGAGCCGGATTCTCCGACGACAGCCAGCGTTTCCCCGGCCTTGATGTCGAGATCGATGCCCTTGACCGCCTGCACGTCGCCGTCGGGCGTTGTGAAGGTGACCTTGAGGTCGCGGACGGCGAGAATTGTTTCCCGTGAATCATTCATGTCAACGGTCCTTCGGGTCGAGCGCATCGCGCAGGCCGTCGCCGGCGAAATTGAGCGAGAACAGGGTGAGAACGAAGAAGATCGCCGGGAAGATCAGCAGCCACGGTGCCGACTGGATATTGTTGGCACCTTCCGCAATCAGCGCGCCCCAGCTCGTCAGCGGCGCCTGAACGCCGAGGCCGAGGAAGGAGAGGAAGCTTTCAAGCAGGATGACCTTCGGCACGACGACAGTCACGAAAACCACCACGGGACCGATCGTGTTCGGGATGATGTGACGGCGGATGATCTGCCAGTCCGTCAAGCCGAGCGCTTGCGCCGCCCCGATGAATTCGCGCCGCTTCAGGGCCAATGTCTGACCGCGCACGATGCGGGCCATGTCCAGCCATTCCACCGCGCCGATGACGAGGAAGATCAGGATGAACGAGCGTCCGAAGAACACGACGAGCACGACGACGAGGAAGACGAAGGGCAGCGAATAGAGGATTTCGACGAACCGCATCATGACGTTATCGACGCGGCCACCGATATAGCCGGAGGTGGCGCCGTAGAGCACGCCGATGCTGAGCGAAACGAGGCTGGCAAGCAGGCCAACGGCGATCGAGATCTGGCCGCCGAGCATGACGCGCGCCATCAGGTCACGGCCGTTCGAATCCGTGCCGAAGAAGAAGTATTCGCGGGCGACCTGACCGGTCAATTTCAGGGTCTTTCCGTCATCTTCCGTTGCGACGACCTGCGTGCCCTCAAACTCGTTGGCACGGTCGAAGTAGCGCGTTGTGCGCGGATCGATCGGCTTGTCGGAGGTGACGATTGCCGTGAAGGTCTGGCCTTCGACGGCAAATTCCTTCAGGTCGACGCGGGCGCGGCCCGCAACGCCTTCCATGACATCCTGCAGGCTCGACGCATCCGGCCGGGGTTCCAAGCTTGGCGCCACCGAGACATAGGACGGAAACACCTGATCATAGGTATGGCTGATGAAATAGGGGCCGAGGAACGAGAAGAGCGCGATCAGCGCCAGCACGACGCAGCCGGCCATGGCGGCGCGGTTGCGGCGGAAACGCATGGCGGCAAGTTGGAACAGGCTTCGGCTGGCTGTTTCCGGCGGTAGTTCCGTGGTGACGATATCAGTCATGGCGAACCCTCGGATCGAGAAGGCCGTAGAGAATGTCGACCAGCAGATTGAAAACGATGACGAAGATGGCGATCAGCACGACGGTGCCCATCACCAGCGTGTAATCGCGATTGATGGCGCCCAGCACGAAATAGCGGCCAACACCGGGAATGGTGAAAATCGTCTCGACCACGGCCGAGCCGGTAAGGAGTGCCGCAGCCGCAGGCGCCAGATAGGAAACGACCGGCAACATGGCAGCGCGCATCGCATGGGTGATGACGACGGTGCGGGCGGGCAGGCCATAGGCGCGGGCGGTGCGGATATGGTCGGTGTGCAGCGCTTCGATCATCGAGCCGCGCGTCAGGCGCGCAAACACCGCCAGCTGCGGCAAAGCAAGGGCAATCATCGGCAGGATCAGGAAGCGCAGCGAGCCATCGCCCCAGCTTCCGGCCGGGAGCCAGGAGAGCGTGATGGCGAAGACAAGTGTGAGAACGGGGCCGACGACAAAGTTCGGGACTGTCACGCCAACGGTCGAGACCGACATGATCAGGAAGTCGAGGGCGCTATTTTGCCGGAGAGCCGCAATCGTGCCAGCCAGAACGCCGCCAAAAAGTGCGAGCAAGAGTGCATAAAAGCCAAGTTCCATCGAATAGGGCAAGCCCTTGCCGATCAGCTCGGCGACCGTGTTGTCCTTGTAGACATAGCTCGGTCCGAAATCGCCTCTGACGGCATTACCGATGTAGGAAACATACTGGCTCCAGAGCGGCTGATCGAGATGGTACGTGGCCATCAGGTTCGCCATCGTCTGTGGCGGCAGCGGGCGCTCGAGATTGAAAGGACCGCCCGGCGCGAACCGCATCAGGAAGAAGGAAATCGTGACGACGATGAATAGCGTCGGCACGGCGCTCGCAAGGCGGCGCAGAACAAAGGAGATCATGGTCTTACTCCATGACGCGCGGCGGCATCAGCCGCCGCGCGTCAAAATCCGTTATTCGGAAACGCTCAGGAAGCGGCTCAGATGCTGGTTTGCAGCATTGTCCTGCCAGCCCTTCACCCTGCTGGACACCAGCCAGAGGTCTGCCTGGGTCAGGAACGGCGCGACCGGCTGTTCCTTCATGAGGATGGCTTCAGCTTCATGAAGCGTTTTGGAGCGGGCCGCCGGATCGGTTTCCTCGTAGGACTTCTTCATCAGCGCGTCGAACTCAGGGTTCTCGAAATGGCTGTAGTTGAAGGTCTTGTTTGAGGAGGCGCTGAGCGCCAGGAAGTTTTCGGCGTCGGCATAGTCGGCAACCCAGCCAGCGCGGGCAACGTTGAACTTGCCGCCTTCCTGCAGATAGGCGTAGTGCGAGGAAACGTCGAGATTGACCAGCGACACCTTGGCGCCGAACGTGTTCTTCCACATGTCGGCGACAGCGGTTGCGACGCGTTCATGGTTCGGGTTGGTGTTGTAGCGGATTTCGATCTCGAGCGGCTTGCCGCCTTCGCCGTAGCCGGCTTCCTTCATCAGCTTGAGCGCTTCGTCTTCGCGGTCGAGCTGCGATTTGTCTGCAAAATCGGCCTTGGACGGATCACCGTAGCTTGCCATGCCCGGAGGCACCATCGAGTAGGACGGCAGCTGCGAGCCCGAATAAATTTCCTTGGCCAGGAAGTCACGGTCGACGGCCATGGACAGCGCGCGGCGGACGCGAACGTCGTCATAGGGCGCCTGGCGGGTGTCGAAGTTGTAGTAGTAGGTGGCGAGCGTCGGCGAAACGTGGACCTGATCGCCGTGAGCAGCGCGCAGGCGGTCCAGCTGGTCGGCCGAGAAGTTGTAGGCCAGATCCATTTCCTTGGCCTCAAACCGGCGTACGGAGGCTGCCTGGTCGTCGATCGGGTAGAAGATGACCTTGTCGATCTTGACGTTTGCCGCATCCCAGTAGGAGGCGTTCTTTTCAGTCGTCAGGCTGTCGTTCGGGGTATGGGCGACGAGCTTGTAGGCGCCGTTGGAGACCATCACGCCCGGCTTGACGAAATCGGCGCCGTTCTTTTCGACGCTGGCCTTGGAGACCGGCAGGGCGGTCTGGTGGGCGAGAAGCTCAAGGAAGAAGGGGGTCGGACGTTCAAGGGTGATTTCCAGCGTCTTGTCGTCGATGGCCTTCACGCCGAGCTGATCGACGGGCACTTCACCCTTGTTGATCTTCTGGGCATTCTTGATCGGGAAAAGGATGTTGGCATAGCCGGCTGCGGTCTTCGGATCTTCAACGCGCTGCAAGGAGAAGACGAAGTCGCCAGCGGTAACCGGGGAGCCGTCGGACCAGTTGGCATTGGCGCGCAGCTTGAAGGTGTAAACGAGACCATCGTCCGACAGATCCCAGGTTTCGGCAGCGCCGGGAACGATCTTGCCGGCAGCGTCATAGATCGTCAGGCCTTCGTAAAGGTCCTTCAGGATGAACTCTTCGATGTTGATCGAGGTGTGTGCCTGGTCGAGCGTTTGCGGCTCGCCGGCATTGCCCCGGTGCAGAACGGTTTCAGCGAGCGCGGGGCTCGCGCCAATGAGAATCGATCCAAGCAGCATCGCTGTACGGAGGTTGATTTTTGCAAAAGTCATTTTGTTCTCCTTCCCCTCTTTTTAGGTTGTGAAGCGGCGAGAGAATGCCAAATCTATTCCAAAGGCAAGGCTCTTTGTGTCGCGCCTAACGCCGCCATGTCGCTGACGGACAGATATTTATAGCGCCTCGGTTGCATTTCAATCGCGCCATTTTCCGGGAGGTTTGCGCTATCTGAACCGATGTTCCGGGAGGTTGCCGGTCATCAATGCGCAAGTTCGAGTATTATTTTTGGCAGTTTACGTAATATGTATTCGCGATCTGCTGTTCCGTCGAAATGAACTTGCATCCGTCCTTCTCGCAGCGGCGCGAAGTCCGCGAATGTGTGCGCTGGAACGTAACGGGTACATATATCGGGCGATCAACTTATAATTGTGTTCGCCGGTTTGTCAAAAAAATTCAGGATAATCTACGTGCAGCACTCGACCTGTAACGTTTCCGTAGGCCAGGCGGCACCATTTCCGCCGCGGCGGTGGTTGCCAAACCCGGATCATCAATTATGGTGCAGGCAAATCCGCTCCCAACATTCGCCAGGAGGCCTGGTCGCGATACCAGTTGGCTTTTGTAGGGAATACTTCTGCTCAAGCGGAGAATAAGGTGCGCGCGTCATGATCAGAAATGATGGCGCAGAGACAACGGGAGACTTCTGACTATGGCATTGATCACCTTGCGGCAGCTTTTGGACCACGCCGCCGAACACAATTACGCGCTGCCAGCGTTCAACGTGAACAATCTGGAATATATCCAGGCTGTCATGCGCGCCGCCGATGCCACGGATTCTCCGGTCATCCTGCAGGCAAGCCGCGGCGCCCGCGCCTATGCTGGCGACGCCTTCCTGCGTCATCTGATCCTAGGGGCCACGGAAGAATACCCGCATATTCCGGTCTGCCTGCATCTCGACCATGGCGACCAGCCCTCGACCTGCATCTCGGCAATCACCAACGGCTTTACGTCGGTGATGATGGACGGTTCGCTGCTCGCCGACGGCAAGTCGATCGCTTCCTATGAATACAATGTCGGCGTCACGGCTGAAGTCGTGAAGATCGCCCATGCTGCCGGCGTATCGGTTGAAGGTGAACTTGGCTGTCTCGGTAACCTGGAAACGGGCGCCGGCGAAAAGGAAGACGGCCATGGCTTCGAAGGCAAGCTGTCGCGCGAGGAACTGCTGACCGATCCGGAGCAGGCTTTCGACTTCGTCGAAAAGACCGGCGTCGATGCGCTGGCCGTCGCGATCGGCACCAGCCACGGCGCCTACAAGTTTACCCGCGCGCCGGACGGCGAAATCCTGTCGATCGACACCATCGCCAAAATCCACAAGCGCCTGCCGAACACCCATATGGTCATGCATGGTTCGTCCACCGTTCCGCAGGACCTGCAGGACCTGTTCAACGAATTCGGCGGCAAGATGAAGCAGACCTGGGGCGTGCCGCTCGCCGAAATCCAGAAGGCCATTCCGCTCGGCGTCCGCAAGGTCAATATCGATACGGACCTGCGCCTCGCCTTCACCGGCGAAATCCGCAAGCATCATCTGCAGAACCCGGACAATTTCGATCCGCGCAACTACCTGAAGCCGGCGACGGCCCGCATGGTCGAAGTCTGCAAGGAGCGCTTCATTGCCTTCAATGCCGCAGGCCAGGCTTCGAAAATCCGCGTCAAGCGTCTGCCCGATATGGCAAAGGCCTATTCAAAGGCCAGCTGAGAATGCATTGTGGCGGGAACCTTTCCCGCCACATCTTTCTTTGAGGCACCTGAATGAGCTTTCCGCTGTTTGACCTGTCCGGCCGGCGTGCGCTGATCACCGGCTCCAGCCAGGGTATCGGCTTTGCCTTGGCGGAAGGTCTTGCGGCGCATGGCGCCGAGATCGTCGTCAATGGCCGCGATGTCGAAAAGGTCGCTGCAGCCGTTTCTGCTTTGCGGGATAACGGCCATGTCGCCAATGCGGCGGCCTTCGATGTGACCGGCCGAGACTCAGCCGCCGAGGCGATTGCCATCATCGAAAGCGAAATCGGTGCGATCGATATCCTGATCAACAATGCCGGCATGCAGTTTCGCTCGCCGCTGGAGGATTTTCCGGCCGACAAGTGGGAGCAACTGCTGGCAACCAACATTTCCAGCGTCTTTTATGTCAGCCAGGCGGTGGCCCGGTTCATGATCGGCCGTGGCCGTGGCAAGATTATAAATATCGCCTCGGTCCAGAGCGAACTCGCCCGTCCCGGCATCGCGCCCTATACCGCGACCAAGGGTGCCGTCAAAAACCTGACGCGCGGAATGTGCGCCGACTGGGCGCGCCACGGATTGCAGATCAACGCAATCGCGCCCGGTTATTTCCGGACGCCGCTCAATCAGGCCCTGATCGACAATCCGGAGTTTTCAGATTGGCTGGAAAAGCGTACACCCGCAGCGCGCTGGGGCAATGTCGAAGAGCTGGTCGGCTCGGCTGTTTTCCTGGCGAGTAACGCGTCTTCCTTCGTGAATGGACACACACTTTATGTCGATGGTGGTATCACAACATCTCTCTGAAAATTCCGGCCTGCCGGTCATCGTCATGGGTGTCAGCGGCTGCGGCAAGACTTCGGTTGGTGAACGGCTGGCCGCTGCCTTGAATTGCGGGTTCATCGAGGGCGACAGCCTGCATCCGCCTGCCAATATCGAGAAAATGTCGGCTGGCATCCCGCTGGATGATGACGACCGCTGGCCTTGGCTCGATATCATCGGCGGTTTGGTCGGCGATAGTGTTGCGCGTGGCGAGCGGGTTATCGTGTCCTGTTCGGCGCTGAAGAAAATCTACCGCGACCGGTTGCGGGCTGCGGCTGGTGGCCATCTGGCTTTCGTTTTTCTGGAGGGATCGCGCGCCGTTTTCGACAAACGCATGAAGGCTCGCGCCGGTCATTTCATGCCGTCTTCCCTACTCGACAGCCAGTTCGCAGCGCTGGAGCCGCCGATTGTCGAACCGGGTGTCGTGACCGTCGATGTCGATCTGCCGCTTGCTAATATCGTCGAAAAGGCGCTGGCCGGACTGCAAGATTTGTCGACACGCTGAGGCGCCCTTCCGGGCAAAAGCGCTTTACAACGCTGCCTGCCTTTGATCTGTCAGACGCCAATATTGTCTGGATTTCAAGGGAAGAGGAACGATGAAACTTTTGCGCTATGGGCCGCTTGGCTCCGAAAAGCCGGGTGTTCTCGACAAGGACGGCCAGATTCGCGACCTGAGCAGCGTGATCGCCGACATCGGCGGCGAGGCGATCAGCGACATAGGCTGGGCGAAGGGGCTGGATATTGACAGCCTGCCCGTGGTTGGCGGCAGCCCGCGGTTGGGCGCCTGCGTTGCTGGCACCGGCAAATTCATCTGCATCGGCCTGAACTATGCCGATCATGCCGCCGAAACTGGGGCAACCGTGCCGCCAGAACCGGTGATCTTCATGAAAGCGACATCGGCAATCGTCGGCCCGAACGATGACGTGCTTATTCCGCGCGGATCGGAAGCGACGGATTGGGAGGTCGAACTCGGCGTGATTATCGGCAAGAAAGCCAAATACGTGTCCGAATCCGATGCACTGGAGCATGTTGCCGGTTACTGCGTCATCAACGACGTGTCCGAGCGCGATTTCCAGACCAAGCGCTCCGGCCAGTGGACCAAGGGAAAATCCTGCGACACGTTTGGCCCGACCGGTCCGTGGCTTGTGACCAGGGACGAGATTGCCGATCCGCAGAACCTGAAGATGTGGCTGACGGTCAATGGCGTCAGCAAGCAGAACGGGTCGTCGAAGACCATGGTTTATGGCGTTGCGCATGTGGTCAGCTATCTCAGCCAGTTCATGACCCTGCATCCCGGCGATATCATTTCAACCGGCACGCCGCCGGGCGTCGGCATGGGCTTCAAGCCGCCACAATATCTGAAGGCCGGCGATGTCGTCGAGCTCGGGATCGAAGGCCTCGGCACGCAGAAGCAGACTTTCGTTGCCGACGTTTGATTGCTGCGGTTAACCTTGGTAAGGGCGCGGTGTTTCGGCACGGCGCCCTTTTTCATGCGCTCACGTATCGATCTTCAGCTTGACGCGATCGGCGGCGAAGCGGGTGCGGGAAAATTGCACCGGCACGCCCTCCGGGTCGGCATTGATGGCGGTTGCCTCAATGACGATGGCGCCGGGGGAAAGGCGAAGTAGCGCCAGTTCCGCCGCATCGGCGTGGCGCGCCACCAGTTCGGTTGAGACGCGCACGTAATCCACCAATCCCTGCGCCATGAAGGCCTTGGTAATCGAGTGCAGGCGTTCGAATTCTTCGGCCATGGCCGGAAACCGGCCTTGTGGGAAGAAACTGGTGGAGCAGGAAACCGGCCGCCCATCGGCGCTGCTGACCAGATCAAGCTGGATGCAGGACGCGCCAGGGGGAATTTTCAGGCCGGCGGCGACTTCGCCAGCGGCCGGCAAAACCGCTTGGGCCAGAAGCTTTGCCTCGGTCTCGCGGGCCTGACCTCCCAGCCCTTGTGAAAACCGGGTGCGCCGCGAAATCGGAAAACTCAGCCGCTCCTTGCGCTGGATTATCGTGCCCCGGCCCTGAATCGCTTGCACCAGTCCTTCATCGGCAAGCGCGGCGAGAGCGCTGCGCACCGTATGACGGTTGACACCGAACTGTGCGGCGAGCACAATTTCGGGTGGCACCATGCCCGTCTGGTCGTAGTCGCCATTGCTGATCGATAACCGGATAAGATCGGCGATCTGCCGCCACAATGCGACCCCGGTCTGACGCTCAACCGCTTTTTTAGCATTCATGTCACAAGCCCGTCATGTGGACATTCTAAAAGCAGAACATCAAATGTATTGTTGTCTATATTAATAGACATTTCGGACGGAAGCAATGGACGCGATCAAAGAAAATACCGGCACGGCGGTGAGCGAGCGAAAGCGGGCGATGGGCCTGCTCGCCCGTGCTTCCACGGAAGAACTACAGGCAAGCTGGCTGGCGATCGAGCCCAAGCCGGAGGTGCATCCTGTGCGCGGGCCTGAAACCGGCCTCGTCATGGTGCGTGGTCGCGTCGGCGGTGGCGGCGATCCCTTCAATCTCGGAGAAGCGACGGTGAGCCGCGCAACGGTGCGTCTCGCCTCGGGCGAAATCGGCCATGGGCAGTTGCTCGGCAATGACCGGGAAAAGGCGCGCCTCGCTGCGATCTTCGATGCGCTTCATCAGCGGCCGGAACATCGGCCGGCTGTCGACCAGCTAATTGATGCGGTGGAAAGCCGCATTCAAGCCGAAGACCGCAAACATGCCGAACAAACGGCGGCGACACGGGTCGATTTCTTCACCATGGTCCGGGGAGACAACTGATGGGCGCTCAAACCGAAATCCATGCCAGCGCCTATGCCGGCGCGTTCGCCGATCCGGTCTTCCAGTCGCAGTCGGTGTTCCGCGCGCTGATGGATGCCATGGCGCGTCCGGGCACGATCACGCCGCTCGGCGCCTCTGCCACGCCGCCCGCACCGCTCGGTGCCGGTGCCGGAGCAATCGCGCTGACGCTTTGCGATGACGGCACGCCCGTATGGCTGACAAATGCCCTGGTTCAATCATCTGTTCCCGCCTGGCTGTCCTTCCACGCTAGCGCGCCGGTGACAAACGTCAAGCCGGAGGCACGTTTCGTTTTCATCGAGGCTGGCGGTATTGTTCCGGGCTTCGATCAGTTTGCGCTCGGCACGCAGGAATATCCTGACCGTTCGGCCACTCTGGTGATCGAGATCGCCTCGCTGACCGGCGGACCGGAGTTTGTTGCCGCGGGACCGGGCATCAAGGATGAAACCATCATCGCGCCTAAAGGCCTGCCGGATATCTTCCTGACGCTCTGGGCGGAAAACCAGGGCCTGTTCCCTCGCGGCGTCGATCTGATCCTCGTTGCCGGCACCGATGTCCTGTGCCTGCCGCGCACCACAAAACTTCGCCGCCGGGAGGTCTGAACCATGTATGTTGCTGTCAAGGGCGGCGAAGCCGCTATCGCCAATGCGCATCAGCTTCTCGCCGACCGCCGCCGCGGTGACCGGTCTCTACCGGCCATCTCGATCGACCAGATCGTCGCGCAGCTCGGCCTTGCGGTCGACCGCGTGATGGCGGAAGCCTCGCTCTACGATCGGGAGCTCGCTGCTCTTGCCGTCCGTCAGGCGCGCGGAGACATGATCGAGGCGATCTTCATTCTGCGCGCCTATCGCACCACCTTGCCGCGTTTCGGCATGTCGGTGCCGGTGGATACCGCAAAAATGAAGATCGAGCGCCGCATTTCGGCGACCTACAAGGACTTGCCCGGCGGCCAACTGCTCGGCCCGACATTCGACTACACCCACCGCCTGCTCGACCCGTCGCTGCTGACCGATGAGCCGGTTGCTGAACCCCTGCGCCGGACGGTAGACGAAAGCTCGATGATGCGGGTGTCCGACATCCTTGCCGGCGAGGGCCTGATCGAGAGCGACGGCCATATGCCGGAGGATCACGTGCCGGGCGACCTGACACGCGAGCCGCTGGAATTTCCGCTGAACCGCGATTTGCGCCTGCAGGCTTTGGCGCGCGGCGACGAAGGCTTTTTGCTGGCGCTCGCCTACTCGACCCAGCGTGGTTACGCCCGCACTCATCCCTTCGTTGGCGAGGTCCGCATCGGCGAGGTCGAGGTCGAGCTCGATATTCCCGAACTTGGTTTTGCCGTATCGCTCGGCCCGGTCCAGGTGACCGAGTGCCAGATGGTCAACCAGTTCCAAGGCTCGGCCAAGAACCCACCGCAGTTTACCCGCGGTTACGGCCTGGTGTTTGGCCAGAGCGAACGCAAGGCGATGGCGATGTCGCTGGTCGACCGGGCGCTTCGCGCAGAGGAATTTGGTGAGGATATTGTCGCCCCGGCGCAGGACGAGGAATTCGTCATCTCGCATTCCGACAACGTCCAGGCGACCGGTTTCGTCGAGCACTTGAAACTTCCGCACTATGTGGACTTCCAGGCCGAACTCGATCTCGTCCGCCGTATGCGCGCCGAGTACGATGCACGCAACGGGGTGGAGAAGAATGATCCCATCCGGGATGCGGCCGAATGATAGAGGACCTCTCCCACATCACCTTCGTCGTCAGCGATCTTGAGAGGATGACCGGCATTCTCCAGACCGTCTTCGGCGCGAAACAGGTCTATGCCAGTGATGAGATGCAGTTCTCGCGATCTGCGGAAAAGTTCTTCACGATCGGCGATCTCTGGATCGCCATCATGCAGGGCGAGAGCCTGAGCGAGCGCACCTACAACCACGTCGCGTTCAAGATCCGTGACGAGGATATCGACATCTATCTGGAGCGCATCCAGTCGCTCGGCCTTGACCTCATGCCACCACGGCCGCGTGTCGAAGGTGAGGGCCGCTCGATCTATTTCCATGATGCCGACAATCATCTGTTTGAACTTCACACCGGCACGCTCGCCGAGCGGCTGGATACCTATTCCCGTTTGAAGGAGGCAGCCGAATGACTGACCTTGCCACCTACAATTTCGCTTACCTCGACGAACAGACCAAGCGGATGATCCGCCGGGCGATCCTCAAGGCGATTTCGATACCCGGCTATCAGGTTCCGTTTGCATCGCGCGAAATGCCGATGCCCTATGGCTGGGGCACCGGTGGCGTGCAGGTCACGGCGGCGATCCTCGGACCAAAGGATGTGCTGAAGGTCATCGACCAGGGCGCCGACGACACGACCAATGCCGTCTCTATCCGCGCCTTCTTCCAGAAGGTTGCCAATGTCGCAGTGACCACCAAAACCCGCGAAGCGACGATCATCCAGACGCGCCACCGCATTCCCGAGGAGACGCTGACGGCCGGTCAGACGCTGGTTTATCAGGTTCCGATTCCCGAACCGCTGCGTTTCCTCGAGCCGCGCGAGACCGAAACCCGCAAGATGCATGCGCTGGAAGAATACGGCCTCATGCATGTGAAGCTTTATGAGGATATCGCCCGCAACGGCCACATCGCCACGACCTATGCCTATCCGGTCAAGGTCGAAGGCCGCTACGTCATGGATCCGTCGCCGACCCCAAAATTCGACAATCCGAAAATGCACATGTCGGAAGCGCTGCAGCTGTTCGGTGCCGGACGTGAAAAGCGCATCTACGCGGTTCCGCCCCATACCGACGTCGTCAGCCTCGATTTCGAGGATCATCCGTTCGAGATCCAGCATTTCGACAAGCCCTGCGCGCTGTGCGGCGCCGAGCACGTCTATCTCGATGAAGTCGTTCTCGACGACAAGGGCGGACGTATGTTCGTCTGCTCGGACACCGACCATTGCGAGGATCGCCGCGAGCATGGTCATGCGGGCGAGATGCTGGCGCGGCAGGAGGCGGCCGAATGAGGGGTTTGGTAGCGTATTCGGCTTGCAAGCTGCCGCAGGCTCCCACTTCTCCCCAGCGGGGAGAAGTGCCGAGCGAAAGCGAGGTGATGAGGGGACCTTTCCGCACACTCCGAAATGGCCGCACCGCCCCCTCATCCGGCCCTGCCGGCCACCTTCTCCCCGCTGGGGAGAAGAGGAAGCAAGCCGCCGCTCGCCTTCCTTCAAGCACTTACTTGCTCAACATGGAAATCGCCCCATGACCCAGACACCGCTTCTCAAAGTCAACGACGTGTCGAAATTCTACGGCAGCCGCATCGGATGCCGCAATGTATCCTTCGAGCTGTGGCCCGGTGAAGTTCTTGCCATCGTTGGTGAATCCGGCTCAGGCAAGACAACGTTGCTGTCCTGTCTCTCCACCCGGCTGATGCCCAGTTCCGGCATTGTCGAATACCATATGCGCGACGGCCAGTACCGCGATCTTGCCCGTATGGGGGAGGCGGAGCGCCGCTTCCTGATGCGCACCGATTGGGGCTTCGTGCACCAGAACCCGGCCGATGGCCTGCGCATGACGGTGTCTGCCGGTGCCAATGTCGGCGAGCGGCTGATGGCGGTCGGTGATCGGCACTATGGCAATATCCGCGCTACGGCCGCCGACTGGCTGCGCCGCGTCGAGATCGAGGAAGACCGCATCGACGATCAGCCGCGGTCGTTCTCGGGCGGCATGCGCCAGCGCCTGCAGATCGCCCGCAACCTCGTCACGTCCCCGCGTCTGGTGTTCATGGACGAGCCGACCGGAGGTCTTGATGTCTCTGTTCAGGCCCGCCTGCTCGATCTGGTGCGCGGCCTCGTGCACGACCTCGGCCTTTCGGCGATCATCGTTACCCATGACCTTGCGGTCGCACGCCTTCTGTCCCACCGGATGATGGTGATGAAGGATGGTTTGGTGATCGAGCAGGGCCTGACCGACCGGGTGCTTGACGATCCGCGCGAGCCGTACACCCAGCTCCTCGTTTCCTCCATTCTGCAGGTCTGAGCATGGTTCCGAAAAGTGGAAACCGGTTTTCGGACCAAACCATGCTCCAAAAGGAGAAATAGTCATGGCCACTCCCCTCGTTGTTTCCGAAGTCGCCAAAAGCTTCACCATGCACCTGCGCGACGGTATCCGACTGCCGGTCGTCAATGGCGTGTCGTTCTCCGTCAAGAAGGGCGAGTGCGTCGTGCTCGGCGGTCCGTCCGGTGTCGGCAAGAGTTCGATCCTGAAAATGCTCTACGGCAACTATGCCGTTGATGCTGGCCAGATCCTGATCGAGCATCAGGGCCACCTGGTCGATCTCGCTCATGCAGCCCCCCGCGCGGTGCTGGAAGTCCGGCGTGATACGCTGGGTTATGTCAGTCAGTTCCTGCGCGTCGTTCCGCGCGTGTCGGCACTCGATGTCGTTGCCGAACCGCTTCTGGCGCGCGGGGTCGAGCAGGCCGCAGCGCGTGAAAAAGCGTCCGGCCTGCTGGCGAAACTCAACCTGCCGCGTGAACTCTGGCAATTGCCGCCAGCCACTTTCTCGGGTGGTGAGCAGCAGCGTGTCAACATTGCCCGTGGCTTCATTACGGATCATGCGATTCTGCTGCTCGACGAGCCGACGGCATCGCTTGACGCGACAAACCGCCGTGTCGTTGTCGAGATGATAGCCGCCAAGAAGGCCGAGGGTGTTGCCCTGCTCGGTATCTTCCATGACGAGGAAGTGCGTGACGCCGTCGCCGACCGCATCCTTGATGTATCTGCCTTCTCGCCGCGAAAGGCTGCCGCATGAGCCAGAAGCTGAGCGAAGAGCCGACGATCCATGCAACTGCCACCGTCAACCAGTCGACGCTTGGCCGTTACACGGAAGTCGGTGATCGTTGCCGCCTCGACGAGGTCGAGTTCGGGGATTATTCCTATATCGAGCGCGACGGCATGATCTGGTGCGCGACGATCGGAAAATTCGCCAATCTGGCGGCATCCGTTCGCATCAATGCCACCAACCATCCGACCTGGCGGGCGACGCTGCACCATTTCACCTACCGCGCCTCGAACTACTGGCCGGACGCGGACATGGAGCAGGATTTCTTTGCCTGGCGGCGCGAAAACCGCGTCGTCATCGGCCATGATGTCTGGATCGGCCATGGTGCGACGGTGCTGCCCGGGGTCACGATCGGCAACGGCGCGGTCGTCGGTTCGGGAGCGGTCGTCTCCAAGGATGTCGAACCCTACACCATCGTCGGAGGCGTTCCGGCCAAACTGATCCGCGAGCGTTTCGGCAAGGATATTGCCGGCCGTTTCGAAAAACTGGCCTGGTGGGATTGGGATCACGGCAAGCTGCGCGATGCCCTCGACGATTTCAGAATGCTCGATGCGGACGCATTCCTTGCCCGTCACAATGCCTGACGTTTGCAGCACCAATCCCCGCCTGTGCGGGGATTGTGGACTGTAACGAAAACGACATCAAACTGACATTCCCCCTTCATCAACCGCCATTATGGCAAGGGCCTATTGTGCCACTGCCAAAGGACGACTGCTCATGTTTCAGCTGAAGAATGTAACACGTCAGTTCGGCAAGAAAATTGCCGTCAACTCGGTTACCTTCGACATCCCGCAGGGCCAGATGGTCGGCATCATCGGCCGGTCCGGTGCGGGCAAGTCGACACTGCTCCGGATGATCAATCGTCTCAATGACGTTTCGTCCGGCTCCATCCATTTCGGCGCTCTGGAAGTGTCGTCGCTGCGCGGTGCAGCGCTTCGCAACTGGCAGCGCGATTGCGCCATGATTTTCCAGCAATTCAATCTGGTGCCACGTCTCGACGTGCTCACCAACGTCTTGCTCGGCCGCCTCAATCATCGCTCGACGGTGCTCAGCGTCCTCAACATGTTCACCCGTGAAGAGCGCATCATGGCAATCGGCGCGCTGGAACGTCTGGGCATCGAACAGACGGCGCTGCAGCCCGCAGGCACCCTGTCCGGCGGCCAGCAGCAGCGTGTTGCCATTGCCCGCGCCCTGATGCAGCAGCCGAAGATGCTGCTGGCCGACGAGCCGATCGCCTCGCTCGATCCGCTGAACGCCAAGATCGTCATGGATGCGCTGCGCGATATCAACGAGCGCGACGGCATCACCGTCGTCACCAACCTGCATACGCTGGATACGGCGCGAAACTACTGCGAGCGCATCATCGGAATGGCGCATGGGCAGGTCGTTTTCGATGGTCAGCCGCAGGAACTGACAGCTGCAGCCGTCGCTGAAATCTATGGCTCAGGCGCCGAGCTCGATGAATCGATGACATCGACAAGCATCAACATTCCTGCTGCGCAGGACAATGCGAAATCCGCCGGCGTCAAACCGCTGGCACTGGCCGGGCTCTAAGGAGCGAGCCGGGATCGAAAGCCCGCGTCAAGGGCAGAGCTTTGCAACCGAATGTGAACCGGCGCCGCCGGGATAACAGGAGAAGACCCTTATGTTGAAGAAAGCACTTTTGAGCGCCGTTGCGCTCTTTGCCCTCGTCGGCCACGTTCAGGCCGAAGACCTCAAGGAATTCCGCGTCGGCATCATCGGCGGTGAAAACGAAGCCGACCGCCTGCGCAATTACCAGTGCCTCGGCGATCACCTGAAGACGGCGCTGAATGTCGAGAAGGTCTCGTTCTTCCCGGCTGCCGACTATGACGGCGTTATCCAGGGCCTGCTCGGCGGCACGCTCGATTATGCAGAACTCGGTGCTTCCGGCTATGCCAAGATCTTCCTCGCCAAGGCTGACGCCGTCGAGCCGATCCTGACGACCGAACAGTCCGACGGTTCGACCGGCTACTACTCGATCATGGTTGCCCGCAAGGACAAGGGTTACACCAGCGTTGCCGATCTCAAGGGCAAGAAGCTCGGCTTTGCCGATCCGGACTCCACATCGGGCTACCTGATCCCGAGCGTGACCCTGCCGGAAACGATCGGCATGCCGGTCAAGGAATTCTTCGCTGAGACCGGTTTCGGCGGCGGCCATGAAAACCTCGTTCTCGAAGTGCTCAAGGGCACCTTCGATGCTGGCACGACCTTCGGTTCGGGCATTGGCGAGTTCAAGGACGGCTACACCTCCGGCAACCTGCACAAGATGGTCGAAAAGGGCGTTGTCGACATGAACGACCTAGTCGAACTGTGGCGCTCGCCGCTGATCCCGAACGGCCCGATCGTCGTTCGCACTTCGATGAACAATGACATGAAGGCAAAGTTCAAGCAGTTCATGCTCGATCTGCCGAAGACCGATGCAGCCTGCTTTGCCGGCGTCATGGGCGGCGACTTCAAGGGCTTCGTCGAAGTCAATTCGGACTTCTACAAGCCGATCATCGACGCTCGCAAGTCGACCATCGGCGGCTGATATCGCCCGCATTAAAAGCGCTGGCCGGCTATCCCGGCCAGCGCTCCTTGTTTAAGCAGTCTCGGGGCATGACGTCCTTCGAGGCCTCGTGTTTGCCGGAGACTTCATGGCCACGTCAGCGCTTTCCACGACCCTGAGCGACAATGGCGCCGTGGTCGAACGCCACTGGCAGGAGCTCAATCTCCGCCGCCGCACCTACACATTCCTTGGCCTTGCGCTGCTCGCCGTGGCGCTGTCCGGGTCGCTCTGGTTTGCCAATGCGACCAATGCCGGCAAGTTTTTCGACCGCCTGCCCTATTTCTTCGATTTCGTCGGCGACCTCGTGCCGCGCGATGGCGCCGAAATCGGCCGGGCGATGTTCGATCTGCCTTCGCCTTACGACGATGGCAGCCTGAAATACAATTATCCCGAAGGCCGGATGTATCTGACGGACAGCATCTATGTGCCCGAATATTTCTACAAAATGCTGGAAACGCTGAATATCGCGATCTTCTCGACCATCTTCGGCATGTTCTTCGGCTTCATCCTCTGTTTCTTTGCCGCCCGCAACCTGATGCCCAATCCCTGGGTTCGCGGCTTGGCCCGGCGCATCATGGAAATCCTGCGCGCCTTTCCGGAAGTGGTGATTGCCGGTTTCTTCCTCGCGATCCTGTCCCTCGGGCCGATCCCGGCAATGATCGCCGTTTCGATCCATACGGTCGGTGCGCTCGGCAAGTTGTTCTTTGAAGTGGTCGAAAATGCCGACATGAAGCCGGATGAAGGCCTGCGCGCTGCCGGTGGCAACTGGTTCGAGCGCGTCTGGTTCGGCATCGTGCCGCAGGTTTTGCCGAACTTCATGAGCTATTTCCTGCTGCGTCTCGAAATCAACGTGCGCGCTTCCACTATTATTGGTGCTGTCGGCGGCGGTGGTATCGGCGAGCCGTTGCGGCTGTCGATCAGCCAGGGTCATGAAGCCAAGACCTTGGCGATCATCATTCTTCTGTTCACGACGATCATTGCCGTCGATCAGTTTTCCGCATGGCTGCGCCGCCGCCTCGTTGGTGATCAGGCCTTCCAGTTGGCGCAATAGGAGGCGGCCCCATGACCGTAAACACGATGATGAACACCGCGCAGATGGACGCGATTGCTGCCCGTCACCCGCATCTTGTCAAAGGTTCGGCCAACAAGCGCATCCGCTCGATCCTGGTTTTCGCCGGTATTGGCCTCTACATGGTCTACAGCTGGTGGTTTTTCTCGATCGGCCAGGTTCTGGCCAACGCCAACTGGGGCATTGCCGGCACTTATCTGGCCGACTGGGTTTCCTATGAGGTCCGGCCTGACATCAAGATCGCGGCCGATGGCACGATGCAGGTCGTCTATCCGCGTTACTCGCCGCTCGGTCCCGACGCAAAGCCCGAATGGGTGAAGATCGAGACGAAGATGGTTGAGCGTACCATCGATGTCCCCGCCGCAGCACAACAGGCCGCTCCGAAAAAGAGTTCCAGCTTCAGCTTCATGGCACCGAATGCAGCCGTCGGAGGCAGCACCCAGGCAGGCGCCCGGGCGGAAACCCGGACCGAAGAAGTCGTCAGCCGCGCCACTGTCAATTTCAACAGCACCACCAGCATCGATGTAATCGACGGCAAGGTCACGGCCACGCATGGCGGCGAGACCCTGTTGATCGATCTTGAGCATTCCGCGGGTGTAACGCCGGAAGGCGCCCTTCCGGAATGGGCGACGCAGAAGCGTCCGGGTGAAAAGATCACGCTTGCCTTCGGGATGACCGGCTGGGCTGATGTCGACAAGGAAAAGATCAGCATCCACAACCGCTTTCCCGGCTGGGCAAACTTCATTTTCGATACCAACTCGCCGTTCTTCAACAAGTCCTTTGGCGAAGTGATGAGCCTGATCACCAGCGGCGAGCGTCTGGATCCAAGCCGTTCCAACCTCTCGCTCGCCTGGAACAACATCCTCTACAATTCCGAATGGCAGCATCTCGACGTCTGGACCAAGCTGCTGCAGACCATCGTCATGGCCTTTGTCGGCACACTGTTTGCCTCGATCATCGCGTTCCCGTTGTGCTTCCTCGCCGCGCGAAACATCACCCGCAATGGTTTGCTCAACCAGATTATAAAGCGGTTCTTCGACTTCCTGCGATCGGTGGACATGCTGATCTGGGCGCTATTTTTCACCCGCGCCTTCGGCCCCGGACCACTCGCCGGCATGTCGGCGATCTTCTTCACCGACACCGGTACGCTCGGAAAGCTCTATGCCGAAGCGCTGGAAAACATTGACGACAAGCAACGCGAGGGCGTGAAATCGGTCGGTGCTGCACCGCTTGCCGTGCAGCGGTTCGGGGTCTTGCCGCAGGTTCTGCCGGTCTTTGCCAGCCAGGCCTTGTATTTCTGGGAATCCAATACGCGCTCGGCGACCATCATCGGCGCTGTGGGTGCTGGCGGTATCGGCCTGAAACTGTGGGAGGCGATGCGGACGAATTCGGATTGGGAAAACGTCTGCTATATGGTTATTCTGATCCTCATCGTCGTCTTCATCTTCGACAGCGCCTCCAATTTTCTGCGCTCGCGTCTGATAGGCCAGAAAACACATTGAACTATGGGTGGCGGATCACTGCCACGATCACGATAATGTCACGAAGAGCGCGTAGCGACAGCGTCAATTCGGCTGTTCCAACGCTCCAGCGGCATCTCTGCAGGGAATGACCAGTGCGCTACGCATTCTATATCTCGCCCGATGAAAACGCCCCGTTGACGGCTGCCGCAGAACGGTGGCTGGGAGCGAACCCGTTTACGAGTGAAATTCATGAGCTCAAGCCCGCAGGTGATTTCAGTGCCGCGGAATTGACCGCCCTGACGGCCGACCCGCGCCGCTACGGCTTTCACGGAACGCTGAAGGCACCCTTCCTGCTGGCGCCGGGCAAAACCGAAGCGCAGCTTCTGGAGGATTTTCAGGCGTTTTCTGAAAAATGCCCGCCGTTCGACATTCCGGAAATGATGCTCGGCCAGCTGGGCCCGTTCTTCGCCCTTGTGCCGGCGGCCGATTGTCCAGAACTGCAGGCTCTGGCCGACGAGACCGTGCGGTATTTTTCTCCTTTCCGCGCGCCGTTGTCTGACGCTGATATCGCCCGTCGCAAGCCCGAAACACTCGGCTCGGTGATGCGCAGCAATCTGCTGGAATGGGGATATCCCTACGTCTTCGAGAGCTTCCGTTTTCATATGACGCTGACGGGCGCGGTGCCGGTTGAACGGCAGGGAGCGATGCGGGCGCTGCTGGAAGAAGCCTTCGCACCCTTTATCGGCAAGCCGCTTGCGGTGACGACGCTGGCACTGTTCACCGAACCCGAACGCGGCGCGCCCTTCACAGTTCACTCGCTTTTGCCGCTCGGCGGCACGTCCAAACGAAAGATGGCATGACATGACCGTTGAAACCGTTCTCTCCAACGCCCGCATCGTCCTTGAGGACCAGATTCTCAACGGCTCGGTCCTGATCCGTGACGGCAAGATCGCCGACATCTCGGAAGGTGCCAGCCGTACCGGTGAGGATTTCGAAGGCGATTATCTCATTCCCGGCCTGGTCGAACTTCATACAGATCATCTGGAGGCCCATTATTCGCCGCGCCCCGGCGTTCGCTGGCTGAAGATGGCGGCGATCCAGGCGCATGATGCGCAGGTCGTCACATCCGGCATCACTACCGTCTTCGATTGCCTGCGCATGGGCTCCGATGAGGATGGCGGCTTCGAGCAGGGCGAGATGCGCGACATGGCAAACGCGCTGGCGCAGGCAGCAAAGGAAAATCGCCTGCGTGCCGACCATCGCATTCATCTGCGCTGCGAAGTTTCGACAGACAACGTGATGGCACACTTCGTGGAATTCGAGAACGATCCGCAGGTCGGCCTCGTCTCGCTGATGGATCATGCCCCGGGTCAACGCCAGTTCCAGACGATGGAGCAGTACACGCTCTACTATAAGACCAAGCGGGGCCTTTCCGACGAGGCTTTCGCGGCGTTCTGCGCCCGCCAGCAGGCCTTGTCGGCCAAGTATGCCGGACCGCATCGCACCGAGATTGCCAAGGCCTGCGCCGAACGCGGCATCACCATTGCCAGCCATGATGACGCCACCTTGGCGCATGTCGAGGAATCCGTTGGCTTCGGCATTCGCCTTGCGGAATTCCCAACTAGCTTCGAAGCGGCCGAAGCTTCGCATGCGGCGGGCCTCAGCGTCTTGATGGGGGCTCCGAATATCGTTCGCGGCAAATCACATTCCGGCAACATTGCCGCCAAGGATCTTGCCGCACGCGGCGTTCTCGACGTGCTGTCGTCAGACTATGTGCCGTTCAGCCTGATCCATGCGCCGTTCGTTCTGGCGGATGAGTTGGAAACTGTCAGCCTGCCGCAGGCTCTGGCCATGGTTACCGCGACTCCCGCCCGCACCGTCGGTCTCAACGATCGCGGCCGTATCGCCACGGGCTTGCGTGCGGATATTGTGCGGGTCCAGCGCCATGACGGCATCCCGGTTGTTCGGTCGGTTTGGCGCGAAGGCAAGCGGGTCGCCTGATGCACGGGCAAGGACAGATGGGCGCGATCGTCGTTGTGGTCGGCCCCAGCGGCGCCGGCAAGGACAGCGTCATCGGCTTCGTGGCGCAGCACTTTGCCGATCGCAACGATATCGATTTTGTCCGCCGGGTGATCACCCGGCCGTCGGACGCTGGTGGCGAGGATCACGAGAGCATTTCGGGAGATGTTTTCGATAGCCGGCTTGCGGCAGGTGATTTCGCGGTGGCTTGGCAGGCGCATGGGTTGAAATACGGAGTTCCCAAGGACGCGCTTGAAAAGGTGCGGGCAGGCAGGATCTTGATCGCCAATGGCAGCCGGGCAGTGCTCGGCCAGTTCCGGCAGGCCTTTCCAAGGGTAGCCATTGTCAACATCACCGCCTCGCCGCAGGTGCTGGCAAGCCGGCTTGTGGCACGTGGCCGCGAAAGCGAGCAGGATATTCTCAACCGGCTGAAGCGGCAGGTGCCGGATATTCTCGACGAACCGGATGTGACGACGATCGACAATAGTGGCCCGCTTGAGGTTGCAGGTTCGCGATTTGCAATGCTTGTCACCCAGTTACATGGTTCCGCCAATTGATGTCAGAGGGCATTGTCGAGGAAATACCATTGGTCTAGATGGGCACGGACGACCGGCTCAATGACCGAATTGATGAGTAAAACGTCGTCCATCAGACGCTCGCCGGGTCTGTTTTCCGGCGGCAGGTTGATCGATTCCAGCGCAAAAGCGTCAAACGAAGAGCCGTCGCGCCGGATTGCATAACATGGGCAGATCGTCGCCCCGGTCAGACGGGCGAGCCTTGCGACAACAGCAAGATTGCCTTCGAGATGGGGTGGGCGACCGAAGAATGGGCCGCGGATTTTTCCCGCGAAGCCCTCGTCACAGAAGACCGAGATCGCGCCACCGTCTTTCAAGATGTTCAGCGCCGGGCGTATGCCATCCTTGCCGGGCGGCAGCAATCCGTACCCGAGTTTCAACCGTACGCGCCGGGCGATCCATGCGCGTGCCCTGCCGGCGGGCGGTGTGTAGTTGGCAGAGGGGGAAAAACCGAGCTCAACCAGTTTGGGTGCGAATATCTCCCAGTTTCCAAGATGCATGCAGATTAAGATCACTGGCCCCTTTGCAGAGGCGTCGGTAAAATGATGCAGATCGTGCCAGGTTGTCCGGCGCGCAAGGCGCGCGATGATCGAAAACTCCGTCATGATGCGGCCCTGGTTTTGCCAGTTCCGCTTGAGAATCCGTTCGCGCTCTTCTTCCGTGGCGTGCGGGAGAAGGCGCAGCAGGTTCTTCTGCGCTTTCTTGACGGATGATGGGTGCCAACGGGGGATGACAAAAGTTCCAAGCCGGGCACCGGCCGCCGAGCAGATGCTTGCCGGAACTGCTTTCAATCCGAAGTGTACGGCCAGGTCGAGAAGATTCTTGAGATTGCCGGTCACGTGATAACGAAACGCCGCCTTGCGCCGGTCGCCATCTTTGAACAGATCCATCAGCGGTGGGGCGGCAGGAGCGCGATAAATCCAGGCGGACCTTTTCGCCGCGGCGCTTTTGGCGTCGTTATCTGGTCTTTCCATCTGAAGCTAAACCCTTTCGCGCCGGTGCAGTGTCACCGGCAGGCCGCCGCGCGGCCGCAAGGTCAGGCGGCATTGGGGCTCGACCTTCACGTTCTCGGCCACGCGCACCCTGAAGCGCTGCGCAAGGATAGCCAGGCAAAGGATCGCTTCCTGAAGACCGAATTGCAGGCCGGGGCAGACGCGCGGGCCGCTGGCGAAGGGGATGTAGCTGTAGGGTATGGCCTTGCTGCCATTCATGAAGCGCTCGGGCTTGAAGAGATGAGCGTCCTTGAAGAAGGCTTCCGTCCGGTGTAGCAGCCAGGGAACGATCAGAATGAGTGATGCCGGCTTGACGTCGATATCGCCGATCCGGTCGGCCTCTTTCGCCTGGCGCGCAAGTATCGGCACCGGCGGGTACAGCCGCAGGGTCTCCTCAATAATCGCCCGGCACCAATCGAGTTGCGGAATGTCGTCAAGCGTCGGCACACGGTTGCCGCAAACGCGGGCGATTTCCTCGTGCAGTGATTTTTCGACCCATTGTGCCCGCGACAGCAGGTACCAGGCCCAGGTCAACGTCGCCGCTGTTGTCTCGTGACCCGCCATGAAGATGGTGGCCGCCTCGTTTCGCAATGCCACCACGTCGAGTTTCAGTTCCGGATTGCGTTTCTGCCGCCGTACCAGCAGCTCCACCATCGAATTGTCGTCGCCGCGCCCGGCCAGATGATCCTCGACCACTTTGTCGATGATCCCGTGAATGCGTGAAACGGACCGGCGCAGTTTGGGTGTCCGCAGTACCGGCAGCCCTTCGTCGAAGCCGAGGAAGTAGCCGATATTGACGGAATCGATCAGCGACTGATAGCTCTCGAAACCTTCGCTGACGGCCTTGGCACCATCTTCGCCGAGATCATTGCCAAACACGGCCCGGGAGATGATTTCCGCGGTCAGTCCGGCCATTTCGAACAGCGCATTGACCGGGGCGCCGTCGGGAAGCGATTCCCAGCGGTGCACCAGTTCGCTTGTGGTGTTCTGCATGATCTTGCCGAAAGCCGGCACGCGGTTCTTGTGGACGATATCGGCGACCAGCGGGCGCCGCTGCTTCCAGGTCTCGCCATCAGAGATGAACAGCCCATCACCCAAAAGGAATTCCAGCGCGCGCCGCATTTGCGGCGTCTTGCGCTCGAAATTCTCGTGCCGTTTGGCGACGACATAGCGGATCGCGTCCGGAGAATTGACCACGACGACCTGACGTCCGAAGATTTTCGACGCGGTCACGCAATCCGCATAATCGCCCTTGCGCCAGACCGAGAGAAAGTCATGGCGCGCCTTGAGGATGAGATTGAGCGGTCGGCCAGGCTTGCCCCTGTAATAGTCGGCATGCGCAGGTTCGAACGAATTCTTCCGGAGGTTTTCAATGATATCCGTCGATTGCCGTAAACTGGAGAACATGCTCCGGCTGCCCCTGTCTGTGTCCGGTGACGGCACTGTGAGTTTTGATGGTTGCAATTACCGGATAGCAGCAATTTCCAACGGCGCAAAATTCTTTCGACAGAGAAAACCCTGCCGTCGGAAACGGCAGGGTTGTTCGTCCTTGTAACTGTAGATGCAGGCAAGACGGTTTTAACGCAAGGCTATGCAGGCCTTGGTAATCCGCTCCAGCGCTTCGCGCAGTTCCGCCTCCGAAGTCGCGTAGGAGATACGGAAGAACGGCGACAGGCCGAAGGCCGAGCCGGGCACCACGGCGACATGAGCGTCATCGAGCAGGTAGGCGCAGAAGTCTGCGTCCGTCTCGATAGGCTTCCCGCCGGGAGTGGTCTTGCCGAGCATGCCGGCGCATCCCGAGAAGGTGTAAAACGCGCCCTCGGGCGTGCGGCAATCAAGGCCCTCGATGGCGTTGAGCGCCGTAACGACCAGATCGCGGCGGCGCTGGAAGCTTTCGGTTCGCTCTTTCAGAAAATCCTGCGGTCCGTTCAGCGCGGCAACCGAAGCGGCCTGGCTGATTGAGGACGGGCAGGAGGTCGCCTGGCTCTGCACCACGGCCATCGCCTTGATCAGGTCGCTTGGGCCACCGGCATAACCGATGCGCCAGCCGGTCATGGCATAGGCCTTGGAGACACCATTGACGGTCAGCGTCCGGTTCTTCAGCGCCGGTTCGATTGCTGCAGGGGTGACAAACTTGAAGCCGTCATAGACGATATGCTCGTACATATCGTCGACCAGAAGCCAGACATGCGGATGCTTCAACAGCACGTCAAGCAGCGGGCGGTAATCTTCCGCGCTATAGGCGGCGCCCGATGGGTTGGATGGCGAATTCAGCATTACCCAGCGCGTCTTCGGCGTGATCGCCGCTTCAAGCTGTTCCGCCTTCAGCCGGAAACCGGCTTCCGCGTCGCAGGCGATCAGCACAGGCTTGCCCTCGGCGATTTCGACGATATCGGAATAGGACGTCCAATAGGGCGTCGGGATGATCACTTCGTCGCCGGGGTTCAGCGTCGCCATCATGGCATTGAAGAGGATCTGCTTCGCGCCGGTGGCTACCGTGATTTCATCAAGTGCGTAAGAGACTCCATTCTCCCGGGAGAATTTATCACGGATCGCCTGCTTCAGCTCAGGCGTGCCGTCGAGCGCGGTGTATTTGGTCTTGCCGCCCTGGATGGCGTCGCAAGCCGCCCGCTTGACGTGATCTGGCGTATCGAAGTCCGGTTCGCCGGCGCCCAGAATGATCACCGGCTTGCCGTCGCGCTTCATGGCCTGCGCCCGTGCACCAATCTTCAGGATCTGCGACACACCGATCGTGGAAATCCGCGAGGCGGGCGCAAAGCCCGCCTCCTCAACCTTGGCGTTGATGGTCATGACCGATCCTTATTCGATGTCAAAGGAGACGCCCTGTGCCAGCGGCAGGGCCTTCGAATAGTTGATCGTGTTGGTGGCGCGGCGCATGTAGGCGCGCCATGCGTCCGAGCCGGATTCGCGGCCGCCGCCGGTTTCCTTTTCGCCGCCGAATGCGCCGCCGATTTCAGCACCGGATGTACCGATGTTGACGTTGGCGATGCCGCAGTCGGAACCGTCAGGCGACAGGAAGCGCTCGGCTTCCTGCAGGTCGAGCGTGAAGATCGACGAGGAGAGACCGGCGCCAACCGCATTGTGATCGGCAACCGCGGCATCGAAGTCGTTATACTTCATGACGTAGAGGATCGGTGCGAAGGTTTCTTCGGTGACCGGACCGTCCTGTTTCGGCATTTCGACCAGAGCCGGCTTTACATAGTAGCTGTTGGCATGGCCGAGATCGACGCGTTCGCCGCCCGTGACCGAGCCGCCATGAGCCTTGGCTTCGGACAGCGCCTTCTGCATGTTGTCGAAAGCCGGCTTGTCGACCAGCGGGCCGACGAGGGCCGAGGATTCCAGCGGATTGCCGACCGACACGCTCGAATAGGCCTTCTTCAGGCGCGGAACGAGCTGGTCGTAGACGCTCTCGTGGACGAACAGGCGGCGTAGCGTCGTGCAGCGCTGACCGGCCGTGCCCATCGCACCAAACGCGATGGCGCGCAGAGCCATGTCGAGATCGGCCGACGGGCAGACGATGCCGCCATTGTTGCCGCCGAGTTCGAGAATGGCGCGGGCAAAGCGCTTGGCCAGACGCGGACCGACATCACGGCCCATGCGGGTGGAACCGGTGGCCGAAACCAGCGGTACCTTCGGATGATCTACCAGCACTTCCCCGATGGCGCGGTCGCCGATCAGAACCTGCGTCAGGCCTTCCGGCGCATCGCCGAAGCGGGCAATGGCGCGATCAAGGATAGCCTGCGATGCAAGTGCGGTAAGCGGGGTCTTTTCCGACGGCTTCCAGACGACGGCATTGCCGCAGACGATGGCAAGTGCGGCGTTCCAGGCCCAGACGGCAACCGGGAAGTTGAAGGCGGAGATAACGCCGATGACGCCGAGCGGATGCCAGGTTTCCATCATGCGGTGGCCGGGACGTTCGGTGGCGATGGTCAGACCGTAGAGCTGGCGGGAGAGACCGACGGCGAAATCGCAGATGTCGATCATTTCCTGGACTTCGCCAAGGCCTTCCGAGGTGATCTTGCCGGCTTCGATCGAGACCAGACGGCCGAGATCAGCCTTATGGGCGCGCAGTTCTTCGCCGAGCAGGCGGATCAGTTCACCCCGCTTCGGCGCCGGTACCAGCCGCCAGGCGCGAAATGCCGCGTCGGCCTTTTCGATCTTGGCAGCGGCTTCAGCAGCCGAAACCGTCTTCAGGTTGGCGATCTTCTCGCCGGTGACCGGCGAGAAGGAGGCCATGTCCCCGCCTGTGTAGAGTTCTTTGGAGACGCCGAGCTTCTCCAGAAGGGCGGCCGTTTCCTGAACGACATTTACCGATTTCGTTGCAATGTTCATGAGCAAACTCCCGTTTTCTTGGTCGAAGGACTATCCGAAGCACACCGCACCGAGATCTCCCGGCGAGGTGATGGCCTTGAGGCCCTGGGCCATGTCCTTGATTTTCTGTTGCGTATAAAGGTCGTAATAGGCTTGGTTTTTGCGTCCGATGGCATGTTCGGCACTGAAGCTGCCGTTGAAATCCGTGACGGCGATGGCAAGCACCCAATCGCGCAGCCGCCGCTCGAAATCTGCGTCCGATGCCGAGGCGCTGTCCTTCGGCACCACGAGATTGAAATGCACACCGCCATCACCGATATGGCCGAAATCGCAGATCGTCACCTCCGGAAAGGCTTGCGGCATATCGGCCTTCATGCGGTCGCAGAACGCCATGATATCACCTCTGCGGAAGGAAAGATCGAAGGCGATCAATTTTCCGGAATGCTTGACGCCCTCCGACAGGGCGTGGCGCAAGGACCACATTTCATGAGCTGGACCAACAAAGGCATCGGCAAGCGGCGCTTCCTCCGTTTCCCAGATTTCTGCCAGCACCGCTTCGAGCACCGCATCAAGCGACTGCTCGCCTTCGCGTGGTTCCCAGGTGCGGGAAATTTCGGCGAGGATGACATAGTCAGGCACATTGCCGCCCTGAAAGGGGTTCTTCAGCGATGGCACGTGATCCAGCGCCGCCGTGACGGAGTTTTTCGAAATGCCCTCGAAAGCCGAGAGATACGAGCCGAGCCGGTCTTCCATGGCGCGCAGCAGCGGCATGACATGGGCGCCGCTGGTTGGAACCAGATAGGCTGTCGCCACTTGCTTCGGCAGCGGTTCAAGATTGACGACGCATTCGGTGATGATACCGAAAGCGCCGGATGTGCCGATGAAAACCTGCTTCCAGTCGACGCCGGTATTGTTCTTGCGCAACTCCGACGTCAGATCAAGGACGGTGCCCTCTTCGTCGGCCAGGACCACCTTGATGCCCAAGGTGTTACGGCGCACGTCGCCATATTTCAGGAAGCGCGAGCCACCGGTATTGGTGGCCAGCATGCCGCCCAGCCGCGGATCGGCGCCGAGATCGATCGGGAAGAACAGCCCGTGTTTTTCGAGCCTCTGGTTGACGTCGGAAAGCCGGAACCCGGCATCGGCACGCAGTGAACGGTTGTCGAGATCAAGATCGAAGCGCTGGGTCATCCGGTCGAGGCTGAGCACAGCCTGAGTGCCTGTCTCATCCGGCGTCGAGCCGGAGACAAGGCCAGTATTGCCGGATTGCGGAATGAGAACGATGCCGTTCCTGACGCAATAGGAAACGGCCGCCGAAACCTCTTCGGCGGTTTGCGGACGCAGCACGAGTGCGGCGTGGCCCTGGTCGTAGCGCGCGCCGGTCTGGTAAGCCGCCACATCACTGCCTCCGGTGACAATGCCCTTGTCACCGAGGAGTGCGGTCAGTGCTGCGACGTGGTTCTGGTCGATCATGCTTCAGCTTTACTCCGCTGCCTGCGCAGACGAAAGCATCTGTCTGACATCGACAATCGAAGCCTGCTCGATACCGGCATAGTGATCGAACTCGTTCAGGACTTTCGCACCGAGATCCAGTTCGAAACGCTGCTGGTTGGGGCTTGCCACGAATTCCTGGGCAGCCTCGTCGCCGAGATTGGACTGGAAGATACCGGCGGCGCTGACGGGCAGGAAGTCTTCGTAGACGATCGGATCGAACTGAACGAGGCCATCGGCGATCAGGCTGTCGAGGCTTGCGGATGTATCGGCCTTTGCCTTGCGGCCCTTGGCCGTCAGCGAATAGGCAAAGTAACCGAGACCTTCAGCACGGATGCCGGCCCATGTATCGGGGAACGGAAGGAAGGCCTCTGACAGAGCCTTTTCATAGTCCGCAGCATTCGAGCCGTCAGCAGCCGGGCGGACGATCTTGCGGGACGCATTGAGCAGGTCGTCATACAGCGTCCGACCCTTAGGAGTCAGCGCAATACCGCGCTGTTCGATCTCACCGAAACGGGCGGTGTGCGAACCTTCATGCCAGCTGCCGTCCGCAGCCTGGAACGACACCGGTTCTTCCAGCGCCTTGAACGACGTCTGGCGCAACAGGATGGCGCATTTGCGGGTTGGCGGACCCTCGATCGTTGCTTTGGGCGCTATCTTGTAGTCGGGCATGCGCGCCTGAACAGCGTCGATATCCAGCGTGCGCGGCGTCAGATGGTTGATATGTGGGCCCTTGAACGAGACCACGTCGGCAATCAGCCGGTGGGCATCGTGCAGGCGATGATACATGTCCGGGCTGACATTGGCCCTATCGTGCCAGCGGAAGGTTTCCAGCGCTTCGGCAACGAAACGTTCGGCGTCGGTCTTGTCGAGGCCACCCTGCTTTTCCGCCTTTTCCGTCAGCGCGATGGCGCCGTCGGTGAATATCTGACGCTTTGACAGGATCTGTTCGGCCTCATTGCGCAGCGCTTCGTCGGTGATCAGGTCGAGGCGGAGCAGCGAGGTGAAGACGCGGAACGGGTTTTTCTTCAGGGCCGCATCGCCGACCGGGCGGAAAGCCGTCGAATGAACCGGAACGCCGGCGGTCGACAAATCGTAGTAACCGACCGGCATCATGCCCATGACGGCAAAGACGCGGCGCATCATCGACAGTTCGGCGGGCGTGCCGAGCCGGATCGCACCGTGGCGCTCCTCGGAGATGCGCTCCAGCGAGTCCGTATCCTCAAGGCGGGCCTGCAGATCCGGATCGGCGGCGAGCGTTTCTGCATTCACCCTGCCTACCAATTCCATCAATGTGCCATAGGCCGGCACCTCGGTGCGGTACATGGCCGACATCGCCGCGGAAAAGGCTGAGCGGATATGGTCGGTGGATACGAAACTATTCTCTTTCACGGCAACGCGCCTCGCAGTATGGAAGGGATAACGGTGATCATTCTCATTTCGTATCATATATGTGGCGAATGGGCATTGATTGCGACGGTTATGACTATGATCATGCGAGGCTGGAATGAAGTTGAGCAGAAGACTGGTCCCTGATGTTACCACGCTGCAGGCATTCGAGTGTGCCGCGCGTCACGGCAGCTTCACGCAGGCAGCCGCCGAGTTGAACCTGACCCAGAGCGCCGTCAGCCGCCAGATCAAGGATCTTGAAAGCCAGATCGGGGTGCTCCTGTTCGAGCGCATCCGCCAGCGGGTCATTCTGTCCGATGCCGGTCAGAAATTCCTGCCAGAGGTTCGCCGGCTGCTGACCCAGTCAGAGGAGTTGATGGTTCGGGCCATGGCGTCGGCTCGCTCGGAATCGACGCTCTCCGTCGCATCGCTGCCGACCTTCGGCAGCCGCTGGCTGACGCCGCGGCTTCCGGATTTTCTCAATCAGCATCCCGGCACGGTGATCAACATCGCCTCGCGGTCGCAACCGTTCGATTTCGAAGAGCAGAATTTCGATCTCGCCATACACTATGGCCAACCGGTCTGGGCGCATGCCACCTGCAGCTATCTCTGCAGCGAGATCATCGTACCAGTCGCTAGTCCTGCACTTCTGGCTCTCAATCCGATGAAGGAACCCGGCGAGCTGGAACACAAGCCGCTCTTGCATCTCGCCACGCGGCCGAAGATGTGGGCGCAGTGGTTTGAAAGCAATGGCGGCGAGATGAAGTCGGCCTATCGCGGCAACCGCTTCGACCAGTTTTCGATGGTCATCGAGGCCGCAATCGTCGGTCTCGGCTTTGCGCTGGTACCGCGCTACCTCATCGAGCAGGAACTTGCGGCCGATCGGCTGCGTGTCGTCTTCGACCGGCCGATGCACACGGAAAACAGCTATTATCTGGTGGTGCCGGAGGGCAAGCTGGAAAATCCGGTCAGCCAGGCATTTCGCGCCTGGATCGTCAAGCAGGTGGGGTGACCGCCGGGCGCCGGGGAAGGCGCTCTATTGTAACGCGGCCGGATGGATGGAACATTTCCCGTCCAGGCGCGTTCCGGTCTGGATGAACAGCCTCAAATATACAGTTGAAAACGATTTCCCGGACTTGGTTGAGACGAAAAAAGTGTATGCCGCGCTTTCTTTTGCGTGGCAGGCGCGAAATCACCCTGAACGCCGGCCGCGCTTCTTGCAACATATTGGCACTACGGCTAAAAAATGCCAATTTCTTGCATCACGCAGCCTTGATAGCGAAGTGACTGTCGTTTTCACACCTTCCCAAGCCCGTCCGGGCAATGCCAAACTTTTTGGTTTCCCGCTTGCGCGAGACCTGACGGCTTTCGGCAGAGCGCAAGCGGACAGCTAGGATCGTGGAAGCGCAGAGCCAAAAATCAGGGCAGCAGCCCATCCGGCACGACCACCGGACCCTTCAACACCGCCTGGATCCAGAACCCGTACCCATGCCTCTTCATAACACGCCGTCCACGCCGCAACGCGAAGCCGAGATCAAGCCGATCGACTATAACGATTCGATCCGCTCGACCTATTTCACCATCGATGAGCTTCGTGAATGCGGTGCAGCACTCGCCCGTGACGGTGTTTCGTCTCTTCCGGGGTTCTTTCCCTTCGAGTTCCGTCCGCGCCACCGCGAAAACGAAAACGAGATTTTCCGCGTCTACAAGGTGACGGCGACCGATGTCGAGGCCGGTGCTTCGATCACGCCTGCCGCCGAATGGCTGCTCGACAACCATTATCTCGTCGAAGAATCGATCCAGGAAGTGCGGCGCGATTTTCCGCGCAAGTTCTATCGCCAGCTGCCGACCTTGCCGGTTGCCGGCACAACAATCCCGCGCACCATGGCGCTCGCCTGGCTCTATGTGGCCCATACCCACAGCACGGTGTCGCGCGAAAGCCTGACGGCGATGGTTTCCGGCTTCCAGGAACACGAGACCTTCAAGATCGGCGAATTGTGGGCTCTGCCGTCCATCGTCCGGTTCGTGCTGATCGAAAATCTGCGGCGTATCGCCATCCGGGTCGACCGGTCGCGCAACATGCGCAACAAGGCAAACGACGTTGCCGACCAGATTGTCCGTCTCGGCACGCCGGAAAAATTCGAGTCCGTGCTGGCCGAGGCCGAGCCGCTCTGTGCCGACAACACATTTGTCGCGCAGCTGCTCTACCGCCTGCGGGACGGATCGCAGACATCGGGATTTGTTATTACCTGGCTGGAAAGACAGCTGGAAAAACGCGGTAGTGACGTCGAGGAAGCTCTGGTCGCCGAGCAAAACCGGCTGTCGTCGGGCAATGCGACGATGAGCAACATCATCCGCAGCCTGCGTGAAATCGACGATAACGACTGGGCCGTCTGGTTCGAAAGCGTCAGTAAGCTCGATGACGCATTGCGTGAAGGCTCGGATTATTCCGCCCTCGATTTCGGATCGCGCAACAAGTACCGCAACACCATCGAACGGCTAGCCCGCCGCTCCGGCAGTTCCGAACTTGAAGTTACGCAGATCGCGCTTGCCATGGTCAAGGCCGACGCCAGCACCATCGAGATGCCGCATGAGCCAAATGTCGGCGGCTTTCTCGTCGGCAAGCAGCGCCGTCTGCTGGAAGAAAAGATCGGCTACCGTCCGTCCGTCCTTCAGACCATCATCCGGCTTGGCCGGAAGCTGGACTGGTTTGCGATTGCCGGTCCAAACATTCTCCTGACCATCCTTGCGATGATTGCCGTCTACATTTTCGTCAGCCCGATGGAAATTCCGACGGGTGCCAAGTTGATCATGCTGCTGCTGTTTGCCCTGCCCGCTTCGGAAGGTGCAGCCGGCCTCTTCAACACGCTGGTGACGCTGTGCGTTACTCCATCAAGACTGGTCGGATACGAATTCCTTGACGGGATTCCGGAGGATGCGCGAACGCTCGTCGTCGTCCCCTGTCTGATTTCCAAGCGCGATCATGTCGATGAACTGGTGCGCAATCTCGAGGTTCACTATCTCGCCAATCCAAAGGGCGAAATCTATTTCGCGCTGGTCAGCGATTGGGTCGATAGTGCTGAAGAAGAAACGGCTGCCGATCTCGATGTGCTTGAATACGCAAAGGCCGAGATCGAAACGCTGAGCGCCCGCTATGCGCATGATGGCCGCACCCGTTTCTACCTGCTGCACCGCCGCCGCCTCTACAACGAAGCCGAAGGCGCCTGGATGGGCTGGGAACGCAAACGCGGCAAGCTGCACGAGTTGAACCTGCTCCTGCGCGGCGATAGCGACACCAGCTTCCTTGCCGGTGCCAACACCGTGCCGGAAAATGTACAATATGTCATGACGCTCGATTCCGACACGCGCCTGATGCGTGATGCGGTAACCAAGCTCGTCGGCAAGCTCTATCACCCGATCAACCGCCCGGTCGTCGACCCGGTCACGCAGAAGGTCACGGCTGGTTACGGCATCCTGCAGCCGCGTGTTACCCCGTCCTTGACCACCGGCAGCGATGCGTCGGCATTCCAGCGCATCTTCTCGGTCAACCGCGGTATCGACCCCTATGTCTTCACCGTGTCCGATGTTTATCAGGACATTGCGGGCGAAGGGACGTTTACCGGTAAGGGTCTCTATCACGTCGATGCCTTCGAGGCGGCCCTGAAAGGCAAGATCGAGGAAAACGCGGTTCTCAGTCACGATTTGCTCGAAGGCTCGCTGGCCCATTGCGCGCTGGTCAGCGATGTCGAGCTGGTCGAGGATTTCCCGATCCGCTACGAGGTCGAGATGTCGCGCCAGCATCGCTGGGCACGCGGCGACTGGCAGCTGCTGCCGTATATGTTCAACCTGTCCAACGGCGTCAGCATGCTCGGCCGCTGGAAGATGTACGATAACCTGCGCCGTTCGCTGATCCCCTGTGCCTGGCTGATCGCCTCGGTCATGGGCTGGTACTACATGGAGCCGACACAGGCGCTGGTCTGGCAGTTCGTGCTGATCTTCAGTCTCTTCGTCGCGCCCACCCTGTCGCTGATCTCAGGCATCATGCCGCGCCGCAACGATATCGTCGCGCGCGCCCATCTGCATGCCGTTCTCTCCGAAATACAGGCCGCCAATGCGCAGGTCGCCCTGCGCATCGTCTTCCTCGCCCATTCTGCCGCGATGATGATGGATGCGATCGTGCGGTCGCTCTACAGAACCTTCGTCAGTGGCAAGCTGATGCTGGAATGGCGCACGGCTGCGCAGGTGCAAAGCTCGGCTGGCGGCAGCATCCTTGATTATTACCGGTCGATGTGGATCGCCCCGGTCCTGTCGGTCATTTCGCTCCTGCTGGCAGCGATTTCCGATACCGGCCTTCCCTTCATCGGCATTCCATTTGCGCTGCTCTGGGCTCTGTCCCCGGCCGTTGCCTGGTTTGTCAGCCAATCGGCCGAAACGGAAGACCAGTTGGTTGTGCCGGACGAGGTCGTCGACGAGTTGCGCAAGATCGCGCGCCGCACCTGGCTCTATTTCGAGCAGTTCGTCACCGCCGAGCAGCATTTTCTGCCGCCGGACAATTTCCAGGAAATCCCGCATCCGATCCTCGCCGAGCGCACGTCGCCGACGAATATCGGCGTCTATCTTCTCTCCGTCATGTCTGCCCGCGATTTCGGCTGGATCGGTTTCGAGGAAACTATCCGCCGGCTGGAAGAAACGGTTTCCACCCTTGATCGCATGCCGAAATATCGCGGTCATCTCTACAATTGGTACAAGACCGACACACTGGAAACGATGGAGCCGAAATATGTCTCCGCCGTCGATAGCGGCAATCTCGCCGGCCATCTGATCGCCGTATCCTCGATGTGCCGTGATTGGGCGGAAGCGCCGTCCGCGCACGTTCAGGGCAATCTCGACGGTATCGGCGACGTTGCCTCAATCCTGTCGGAAGTGCTGGCCGATCTGCCGGATGACCGCAAGACCGTGCGGCCACTGCGCCGCTTGATGGAAGAGCGGATCACCGGCTTCCAGAACGCGCTCGCCGCCGTCAAGCGCGAGCACGAATTCGCCTCCATCCGGGTGATCAACCTCGCGGTCCTCGCGCGTGATATTCACAAGCTCACGGTTAATCTCGATCACGAGGTGAAGAGCGCTCAGAGCGGTGAAGTGACGAAATGGGCGACCATGCTCGTCAACACTTGCGAAGCCCATATCGCCGACGGTGTCTTTGATCTCGGTGCCATCGAAGCGCTGCGCCAGCGCCTGATCGTCATCCGCGACCGGGCTCGCGATATCGCCTTCTCGATGGATTTCAGCTTCCTGTTCCGTCCGGAACGGCGCCTGCTGTCGATCGGCTACCGCGTTAATTCCAATGACCTCGACGAAGCCTGCTACGACCTTCTTGCGTCGGAAGCGCGTTTGACCAGCCTGTTTGCCATTGCCAAGGGTGATTTGCCGACGGAGCACTGGTACAAGCTCGGTCGTCCGATCGTGCCGATCGGCGCGCGCGGCGCGCTGATTTCCTGGTCCGGCTCGATGTTCGAATATCTGATGCCGCCGCTGGTCATGCAGGAGCGCCAGGGTGGCATTCTCAACCAGACCAACAACCTGATCGTTCAGGAACAGATGAACCACGGCCGCCGTCTTGGCACGCCATGGGGCATTTCGGAAGCGGCCTTCAATGCCCGCGACCACGAACTGACCTATCAGTATACCAATTTCGGTGTACCGACGCTGGGCCTGAAGCGCGGTCTCGGCCAGAACGCCGTCATCGCTCCCTACGCTTCGATCCTCGCCAGCATGTACGATCCCAAGGCGGCCATTGCCAACCTGGAGCGCCTGCGCGCGCTCGGAGCGCTCGGCGTCTATGGTTTCCACGATGCTGTCGACTTCACGCCGACCCGCGTGCCGGAGGGCAAGACCTGCGCCGTCGTGCGCAACTACTATGCCCACCATCATGGCATGTCGATTGCAGCCGTCGCCAACGTCGTCTTCAACGGACGCTTGCGTGAGTGGTTCCACGCCGACCCGGTCATCGAAGCCGCCGAACTGCTGCTGCAGGAAAAGGCGCCGCGCGATATTCCGATCATCAACACCAAGAAAGAGCCGGAATCGCTCGGCAAGGGCCAGGAAGACCTGCTGCGCCCCGAAGTCCGCGTCATCACCAATCCGCTGGCCAAGGACCGCGAGACGGTCTTCCTGTCGAACGGCCACTATGCGGTGATGCTGACGGCGACCGGTTCGGGTTATTCCCGCTGGAACGGCCAGACCGTCGCGCGCTGGAAGGCCGATCCGACTGAAGATCGCTCCGGTACATTCATCTTCCTGCGCGATACGACGACCGGCGACTGGTGGTCGGCAACAGCCGAACCGCGCCGTGCGGAAGGTGAAACGACGACGACCCGCTTCGGCGACGACAAGGCAGAGTTCATCAAGAAGGTCGGCGATCTCACCAGCGAAGTCGAGTGCATCGTCGCCACCGAGCACGATGCCGAAGGCCGCCGGGTGATCCTGCTCAACACCGGTACCGAGGACCGCTTCATCGAAGTCACCTCCTATGCAGAACCGGTTCTGACCACGGATGATACCGACAGCGCCCATCCGCTGTTTGCCAAGATGTTCCTGAAGACGGAAGTCGATCCAAAGGGTGACGTCATCCGCGTCACGCGCAACAAGCGCAGTCCCGGCGAACCGGACATGCAGGTGGCGCACCTGATCGTCGATAATGCCGCCAGCACCCGCCATACCGAGGCAGAGACGGATCGCCGCCGCTTCATCGGAACAGGCCGTACGCTTGCCGAAGCGCAGGCCTTCGATACCGATGCCAAGCTCTCCGGTTCGGACGGTTATACGCTTGATCCGATCGTCTCGCTGCGCCGCGTCGTGCGCGTGCCGGCGGGCAAGAAGGTCAGTGTGATCTTCTGGACCATCGCTGCGCCAAACCGTCAGGATATCGACAAGGCCATCGATCGCTATCGTCATCCGGACAGCTTCAATCATGAGCTTATCCACGCCTGGACCCGTTCGCAGGTGCAGATGCGCCATGTCGGCGTGACCTCGCAGGAAGCCGCAAGCTTCCAGATGCTTGGCCGCTATCTTGTTTATCCCGACATGCAACTGCGCGCCGATACCGCCACTGTGCAGGCAGGCCTTGCGCCTCAATCTGCACTCTGGCCATTGTCCATCTCCGGCGATTTCCCGATCTTTGCCGTTCGCATCAACGACGACATCGATCTCGGCATCGCGCGGGAAGCCCTGAGGGCGCAGGAATATCTGCGCTCGCGCGGCGTCACCGCCGATCTGGTGATCATCAACGAGCGCGCCTCGTCCTATGCGCAGGACATGCAGCACACGCTGGATGCGATGGCTGAAAACCTGCGTCTGCGCGGTCTGGCAGATGGACCGCGTCAGCACATTTTCGCCGTTCGCCGCGATATCATGGAACCGGAGACGTGGACAGCGCTTCTGTCGGCGTCCCGTGCCGTGTTTCACGCGCGCAATGGCAAGATTTCCGACCAGATTTCGCGGGCAGAAAATCTCTTGGCAAAACCGTCGCCCAAGGAAGACATTCCTGCGGGGCCGTTGCTGGCAATCATCCCGGATGATAGCGGCGCCGAGAACGTCGAGATCAACGGCGACGGGTTGGACTTCTGGAATGGTTATGGCGGCTTTTCCCCAGATGGCCGCGAATACGTCACCCGCTTGCGCGGTGGCGAAGCAACGCCGCAGCCATGGATCAACGTGATTTCCAACGAGGCTTTCGGTTTCCACGTTGCTGCCGAAGGCGCTGCCTTCACCTGGGGCCGCAACTCCCGCGACTATCAGCTGACGCCCTGGACCAATGATCCGGTGATCAACCGTCCCGGCGAAGCAATCTTCATCCGCGACATGAATAGCGGTGCCGTCCTTTCGCCGTATGCTGCGCTTTCCCGCCGCAAGTCGGTCCAGTTCGAGACACGGCACGGGCTTGGCTACTCCGTGTTCAAGAGTGTCCAGGACGGACTGAAGATTGAGGTCGGTCAGGCGGTACATCGCACCGCTCCGGTCAAGTATCTGCGGCTGCTGTTGAACAACACCACCGGTGAAACCCGTAGCCTCAAGGTTTACGGTTATGCCGAATGGGTGCTCGGCAACAACCGGACAAAGACGGCGCCGTTCATCCTGTCGCATCTCGATGAGGCGAGTGGCGCTGTTCTGGCGACCAATCCCTACAGCATCGACTATTCCGGCCGCACGGCGTTCCTGGCGGCGAGCGACATGCCGTCCGGATTCACCTCCAGCCGCCGCGAGTTCCTTGGCCAAGGGGGTAGCATCTATGCCCCGAAGGCTGTGCGTGATGGTGGCTTGCTGTCGGGGGCGGTCGAAGCAGACGGCGATCCTTGCGCGGCAGTCGTTTTGGATGTGACGCTGGAGGCAGGTGCCAGCCGCGAACTGACGTTCTACATCGGCGATTCCGACAATGCAGGGCAGGCGCTCGAGCATCTGGCGGAAGCCCGCAAGAGCACGTTCGAAGCGGTTCTCGAAGCCTCCAACAGCTATTGGCAGGATTTCACCGGCGTCTTGCAGATCGAAACGCCCGACAAGGCGTTCAACAACATGGTCAATGCCTGGCTTCCCTACCAGAGCCTCGGTTGCCGTATTCTCGCACGCTCGGCCTTTTATCAAGCCAGCGGCGCCTTCGGCTTCCGTGACCAGCTGCAGGATACGCTCGCCTTCATCGTGCACCGGCCGGAGCTCGCTCGGGCGCAGATTCTCAACGCTGCCGCACGGCAGTTTGTCGAGGGCGACGTGCTACACTGGTGGTTGCCCAATACCGGCGCTGGCGTGCGCACGCTGATCTCCGACGATGTCGTCTGGCTTGGCCACGCCGTGCAGCATTATTGCTCGGTCACGGGAACCAAGGACATTCTCGACGAGCAGATTGCCTTCATCGAAGGCGCTGCTCTGGAGCCGGGCCAGCACGACAGCTTCTATCAGCCGACCGTGTCGGAGCGGCGTGCCAGCCTTTACGAGCATTGCGCCATCGCGCTTGATCTCGCCATTGCCCGCAAGGGAGAGAACGGCCTGCCGCTGATTCTCGGCGGCGACTGGAATGACGGCATGAACCGCGTCGGCATCGAAGGGCGCGGCACCAGCGTCTGGCTTGGCTGGTTCCTCGCGGCAACGCTGCGGTCGTTCCTCGTCATTGCTCGCGAGCGGGGCGATACCAAGCGGGTTTCCGCCTGGGAAGCCCATCTTGAAAGCCTCAAGAAGGCCCTGGAAACGGCCGGTTGGGATGGCAGCCACTATCGCCGCGGCTACTATGACGACGGCACTCCGCTGGGGTCTGCCGAAAGCAGCGAATGCCGGATCGATTCGATTGCCCAGTCCTGGAGCGTGCTCTCCGGGGAGGGCGATGCGGCCCGCTCGGCCGAGGCGATGGATGCGGTACTGGCTGAACTGGCCGACGGCGATCACCAGATCATCCGGCTGTTCACCCCGCCACTTTCCGGAACCGCGCAGGACCCAGGCTATATCAAAGCCTATCCGCCGGGTGTCCGCGAAAACGGCGGACAATACACCCATGCTGCGACCTGGGTGGTTCTGGCGCTGGCGGCGCAGAACCGCACCGAAGACGCCTGGCGCGCCTTCAAGATGCTGAACCCGGTCAATCACGCCAAGGACCGCGAAAGCGCCGATCACTACCGGGTTGAACCTTATGTGGTCGCCGCCGACATCTATGGCGACGGTACGTTGACGGGACGCGGCGGCTGGACCTGGTACACGGGCTCTGCTGCCTGGCTCTACCGTGCCGCAGTCGAAGGTATTCTCGGCATCCGCCGGCAGGGAGATAAGCTGATTGTCCAGCCGGTTCTGCCGAAGGACTGGAATGGCTTCTCGGCAACGCTGACCATCGACGGCAAGGCGCATGTTATTTCCGTGACGAAAAATACGGAAAACGGCGAGCCGATCGTTAGTGTCAATAATACTGTCACAAAAAACGCGCATGAAGGCGTTTTGTTGTAACCGCCGGCGCTAGATCTGGATTGAAACCGGCTTTGCACCAGAAGGCGCAAGGCCGGTTTCGTTTTGATCGCCTGCATCAATATCGCGTCAATGGGGGCAGGGGGCACTGAACTCGGACGAGACCATTCTGAATGCTTCAAAAGCTGCAATTCGAGCCGCCTGCCGATGACAGGCAGATGGCGCAAGCCCACACTGTTCCTTCACAGCGCGACACGCGTCTCGACGTCTTTCGGGCACTTTGTCTGCTGACGATCTTCGTCAATCATGTGCCGGGGCAATATCTCGAATACCTGACCACAAAAAACTTCGGATTTTCGGATTCGGCTGAAGCCTTCGTGCTGATCTCCGGGCTGTCCGCCGGGCTGGCTTATGGGCGGAAATTCACGATCGGCAACCGTCTTGCGCTCAGTTTGAAGATCTGGCGCCGCGCGTTCACGCTCTACATCGCACATATCATGACCAGTATCATCACGCTGGCGATCTTTGCCGGCGGGGCGCTCTATTTTGGCCGTCAGGACCTGATTGGCGAGATCAACATCAAGCCGCTTGTCGATCATACCGAACAAGGAATTGTCGCCATGGTGCTGCTCGGACACCAGTTGGGCTACAACAACATCCTGTCGATGTACGCTGTCGTCTTCCTATTGTTGCCCGCGATGCTCTGGCTCTACGGGCGAAGCCCTTTCCTGTTGTTCATGGCATCGGCAGCCCTGTGGCTTGCGGCAGGTATCGTCACCATCGTGCCCATCAATTTTCTCGATGAAGGCTACTGGTTCCTCAATCCCTGGTCCTGGCAGTTCCTGTTCGTCATCGGGATGATCTGCATGATGCGGGCGCGGGCCGGCAAACCGGTACAGCGCCATCCGCTGCTGGTGGCGATAGCGGCGGGCTATGTGACGCTGTCGTTGTTCTGGGTGCTCTTGTCCTGGTGGAACCTGGATTTCTCCTATGGCCTGCCAACTGTCCTGACTGGTTTTGACAAGACATTCCTGTCCTTGACGCGGCTGCTGCACGTTCTGGCGCTCGGTTATCTGCTGGCGGTCTTTCCGGTGTTCAGCCGCCTGACGCGCCTGCGCATTGACCACCCGCTTGTCCAGATCGGCCGGCATTCGCTGCCAGTGTTTATCTTCGGGACTATTCTTGCGATGGTCGGCCAGGTGCTCCTGTTCGTCACCGGCCGGGATCCGCTCTGGGGCTCGCTGTTCGTGCTTGCCGGCATCGGGTTGCACTTCGCCTATGCCCGGTATCTCGACTGGATCGGTGGATTGTCCCGGCTCTCGGTGGCGAAGGCATAAAAAAGGCCCCTGTGCGGGGCCTTTTCAAGTTCGGTGGTTGCTCCTGGTATCAGGCGGCGGCGTGGCTCTTGCGCACATCGTCGTCGGTCAGGATACCGCTTGCCCTGAGCAGGGAGGCGAACCGGCCGTTGCTCTGGCTGAGCTCGTTGAAGCCGCCCATCTCGACGATCTTGCCGTGATCCATGAAGATCACCAGATCGGCCTCGCGCACCGTCGACAGGCGATGGGCGATGATGAAGGTGGTACGGTCCTTGCGCAGGTTGTCGATCGCAGCCTTCACCCGGTTCTCGGTTTCGACGTCGAGCGCGCTCGTCGCCTCATCCAGCACCAGGATCGGCGCATTCTTCAGAATTGCCCGGGCAATGGCGATACGCTGGCGTTCGCCGCCGGACAGCCGGTTACCACGCTCGCCGACGCGGGTATCGTAACCGCCCTGGCGGCCTTCGATGAAGTCGGCAGCGGCGGCAGCCTCGGCAGCGGCCATGACTTCGTCCAGCGATGCGTCTTCACGACCGAGGCGGATGTTCTCGCAGATCGACCGGTTGAGCAGGCCTGCATCCTGGAACACGGTGGCGATCGAGCGGCGCAGCGACTTGCGGGTAACGGTCGAGATATCGACGCCATCGACAAGGATCTGGCCACTGGCTGGCTCGTGGACGCGCTGCAGAAGGTTGACCAACGTCGTCTTGCCGGCGCCGGTCGGACCGACGATGGCGATTGTCTGGCCGGCCTTGGCGGTAAACGAGACGTTGCGCATGCCTTCGGTCGAGTTGGCGAAGTTGAAAGAAACGTCGCGGAATTCGACTTCGCCGCGGACATTGTTCAACTCGCCAGCATCGGCAGGCTCTTCGCGTTCACGCACCGAATCTTCCAGCACGAAGAAGTCTTCGAGCTTGGCGCGGGCTTCGAAAATCTGCGTCACGAAGGCTTTCATCTGGTCGAGGCGGCCAATCAGCAGGCCGGCAAAGCCGATGAAGGCAATGACGTCGCCGATACCGAGTTCGCCCTTTTGCACGAGGAACGTGCCAATGACGAGGATGGCCATCATCGAAATGGTCGAAGCCATGCGGTTCAGCGCACTCGCCAATGCCCACCAGTCGAGAACCGGCAGCTGGGCCGAGATCAGCTTCTGGGTGAAGTTCTTCAATTCACGGGTCTCAGCCTCGATACGGTTATAGCTATGCACAACGGACACGTTGCTGATCGAGTCGGAGACGTGGGAAAAGACCGTGTGATAATGGTCTTCGACCGAAGCCTGACCTTCCTTCGTGCGGGTCATGACGAACTTGCCGACGACCACATAGAGCACGCCGAGAACGACGAGAACGAGCGACAGGCGAACGTCCATGGCAAAGGCTGTGGGAACAAGAAGTGTGAGCGCCACCGCAGTCGCCAGATGCTGGCGCATGAATTCGAGCCAGAGGCCGAACAGCGTTTCGCAGGCGCGCAAGAGCGTGTGCAGGGCATTCGACGTGCCGCGCTGGGTATGCCAGGACAGCGGCATGGAGATGATCCGGCCGAAGGCTTCGGTAATCAGCGTCGAGCGGCGCGTATGCGCCAGGCGGTCAGCCTCGCGGGCGACCAGCACGAAGGCCACCGTGTTGAAGACGCCGAGACCTGCCCACATCAACAGCATAGGGGTGACGGCTTGTTTGGATGTGATCGCGTCGATGATGCGGCCGAACAGAATGGGCTCGGCAATCGTGATAACAGCCAAGACAACGTTGGCGGCAACGATGGCTGAAACACGAAGCTTATGGACGGCAAGATACTGAAGCGCTCTTGCATAGATCTGGAACAATGACACTGTCTTATCCCTCTTGGGCATTTGGTTTGCGGTGCAATGAAAAAGCAACAGGGCATTTGCATCGCGGGGAATGGTCCAGGGAAGAAAAGTCCCGTTTGGAAAAGGTATTCATTCTCTCATCTTTGGTGGATGGAATGAAAATTCCAAAACTGAACGCCTTCTTCCTTCCGTTTGTAATTCTCTTGACCCGCAGGCAACGAAAGTCATCTTTTTGGCTTCTGCGCGCAAACTTGATTGTGATAAACCAGCGCGGTGATTGGGAATTCCAGACACCTGAAGTTGATCATTCATAGCTTGCTATTTTTCGCGCCTTGCAGTTCGTTGACGATGCCGTGCCAGGTGGTCGCATGACTGATGCTCGGATTATCGCGATTGCAACATGAATGGGTGCTGAACGGGACATTCATGTTGCGGCGCACAGGGCGGTTGGAGATTAAAAAATTTTGAAGGGGCCTTTATGAATATCACGTTGCTGGTGCAATTTTTGGCACTGATAGACGAGATGCGAAGCAGGGATGAGATTGTTCAGGAATTCGAGCGTCTCATGGACCACTATGGTTTCGATTATTACGGAATTGTCCGCCAACCCAAGCCCGACGAGAATCCGTTGAGCCTGCTGCTTGCCGGCCGCTGGCCGGATGGCTGGCCGCAGATCTACATCAAGAAAAAATACGTTATCATCGATCCGACCATCCGCTACCTCGGCCATGCGCAACGCGGTTTCCGCTGGCGTGATACGCTGGTCGCCTTCCGCTCTGATCCGCATCGCAAGCGTATGGAACGCATGATGGTCGAAGCGCGGGGCCATGGCCTCTATGACGGCTATATCTTCCCTGTTCACGGACGCCGGGGTCTGCTTGGCAATATGACTTTGGGCGGTCGTGTCGTCGATCTCAGCCCGGTCGAAATGAGCATCTTTGACGGCATTGCCAAGAAGATATTTTGGCGCCTGCTGGAGCTTTCCGACCCGACCGTGCTTGCGGAAATGGTATCCACGGTCGATGTGCAGATGACCCGCCGCGAGATGGAGGCTCTGCACTACCTGGCAGACGGCATGACTTCGAACGAGATCAGCAAGATCCTCGATATCTCCACTCATACCGTCGATTGGTACATGAATGGCATTCAGGACAAGCTGAACGCGAAAAATCGCCATCATGCCGTGGCGTTGTCGTTTCGTCTGGGACTGATTTCCTGATCGAAAATGAATCTTTCCCGGGCGTCACTCTGAAATTGAACTTCAAGTCATGAAACGCTAATAATTCTTTTCGCGGTGCAGCATTACCGTGTTTCAAGTCTTGAGGAGTCCGACTTGCCCATTTCCAAAATCCTTGTCGCCAACCGTTCTGAAATTGCCATTCGCGTCTTTCGCGCTGCAAACGAACTGGGAATAAAAACGGTTGCGATATGGGCGGAAGAGGACAAGCTGGCGCTCCACCGGTTCAAGGCGGACGAGAGCTATCAGGTCGGGCGTGGGCCGCATCTTGCCCGTGATCTCGGCCCGATCGAAAGCTATCTGTCGATCGAGGAAATCATCCGGGTTGCCAAGCTGTCCGGTGCCGATGCCATTCATCCGGGCTACGGCCTTCTGTCCGAAAGCCCGGAATTTGTCGACGCCTGCAAGGCGGCCGGGATCATCTTCATCGGCCCGACCGGGGACACGATGCGCCGGCTTGGCAACAAGGTGGCGGCGCGCAATCTCGCCATCGAGATCGGCGTACCGGTCGTGCCGGCCACGGACCCGCTTCCCGATGACATGGTAGCCGTTGCCAAGATGGCTGAAGAGATCGGCTATCCAATCATGCTCAAGGCCTCCTGGGGTGGTGGCGGCCGCGGCATGCGGGCGATCCGCGATCCCAAGGATCTGGCCCGCGAGGTGACGGAAGCCAAACGCGAGGCGATGGCCGCCTTCGGCAAGGACGAGGTCTATCTTGAAAAGCTGGTCGAGCGTGCGCGCCATGTCGAAAGCCAGGTTCTCGGCGATACCCATGGCAATGTCGTGCATCTGTTCGAGCGCGACTGTTCAGTTCAGCGCCGTAACCAGAAAGTCGTCGAGCGCGCGCCGGCACCGTATCTGAGTGAAGCCCAGCGGCAGGAGCTGGCGTCCTATTCGACAAAAATCGCCAAGGCGACGAACTATGTCGGCGCCGGCACCGTCGAATATCTGATGGATATGGACTCGGGCAAATTCTACTTCATCGAAGTCAACCCGCGCATCCAGGTCGAGCACACCGTTACCGAGGTCGTTACCGGCATCGATATCGTCAAGGCGCAGATCCATATTCTCGAAGGCTTTGCCATCGGCACGCCGGAATCCGGCGTTCCGAAACAGGAAGACATCCGTCTCAACGGTCATGCCCTGCAGTGCCGCATCACCACGGAAGACCCCGAGCAGAACTTCATTCCCGACTATGGCCGTATCACCGGCTACCGTTCGGCCTCCGGCTTCGGCATCCGCCTCGACGGCGGTACGGCCTATCCCGGCGCTGTCATCACCCGCTATTACGATCCGCTGCTGGTGAAGGTTACCGCCTGGTCGCCGAGCCCGCAGGAGACGATTGCCCGCATGGACCGCGCCCTGCGCGAGTTCCGTATCCGCGGCGTTGCCACCAACCTGACCTTCCTTGAAGCGATCATCACGCATCCGAAGTTCAAGGATAACAGCTACACGACCCGGTTCATCGACACGACACCGGAACTGTTCCAGCAGGTCAAGCGCCAGGACCGTGCCACCAAGCTGCTGACCTATCTTGCTGACGTCACCGTCAACGGCCACCCGGAAGCCAAGGGCCGCCCGAAGCCCAGCGCCGATGCGGCAAAGCCGGTCATCCCGCGCAGCCAGGGCGAGATCGTTGACGGCACCAAGCAGAAGCTCGATGCGCTCGGGCCGAAGAAATTCGCCGAATGGGTGCGCGCCGAAAAGCGTGTGCTCCTGACCGATACGACGATGCGCGATGGCCATCAGTCGCTGCTCGCCACCCGCGTGCGCACCTATGACATCGCCCGGATCGCCGGAACCTATGCCCGCACGCTGCCGACGCTGTTTTCGCTCGAATGCTGGGGCGGCGCGACATTCGACGTTTCAATGCGCTTCCTGACGGAAGATCCGTGGGAGCGCCTTGCCAAGGTGCGCGAGGATGCGCCGAACCTGCTGCTGCAGATGCTGCTGCGCGGTGCCAATGGCGTCGGCTACAAGAACTATCCCGACAATGTCGTCAAATATTTTGTTCGTCAGGCGGCTCGGGGCGGCATCGACGTTTTCCGCGTGTTCGATTGCCTGAACTGGGTCGACAACATGCGCGTCTCGATGGATGCGGTGGCGGAAGAGAACAAGATCTGCGAGGCGGCGATCTGCTATACCGGCGATATCCTCAACTCCGCCCGCCCGAAGTACGACCTGAAATACTATACCGCGCTGGCTGCAGAGCTTGAACGGGCCGGCGCCCACATGATCGCGCTGAAGGACATGGCGGGCCTGTTGAAGCCGGCTGCTGCCACGGTCCTGTTCAAGGCGTTGCGCGAAGCAACCGACTTGCCGATCCATTTCCACACGCATGATACATCGGGCATCTCGGCCGCGACCGTCCTTGCTGCCGTGGATGCCGGTGTCGATGTCGTCGATGCGGCGATGGACGCTTTCTCCGGCAATACTTCGCAGCCCTGCCTCGGTTCAATCGTCGAGGCCCTCCGTGGCTCGGAACGCGATCCGGGCCTCGATCCCGAATGGATCCGCCGCATCTCGTTCTACTGGGAGGCCGTGCGCAACCAGTACGCCGCGTTCGAAAGTGATCTCAAGGGGCCAGCATCGGAAGTCTATCTGCACGAAATGCCGGGTGGCCAGTTCACCAATCTCAAGGAACAGGCCCGCTCGCTCGGTCTTGAAACCCGCTGGCATCAGGTGGCGCAGGCCTATGCCGATGCCAACCAGATGTTCGGTGATATCGTCAAGGTAACGCCGTCATCCAAGGTGGTCGGCGATATGGCGCTGATGATGGTCTCCCAGGATCTGACGGTTGCCGATGTGAAGAACCCGGCCAAGGACGTGTCCTTCCCGGATTCGGTCGTGTCGATGCTGAAGGGCGATCTCGGTCAGCCTCCGGGCGGATGGCCGAAGGCGCTTCAGGAAAAGGCGCTGAAGGGTGAAAAACCCTATACGGAACGTCCCGGTTCGCTGCTTGCCGACGCCGACCTCGATGCCGAACGCAAGGCGATCGAGACCAAACTGGAGCGCGCCGTCAGCGACTGCGAGTTCGCTTCGTACCTGATGTATCCGAAGGTCTTCACCGACTACGCGCTGGCCGCCGACACGTATGGCCCGGTTAGCGTGCTTCCGACACCGGCCTATTTCTACGGTTTGACCGCCGGTGAAGAATTGCTGCCGGAGCTTGAAAAAGGCGTCTCGCTGGTCGTCCAGCATCAGGCCATGAGCGAGCCGGACGAGCAGGCAATGGTCAAGGTGTTCTTCGAGATCAACGGCCAGCCGCGCCTGATCAAGGTTCCCGACCGCAACCGCGCGGCATCGAGCACAGCCCGCCGCAAGGCCGATCTCGGCAATGCGGCCCATCTCGGTGCGCCGATGCCGGGCGTTATCTCGACGGTCTCGGTATCCGCGGGACAGGCGGTCAAATCCGGCGACGTGCTGCTATCCATCGAAGCGATGAAGATGGAAACGGCGCTGCATGCGGAAAAGGACGGCACGATCGCCGAAGTTCTCGTCAAGACCGGTGACCAGATCGATACCAAGGATCTTCTGATCGTCTATGGGGCTTGATGCCTCCCTATCGATGCAAAACGGCCGGGTAAAACCCCGGCCGTGATCGGCGGTAAAGATTTTCTCGCAGAACCTTAAGGTTTCAGCGAACGCTTCGCCATCCATTCGGCCATCATCGCGCTGCTGTCGGTGGCAAAGCGTTCTTCGAGCACTTCAGACATGGCTATGCGGTCGGCGCGGAAATGCCGGTAGTCCTCGCGCAGCTCGCACCATGCGGCAATCAGCGTGACATCGACATAATAAACCGTGGCGATCGGCCAGATCGTCCGTCGCGACCGGCGCTGCTGCTCGTCAATATAGGTGATATTGATCTTGCGGCACGTGCGGATGGCATTGCGCACAGCGAGCAGTTCGATCCCGTCGGGGCGGACTGTATCCCCTTCCGATACATAGAATCTCGGAGATGCCAGGTAAGAGCGCAACTCCTTCGGTACAGTGTGCTGAAGCTTGTTCAGCACACTCTCCGCAGCTTCCTGCAGTTTCGGATCGCGAATGCGATGCACGAGGTTGGCGCCAACCGTGATCGCCTCGACCTCCTCCATCGTAAACATCAGCGGCGGGAGGTCGAACCCCTTGCGAAGGAAGTATCCAAGCCCGGGTTCTCCCTCGATTGGGATACGGCGTGCCTGCAACGTCGCAATGTCGCGGTAGACGGTTCGGGTCGTGACTTCCAATTTTTGCGCCGGCGCAGAGGCTGTTGTGGGCTGCGTCTTTCCGCGCAATGCCTGGATGATATCAAAAAGACGATCGGCGCGGCGCACGCATGAACCTCCCAAACACCACTGACAAAACGGTGTCAGTAGCATCGGAGTACAAAGCCCCGGACGCAAGGGGGCAACAATGCAAGACGATCAAAACAAATGGCTCGGCACGCTGCTGATTATAGGGTCCGCGGTTGCCTACAGCTTGTCTGGATACTTCACCCGATTGATTACGCTCGATGTCTGGACTGTTCTGTTCTGGCGGGGAATCTTCGGTGGGCTCTTCATCGGCGCTTATGTTGCGTGGTGGTACCGGAAAGGCTTGTGGGAAGCGATCCGCGCCATCGGGGCGCCCGGCCTTTGGGTGATGATGCTGTCCACGCTCGCGACGATTTGCTTCATCAACGCGCTGCGTCTGGCTCCAGTAGCAGACGTCATGACAATTCATGCCGCAATTCCGTTCATGACTGCCATGCTCGCCCTGATCTTTACAGGGGAGCGGGAAGACTGGACGACATGGGCTGCCAGTCTCACAGCGCTGGTCGGCGTCATGATTATTGCCAATCCGCAAGCCTCCGTTGGCTATCTGACGGGCTACGGCTTCGCGACGGCGATGGCGCTATCGTATGCAGCTATGATCGTGGTCATTCGCAAGAACCGGCATGTGTCCATGCTTCCGGCTGCGTGCCTATCTGCCTTTGTCTGCGCACTTGTGGCCCTGCCATTCGCCGATCCCATGCAGGTGACGGTGGCTGCCATGTTTGATCTTGTGCTGTTCGGAACTGTCCAATTCGGGCTCGGACTGTTGTTGATGACGGTCGGGACGAGGCTGATTTCCGCAACCCGTTCCGCGCTCATAGGCAGCATGGAAAACCCGCTCGCACCGCTCTGGGTCTGGCTGGCCTTCGGGGAGCTTCCCGCTTGGGCCACCTGGGTTGGAGGCAGCTTGGTCATGGCGGCGGTCATCTTTGACGTTTTGAAAAAATCGAAGCGGCAGCACAAAGCGAGCAAGACACTGGCTCAAAGTCAGAGTTTCGTCCGCCGCTAAAACTCCCGGTATTGAACCCTTGCGGCTGAGCGAATGGTGCATTGCTAGAGTTGCGCGTTAGACACAAACCGTCAATTTCATCGTCAAATATCGTAATTATTGCCCGCACTCAGCGATGAGATGAACTTTTTCGTCCGATCCCGTTCGGGCGTCTGGAAGATGTTTTTCGGTGCGCCGCTCTCGACGATCAGGCCTCCGTCGAGGAACAGGACCTGGTGGGCGACCTTGGAGGCGAGGCGCAGGTCGTGGGTCGCCATGATCATCGTCGTGCCTTCGGCTGCAAGCCGGTTCAGCACTTCGACGACTTCTTCCGCCAGTTCCGGATCGAGCGCCGAGGTCGGCTCGTCGCAGAGCAGCACACGAGGCGAAGGGGCAAGCGCACGGGCGATGGCAACACGTTGTTGCTGGCCACCGGAGAGCGTCGCGGGCCAGGCATCTGCCTTATGCGCCATGCCGACCTTTTCGAGCAATTCCTGTGCGCGGGCTCTTGCCTTCTCCTTCGGCCATTTCAAGACCGTGACTAGGCCCTCCATGACGTTTTCAATGGCAGTCTGATGCGGGAAAAGCTGGAAATTCTGGAAGACCATGCCGGTCTGGCGGCGCAGGCGCTGGATCGCGTCCCAGCCTGTCTTCCTGTTCGGCTCGAAGGTGATTTCTTCCTCGCCCAGCCGGATCGTTCCGGCGGTCGGGATTTCCAGAAGGTTGACGCAGCGCAGCATCGTGCTCTTGCCGCCGCCGGAAGGGCCGACCAGCGCAGTCACGGTGCCTTCGGCAATCCGCACGCTGATATCCTTCAGGACGACGTTATCGCCGAAGCGTTTTTCGATATGGGTGAGCTCGATCATGTGCGCGCCTCCAGGAAACCGCCATAGCGGGCGAAGCGTTTTTCCAGCCGGACCTGCAGCGCGGAGAGAACGGAGCTCAAGGCCAGATAGAGCAGGGCTGCCTCGATATAGAGGATCAACGGTTCATAGGTGGTGGCAACAATGCGCTGCGCAGTCTGGAACAGTTCGGGGACCGTGATCGCCGCCGCAAGTGACGTATCTTTCACCAGCGATATAAAGGTATTCGACAAAGGCGGTACGGCGACACGTGCTGCCTGCGGCAGGATGGTGCGCCGCATCGCTTGGCTCCAGCTCATGCCGATCGAATAGGCCGCCTCCCACTGGCCGCGCGGCACTGACGAGATGACCGCCCGGATAATTTCGGATGTGTAGGCGCCAATATTCAGTGTGAAGCCGATCAGGGCCGCCGGGAAGGCGTCGAGCAGGATGCCGACGGCGGGCAGCCCGTAAAAAATCACAAAGAGCTGGACGAGCAGCGGCGTACCGCGAATGACCCAGACGTAAAACCGCGCTACGGCGGCCAGTGGCCGCGGGCCGAATAGCCGCACGACAGCAGTTAATAGGCCCAGCGCCAGTCCGAATGTGAACGACAACAGTGTCAGCGGAATGGTGAAGATCAGCCCGGCGCGTAGCAGCGGCCAGAGTGAATCGAGCATCAGTTGAAGCCAAGGGGGCACGGGCGGGCCTTTCAAACGACATGATCCGCCCCGGATGCCGGAACGGATCATGTCTTATAGTTCACAGAACGGCGCGGCGAAACCTGTCCCGCCGCGCCGTTTTAAAGGTTATTTCGAAACGTCTGCGCCGAAATACTTCTGCGAGATGGCGTCGTAGGTGCCATCGGCCTTGATGTCGACCAGCGCCTTGTTGATGGCTTCGAGAAGTTCAGGCTCGCCCTTGCGGACGATGATGCCGGAATAGTCGGCATTGGCCTGCTCGGCAGCGATTTTCACCGGCGCATCGGGCTTCTTCTTCTTGAAGTCGAGAAAGGACAGGCTGTCGTTGATCGTCGCATCGGCGCGGCCGGTCAAAACCAGCTGGATCGACTGGTCGAAACCGTCGGTGCCGACGAGTTCAGCACCGGAAGCCGTTGCCAGCTTGCCGAAATTGCTGGTCAGCGACTGAGCCGCGTTCTTGCCCTTCAGGTCTGGGAAATCCTTGATGTCGGCATTATCCGACTTGACGATCAAAACGGCCTTGGAGGCGATATAGGGCTCGGAGAAGTCGTACTTCTTCTTGCGCTCTTCGGTGATGCCGACCTGGTTGATGACGGCGTCGTAGCGGTTGGCGTCGAGGCCGGCGATCAGCCCGTCCCACTTGCCTTCGAGGAATTCGGCCTTGACGCCCAGCTTCTTGGCGACCGCTTCGCCGATTTCGACGTCGAAGCCGACGAGCTTGCCGCTTTCGTCATGATAGGTGAACGGAGCGTAGGTGCCTTCCGTGCCGATCTTCAGCGCGCCAGCCGACTTGACGGCTTCGAGGTTTTCACCGGCGTGAGCGGTACCGAACGAAACCAGCTGGGCGAAGGCAGCAGCGGCGAGAAGTGTGGGAACCCATTTCATTTTGTTTTTCCATCTTTTTGGTCCGGCCCGTCTGCCGGTGTGAAGGGGACAATCGCATACCGCCCGACGCATGACAGCACACAAAACTTCATTGTGCGCTGCAAGAGCGAAAGGTTTTTCTCAAATTCAGGCCGTTTCAACCCAAAATTGGCGCCGGACGGCTAAAATCAAGGCGGAGTGCTACTTTTTACGGCGGCGCCGCTGCTATTTCCGACATTCGTCACATAAATCGATTGAAAAACCACTAAAAGAGGATTATGCACGTTTATGCCGATTTGCACTCATTCATGCGTGATTTGAATTTGCCATGCAAACAGACCTTCTTTTACGACAGAGGCAAAGCCTGATTCAGGATCGCCTGCGGCTGTCCGGCCGCGTGTTGGCGGTTGATCTGGCGCAAGAATTCAACGTTTCCGAGGATACGATCCGCAGGGATCTGCGCGAACTGGCAGCTGCCGGCCTGTGCGAGCGGGTCTATGGCGGCGCGTTGCCGTTCGTGCCTGGAGGCACGACGCTGTCCCAGCGTGTCAGCGAAGCGCCCGAGCGCAAGGCGGCGCTTGCCGCCGCCGCCGTTCCTTTTATCAAAGCCGGTATGACTGTCTTCTTTGACGCGAGTTCGACCAATCTCGCGATCGCACAGGCGATTCCCGCTGGTCTGGAACTGACGGCGGTCACCAATACGCCGCTGATCGCGTCTGCGCTCATGGAAAATCCGGACATCGATATCATCTTGATCGGCGGCAAGATCGACCGGCTGGTCGGGGCTGCCATCGGTGCCAAGGCACAGCGTGATGTTTCCGTGCTGCGGCCCGATCTCTGCATTCTCGGGGTTTGCGGCGTCGATCTTGATGCCGGACTGACGGCCATTGAGTATGAGGATGCGGAATTCAAGCGACTTGTCGCCCGCAACAGTGCTGCGGTTCTGGCGGCAGTGACCAACGATAAGCTGGGCACCTCTGCCCCACACGCGGTCATTACGGCGCAGGAATGCACGACGCTGATCGTCGAGCATGATGCAGTTCGAAAAGCCGCCGATCTTTACGCGGGCCAAGGCATCAAAGTCGTTTACGCAGGAGGAACAAAAGCATGAGGATTGCCCATGTCGCACTCTGGACCGCTGACCTTGATCGTCTCTGCCGCTTCTGGGCCGAAATCTTCGGCGCCACAGTTGGCGATCTCTATCAAAGTGCAAGGCGCCCCGGTTTCTCGTCACGATTTCTGTATCTGAAGGACGGGCCGTCGATCGAATTGATGCAAGGGCCCTGGATCAACGGCGAGGAGGAGCAAGGCGAGCGCCAAGGCTACGCGCATCTGGCCCTGTCTCTCGGCAGCCGCGAGGCTGTCGATGCCTTGGCAACGAAAGCGGCGGCATCCGGCATCCTTCTGTCACCGGCCCGCATGACGGGCGACGGCTTTTACGAGGCCGTCCTCAGCGACCCCGACGGCAATCCCATCGAAATCACGGCCTGACGCCGGTACTGAATTCTACAGGAAGAGACCATGGATCAACACACTACCAAATCGCCGCAGGCTGCCGTCCGGCAAGGCTACATGCCAAAGAGCCGCCTCGCCGTCTCGCTGCTCTTCCTGATGAACGGTTTCGTCACCGGCAGCTGGGCGCCCAAAATCCCGGAATTCAAGGAAAAGCTCGGCATCAGCGAAAGCGTGCTTGGTCTGCTGATTCTCGCCTTCGGCATCGGTTCGTTGATATTGATGCCGATTGCCGGTGGCTTCATCGCCCGGATGGGGTCGCAGAAGGTGGTGAGGGTGACGGCGATCATTCTGTCGCCGCTGCTTCTGCTCCTTACGCTTCTTCCCAATGTCTGGACGGCTGTTTTCGGCATGCTTCTGCTCGGCGGTTTCGTCGGCGCCATGGACGTGGCGATGAATGCCAATGCGGTCGAAGTGGAAAAGTCGATGCGCCGGGCGATCATGTCGTCCTGCCATGCCTATTGGAGCCTCGGGGGCCTGATCGGCGCTGCGAGTGGCGGCCTGATCATGGCGCATTTCGGCGTCTATGTGCATGCCATCCTCGTCACGCTGGTCTGCCTTTCGGTGCTGGCGGTTGCCTGGCCGATGATCCTGGCTGATCAACCACACCCCGATACCGCCAAGCAGAAGCTGCGGCTGCCGTCCAACCCGCTGCCCTGGCTGATCGGTCTGGTGGCCCTGTTTTCCATGGTGCCGGAAGGCACGGTGCTCGATTGGGGCGCACTCTATCTGCGCAATGAGCTTGGCGCATCGGTTGCGATGTCAGGTTTTGGTTTTGCGGCCTTCTCGGCGACGATGGCGATCATGCGCTTTGCCGGTGACCATGTCCGCGACCGGTTCGGTGGTGTGAAAACCCTGCGCGTCTGCACCCTGACGGCGCTGGTCGGGCTCATGCTTGCTGGTCTGGCACCCAATGCGCCGCTGGCCATCCTCGGCTTCGCGCTCGCCGGTGTCGGTATTTCCAACATGGTGCCGATCGCGTTTTCCGCTGCGGGTAATATGCCGGGCCTGGCGCCGGGCATCGGTTTGTCGGTCGCCACCTTCATGGGCTATTCCGGAATGCTGTTTGCCCCGTCGCTGATCGGCTTTGTTGCCGAGCACACAGGCTTCTCGATCATCTTCACCTGCGTGCCGATTCTGTTCATCGTCGTTCTGGCGCTCTCGCATCATGCGGTGCATGCCGACCCGAAGGGGCACGATTGAATGATGATTGGCCTTTGCAATGGCCCCTCATCCGGCCTGTCGACCACCTTCTCCCCGCTGGACGGGGAGAAGGGACTTGCGGCAAACTCCGTCATCCCCTCTCCCCGCCCGCGGGGAGAGGGTTAGGGTGAGGGGGCCTTGGGACGAACCGATCGGCAATGGCAGACATCAAATCGCCGTCAATGAATGATGTTGCCGTTGACAAGGCGGCTTTCCTCATCCACCTCAGGGAAAGTCGCCGCAACAGCACGTGCAAGGGGCTTTCATGTCTTCCGCCTTCGATTATGAACCGCAACCCCGCAGGGCCTCCGTTGCCGTCGATGTTGGCGGGGTGATCGTCGGGGGCTCGGCGCCCGTGGTCGTCCAGTCGATGACCAATACCGATACGGCGGATATCGATGCGACCGTTGCCCAGGTCGCCGCTCTTCACAGGGCCGGTTCCGAACTGGTGCGCATCACGGTCGATCGCGACGAAAGCGCTGCCGCCGTGCCGAAGATTCGCGAGCGCCTCGAGCGTCTTGGCCTCGATGTGCCGCTGATTGGCGATTTCCACTATATCGGCCACAAGCTTCTGGCTGACCATCCGGCCTGCGCCGAAGCCTTGGCAAAGTACCGCATCAATCCCGGCAACGTCGGCTTCAAGGCCAAGAAAGATAAACAGTTCGCCGACATCATCGAGCGCGCCATCCAGTTCGACAAGCCGGTCCGTATCGGCGTCAACTGGGGATCGCTGGATCAGGAGCTCCTGACCAAGATGATGGACGACAATCAGGCCAACGGCTTTCCGCTGACAGCCCAGCAGGTGATGCGCGAGACCATCGTGCAGTCGGCGCTGATTTCGGCAGAGCTTGCCGAGGAGATCGGCCTGCCGCGCAATCGCATCATCCTGTCGGCCAAGGTGTCGAATGTGCAGGATTTGATCGCCTGCTATGCGATGTTGTCGACCCGTTCCAACCATGCTCTGCATTTGGGCCTGACGGAAGCGGGAATGGGCTCGAAGGGCATCGTTTCGTCTGCTGCGTCACTGGGCATTCTCATGCAGCAGGGCATCGGTGATACGATCCGCATCTCTCTGACGCCGGAGCCCGGCGGCGACCGCACCCGTGAGGTGCAGGTGGCGCAGGAATTGCTGCAGGTCATGGGCTTTCGCCAGTTCATTCCGGTCGTTGCCGCCTGTCCGGGCTGCGGACGCACCACCTCGACGGTGTTCCAGGAGCTGGCGCAGAAGATCGAGGGCGATATCCGCCGCAACATGCCGGTCTGGCGTGAAAAATATCCGGGCGTCGAAGGCCTGAAGGTCGCGGTCATGGGCTGCATCGTCAATGGCCCAGGTGAAAGCAAGCATGCCGATATCGGCATCTCGCTGCCCGGTACCGGCGAACTTCCAGCCGCGCCCGTCTATATCGATGGCAAGAAGGCGCTGACGATCCGCGGCACCAATATCGCCGGTGATTTCGAGACGCTTGTCGGTGAATATATCGAGAAGCGTTTCGGCCAGGGTCAGGCTGCAGCCGAATAGGCTATAGTTTTACCGTCAGCAGCTTCAGGCCGGCGAAGGCGAAAAAGCCGGCCATGGCACCTTCTATCCAGCGGCGGGACTTCTTGTAGCCGCGGTGCACGGGCTCGATCGAAAACAGCAATGCAAACCCCATGAAGATGATGACGCCGAGCAGCATGCAGCCGCCGATCAGGATCGGCATGACCTGCGGCGCATCTTGCGGCGTGCCGAGCGAAACCAGCGTCAGCCAGGAAAAGATCGCCTTTGGATTGGTCAGGTGGATGCCAAGGCCCTTGAGGTAAAGGCGGTGAAGCGAGGGTGGCTGCTTTTCGAGCAGTACTGATGCTTCGGTTTCTTTCCGCATCGCCGCTTTTAGTGCCTTGAGCGCCAGCCAGAGCAGATAAAGCCCGCCCGCGATCTTCAGGATGAAGAGCGCGTTGCCATATGTGCGGATCAGGGCCGATAGCCCAGCAGCCGCCAGCATCGCCCAGGTGTAGGAGCCCGTGAGAACGCCCGCCGCCAGCGCCAGTCCGCCGGCGCGGCCGCGGCTGATCGAGGTGGAGATGATCGCCACGATCGCAGGTCCGGGCGAAGCGGTGGCGATGATATAGGCGCCCCAGGCGACCATCAGTTGCGGCAGGTAGGGCATAAGGTTTGACATGCGCAATCTCCGGTGCGGTGCTTTCAAGCGCGGCAGGCCGCCATCATGCCGGTCACGAATGGAAAGAGAATGCGCATTCTTGTTGCGGTGACAATTTTGGCGGGCGGAGCGGGCGGGGTGTCTGGCTACACCTGTACCTCATCCGCCCCTCAGAACCGTTTGGCCGTTCAGTGGTTGCGATTTGCGATGAAACGGGCGGTCTCGTTGAGAATATCGGCGCGCGTGCCGAATGGCTCAAGCAGGACGGCAGCGTCTGCGACCAGCGCTGCCAACCGGGTTTCCGCCCAAGCCTGACCGCGCAGCGAAACCAGCGTGCCCTTGCCCCGGGCCGCATCCTTGCCGGTCGCCTTGCCCATGGTCTCCGCATCCGCCGTCAGATCCAGCAGATCGTCGGCAAGCTGGAACGCGAGACCAACGGTTTCGCCATAAGTTCGCATCAACCAGCGTTCATCGGCACTGCCCCCGGCGATGATGGCGCCGGCTTCGCAGGCAAAGCGGATCAGTGCTCCGGTCTTCATCGCCTGTAGTCTGACGATGGCCGCTTCGTCCGGTTCTGATGTCTCGGCTGCCAGATCCAATACTTGTCCACCGGCCATGCCGCCGACGCCGGAGGCGCGCGCCAGCGCCAGCACCAGCTCGGTCTTCTGCCGATCGGGAAGGTTGGTCTCCGGGGCGGCGATGATGTCGAAGGCGAGTGTCAGAAGGCTGTCGCCGGCCAGGATCGCATTGGCTTCGCCATAGGCGATATGCACGGTCGGCTGGCCGCGGCGGACGTCGTCGTCGTCCATGGCCGGGAGATCGTCATGCACAAGTGAGTAGCTGTGGACACATTCAAGCGCTGCGCCGACGCGCAGGGCCGCTTGCCGGTCGCCACCGAGAAAGGCGGTGCTTTCTATGACCAGGAATGGGCGCAGGCGCTTGCCGCCGTTCAAGACCCCGTGGCGCATCGCAGCAAGGAGGGGTGCCGGCCGTGTAATTTCGTCTGCCTGCGGTTTTTCGCCGAGAATGCCGGTCAGGCAGGCCTCGATGTCTGCGGCGTTGCTCTTCAGGCGGATTTCGAAGGATGTCTCGCTCATGCGGCGCTGTTTGCCATGACTGTGCGCCCACTGGCAACGGGATTTTACCATATCGGCAGCCGCAGGCGCGGCTTGCTGTGTAATGCCGAGAAAACCATTCAAATTTAGCCGTGCTTGCTCTATGAAAATTGGATGGATTATCAGGCGGGCGTTTCAGGCGTGGACATCGTACCGGAAACTCGGGGGGAGGAAGAGGACGTGTCTTCCAGCCGTTCGCGAGGATGGGGTCAGGCCTTGCGGCGGCGCTGGCGGCAGATCGCATTGATCGCGGTTGCCTTCGTGCTGTTGCCCTATGTCCTGATCATCCTCTACGCGCCGAGCTTCATCCATCCGATTTCAACACTGATGTTGCGCGATCTCGTGCTTCTCCGCGGTTATGACCGCCAGTGGGTCGCCTTCGAGGATATATCGCCCAATCTGGTCCGGTCGGTGATGATGTCGGAAGATGGCCAGTTCTGTATTCATGATGGCGTTGACTGGGTGCAGATGCGCGGCGTCGTCACGGATGCTCTGGAGGGCGAATCCACGCGTGGCGCCTCGACGATCCCGATGCAGACGGCCAAGAACCTCTTCCTGTGGAATGGCCGCTCGTTCATCCGCAAGGGCATGGAGCTGCCTTTGGCGCTTGCGGCAGATTTCGTCTGGAGCAAAGAGCGGATGATGGAACTCTATCTCAATGTCGCCGAGTGGGGGCCTGGCATCTATGGCGCCGAAGCAGCGGCAAGGCACCATTTCGGCGTTCCCGCCGCCAAGCTGACCCGGCGGCAGGCCGCACTTCTCGCCGTATCCCTGCCAAATCCGATCGAGCGGAACGCCGGCAAACCCGGCCGTGGATTGCGCAGTCTGGCCTCGCTCATCGAGCGCCGCGCCAGCCGGTCCGGCGAATATATCAAATGCCTTTATGAGTGAGATCAGGTCTTTTCATTGGCTGTGATGGTACGGTGTCGTCTATAGCGAGTCTTAGTTTACCTGGATCGGAGAAGACCGATGACCAAACTCACGCTCTATGTTGGGAACAAGAACTATTCCTCCTGGTCGCTCCGGCCGTGGCTCGCGCTGGAAGCATGCGGCGTGCCGTTCGAGGATGTCGTCATTCCGTTCGACTTTCCGGCCGGAAACCCGAAATTCAAGGAAATTTCACCGACAGGCCGCGTCCCCGTCCTGCATCATGGTGATATTCGCGTCTGGGAATCGCTGGCGATCATCGAGTATGCAGCCGAGCTGTTCCCGGATGCCGGACTCTGGCCCGTGGATCCAGCCGAACGTGCCGCTGCCCGCAGCTATTCGATGGAGATGCTCGCCGGCTTTGGGGCCTTGCGGAATGCCTGCCCGATGAACATGCGCCGCGAAAAGCGGGCGATCGCTCTGCCGGATGGCGTGTTGAAGGATGTCGAACGGATCGAGACGATCTGGCGCGAGGCGGTGGCCCGTTCCGGCGGCCCCTTCCTGTTCGGCCGCTTTACCGCAGCCGACGCCATGTTTGCGCCGGTGGTCAATCGTTTCGAAGTTTACGACCTTACGCGCAATCCGGTGTCGCTCGAATATATGGATGCGGTAAAGACCCATCCGGCCTTCCAGAAGTGGCAGGATGCGGCGCTGAAGGAAACCTGGGTCGTATCGGAAGATGAGGCCTGATCCTGGCATAGGCCCGGCATAGCGAAAAAATAGCTGTGGGGACTGGTCAAACGCCTGTTGGGCATGTATAAGCCCGGCAAATTCCGAGATTGACATCTGTTTGTCCCGGCCAAAGGTCTGGTCGATCAACAGAGTTTTGCCCGATAAGTGGAGTATGAAATGGCTGTACCTAAAAGAAAAACAAGCCCGTCCAAGCGCGGTATGCGCCGTTCCGCTGACGCGCTGAAGACCCCGACCTACGTCGAAGACAAGAACTCCGGCGAACTGCGCCGCCCGCACCACATCGACCTGAAGACAGGCATGTACCGCGGCCGTCAGGTTCTGACCCCGAAGGCTTCCGCTTAATCAGCGGCGCCGTCAGGCTGTGATTGAAGGGGCTGGCTTTTGCCGGCCCTTTTTCCGTTGTCCGCCGGGGAGTGGCGCGGGGCGTTTTCCCCTTCCACCGCCATAGTTTTCCCAAATCCCTGCGCTATCCGCCAGCCGTGGCCGTTTTCTTGACGCTTGCTGCGCTGTAAGGCACATATCGATCGACGCTTCGCCTTGAGAGGCAGGCGCGAGAAACTGGGAGCCATTGCTGATGATTGCCGCCGTTCCGTTACTGATCCTGCCGTTCATTCTCTACAATCTTGGAATGATGGGCGTGCTTGGAAGCGGCGGTGTCGCAGTTTTCGAAAACACGGTTTTCTCGATGACGATGCTGTCCGGTGCCGTCTGGACGATGAGCATGGGCGATCTGATGATCGTCATTGCGCTTGTTCTGCTCTTCGTCGAAATCCTCAAGGCAACCCGCATCAGCTCCAAGGCGCTGATGGATCATCTGCTCTCGATGGTTCTGTTTATCGTCTTTCTGGTGGAGTTCCTGCTGGTCGCCAATGCCGCGACCCACGTCTTCTTCATCCTGATGACGATCAGCTTCATCGATGTCATTGCCGGCTTCTCCGTGTCGATGCGCACGGCAGGACGGGATGTTTCGATCGGCCTTTGATAAAGCTCCAGGCGGCGCCGCAAGCCGCCGGATGCGGCGTGCGGCATAAGGTGTCAGCCGAGATTTTCCAGCTTCGTCTGCAGGGCGCGTAATTGTTCCTTCAGCTCATCGATGTCCTTGGCTTCCGCCTTGCGCGGTTCCTTCGCGGCGGGCGCTGCTGCCATGAAGGGCGAAAACATCTGCATGGCCTGATGGAAAAGGTCGGTATTGCGCTTGACCTGTTCTTCCACCAATTGCATCGGCACGGCCAGATTCTTGCCGAGCGGCGTATCGCCAAAAGCCTTGTTGATCTGTTCGCGCATCTGCGATTGCTGGTCGGTAAATGCCTGCATCGAATGCTCGAGATAGCTCGGCACCACCATCTGCATCTGGTCGCCATAAAACGAGATCAACTGGCGCAGGAACGAGATCGGCAAAAGCGTGTTGCCCGTCTTGGATTCCTGCTCGAAAATGATCTGTGTCAGCACCGAATGGGTGATGTCATCGCCTGACTTCGCGTCCTGGACAGTGAATTCCTCTCCCTTTTTCACCATCACCGCGAGATCGTCGAGCGTCACATAGGTGCTCGTTCCGGTATTGTAGAGCCTCCGGTTGGCATATTTTTTGATTACGATCTGACCGTCGTGTTTAGCCATATGGGTCTCCTCCCATGCTCCCGTCTTTATTATGTTTTTCAGAGTACCCGTAAAAAACCGGTTCTGACAATCTCTTTGTGCGTTGCGTGGACGCAGGTGCAAAATTTTGCCTCGTGATCCGATTGGGAAACGAAACGCGCCGCGCTGCATCAAGGCGTTTGACTTGCGCCACGTCCTTTGCCAGTCTTTAGCAATTGCGAGAAAAGAACGAGGAAACATCTGATGAGCACTCCCTCCATCGTCATCGCCAGTGCGGGCCGAACCGCAGTTGGATCGTTCAACGGCTCCTTTGCCAACACTCCGGCCCATGAGCTTGGTGCCGCGGTCATCAAGGGGGTGCTGGAGCGCGCCGGCGTCGCGGCAGCCGAAGTCGATGAAGTCATCCTCGGCCAGGTCCTGTCGGCCGGAGAGGGCCAGAACCCCGCCCGCCAGGCGGCGATGAAGGCCGGTATTCCGCAGGAAGCGACGGCCTGGGGCATGAACCAGCTCTGCGGCTCGGGTTTGCGCGCTGTCGCGCTCGGCATGCAACAGCTTGCAACCGGAGACGCAAAGATCATCGTTGCCGGCGGCATGGAATCCATGTCGATGGCGCCGCATTGCGCGCACCTGCGCGGCGGCGTGAAGATGGGCGATTTCAAGATGGTCGATACCATGATCAAGGATGGCCTGACCGACGCCTTCTACGGCTACCACATGGGCACGACCGCCGAGAACGTCGCCAAGAAGTGGCAGCTGTCGCGTGAAGATCAGGACCTTTTTGCACTGGGATCGCAGAACAAGGCGGAAGCGGCGCAGAAGGCCGGACGTTTTGCCGATGAGATCATTCCCTTCATCGTCAAGGGCCGCAAGGGCGACGTCACCGTCGATCAGGACGAATATATCCGCCACGGCGCAACGCTGGATTCGATGGCGAAGCTTCGCCCCGCTTTCGACAAGGAGGGCACGGTTACCGCCGCCAACGCTTCCGGCCTGAATGATGGTGCAGCTGCAACGCTGCTGATGTCGGAAGCCGAAGCCGGCCGCCGCGGTATTCAGCCGTTGGCGCGTATCGTTTCCTGGGCAACTGCCGGTGTCGATCCGCAGATCATGGGCACAGGCCCGATCCCGGCTTCGCGCAAGGCGCTGGAAAAGGCTGGTTGGTCGGTTGCCGATCTTGAACTCGTCGAGGCCAACGAGGCGTTTGCGGCCCAGGCCTGCGCCGTCAACAAGGATCTTGGCTGGGATCCCTCGATCGTCAACGTCAACGGTGGTGCGATTGCCATCGGGCATCCGATCGGAGCTTCCGGCGCTCGCGTGTTGAATACGCTTCTGTTCGAAATGAAGCGCCGTGGCGTCTCCAAGGGGCTGGCGACGCTGTGCATCGGTGGCGGCATGGGTGTCGCCATGTGTGTCGAACGGCTGTGACCCTTACCCGTTAGTCGATCGTCCCGGCTCACCGGCCGGGACTAACTCCACGGCAAAAAGCCGGAAAGCTGCGTCTGAGGACGCAGGCGCAAGACAAAGTGAAAGACAAAACGAAAAAAACGGGGAGTGTACGGATGAGCAGAGTAGCATTGGTTACCGGTGGTTCACGCGGTATTGGCGCCGCGATATCCATCGCCTTGAAGACGGCCGGATACAAGGTCGCTGCGAACTACGCCGGCAATGACGAGAAGGCCAAGGCTTTCACCGAAGTCACCGGCATTCCGACCTTTAAATGGGACGTTTCCGATTACGCCGAGTGCACCAAGGGAATTGCCCGGGTGGTGGATGAACTCGGCCCCGTGGAAGTGCTGGTCAACAATGCGGGCATCACCCGGGACGCCATGTTCCACAAGATGACGCCCGAAAGCTGGAGCGCGGTACTCGATACCAACCTCACAGGCCTTTTCAACATGACCCATCCCATCTGGACCGGCATGCGCGACCGCAATTTCGGCCGCGTGATCAACATCTCCTCGATCAATGGTCAGAAAGGCCAGATGGGGCAGGTCAACTATTCAGCCGCCAAGGCGGGTGACCTCGGCTTCACCAAGGCGTTGGCTCAGGAGGGCGCTGCCAAGGGCATTACCGTCAACGCCGTCTGCCCCGGCTACATTGGCACTGAGATGGTCCGAGCGATCCCGGAGAAGGTGCTGAATGAGCGCATCATCCCGCAAATCCCCGTCGGCCGCCTTGGCGAACCCGATGAAATCGCCCGGATCGTGGTGTTTCTGGCATCCGATGATGCCGGTTTCATCACCGGATCAACGATTTCGGCCAATGGCGGACAGTTCTTCGTCTGATCAAGCCGGTTCCTGTTTGCTGACGGCGCCTTCACGGGCGCCGTTTTGCGTTGTTGGGAAAGATTAACGCAACAGGTTCGAGGTTGACTGCGTGTTTCGGGTTATCCACGGTTTCGTATGGTTAACAATTTGATTTTATACAATATATTGCGGTGAACAAACAGGGAAACAAGTTGCGTCTGTGATTCGTCTCCGATTCGTTCCTGCTTTGGTTGATGTGTTAACGGCCGCAGCGGAAATGAGCCTCAACACCGTCTTGCAGGTAGCATCCCGCTTCTGAAGATTATCTCCATTTGCGCGGCGCAAAGGGTGGCCATTACGCGTTCTGGCCTGGATCGGAATCTGGCGAAAGAGTCTGATTCCGCTATCGTCGCAAAGGGAATTTCTACTGCCATAAGCTGTATAAAGTGGCATGCCAAACGGCTGTGTCGCAATTTGTATTTGTTTTGTTCTGGCCTCAATTTCATTTACTACTAATATTTAGGGGGTATTTCTGACCTCGCGGTTTGTGGTTAAACTTTCCTTTCAATTCAGCTATTTGGATTCTGAATCTCAAAATCACCCTGCTATCCCTTGCGGTTTGAAAAGTTCATTTTTGAAGAAAAACGGCTCCGAAAATCGTGATTCAGCATCTGGTGTGAATCCGGCTCATGAATGCAACATGTAGCGGTGAACAAACCCTGAATCCCGGCGAGTCTGCGTTTCGTCGCTGATTCGTTCCGCCACTGTTCCAGAATCCGGAGAATGAGGGTGGAAATATAGGCCAAATGCCCCATTTGCACGTTTCATGACCGCTCGCCCCTTGCGTTTGTGCTTTCGCGTGGGCATGTGTTCTGCGCCGGTTGAAACGGCTTTGAAACGCTGTGAATGGCCTTCGCAGATTGAAAGTGCGCAGGATCGATAAAGTGCCTGACCAACCGATGATCTTGAGCGGCCGCGGCGTGATCGCGGTGCTCGGCCCCACCAATACCGGCAAGACGCATTACGCGATCGAGCGCATGGTTGCGCACGAAAGCGGCGTCATCGGCCTGCCGCTGCGCCTTTTGGCGCGCGAGGTCTATACGCGCGTCGTCGAAAAGGTCGGCGCCCACAATGTCGCGCTGATTACCGGTGAGGAGAAGATCACCCCGCATATGGCGCGCTTCTCGGTCTGCACCGTCGAGGCCATGCCACGCGAGACGAAGGCGGCCTTCGTCGCAATCGATGAAGTGCAACTGGCTGGCGATCTTGAGCGCGGCCATATCTTCACCGACCGGCTGATGCATTTGCGCGGCCGTGTCGAGACGCTGCTGCTTGGCGCCTCCACCATGCGGCCGATCCTTGAGCATCTGCTCCCCGGCATTACCGTTGTCGAGCGCCCGCGTCTGTCGCAGCTTCTCTATGCCGGCTCCAAGAAGATTACCCGCCTGCCGCAACGCACCGCCATCGTGGCGTTCTCGGCCGAGGAAGTCTATGCCATTGCCGAGCTGATCCGCCGTCAGCGGGGCGGCGCCGCCGTTGTGCTTGGCGCCCTGTCGCCGCGCACCCGCAATGCGCAGGTGGCGCTCTATCAGGCCGGTGACGTCGAGTATCTGGTCGCGACCGACGCGATCGGCATGGGGCTTAACCTCGACGTCGATCATGTCGCGTTCGCGCAGGACCGCAAATATGACGGTTACCAGTTCCGCAATCTGAACCCGGGCGAACTGGCGCAGATCGCCGGCCGTGCCGGCCGTCACCTGCGCGATGGTACTTTCGGCGTCACCTCGCGGGTCGAGCCGTTCGACAATGAACTGGTGCACCGGATCGAATCGCATCAGTTCGATCCGGTCCGCGTGCTGCAGTGGCGCTCGAAGTCGCTCAACTATGCGTCCATTCAGGCGCTGAAGAAGAGTTTGGACGCCGCACCCGCCGTCCACGGGCTCACACGGGCCCTGCCGGCGGTCGATCAGCAGGCTTTGGACTATCTTTCGCGCTATCCGGAGGTTACCAGTGTTGCAACGACACCGGAGCGTGTAGAAAAACTCTGGGAGGCCTGTGCGCTTCCCGACTACCGGCGTATAACGCCGGCGCAGCATGCCGATCTGATTTCGACGATCTATGCCGATCTCGTCCGGCGTGGCACAGTGAATGAAGATTTCATGGCCGAACAGGTCCGCCGCGCGGACCATACGGATGGTGAAATCGACACATTGTCCGCGAGAATTGCACAAATCAGGACATGGACCTATGTGTCCAACCGTCCGGGATGGCTTGCCGATCCGACACACTGGCAAGAAAAGACGCGGGAAATCGAAGATCGATTGTCTGACGCGTTACATGAAAGGTTGACGAAACGCTTTGTTGATCGCAGGACATCTGTGCTCATGAAGCGCCTGAGAGAGAATGCGATGTTGGAAGCTGAAATCAGTGTAAATGGCGATGTCTTCGTTGAAGGTCATCATGTGGGACAATTGGCCGGGTTCCGTTTCACGCTGGCGACAGTGACCGATGGTCTCGATGCGCGCGCAGCGCAAGCGGCTGCGCAAAAGGCGCTCGCTCTCGAGTTCGAGGCACGGGCAGCACGGTTGCATGCGGCCGGCAATGCCGATCTGGCTCTGTCGTCGGATGGTCTCGTGCGTTGGCTCGGCGATCCCGTGGCGCGGCTGACGGCCAGCGACCATGTGATGCGCCCGCGCGTGCTCCTGCTCGCCGATGAGCAATTGCAGGGTAATGCCCGCGAGCATGTGCTTGCCCGCATCGAGCGCTTCGTCAATCATCACATCTCGACCGTGCTGAAGCCGCTCGACGATCTCTCGCGCGCCGAAGACCTTGAAGGTCTCGCCAAGGGTCTGGCTTTCCAGCTGGTTGAAAATCTCGGCGTGATGTTCCGTCGCGATGTCGCCGATGACGTCAAGTCGCTGGATCAGGAGGCGCGCGCCTCCATCCGCCGCCACGGCATCCGCTTCGGCGCCTATCACATTTTCATGCCGGCTTTGTTGAAGCCTGCACCGGCTGAACTCATCACGCTGCTCTGGGCTTTGAAGAACGACGGTCTCGACAAGCCGGGTTATGGCGATCTGATCCCCGTTCTGGCCGCCGGCCGCACCTCGGTGGTCACCGATCCGGCCTTCGAGCGTACGTTCTACAAGCTGGCCGGTTTCCGTTTCCTTGGAAAGCGTGCCGTCCGCATCGATATCCTCGAGCGTCTGGCGGATCTGATCCGTCCACTGCTTCAGTGGAAGCCGGGTACGGCGGCGCGTCCGGATGGTGCCTATGATGGCCGCCGCTTCACCGCGACGACCGCTATGCTTTCCATTCTGGGGGCAACCCCGGACGATATGGAAGAGATCCTCAAGGGCCTCGGCTACCGTGCCGATGCCGTCAAGGTCGAGGACGCGGCTGCGTTCCTCGCCGCACAGTCCGGATCTGCGGCACCGGTAACCGATGCTGTCGTTTCTGACGCGCCAGCCGAAACTGCCGATCACGATGACGCGGACGCCTCCGGCGAAGAGGCTCAGGCTTCCGAACCTGCGGCTGAAACGGCCACGGAGACTGTTCCGGCCGAGGCTGCAGCTGCGGTTGCAGGCGGCGCTGAGCAGCCGGTTATCGCCGAGCAGGTCGGCGAACTGGCCGAGCCTGTCGAAGCCAAGCCGGTTCTTCTGTGGCGCCCGGGCAGCCGCAACGACAACCAGCGTTCGGGTGGACGCCCGCAGGGTGACCGCCGTGGCGGCAACAACCGCGCTGCACAGGGCGAAGCCCGCCGCGACGGCGGTGAGCCGCGCCGTGATGGTGAAGGTCGCCGTGACGGCCGTTCCGACGATAACCGCAAGAGCGGTGGCGGCGGAAGACCGGACCGCAATCGTGGCCGTGACGGTGGCAAGCCCCAGGGCGGCCAGCGGCATGAGAAGGGCGAACGCCAGGATCGTCCGGATCGCAACGACCGCGGCGGAAAGCCGCAGGCCGCCAAGTTCGAGGCGCGACCGCCGCGCAAGGAAAAGCCGATGGATCCGGATTCGCCTTTCGCCAAGCTCGCTGCCTTGAAGGAGCAGATGAAGAAATAAGGCCAAAGAGAACAGTATGGGTGAAAAGCAGCCTCCGTCCCCGCCGGTTGTCCGCCAGCGTCTCGACAAATGGCTGTTCTTCACGCGCCTGCAAAAGTCCCGCTCGATCGCTCAGAAGGCGATCGAGTCCGGCGGTGTCCGGGTCAATGAGGCCCGTATCACCCAGCCCTCCCATGCTTTGAAAGCCGGCGATGTGGTTGTTGTCTCGCTCGACCGGCGCGACATCACCGTGCGTGTTCTGCTTGCCGGCGCCCGGCGTGGACCTTACGAGGAAGCCCGTCTGCTCTATGAAGATCTGACTCCTGCTGTTGTTCCCGGCGAAAAGCCGAATGCCTTTGAGCAGGCGACGCGCGAGCGTGGCAGCGGCCGGCCGACGAAGAAGGAACGCCGCGACGTCGACAGGCTCAAGCAGGGCTGGCATCAGGAATAGAAAACAGGATTAGAAAACTGTCCCGCCAGGTGGCTATTTGGCGCATGGATTATTCTTGCAAAGCCCCCGCAAAGCCTTTACCTCACGGGGTAAATGAGCAGCCGGGTTGCGTCACGAGAGGCGTTGGCGGGCTGGTATCCCCGAACGGATGCGGACAAGCAAACCTCTCTTCTGGTTCCTGTCTGCCGTCAAACGTGAGAAATCGCTGGAGTACCTCATGACGTATGTCGTGACCGACAATTGCATACGCTGCAAATATACCGATTGCGTTGAAGTGTGCCCGGTGGACTGCTTCTACGAAGGTGAGAATTTTCTGGTCATTCATCCCGACGAGTGCATCGATTGCGGCGTCTGCGAGCCGGAATGTCCGGCCGGAGCCATCAAGCCGGATACCGAACCGGGCCTCGATATGTGGCTGAAGGTTAATGCAGACTTCGCCACACAATGGCCCAATCTCACCGTCAAGCGTGATGAGATGCCGGAAGCCAAGGAAATGGACGGCGTAGAAGGCAAGTACGAAAAGTACTTTTCGCCGAAGCCTGGCCAGGGCGACTGACGCAGGCAACCTTTTGCAGCCGGTCGATTTCCGGGCTGCAAAAGATGGCGAAATTTGGGGAATCATGGCTTAACCATGTCCGTGACGGGCTGGTTGGCCTTGATGGCCGTTGTAAAGCAAATTATTGATTTCCGCAGTTTTTTATGATAGGGTCTAAAAACTGATCCACATCGTGGCACTTGCGTGTGCCCGAAAAACCATCACGAAAGCAAAAGAATCCCACTGCGCGGCTGACCCCAAATACGCAACGGCAGTTGCTTGTGTGTGATCGCTTCGCAGAAGATCGATTTGATGACCGTTGGAACGGATCAGTATGGAGTCACCCGACGGTGCCCCCGTCCATCCCGGGCCTGACTGACCCGGCCCCGGCGCGTTGCCGGGAGCGTAACAGGGAGTTTTTGAAACGAATGACGACCCAGCAGAAAAAATCTTCGACACGCCATGGATTCAAGACCGGTGAATCGATCGTTTACCCAGCCCACGGCGTTGGACAAATTGTAGCAATTGAAGACCAGGTGGTTGCGGGCATGACGCTCGAACTGTTTGTCATCGACTTCGAAAAGGACAAGATGCGTCTCAAGGTGCCGGTAGCAAAGGCCGTCTCCATTGGCATGCGCAAGCTCTCTGAGACCGATTTCGTTGAACGTGCATTGAAGGTCGTCCAGGGCAGGGCGCGCGTCAAGCGGACCATGTGGTCCCGCCGTGCGCAGGAATATGATGCAAAGATCAATTCCGGTGACCTGATCTCGATCGCCGAAGTTGTGCGTGACCTCTATCGTGCTGAAAACCAGCCGGAGCAGTCCTATTCCGAACGTCAGCTTTACGAAGCAGCACTTGACCGCATGGCGCGCGAAATCGCAGCCGTGAACAAGATGTCGGAAACGGAAGCTGTCCGTCTTGTTGAAACGAACCTCAACAAGGGTCCGAAGCGCGGCAAGGCCATCGAAGAAGACGAAGCGCAGGAAGAAGCTGCGTAAGCATCCTTCGAGCAATGCCTCCATCTCAAAAGCCCTGTCAGCGATGACGGGGCTTTTTTGTATCCGGTGGGCGGAGATAGGATCAGGACGCATTGCTACGTAGCGGACGCTTGCCGGGAGACTCTTTGCGCCAGCGTGGTATGCTCCTTGCGGACGCCTCGCCGCGATCTGCCGGCACGGGAGGCGGAACTATAGGGAACCGGCACCGGAGGAGAAAATGCCTGCTACCGTTTCTCTACATCCATTGCTCGACAAGGGCGTACCCAGGGGCGCGTCCGGCTTTACCGGCGGTGTCCTGGTCTGCGCGTGTGCTGACCGGCCCGTGAGGGTCAAAATCGAAGGCGACGTCGCTCATAACCATGCCTGCGGTTGCACCAAATGCTGGAAACCGGCCGGAGCGGCCTTTTCGGTGGTCGCGGTGGTTCCGCACGACAAGATCACTGTGCTTGAAAACGGCGACAAGCTCGAAGTCGTCGATAAGACTGCGCTGATCCAGCGGCATGCCTGCAAGGGCTGCGGCGTGCACATGTACGGGCCTGTCGAGCGGGAGCATCCCTTCCAGGGGCTGGATTTCATTCACCCGGAACGCTTCGACAAGGATGGCTGGTCGCCGCCGGGCTTTGCCGCGTTTGTTTCCTCGATCATCGAATCCGGCACCAAGCCGGATGATATGCCCGCTATTCGTGCCCGCCTGACGGAACTCGGCCTGACGCCATCCGATTGCCTGAACAATGCCCTGATGGACTACATCGCCACCTGGACGGCGAAGAAGAGTGGCGTTCTGAAGTCCTGACCGGCAGGTCGTCGTATCGTCATGCCAAAATGAAAAAGGGCGCAGCGATCGAAATCACTGCGCCCATTTCTATTGTCCGGTGCTGTCTGCTTATGCAGCGCCGCGCGACTTTTCAAACCGCTTGCGGTCGTTCGAGTCGAGGTACATCTTGCGCAGGCGGATGTTCTTCGGTGTCACTTCGACCAGTTCGTCGTCCTGGATCCAGGACAGCGCGCGGTCGAGCGTCATGCGGATCGGCGGGGTCAGCTTGACGGCTTCGTCCTTGCCCGAGGCGCGCATGTTGGTGAGCTTCTTGCCCTTCAACACGTTGACTTCCAGATCGTTGTCACGTGTGTGGATGCCGATGATCATGCCGGCATAGACCTTTTCGCCGGCGTCGATGATCATCGGGCCGCGGTCTTCCAGGTTGAACATGGCGTAGGCGACGGATTCGCCGGCATCGTTGGAGAGCAGAACGCCCTGAACACGGCCGCCGATATCGCCCTTGTATGGCTGATATTCGTGGAACAGACGGTTCATGATTGCCGTGCCGCGCGTATCGGTCAGAAGTTCCGACTGGTAGCCGATCAGGCCGCGGGTCGGTGCGAAGAACTTCAGGCGAACGCGGTTGCCGCCGGACGGGCGAAGCTCGGCCATTTCAGCCTTACGCTCGGACATCTTCTGGACGACGATGCCGGAATGCTCTTCATCGACGTCGATGACGACTTCTTCGACGGGCTCCAGCATCTGGCCGGTGGCTTCGTCCTTGTGCATGACGACACGCGGACGCGATACGGCAAGCTCAAAACCTTCGCGGCGCATGGTTTCGATGAGAACGGCCAGCTGCAATTCGCCACGGCCGGAAACGTAGAACGAATCCTTGCCTTCGGCTTCTTCGATCTTCAGCGCGACGTTGCCTTCGGCTTCCTTGAACAGGCGGTCACGAATGACGCGCGATGTAACCTTGTCGCCTTCGGTGCCGGCCAGCGGGCTGTCGTTGACGATGAAGGACATGGTGACGGTCGGCGGGTCGATCGGCTGGGCATGCAGTGCCTCGGTAACCGACGGGTCGCAGAACGTGTCGGCAACCGTGCCCTTGGACAGGCCGGCGATGGCGACGATGTCGCCCGCATGTGCTTCGTCGATCGGCGTGCGCTCGATGCCGCGGAAGGCGAGGATCTTGGAGATACGACCCTGTTCGATCAGCTTGCCGTCCTGGCCCAGAACCTTGACGGCCTGGTTCGGCTTGATCGAGCCGGAATGGATGCGGCCGGTGATGATGCGGCCGAGGAAGGGGTTGGCTTCCAGGATCGTGCCGATCATGCGGAATGCGCCGTCTTCGTCGCCAACGCTCGGCTCAGGAACGTGCTTGAGAACGAGGTCGAGAAGCGGCGCGAGGCCTTCTTCCTTCGGACCTTCCGGGTTGACGTTCATCCAGCCGTTACGGCCCGAACCGTAGAGGATCGGGAAGTCGAGCTGCTCGTCGGTTGCGTCGAGATTGGCGAAGAGGTCGAAGACTTCGTTGATGACTTCTTCGTGGCGGCCGTCCGGACGGTCGATCTTATTGATCGCGACGATCGGGCGAAGGCCGACCTTCAGTGCCTTGGAGACGACGAACTTGGTCTGCGGCATCGGGCCTTCCGACGAGTCGACCAGAACGATCGCGCCATCCACCATCGACAGGATACGCTCGACTTCGCCGCCGAAGTCGGCGTGGCCGGGGGTGTCGACGATGTTGATACGGACGCCCTTCCACTCGATCGAGGTGGCCTTGGCGAGAATGGTAATGCCGCGCTCTCTTTCGAGGTCGTTCGAATCCATCATGCGCTCGGTCGTGCGCTGGTTGTCGCGGAAAGAACCCGACTGCTTCAGAAGTTCGTCGACTAGAGTGGTTTTCCCATGGTCAACGTGTGCGATGATCGCGATGTTGCGCATTTTCATGTGTGAATCTCGGAGGTTTCGGGGCGTATGTGAGGGACGCCGCATCTTCAATTGCGCGGCTCATACAGGTTTTTTTGCATTTGCGAAAGGGGGGGCGGGGCGCAAAGTCTTGCGCCGTGGTGAATCCGGTGGCCGTTTCATACGGAATTTCCAATGGGATCGAGCGTAATTTGCCACAACTCGTGATCGTCCCGGTCCATCAGCCGAACGGTCATCTGCTCGGTCTGGCCGTTGATATCGATAAGGCCGAAGAACTGCAGGCCGGCGGATGGCGGCAGGTTCTGGTCGATGCCGGTACCCGCAGCCTTGATGAAGCGCACGTCAGGACCGAACGTCATGTCCAGTTCTTTCGGGCCATAGGTGCCTGAATGCAGCGGACCGGAGACGAATTCCCAGAACGGCAGGAAGTCCTTGAAGGCGGCGCGTGAAGGGTCGTAGTGGTGGGCGGCGGTATAGTGCACGTCGGCCGTCAGCCAGATGGTGTTCTGGATGGCATTATCACGGATGAACGTGAGGATATCGGCGAATTCCTTCTCGCGGCCCGCTGGTTGGCCGTTATCGCCATTGGCAATCGCATCGGAGCCGCGCCGGTTGGCAAAGTCGTCCCAGACGACGAGACCGATCGGCATGTCGCAGGCAATCACCTTCCAGGTGGCTTTCGAGGCGGCCAGTTCCCGCTTCAGCCAATCCGCCTGCCGCCAGCCGAACAATTCGTTGCCACCACCCTGGTTGGCTTCGCGATAGGAGCGCAGATCAACGAAGAATACGTCGAGCAGACGGCCATACGGGATCTTGCGGAAGATGCGGCCGGGCTGGGCGGGGATGGCGCGGATCGGCGTCATTTCCTGGAAAGCCTGCATGGCACGCGCCGCATAGACGGACACGTCCTTGTCCGGGTAGCGGTTATCGTCGCGCAGATCGGTCGAGGGCGACCAGTTGTTCAAAACCTCATGATCGTCCCACTGATAGAAAGTCGGGCAGGCAGCATTGAGGGCGCGGACGTGCTCGTCGAGCAGATTGTATTTCCATTGGCCGCGATATTCATCGAGTGTGCGGGCGACCTCGCGTTTCTCCGGCGTCACGATCCGGTTTTTCCAGATCGTGCCGTCTCTCAAGGCTATCTCGTCGGGGATCGGGTTGTCGGCATAGATCGTGTCACCGGAATGAATGAAGAAATCCGGCTCGTGCAATTGCATGGTCGAGTAGGTCTTCATGCCGGTGTCATCAATGCCCCAGCCCTGACCAGCCGTGTCGCCCGACCAGACGAAGCGCACCGAACGGCGGCGCAGCGGGGCGGTCCGAAACCGGCCGGTGACGGGCTCGGACACGCTGTTGCTGTCATAGAGATCGGTTGCGGTGAAACGATAGAAGATGTCCTGATCAGGCAGCAAGTTGTCGAGCGCACATTTGACCGCAAAATCGCTGCCGGGCAGCGCATCAATCGACGGCAATCGGATGGATGCGGAAAAGCTTTCGGTGGTCGAGTATTCGACGGCGATGCGCGACGGCCGGTCCGCCCGCGTCCAGATCATGCCGGATTTGGTATCGACATCGCCGGACTGCACGCCATGGGTGAAGAACGGTCTCCCGGAGCTTCGGGAATAGAATGGTGTGGCAAGAACCGACGTGGCGGCAAACCCGGCAGCGCCTGCCGAGAGCAGGAAGGAGCGGCGGGTCAGCGTATCCTGAATATCGACCAAATCGGCCTCCGGTACCGTCTCGGGAATCATCTGAAACCCGAGCCGGACCTTTGGCGAAAGCGATGTCAGTTCGTTTACAGTTGGATGAATCTATTCCAACGGTTTGGCGACAGTTCCGTGACTGCGGCCCCTCAGGCGTCGGAACCTGAAAGCTCTTCCGTGATCGCCAAGCCCTTCTTGGCCAGCATCGCATCCGGGCTTGGCAGCTTGCCACGGAAGGCCTTGTAGGCGTCTTCCGGGTCGATCGAGCCGCCAACGGAATAGATGTGGTCCTTCAACTTGCCTGCCATCGCCGCATTGAACGCATCGCCGGTTTCCTCAAAGGCGGCGAAGGCGTCGGCGTCGAGCACTTCCGACCACATGTAGGAATAGTAGCCGGCCGAATAGCCGCCGGCGAAGATGTGCTGGAAATGCGGGGAGGCATGGCGCATGACCAGCGACTTTGGAATGCCAAGCTCAGCCAGGATTTCTGCCTGAACCGCCATCGGGTCATCAATCGGGCCGCGTGTGTGGAATTCCATGTCGACGATCGCCGACGAGGTGAATTCCACCGTGTTGAACCCGGCGTTGAAGGTGCGCGCCGCCAGAACCTTGTCGAGCAGCGCCTGCGGCATCGTCTCGCCAGTTTCGAAATGCACGGCATATTGCTTGAGGATCGCAGGCACCGTCAGCCAATGTTCGTAGAGCTGCGAGGGCAGTTCGACGAAGTCGCGCGATACGGATGTGCCTGATACCGACGGATAGGTCACATCCGACAGCATGCCGTGCAGAGCGTGGCCGAATTCGTGGAACAGCGTGCGGGCATCATCGAGCGACAGCAGCGCCGGTTTGCCTTCCGCCGGTTTTGCAAAATTGCAGACATTGTAGATGATCGGGATTTCACCTGTTTTGCCGTTCTTCAGCGGCAGCTTGTGCTGCGACTGGAACGCGCTCATCCAGGCGCCGGACCGCTTCGAGCTGCGGGCAAAATAGTCGCCGAGGAAGAGTGCGATGAGCGTGTTACCGGCATCGCGGATTTCGAAGACGCGCACATCCGGATGGTAGGCGGTGATGCCTTTCTTCTCGATCGCCCGAATGCCGAACAGCCGGTTAGCAACATCGAAGCAGGCGTCGATGATCTTTTCGAGCTGCAAATAAGGCTTCAGTTCCGCTTCGGAAAAATTGAATTTTTGCGCACGGATGCGTTCGGAATAGAAGCGCCAGTCCCAGGGCATGACATCGTGGTTCTTGCCGTCTTCGGCAATCATGTTTGCGATGTCGGCTTCTTCCTCGCGAGCGCGCTTGACGGCCTTTGCCCAGACGGCGCGCAGGAGTTCGTTTACGGCAGCAGGCGTCTTTGCCATTGTGTTGTCGAGCTTCATTTCGGCGAAGTTACCGTAGCCGAGCAAGCTGGCGACTTCGCTGCGCAGTGCCAGCGTTTCGCGGATGACGCCGCGATTGTCTGTCTCGCCCGGATTTTCGCCGCGGGCGACCCATGCCTTGAAGGATTGCTCACGCATGTCCCGGCGTTCCGAAAATGTCAGGAAAGGCTCGATGATCGAGCGCGATAGTGTCACGGCGTATTTGCCGTCTTCGCCGCGTTCGCGCGCTGCCGATGCCATGGCGTCCTTCAGAAAATCCGGAAGGCCGTCGAGTTCCGGCCCATCCGACAGAATGAGCGACCAACCCTTTTCGTCGGCCAGCACGTTCTGGCCGAACCGGGTGCTAAGACCGGCGAGCTTTTCGTTGATCCCGGCAAGGGTTTCTTGCTCCGGCTTCGGCAGCTTCGCGCCGGATTTGACGAACCCCTTCCAGTGGCGCTCCAATACCCGGATTTGCTCCAGTGTGAGGCCGAGGCTTTCACGCTTCTCCCAGAGCTGGTCGATGCGCTGGAACAGCGCGGCGTTCATGCCGATTTTCGAATAATGCCGCGACATCTTTGGCGAGATATCCCGCTCCAGCGCCTGGATGGTATCATTCGTGTGGGCGCCGGCACGGTTCCAGAACAGCGACGAGACCCGCGACAGCGCATCGCCGGCGGTCTCGAGCGCGACAATGGTGTTTTCAAATGTTGGCGCGGCCGGATTGCCGGCAATTTCGCTGATTTCGGCCTCGTGTCCGGCAAGGGCGGCCTCGAAGGATGCCGCAAAATCGCTGTCGCTGACCGCCTCGAAGCGCGGCAACCCGTTCGGGCCGTTCCAGTCGGTGATGGCAGCGTTCAGCGCGGGGCTCGATGTCATGGGCAGTCCTTTCGCATTCCGGTCTGTCCCGCCGATAGCGGGTGCTGCGTCCCGTTGTCGGCAGCGATTGTGGAGATATCAAGATGTCAGGTGGGCGCTCTGGGATCGCCGGTCAAGGCTTGCGCAATCCCAAAAGGCCGGGCGCCGCATGCCACACGGCCTGCACGGCAAAGCCCATGAACAGAACGCCGGAGAGGCGCACGATCGCCAGTTCGTGGCGGCGGTAGAAGCGCCGGACCACGGAGGCACCGATGATGCCGATCAGAATGACATCGGCAACAAGAAAGCCGAGGAAGGAAACGGCCAGCAGCGCGGGTAGCGCGTGAAAATCAAGCGCGTTGGAAGATCCGGCGAGCAGCGCGGTAAACGTCGCCAGCGCCACCGGATAGCCTTTCGGATTGGTCAGGCCGAAGATCAGGCCACGCCGGTACGGCCGCTCGACGGTCATCAAGGGCCGGTTTTCGCCGCGGGGCTTGGCCCTCAGCGCGTTCCAGCCGATCCAGGCAAGATAGAAGCCGCAGAGCAGGCCAAGAACATCGAAGACCGTGCTGCCGATCGTCTTGGCGCCGACAATCGCGACCAAAGCCAGCGTAGACCAGAGCAGATCGCCTGCCAGATGCCCACCCATGAACATCGCCCCCGCCTTGCGGCCTTGGCCTGCGCCAATACCAAGAAGGGCAAGAAAAGCGGGGCCGGGAATGAGCACATAAAGAAGGGCTGCCAGAAAGGCGCCGAAAAGCAGGGTCTGCGTCATGGAATCTCCTCGCGCGTGAAGCCCATTCGACCTTGCGCGGATGATTCCGTCAAGATGCGGGCAGAGCCAAGTCAGGCCCTGCCGCGCGAAAATCGGTGACGCTTATTTGGTCTCTGTTGCCTTCATGGCATTGTCGAGATGCGTAGCGCATTCTGTGGTCTTGCCGTCCTTCATCGCCATCTTGGCGCTGTCGACTTCCTTCATGGCCATCATCATCTGATCCTTCTTCATCGGATCGGTCATGCCCTTGGCCATTTCTTCCGTTTTCATGATCGATGCGTCATCGCAGGCCATCATGCCGGCGGCAAAGGCCGGAGCCGAAAGGCTGGCAGCGAGAATTGTGGTGGCGAAAATTGTCTTGAACATATCATCTCTCCCAATAGGCCGGGAGCGTGATTGCCCCCACTGCGAACTCTGCATCCGGGTGCTGGACACGTTCAATTCACGCATGCGCGATGCACGCTGTTGTCATAACCCGTGCTTTTGATTGATGATTTCGTGATCGATTTATTATCAATTTTGAATATTTGAATTCAGCTTCATGCGAAACTTGCCGGTGCGTCCGGCTCTTGATAAGTAAAGCTTACGATTATCCCAAAGCGAGTTCCCATGCCGGTCAGACTGGAAACCGATACGATCGGCATGTTGCTCACCGACGTGTCGCGGCTGCTGCGCGGGGCATTCGACCGCCGCATCACGGCGTCGGCTCTGGGCGTGACGCCGGGCGAGGCCCGGGCGCTGATCCAGGTGGCGGCGACCGAGGGGATCAAGCAGGCCGATATCGCCATCAGGATGGGTATCGAGCCAATGACGCTCTCCACCTATCTTGACCGTTTGGAAGGTCTGGACCTTGTCGAGCGGGTTCCTGATCCGTGCGATCGCCGGGCAAAGAATGTCGTTGTCACGGATAAGGCCGATCCGTTGCTTCTTAATATTCGCAGGGAAGTCCGCGACCTGATGGATCAGGTAACCTCAGGGCTTGATGCGGATGGCCGAGAGGCCCTTCGTGCAAGCCTGAAGGGTCTGCGCGAAAACCTGCACCAGCTGGACCGCTCCGTTTCCTCCGACAAGAAAAGTGTTTCCGAATGAACTTGCGGATGAGCGAACGCCGGACCAGCATGCTCGGCGCCTTGCTGGCGACGCTTGGGCCGATCTCCATGTCGATCTACACCCCGGCCATGCCGGAGCTGGTGCAGGCCTTCGCCACGACGGAATCGATGATCAAGCTGACGCTGTCGGTCTATTTCGGTGGCTTCTCGGTGGCCCAGCTGATCGCCGGTCCGATGTCGGATGCGTTCGGCCGCAAAAAGGCGACGCTGGCTTTCGTCGGTATCAATCTGCTTGGCAGCCTCGTTTGCGCCTTTGCGCCGACGGTCGATTGGCTGCTGGCCGGGCGGCTCATTCAGGGTATCGGCGCTTCCGTCGGCATCACTGTTGCCCGCGCCATCGTCCGCGATCAGTTTACCGGTGCCGAGGCATCGCGGATCATGAACCTGATCGGCATCATGCTGGCCATCGGCCCGGCCATGGCGCCGACCCTCGGCGGCTTGGCGTTGGCTGCATTTGGCTGGCAGGCGATTTTCTTCCTGTTGATCGGGTTCGGGCTGATCGCCATTGTCGCTGTCATCGTCTTCATGCGCGAAACCACGGTGCCGGATCGCCGCCGCGCCCGGCCGGGTCCGCTTGTGTCGGCCTATGGCGAGCTTATCCGTGATCCCCGTTTCGTTGCCGCTGCCATCGTGCTCGGCGGTTCGGTGGGTGCTCTCTATGCGCAATCGACCATGCTATCCTTCATTCTGATCGACAGGGTCGGCATGACGCCGACGGCTTTCGGAATCGGCATGCTGATGCAGAGCGGTTGCTATTTTTCAGGCTCGGTCTGCCTGAAGCTGACAGCGGCAAAACTGGGCGGAGAAGGATCGGTTCGTGTCGGGCTTGCCCTGTGTGGGATCGGCGCGCTGATGATTGCGCTATCCGTCCATTTCATCGCGCCGAGCTATCTTTCGGTGATGCTGCCGATCGCCTTTTCCGCCTTCGGCACCGCTTTCCTGACCCCGCACATGACCACGGCCGCCCTGCATTCCTTCCCGCACATTGCCGGTTCGGCATCGGCGATGATGGGCTTCATCCAGATGGCCGGCGGCTTTCTTGGCGGACTTGCAGCGGCCCTTCTCGGCACGCCGTTCATCGCCTTCGGCGTGATCATCCCGGTGATGCTGTTGACCTCGGTTGTCAGCTATGTCTGGTTTCAATATTCGACGCGGCGTCTGGTGCTGGATAGCGCCAGGACGTCGGGCGAATAAACGAAAAAGCCCGCCTCCTTGCGGAAGCGGGCTCCTGAGCGAAAACCTTAAATGCTTACTTGTCGCGGTTGCGGGCAGCCAGCGTGCGCAGGCGCAGCGCATTCAGCTTGATGAAGCCGGCGGCGTCCTTCTGGTCGTAGGCGCCCTGATCGTCCTCGAAGGTGACCAGCTTGTCGGAGTAGAGCGACTTGTTGCTCTCGCGGCCGGTGACCATGACATTGCCCTTGTAGAGCTTCAGCGTCACTTCGCCTTCGACATGCTCCTGGCTCTTGTCGATCAGCGCCTGCAGCATCTCGCGTTCCGGCGAGAACCAGAAGCCGTAATAGATCAGCTCGGCGTAGCGCGGCATGATGTCGTCCTTGAGGTGGGCTGCACCCCGGTCGAGCGTGATCGATTCAATGGCGCGGTGCGCCGCAAGCAGGATTGTGCCGCCGGGGGTCTCATAGACGCCACGCGACTTCATGCCGACGAAGCGGTTTTCGACCAAGTCGAGGCGGCCGATGCCGTTGTCGCGGCCGAGTGCGTTGAGTGCGGTCAGGATCGAGGCCGGGCTCATTTCCTTGCCGTCGATCGAAACGGCGTCACCCTTGCGGAAGCCGATCTTGACGGTGGTTGCGACATCCGGAGCCTCTTCCGGCGAGATGGTGCGCATGTAAACGTAGTTCGGGGCTTCGACAGCCGGATCTTCCAAAACCTTGCCCTCGGACGAGGAGTGCAACAGGTTGGCGTCGACGGAGAACGGCGCTTCGCCCTTCTTGTCCTTGGCAACCGGGATCTGGTGGGCTTCGGCAAACGCGAGCAGGTCGGTGCGGCTCTTGAACGACCAGTCGCGCCAGGGCGCGATGATCTTGATGTCGGGGTTCAGCGCATAGGCCGAAAGCTCGAAACGGACCTGGTCGTTGCCCTTGCCGGTGGCGCCATGGGCAATCGCGTCCGCGCCGGTTTCGCGGGCGATTTCGATCAGGTGCTTGGAGATCAGCGGGCGGGCGATCGAAGTGCCGAGCAGGTAGACGCCTTCATAGACGGCATTGGCGCGGAACATCGGGAAGACGAAATCCTTGACGAATTCTTCGCGCACATCGCGGATGTAGATATCCTTGATGCCCATCATCTCAGCCTTCTTGCGGGCCGGCTCGAGCTCTTCGCCCTGGCCGAGATCGGCGGTGAAGGTGACGACTTCAGCGCCGAGTTCGGTCTGTAGCCATTTCAGGATGATCGACGTGTCGAGACCGCCGGAATAGGCGAGTACGACCTTTTTCACTTGCTTTGCCATGTTTGTCTGTCCGTCTTGTCAGAGAAAACGCGGGCTTGTCCGGGAAAGTGCGGGATCGCGCCCAAGAAAAATTCTGCGGCACTTTTAGCGAGATTGCCGGGCCACGCAACCCTCGTCACGCCGGGAAATGTTGGTTAAGCGGCGTCAGAGATGCCGCATCGGATCCATTCGCTGGTGCAGTACGCGGACTACGAGGATGCCGGTTTCGACGTGGCGATAGAAAATACAGTGAGAATTGCAGATAACGGAGAAATAACCGGGCCTGATTACCCGCAAGTCACGGCCTCTTTTTCTACCGGTGGCCAGGGCAGAAAAAGTATCGACTAGTTGACGCTGATAATCGTCTGCTTGCTTCAAGGACCATGTTTCAAAACTGTAGCGCCAAATATTTTCCAAGTCCTGTCGCGCGGCGGGTAAAAGTCTGTAGCCTCTACTTGGAGGCATATTTGGCATGCATCTGTTTGAGGAAATCCTCAAAGTCGAACTCGACGGGGTCGCCTGATTCCTCGCCCTCGATCAACGCGGCTTTGAGTGTCTCAAGCTTTGCATCGTCTTCGCGCAGCAGGCGCAAGCCCGCTTTAACGACATCGTTTGCGGAGGCATAGTTTCCTTCACGAACCTGCCGGTCGACAAAAGCGCCGAGCTCCTCGTCCAAAACAATCTGTGCGCTCTTTGTCATGGAAACTCCTGCCGATTACGTAGCTGCAATCTAACATGGGCTGTGATATCGAGACAACAATTCCATTCCGCGAAAGACCTGAACATGGATTTCCTGCCGAGCTTGCCGACACTTCTGGCTTTCACCGCAGCAACGCTGCTGCTGGCGGCGACGCCGGGTCCTGATATGACGCTTTCGATCAGCCGGGCGCTGAGCCAAGGCAAGGCGGCGGCCTTCTTCATCGTTGTCGGAACCAGCCTTGGCTGTGTCGTGCACACGCTTTTGGTCGCCTTCGGCATCTCGGCACTGATCACCGCCTCGCCGACCGCCTTCATGATCCTGAAGACCGGCGGTGCCGCCTATCTGTTCTGGCTGGCGGTGCAGGCGATCCGGTATGGATCGACACTGACGGTCAAGAAGGTCGATGATACCGGTGCATCGGCTCTGGCCAATATTTCGACGGGGCTGTGGGTCAACTTGCTCAATCCGAAGGTCATCATCTTCTTCATGACCTTCCTGCCGCAGTTCGTCACCGCCAACGACCCGGCGGTGACGCAGAAGCTCCTGTTCCTCGGCTTCTTCTTCATCGTTGCGGCGATGCCGGTGAATGTCCTGGTCATTCTGACGGCTGACTGGTTGTCGAGCTGGTTGCAGCGCCGCAAGGGCGTCATGCGCGGCATCGACTACACCTTTGCCGGCGTGTTCTCGATCTTTGCGGTGAAGATCCTGTTCACGCAGACGCGCTGATCAGCCGATCAGCAGCGCGTCGTCGTCCAGCGTCTGGCCGCGAATCTTGCGGAACATGGCGATGAGGTCTTCGACCTGCAGCGTTTTGCGGCTGTCGCCGGAGACGTCGAGCACCACTTCGCCCGCATGCAGCATGATGGTACGGTGACCGAAATCAAGCGCCTGGCGCATCGAGTGGGTCACCATCAACGCTGTCAGCTTGCGCTCGGAGACGATTTTCTGAGTAAGGTTCATGATGAACTCGGCCATGCCGGGATCGAGCGCAGCCGTATGCTCGTCGAGCAACAGCACTTCGGAGCCCGCGAGCGTCGCCATGACCAGCGAGACCGCCTGGCGCTGGCCGCCCGACAGCAGGTCCATGCGGTCGCGCATGCGGTTCTCGAGGCCGAGGTTCAGCTCGGCGATCCGCTCGCGAAAATGTTCGCGGCGCTTGGGTCCGAGGGCGGGTGCGAGACCGCGGCTTTCGCCGCGCCGTGCGGCCAGCGCCAGGTTTTCCTCGATCGACAGGGCGCCGCAGCTGCCTGCCAACGGATCCTGGAAGACGCGAGCGACAAGCCCGGCGCGGGCGGCCGTGCCCTTGCGGGTGACGTCCTGATTGCCGATGGTGACTTGGCCCGAGGTCGGGATGACGTCGCCGGCAAGCACGCCAAGCACGGTGGATTTACCGGCGCCATTGGAGCCGATGACGGTGACGAAGGTGCCTTCCTCGACCGTCAGGCTGACGCCGTTCAGCGCCTGCTTCTGCAGCGGCGTTCCCTTGCCGAAGATGACCTGGATATCGTTTAGCTTGATCATGCGGCACCTCCGCGGCGCAGGCGGGGAAGAACGAGGGCGAAGGTGACGAGGGCCGCCGTGACCAGATTGAGGTCGGAGGCCTGCAGGCCGAGCATATCGGTCGAGAGCGCCAGCTGAATGGCAATGCGGTAGAGGATCGAGCCGAGCACGCAGCCGATCAGCGCAATCAGGATGCCACGTGCGCCGAGCAGGGTTTCACCGATGATGACGGCGGCGAGACCGACGACGATGGTGCCGACACCCGAGGTCACGTCGGCAAAGCCGTTGGTCTGGGCAAACAGCGCGCCGCCAAGCGCCACCAGCGCATTGGAGAGCGCCATGCCGAGATAGATCTGGCGGCTGGTATCGACGCCTTGTGCACGGGCCATGCGCGCATTGGCGCCGGTTGCCCGCATCGCGAGGCCAGCATCGCTTTCCAGGAAGCGCCAGACGGCGATGACAGCGACGACAACGAGGAGCCCGATGAACAGCGGACGAACGTAAAAGTCCCGCAGCCCAAGGCCGAAGAAGGGCGACAGCATCGTGTCGGCGTTGATCAGCGCGACGTTCGGCTTGCCCATGACGCGCAGATTGACCGAGAACAGCGCAATCATCGTCAGGATCGAGGCCAGAAGATTGAGGATACGGAAGCGGACGTTGAGGATGGCGGTGACGATGCCCGCGGCAGCGCCTGCGACCATGGCAACGCCAGAGGCGAGCCATGGATTGACCCCGGCGATGATCAGCACGGCGGTCACGGCAGCGCCAAGCGGAAACGAACCGTCAACGGTCAAATCCGGAAAATCGAGCACGCGGAAGGCGAGGAACACGCCGATGGCGACGAAGGCATAGACGAGCCCAAGCTCGACTGCTCCCCAGAAGGCAATTTGACTCACCGCGGTCGGTCCTCTTCTCTTTTCGTCTTCAAACTCGTCCGGACGCTATAGCACTTTGAAAGTAACGCCGCCGAAACCAAGCCTGTTTTACAAATGAACCGCCCCCGTATGGAAGGAGGGCGGCTCAAAATCAATCAGATTGTGCAAATATAAGGCGGTATGGCCTTATTCGATGACGCGGGTGGCGCGGGCGAGAACGCTTTCCGGGAAGGTGACGCCCATCTTGGCGGCAGAACCCTTGTTGATGACCAGATCGGTACCCGCAGCAACCTTGACGGCGATATTGCCCGGATTTTCACCCTTCAGGATGCGAACGACGATGTCGCCGGTCTGCTTGCCGACATCCTTGTAGTTGAAGCCGAGAGCGGCAACGGCGCCACGCGAGACGGAATCCGTATCGGCGGTGAACAGCGGCAGCTTGGCTTCGACGGCGACGGCAACAGCGCCTTCGAGCGCCGAAATGATCGTGTTGTCCGTGGGTACGTAGATGACGTCGGCGCGGCCGACCAATGCGCGGGCTGCACCCTGGACTTCGGCGGACTTGGTGGCGGCGGATTCAACTACTGTCAGGCCAGCCTTTTCAGCTTCCGTCTTCAGGACGGCGAGCAGCGATACGGAGTTTGCCTCACCCGAATTGTAGAGATAGCCGATGGACTTCACGTTCGGCAGGATTTCCTTGATCAGTGCCACATGTTCGGCAACCGGCGACAGATCGGAAAGACCGGTGACGTTGCCGCCCGGCTTGTCCATGTCCTTGATCAGCTGCGCGCCGAGCGGATCGGAAACGGCGGTGAAGACAACCGGGATGTCGCGGGTCGAGGACACGACGGCCTGGGCCGACGGTGTCGAGATCGGCACGATGACGTTTGGCGCTTCGCCGGCGAACTGGCGAGCGATCTGCGCTGCCGTTGCCGGGTTGCCCTGTGCGGATTCGTAAATGAACTTGAGGTTCTCGCCTTCCTTGTAGCCGGCGGCAGCCAGGGTTTCCTTGACGCCATCACGCACGGCATCGAGTGCCGGATGTTCGACGATGGCGGTAACCGCAACCGTGACATCTTCCGCCCGGGCGGGCAGGGTGAGGGCGACAGTTGCCGCCAAGGCAATGAGAAGTGAGCGCATAGGTGTCCTCCAAGACTGATTTTCAGGCAGTCTTAGGAAGGCTGGACACTTAAATCAATCCAAATGCGGACCAGCATCCATCAAATTTGCTGATCAATCCTCGCCATGGTTGGCAATCATCATTGCCTCAAATGCCATGCGATCGACCTTGCGCATACGCTCGGAGTCCGATTTCAGCTGGCCGCAAGCGGCGAGAATGTCGCGGCCACGCGGCGTGCGGATCGGCGAGGCATAGCCGGCCGCATTGATGAAGTCGGCAAACTTCTCGATCTGCTCCCATTTCGAACACTGGTAGTTCGTGCCCGGCCATGGGTTGAACGGGATGAGGTTGATCTTGGCCGGAATGCCTTTCAGGAGGCGCACCAGTTCCTTGGCGTCTTCCAGCGTGTCGTTGACGCCTTCGAGCATGACATATTCGAAGGTGATGCGGCGGGCATTCGACAGGCCGGGATATTTCCGGCAGGCGTCGAGCAGTTCCTTCAGCGGATACTTCTTGTTGATCGGCACCAGCATGTCGCGCAAGTCGTCCTTCACCGCATGCAGCGAGATCGCCAGCATGACGCCGATTTCCTCGCCGGTGCGGAAGATTTCCGGAACGATGCCGGAAGTCGACAGCGTGACGCGGCGCTTCGACAGCGATAGCCCGTCGCCGTCGGTGGCGATCAAGAGCGCTGTCTTGACGTTCTCGAAATTATAGAGTGGCTCGCCCATGCCCATCATTACCATGTTCGAGACCTTCCGGCCTTCGCTCGGCATGACGGTGCCCACAGGCGTGTCCCGGTCCGGGAAGTCGCCCAGGCGGTCGCGGGCAAGCAGCAGCTGCGAGAGAATTTCTTCGGCCGTCAGGTTGCGCACCAGCTTCTGGGTGCCGGTATGACAGAACGAACAGGTGAGCGTGCAGCCGACCTGGCTGGAAACGCAGAGCGTGCCGCGGCCTTCTTCGGGAATATAGACTGTCTCGATTTCGACGGGACGACCAGCACCCCGCGGCGGGAAGCGCAGCAGCCATTTGCGGGTACCATCGGTGGAGATCTGTTCTTCGACGATTTCCGGGCGGGCGATGGTGAAATGCTTCTTCAGCAGCTCACGCATGTCCTTCGACACATTGGTCATGTGGTCGAAATCGGAAACGCCGCGCACGTAGAGCCAATTCCAGAGCTGGCTCGACCGCATCTTCACCTGTTTTGCCGGGACGCCGATTTCGGCCAGCGCCTTGCCCATGTCTTCGCGCGAAAGGCCGATCAGCGTCGGCTTTTCGGCGGCCATGGCCGGACGGACCGGTGCCTTGACGGGGCGGTCCAGATCGAGTGCTTCAGTCGCGGCCATTCTCGCCATTTCCCATGTTTGCGATACGCAAGGCCCGTTCAAGCGCTTTTGCCTGCAACCGGTTGCGTCAATGCTGAGATCAGAGTTCGTTTGCCGCGCATCGGGAACGTCAACGATCCACGCAGCTATCGTTGACCGGGCCTTTAGCACGGTTTTCGCCCCGCGTCACCCTCCGGCGCTTCAGGGCAGATCTGCAAAAAGGCTTTAACGCCAAAAGGCCGGATGAACCGGCCTTTCAAACGATCGGAGGCGACGTTGCCTGATTACTTGCAGTTTTCGATCTGCTTCAGCGCAGCCGAAATGCCCGAGAGCGAATAGGAATAGGCCGTCGGCGTACCCTTGCGCGACTTGGCGGCAACGGACATCGCCTTGCCGGTCTTCATCGCAGCCACGAGCGCCGGCTCTTCAGCGGCATTTTCCACCCAAGCGGAGTTCCCCTTGGTGAACATCGTGAAATTCTTGTTGTCGATGGTGACGGTGACCTTGGAGCTGTCCTGGAGCGGGTAACCCATCATCGCCTGCGGTTCGTAGGAGATGTTCTGGCCGGGGCGCTGGGACACGAGGAAAAAGACATCGCCGTGATCGACATTGGCCGGGCTCTTTTCCTTCGGGACCGAAAGCACATAGCAGACCTTGCCAGCGCCGGCCTGATAGGAATAGGCGCCCCAGGCATTGAACTGCTGAATGCGGGTCGGCGACTGAGCCGAAGCAACGCCGGCAGTTGCCAGCACGAGTGCGATTGCGAGGTTAAGCTTTCTTACAAACATCTTGTCCTGCCGGTTTCTTGCTGCCAAAGCCCGATCAGCATCAGCCGGGCCACGCATGGTCATGATTTAATTGATTTTGACTTAATTCAGGTTACCAAACCGTCAACATTCCCCGAATTCGCTGCCTTTCCGCTTTAATACGGAACAGAGTACGCCGCAAACCCGGCTCGAGTTTCAGGCTAACGTTGAAGCGCCCGAACGATCCAAGCTTGCCTCGATCCATTGTGTGCGAAAACCCAGAGAGCGGCCGCGGCGGGAAAATGCCGAATTCCGTCTGCCATGCACGTTTCGCTTGCCGGGCAATTGCCCGATCAGCCGACGCGTGCCCGGCGCTGGTTTTATTTCACAAAGAATCAGGCAAGAGTTTGACCTTTGGCAAAAGCGCTGTACCTCTGGTTAAATACTGCGGAAATCAGGGCGGGAGGCCATCAAAAGCGGAATGAATGTTGAAGTCAGACAGCATTTCACCGCCCTTGCCGTGGCCGTCGCACGCAATCGTGATCAGACCGCCTTTTCGGAACTCTTCGACTTTTTTGCTCCACGACTGAAATCCTTCCTGATGCGGCAGAATGCCGGTGTCGCGGAGGCGGAGGAGGTCGTGCAGGAGGTGATGGTTATTCTCTGGCAGAAGGCGCACCTCTACGATCCGGAGAAGTCATCGCTTTCCACGTGGCTTTTCCGGATCGCCCGCAACCGGCGCATCGATGTGGCGCGACGGCAGCGCAATGGGACGCTTGACGCGCATGAGCCGCTTCTCCTGCCTGCGGCGCCGCCCGCGCCGGATGACCTGATTGAAAGCGAAGATCGCGAGCAGATCGTCCGGATTGCGCTGGCGAAGCTGCCCGTAGAGCAAGTTGCGCTGATTCAGATGGCATTTTTCTTCGGCCAGTCCCATTCGGAGATTTCCCAAGCCACGGGCCTGCCGCTTGGAACCGTCAAATCACGCATCCGCCTCGCCTTCGGCAAATTACGGGCGCTGCTTGAAGAAGGCGGCGTTGATAGCGCCTACTGACGTGGATCAGTCGGGCAGTTTATCCTGCAGGGCCTCGTCGGCCTTGATGTAGTGCTTCTCCTTGATCTGGCCGCTGATCGCGGCAAAGGCGGCGGTCAGCACGGCAATGTCGTCGGAAAAGCCGACCATGGCCAAGACGTCGGGAATGAAATCCAACGGCATGACGAAATAGGCGAGCGCTCCGAGCAGGATGCCGCGTGTGCGCAGGGGTGTCGCCGGGTCCATGGCACAGTAATAGGCGGCAACGACGTCACGGCTGAACGGGATCTGCCGCATCGCCCTTTTCAGGGTCGGCCAGAACCGGCGCTCAACCTTACGGGCCTTTGCTTCCTGTTCGCTTTCCTCGCCAGGCAGCAAAATCTCGCCGATCTTGATGTCATCCATCCTGTGTGTCCCATTCGTCATGGAAAATCATATGGTGAGCAGGGCGAAGATTTCAAATGGCGCTCTTTCAAATGCCCTATTTAAGGTGGTCAGGCATCCGGCCTGCCGCCGCGCGGTCCATCCTGGCGGCAAGCTTGAAGTCCAGCTCGGTCAGTCCTTGCGAATCATGGGTGGTCAGCGTCACGTCCACCTTGTTGTAGACATTGAACCATTCGGGGTGGTGGTTGAGCTTCTCGGCCGAAATCGCGCTTTCGGTCATGAAGCCGAAGGCTTCGACGAAGCTCTTGAAGCGGAAGGCTTTCCAGATCGAGAGCCCGTCTTCGGCAAGAACCCAGCCCTCCATCTTCGAAAGGTTTTCGGCAACGGCTTCCTTGCCGAGCTTTTCCTGTTTCATGGCGCAATCCCCTCCAGTTTTATTCGCAGCGGCAAGTGATATTCCGGTTCCACAACGCGGCAGCTGCGGATAGGTTCAACCTTTTCCTCAAGCCGTTGAATAGCATGAAACCTGTCAGAATTCTTTTCGTCTGTCTCGGCAATATCTGCCGCTCACCCCTGGCCGAGGGTATTTTGCGGCATGTCGCAGGGGATGGGTTGGTGGATGTCGATTCAGCGGGAACTGGCGGCTGGCATATTGGTGATCCGCCGGATCGCCGCTCGATCGCGGTTGCGCGGAAACATGGTATCGACATTGCGCGTCAGCGCTGCCGGAAGGTTCATGCAGGTGATTTCGAGGCGATTGATCTGATTTTTGCGATGGACGCCAGCAATCTCGCCACTCTGCGGGCGATGGCGCCGCTGGATGCGCAGCACAAGCTGCACCTGTTTCTGGAATATACCCAGGGCATCATCATCAATGTTCCCGACCCCTACTATGAGGGGCCGGAAGGCTTTGAGACTGTCTACAACATGCTCTTCGAGGGATGTATGTTGCTGATCGGCAGGCTCGAAGAGCGCTCATAGAGCGGGAAGACTTCTTCGGTCACGTAAGGACCGCCACCGACGGAATCGCGCGACGACAGAAGCACGAAGCGTGAGACGGTGAACGGGTTGGTGTAGAAGCCGCCGCGGCCCGAGAGATAGCTGACCACATCCTCAACCCGCGAGGCCCGCAACCGGCCGAGCGTCACATGGGGGGTGAATTTTCGCGGGTCGGCGGGCAGGCCAAGCCGTTGGCAGATCCGCTCGATTTCGGCCTGAAGTGCGTAGAGTTCCGGCGGGTTGCTGACGCCCGCCCAGACAGAATGCGGTTTTTTCGATCCGAAAGCGCCGGTGCCGGTCAGCTGTAGCTGGAATTCCGGGCGTTCGATCCGGTCCAGCTTGTCGACGATCTCGTCGGCAGTGCGGTTTTCGACGTCACCGATGAAGCGAAGAGTGATGTGGTAGTTCTCCACATCGATCCAACGGGCACCGGGAAGACCACCACGCAACAATGAAAGGCTCATTGCGGCATTACGCGGTATCTCGAGGGCGGTGAAAAGTCTCGGCATAACGAGCTCCCCGAATCTCTTGAAGATAACCCAGCGAATCATGCTTGCCTGTTAGAAGCAAATATAATTTCGCACCTGCAATATTTATCCAACGGGATTAACAGGCGCTGAACAAGCAAAGAGTTGTTGTTTGGTTAGCGTCAGCCCCCCGTTGAGAGTGATTGCAGGAAACGTTCGGCAGATGGCAGGATTCGCTCGACCATGACGCCGATGCCATCACCATTGGGATGCATGCCATCCTCGATCTTCAGCTTGGCATCTTCGACCACACCGTCGAGGAAGAATGGATAGAGTTCAAGGCCGTAGGTCTTGGCAAGTTCGGAATAGATCGGATTGAACCGTGCGGCATAATCCGCTCCCATGTTTGGTGGCGCTATCATTCCGGCAAGCAACACCTTGATCCCGCGCGACTGCAGCTTTTCGATCATCGCAACAAGGTTCTTGCGGCTTTCCTCGGGCGCAATACCACGCAGGGCGTCGTTGGCGCCGAGTTCGAGAATCACGCCCTTGGTGCCATCCGGAACCGACCAATCGATCCGCGCCAGGCCGCCAGACGTTGTGTCGCCGGAGACGCCGGCATTGCTGATCGTCACATCGTGGCCTTTCGCACGCAGAGCTTTTTCCAGCCGGGCGGGGAAGGCGTCTTCCGCCGGCAACTGATAGCCAGCCATCAGACTATCGCCGAACCCGACGAGGCTTACCGGTTCGGCGCGGCTGATGGCGGGCATGATCACAATTGCCGTGATCGCCAACAAAAATGTACAGAAACCTTTTATTCGCATCATTGCGCCCTTAAATCGGTAAAACTCAGCCGCTCCGGCAACCTTCATATTTTTACATATAGGACAGTTTCCCTTGGCAAAAACCATGATCGAACTGAAAAATGCGGATCTGACCCTCGGCCAGGCCGCTGCGTCCGTTCATGTGCTCAAGGGTATGGATCTGACCATTGAGGCGGGAGAGTCCGTTGGGATCGTCGGTCCGTCCGGGTCCGGCAAGTCCACGCTTTTGATGGTTCTGGCGGGTCTCGAACGTCTCGACAGCGGCGAGATCGTTATCGACGGCACGCCACTGCATGGTTTGAGCGAAGACCGGGTAGCGGAGTTCCGTGGCCGCAACATTGGCATCGTCTTCCAGTCGTTCCATCTGATTCCCAACATGACGGCGCTGGAAAATGTCGCCGTGCCGCTCGAGCTTGCCAATGTGCGCGACGCTTTCGAGATCGCCCGCCGGGAACTGATCTCGGTTGGCCTCGGTGAACGGCTGTCGCATTATCCCGGGCAATTGTCCGGCGGCGAGCAGCAGCGCGTTGCCATTGCCCGGGCGCTCGCGCCCTCGCCAAAGCTGCTGATTGCTGATGAGCCGACCGGCAATCTCGATGGCGAAACTGGAAAACAGGTCGCTGACCTGATCTTCTCCAAGCAGGCCGAGCGTGACATGACGCTGGTTCTGGTCACCCATGACACGGCACTGGCCGCCCGCTGCTCGCGCCAGGTGCGTGTCCGCTCCGGCGAGATCGTGTCCGGCTCCGGTCACGAACCATCCGTTTCCGCTTCGCTGTCCAAGGTCGCGTCCGCATGAGGGCCGCGACTTTCGGCGGCTTCCGTCTTGGGCTGGCCTTGCGCCTTGCGCTGCGCGAAATGCGCGGCGGATTGAAGGGCTTTTATATTTTCCTCGCCTGCGTAGCACTTGGAACGGCGGCTATAGCCGGGGTCAATTCCCTGTCGCAGTCGATCACCGGCTCGATTGCCAGCCAGGGCCGCGAATTGCTCGCCGGCGATATCCGCTTCGAACTCAATAACCGCGTCGCCACGGACGAAGAAAAGGCCTTTGTCGATAGTCTCGGCCCTGTCGCCGTCTCGTCCGGACTGCGTTCGATGGCGCGGTTGCAGGATGGCTCCAATCAGGCTTTGGTCGAGCTGAAAGCCGTCGATGGCGCCTATCCGCTTTACGGTACGTTGGAAAGCGAACCGGCGGCACCGCTTGGCGATGCGCTTTCTGAAAACAATGGGATTTACAACGCGCTTGCCGCGCCATTGCTGCTGGAGCGCCTTAGCATCCAGACGGGCGATGAAATCCTGCTTGGGACAGCGCGTATTCGTGTCGCTGGCACCATCGTGCGCGAACCGGATGCCCTGTCTGACGGTTTCGGTTTTGCACCGCGCCTACTGATCTCGAAAGCGGCGCTTGATGCTTCCGGTCTCGTGCAGACGGGCAGTCTGGTCGAGCATACCTACAAGGTGAAGGTTGCCGATAGCACCAGCGTGCCAGCCCTGCGCAGGCAGGCTGAGGAAAAGTTTCCGCAGGCCGGATGGTCGGTTCGCACCAGCCAGAATGCGGCCCCGGCACTGACGGCCAATATCACCCGCTTCTCTCAGTTCCTCACCCTCGTCGGGCTGACAGCACTGATCGTCGGTGGTGTCGGTGTCGCCAATGCGGTGCGCGCATATCTCGATTCCAAACGCGGCGTCATCGCCACGTTCAAATGCGTCGGTGCACCCGCCTCGATGGTCACAACCATCTATCTCATCCAGATCCTTCTGATTGCCTTTATCGGCATCGGTATCGGGCTCGTCCTTGGCGCGCTCATTCCGTTTGTCGCGGCGCAGTTCCTTGCCGGTGTCCTGCCGGTATCGACGGCGTTCCAGATCTATCCGGGTGCCCTTGGTCTTGCCGCCGTGTTCGGCCTTTTGACCTCGCTTGCTTTCGCCATCCTGCCGCTCGGTCATGCCCGCGAAGTTCCGGCAACCGCGCTGTTCCGCGAGCAAGGCTTCGAGCGCGCTCGTTTGCCGTCCTGGCCCTATCTGGTGGCCGCCGCCCTCTGCCTTGGCGCTCTTGCAGGCCTTGCCATCTTCACCGCCTATGACCGGAAGATTTCGCTGACCTTCCTCGGCGCCATCGCCTTTTCGTTTGTGGTGCTGCGCGGCGTCGCCATTTTGGTCGCCATGCTTGCCCGCCGGGCGCCGCGGGTCAGTTCGCCGGCTCTGAGGCTGGCCATCGGCAACATTCATCGTCCCGGCGCGCTGACGCCTTCGGTCGTCTTGTCGCTCGGCCTTGGTCTGGCACTTCTCGTGACGCTGGCGCTGATCGACGGTAACCTTCGCCGCGAGTTGACCGGCAACCTGCCGGAACGGGCACCGAACTTCTTCTTTGTCGATATCCAGAGCGCCGAGGTTGAGGGTTTTCGCTCGCTGCTGCAGACAAGCTTGCCGGAGGGCAAGGTCATCGAGGTGCCGATGCTGCGTGGCCGCATCCTCGCTTTCAACGGCCAAGATGTGACGAAGATGAATGTACCGCCCGCCGGCCAGTGGGTGCTGCGCGGTGACCGGGGCATTACCTATGCCAAGAACAAGCCGGAAAATTCGACGTTGACGGAAGGGGACTGGTGGACACCGGATTATACCGGCGAACCGCTGGTGTCGTTTTCGTCCGAAGAGGCCGGTGAACTGGGCCTGAAGATCGGCGACACCGTCACCGTCAACGTGCTCGGCCGTAACCTGACCGCTCGGATTGCCAATTTCCGCAAGGTCGAGTGGGAATCCCTGTCGATCAATTTCGTCATGGTGTTTTCGCCCAACACCTTTGCCGGGGCGCCCCACGCCTGGCTGGCCACCGTGATCGATCCCGGTGCGACGGCGCAGGAGGAGGCGGCCACCCTCAAAGCCATTACCAATGCCTATCCGACGATCACCAGCGTGCGGGTCAAGGACGCGCTCGACATCATCAACGTGCTGGTCGGCCAGTTGGCAACCGCTATTCGCGCCGCTGCTGCGGTCGCGCTCGTGGCGTCCATTCTGGTGCTTGCCGGTGCACTTGCGGCCGGCAACCGGGCGCGCACCCATGATGCTGTGGTGCTGAAGACGCTGGGCGCGACGCGCTCGACGCTGATCCGCGCCTTCTGCTACGAATACGCCATGCTGGGTCTATCGACGGCGATCTTCGCGCTGTTCGCCGGTGGCGTCGCGGCATGGTTCGTGGTGAGCAAAATCATGAGTTTGCCGTCCTCTTTCCTGCCGGATGTGGCGCTGATCACCATGGCTGTCGCCCTGATCGTCACGGTCGGTTTCGGTCTGGCGGGCACCTGGCGGGTGCTCGGTCAGAAGGCCGCACCCGTCCTACGCGAGCTCTAAGCGCCCAGTTAACCGTTAACGTTAGCCCCTGAAAGCCCTGAGAATCCGCTTTTCGGCTGATTCCAGGGGCTGCCGGTCTTGTGCAAGTCGTATTTCGACATCATATTCACCCTAGGCATGCTGGAGCCCCGCAGCGGCGCCTGGGTCAAGTGGCTTGCACCGTCATGGATGCGCCCTTACCGCCCGACACCGTAAACTTAACCGGGGCTTTTAAAGAGGAAACAATGGCTGATCTTAGAAACTACCAAACCCGAATGTCGCCTGCCGGCGCACAGGCGGGGGCCGTAATCGACGAAGGTCTGCGCACCTATATGCTCAAGGTGTACAACCTGATGGCCCTCGGTCTGGCGATCACCGGTATCGCCGCCTATGCTGCATTTCAGTTCGCTTTCGCGGACGGACAGCTGACGGCCTTCGGTCAGGCGATCTATGTGAGCCCGCTGAAGTGGGTCATCATGCTCGCACCGCTGGCTCTGGTGTTCTACATGAGCTTCCGCATCAACTCGATGAGCGTATCCGCTGCGCAGACGACCTTCTGGGTCTATGCCGGTCTGATGGGTCTCTCGCTGTCGTCGATCTTCATGATCTATACCGGCCAGAGCATCACCCAGACGTTCTTCGTCACGGCTGCTTCGTTCGGTGCCCTGTCGCTCTACGGCTACACCACCAAGCGTAGCCTGTCCGGCATGGGTTCGTTCCTGATGATGGGCCTTTTCGGCCTGATCATCGCTTCGATCGTCAATATCTTCCTCGCCTCGTCGGCGCTTGATTTTGCGATCTCGGCTATCGGTGTTCTGATCTTCGCAGGCCTTACGGCTTACGATACCCAGAAGATCAAGGAAATGTACTTCGAAGAAGAAGGTGCCGAAGCCACCGGTCGCAAGGCCATCATGGGCGCGCTGACGCTGTATCTCGACTTCATCAACCTGTTCCTGTTCATGCTGCGTTTCCTCGGAAACAAGGAATAACTTGGAACTGGAATACATCTGAAAAGGCGGCTTCGGCCGCCTTTTTTGTTGTCCGGAAAACGATGGCGGGCACTCGCTTGAACGCACGAATACGATATGGCAGAGGAGAATGCCCTTTCTCAGTCAGGTCCGCCCATGCCCTTCACGCTTCGTGACGCCACCCTTTCAGACATCGCCGCGATTACCGCGATCTATCAGGACTCGGTTCTGAACGGCGTGGCCTCTTATGAGATGACGCCACCGGGCGAGCCGGAAATGGCGTCGCGGTTTTCTGCGATTACCGGCAACGGCTATCCTTATATCGCCGCTGTCGATGCGCAGGGCGTGCTCCTCGGCTATGCTTATGCGTCAGCGTTCCGCACGCGCACCGCCTATCGGTTCATGGTCGAGGATTCGATCTATCTGGCGCCCGAGGCCCGCGGCCAGGGTGTCGGCAAGGCGCTGCTGGCTGAATTGATCCGGCGCTGTACGCAACTCGGATTCCGCCAGATGGTCGCCGTCATCGGCGGTGCCCATCCAGCTTCCGTCGCGGTCCATCGCGCCGCTGGTTTCGAGCATGGCGGATTGATGAAGGGCACGGGTTTCAAGCATGGCCGCTGGCTCGATACCATCATCATGCAATTGCCACTCGGCGAAGGGCTGACGACCGATCCGGAGCCGGGCATCTACCCCGACACGCTCTACCAAGCCTAACTCAGGTCTTGATGAGCTTCAGCATCTTGTCGAAGACTTTGAGGACCTGCTGCAGGTCGTGACCGCGCTTGAGGATCATGCCATGCGTATTGACGACGCTGAAGGCGCCTTGCTTGGATGACAATTTCGGATTCTTTTCGATCCGGAACAGCGGCATTTCACCAGACCGCTTGAAAACCGAGAAGACCGCCTTGTCGCGCAAGTGGTCCATGGCATAGTCGCGCCACTCTCCGTCCCCGACCATGCGGCCATAGACCCTGAGGATCATATCAAGCTCGCGGCGGTGGAAGGTGATGGGAAGCTGGTCCTGATTGCTGCTGCGGTATTCGTGCAGATTAACAACCACATCGGACGATTTCTGCCTTTCGGAACGGGTCTCGCCTTGCGGCAAATCCGGCTGATCAGTCATCGGTACTCCGGCCTTTTATTGTGACAGGACGATAACAGTTTGCCTGACCGGGGCTGAAATGCAAGCCGCAAAGCCGGAAGCGGTCGGCCAAGACTTTTTTTCGCCTGCCGCATTTCAAACAAACCGGCGCCCCAATTGGCAAGGACACTCGCGCTCGCTGGCACAAGGGAGTCCTTCCGAGTGACCGGCCTGCATGTCTGTTTGTGGTTTTTCTGCCGCAAACGGGTGCAGCAATGGAGTGGCTAGCCAAAGCGTCCATCGGGCGCGGTTGCTCCTGATGCCATGTCGATCGGGTGCTGCTTGCACCTGCGAAACGTGGCCGGTTCGGTCCGGCATCTTCGAACCCTCAGCCCCAGCCCCTCGATGCTGCCGGGCCGAACCAGACTATGTGTCAATTGGCGGCTTTATCCGCCATGACAGTCACAGCGCCGACGATGGCGCCAGGTGTCTCACTGTCTTTCATCTTTTGCAGAAGCACGGCACAGCCGCCGTTTTCACCCTCGTTGAGGATGGAAGCCGGCAGAACGAAATTGGCAGGCTTGCCATCCCACATGCCGATCGTCTGGACATCGCGGACGGAGTGCCAGTAGGAAATCTTTTTGCCGCTGTTTTCGCCCTTCTTCACATCGACAAGTTGCTGCCGGTTGAAATAAACGACGACGACATTGGCCTTGCCGGTGCCTGCCCCGATCTTGATATCGATCTCATCCTTGCTGACATTGGCGGCGACCGGTACGGCGAGGCCCTGTCCCGCCGAATTCATCGCGGAGAGGCGGCTGTTGATCCCGTCGATATCGGCGCCGTTGATATGGTCGCGGCCGTTGAGCACTGCTTGAGGCGTGTAGACACCGCTGCGGCCGAACATCTTCGCATAGGCATATTGCCGGGCAGTGTTGTCCTTCGAGGCCAAAGTGTCGGCCCAGCCGAGATAGTTCCAGTAGTCGACGTGATAGGAGAGCGCAACGACCTTGCCGTCGTCGATCAGCGTCTTCAACGCTGCATCCGCTGGCGGGCACGAGGAGCAGCCCTGGCTGGTGAACAGTTCTACCACGCCTGCCGGTTTCACTGCATCTTCAGCCACAGCCGGCATCGCCATTAGGCCAAGGCCAAGGGCGAGCGTGATGTGGCGAACGGTGCTTGATCCAGACATTCAGACTTCCATTTCAGGATGTTGGGCATTTCAAGGATGTTGGCATTTCAGGCAGCAGAATTTCAGTGGTGTTGTACAGGCGTACAGTCTCTGTCGGCACCCTTCATACTCCGGTCCTCCGTCAACGGAAAATCACGTTGGAGTGAGGCGAACGGTACCGGCGATCACAAAAAAACCGGGGCTCGTGAAAGCCCCGGCTTCGTTCATTCGAGCATCAGCGATGCATCAGGCGGCGAGATCGCGCAGAACCGTCTGCAGGATGCCGCCATTGTTCATGTAGGTGACCTCATCGAGCGTATCGATGCGGCAGATCAGCGGTACGTCCTTCACCGAGCCGTCGGCATAGGTGATCTTGGCAATGCGCTTTTCACGCGGCTGGACGTTTGCCAGGCCGTCGATAGTGACGCTCTCGTCACCCTTCAGGCCGAGCGATTCCCAGGTCGTGCCTTCCTCGAAGACGAAGGGCACGATGCCCATGCCGACGAGGTTGGAGCGGTGGATACGCTCGAACGACTGGGCGATGACCGCCTTGACGCCAAGCAGGTTGGTGCCCTTGGCAGCCCAGTCACGCGACGAACCGTTGCCATATTCGACACCGGCGAAGATGACCAGCGGAACGCCTTCTGCCTTGTACTGCATGGCAGCGTCGTAGATCGACATCTCTTCCTTCGAAGGATAGTGGATCGTGTAGCCGCCTTCCTTGCCGTTCGGGCCCATCATGTGGTTGCGGATGCGGATATTGGCAAAGGTGCCGCGCATCATCACTTCATGGTTGCCGCGGCGCGTACCGTACTGGTTGAAATCGGCAACGCCGACACCATGGCCAATGAGGTAGGCACCGGCAGGAGAGGCTGCCTTGATCGAGCCAGCCGGCGAGATGTGGTCGGTGGTGATCTTGTCGCCGAACAGGCCAAGCACGCGGGCGCCCTTGATGTCGGAGATGCCCGAACCGGTCTTGCCCATGCCGACGAAGTAAGGCGGGTTCTGGACGTAGGTCGAGTTGTCATCCCAGGCATAGGTCTGGCCGGCCGGTACCTGAACCGCCTGCCAGTTGACGTCGCCCTTGAACACGTCGGCATATTTCGATGCGTAGAGTGCGCGGGTAACGTATTTCAGGATGAATTCCTGGATTTCCTGCGAGGTCGGCCAGACGTCCTTGAGGAAGACCGGCTGTCCGTCGCTGCCGATGCCGAGCGGCTCAGTGGTCAGGTCCTTCTGGACCGTGCCGGCGAGTGCGTAGGCGACGACCAGCGGCGGCGAAGCGAGGTAGTTCGCCTGAACGTCCGGCGAGATACGGCCTTCGAAGTTACGGTTGCCCGAGAGAACGCCGGACATGATCAGGCCCTTCTCGTTGATCGTCTTCGAGATCGGGCCGGGCAGCGGGCCGGAATTGCCGATGCAGGTCGTGCAGCCGAAGCCGACGAGGTTGAAGCCGAGTGCGTCGAGCGAATCCTGCAGGCCGGACTTGGCGAGATATTCGCCGACGACCTGTGATCCAGGTGCAAGCGATGTCTTGACCCACGGTGCGGTCTTCAGGCCCTTGGCAACGGCGTTGCGGGCGAGAAGGCCGGCAGCGATCAGAACCGAGGGGTTGGACGTGTTGGTGCAGGACGTGATGGCGGCAATCGCCACGTCGCCGTGACCGATGTCGTAATCCGCGCCTTCGACAGCATAGCGCATGTCGAGCTGGCCCGGCTTCTTGTATTCGCCTTCGAGCGATGTGGCGAAACCGGAAGCGATATTTTCGAGCGGGATGCGGCCTTCCGGACGCTTCGGGCCTGCCATGGCAGGCACGACCTGGCCGAGGTCGAGTTCCAGCGTATCGGTGAAGACGAGGTCTGCACCGTCATTGTCGCGCCACATGCCCTGCGCCTTGGAATAGGCTTCGACCAGCGCGATGCGCTGTTCTTCGCGACCGGACATGGTGAGGTAGTTGATGGTCTCGGAATCGACCGGGAAGAAGCCGCAGGTCGCGCCGTATTCCGGGCCCATGTTGCCGATCGTCGCACGGTCGGCCAGCGTCATGTTGTCGAGGCCGGAACCGAAGAATTCGACGAACTTCGAAACGACGCCCTTCTTGCGCAGCATCTGCACGACCATCAGCACGAGGTCGGTGGCGGTGACGCCTTCCTTCAGCTTGCCGGTGAGCTTGAAGCCGATGACTTCAGGCAGGAGCATCGAGACGGGCTGGCCGAGCATGGCAGCTTCTGCTTCGATGCCGCCAACACCCCAGCCGAGGACGCCGAGACCATTGATCATGGTCGTGTGGCTGTCGGTGCCGACGCAGGTGTCCGGATAGGCGGTGATTTCGCCGTCTTCTTCCTTGGTCCAGACCGTCTGGCCGAGATATTCAAGGTTTACCTGGTGACAGATGCCGGTGCCCGGAGGAACGACGCGGAAATTCTTGAACGCCTGCTGGCCCCACTTCAGGAAGCGGTAGCGTTCGCCGTTGCGCTCGTATTCGAGTTCGACGTTGCGGGCAAAAGCCGTCGGCGTGCCGAATTCGTCGACGATGACCGAATGGTCGATGACGAGGTCGACAGGAACCAGCGGGTTGATCTTTTCCGGGTCGCCACCGAGCGAAACCATGGCGTCGCGCATTGCGGCGAGGTCAACGACGGCGGGAACGCCGGTGAAGTCCTGCATCAGCACCCGGGCCGGGCGGTAGGCGATTTCGTTTTCTTCGCGGCCCTTGTTGTTCAGCCATTCGGCAACGGCCAGGATGTTCTCCTTGGTGACCGAGCGGCCGTCTTCGAAGCGAAGCAGGTTCTCAAGCAGAACCTTCATCGAGTAGGGGAGCTTTGAAACGCCGGCGAGGCCGTTCGCCTCTGCCTTCGGCAGGCTGTAATAGACATAGTCTACGCCATTGACCGAGAGCGTCGACCGACAATTGAAACTGTCTAGGGATTTGGACACTGGAATACCCCGTTCCGTTAGATCGCCAAAACGTGACGCACGAACGCCCGAACGCATTTAAAGCGCGATATGGGATGCGGGTACGGCCATTTCCGCTGTCCGTACGTGGAAATCATTCCAAGTTCGGCGCTAGGATGAAATTCACGCCGACCGCTGGCGTGTTGGGGCGGTTATAGATAATTTCTCCGGAACGTGCCAGACCATCCGTCCTCAATTTGAGACAATTTTTTTGCGCTGCGACGAACGTCGTAAAAGGAATGTGAATGCCGATCCGCCTGCGTGTCGAAGGCCTCAGTGCGAAACGTGGTGAGGATCTGATTTTCCACGATATTTCGTTCATTGTTGCAGCCGGAGAAGCCTTGATTGTCACCGGTCCGAACGGATCGGGCAAGTCGACTTTGCTGCGCGTCCTGGCGGGTCTTCTGGTGCCCGAATCCGGCGTTGTCCGGCTCGACGATACAACTGCCGATATCAGCCATCCGCGCGAGCTCTGCCATTATCTTGGGCATCGCAATGCGATGAAACGCGAGCTCACCGTTGAAGAAAATCTCTCTTTCTGGAAATCCTTCATGGGTGATTCGGTGGGCGGTTCCGGTATCGGCCTCGAAGAGGCGACCGAAGCCCTCGGCCTTGGCGGAATCTCACATCTGCCCTTCGGTTATCTCTCGGCCGGGCAGCAACGGCGCATGGCCATGGCTAAGCTGCTGGTCGCCTATCGCCCCGTTTGGATTCTCGACGAGCCGACGGCGGCACTCGATGCGGCGGCGGACCGGCTGTTTGCCGGATTGGTGGAGCGGCATCTCGGTGCGGGCGGCATCGTAATTGCGGCGACGCATCAGCCGCTGGGAGTGGCTGCAAGGGAACTGCGGATGACGGGGTTTACTGGTGTGTGTGAGGGGGCAGAGTCCTGATGCTGTTGACTTTTTGCGTTGAGGCTCCCCCTCATCCGGCCCTTCGGGCCACCTTCTCCCCGCTGGGGAGAAGGTGGAGCGCGCTGCGGCTGCGTCCATCCCAGCCAGCTATCGATACCAGAGTTTTTCATGTGCATTCGCCGCAAACACCCCCTTCTCCCCAACGGGGAGAAGGGGGCCCGAAGGGCCGGATGAGGGGAGCTTGGCCAAGCATTCCGGGGGGACCCGTATGATCTCCCTCTTCCTGCGCGACCTGAAACTTTCCATGCGCGCCGGCGGCGGCGCGCTGATCGGTGTCTTGTTCTTCATGACCGTTGTTGCCGTGGTGCCCTTCGCCGTCGGCCCTGATCTCAATCTTCTGTCGCGCATCGGCCCGGCGATCCTGTGGATCGGTGCGCTGCTTGCATCTCTTCTCGGTCTTGACCGGCTCTTCCAGGCCGAGCGTGAGGACGGGTCTCTGGATCTGATGCTGATGCAGGAGACGCCGTTGGTGCTGACGGTGCTGGTGAAATGCTTGGCGCACTGGACGGCGACCGGCCTGCCGCTGGTGATTGCCGCGCCATTGCTCGGGCTGTTCATGAACATGAACGAAGTTGCCATCGGCGCAACGATGCTGACGCTGCTGGTCGGCACGCCCGCCATCACCTTTATCGGCGCGACCGGCGCTGCCGTTGCCGTCACCCTGCCACGCGGCGGGCTGCTGGTCTCGATCCTCGTCCTGCCGCTGGCGATCCCGGTGTTGATCTTTGGCGTCAGTGCGGCCTATGCCGCCGTCCAGGATCCGGCTCCCTTCCTGCCGCCGCTTTTGATCCTGATCGCCATCACGCTGTTCTTTGCGGTCATCGGCCCGTTGGCAGCGGCCCTGGCGCTCCGGTCTGCGTCGGATTGACAAGCGTCACGCGTCCTTTGAACGCGTGACGCTCTGACGCAAATGTGATTGCTGTCCCTTCATTGAAGAGAAGCGCATTGCGCGTTAAAGAACCATCATGAGCGAAAACAGTCTGGCCATTCGAAAATTCAGCGATCTTGCCAATCCCACCCGGTTTCTGGCCTTGGCGGCGCGTGTCCTGCCGTGGTTTGCCGGATTGACGGTGCTTTTGTTTGCCGTTGGGCTGTATCTGTCTTTTACCACCGAAGGTGACTACCAGCAGGGCGAGACGGTGCGCATCATGTATGTGCATGTGCCGGCTGCCTGGCTGTCGATGATGTGCTACTCGGTGATGGCGCTTTCGGCGCTCGGCACGCTGGTCTGGCGTCATCCGTTGGCCGATGTTGCGGCCCGGGCCGCCGCGCCGATCGGTGCGTCCTTTACCTTTCTGGCGCTGGTGACCGGCTCGCTCTGGGGCAAGCCGATGTGGGGCACCTGGTGGGTCTGGGATGCGCGGCTGACGTCGGTCTTCGTGCTGTTTCTAATGTATCTCGGGCTGATGGCGCTCAATCGCGCCATGGATGAACCCGGCAAGGCGGCCAAGGTCTCGGCCGTGCTGATCCTCGTCGGCTTCGTCAATATCCCGATCATCAAGTTTTCGGTCGAATGGTGGAACACGCTGCACCAGCCTGCAAGTGTGCTGAGGCTCGGCGGTTCTGCCATCGATCCGGAATTCCTGCGGCCGCTTCTGGTGATGGCGGTTGCCTTCACCATGCTGTTCTTCACCCTGCATATCGCCGCGATGCGCAACGAGATCTGGCGCCGCCGGGTGACCTCGATGCGCCGCCAGGCGGCTCGCAGCGCTGGCCGGGAGGCTTGAGCCGATGATGACCCACACTGCCTATGTTCTTGCCAGTTATGGCATTGCCACTGTAACCGTGCTTGCGCTGGTCCTTTGGGTCTGGACCGACGGACGCGCCCGACGCCGCGAATTGCAGGCGCTGGAATCAGCCGGTATCCGCCGCCGCTCGGCGCAAGCCGGAGAGGCATCATGAGTCTTGAGACCCCGACCACGCCCGACGCCAACCGGCCGGCCAAGATACGCACCATCCTCGCGCTGCTGCCGCTGCTGATCTTTGCCGGACTTGCGGCGATTTTCTGGAGCCAGCTCGGGTCCGGCCGCGACATCAGTGAAATTCCATCGGCGCTGATTGGCACCAAGGCGCCGGCTCTGGATATGCCGCCGCTTGAAGGGGCGACATTCAAGGGTGCCGCGATGCCGCCGCTGACTGATGCAGCCATCAAGGGCAAGCTGACCCTGGTCAATGTTTGGGCATCCTGGTGCGTGCCCTGCCGAGAGGAAAATCCGATCATCCTGGAACTTGCCAAGGATCCGCGGCTGACGGTGGTCGGCATCAACTACAAGGACCAGACCGAGAATGCGCTGCGGTTCCTCGGCGAACTCGGCAATCCCTTCGCTGCGGTCGGTGTCGATCCGCGCGGCAAGGCGGCCATCGACTGGGGCGTCTACGGCATCCCGGAATCCTATCTCGTCGATGCTTCGGGAACGATCGTCTATAAGCGTGTCGGGCCGTTTGACGACCGCAGCCTGAAGGAAGGTCTTTATCCCGCGATCGAAAAGGCTGTGGCCGGGAAGTAGGGTTGCGGCTCGGTTGTCTTCTCCCCGGCGGGGAGAAGGTGGCCCGCAGGGCCGGATGAGGGGGGCCGAAGGCACCTTCGTCGTATGGCTCCAGCTAACCCCCGCCCCCTCATCGCCTCACTGCGTTCGGCACTTCTCCCCACGGGGGAGAAGAGGGAGATCGTGACGCGCTCACGCAATCCAAAGGTTCAACTGCAGTGGGTGCGGGGAAATATTTCCCTTCAGTCCCGGCGACCCCGTCAAATCGCCCCCTGCCACGCCTTCACCGCGTCCAGCGGATAGACCAGCATGAGGACGTTGAGCGCCAGATTATCGCGGATCAGCCAGCCGGTGAAAATCTCGAAGACGATGGCGATGGCGACCGTGACGGCGACCGGTGCGCGGCGGGCGAAGAAGAAGCCCAGCGCCATGAACACCGTGTCCATCGCCGAGTTCAGGATGCTGTCACCGTAATAATCGAGCGAGATGGTGGCGGTGCGGTAGCGGTCGATGATGATCGGGGAGTTTTCAAGGATTTCCCAGCCGGATTCGATCACCAGCGCCAGAAGCAGCTTGGCTGCGAGGGGCTTGCCGCGCAGGATCAGATGCGCCAGCCCATAGAACAGGAAACCGTGGATGATGTGCGACGGGGTGTACCAATCGGCCAGATGCTGCGAATTGCCGGGGCCATTGGCGGTGGGCTCGAACAGCTTGATGTAGCCGCAGGTACAGATCGGCGTGCGGCCCATCCAGTATTCGATGACGATTTGCGCGATGAGAACAGCGGCGCAGGCGGCAAGCCAGAAGGTGGCGGCACGCGGCGAACGGTTTTCGGCCGGTACCAGGGTGGTCACTTCGGCGTATCCTGATCCAGCGAATGCTTCATGATGATCGGCATCTGCGACAGGGTGAACAGCACGGTGATCGGCATCGTGCCCCAGACCTTGAAGGCGACCCAGAAATCGGTCGAGAAATTACGCCAGACGACTTCATTCAGCACGGCCAGGACCAGGAAGAAGATGCCCCAGCGGATGGTGAGCTTGCGCCAGCCTTCCTCGTCAAGCTTGAAGGCACTGTGGAAGACATAACCAAGCAGCGATTTTCCGAACAGCAGGCCGCCGAGCAGGATGACGCCGAACAGCGAATTGATGATTGTCGGCTTGATCTTGATGAACGTGTCGTTCTGTAGCCAGAGGGTGAATGCGCCCATGATGAAGACGACAATGCCGGAAATCAGCGGCATCATCGGCAGCGTGCGCGTGAGGATCCAGGAGGCGGTCAGCGCGATCGCGGTCGCGGCCATGAACAGGCCTGTGGCGATGAAGATCGGGCCACCCAGTTCGGTCAGCGCCGGAAACTCGCGTGCCAGCCATTCGCCGCGTGAATTGGCGAAGAAGAAGACCACCAGTGGCCCAAGCTCCAGCACCATTTTCAGAAGCGGGCTGATTTCCTTGCGCGGCTTGACCGCCTCGATCGATGACATAGGAACGTCCTTAAAGCGATTGTGGTGCATGCCCGGTGTGAGGGCCGTCTTTCTCGTCGTCATCCTCGGGCTTGACCCGAGAATCCATCCGCAGTGCGACGTATGTTCGTCGGCATCTCAGCCCTCTGCCTGGATCCTCGGGTCAAGCCCGAGGATGACCGGGCCGAGGTTAATCTCAATAACATCAGCAAAAAGGCAAAACCGGGTCAATGGGGAATTCCGGCGATGGCCTCGGCAAAATCCTTGGCCTCGAACGGTTCCAGATCGTCCACGCCTTCGCCAACGCCGATGAAATAGACCGGCAGCTTGTGCTTGGCGGAAATGGCAACGAGGATGCCGCCGCGCGCCGTGCCATCGAGCTTGGTCATGATCAGGCCGTTGACACCGGCAACGTTGCGGAAGATTTCGACCTGATTGAGCGCATTCTGGCCGGTCGTGGCATCGAGCGTCTGCAACACCGTGTGCGGCGCATCGGGATCGAGCTTGCCGAGCACGCGGACGATCTTTTCCAGCTCGGCCATCAGCTCCGTGCGGTTCTGCAGGCGGCCGGCGGTATCGATGATCAATACGTCGCTCTTCTTCAGACGCGCCTGTTCGAAGGCTTCGTAAGCCAGCCCTGAGGCATCGGCGCCGAGTTTCGAGGAGACGATATCGGATTTGGTACGCTCGGCCCAAATTTTCAGCTGTTCGATGGCGGCCGCCCGGAAAGTGTCGCCGGCAGCCAGCATGACCTTCAGCCCGGCACCGGAGAGCTTTGCCGCCAGCTTGCCGATGGTGGTGGTCTTGCCGGTGCCGTTGACGCCGACGACGAGAATGACATGCGGTTTATGGTTGAGATCGAGCTGCAGCGGCTTGGCGACGGGCGCCAGAACCTTGGTGATTTCGGCGGCCATGATGCGGGAAACGTCTTCGCCGCTGACGTCCTTGCCGTAGCGCTCGGAGGCGAGCGTATCGGTGACACGTAGCGCCGTCTCGACGCCGAGATCGGCCTGGATCAACAGGTCTTCCAGATCCTGCAGCGTCTCGTCATCCAGTTTGCGCTTGGTGAAGAGGGCGGTGATCTGTCCGGTCAGTTGCGACGATGTGCGGGCCAAGCCCTGGCGCAGGCGCTGGAACCAGGTGAGCTTCTGCTTCGGCGCCTCGGGCGCAGGTTCGGCCGCGCGGCCGGTGGCGAAGCCTTTGGGGAGGGCAATTTCGGCTGCTGGCTCAGATGCTGCGGAGAGGCCGTCACCTTCCTCTGCCTTTTCGCGCATCTCCGCCTCAAGGCCGGAGATTGCAAGCGGTGTGATTTCGCTAAGGTCGTCGGCGTTCGAGAGCGCGGAGAGTTCACCCTCCTCTGTCGGCTGCGCCGACATCTCCCCCACAGGTGGGGAGATTGGACCCGGGGTTGGCTCCGGCGCTTCATCTGAAAGACGATCTTGAGCGGAAAGAGCGTCAGCCTCAATCTGATCTCCCCCCTTGTGGGGGAGATGTCCCGAAGGGACAGAGGGGGGTGTCGAAGTTTCCTCTGTCTCAGCCGCTTCGGCTTCCGCTTCCAGGAGCGATAGCGGGACAAGGCCGACATCGCCGATCTCTTCGGCAGCAGGCAGAATGGCCGGTGTATCGTCCACCTCTGCGGCAGAGGTTTCGTCCGCGGTCTTGAACTCCGGCGCATCGGCGGTGTCGGCGGAGGGGCCGCCAGCGGTATCCATCTCCTCCGGCAGCACCGGATCGGCGGCCAGTGGCAGGTCTTCGGTGCGGGGCTCAAGCTCGGCTTCGACCGCCTGGGCCTCATTGGGGCTGAACGTCGATTCCGCCTGGTCCATGACGGCATCGGCTGCCGGCGCCGCAGTCGGCTCGTCTTCGGACGGCTTGTCCTTGCCGAAGGTGAAGACCTTTTTCAGAAAGCTGAGCGCCATTTGAATTCCGTAAACTCAGGCTGCGTTGGCAGCCATCAATTGCATGTCGAGATGCTTGCCGTTGTGGCCGGTGATGACAGCCTGCACGATAGCGCGCGGCATCAGGCCGGGGACGGCGGCAAGCGTGAAATTTTCCGTATGTGCCAAGCCATTGTTCTCGACGAGCAGGCTTTGCTGCGTTCCGATCATGCTGTCAAGATGGGCCTGATGCAGCTGAAGTCCAGTGGCACGCAGCCGGGCGGCCCGTTCTTTGACCAAGGCGCGGTCGAGCTGCGGCATGCGGGCGGCAGGCGTGCCTTCGCGCGGCGAATAGGGAAACACATGCAGATGGGCGATATTGGCCTCTTCGGCCAGCCGCATCGCATTGGCAAACATCTCTTCGGTCTCGGTGGGGAAGCCGGCGATCATGTCGGCGCCAAAGCTCGTTTCCGGACGCAAACGGCGCACGTCTTCGATGAAGCGGAGCGCATCCATGTGGCTATGCCGCCGCTTCATCCGCTTCAGGATCATATCGTCGCCATGTTGCAGCGACAGGTGCAAATGCGGCATGAAGCGTGGCTCGTCGGCGATCAGGTCCATCAGGTGGCTGTCGGCCTCGATGCTGTCAATCGAGGAAAGCCGCAGGCGCAGGAGCTCCGGCACCTGCTTCAGAAGCGTCTTGGCAAGCAGGCCGAGGGTCGGGGCGCCCGGCAGGTCGCCGCCATAGCTGGTTGCGTCGACGCCGGTCAGCACGATCTCGCGGTAGCCGCCGTCCGCCAGCTTTCGCGCCTGGTCAACGACGGCGCCCATCGGAACCGAACGGGAGTTGCCGCGGCCATAGGGGATAATGCAGAAGGTACAGCGGTGATCGCAGCCGTTCTGCACCTGGATGAAGGCGCGCACATGGCCTTCGATCAGCTTGACCATCTGCGGCGCTGTCTCGCGCACGCTCATGATGTCGTTGACACGCAGCTTTTCCTCGGCCGAGACGCCGAAATCGGGCAGTGACCGGTAGGAGGCGCTTTTCAGCTTTTCCTCGTTGCCAAGCACGGCATCGACCTCGGGCATTTCGGCAAAGGCCTGCTTTTCCGTTTGGGCCGCACAGCCGGTGACGATGATGCGGGCATGCGGGTTTTCGCGGCGGGCGCGGCGGATCGCCTGGCGGGCCTGACGCACGGCCTCGCCGGTAACGGCGCAGGTATTGACGAGAATGGCGTTGTTCAGCCCTGCCTTCTCGGCTTCTGCTCGCATCACTTCGGATTCATAGGTGTTGAGACGGCAGCCGAAGGTTATGACATCGACGCCGCTCAAAGTGCTGCGCTTCCCGTCTGCGGCTCGTCCTCACGCGACCAGAGGCCGGTGGTGGGGTCGACGCTGCCCGACCATTCCCACTCGGCGGGGCCGGTCATGACGACGTGATCGTCGCGCTCGCGCCATTCGATGGTGAGGATGCCAGGCGGGGTGGCGCTGGCGACCTTGATCTCGACATTACGGCCTGTACGACCCGTGCGGGCAGCCGAGACGGCGGCGGAACAGGCAGCGGAACCGCAGGCCAGCGTCAGGCCGGCGCCACGTTCCCAGGTGCGGGTCGTCAGCGACGTGGGCGAAGTGACCTGCGCCAGCGTGATATTGGCGCGCTCGGGAAACATCGGGTGGTTTTCGAGCAGCGGGCCGAAACGTTCGAGGTCGAAGGACATGACGTCGCGATCGACCCAGAAGATCGCATGCGGATTGCCCATCGACATGACAGAGGGCGAATGCAGGACCGGGTCATCGATCGGGCCGATCTGCAGCTCGATGCGGCTGGTATCGTAGAATTCTTCCGACAACGGAATCTTGTCCCATTCGAACACCGGCGTACCCATATCGACCGAGATCGTTCCGTCGGCATGTTCCTGCGCATTCAGGATGCCGGCGACGGTCTGAAAGGTGAAGGCCTTCTTGCCCGTCTCCGCAGCCAGCGCCTGGACGACGCAGCGCGTACCGTTGCCGCAGGCCTGCGCCTTCGAACCGTCGGAATTGAGGATGTCGATCCAGGCGTCGGTGCCTTCGGCCTTCGGATCGTGGATCGCCATGATCTGGTCGAATTGAGTGTCGGGATTGGCATTGAGCGCAATCGCCGCCTGCGGCGTCACCTTGTCCTTGCGGCCGCGCATGTCGACGACCAGGATCTTGTTGCCAAGCCCGTTCATCCTTGCGAATTCGACCGTTGTGTTCATGACGTTCATTTCCTGCGTTTGTTGCGCTGTATATGGCGGAAATGGGTAGAAATTACCAGTGGGGGATAATCTGCCGCTTGAGGGGGGAGCAGAGCGAAGCGGCGGGGTGGGGTGATTTGCGGCAGACACAATTGCCTTTCGTGTTCGCGGAGGTCGCCCCCCATCCGCTGCGCTGCGGCGACCTCCCTCTCAAGGGGGAGGTGAAACCCGCAACACTTCAAGCCACGCCCGGAAAATCCGCCGTGGTTTTCTCTGTTGTTTACTTGGCCGGGGCGCTGGAAAGTGCCGGGACAAAGTAAGTATATGACGCCTTCCAGCGCCCCGTTCAGTATTCGACGATGGGCAACTCCGGTTTCTCTGCGGGGATGGCGGCGCCCTTTTGATACGGGCTGACGCTGACGTTGCCGCCGCGTCAGGAAAGATATTGCTGTCGCAATACCGCTCGCCGGTCCTCATGTGTGCCTCACAGGCACGCCCCGCCATTTTGCAGACGGGAGGGAAACCACTTTCTGACCATCCACCGGACAAAGGCTTACGTCTGTCCTCCACCCGGCACCGGCCCTGTCTCACCGCTACGCCTAGCGGTCTCGCCGATGACAGGACGCAATGATGATGGCACAGGTTTTGATCGCGGGGATTTGCGGGGATGAAAAAATGTTGGAAGCTGCTTACTGGTGTGGTCAAGGCGTCGCGGTCCCGGCGGGCGCGGGTCATGCTGATTGTTGGGCGCTGATGCTTACGGAGAGATGCCATGTTTGAAACCTCGCCCCTCCTCACCGGGAAGTGCATGTGCGGTGCCGTCGAATATGCAGTCGACGACGCCTTCGAATATGCAATGAATTGTCACTGTTCCAACTGCCGGCGCACGACCGGGTCGGCTTTTAAGCCGATTGCCGGGATCAGGCGTGAGCGGTTTCAACTCATCAAGGGCGCGGAAGCGATGTCGATCTACGGAAAACCCGATGAGAACCATGACGTGCATTGCGGTACTTGCGGGTCACTGGTCTATTCGGTGGTACGCGAAGGTGCCTATGCCCATGTTCCTATGGGCACGCTGGTGGATGCGCCGACGATCCGGCCAACGGCGCATATTTTCGTCGGCTCGAAGGCGCCATGGTATGAGATTACCGATAATCTGCCGCAGTATCGGGAATTTCCCGAGGGGTGACGGGCCGTGGCGCCGGTCTCCTTCTTCTCCCGGCGGCGGGGAAAGGGACGCTGAACCTAAACGGCCGGTACATCGAATACTTCGCCTGCTCTGAGTGGCCGGAATTTTTCCGGCGTTACGCCCTGATCCTTCAAGGCAACCTCAAGCGCCTGAACCGGTGCCTCGATCCCCTCATTGGTCAGCTGCACGGTGCCGAAATGGTGACCGGCGGCATAGGAAGCGTTGCACAGCCGCATGCCTTCGACGGCTTCCTGCGGATTCTGGTGTTGCGCCCTCATGAACCAGCGTGGCTCATAGGCGCCGATCGGCAGGTTGGCGAGGCGGAAGCCGCCGTGTTTGGCGGCAGCGGCCCGGTAGTTGAAGCCGTCGTGAAAGCCGGTATCGCCGACATGGTAGATTTTGCCTGATGGTGTCGAGATCACGAAGGCGGCCCAGAGCGCCATGCGGCGGTCCTGGGACGTACGTGCCGACCAGTGGTGGCAGGGTTCGCAATCGATGGTGATGTCATCCCAGAAGGAAGTCTGGTCGCCCCAGTCCATGTCGGAAATTTTGGCTTCGGGAAGGGCGCGGTGGATGATCGTATCGTTGCCGAGCGGGGTGACGATGTGTGGGCTGTGCTCTTCATGCAGCCGTTTCAGCGTGGCGAGATCGAGGTGATCATAGTGATTATGGGTAACGATCACGATGTCGATGGGCGGCAGGTCTTTAAAGGCGATGCCGGGCGCGACGACGCGTCTGGGGCCTATGAAGGAAAACGGACTGGTGCGCTGCGACCAGACCGGGTCGGTCAGAATATTGAGGCCGCAGACCTGGATCAGCAGTGAGGCATGGCCGATCATAGTGATGCGTAGGGTATCACCACCGACGCGACTATCGGGTTTCGCCTGTGGAAAGGGACTGCGGACAGTCTTGGGCCATATGCTACGTCCGCCTCCGAACTGCCAGCGCATCAACTCGCGAAAGCCGAGTGGTGCTTCGCCCTCGGGGTTGAAGAAGACGGTGCCGTCGAAATGATCGGAGATGGGGCCGGTATAGTAGGGATTTCGGATCTGGCTCACTGCAGCTCTTTCGTTGCACCGGTTTCGCTTCTTAACATGGGGCCTTGCATTTCTCCCTTCAATTGGGCGGCGGCATGCCGGTTTCTGGCGCCGGACCGTCGTTTGGGTTATAACTCAGTTCCGCAATGCAATCCGTTCGTGGAGGGTAAGATGGACAGGGAAGCAACCGTTCGTGGGCTCTTCGCAGCCTATCTGGCCAACCGGAAGGACGAGGTCTCCGACATGCTCACGGAGGATTTCACCTTTTCCAGTCCGAACGACGATCATATTAATAAGGCCACGTATTTCGAGCGGTGCTGGCCGCAGCCGCCGGCCTTTAGCGCCATTCACATCGAACGCATTTCGCTTGAGGACAACGAGGCGCTGGTGCGCTACCGGGCTGACAAGCGGGACGGCGGCGCATTTCGCAATGTCGAGATCATCCGGTTTCATGGCGACCGTATCGCTTCGGTGGAGGTCTATTTCGGCCGGGATGCCTGAGAAAGGCTTGCGGGCAGGCAGTTGGGGCGGTGAAATTGCCGTCTCGCCTTGACTTTGCCGACCATATCGTGTTTACCGCCCGCAATCTGCGACAAGAACAAGACTTGTAGCCGCCGACCCGGACCCCTTGCGGAGATCCTGGAGGTCAACATCCGACAGCGCGATGCGCCCTCGGGTGCTTTTTGGCTTTGCGTCTTGTTTTCGTCATGGAAAAGCACAACGTTTCGGGCGAAGCAAAAGCCCTGAAACGACAAGGATGAAGCGATGTTTGAAAGTCTCCAGGACCGCCTTGGATCCATTCTGAATGGATTGACCGGCCGTGGCGCGCTGTCGGAAGCCGATGTCTCGGCTGCCCTGCGCGAGGTTCGCCGCGCGCTCCTGGAAGCCGACGTCGCACTCGAAGTTGTTCGTTCGTTTACCGACAAAGTCCGTGAAAAGGCCGTTGGCGCCGAAATCCTGAAGTCGATCAAGCCGGGCCAGATGGTCGTCAAGATCGTCCACGACGAGCTGGTCGCCATGCTCGGATCGGAAGGCGTGCCGGTCGATCTGAATGCCGCGGCCCCCGTCGTCATCATGATGGTCGGTCTGCAGGGCTCGGGTAAGACGACGACGACGGGCAAGATCGCCCTTCGCCTGAAGTCGCGTGACAAGAAGAAAGTCCTGATGGCGTCGCTCGACACGCGCCGTCCGGCAGCCCAGGAGCAGCTTCGCCAGCTCGGCGTGCAGACCGGCGTCGATACACTGCCGATCATTGCCGGCCAGTCGCCGACCGATATTGCTGCGCGCGCCGTCCAGGCTGCCAAGCTCGGCGGCCATGACATCGTCATTCTCGATACCGCCGGCCGCACGCATATCGACGAGCCGCTGATGCTGGAGATGGCGGAAATCAAGCGCCGCTCCAATCCGCATGAAATCCTGCTTGTCGCCGATGCGCTGACCGGTCAGGATGCCGTCAATCTCGCCCGCAATTTCGATGAGCGCGTCGGCATTACCGGTCTCGTGCTCACCCGTATGGACGGCGATGGCCGCGGCGGTGCAGCCCTTTCGATGCGCGCCGTCACCGGCAAGCCGATCAAGCTGATCGGCGTCGGCGAAAAGATGTCGGAGCTGGAAGAGTTCCATCCGCGACGCGTCGCCGACCGTATCCTCGGCATGGGCGACATCGTTTCGCTGGTCGAGAAGGCTGCCGAAAACATCGATGCCGAGAAGGCAGCGGCCATGGCCGCCAAGATGAAGTCCGGCAAGTTCGATCTGAACGATCTCGCTGATCAGCTTGGCCAGATGCAGAAGATGGGCGGCATGGGTGGCATCATGGGCCTGATGCCCGGCATGGCCGGCATGAAGGACAAGATGGCGTCTGCCGGTCTCGACGACCGCATGTTCGGCCGCCAGCTCGCCATCATCTCCTCGATGACCAAGGCAGAGCGCGCCAACCCGGATATTCTCAAGCATTCCCGCAAGAAGCGTATCGCGGCCGGTTCCGGCACCGATGCGGCCGAAATCAACAAGCTGCTGAAAATGCACCGCCAGATGGCCGACATGATGAAAATGATGGGCGGCAAGGGCAAGGGCGGCATGATGAAGCAGATGATGGGCGGTCTTGCCGGCAAGATGGGCCTTGGTGGCATGGGCGGCGGAATGGGCGGCATGCCCGATCTGTCGAAGATGGACCCCAAGCAGCTCGAAGCCCTGCAGAAGCAGGCGGAGGCCGCTGGCCTCGGCAAGGGCATGGGTGGCGGTGGTTTGCCCGGTCTGGGCGGCGGCATGAAGTTGCCGGGTCTCGGTGGCGGATTCCCGGGGCTTCCCGGACTGCCGAAGAAGAAGTGAGGACTGGACCGGTATGATTGATCCCGCCGTCAAACAGGAACTCTCGGGCTACCGTCAGTCGATCGACAATATCGACGCGGCGCTCGTGCACATGCTGGCCGAACGCTTCCGCTGCACCAAGGCAGTGGGCGTGCTGAAGGCCAAATACAATTTGCCGCCGGCGGATCCGGCGCGCGAGGAATACCAGATCGAACGCCTGCGCCATCTGGCGCGGGATGCCAATCTGGATCCGGATTTCGCGGAGAAGTTCTTGAACTTCATCATCCACGAAGTCATCCGGCATCATGAAGCAATCGCTGCCGATCTCAAGGATTGATCAGCTTTAACGCATACACAAAAACACCGCCCCAGGCGGTTGGATATCTCAAGGAGTACAAAACATGGCACTGAAAATTCGTCTCGCCCGTGGTGGTTCCAAGAAGCGCCCGTTCTATCAGATCGTTATCGCTGACGTGCGTTCGCCGCGCGACGGCCGTTTCCTGGAAAAGGTCGGCTCGTGGAACCCGATGCTCAAGAAGGACGACGCAAAGCGCGTTGAACTGAACATCGAGCGCATCCAGCATTGGCTGTCGAACGGCGCGCTGCCGACCGACCGCGTTCTGCGCTTCCTCAACGAAGCCGGCGTTGCTACCCGCGAAGCCCGCTCGAACCCGACCAAGGGCCTGCCAGGCAAGAAGGCTCTCGAGCGTATCGCCGAAGCCAAGCAGAAGGCTGAAGACGCAGCCGCCGCTGCTGCCGAATAAGCCACGCGTCAGCGTGTTTTTAAAGACGGGCGGCGTTTTCATGCCGCCCGTTTTCGTTTATGCGAAGGGCTTGATCTGGAGAGTGACCCGGCAATGAGCAAACTCAAAAACCCTGTCCATATGGGAACGATCGGCGGCGCTCAGGGCCTGCGCGGTGAAGTGCGCGTCAAATCCTTTGCCGAGGAACCGACCGCCATCGGCGATTATGGCCATTTGCACGCCGAGGACGGCCGTTCGTTCGAGGTATTGGAAGTGCGCGAGGCGAAGAACGTCGTCGTCGTGCGGTTTCGCGGCGTCAACGACCGCAATGCCGCCGAGGCACTGAACGGGCTGGAGCTCTATGTCGAACGCGACAACCTGCCGGACGACGATCTCGATGAAGACGAATTCTTCTACGCCGATCTGGAAGGGCTGGAAGCGCTCGATGCCGACGGCAAAAGCTATGGCACTGTCACCGGCGTGTTCGACTTTGGCGCGGGCGATCTGCTTGAGCTGAAGGGCCCCGGCAAGCGGCCGGTGCTGATCCCCTTTACCGAATGGTCGGTGCTGGAAATCGACCTGGAAGCCGGCACGATGCTGGTCGATCCGCTCGCGGCCGGTCTGACCGACGACAAGGACGAGGATCCGACCAAACAGTTCAAGCCGAAGGCGAAGTAAGACTTGCCCTTCCGCGCCACCATCCTGACGCTCTACCCGGACATGTTTCCGGGGCATCTTGGCCATTCGCTGTCCGGCAAGGCGCTGGAGCGTGGCCAATGGGCGATCGATACGCTGCAGATTCGCGATTTTGCCGAGGACAAGCACCGCACCGTCGATGACACCCCTGCCGGCGGCGGTGCCGGCATGGTGCTGCGGGCCGATATCCTGGCCAAGGCCATCGATCACGCATCCGACGGCGACGACCGCCCCCGGCTGTTGATGAGCCCGCGCGGCAAGCCCTTGACGCAGGAGCGGGTACGCGAACTGGCAGCCGGGCCCGGCGCGATCATCGTCTGCGGCCGGTTCGAAGGGGTCGATCAGCGCGTCATCGACGGACGGAAGCTCGAAGAGGTTTCGATCGGCGACTATATCCTGTCCGGCGGCGAGCCGGCGGCACTGATCCTGCTCGACGCCATCGTGCGTATCCTGCCCGGCGTCATGGGCAATGATCTCTCCGGCGTGCATGAGAGTTTTGAAGGTGGGCTGCTGGAGCATCCGCACTATACAAGGCCGCAGGTGTTCGAAGGCCAAGAAATCCCGGCGGTTCTGACATCCGGTCATCATGGCGATATCGCCAAATGGCGTGAAGCCGAAGCCAGGCGGCTAACGGCGGAAAGGCGGCCGGACCTGCTGCGGAAATAGCGTCAGTCCGATTGTCTCAGAGGTGTGGCGGGTGTCTGCCCGGTATTTGGGTATTTGCCCGGCATAAGCTTTATGTAACGTCTTGATGATATGTGTCGTCCATTCGATTAAGACGGCAACGAACGAAATGACATCAGCCTGGCAGGTATTGGTCGGCAATCTGGCTTCAGTAGCATTGCTGATCTCGCTCTGGATGCACCTGTATTACCGTTTCTACGGTCTCTCCAAAATTCAGCTGAAGCTTGGCTTCGGGGCGGTGATGGGCCTTGGAGTCGTCATCACCATGCTTTTGTCGGTCGAGTTCGACGGCGGCATCCGGTTTGACCTGAGAAGCTCGTTGCTGGCGATTTCGGCAATGTTCGGTGGGCCGCTGGCGATCGCCATCACGGCACCAATGGCGATGGCATTTCGGCTGGTCATGGGCGGTGCCGGCGCAATCAACGGCGTCATCGGTATTACCATCGTATCGGCAGTCTTTCTCGCTGCGCATTTCGCCCTGGGAAAACACGCGTCGAAGCCAAAAGGCGTTGCGGCAACCGTTTTCATCCTGCCGGTCACGTCGAGCATCCTGATCTTTGTGTTTTCAAAACCTGATACACCGTTGATCATGTACCAGATGAGCCTGATCACGGCCTCCCTGAACATGGTGGCGGCAGCCATATCCGGCACGGTCATGACCTATGTCCACCGGTCGACGCTCGAGCGGGATCTGCTGCGCGCGGCACTGACTCAGGCGCCGGACTTTCACTATGTCAAAAATCCCCGCAGCCGATTCGTCATGACCAATCTGAATGTCGCCCATCAACACGGCCGCCAGAAACCGTCGGACATGGTCGGTTTGTCGGATTTTGATCTGGCGCCGCCGGAGCGGGCCCAGCGCCTGTTCGAGGCCGAACAGCAGATCATGGGTTCGGGTGAGCCGCTGATTGATCATGAAGAGGCGCTCGACGACGAAACGGGCGCGACGCGCTGGTTTTCAACGACGAAAGTGGTGCTGAAGAACCGGCATGGCGACACGGTTGGCTTGGCTGGCGTGACGCGGGACATCACCCAGCACAAGCGTCTTGAGCGCGAATTGCTCGACAGCCGGAACCTCCTGTCTCAGGCAATGGCCGAAATGTCGGACGGGCTGGCGATGTTTGACCGCCATGGTTACCTGCTGTTCTGCAACGAGAGATACCGGACGGCATTCCCGCTCTCGGCCTATGCCCGGCAACCCGGGGCTCATATTACCGACATCATGCGCGCATCCGCCCGCAATGGCGAACGCAAGGATATAGCGAAGGATGTCAGTGAAGTCTGGATCCAGAATACCGCCAAGGGCCTGCATTTTACCCGCGACACCGAAATCCCGTTGTCCGACAATCGCTGGCTCAGCCTGCGGACGCGCCTGACGCAGGATGGCTCGGCCCTGGTAGTCGTGTCCGATATTACGGCGATGAAACATGCCGAATTGTCACTGCGGCAGCTTGCCGAGCAGATGCGGGATCTGGCCGAGACCGATGGACTGACCGGTCTGGCAAACCGCCGCGTTTTCGATGAAGCACTGGCGGCGGAATGCGCCAATGCGCAGCGGACGGTAGCACCGCTCAGCCTGCTGATGATCGATGTCGATCGCTTCAAGTCCTACAATGATACCTATGGCCATCCGGCGGGCGATGCCTGCCTGAAGCATGTGAGCGCATGTCTGAATGCGATTGCCAATCGCCCGGGTGATCTGGTCGCGCGCTACGGTGGGGAAGAGTTTGCCATTGTGCTTCCGGCGACGGACCGGGCGGTAGCACTCGATCTTGCCGAGGCATTTCGGGCTGCCTTGCAGCAGCGGGCGCTTGTCCATGCCGGCAGCGAATTCAATGTTGTCACCGCAAGCATCGGAGTTTCGACCTTCGACGCCGGTACGCTTGTGACGTCGGCTGAAGACCTGGTCGAAAGGGCGGATGAAGCGCTATATCAGGCCAAGAAAATGGGGCGAAACCGGGTGGAGGCCAGCGGTTTCGAGGCACGGCCGGAGCGCCTCACGCGGACCTAGAGTTTATCCGGGCCTGCCTTCCGGCGAGCACTTCTTGTCCTCATCATGACCACCATGGCGCACCAATCGGCGCGCCATGGTCTTTTGCCGGATTATTCGGCGGCCTGGGCCAACGCATCACCGGCTGCTTGCGGCCTGCCACCTGCAAGGATTTTCTGGCCCAGGGCGATGATGATGACCACCGCTACGCCGGCCGCGACCGAGAGCCAAAAGCCATTTTGCGCGCCGAACATATCAACAACCAGGCCGGCCAGAAATGCGCCAAGCGCCATGCCGATGCCAATGCCGGTCATGACCCAGGTGATGCCTTCCGTCAGCATCGATTCCGGCACCCGGCGTTCGATCAGGCCAAAGGCGGTGATGAACGTGGGCGAGATGGCGATGCCGCTGACGAAGACCGCAAGGGCTAGAAGTGGTATTGTATCGGCGATCAGCAGCTGCCTGTGCAACGGCGTGCGCAGCTTGAGGGCGCCGAGGATGAGGCCAACCACGAACGAGCCGATCGCATAGACGCCGATGACGAAGCTGGCGGCGCCCGGCTGGCCAAGCTCCCTGGTCATGGCGACGGTGGTGACCTCGGCCGTTGCGAACATCGAACCGACGAAGATCAGCGCCAGCGTGATGATCTGCACGGAGCGCAGGCGAATGGCCGATGTCTGCGCCACTCCTGTCTCGACCGGGCGGACCGCCGGTTCGGTCGATCGCTGCAGGACAAAGGCGGTGGTGCCCAAGGCAAGGAAGAACGTTGAGATCAGCATGCCGGCCTCGGGAAACAACGAGACGGCCAAACCAACCGATACGGAGGCGCCGGCGATATAGACCAATTCGTCTGCGGCGGATTCAAAGGCAAACGCGGTATTCAACTCCGGGCGGCCACGAAAGATTTCCGTCCAGCGTGCCCGCAGCATGGCCGGCATGCTGGGCATGGCGGCGGCGAGAAAGGCCGAGGCGAACAGGGTCCATTCCGGCCAGTCCTGATTGGCCGACAGGATGAGGAGGGCAAAGGCGACGACCGAGACGATGGTGCTCGGCACGATGATGGCGCTTTGCCCGAACCGGTCGACCAGACGCGAGATTTGCGGGGCTGCCAGTGCATTGGTCAGCGCAAAGGTCGCCGAAACTGCACCGGCGACCCAATAGTCACCACGTGTCTGCGACAGCATGGCGACGATGCCGATCGGTGCCATGGCAAGCGGCAAGCGGGCGAGGAAGCCGGCCGCGGAAAACCCCTTGGCCCCCGGCACGCTGAATATTTCCTTGTATGGGTTGGACATCGGAGGCTCCTAAAATTGTCCGGTCAGGCCACCTACATACGTGGCGTATGTCTTAACGTGGTTGCATACATGGCGTATGTCAATTAAAATACGGACGTATGTAAAAATAAATACGCTGCGTATGTGAAGCAGGAGCCCGTATGGTCAGGATCATTAAGCCTCGCCCGGAAATGATTGCCGAAACGCGTGCCAAGCTGCTTGCGGCGGGCCGCCATGCCTTCGGCACCGTCGGATATGCGGAAGCCTCGATGGATGATTTCACGGCGGCGGCGGGCCTGACGCGCGGCGCGCTCTATCATCATTTCGGTGACAAGAAGGGCCTGTTGCAGGCGGTCATCCGGGAAATCGATGCGGAAATGACGGAGCACTTGCACAGGGTCTCAGCCGCCGCCCCGACACGCTGGCAGGGATTTGTCGAAGAATGTTCGGCCTATATCGAGATGGCGCTGGAACCGGAAATCCAGCGCATCATGTTCCGCGACGGCCCGGCCGTGCTCGGCGACATCTCGCAATGGCCGACGACCAACGGCTGCATCGCGGCCCTGAGCCAAAGTCTGAGTCAGCTGAAACAGGACGGCGAGATCATTGATGTCGACGAGGAAGTGACCGCGCGGCTGATCAACGGCGCCAGTATCAACGCCGCCCTGTGGATCGCCAATTCCGGGGATCCACAAGAGACCTCAAGGCGGGCGGTGCAGGGATTTCGCACCTTGCTCGAAGGCTTGCGGTTGAAGCAGGCGTGACGGCGCCGTCTCAACCCGTGACGAAATAATAGACTGCCAGCAGCAGGCCGACGGCGACCACGAGGCCACGGATCAGCGCCTGCGGCACGCGGCGGGCGAGCCAGACACCGGCATAGCCACCGAGCGCGCCGCCGGGGATCATCACGGCGGCATGCAGCCAACCGACGACGTTGCCGCCGGCAAAGACGACGATGGCGACGGCGGCGATGACCATGGCCAGGAAGTTCTTCAGCGCGTTCAGCCGGTGATAGTCGCCGCCCTTCGACAGGCCGAGCACGGCCAGCATCATGATGCCCATGCCGGCGCCGAAGAAGCCGCCATAGATGGCGGTGGCCAGTTGGCTGAGCAATCCCACCGGCCCGATCGGCGCGCCGTCCACTGCCGACTTCGGCCGCAGCAGCGGGCCGGCGGCAAAGATCGCCGTCGCTGCAATCAACAGCCAAGGGACCAGCGCCCGGAACGAGGGATTGGATAGCGATAGCAGGATCAGCGCGCCACCCAGGCCACCGATCAGCGACAGGACGCCCAGAATGGCGGCCTCGCGGCGGTCCGCCCAGATTTCCTTGGAATAGGCCATGGCCGACGTGACATAGCCCGGAAACTGGACGATGGAGGACGTGGCATTGGCGACGATCGGCGGCAGGCCAGCCAGCGTCATGGCGCCGAAGGTCAGAAAGGTGCCGCCGCCAGCCACCGCGTTGACGGCACTCGACAGGAACCCTGCGACAAACAGCAGAATGGCAGTGGATATGGACATGACGCTCCTCCAGCGATAGAATCCGGCATAGCCTGCAGGGTCACTGGCGGCAAGACGCGGAAATCATCTTCCGCCAGCTTGTGGCATGGAGAATTTTTGCCGCCCGGGGATGACAAACGCTGTGCTTTGGTGTATTCGCCCGACCGGTTCGGGAGAAATCCCGTCAGCCGAAAACAAAGAATGGTGAATTCGCTCCTGTTTCTCCCCGAGAAACAAAACCTTGAGGCGCCTCATCCGAGGTCAGGTCCAACGGGTTCGATCGAGCGCTCTGGCTGTTGCAGAAGAACTTGAGAAGGTTAGACCCATGAACATCATCCAGCAGCTGGAAGCCGAACAGGCCGCCAAGATTGCCGCCAAGCGCACGCTTCCGGAATTTTCGGCAGGCGACACCGTCCGCGTCAACGTTCGCGTGACAGAAGGCACCCGTACCCGTATCCAGGCCTATGAAGGCGTTTGCATTGCCCGTTCCGGCGGTGGCATCAACGAAAGCTTCACGGTCCGCAAGATTTCCTACGGCGAAGGCGTCGAGCGCGTATTCCCGGTTTACTCGCCGCTCGTCGAGGGTGTCGAGATCGTTCGCCGCGGTAAGGTCCGTCGCGCCAAGCTCTACTACCTGCGCGATCGCCGCGGTAAGTCGGCTCGTATCGTTGAAGATACCGGCACCCGCGCCCGCAAGCTGAACGACGCCGAGCGCGCAGCCGTTGCCGAAGAAAAGGCACGTCTGGAAGCTGAAAAGGTCGCAGCAGCACAGGCTCTGGCCGCCGAAAAGGCAGCAGCCGAAGCCGCAGCAGCCAAGGCCGCTGAAGAAGCAGCCGCTGCAGCAGCAGCCGAGCCGGCAGCAGAATAAGTTTCAATCCATCGGGATTGTTTGGAAAAGGCGGTCTTCGGGCCGCCTTTTTCTGTTTGATAGCAGGGGAATTCTCTGGGGGGAGAATGGAATGAGCGACTATATCGAAACCAACCGGCTGAACTGGGACGACCGGGCGGGGCTGCACGCGACGGACACGACAGGCCGCTACCGGATCGACCGGGTGATTTCAGGCGGCTCTTCCTTGCATGCGCTGGAAGCAAGCGAGATCGGCGACATCGCTGGTAAGGACATTGTCCACCTGCAATGCCATATCGGGCTGGATACGCTGAGCCTCAAGCATCTGGGCGCGGGCTCGGTTACCGGGCTTGATTTTTCACCGGTGGCCATCGCCGCCGCGCGAGATTTTGCAAAAAGGGCCGGGACGGAGGCGATTTTTGTCGAGGCCTCGGTCTATGATGCGGCGGCGGCGCTGGAACACCGAACCTACGACATCGTCTTCGTCACCTGGGGCGCCATTCACTGGCTGCCGGATATCTTTCAATGGGCCAAAGTCGTCGCCAGCCTGTTGCGGCCGGGTGGCCGTCTCTACCTGCTCGACGGGCATCCGCAGATGTACCAATACGAAGGCGCGGAGGATGGCCGGTTGTCGCTGACCTATAGCTGGCGCACGCCTGCCGAACAGCCGCTGCTGTTTGAAGAAACCCACACCTATACCGGTGATGAACGGCCGCTAACCCATCAGCGCATGTATGAATGGCTGCACCCGGTCAGCGATACAGTCAATGCGCTCCTCCAGGCCGGGCTGGCGCTCGATTTCTTCAACGAGCACGAAATCCTCGTCTGGCGGCATTATCCGGGCATGGTGGAGATCGGCGAAGACCAGTTCGAGCAGGTACCGGGACTACCGCGTATTCCGCTGTCGTTTTCGATCGGCGCGACAAAAGTTCGCTGAGTTTATGGAGTAGACGGGGTATCCGGTAGGATTTTTCGTAAATTCAACCGGATAGGCCGGGCCTTTCCAATTTTTGCTGGCGGAGGCGAAGCCGTGGCCCTTGCCAGCCCGCTGGCTTCTGTGACACGTTCCGGTCGCCACAATTCAGGAGCCACCCATGTTTTCCCGCCGCATCCTTCTCGCCGGCCTGACCGCCCTTGTTCTTGCGCCCTTCACCGCTGCCGCTGCCGATCTGCCGGATCTGGCAGGGCGCACCGTTATTGTGGTGACCGAGAATGCCTATCCACCGGTCCAGTTCGTCGATCCGAAGAGCGGTAAGGCGATCGGCTGGGAATATGACGCGATGGAAGAAATCGCCAAACGGGTGAATTTCAAGATCGAGTATCAGAACACCAGCTGGGATGCGATGATTCAGGCGGTGTCCGACGGCCAGTACGATATCGGCATGACCGGCATCACCATCAAGGACGAGCGCAAGGCCAAGGTGGATTTCTCCGATCCCTATATGCGCTCGCAGCAGTTCATGCTGGTGCGTGGCGACGAGGCTCGTTTCACCGATGCCAAGACGTTTGGCGCCTTTACTGACGGCCTGATTGGCGCGCAGATCGGTACATCGCCGTTTTATACGGCAGTCTATGAAATACTGGATGGCAACGAACAGAACCCACGCATAAAGCTATTCGAGACATTTGGCGCGACGGTGCAGGCCTTGAAGGCTGGCGATGTCGATACGGTGCTGACCGATAGCGTCGCGGCCCAGGGCTATGTCGATTCCTCGGCGGGTGGCCTGAAGGTCGTCGGCGGGCCGCTTGGCACCGAGGATTTCGGCTTCATCTTCAAGAAGGGCTCGGATCTTGTTGCCCCCGTCAATGCCGCCATCGCAGCGCTGAAGGCGGATGGCACGCTCGACAAGCTGAACCAGAAATGGTTCGTCGATTACAAGATGGGCGAATGATCCCCGCCCGATGACGCCTGCGCACGACAATTCAGAGAAGGGCGACTATCCTTGGTGGCTGGTCGCCCTTGCCGTGATCGCCGTGGCGCTGGCCGTGGTGATCATCTCCAGTGGCGTTTACCGCCAGGTCTTCACCATCGTATCAGCCGGGATCGGCATCACCATTTTCGTCACTCTGGTCGGCTTCTTCTTTGCGACGGTGCTGGGGCTCGGCATCGCGCTGATGGCGCTGTCAGACCGGGCAGCGCTGCGCCAGATCGCCCGGTTCTATACCGAGGTGATCCGCGGCATCCCGATCCTTGTTCTTCTCTTCTACATTGCCTTTGCCGGCGCACCGGCGCTGGTGGTGGCGATCAACTTCGTCCTGTCGCCGCTGATTTCGGCAGAGGTTATGCAGCCGATGGTGGTGCGCGACCTGTCCTTGATGTGGCGGGCGATCATTGCGCTCTCGATCGGCTATTCCGCCTTCATCGCCGAGGTTTTTCGCGCCGGTATCCTGTCGGTCGACAAGGGCCAGATCGAGGCCGCCAAGGCGCTTGGCCTGTCGCGCTATCAACGCTTCCGGCTCGTCGTGTTCCCGCAAGCAATCCGCGTCATCCTGCCGCCGCTCGGCAACGACTTCGTGGCGATGGTGAAGGACTCATCCCTCGTGTCGGTGCTCGGCGTCGCCGATATCACCCAGGCGGGCAAGATCTATGCGTCGGGTTCGTTCCGATTCTTCGAGACCTATTCGATCGTCGCCTATATCTACCTGATCCTGACGGTCGGGCTATCGCTGGCGCTGCGGCGGCTGGAGCAGAAGATGCGGCAGGGGCAGAGGGGGTAAGCAATCGCTGTTTCCCCTTCTCCCCGAGGGGAGAAGGGGGAGAGCGCGACACCCATCTCGCCAATTGCCGAGCCTTCACAAAACTGCTATATCCGCCTCCATGGAATCCAAATTCGGATGTTACGAGCAGAAAATTGTCGTGCTGCAGGACCACAAGCGTCTGCCGGCACGGTTTTTTGCGTGCGTTTGCGGCGCCCTTAGCAGCCGACTTATTTGACCGCTGGGGCTTGACCCCGGCCGGGTGGCCGGCGCCTTTTGCCGGAACTTTCCTTCTTCACAATGCCCGAACTTCTTCACAATGGATGCACAGCCATGAGCGCACCGCGTACCCTCTACGACAAGATCTGGGACGACCATCTGGTCGATCAACAGGATGACGGAACCTGTCTTCTCTATATCGATCGCCATCTCGTTCACGAAGTGACGAGCCCGCAGGCGTTCGAAGGCCTTCGCATGACGAACCGTCAGGTGCGGGCTCCGCAGAAGACCTTGGCCGTCGTCGACCACAACGTGCCGACCTCGCCGGATCGCCATCTCGGCATCAAGAACGAGGAAAGCCGCATTCAGGTCGAGGCGCTGGCTCAGAACGCCGCCGATTTCGGCGTCGAATATTATTCGGCCAGTGATATCCGCCAGGGCATCGTGCATATCGTCGGCCCCGAACAGGGCTTTACCCTGCCTGGCATGACCATCGTCTGCGGCGATAGCCACACCTCGACGCATGGCGCGTTCGGCGCGTTGGCGCACGGCATAGGCACGTCCGAGGTCGAGCATGTGCTCGCCACCCAGACGCTGATCCAGAAGAAGGCCAAGAACATGCTGGTGCGTGTCGATGGCAAGCTGCCGGAACACGTTACCGCCAAGGACATCATCCTCGCCATCATCGGTGAAATCGGCACCGCCGGCGGCACCGGCAGCGTCATCGAATTCGCCGGCGAAGCCATCCGCGACCTGTCGATGGAAGGCCGCATGACCGTCTGCAACATGACGATCGAAGGCGGCGCTCGCGCCGGCCTGATCGCGCCGGACGAAAAGACCTTCGAATATATCAAGGGCAAGCCGCGTGCGCCAAAGGGCGAAGACCTCGAAAAGGCGATTGCCTACTGGAAGACGCTGCAGACGGACGAAGGTGCGCATTACGACCGCGTTGTCGTGCTGAATGCCGCCGACCTGCCGCCAATCGTTTCCTGGGGCTCGTCGCCGGAAGACGTCATCTCGGTTCAGGGCATCGTGCCGAACCCGGACGACATCACCGACGAAAACAAGCGTACCTCCAAGTGGCGTGCGCTTGATTACATGGGCCTGAAGCCGGGCACGAAGATCACCGATATCAATATCGACCGCGTCTTCATCGGCTCCTGCACCAACGGCCGTATCGAGGACCTGCGTGAAGTCGCCAAGGTTGTCGAAGGCCGCACCGTGGCCTCGACTGTTTCAGCGATGATCGTGCCGGGCTCCGGCCTCGTCAAGGAACAGGCGGAAGCCGAAGGCCTCGACAAGATCTTCAAGGCAGCCGGTTTCGACTGGCGCGAACCGGGTTGCTCGATGTGTCTTGCGATGAACGATGACCGCCTGAAGCCGGGCGAACGTTGCGCCTCGACCTCGAACCGCAACTTCGAAGGCCGCCAGGGCTTCAAGGGCCGCACCCATCTGGTGTCGCCGGCGATGGCCGCTGCTGCCGCGGTTTCCGGACACTTCGTCGACATTCGCGACTGGAAGTAAGTTTGGGTTTATCTCCCGGCGTTCTTACGCCGGGGGCCAGAACCAACGAAGGCGGAAGCGGTGCTTCCGCCTTTTTGTTTGGGGGTGTATGCTGGGAGAGTGGCCTCACGGTTTGGGAGTCTCCTCATGACTGGCGCGGACAAGGTCTTTGCCGGGGGCATGCCGGCGATCTACGAAAAGCTTTTTGTGCCGATGATCTTCGAACCTTATGCGCAGGAGATGGCGGGGCGTGTTGCCATGTCTCAACCGCGCGACGTGCTCGAAATCGCCGCTGGAACTGGTGTTTTGACACGCGCCATGGCGGCCCGGCTCGGGCGTGACGTGCTGATCGTCGCCACGGATCTCAACCAGCCGATGCTTGATCTGGCAATCGCCGGTCAGGGTGCGGATGACCGCGTGACCTGGAAGCAGGCTGATGGTCTGGCGTTGCCGTTCGGCAATCAGGGTTTTGATGCCGTGGTGTGCCAATTCGGCGTGATGTTCTTTCCAGACAGGATCGCAGGCTACCGCGAAGCCCGGCGCGTTTTGAGGCCTGCCGGGCGCTATCTCTTCAGTGTCTGGGATGTCATCCAGAGCAATGCATTCGTCCTGAATGTCACGCAAACCCTGCGCGATCTGTTTCCGGACGATCCGCCGCGTTTCATGGAGCGGACACCGCATGGATATCACGACATTCCCGCGATCACTGCGGATGTGCGGGCGGCCGGGTTCTCGTCGGTACAGATCGAGACGGTTGACTGTGTCAGCCATGCCCGGTCGGCGCTCGATGCGGCGACGGCCTATTGTCAGGGCAACCCGCTGGCTGTCGAGATCGAGGCGCGTGCGCCCGGAAAGCTGCAGGATGTGACCGAAACCGTTGCCGCAGGGCTGAGGCGGCAGTTTGGCGACGGAGCTATCGAAGGCCCTATCCGCGCGCATATCGTCACGGCAATGCCTTAATCAGCTGACGGACTTCGGGCACCATCCGGTTCGGCACACCGCGAACGGTGCCAGGCGTTGCCGCAACAAGGAAAGTTCCAAATGACGTGCCGCCTGCTTCTTTTCCGCCATGCGAAGTCTGCCCGTCCCGAAGGCGTGGACGACTACGACCGGCCGCTGGCGGAGCGTGGCCGCAAGGACGCTGCGTTCATGGGCGGCCTGATGGCGCGAGAAGGCCTGGTTCCAGATCTCGCGCTTGTTTCTCCCGCCCTGCGCACGCGTGAAACCTGGGGTTTGGCGCGGCGGGCCTTTGCTGCTGGTATCCCTGAGCGCTTCGACACCTCCCTTTACGACAGCACGCCGGAGCGTCTGGTGAACGCGCTCCGCGCGGCGGGAACCGAAGCGAAAGTGATCGTTCTCGTCGGCCACAATCCGGAGATCGAGGAAACGGCGGCGCTGCTCTGTGGCGATGGAGAGGTAGATGCCATGGCGCGGCTCGGCGCTAAATTTCCGACAGCAGCGCTTGCCGTCATTGATTTCCCGGTGGCGAGCTGGGCGGATATTACGCCGGAAAACGGTTACCTCGAGCGGTTCGTCACGCCCCAGCCGGCGTGACGTTTTCTGCCAAGCCCTTATCGCGTCACTCGCACCACAGTCCCGCGCCGCATGAACCGCAGCAGCCGTTTCATCGCTGGCAGGCTCACCGCGACGCAACCTTCTGTCGGCGTGTAACCCGGCTTGGCGAGGTGGAAGAAGATGGCCGAGCCGCCATAGCGTTTGCGGCTCATCACGTTCCAGTCCATCACCAGGCAGACATCGTAGAGGTTGTCATCGCGGCGCATCTTTTCATGACTCGGCTTGAACGGCGCGTCCACGGGCCGGTTGTAGAGGGCATGGCGGGGCTCGTCGCACCACAGCAGATTTTTGGGCGTGAAGCGCAGTGGCAGGGCTGTTGGCGGTTTGGTGATGCGGTCGTGGCGGACATAGCCGCCGATAAGGGGCATGGCGGCGATCGGGGTGGCGCCGTCACCTTCGCGCTTGCGCGCGGTGATACCACTGCGGCCGATGGCGGCCTCCTCGGTGCGTCCGGCGAAAGTGACGAGGGCTCTGGTGCGATTTCCGGGTTTGGGTCTGACGGTGATGGTGCGGGCGCAATTTGCGGCCTTGCGGGGTTTTCGTCGCATTTTACTCACAGTTTTTTGCGTTGTCCGTGATCTGAAACATAACCATAGCACTACACAATATGTAACAAACGGGTGAAAGCTCCCGCTGCTTGTCAAAAGCATCGATTGGGTTAGTTTCAACCGGAAGCAAGGAGGGATACGAATGTCGGCCCGCACCATTCTTCTCGTCGATGACGACAACGACCTGCGTGAAACACTGGTGGAGCAACTTGCCCTCTATGAGGAATTCACCATCCTGCAGGAATCGACGGCTGCCAAGGGCATCAACACCGCCCGCAACAATCAGATCGCCCTTCTGGTGATGGATGTCGGCTTGCCGGACATGGACGGCCGCGAGGCAGTCAAGCTCCTGCGCAAGGGCGGCTTCAAGCCGCCTATCATCATGCTGACGGGGCATGATACCGACAGCGATACGATCCTTGGCCTTGAGGCAGGCGCCAACGACTATGTCACCAAGCCGTTCCGCTTCGCTGTGCTTCTCGCCCGCATCCGGGCACAGTTGCGCCAGCACGAACAGAGCGAGGACGCGACGTTCACCGTCGGTCCCTATACGTTCAAGCCGGGCCAGAAGCTTTTGACGCTGGAGAACGGCCAGAAGATCCGGCTCACCGAAAAGGAAGCGGCGATCATCCGCTATCTCTATCGCGCCGACCAGAAGGTCGTCACCCGCGACGTGCTTCTGGAAGAAGTCTGGGGCTACAATTCCGGCGTTACCACCCATACGCTGGAGACCCATGTCTACCGGCTGCGCCAGAAAATCGAGCGCGACCCTTCCAATGCGGAGATTTTGGTGACAGAGAATGGCGGCTACAAGATAGTTCCCTAACGACATGGGGCGTGGTCCCATCTGGTGTCATGCCCGCTCAGAGGTATCCCTTTGTCGCTGAACGACGATATCACCCTTCTGTCCCTCGTGCCGCTGTTTGCGGATATCGATGACGACAAGTTGCGGCTGATCGCATTCGGTGCCGAGCGGCGCCGGTTGAACAGGGGCCAGCAGCTGTTTCGCGAGGGCGCGCCGGCCGATTGCGCCTTTGCCATTGCCAGTGGTTCCGTCACGCTGACACGCAATCTGGTCGATGGCAGCGTCGAGGTGGTGGATACAGTCGGGCGTGGCACGCTTCTCTCCGAGCTGGCGATGATCTCGTTCGTCGAGCGCAAGTTTACTGCAACCGCCGAGGAAGATAGCGAAGTCATCCGCATCAACCGGCCGCTGTTCCGCCGCATGCTCGAGGAATATCCGGAAGTCGCCGTTGTTGTCGAAGGCCGGATCAAGGCTAACCTGCAGGCGATGATCGACGCCATGCAGAGGCTGGCGCCGAAATTCGGGTAGAGCTCGGCGGTGATCACTCGTCGCGAAAGATATCCCGCATGATCTACCTTCTCCGCCATGGGGAAACCGTCTGGAATACGCTTGGGCGTTTCCAGGGGCAGAAGGATTCGCCGCTGACGCCGCGCGGCATTCTTCAGGCGGATCGGGTAGCTGCGCGGCTGGCGCAGGAAATCGGCGCGAATGGCATTACATTTGAGTTTTACGTCAGCCCGCTTGGCCGCGCGCAGGAGACGGCCGCGCGCATCATGCTGACGGTTTCGTTTCCTGCCCGGGAGGACGCCCGCCTGATGGAGGTGACCACCGGTTGCTGGGACGGCATGACGCTATACGAGATCGACGTCGAATATCCGGGCGTGCTTGAGGGAGCGGATGCGTTCGACTGGTACTTCCGTTCTCCGGATGGCGAGACATTCGACAGTGCCTGTGCACGCGTCGACAGCTGGCTCTCTGGAATATCCACGCCGGTGATCGCCGTTTCACACGGGCTCACCGGGCGATTGATCAGGGGCGTCTACCTCGGGCTGTCCCGCCGTGAAATGCTGGAACTGCCGGTGCCGCAGGATGGATTTTACTGCCTGGAGCATGGGCAGGTGACGTTGATCGAATAGCAAGACCGGAAAAAGACCGGCGCTTGTGCCAGGACCAGATCGCCGTTTCTTTTTGAAGACAGTGTGTTTCCAAGACAGGAGGTCTGCGGTTGATCTACGCTCTTTCCTGTGATGCGCTTCTTCCCCATCTATGCTGCAACACATCGCCATCATCGGGATAGAAAACAATGAAAAAAATCGGCTTTCTTTCGTTCGGACATTGGAGCCCCTCGCCGCAATCGGGAACCCGCTCGGCTGGGGATGCGCTTTTGCAATCGATCGACCTGGCGGTTGCCGCCGAAGAACTCGGTGCCGACGGCGCCTATTTCCGCGTCCATCATTTTGCCCGTCAGCTCGCCTCGCCCTTTCCGCTTCTTGCCGCTATTGGCGCAAGGACGAAGAAGATCGAGATTGGTACTGCCGTCATCGACATGCGCTACGAAAATCCGCTCTATATGGCCGAGGATGCCGGAAGCGCCGACCTGATCTCGAACGGACGCCTGCAGCTCGGCATCAGCCGCGGCTCGCCGGAACAGGTGATCGACGGCTGGCGTTATTTCGGCCTTGAACCGGAAGAAGGCGCAACAGATGCGGACATGGCCCGCAAGCACACGGAAGTGTTTCTCGAAGTGCTGAAGGGTCAGGGCTTCGCCCAGCCGAACCCGCGTCCGATGTTTCCCAATCCGCCCGGCCTGCTGCGGCTCGAGCCGCATTCGGAGGGCTTGCGCGAGCGTATCTGGTGGGGCGCCAGCTCCAACGCCACCGCCATCTGGGCGGCCAAGCTCGGCATGAACCTGCAGAGTTCGACGCTGAAGAACGACGAAACCGGCGAGCCTTTCCATGTCCAGCAGGCGGCGCAGATCCGGCTCTACCGCGAGGCCTGGAAGGACGCTGGCCATACGCGCACGCCGCGCGTGTCGGTCAGCCGCAGCATCTTTGCGCTGGTCGATGATCGCGACCGGGCCTATTTCGGTGGCGGCAGCAAGGAAAGCGATTCAATTGGCTATATCGACGACCAGACGCGGGCGATCTTTGGCCGATCCTATGCGGCTGAACCTGATGCCCTCATTCGGCAGCTGGCTGAAGACGAGGCGATCGCCGAGGCCGATACCCTGCTTCTGACCGTTCCGAACCAGCTGGGCGTCGACTACAACGCCCATGTCATCGAATCGGTTCTGAAGCATGTGGCGCCGGCACTCGGCTGGCGATGAACCGCTTTAAAGGTCGAAATGGGCGATGACGGGGACGTGGTCCGAGGGACGGTCCCAGCCACGGGCTTCTTTCAGGATATCGACGCGGGTGAGGTGCGGCGAGAGGTCGGCGGATGACCAGACATGGTCGAGACGCCGGCCCTTGTTGGCACCTTCCCAATCCTTGGCGCGGTAGCTCCACCAGGTGTAGAGCTTTTCGGGTGAGGGCGTGTGCTGGCGCATCAGGTCGACCCAGGCGCCACCGTTCAGCACCGCCGTCAGGCCTTCGGTCTCGACCGGCGTGTGGCTGACGATCTTCAGGAGCTGCTTGTGTGACCAGACATCGTGTTCCAGCGGGGCAATATTGAGATCGCCGACCAGCACCGAGGAAATACCGGCCTCGCTTTCGGCGTGCAGCATTTTCATCTCGTCGATGAAGTCGAGCTTGTGGCCGAATTTCGGGTTGATCGCCCGGTCCGGCTCGTCGCCGCCGGCGGGCACGTAGAAATTGTGCAGGCGGATCTTCTTGCCGGATTTTTCAAACACCACCGAGAGATGGCGGGCATCGCCGACGCCGCAATAATCGCGCCGGTCGCTCAGCTCATGCAGCGGCAGGCGGGAGATGGTGGCGACGCCGTGGTAACCCTTCTGGCCATGGATGGCGATATGCTCGTAGCCGAGTTCCTTCAGCGGTGAAAAGGGGAAGAGGTCATTGGCGACCTTGGTTTCCTGCAGGCAGAGGATATCCGGCGCCCAGGTCTTCAAAAGGTGCTCGACCAGCGGCATGCGCAGGCGCACCGAGTTGATGTTCCAGGTCGCGATCGACAATGCCATGCGAGGGGTTCTTTCATGAAGACTGGTTGAGACGGGCGCAGCCCGCGCATTCCGTCATAGGGATTTTTCACCGGCTTGGCCATTGGATTTACGCTGTTATTGCGTAGTCCTGCGCATCCCCGGCGAGCCACTCATCAGGAACGTCAAAATCGAAAATAAAAAATACCAGGCCCCTTGAACGGCCCGATGCGCAACTCCACTTGGGGCCAGACCCGTGGTCCGGGCCCCTCTGGTAGAGCCGCCGGCGTTCTACGATGTCGGACCTTCTTCGACATTATATGCCGGCGAAGGAGAAGGCTTTGGACCTTTCGTTTATGCTCGTCCACTGGATGGGATCCCCACTCTGGATGTGGGCTGCGTTCATCACGCTGGTCGCGACCATTCTGACATTTGACCTCGGTGTCCTGCACAAGGAAAACCGGGAAATCGGCGTCAAGGAAAGCCTCAAGCTTTCGGCGCTCTACATCTCCCTCGGTTTGGCCTTCGGTGGCTGGGTGTGGTGGTATCTCGGCGCTGAAGCCGGGATGAACTATGTCACCGGCTTCGTCGTCGAAAAGACGCTGGCCCTGGACAACGTCTTCGTTATCGCGCTGATCTTCTCCTTCTTTGCCGTTCCGCGCATCTATCAGCATCGCGTGCTGTTCTGGGGTATTCTCGGCGTCATCGTCCTTCGCGCCATCATGATCGGCCTTGGCGCTACGCTCGTCACCGAGTTCTCCTGGGTGCTCTATTTCTTCGCGGCCTTCCTGGTCTTCACCGGCCTGAAAATGCTGTTTGTCGGGGAATCCGATCCGGATATCGCCAACAACCCGCTGGTGTCGTTCATGCGACGCAAGTTCAACGTCACGGAGACGCATCACGGCGAACGGTTCTTCGTCAAGCTGCCGCACCCGCAGACCGGCAAGACGGTTTTGTTCATCACGCCTTTGTTCATGGCGCTGGTGCTGATCGAAATTGCCGACGTGATCTTCGCCGTTGACTCGGTTCCGGCGATCTTCGCGATCACCACCGACCCGTTCATCGTCTACACCTCGAACATCTTTGCTATCCTGGGTCTGCGCGCTCTCTACTTTGCTCTCGACGCGATGATCCATCGCTTCAAATATCTGAAGCCGGCGCTTGCCATCGTCCTGGTGTTCATCGGTTCCAAGATCTTCGTCGCCGATCTTCTCGGCCTGGAAAAATTCCCGGCTGCCCTGTCCCTGTCGATGACTTTCCTGATCATCGCAAGCGGCGTGGTCTGGAGCCTGATGAAGACCCGCAAAAGCGAGACGGCTGCCCATTAAGGGCAGCCCACACACTCTCCCCCTAACTCAATACGGACTTAAAAATGCTTCTCGAATTCATGTCATCAGTTATCGCTTCGATGATCGTCGAACCCGCTGCAGCTGACCTGCGCGAAGCGCTTGCCGGTGCGCAGGCAGCGCCTGCCATCGTCGAACAGGCAGAGACCTGCCTACGTGAGGGCGCACCGCGTCTCCTTACTCAGGCGGGTGAACGGCCTGCCTGGGCCTTGACGTCTGCGATGGGTGTCACCATTGGCTGGTATCAGCCGGATGATTTTCTTCAGGGTATCCATCCGGCCTGCGATGCTACCTTGGCCCAACTCCAGAAAGACGAAACCTGACACCTTCCATCGCGAGTAGATATAGAAAGACGAATGTAGGGATGAGCACAATTATGAAAAATGAGAGCGGGGCAGAAACCAGCGAGCCATTCGATTCCTCGCCACTCAATGAAATCCGCGCCAGACGCAATCGTCTCGCCGGTTACTGGGCGGGTCAGAAACTCAATCTTTCGGGCGATGATTTATCCGCCTATGTGGAAGATGTGCACAGGAGCGATTTCGAGATTGCCGGCGATGCCGACATCATCGCCAAACTGATCCACGATCTCGAAGCCAAAGGTATTACTGTCAGCGAGGAAGAGATGCGCAAGCTGCTCAAATCCTTCCACCGTCAGTCATTGCTCGACAGTCATTCGACGGATTGATGACTTGGACGGTCAGCTTGAGGAAGAAAAAATCAAGGGGTCGGAGTTCATGCTGGAACTCCTCGACCGCGCGAGACAGGATAATGGGCTGCAGTTGAAATGCATGCTGGGACGTGAAGGCCGGATTGGTGTCGCTTTCACGCTTCTCATTCTCGCCCTGCCGACGATCATTCCATTGCCCGGGCCGTTCGGATTCTTCCTCGGATCCTGCCTTGCCTTTGTTGCTATCCAGATGATGGCGGGAGCTGACCGGCTATGGTTGCCCGATTTCATCGGGCGCCGCGTTCTGCCGTTGAAAGCCGTCGAGGCAACGGTTTCAACGACACGGCCATGGGTCCTGCGCTTCGAGGCGTGGCTCACGCCGGGGCGGCTTGGGGCGCTGACCGGGCGCAAGGCCCGGATCGTGCTGGCGCTCCCTGTCTTGTTGCTTGCCGTCCTGATTGCTCTGCCGATCCCGTTCGGTAACACGCTTCCATCGCTGGCGATCGTCCTGATCGCGATCTCGCTGGCGGAAAGGGATGGTTTGATGGTGATCGTGGCCATGGCGGCATGCGTTGCCGCCTGCATTGTGTCCTATTATCTCGCCATCGCTGCCGGATCGGCTCTTACATCCCTGATGTGAGGGGTAATGCTGCCCCCGTTTTTCTAAGCTTGGCCACGTGATCCATTGCCGTGTAGCGTGCCGGGCGGCAGCGGTTTGCGATTCTGCCGCTGATGGGAGAGCAACATGATCCGGCACCTCGGGCCTGAGGACATCGACATATTCCGCCGGATCCGGCTCGAAGCCCTGCGCCGCGAGCCCGCAGCCTTCGCCAGCAGCGCCGCGGACTGGGAAGCCTTGCCGGATGCCGAATGGGCAAGGCGGCTGACCGTCAATGCTGTTTTCGTCGATTTTCACGAAGGCGAGCCGGTCGCCATCATGGGCCTGATGCGGCAAGGCGCCAGCAAGCTGGCGCATCGTGCCACGGTGATCATGGTCTATGTGCGCAAGGACAGGCGTGGCGCCGGTCATGCGAAGGCTCTTCTCGATGCGATTGCCGATTACGCGCGCGGCACCGGTGTGCGGCTGCTGGAACTGGCGCTGAGCGCGGAAAATCCTCAGGCCCTGAGATTTTATCAGCGCGAGGGGTTCAGGGAAATCGGCCGCGTCGAAGCGGGTATTCTTCATGAAGGCAGGGAGATCGACGATATCCTCATGGTTCGCCGCATCGACGGCGGCGCCCATCAAGGATGATCGGTAGCCTCAATCGGGCTTACTTGCCGCGATTGTTGATGTCGTCATACGGAATCTGGAAAACTTTGTCGTCCATCGGCACGCCGTTCTTGACGTTGAAGATCATTACCGACGTATCCTTCTTCTGCGCATCGGTGATCGTCCACTGGCGAAGGTCATAGGTCTTCGGGTCGAACATCAGGGTAATCGTCGCATCGCCAAACACGGTGCGGTCGCCCAGCACGATGGTGATCAGGTCGGGCTCTTCCTTGACGTCGCGGACCATCTTGCCGGTCAGGTCGATCTCGTCGGACAGCAGCAACTTCAGCGGCGTCTTCGACAGCGGATAAATATCCCAGGTCTTCATTTTCTGGTTGCCGATGACGACGGACTTGCCGTCGGCGATCACCCGCATCGGCGAGGGGGCTTCGTAGTTGAAGCGGATCTTGCCCGGACGGCTGATGAAGAACTTGCCGCCGGTCTGTTCTCCGCGCGGGCCGAACTGCACGAACTCGCCGCTCATGGTCTTGACCGAGGCGAAATGGTCGGCGATTTTCTGGGCGACCGCTGCTGGAGCTGCTTGCGCTCGCGCGGGCTCGATTGGCAGGCCAATAAAGCTTAGAGCGGCGAAAACAGCAAGGCCGCCGACGAAGGCGCGGCGCGACAGGGACGGACGTTTCGTATCCTGTTCAAAATGGCCGGTTTGCGTGTCTGTCATCGTCGTCTCCTTCATTTCCAGTCTCATGTGGAGCGCAAGTGCGGCGCCTTCAAGGCCTGTCCTGCGCGCGTCTTCAATTCGCCGTGAGGGTCTTCCCGGTGATTTTTGTCCGGGATCGACGCTCTTTTGCGAACGGCTTTCTCGGAGGGTTACCGGCCGGTTATGTCGCTTTCGGTCGGCACCAGGATCTCGCGTTTGCCGGCGTGATTGGCAGCACCGATGATGCCTTCCTGTTCCATGCGCTCGATCAGCGAGGCGGCGCGGTTGTAGCCGATGCCGAGGCGGCGCTGGACATAGGATGTCGATGCCTTGCCGTCGCGCAGCACGATAGCGACGGCCTGATCATAGGGATCGTCCGAATCGGCAAGGTTGGAGGTGCCCGCCGGGCCGCTGCCGCCTTCATCATCCTCTCCGTCATCTTCGGTGATGGCGTCGAGATATTGCGGAGAGCCTTGGGTCTTCAGGTATTTGACGACATCCTCGACCTCGGTGTCGGAGACGAACGGGCCGTGCACACGCTGGATGCGGCCGCCACCGGCCATGTAGAGCATGTCGCCCATGCCAAGCAGCTGTTCGGCGCCCTGTTCGCCAAGGATGGTGCGGCTGTCGATCTTCGACGTCACCTGGAAGGAGATACGGGTTGGGAAGTTGGCCTTGATCGTGCCGGTGATGACGTCGACGGACGGGCGCTGGGTTGCCATGATCACGTGTATACCGGCGGCACGGGCCATCTGGGCGAGCCGCTGGACGGCACCCTCGATATCCTTACCGGCGACCATCATCAGGTCGGCCATTTCGTCGATGATGACGACGATATAGGGCATCGGTGCCAAGTCGAATTCTTCCGTTTCGTAGACGGCCTCGCCGGTCTGGCGGTCAAAGCCGGTCTGGACGGTGCGGCTGATCTGCTCGCCCTTGGCCATCGCCTGCTCGACGCGTGAGTTGAAGCCGTCGATGTTGCGCACACCGATCTTCGACATCTTCTTGTAGCGTTCTTCCATCTCGCGCACGGTCCATTTCAAAGCGACGACTGCTTTTTTCGGATCGGTGACGACAGGCGAGAGCAGATGCGGGATGCCGTCATAGACGGAGAGTTCGAGCATCTTCGGGTCGATCATGATCAGACGGCACTGCTCCGGCTTCAGCCGGTAGAGGATCGACAGGATCATGGTGTTGATGGCGACAGATTTACCCGAGCCGGTGGTGCCGGCAACGAGAAGATGCGGCATCTTGGCAATATCGACGATGACGGGTTCGCCACCGATCGTCTTGCCGAGCGCCATGGCAAGGCGGGTCTTGCTGGTCTCGAAATCTCTCGAGCCGATCAGTTCACGCAGATAGACGGTCTCGCGACGCTGGTTCGGCAGTTCGATACCGATGGCGTTGCGGCCAGGAACAACGGCGACGCGGGCGGCGATCGCCGACATCGAGCGGGCGATATCGTCGGCAAGGCCGATGACGCGCGAGGACTTGATGCCCGGCGCAGGTTCCAGTTCGTACATGGTGACGACCGGGCCGGGACGGACATGGATGATCTCGCCCTTGACGCCAAAGTCCTCCAGCACGCCTTCCAACATGCGGGCATTCTGTTCGAGTGCATCGGCCGACAGGGTTGCGTCGCGGGCGACGTTCTTTGGCTCGGCAAGGAAATGCAGCGGCGGCAGAGTGAAATCGCCGTCATCGGACACCAGAGACGCCTGCGCCTCGCGATCGCCCCGCTGGCCGGTCTTCGGGCGGGGTGCGGCGGGGACCACACGGGCGGCGGTCTGCGGCATGGCCTGCTTGCGCGGTGCGGGCACCGGCGCCCAGTCGGCAGCCGGATCGTTGTCGTCGTCCTCGTCACCATCAGGCATGAAGTCGGCGGAGGCACGGCGGTTGTCGAACGCGGGGAAATCGTCGTCGTCTTCGTCCATAGACATTGGCGGCGCTGCAACCGTGCGCCGTTCGCTGCGGTCCAGCGACGGCTCGACCCGCTCCGAGCGGGAAACAGCCTTCGGGCGGGACGGTTCGTTCAACGTACCGAATTCGTCGCCGTTGAAATCATAGGGTTCGTCATAATCACGCGCGGACGGCTTGCGGCGGCCGCTCAAGCCAAACAGGCGGCGGATACGGGCTTGCGCGGTAAAGCGCATATGGGTGAGGGCGCCTGCCATCACCATGATGATGCCTTCGGATTCGTCGTCCTCGGATTCGTCGCTGACGGTGCGGGCCTTGCTGGGTGCCGGTGCCGGCTCGTCGATCTCGTCCTCAGGGTCGGATACGCCGATGAGGCCGGCGCTGTAGATCAGGAAGTAGGCGGCGGGAAGCGTGAACAGGACGGCAAGCACGGTGCCGAACGTGCCGGTCGGATAGGTACCGGTAAACAAAGCAGGAAAACGCAGGATCATGTCGCCAAAGACGCCGCCAAGGCCGTTGGGTAAGGGCCAGGTGACGGGGGCGGGAACGCAGCTGAGTGCAGCCGAGGCCAGCACCGAACCGAGGAACCAGGCGCCGGCGCGCTTGACGATATGATCGAAGGGTTTGCCGATGATCAGCACCAGGCCCCAGGCGACGACGGGCAGAAGTGCGACAACGCTGGCAATGCCGAAGAACTGCATGAAGATGTCGGCGAAGGCGGCACCTGTATAGCCGAGCAGGTTGGTCGGAGCATCGGCTGTGGCGTAGGAGAAGCTGGGATCGGCGACGTTCCAGCTCGACAATGCCGCGATCGCGAACCCGAGAGCGACGAACACCGCAAACCCCGCCAGGGCGGCGACCTGTTTCCAGACGAATGTGGAAAGCACAAACCGGTTGGAACGGTTGTCGTATACCGCCTGATTGCTTCTGCTCATGATGACCTGCTGCCTGTTATTCCCGAAAAACGCCATGGGCGCATGCTTCGAAGGTAAGCAGAGGAGAGTTAAAGCCCTATTAACCTTGACGCTTCCTTTACGTGAAACGCTTCTGCAACCGCAGTTTTCCCTATTGAAAGCGTTTTTTGGCAGTCATTGGCAGGTGTGAGGGCAAAAAAAGACCCGGACGGGTGTCCGGGTCAAATGCGGTTTCGCACAAGACGAAACCGCGACGGGAAGAGATGCGAGCCGGTTTTCCCGGCCCGCAAGTTCATCAGGAGTGGTAGGCGGCTTCGCCGTGCGAGGAGAGGTCAAGACCTTCGCGTTCGGCTTCGACCGGAACACGCAGGCCAACGATGACATCGACGATCTTGTAGAGGATTGCCGAGCCGATGCCGCACCAGACGAGCGTAACGAGAACGGCATAAACCTGGGTCATGAACTGGCCGCCCATGGTGACGCCATCGGCATATCCGATGCCGCCGAGGGACGACGAGGCGAAGATACCGGTGGCCAAGGCGCCGAACAGGCCGCCAACGCCATGGACGCCGAAAACGTCTGCCGTGTCGTCATAACCGAACTTGTTCTTCACCACGGAGACGAAGAAGTAGCACAGCGGCGACACGATCAGGCCCATGACGATCGCGCCCATCGGGCCGACGATGCCGGCAGCAGGCGTGATGGCGACGAGACCGGCGATCATGCCGGACGCGGCGCCAAGCATAGAGGCCTTGCCACGGGTGAAGGTTTCAACCAGCGACCACGAAATGATGGCTGCAGCCGTGGCGATGAAGGTGTTGACGGTGGCAAGCATCGCGCCGCCGGATGCTTCAAGGTTGGAGCCAGCGTTGAAGCCGAACCAGCCGACCCACAGCATGGCCGCGCCGACGAGCGTCAGCGTCATGGAATGGGGAGCCATCATGTCCTTGCCGAAGCCGGTCCGCTTGCCGACCATGATCGCGCCGATCAGACCGGCAACGCCAGCGTTGATGTGAACGACCGTGCCGCCAGCGAAGTCGAGAGCGCCCCAGCCGAAGATCAGGCCGTTTGCGTCCCAGACCATGTGGGCGATCGGGAAGTAGACGAAGGTTGCCCACAGGACGCAGAACAGGATTGCAGCCGAGAACTTGATGCGTTCGGCAAAGGCGCCGACGATCAGGGCCGGTGTGATGGCCGCGAAGGTCATCTGGAACATGATGAAGATCATTTCCGGGATGACGACGCCATCGGAGAAGGTGGCGGCGGTCGAGTCCATCGTGACGCCCGCGAGGAACATCTTGGCGGTACCGCCCCAATAGGGCGATGTCGAACCGCCGAAGGCGAAGGAATAACCGTAGATGACCCAGATGAGCATGACGGCCGAACCGGCGACGGTGCACTGCATCAGGACCGACAGCATGTTCTTGGCGCGGACGAGGCCGCCATAGAACAGGCCGAGGCCGGGGATGAGCATGAACAGGACGAGAATGGTGCAGAGGAACATGAAGGCGGTATCGCCCTTGTTCGGCACGGGGGCTGCAGCAACCGCTTCGGCTGCCGCCGGTGCGGCTTCCTGCGCATAGGCGATGGCCGGGGCGAGGAGGGCTGCGGCTGCAGCGCCCACGCGTCCAAGAGAGGTAGAAAGTTTAAATGAAGACATTGATATGGAGCTCCCTGAACGGCCGTGACTTACAGCGCTTCTGTGTCGGTTTCGCCGGTACGAATGCGCACCGCATGGTCAATCGAGTAGACGAAGATCTTGCCGTCGCCGATCTGGCCGGTCTTGGCTGACGTGGCGATCGCTTCGACGGCCTTGTCGACAATCTCCGAGGCAACAGCGATTTCGATCTTCAGTTTCGGCAGGAAGCTCACGGCGTATTCGGTGCCGCGATAGATTTCCGTATGTCCCTTCTGACGTCCGTAACCCTTCACTTCGGTCACGGTCAGGCCTTGGATGCCAACGGCAGTGAGGGCTTCGCGAACCTCATCGAGCTTGAACGGCTTGATAATGGCCATTACAATTTTCATCTGGTTTCCCATCCTTGTTCAACTTCGGCTCGGGGCCGTCTCTCCTTGCCGCCGAGCACAAATCCCCAACGACTGCCCCTAGCTATTCAAGGGGCGTGCCAGTTTGGGATTGAATGGGTAAGTCCATGAAAAGACATGGAAATGCGATATTTCGCCGAAAGCCATCGGCGAAATGTCAAAAAATCATCGAAATAAACGATTAAAAATTAATCAGAATCAAAAAAGAGGCGATTTTTTATTCAGATGCCTTTTTCCGGATCAGGCCTTCCTGGGCAACGGAAGCGATCAGGGTGCCGGAGCGATCAAAAAGGCTACCGCGCGTCATGCCGCGTGCACCGAAGGCGCTGGGGCTGTCCTGCGTGTAGAGCATCCAGTCGTCCATGCGGCAGGGGCGATGAAACCACATGGCATGGTCGAGGCTCGCCACCTGCAGGTCGCGGTCAAACACCGAGGTGCCATGGGCATAGAGCGCGGTGTCGAGCAGGGTCATATCGGAGATATAGGCGAGCACCGCCGCCTGAATGTGACGCTCGTCCGGAACGGCGCCGACCGCCTTGACCCAGACGTCCTGCGATGGCTCCAGCTTGTCGCGCGAGAAATAGTGCTTGAGCGAAACCGGGCGAATTTCGATCGGCCGGGGCCGCTCCCAATAGCGGCGGATCGCTTCCGGCGCATTGACCAGGAATTTTTCCTTGATGTCCTGCTCGCCCATCAGCGTTTCCGGCGGCGCCACGTCCGGCCTGGTGATCTGGTGGTCAAACCCTTCCTCGTCGAACTGGAAGGAGGCCGACATCGAAAAGATTGCCTTGCCATGCTGGATGGCGACGACGCGGCGGGTGGCAAAGCTTGCGCCATCGCGGATCCGGTCAACATCGTAGATGATCGGCACGGACGGATCGCCCGGCCGCATGAAATAGGCGTGCAGCGAATGCACGTAACGGCCCTCGCTGACGGTACGTTGAGCGGCCACCAGCGCCTGGCCGATCACCTGCCCGCCGAACACGCGCTGCCAGCCGACCTGCGGCGAGCGGCCGCGAAACAGGTTTTCCTCCAGCTTTTCCAGATCCAGCGTCTGCAAGAGGACATCCATCGGGGCGGGGGTCTCGGCGGGGCGCGACATTTCGGCGATCTCCTGGGCTCGAGCGCTCAAACGGTAGGAACGAGCGCATCAATGATCTATATAGGCCACATGCAATGCTCAAGAGCGACGGGAGAATGAGAGATGATCGATGTGCTGATTGCGGGCGGCGGTTATGTCGGGCTGTCGCTGGCCGTATCCATCAAGAAGGCCGCGCCGCATCTCGCCGTCAGCTTGATCGACGGCGCTCCGGAGGCTGCCTGGAAGAAGGACGAGCGCGCCTCGGCGATCATCGCCGCCGCCTCGCAAATGCTCGACGTGCTCGGTATCTGGAGCGAGATCGAGCCGGAAGCCGAGCCGATCAAGCGTATGGTCATCACCGATTCGAAGACCGCCGATCCGGTTCGCCCGGTGTTCCTGACCTTCGAGGATGAAAAGATCGAGGGCCGGCCGTTTGCCCATATGGTGCCGAATGTCGCTCTGGTCGGCGCGCTGCGGAAGGCAGCCACGAATCTCGGCGTGGAGATTCGTCAATCGACGGCGGCTGCCGGTTTCAAGAGCGGCGATCACTCGGTTTCCATTGAGCTGGCCAATGGCGAGACAATGGAAGCGCGGCTCCTGGTCGCCTGCGATGGCGTGCGCTCGAAACTGCGCGATGCCGCAGGCATCAAGACCGTCGATTTCGACTATGGCCAGTCGGGCATCGTCACCACGGTCGAACATGAGCGGCCGCATGACGGCACGGCGGAAGAGCATTTCCTGCCGGCCGGGCCGTTTGCGACGCTGCCGCTCAAGAACAATCGCTCCTCGCTGGTCTGGACGGAACGGACGCGCGACGCCGACCGGCTGGTCGCCAGCGACGATCTGGTGTTCGAGGAAGAACTGGAGCGCCGTTTCGGCCACAAGCTCGGCACGCTGAAGGTCGTCGGCGGACGCCGCGCCTTTCCGCTGGGGCTGACGCTGGCCCGCGATTTCATCGCGCCGCGTTTCGCCCTTGCCGGTGACGCAGCTCACGGCATTCACCCGATTTCCGGCCAGGGCCTCAATCTTGGCTTCAAGGATGTGGCAGCGCTGGCAGAAACCATCGTCGATGCTGATCGCCTCGGTCTCGATATCGGCTCGCTCGCGGTGCTCGAGCGCTACCAGAGCTGGCGGCGCTTCGACACGTTCCGCATGGGCGTGACCACCGATGTCTTGAACCGGCTGTTTTCCAACGATGTCACGCCGGTCAGGGCGCTGCGCGATTTCGGGCTGGGCATCGTCGACCGGATGCCATCGGTCAAATCATTCTTCATCCGTCAGGCGTCCGGACTTGGCGGCCAGAGCGAGCCGAAGATGCTGGGCGGGCAGGCGATTTAAGCGCTGGACTTCGTTGACTGGCGAATGCCCCTCACCCTAACCCTCTCCCCGCACGCGGGGAGAGGGGATCTGCGCGGAGTTTGCCGGTCGGTCCTTCTCCCCGTCGTGACGGGGAGAAGGTGCCCGAAGGGCGGATGAGGGGCTTTCATACGATCAATCGCAGCCTCAATCCTCGATTTTGCGCGCCTCGGAAATCAGCATGATTGGAATGCCGTCGCGGATCGGGTAGGCCAGCCTTGCCTTTTCCGAGATCAGTTCATTTTCGGCCGCGTGGTAGCTGAGGCGGCCCTTGGTCAGCGGGCAGACCAGCAGTTCAAGCAGTTTGGGATCGACCCGGCTGGTCCTGTCTTCCATCATATCCGCCTATTGCAGCATGGTTTCGATATCGCCGAAATTTCGGGCGAGCACGATCTCGGTAATCGCGATCAGCGTTTCGGCGCGGGTCTTGAGGTCGGGCGCCTCAAGCAGCGCCTGCTTTTCCGCCGGGCCATAGGGCGACATCATCGCCATCGAATTGACCAGCGTCAGATTGCTGGCGCGCTCGACGCTCTCCCAGTCGGCTTCCAGCTTGTTGGCATCGAGATAGGCCTTGAAAGCGGCCAGCAAAGCCTCGCGATCGACCTGAGCCTCATCGTCCGGTCCGGTGAGGTCGGTCGCAAACGGGGCGATCTTGAAGGAGCGATAGCCTTTTTTCGCAAGCGGCACTTCATCAAACAGCCGGAACCGGCAAATGCCGGTCAGCGAGACGATATAGCGGCCGTCTTCCATTTCGGCGAACGAGGTGATGCGGCCCGCGCAACCGACCTGGCAAAGCGCCTGCACATGCGCCTGGCCCGGTTCTTCGCGCGTTTCACCGAAGAAGGGCTGGATCATGCCGATCAGGCGGTTTCCGGCCAGCGCATCGTCAAACATGGAAAGATAGCGCGGCTCGAAGATGTTGAGCGGCAATTGCGAACCCGGAAGCAGCAGCACGCCCGTCAATGGGAACACCGGAAGGGTCTCCGGCAGGTCCTGAGGCCTCAGATAACGTGCGTTACCAACTTGCATGTCTCAACTACCCCGTCGCTGTCAGGCGTTCTTGTGGCGGCCTTAATGACGCCGCGCCGCTTACTGACAAGAAATGGGGCGCCGACGTCAAATCTCAAGGGAGATTGTCATAAAGGCGCCCCTGTCAGGGTATCACGAAAACAGGATCGATGACAGTTTGCGGCGTGCTGACAGCGTTGCCGGGTCCATCGGTCCCCAGACATCGAAGAACTGCAGCAGTTCGCGCCGGGCGCCATCATCCTCGAACGTCCGGTCGCGTTTCATCACCTTCAGCAGGTGATCGGCCGCCGCCTCGCGGTCACCCTCGACATTGCGGATCTTGGCGAGCTTGATGCGGGCGCCATGATCGTCAGGATCGGCAGCAAGGATCTGCTCCAGCGCATTCGGGTCGCCGAGCTTGCGGGCTTCCTCGATCTGGGCGAGCTTTTTCACAACGGCGGCGATGCCGGCATCCTTGGCCAGCTCTTCGGAGAGATCGGCCAGAACCTCGCGTGCCTGGTCCAGTTCGCCGGCGGTGATCAGGCAATTGGCAAGCCCTGCGAGCGCGATTGCATTTTCCGGGTCCGCCTGCAGCACGGCGCCGAAAAGACCGGCAGCGTTCTCGATATCACCCTGCTCGACCAGGGCTTTTGCGTCTGCGAGCGCCGCATCGATCCCGGCCTGCTGGTCGTCGATCATCGGACCGGCAACCTTGTCGATGAAGTCGCGGATCTGGCTTTCCGGCACGGCGCCCATGAAGCCATCGACCGGGCGGCCGCCGACAAAGGCGATCACGGCGGGGATGGACTGGATACCGAGCTGGCCGGCAATCGACGGGTGATCGTCGATGTTCATCTTGACCAGCCTGACACGGCCCTGTGCTTCGGTGACGACCTTTTCGATCACCGGCGTCAGCTGCTTGCACGGGCCGCACCAGGGCGCCCAGAAATCGACGAGGACCGGCTGCTGGCGGGAAGCTTCGAGCACGTCGCGGGTGAAGTTGGCGGTGGTGGTTTCCTTGATCAGGTCACCCGCCGGCGCGGCCGCTGCCGCCGGTGCCGGGGCGGCGCCGTAGCTGGCCGTTGCCGTCATCTGGTTGCCGTAGGATGCTGCGTAGGGATTGTCGTTGCCGCTCATCGTGTCTCCTCGCGGACATCCGCGTCCGCCTGACTGTTTTGCGTCAAAGATCGTATGTCAGGACGTCACTTTCAAGACAAGGGCTTCGTGTCCCGTCGCTTCGATAAAGCGCAGCAGATCTTTCGAGGCGATCGATGTCGTCGCATCGTTCGACAGCGGATGGCAGTTGACGATCTCATCCTTCATCAGCTCCTCGTCGATGATGATCTTCACGTTCTGCCCAATGTCGTTGATGACGCCAAAGGCCGTCACCGCTCCCGGAATCACGCCGAGATATTCCATCAGTTTTTCCGGCTTGCCGAAGGAGACCTTGCTGGCGCCGCCGATGAGCGTGTGTACCGTCTTCAGGTCGACTGTTGCGTTCTCCTCGACGGTGAGCAGGAAATAATTGTCCTTCTTGTCCTTCACGAACAGGTTCTTGGTGTGTCCGCCGGCAATCGCGTCCCGCAGCGCCACCGATTCGGCAACGGTGAAAACCGGCTCGTGCCGCATCGTCTTGTGTGCGATGCCGAGGCTGTCGAGAAGCGCAAACAATTCGTCCTGTGTCTTCGGCTGCATTTCACTCATGGCGGCTTCTCTTTCGCTTGAAAATGGTGGTCTTCCTTACGGCGAAGGGCAAAAAATCGCAATCTTCCACAGAATGCAGGCTGCAAAACGCCTTGTTTTCAGGGGCTTGCGACATTTCTTCAAAAAAATATTGGGTTGGCCGTCATTTCCCTGTTGCATTTAAAAATCGTCTGGGCCATATAGCCGTCGTCGCAGCAAACAACAAACGCAGCGGCGCCACGGTCCACCGACTACCCCCGGACCGAGGTTGATGAGCGGGTGTAGCTCAGGGGTAGAGCACAACCTTGCCAAGGTTGGGGTCGAGCGTTCGAATCGCTTCACCCGCTCCATTTTCTTCTCTTCGGAGAGCCTTCCAGGAAAATCGGTACAGTCTTAGCAGCCACCTTGGTGCGCGGATTTGTTTCCTTATCCCCGTCCGACATACGGCATTTGCGTCGCCATCACGGTCATCGTCAGCACGTTGGCGTCGAGCGGCAGGCCGGCCATGTAGATAACGGCGTCGGCGACGAGGTTTGCCGGGATGGTCGGTTCGGCGGCGATCTCGCCATTGGCCTGCAGGATGCCAGTGCGCATCCGTGATGTCATTTCAGTCGAGGCATTGCCGATATCGATCTGGCCGCAGGCGATGTCGAACGGGCGACCATCGAGCGCCGTCGATTTGGTCAGGCCGGCGATAGCGTGTTTGGTGGCTGTATAGGGCGCTGACATCGGCCGCGGCGTCGAGGCGGAGATCGAGCCGTTGTTGATGATTCGGCCGCCACGCGGCGTCTGTGCCTTCATCAGCTTCATCGCCTGCTGGGTGCAGAGGAAGGCGCCAGTCAGGTTGGAGCCGACGATGTCGTTCCATTGTTCGAAGGTAATATCCTCCATCGGAACAGCGGGCAGACCCATACCGGCATTGTTGACGAGCAGGTCGAGGCGGCCGAAATCATGGCGGATGGCGGAAAACAGGCTGGCGACCGCCTGCGGGTCGCCGACATCGGCAGCGAACGCCCGCGCCGTGCCGCCGGTCAAGGTGGCCATTTCCTTTGCGGCATGCTGGAGAACATCGAATCGCCGGCCGGAAAGGATGACCGTGTAGCCGTTTTTCAACAGCGCCTCGGCAATAGCGCGGCCGATTCCGGTACCGCCACCCGTCACCAACGCGATTTTCGGTCTGTCCGTTTCAGCCATGCCAAGTCCTCCCCTTGCCGCAGCCTTGATCGGGGCATCAAATCCGGTTTTACCGCAAAAGCCTAGAGCGCTTTGTCTTTAAACAGTATCACACGTGCCAAGGGATGACGCGCCGCAACGGGGGCGGTCCATGTCCCTCAGGCTGATCCTGAGCAGGCGGCAGACGGGCGGTCAGCTGCGGGTGAAGACGTAATCGGTTTCCTGCCTAAGCGTTTCACCGGGCCGCAGGACGGCTTGCGGGAAATTGGCGTGGTTGATCGCATCCGGCCAGATCTGGGTTTCCAGGCAGAAGCCTGCGAAAGGCCCGTAACGACGGCCTTCGAGGCCGGGCACGGGAACGTCCATCTTGAAGCCGGTATAGAACTGCACGCCGGGCTCGGTGGTGCGGACTTCCAGCGAAACGCCGGAATTGATGCTGCGCACCAGCGCGACGGATTGCTTGGCGCCTCGGGCGTCCGCCAGGCAGAAATTGTGGTCGTAGCCGATCTTGTCGCCTTCCAGCTGGCGGCTCAGCGGCGTCATGGCGCGCAGGTCGAAAACGGTGCCTTCGACGGAGCGGATCTCGCCGGTCGGGACCTGCAGCTCGTCGGTCGGCAGATAGCTGTTGGCGGCGATCATCGCATCATGGCCGAGCGCATCGGTAGTGCCATCGAGGTTGAAATAGCTGTGCTGACAGACATTGCAGATCGTTGCGCGATCCGTGGTGCTCTCATAGAGGACGTTGAGGACGCCACCGTCGCTGACGGTGTAGGTGCAGGTGATCGTGCAATTGCCGGGATAACCGGCGCGGCCATCCGGATCGACGATCTGCAGCACGGCACGGTTTTCCGCCGCCTCGATCAAGGTCCACAGGCGCTTGGCAATGCCGTCGCTGCCACCGTGCAGGTGGGTGACGCCCTTCTCGTTGCATTCGAGCTGGTAGGAGACCCCATCAATGGCAAACTGGCCGCTGCCGATGCGGTTGGCATTGCGGCCGGGCGTGGCGCCGAAATAGGGGGAATGGGCGAGATAATCGGCGAAACTTTCAAAGCCGAGCACAAGAGGAGCGGCGTGGCCATCGAGGCGCAGGTCCTGGATGACCGAGCCCCAGGTGAGGATATGCGCGGTCAGCCCGCCGCCCTTGATGATGATGCGGTGCACGGGTTCGCCGGACGGCATATGGCCGAATACTTCAGTCTCTGTCTGCACGGGTATTCTTCCTCCACTCTTCCCGGCGGCAAACTGCGTCATTTCGTTGAACGCGGCAACCGAAAAGTCATACAATTAACGACGGTAGCCGCCTCAGGCTCGCATCACCTTCCTGCAGAGACAGGCCGATCCGTTTCAGAACGTCTTCTGGTAGATGATGAAGGGTGTCTTGTCTGCGATGCGGTCATAGAGCTTGCGGGCATTGGCGTTGAAGTCCTGGGTCATCCAGTACACTTCTTCGGCCTTTTCCGCGTTTGCCCGGGCATAGACGGCCTCGATCAGCGCCCGGCCGATCCCCTGTCCGCGAACCTCAGGATCGGCGAACAGGTCCTGCAGGTAACAGATTGAGTTCTTTTGCCAGCAGGAGCGATGAAAGAGGTAATGCGCAAGGCCGACCGGCCTGCCATCGAGAACCGCAAGAAAACCCGCATATTCATGTGCCGCGCCGCTCAAGAGGCGCGAGAAGGTCAGCGCGTAGATATCGTCCGGCAGGGTGGTTTCGTAAAAGGCGAGATAGGCCTTCCATAGGCGGCGCCAGTCCTGCTCGTCGCCGGATTCAATGGGGCGGATGGTGAGGGTTGCGGTCAGCGTCTGTCCTTCCCGATATCGGCGAGATCATAGGATGTCGTCTGATAGATATCGTTGATCCAGTTGCCGAACAACAGGTGTGCGTGGCTGCGCCAACGGTTTTGCGGCGTCAGCGTCGGATCGTTATGCGGGAAATGGTTGTGCGGCATCTTGATCGGCACGCCGGCATCGACATCGCGGAAATATTCGTCCGACAGCGAGGTCGAATCATATTCGACATGGTTGAAGACATAGAGCCGGTTGCCCGCCTTCTCATGCACGAAGCAGACGCCCATTTCATCGGATTCCATCAGGATTTCCAGCTCGGGCCTTTTCTCGATATCGGCACGGCGCACCTCGGTCCAGCGCGATACCGGAATCTGGAAATCATCCGAGAAGCCGCTGAGATAGGGCGAGGACGGGTTGAGATTGTGATGGCGGTAGACGCCGAATGCCTTTTCCTTCAGCGCGTATTTCGGCACGCCATGGAAATGGTAGATCGCCGCCATCGCCCCCCAGCAGATGTTCAGCGTCGAATGGACATTGGTATGGGTCCAGTCGAGGATCTGCTGCATCTCGTTCCAATAGGTGACGTCTTCGTAATCAAGCGTTTCGACCGGCGCGCCGGTGATGATCAGGCCATCGAACGTGCGATGCTTCACCTCGTCCCACGTTTCGTAGAAGGCGAGCAGATGCTCTTCCGGGGTGTTCTTGGCCTTGTGGCCGCCGAGACGGATCAGCGAGAACTCGACCTGCAGCGGCGAGGCGCCGACAAGGCGCGCCATCTGCACTTCAGTCTTGATCTTGTTCGGCATCAGATTGAGCAGGCCGATCTGCAGCGGCCGGATATCCTGGCGGACCGCCATGGTTTCGGTCATGACCCGCACGCCCTCTTTGACGAGGGTTTCATAGGCAGGCAGCGTATCGGGAATCTTGATCGGCATGGGCAACACTCGGTTCAACGAACAGACCGGCACAAAAAAACCGGCAACGATAGGAATCGCTCCCGGCCCCGCTTGCTTGCGCTCGCACGGCCCTTTAGCGACTTATTTAACGTGGCTGCAAGCCGGCCGGCCAAATCACCACGAATTCCTAGATAGCGCCTGTTGGCGTGCGAATCAATATGCGGCGCCCCGCCGATGAGTGGCGCACCGCGGTGATGGTCGCCGTTCGGTTGTCATCACGCCGATGTGTTCGAGCCGCTGAAACCTCGCGGCGCCCCCGCCCGTACTCCTCTGATGACTTCAGGAGGATGTGCGATGCCCAGTCTTGCCTATCAGATCAGCCCGGCCGATTTCCGCCAGCGGCGCCTGTTGCAGGCGAGCATTGCCATCCTGGCGATGCTGCCGGTGTTTGCCGGGCTGGCGGGCGTGGTGATGGGGCCGTCGTTTCTTACCGAAACAAAACCCCCGGTGGATCTGAGCAGCCATGTCCGGTTCCTGTCCGGATTGTTCCTTGCCTTTGGTCTCGCCTGGTACAGCTGCATTCCGGCGATCGAGACGAAGGCGGAGCGGATTCGGCTTCTGGCCATTCTCACCTTCAGCGGTGGGCTGGCGCGGCTGTATTCGCTGATTGCCGATGGCGTACCCTCGGCGGGGCATGTGCTCGGGCTTGGCATGGAGCTCGTCGTCGTGCCCTGCCTGGTCATCTGGCATGGCCGGGTGGCGGCGCTGAGCCAAAGCCGGAGTTGAGCGAGGTCGCGCGGCAGTCGGCGTCTTCTTCCCACTCTGTAACGGGGAGAGGCGATTGCCGCAGACGGCGGGTGGGACGGTCCTTGGGCTTGGCTGGGAGGACCGTCTCACCCTTTTGGAGGGAGTAAGAGTTTGCCGCGCTGCTGTTCCTTGCAGCCGTCTTTCTTGCGGCATTGCATCCCCGTCGGAAGGGCTTAGGAAGTTGGGCACAAACAATGTCCCATGGTTTGCGTCCACGCGCGAAAAATTCGCCGTGGGTTTTCAAAGAGCAGGCCGGCCGGGGCGCTGAAAGCTGCCTCGTAAAGTAGTAACAGGTGACACCTCTCAGCGCCCCGTTCGATGTTTTTTGCCGCGCTTCTCAGGTTCTTCTGCGCTTTCCTCTCTGACAGGAAAGCCTCCAATGCCCCAGCCCGGCCGCTTATCCGCCAAGCCTTTCAATCCGGCGAGGTCTGGCCCTGGACCGTCCAAGAACGGTGTGACCACCCGGCACGCCCGGTTCATTTGCGAACCGGAGGAGAACCACCTTTCACGCAGCCCCGGGGATTTGACGCGCGTTTCGCCAAACCATCCGGGCACCGGCCCCATCTCGCCGGCAACGCAAACCGGTGTATCCGTGATGGGACGGCAAGAAGTATCGCACGGGTTTAAAGGGCGGGGATTTGCGGGGATGAATTTTTTCTTGGAAGAGTGCGACCGGGCCGAAGCGGCCATAACGGATGCATTTCCAAAAGACTGTTGGCTCCTTCATTTAAGCCATTGGAGAGCAGTTCAGGCGGGCGAAAGCAGACCTTTGGTCATGGACAGATAATGACAGGTTCGCGGCACAACCGGTTTCGCATCCGACGAATTCCAGCTACGCCACCGCCTCGTGCTCCTTGCGAGCTGCCTCCCACACTTCCTTGGCCGCATCAAGGTTCATCCAGGCAATACCGAAGCCAACAATCAGGTCCGGCCATGGCGAGCGCCACAGCAGAAGCGTCACTGCCCCGGCAGCGATGATCGCGACGTTGGCAATGGCATCGTTCCGCGCGGAGAGAAACGCCGCTCTAGTCAGCGATCCGCTCGCATTCCGATAGGCTGCAAGGAGGAAGGCACAAGAGAGATTGACCACCAGTGCGCCGAGCCCTGTCAGGCCGAGGGCGAGCGGCTCGGGGGGAACTGGAACCTCGAACTTCTGCCAGGCGGTCCAGAGGAACGCGATGGCCGGAGCAAGCAGAATGAGCGACATCGCCATTCCGGCACGGGCTCGGTTCCTCGCTGACCATGCAATTGCGACGAAGATCAAGAGATTGACGGACGCGTCCTCGAAGAAATCCGCGCTGTCCGCCAGAAGCGACGCAGACCCGATCCGGAGCGCGACAGCAAACTCGACCCCGAAGTAAGCCAGGTTCGCCAGCGCGACGATCAGGACGACCCGTCGAATCCCGTTATCCATGGACTGTTACCCTTTCTGGTTCGGTCATATCTTGTTTGAATGCGCAGCGCGGGTTGGGTGACGGACAGTTCCTGCAGTCTTCCCATCGGAAATACTTTCCACTTAACGCCGTTACCCCCGGTCTTGCCATGACCTTCTCGACTTCTTGAAAGCAGCCAGTCCACTTCAGCATGCCGCGTCCGGAAAATGCCCTCATTGGAGTCGTAGCTATTCCATATTGCAATGCGAGAAAACTTCGGTAGAACACATCCACTCACCACGGACCCGGTGTAATTCCGGGTGGCTCTTCTGGCCGCCGATCCGCCAGACCACGCAAAACCTGCATGCCAATTCAACCGACCGCCCGATAGCGCGGTTCGCCATGCTTTGCGAGAACTCATCAAATGCAATTTTCTTCGATTCGTCGGGATTGGTCTGCCAATCCTATGCGCGAAATGCTCGCCGGAGCAGTTGCGACATTCGCGCTGATTCCCGAGGTTATCGCATTTTCCTTCGTCGCGGGTGTCGATCCCCAGGTCGGCCTGTTCGCCTCCTTCATAATCGGCATCGTCATTGCCTTCACAGGTGGCCGTCCGGCGATGATATCCGCCGCCGCGGGTTCGGTCGCCCTCGTCGCGGCACCGCTGGTTCATGCCCATGGGCTTGCTTACCTCTTCGCCGCCGGGCTGCTGGCCGGACTGTTCCAAATCGTTTTCGGCCTTCTGCGTCTCGGAGTGTTAATGCGCTTCGTTTCGAAATCTGTACGCACAGGTTTCGTCAATGCCCTTGCAATCCTGATTTTCGCAGCCCAACTGCCCCATATCATCGGGGGAGACTGGCTTTCCTATGGCATGCTGGCGGCCGGACTGGCTGTCATCTACCTTGCACCCCGGATAACCAATGCCATCCCATCGCCGCTGATTTGCATTCTGGTCCTGACGGCGGCATCGATCTCCTTTCAGCTGCCGGTCATGACAATTGCCGACCTTGGCAAACTTCCCGATTCCCTTCCGGGCTTTGGCTGGCCCGCGGTTCCGATGACATTGGAAACCCTGACGATCATCGCCGGACCGGCGCTTGCCATTGCCATGGTTGGCCTGCTGGAATCGATGATGACGGCAAGTGTTGTCGACGATCTCACCGGTACGCCAAGCCCGAAGAACAGGGAGTGTACCGGCCTTGGCATCGCCAACATGGCCGCGAGCCTATTCGGCGGAATAGCCGGCTGCGGCATGATCGGCCAGACCGTCAGCAATGTGAAATATGGTGGACGAGGCAGATTATCCACGCTCTTTGCTGGTGCGTTCCTGCTGGTTTTGATGGTCCTGTTGAAGCCGTGGGTTTCTCAAGTTCCCGTCGCTGCACTGGTTGCTATCATGGTGATGGTGTCTATCGATACGTTCGATTGGTCTTCGTTGAAGACGCTGGTTGTTCACCCGAAGATGTCCAGTGCCGTCATGGTGGCGACGGTTCTCGTTACGGTGTTCAGCTCAAACCTTGCGCTCGGCGTCACGGTTGGCGTTCTTCTGAGCGGCGTGTTCTTCACCTTCAAGGTTGCTCGTCTGCTGCGGGTCGAAACGGAGATCGATGCTGCCGCAGTTCACATGATGTACCGCGTGTCCGGACAAGTGTTCTTTGCCTCGGCCGATATTTTCATCGAGGCATTCGACATCGAGGAAGCACACGGCATGGCCGTGACGATAGATGTTTCGCAAGCTCATTTCTGGGATATCACAGCAGTTGCAGCACTGGAAAAGGTGGTGGAGCGGTTTAAAGCCCATGGCACAACCCCCGTTGTTTTGGGGGTGAATGATGCAAGTGCTACTCTGATTGGCAGTCTCGACAGCACCCCGAGACTTAAAGAAATCTGAAATCAACCCAGTTGAATGAGGCCTATGGCAGCGGAATCTTGCCATAGGCCGTTTGAGAAGGCTGCTATCGGGCCGATGGCGCACATCGTTACACCGCAGTGATATGGCAGCTTTCGTCTTTCCCCGCTAACGACGCAAAGCAATCATTCTGCGGCTCGGTGCCGCGTGCCCTACCCCTCGATCTCCTCCCTTAACATCTCCAGCTCCAGCCATTCCTCTTCCATCTTCGTGATCGAGGTTCGTAGCTTTTCGAGCTCTGCAGCCAGCGCCGAAAACCGCGTGGGGTTCTTGGAAAACAAATTCGGGTCGGCCATTTCCTTTTCGTGTTTGGCGATCTGGGCTTCGGCCTTTTCCATTTCCTTCGGCAGGTTTTCCAGCGCGAATTTCTGTTTGAAGGAGAGTTTGCCCTTGCCGGTCTTGGGGGCGGAGGACGAGCCGTCGTTGCTGGCGGATTTGGCTTTTTCGGCTTTTTCCGTGCGCTTCTTTTCGTCGGCAGCACCCTTGCGCTGGGCCATCATGTCGGAATAGCCGCCGGCATATTCGATCCAGCGTCCATCCGGCGCATCCGGATTGGCGGGCGCGATGGTCGAAGTGACGGTGCGGTCGAGGAAGTCACGGTCGTGGCTGACGAGGATGACGGTGCCGGAAAAGCCTGCGACGATTTCCTGCAGCAGGTCGAGCGTTTCGATATCGAGATCGTTGGTCGGTTCGTCGAGGATCAAGAGGTTGGTCGGGCGCGACAGGATGCGGGCGAGCATCAGCCGGGCGCGTTCGCCGCCCGACAGGTTCTTGATCGGGGTGCGCGCCTGTTCGGGCTGGAACAGGAATTCCTTCATATAGCCAGTGACATGGCGCTGCTCGCCATTGACCAGCAGGTTGTCGCCGCGGCCGTCGGTGAGGTAATGGGCCAGCGTATCCTCAAGGTTCAGGTCCTCGCGGCGCTGGTCGAGCGTGGCGATCTCGAGGTTGGTGCCGAGCTTGACCCAGCCGCTGTCGGGCTTGATCTGGCCGGTGAGCATCTTCAGAAGCGTCGTCTTGCCCGCGCCATTCGGGCCGACGAGACCGATGCAATCGCTGCGATGGACGCGGATCGAGAAGGGGGCGACGATGGTGCGCTCGCCATAGGTCTTGGTGATCTGATCAGCCTCGATAACCAGCTTGCCGGATTCGCGGGCGTCGGAGACGGTCGCCTGCACCGAGCCTTGCGGGCCATTATGGCCGCGATGCTTGGCGCGCAGGTCCTGCAGCGCGCCGAGGCGGCGCATGTTGCGCTTGCGCCTTGCCGTCACGCCGTAGCGCAGCCAGTGTTCCTCGCGCTCGATTTCCTTGCCGAGCTTGTGTTGCTCCAGCTCTTCTTCTTCCAGCACCTTGTCGCGCCAGGCCTCGAAGGCGCCAAAACCCTGATTGAGGCGGCGCGACTGGCCGCGATCGAGCCAGACGGTGGCGTTGGAAACCTTTTCGAGGAAGCGCCTGTCGTGCGAGATGACCACGAGGGCCGAGCGGCTCTTGATCAGCTCGCCTTCCAGCCATTCGATGGTCGGCAGGTCGAGATGGTTGGTCGGCTCGTCGAGCAGCAGGATATCCGGCTCCGGCGCCATGACGCGGGCAAGCGCCGCGCGGCGGGCTTCGCCGCCGGACAGCTGCGTTGGGTCTTCATCGCCCGTCAGGCCGAGATGTTCGAGCAGGTAGGCGACGCGGTAGGGGTCGTCGCTCGGGCCGAGGCCTGCTTCCGCATAGGCGCGAACACTGTCGAAACCGTCAAAATCCGGCGCCTGATGCAGGTAGCGGACGGTGACGGAGGGATGACGGAAGGTTTCGCCCGACTGCGGCTCGGCAAGGCCGGCGGCGATCTTCATCAGGGTCGATTTGCCCGAGCCGTTGCGGCCGACAAGGCAGATCCGGTCGCCGGGCTCAACCTGCAGATTGGCGCCGTTCAACAGCGGCGTACCGCCGAAGGAGAGCACGATATCATCGAGTTTCAGAATGGGTGGCGCCATGGTCAGGCTCCCGAAAAATCATGAGGGCGGGCAAGGATGAGCGCCCGGCCGGAGGAAAGGGTGAAGCGGACGGTGCCTTCGGCGACATTGGAAACGGTGCGCGAGGAGCCGAACGGCAGATGAAAATCCCTGAGCGGATAACGGGCGCCTTCGATGGAAAGACCGGTCAGCGTATCGAGCCCGAGGATGGAAAACAGGCTGCCCTTCGGCAGGGCGATCACGAAGCTGCCGGGCAGCAGCGGATAGGCTTCCTCCTCGCCGGAGGTGAGCAGCATCTCGATGCCGTCTTCGGCAAGCTTGGCGGCATAAAGTAGGTGCATGAAGGCATGGTCGCTGCGCTCGCCGCCGAGCGCGCCGGCGAGAATGAGCCTTTTCGCGCCGCGCTCAAGGGCGGTGGCAACGGCGATTTCGCCGTCGGTCTCGCTCTTGGCGGCGGGATAGGGCTCGCGGCGGACATCCGGCCATTCGGCGATCAGGGCATCCGGCGTGGAATCGAAATCGCCGACCCAGAGCTCCGGCTTTAGCCCCAGCGCACTGGCATGGCGCATGCCGCCATCGGCCGCGATGACGCGGGCGCCGGCAAGCTGGGTGGCAAGCCTGTCCGTCGGCGTCAGGGGACCGCCCATCAAGATGATAAAAGCCTGTTTGCTCATGGCGCATGGCCATAGCGTAAACAGGGGGATGAGGGGAAGGGGCAGGCGTGGATTTGGTGTTCTCTTCTCCCCGGCGGGGAGAAGGTGGCCCAAAGGGCCGGATGAGGGGGCCACACGCTCAGAAATTGCCGAGCGGCCCCCTCATCGCCTCACTGCGTTCGGCACTTCTCCCCGCCGGGGAGAAGAGGGTGTCTGCCGCTCGCCCTTGCCCCGTTATGGAAAAGAGGGAGATCGCCGCTAATCCGTATCCTTGCCGGGGGTGGTGCAGACCTGTTCGAAGGAGGTGACGAAGCGGTCGAAGAGGAGGGAGAAGCTGGCGACGTCTTCTTCCGGCCAGTCGGCCAGCACGCTGTCGATGACGTTACGCTTGACCGCCTGGATTTCGCCCATCAATTGCTGGCCGAGCTCGGTCATCACGACGATGATGCGGCGGGCATCGGCCTGCGAGGCCTCGCGCCTCAGAGCGCCGCGCGCCACCATTTCGCCGACGATGCGGCTGGCGCGGGAGGGATCGATGCGCATCATCCCGGCGATGGTGCCGACCGTGACTTCGCCCTCCGGTTCGGCCCGCCTGACGGCATCGAGAACGTCGAGATGGGTGATTTCGAGACTGGGCGCGACATTGCTGATGGCGAGGCGCGCCAGCACGCGGCGGCCGATCATCGTGCGCCAGCGGCCCATCGAGCGGCCGATCAGGGCGCGGCTGGCCTCGGGCTCTCCGGTCTCAGATGTGCATTCCAGGGGCAAAGGTGCGTGATCCATGGCTGATCCTAGCAAAACAAGCGCGATCCATAAAGCATGAATATGCTCTCGGCATAAATGTGCTGTTGACAAATATATGCTAACAGCACATAAATTGCCAAAACCAACCGGAACGCTCCCATGGACATGCACATCGCGCCGGCGCCGCTCGTTTCGAGCCCAGCGCTGCGGCTCACCCTTTTCTTCTTCCTGATGACGGCTTTGTTCATGGCGACGCTGGACAACCAGATTGTCGCCACCGCGCTGCCGACCATTGTTGGCGAGTTTGGCCAGATGGAGCGTTTCGGCTGGATCGGCTCGGCCTATCTGCTGGCCACCTGTGCCGTCATGCCGCTTTACGGCAAGCTGGGCGATCTGTTCGGCCGCAAATATGTGATGGTCACGGCGGTGACGATCTTCACGCTGGGGTCGATCGCCTGTGGTCTTGCCGTGTCGATGAACACGCTGATTGCCGCCCGTGTGCTGCAGGGCCTGGGTGGCGGCGGCATCATGGTATCGATCTTTTCCATCAACGCCGATCTGTTCGAGCCGCGCGAGCGGGCGCGCTACCAGAGCTATTCCAGCCTCGTCCTGATGGCCTCCGGGGCCGTCGGTCCGGTACTTGGCGGGGCGATGAGCGACCATTTCGGCTGGCGCTCGATCTTCCTCATCAATATCCCGATCGGCATCGCGGTGCTGATCGGCCTGTTCGTCTTCCTGCCCTACCGCCGCCCGACACGCCGTCCGACCATCGACTATGCCGGTGCGCTGCTGCTGGCGGGTTCGGTAACCTGCGTCGTGCTTCTGGGCGACGGTGCCGAACTGTTTGGCTCGCTACTTTCATTCGGCAGTCTGGCGATCGTTGCGCTCGGCGTGGTCTGCGCGACGGCCTGGGTGGTTGTCGAGCGCCGGGCGCCGGAGCCGATCGTTCCCCTGACACTGTTTCGCAACCCGACATTCAGCCTGATGCTGGTGATTTCGCTGGCGAGCGGTGCCGTCGGCATCGGCATGGTCAACTATTTCGCGCTGTATCTGCAGACGACGACGGGGCTGTCGCCGTCGCTGGCTGGCTTGCTGTTCATCATGCTGACCGGCGGTATCGTCTGCGGCTCGCTGACGGCAGGGAGGCTGATTTCGCGCTCGGGCCGCTACAAGCCGTTTGCCATCGTCAGCGCCAGCCTGACGGTTCTGGCCTTGCTCATCTTTACCCAGATTGAGCCCGGTACGCCGCTTTATGTGATTTGCGCGATCATGGCGCTGCATGGCATCGGCATCGGGTTTGGCCAGCAGGTGCCGATCGTCGCGGTGCAGAACATCGCCTCGCGTGGTGATGTCGGGGCGGCGACCGGCGCGGTCACCCTGTCACGGATGGGCGGCGCCTCGATTGCCATCTCGATCTATGGTGCAATCATCGCGGCAGGTCTTGCCCGCGGCGCCACGGCGATCCCGGGTGTTGCCGATATCGAAAAGCTGACGCCGCTGGTGCTGTCGACATTACCGGAGGCGACCCGCCAGCTGGTGGCTGATAGCTATACGGCCGCCTTCCTGCCGCTGTTTTTGACGGCTGGCGGTATCTCGCTGATCTCGCTCATCGCGGCCATCAGCCTGAAAGCGGTAAGGTTGCCGCAGAAGCCGGCGGCATGAGGGGCTGGCCGTCGTCTTTCGGCCGGTACTTCAGCCTTTTTTGCGCCAGTAGTGGTCGGAGATGTTCTGATAATTGGTGATGATCTGGGCGGCGATTTCGGGATTTCCGCCTTCAAGCGTTTCGGGGTCGGCGCCGCATTGCGACAAAAAAAGCTGTTGTTGAGCGGTGGCCGCAAAGTAATCATATGCCGGCGCTTCGTCCTGCGCGCCAATCGAACGCAATTCATTGGCGGTCTGCGTGGTGGCATCCTCGACAGCTTTGTAGATGGCCGCCATCATTGCTTGCTCGGCTCGTACCATTATGCCGCTGATTTTCTGTTCGGCGGGGGTAAGGATGCGGCACGTCTCGGTCATCGGGCGTATCTCCAGTATCACTCTAAATTTCTCAATCAATAAGGCCCCATGTCATGGGATTATGTCCGCTTTGCGGTAATCGGGCGGGGCAACAATCCCCACTTGCCAAGTATTTCGCCCGGGTCTAAACCTCCTCCTGCTCTAACGGGGTGCCGGCCGTTCTTTTATGGAACGTTCGGCTGAGAGGCTATTCAAAAGCCAACCCGAAGAACCTGATCCGGTTTGTACCGGCGGAGGGATTAGACGGCACATTCCAGCGCCCTATTCCCAATTTTGGATTTATGAGGAGGCGCGGATGCGCAAGGCAATCATTCCATTTCTCGCAGCAGCTGCTGCATTCACCATCGCGTTTTCCGCCTCGGCCGAAGACAAGGTGCTGACGGTCTATACCTATGAAAGCTTCACCAGCGAATGGGGGCCCGCCGCCAAGGTGGCGGAAGCCTTCGAAAAGACCTGCGGGTGCAAGGTTTCCTATGTCAGCGTCGCCGATGGTGTCGAACTCCTGACCCGGCTGAAGCTCGAGGGTGCGTCGTCCAAGGCCGATATCGTGCTGGGCCTCGATACCAATCTTGTGTCCGAAGCCAAGGCAACCGGCTTCTTTGCGCCGCATGGCATCGACACCTCGGCCGTCAAGGTTCCCGGTGGTTTCACCGACGATACCTTCGTTCCCTATGATTACGGCCATTTTGCCGTGGTTTATGACACTGAGACGATGAAGGAGCCGCCGAAGAGCCTGAAGGAACTGGTCGAGGGCGATCCGAACCAGAAGATCGTCATCGAGGATCCGCGCACCTCGACGCCGGGGCTTGGCCTGCTGCTCTGGATGAAATCGGTCTACGGCGATGAGGCCGGTGCCGCCTGGGCCAAGCTCAAGGATCGTGTTCTGACCGTCACGCCAGGCTGGTCGGAAGCCTACGGCCTGTTCACCAAGGGCGAAGCGCCGATGGTGCTTTCCTACACCACGTCGCCTGCCTACCATATGGTTGCCGAAAATACAGACCGCTATCAGGCTGCTGCCTTTTCCGAAGGCCACTATATCCAGATTGAAGTCGCCGGCATGACCAAGGCTGCCAAGGACCCGGCGCTCGCCAAGGATTTTCTGACCTTCGTCACCGGCCCTGAATTCCAGTCGATCATCCCGACGACCAACTGGATGATGCCGGTTGCCGCCACCAAGGAACCGCTGCCGGAGGCATTCGGCAAGCTGGTGGCGCCGGAAAAGACGTTTCTGATGTCGTCGGATGAAGTGGCGGCTAACCGCAAGGCCTGGATCGACGAATGGCTGGCTGCGATGAGCAAGAATTAGCACCTCGTTTGGGCAAGGCCTGCCCCTCATCCGGCCTGTCGGCCACCTTCTCCCCGTTGTGACGGGGAGAAGGGATTTGCGGCAAGCTCTGTCATCCCCTCTCCCCGCGTGCGGGGAGAGGGCTAGGGTGAGGGGCCAAGGTTCTCAGGTGGCTGGAGGTCTGGATTGATGAGTGGCTGGCGGCGATGAACAGGAACTGGATGTGCCGGGACGATCATTTCTTCTTCTCCCCAGCGGGGAGAAGTGCCGAGCGACTGCGAGGCGATGAGGGGGCGGTTCGGCACATTCTGAGTGTTTGGCCCCCTCATCCGGCCCTGCGGGCCACCTTCTCCCCGCTGGGGAGAAGAAAGGGCGAGGCGACGCCCGAAAGCAATACGAAGCCATCATGATCAACCGCATGGAACGACGTCTGACACTGACTGCCGGGGCGCTATGCCTCGGTGGCATTGTGCTGTTCGTCTGTCTGGCGGCGGTGGCACTCCTGGCTTTCGACGAGCCGGGATCCGCCAATGACGGCGTGGTGTTCGATGCCTATGTCTGGCGCGTGGCCCGGTTCACGCTGCTGCAGGCGTCGCTTTCGACCGTTCTGTCGATTGTCTTTGCCATTCCGGTGGCGCGGGCCTTGGCGCGGCAGGCGGCGTTCCCCGGCCGTGTCTGGATCATCCGGCTGATGGCGCTGCCGCTGGGGCTGCCGGCGCTCGTGGCAGCTTTGGGACTGATCGGCATCTGGGGACGGCAGGGCGCTTTGAATACCGCGTTGGTGGCCATCGGTCTCGACCAGCCGGTCAGCATCTACGGCCTGTCGGGCATTCTCGTTGCCCATGTCTTTTTCAACATGCCGCTCGCCGCCCGGCTGATGCTGGGCGGGCTGGAGCGTATTCCCGGCGAATACTGGCTGGCCGGGGCCAATCTCGGCATGCGGCCGCTGTCGATTTTCCGCTTTATCGAATGGCCGGTGATCCGTGGGCTTTTGCCCGGCATTGCCGGGCTGATCTTCATGCTTTGCGCCACCAGCTTTACGCTGGTGCTGACGCTGGGCGGCGGGCCGGCGGCGAGTACGATCGAGGTTGCTATCTATCAGGCGCTGCGCTTCGATTTCGATCCGCCACGGGCTATCGCGCTGTCGCTGCTGCAGATTTCCGTGACCGCCGCGCTGCTGGTTGCGATCCGGCTGCTCACACCTGCGGCAGACGAGGGGCATGGCGGCGGGCGCAGGGTGCGCCGCTTTGATGGACGCGGTGGGTTTGGTCGGGCAGGCGACGGACTGGTGATCGCGCTTGCCGTTCTGTTTCTGGCTCTGCCGCTCGGCTCGGTCGTCTCTTCCGGCCTGCGTGCCGATCTCGTCAAGCTTGCCGGGGATCCGATGGTGCGGCGGGCGCTGATCACCAGTATCGTCATTGCGCTGATCTCGGGGCTGCTTTGTGTTGTCTCCGCCTCCCTCATGATCCGGGCGCGGCAGGCAGCCCTGTCGTCGAGGCGGCCAGCGGTGCTTCTTCGGGGGCTGGCTGTGGGGATTTTTGCCAGTTCGTCGCTGGTGCTGCTGGTGCCGCCGGTGGTTCTGGGGGCTGGCTGGTTTTTGCTGTTGCGGCCGTTCGGAGATGTCGCACGATTTGCGCCGCTGCTGGTCATCCTGATCAATACGCTGATGGCGCTGCCTTTCGTTTATCGCGTGCTGGAACCGGCAATGGCCACGCATACGGCCCGCACGGCCAAACTTGCGGTCAGCCTTGGTCTCAGCGGCTGGCATCGTCTGCGGCTGATCGATTGGCCGGGTTTGCGCAGGCCGTTGCTGATGGCGCTGTCTTTTGCCTGCGCCCTGTCACTTGGCGATCTCGGCGCCGTGGCGCTGTTCGGCTCGCAGGATATGGTGACGCTGCCCTGGCTGCTGTACAGCCGCATGGCAGGTTACCGCTCGACCGATGCGGCGGGCCTGGCCTTGTTTCTCGGGCTTGTCTGCCTGGTGCTAACGATCGCCGGGACGCCGCGGGCAGGGGCTGACGATCAGAGGAGAAAAGATGTCACTGCCTGAAACGGATATCGCTGTTCGTCTCGACAACGTGCGGGTCCAGTTCGATGAAACCGGACTACATTTCGATTGCGCCGTCGGCAAGGGACAGATCGTTGCCGTGACGGGGGCATCCGGTTCCGGCAAGTCGACGCTGCTCAATGTGATCGCCGGGTTCGAAACACCGGATACCGGCCAGGTTGAGATTCTCGGGAAAGATGTTGCCGGGCGCGATCCTGCCGAACGGCCGGTCTCGGTGATCTTTCAGGAGCACAACCTGTTTGCGCATCTCGACGTCGCCACCAATATCGGTCTCGGCATCGATCCGGCACTGAGGCTTGGCATCAAGGAAAAGGCGAAAATCGCAAGCGCGCTACTGCGCGTCGGACTGGAGGGGTTTGGCAAGCGCCTGCCGCCGACCTTATCCGGCGGCGAACGCCAGCGGGTGGCGCTCGCCCGGGCGCTGGTGCGCCGCAAGCCGGTCCTGTTGCTCGACGAGCCGTTTGCGGCGCTCGATCCGGGCCTGCGGGCCGGGATGAGCAGCCTTCTGCTTGATCTGCACCAGCAGGAAGGTCACACGATCCTGATCATTACACATCATCCTGACGACGTCCGGACGCTGGCAGACAGTGTGCTCTTTCTCGACAAGGGCCGCATTCTCCTGCATGAGCCGGTGACGCAGTTTCTCGAGCATACCGATCTTCCGGCGGTCGCCCGGTTTCTGGGGCGATGAGCATCGCCTGCGATGCTTTTGCCACAATTTGAACGACACCCTGTGCGACGGCGCTTTGGCTATCTTGCGCGTTCACGTTTGGGTGTGCGTTGCCGGGATATCACGGGGAAACTATTTCTATGGGTGTATGCTAGGCACGCATGGCGCGAATAGGTTACAGCAGGTCATTGCCGTAACTGGCGCCAGACCTATTTATACGGCTGTAAAGAATACTGAATTTGCATCCGCGCGATCAACTGACTGTTTGCGCGGCTGGGCTGAAGACTGGAAACGAGCTGAGGCGATGAGCAGAACGGCAGGAACGCAAAAGCGGGATTCAGGAACGGGCTTCGGCGTGTCCTATCGCGCCGTCGCGGCGTTGTTCGGGGCCCTGCTCCTGTCGGGTTGCCAGTCGGTGATCGAGCAGACCTATGAGCCCAAGGTTTCGCCGTCCTCCAATCCGCAGATCGTCGAGGAAGTCCAGAAGAACGATCCGCGCGCCCAGGTCGGCGCCCGCGAGCATCCGCGCATCGTTGCGAGCTACGGCGGCGAATATCAGGATCAAAAGACCGAGCGGTTGGTTGCCCGTATCACCGGCGCTTTGACGGCGGTTTCGGAAAACCCGAACCAGTCCTATCGCATCACCATCCTCAACTCGCCCGCGATCAACGCCTTTGCGCTGCCGGGTGGCTATCTCTATGTGACGCGCGGCCTTCTGGCGCTCGCAGACGATGCCTCGGAAGTGGCCGCTGTGCTCTCCCACGAGATGGCACACGTGACCGCCAACCATGGCATCGAGCGGCAGCAGCGCGAAGAGGCAGAGGTGATTGCCAGCCGCGTCGTGTCCGAAGTGCTGTCGAGCGATCTGGCCGGCAAGCAGGCATTGGCGCGGGGCAAGCTGCGCCTGGCGGCCTTCTCGCGCAATCAGGAATTGCAGGCCGACGTCATCGGTGTGCGCATGCTCGGCGAAGCCGGGTACGATCCCTATGCGGCGGCACGCTTCCTCGATTCGATGGCAGCCTATAGCCGGTTCTCCTCGGTCGATCCGGACAGCGACCAGAGCCTGGACTTCCTGTCGAGCCATCCGAGCGCGCCGCAGCGCGTCGATCTCGCCCGCCGCCATGCCCGTGCCTTTGGCGCAGAAGGCGCTGTCGGTGATCGCGGCCGCGACTATTATCTCGCCGGGATCGATGGCTTGCTCTATGGCGACAGCCCGCAGGAGGGTTATGTCCGTGGCCAGACGTTCCTGCACGGAACGCTCGGCATCCGTTTCGATGTACCGGCCGGCTTCCAGATCGACAACAAGGCCGAGGCGGTGCTTGCGACCGGGCCGAACGAGACGGCAATCCGCTTTGACGGCGTGGCCGATGCGCAGAAGCGCAGCCTGACCGACTATATCGGCAGCGGCTGGGTAACCGGCCTGCAGCCGGATACGATCCATGCCGTGACGATCAACGGGCTTGAGGCGGCAACGGCACGGGCATCGGCGGAGCGCTGGGATTTCGACGTCACCGTGATCCGGATCGACACGCAGATCTACCGGTTCCTGACCGCCGTGCCGAAGGGCGCGCCGAGCCTGGAGCCGACGGCCGATGTGCTGCGCGCCTCCTTCCGCCGCATGACGCCGCAGGAGGCCGCGGCCCTGAAGCCGCTGCGCATCCGTGTCGTGACCGTCAAGGCGAACGATACGCTGGCCACGCTTTCGGCCCGGATGATGGGAACTGACCGCAAGCTCGATCTCTTCCGGCTGATCAACGCCATGCAGATCACCTCGACGGTGAAGCCGGGCGACAAGGTGAAGATCATCTCGGAATAGATGCAGACGGCTGGAAGGCTGATCAGTCTTGCCTCAATAGTCGGCAAGCATCATCGATCCGTCCTTGCCGAACTGCGGCTGAATGCCGAGCAGGGGGCCGGCGCGGCCGATGATTTCCTTGATCATCGGGGCGGCGGTCGATGCCGCCGTGCGTCCGCCGTTCTCGCCCGTTTTCGGCGCATCGATAATCGACAGGACAATGTATTTCGGCTTGTCCATCGGGAAGCCCGCAACGAAGGCGTTGAAGTTGATGTTGCTCGCGTACCGGCCGTTGATGACCTTGTCAGCCGTTCCGGTCTTGCCGCCGACATTGAAACCGGGGACTTGCGCGTGGCGGCCTGATCCGTTTGAACCATTCCAGTTGAAGAGATAGCGCATGTCGGCGCTTGTCTTTTCCGTCACGACCGTGCGGGAGATCGCCCCTGCCTCTTCAAGTGTCCGGGGCAGAAATGTCGGCGGAATCAGGGTCCCGCCGTTGATCAGCGAGGCTGCCGCAACGGCGGTCTGCAACGGCGTGGTCGCTACCCCGTGACCGAACGAGATGGTCACCGAGTTGATCTTCTTCCAGGCTCTGGGCTGCGTCGGCGTCGCCACGCCCGGCATTTCCGTTTCCATCTTCGACAGGAGCCCCAGCCGGGTCAGGAATTCCTGATGGCCTTCAATGCCGACCATATCTGCCACGGCGGCCGTGCCGATGTTCGAGGAATACTGGAATACCTCGACGATCGAGAGGGGGCGGTTCTTGCCCTTGAAATCCTTGATGGTGAAGCCGCCCATACGGATCGGGCGGGAGGCGTCGACAACCGAATTGAGGTCGATCTTTCCGGCGTCGAAACCCATGGCCAGCGTAAAGCTCTTGAAGGTCGATCCCATCTCGAACGTGGCGTTGCTGATGCGGTTGAACCAGCCTTTTTCGTATTCCTTGTCGATGCTGCCGTCCGGCAGTGTCCGGGATGGCTGATTGGGGTCGTAATCGGGCACCGAGGCCATTGCGAGGATCTCGCCGGTCTTCATGTCCAGAACCACGGCGCCCGCGGCTTCCGCCTGATAGTTTTGCATTGCCCGCGCGGCGACCTCGCGGACGATATGCTGAACACGCAGGTCGATCGATAGTTTGACCGGTTCCAGCGGTACATCACCCGTCAGGCCGGCGGCGCGCAGATCGGCCAGCCCCTGCTGGTCGATATAGCGCTCCATGCCGGCAAGGCCCTGATTGTCGACGTTCACATGGCCGAGAATATGCGATGCGGTGGGGCCGCCCGGATAGAAGCGGCGGTTTTCGGGCCTAAAGCCGATGCCGGGTATGCCCAAGGCGAGGATGTCCGATTGCTGGCGCGGGGTCAGCTGGCGTCTCAGCCATTGAAACGCTGAATCGGATCGCAGTTTCCGGTGGGTGTCGCTCCAGTCGAGATTGGGAATGACGGTTGAGAGTTTTTCGACGGCTTCGTCGGCATCGACGATTCGGCGCGGCTCGGCATAGAGCGACATGGTTCGAAGATCCGTTGCCAGCAGCTGCCCGTTGCGATCGACGATATCCGGCCGCGAGGCAACTGCCGAGACATTGTCACCGATCGATGCGAGGGCGATGGGTTCCGCAACCCCAAATTGAACAAGACGGGCAAGGGCCGCGAGGAAGATCACGGCAAAAGCGGCAATGACGATGCCGAGCCTGGACCTGGTATCCATTCTACGCTTGGCGGAGCCGACGAAAGCGCGGGCGCTTTGGGCGTTTTTTCTCTGCACATTGAAATGCGCGCGGCTCCGAAGTCGGATGACAAAAGCAATCATTCGGAACAATACCCCCGCAATGCTGGTGACAGCGAGCCTGAACGGCTCGGCCGCCGCCGGGGGAACATGGATGCAGCCGGGGCGCATGCCAATCAAAGAGGCGATCAGCAGCTGCGGAACATTAAAGTTGCATTAATATACATTTAAAGTTGAAACGATTTGCTTGAGCCTTAGTTAACTTTTTCTCCCGTTCCAGCGCGCTTCGTCCGCGTGGCGCGCCCTGCCCTCGACATTCCCCGCTACGATGTCCGGCGGGCGATGCGGCCGCCGGTCACGCCCATCGTGCCCTTGGCTTCGTAGAATGCTCTCTTCTGCTCGTACATCAGGGTATCGGCGCGCTGGACGAGCGCTTCCATGGATTCGCCCTGCTCGCTGGTCGCGACGCCGAAGGACAGGGTAAGGGGAGCGCTCGAATAGAACTGGTTGTTGATCTTCAAGAGTTCGTTGATCGTCTCCATCATCGCGCCTGCCGCCTTGATGTCCGCACCTGGCATCAGCACGGCGAACTCGTCGCCGCCGATCCGGGCGGCATGGTTGGGCTGCGAGACAGCGCCGTTGAGGATTTCGCCGAACCGCCGCAGCAATGCGTCGCCAGCGTCGTGGCCAAGCTGGTCGTTGGCCTCCTTCAGGCCATTGAGATCGATAATGATCGCTGAAACCGGCCGCAGCGATTTCCGTTCCAGCCGGTTGATTTCCTCAGCGTAGAAGGCGCGATTGTAGAGTTTCGTCAGGACGTCATGCTTGCCGAGATATTCGAGATAGGCTTCGGCTTTCTTGCGCGCGGTGATATCGGCCAGCGCCACCTGAACGCGGGACCAATCGTTTTCGTGTCCGGGGAAGACGGAAAAATGCAGCAGGATATGCCGCTCGGACCCATCCAGCGCGTAGTTGACGATTTCGCGGTGATGGAAGAGGTTGCCGTTCCAAAGCTCGATCAATTGCTCGCGGAACGGCTTTTCCATATCGTCGCGGAAGATATCGCTCAACCGTTGAAGCAGCGTCATGCGATCCGGAGCGCAGAACAGATCGAGTGTCGCCTGATTAACGTCGATGACACGGATTTCGCTCATGCATTGGGTGACGAATTCCGGATGGACGTCCATGAATGTTCGAAAGTCGCTGATGCCGCGATTGCGGATATCCTCGATCAGAGCCTTGATGCGGCTGAAGTCCTCGATCCAGAGCGACACCGGCGAATGTTCGAAGATGCCTTCGGCATAGAGCCGTTGTTCAAGTTCCGCCCGGCGTGCATCTTCCCGCGCGGTGATGTCTTCCGTCGTCAGCAACACCTTTGCAAGCGAGCCTTCATGGCCCGGCATGACGGCACCGCGAAGCTGGATATCGAGACGCCGGCCGGAGAGCGTGTAGTTGACGGTGGTGCTGGAAAACGTGGTTTCCCCGTCGAAAAGGGCGGCCAGTTCATTGATGTGTGTTTCGAGCATATCGTCTCGAAAGACCTGGGCTATGCCCGCGCGAAGATGATCGACGTCACCGGCCTCAAAAAGCTCGAGGGTTTTGCGGTTGACATCCAGAACCCGGATTCGCGCAGAGCATTGCCCGATGCGCGATGTATCCTCCCGCAGGAACGCACGGATGTCGGTAACCCCTTGGGCGCGCCAAACATCGAAAAGCGCTTTTACCTCACTGAAATCCTCGATCCACATGGCAATCGGCGCCAGGTTGAAGACGCCGGAATCGAATGTCTCGTGCATTAGACCACCTGAAAGCGAGCTGGGAACAATCTGCGCCGCCGGCGCAATACCACGTGTTTGAAGTATTAGCTTTGAAAGGTAAACCGCCCGTGACCGCCGTCGCAGAAGATCGTGCAGCGGATATGCTTACACGGTTCATCCTGACGCAAAAAAACCGGATGAAACTATTCATCCGGTTCCGTGCTCAGTCAAAGGCATATCAATGCCGCATCGCCAGTACCGGCGCTTCCGCTACAAGCGCGATCTTTAACTTTTCCAATGCCCGGGTTTCGATCTGGCGGACCCGCTCCTTGGAGATGCCGAGATCGGCGCCGAGTTCTTCGAGGGTGGCACTGTCTTCGGAAAGGCGGCGGGCACGGATGATCTTCATTTCGCGGTCATTCAGCTGGCAGAGCGCGTGGCTGAGCCAGGTGCGGCGGCGCTCGCTGTCGATCATTTCGGAAACCTGCTCGTCGGGAAGCGGTGCGTCGCAGGCGAGAAGATCGAGGCGCTCGCCGCCATCGGATTCGCCTGAGGTGGAGATCGGCGCCTGCAGCGAAGCGTCGTTGCCGGAGAGGCGGGCGTCCATTGTCTGCACATCGGCAAGGCTGACGCCGAGCGCCACGGCGATTTCTTCATGGACGGCGCGGGCTGTCAGCTGGCGGTCGCCCTGGGCGAGCTTGGCGCGCAGCCGGCGCAGGTTGAAGAACAGAGCCTTTTGCGCCGACGAGGTGCCGCCACGCACGATCGACCAGTTGCGCAGCACGTAATCCTGCATCGAGGCGCGAATCCACCAGCTGGCATAGGTTGAGAAACGGACTTCGCGACTCGGCTCGAAGCGGGCCGCTGCTTCCAGAAGGCCGATATGTCCCTCCTGGACAAGATCGCTCATCGGCAAGCCGAAATTGCGGAACTTGGCGGCCATGGAGATGACCAGCCGCATATGCGCCATGGCGATCTTGTTGCGGGCGTCCTGATCGTGATGGTCTTTCCATGCCATTGCCAGCGCGTGTTCCTCATCCCGTTCGAGATAGGGTGCCGCCATGGCGATCTTGATCATCCGCCTGTCTGCTGAGAGATTTTTCATCGGCTACTCCATAACGGGCACGAGGGGTGCCGCTGAACGATCGGTCGATGGGTGTTTCGGGATTTCCGCAGCCTGGAGCTTGACCAGAATTGGAACCGCCCTACTTCCCGTTAAGATCCGGGGCCGGAAGACGTGGCCGCGGCAGTCCCGATGTGCGTCGCTGCGCATATCCAGACGTTCTCAAACGCGCGACCCTTGAAAAGGTTCCATGCCGCGCCGCCATATTCTGCGGTCATGACCCTCCAATCGCGTTCGTACCTCCAATTGCTGTCCGCAACCCTGCAAAAGGCTGGTGTTCGCCAGGCCGAATCACCTGTTTGGCCAGAAAAGAGAAGGCTATCCGAGTGTTAGGCGGGCGCCGGGTGCCAAATCCTGTGTGCCATGATGAAAGCCGCTTGCCGGAAAAGTTAAAAAAGCGTTAACTTTGGATGGTTGTCCCCATAAGTTGCCTGTGAGTTAGTTAAAGACAGGCCTTTGGACGGGATTCCTGTTTGTCCGGCACGGGTCTAGAGTCGCGTTATGAAAACACTATCGATCGAGGTGCGTCCGGGCGAACCGAGGGACGCCATGTCCATCTCGGATGTTCACCGCGTCTCGTGGCTGCAGGCCTATGGCGGTCTCATTCCGCACAAGCCGCTGACCCAGATGGTTCACCGGCGCGATCACGCATGGTGGCGCAAAGCCACGCGCGGACCCTCGACGCTGCTGGTCGTCGAAGTGGCCGGCGTTATCGCCGGTTACGCCACGCTTGGCCTCAACCGGTCCCGGTCTTTGCCGCAGGAAGGCGAGGTCTACGAGATTTACCTGCGCCCGGAATATCAGGGCATCGGGCTTGGCCGCATCCTGTTCGGCGAAGCGAAGAACCTGCTGAAATCTCTGGGTTGCCAGGGCCTTGTTGTCTGGTGCCTGGAAGACAGCCACCATGCCGACCGCTTCTTCCGCATGGCCGGCGGCCGCGATCTCTGCGAGGGCATGGAAGATTTCGGCGAAAGGAACCTGAAGAAGATCGGCTATATCTGGGACTGATACCCCCGGCTGACTGCGTCTGCCTATCAATCCGTTTCAGTCGGGAAAAACGTGCGTTGGCTCTGCCGCAGTTGGCCCGCGAATGCCGTGATACGCTGCCATGTTGCGGCCGCAGACGAAGTCTTTTGTCCTGGTGTCGGCGATTTCCCGGGCCAGTGCGTTGGGCTCGGGATTGGCCAATGCATCGACATAGCCGACGACACATCCCTGTCCGGAGCCATCCGCCACTTTCGAGACGACGAGAACCTGGCCTTTCAATTTCGGTGACGGTTCGTAGGTAACCGGATCGATATTGTCCAGAAACCAGCGCAGGATTGTCGCAGCCGGTTTGCCGTCCACACCAAGCCGCCATTCGATCTTTCGCGTCGCAGTGTTGAACGGCTCGAAGCTTTCGAAGGCGTCGTTGACATAGGTGTCGCTGACGAAGCCGTAGAGGATGCTCTGACGCAGATCGCCTTCCTTGAAATAAACCGCATAATCCTTGAACCCCCTGCAGCGCAGCGAAACGCTGCCGCTTTCCGTATCTTCCGGCAAGAGGGCCTTGCAGTGATCGGTATCTAGGTCCGTATACGCGCTGTCATTGGCATGGGCCGGGCCGGCCGCCATCGAGAATGGCATCAGAAACGGTATTGCATAGGCGAACTGTTTCATCGGAGTTCCTCTTGCAGATATACGTCCCATCCTGCGCGAATATTCGCTCAAACGTCGCATTTTTCGGACGAAAACGAAAGTAATGTTGCGCTGCGTCATGTTTCCCTTTATCGGACTTGCCATCCGAAAAACTGGCCCTTGGGGGAAAACTCATGCGTATTGATGCAATTTCGATTGGCAAGAATCCGCCGGAAGATATCAACGTGATCGTCGAGGTTCCGGTTGGCGGCCATCCGATCAAGTATGAAATGGACAAGGAAGCCGGCACGCTGGTTGTCGACCGTTTCCTCTACACGCCGATGACCTATCCGGGCAATTACGGCTTTGTACCGCACACGCTGTCGGAAGATGGCGACCCGATCGATGTGCTGATCGCATCGACCCGCCCGCTGGTTCCAGGCTGCGTCATCAACGTGCGCCCGATCGGCGTCTTGATGATGGAAGACAATTCCGGCAAGGACGAAAAGATCGTCGCCGTGCCGAACTATCACCTGACCAAACGCTACGACAAGGTGAAGGACTATACCGACCTGCCGGAAATCACCCTGCAGCAGATCGAGCACTTCTTCGAGCATTACAAGGATCTGGAGCCCGGCAAGTGGGTGAAGATCTTTGGCTGGAAGGATGTCACGGTTGCGCAGAAGCTGATTCTCGAAGCAGTCGAGCGCGCCAAGGCTGAGAAGTAACGGTTCGCGGTGCGTGCTCTCTACCCAGCGGGGTAGGGACTTTTCTCGAGTTCTGGGCTTGTAGCCGCTCATCCGGCCCTTTGGGCCACCTTCTCCCCGGTGGGCGGTGGGGAGAAGAGGGAGGGCAGAGTTTCGACATTCTACAAAAGAAAACCTCCGGATCAGGCTGATCCGGAGGTTTTTTGTTTTCGAATATTCAAACCATGAGCCCGTAGGCGCGGCAGCGTTTAGCTGAGCAAGGCGGCAGCAACGGTCGTGTTGAGGAAATACCAGAGGAAATAGAGGATGACCAAAACCACCAGTGGCGACAGGTCGACGCCGCCCATGTTGGGCAGAATGTTGCGGATCGGCCGGTAGAGTGGTTCCGTCAACTGGTAGAGCGAACGGCCGATCATGTTGATGGCGTTGTTGTTCACGTTGATGACGTTGAAAGCGTAGAGCCAGGAAAAAATGGCCGAGGCGATGACCAGGAACCACGCTATGTTGATGATGAAATTCAGGGTCGCAATGACAGCAAGCATGCCGGTCTCCAATTCGTTATTGACAGACATGTAGACATTGACGGCTAAACCGGCAAGTCCGTGCTTTCGCGATGGGCCAAACATGTTTAATACGGCGGAATAACTGCCATTGTCCGGGAAGATTGCCGTATGTCCGTTCATCAGGATGCTGACCGGTTCGCCGCGTTCCGGCATGTCTCCTACGCCCGTTTCTTCTTCGCCCGCTTCCTTGCGTCCTTCGCCATCCAGATCATCAGCGTCTCGGTGGGATGGCAGATGTACGAGCAGACGCAGAACACGCTGTATCTCGGTCTGATCGGCCTCTTCCAGTTCCTGCCGTCGCTTTTGCTTATCCTCATCACCGGGCATGTGGCCGACCGGCACTCGCGCCGCATGATCGTCTCGATCTGCATGATCATCAGCGCCCTTTGCGCGGCGGCGTTGCTGGGGCTGACGCTTGCCCATGCCTTTTCGCCCTGGCCGGTCTTTGCCATCCTGATCGTCTTCGGCATCGAGCGCGCCTTCATGGCACCCGCAGTCCAGTCGCTGGCGCCGAATCTGGTTCCGGCCAAGGATCTGGCGAATGCTATCGCCTGGAATTCGTCCTCGTGGCAGACGGCGGCGATCCTCGGGCCGGTGGCCGGTGGCCTGCTCTATGGTCTGAGCGCCGTCGTTGCCTATTCCGTGGCGCTGGTCTTTCTCGTCCTTGCCTCCATTCTCATCTTCCTGATCGCAAAGCCGGCGCAACATAGCCTCAGCGAGCCGCGCGATTGGACCTCGGTACTGGCCGGTTTCAGGTTCATCCGCACGGAAAAGATCGTTTTGGGGGCCATCTCGCTCGACCTGTTTGCGGTGCTGCTCGGTGGCGCCGTGGCGCTGATGCCGGTGTTCGCCAGCGAAATCCTCGTGCTCGGTCCGCTCGGTCTGGGGCTGCTGCGGGCGGCGCCCGGCATCGGTGCCATCCTTGTGGCCGTGACCTTGGCCGCCTACCCGATCCGTCACAATGCCGGAAGGCTGATGTTCGCCGGGGTGGCGCTGTTCGGTCTCGGCACGGTCATTTTCGGGCTGTCGCATATTGCCTGGCTGTCGATCGCATCCTTGATGCTGATGGGCGGGGCGGACATGATCTCGGTTTATGTGCGCGAAACGCTGATTGCGCTGTGGACGCCGGACGCCGTGCGCGGCCGGGTCAATGCGGTCAACATGGTGTTTGTCGGAGCGTCCAACGAACTCGGTGAATTCCGCGCCGGAACGATGGCGCATTTTATCGGCGCCGTTCCGGCTGTCGTCATCGGCGGCGTTGGTACGCTGGCGGTCGCGGTCATCTGGGCGCTCGGTTTTCCGCAATTGCGCAAGATCGATTCGCTCGATGCGCCGGATCGCAGCAAGGCGTGACGATCAGAGAGCGGTCTTCTCGCCGTGCCGCTGGAAGATGTGGGTGAGAAACTGGTCCATCCAGGCGCGCAGCGGCGCATCATAGTCCATCCGGCCTTCGAGATGCAGGCGCCCCAGCTGCGCGCCCGGCAGTTCAAACCGGTGCGCCCCATGCACGACCCAGCGGTGCATCATCACCCGCGTCAACTCACCATGAAACTGGATGCCCCAGGCGTTTTCGCCATAGCGGAACGCCTGGTTGGGGTAGGTGGCGCCAGACGCAAGCAGTTCGGCACCCGCCGGAAGATCAAAGCCCTCGCGGTGAAACTGGTAGACCATCGATGGCCATTGCATCAGGGCGCGGCCCTTGTCGGTCGCTTCAAGCGGATACCAGCCGATTTCCGTCTGGCCTTCATGATGCGGGCCGACCACGCCGCCGAGATGGCGCACCAGCATCTGGGCGCCAAGGCAGATGCCGAGGAAGGGCTTGTTTTCGGTGAGAGGCACCGAGAGCCAGTCGATCTCGCGGCGGACATAGTCTTCGTCGTCATTGGCGCTCATCGGTCCGCCGAAGACAACGGCGCCGGCATGCTGATCCAGCGTTGCGGGCAAGGGATCGCCCAACACCGGGCGGCGAATATCGAGGCTCAGCCCTTTTTCCAAGAGGAGATGGCCGACACGGCCAGGGCTGGAGCGCTCCTGGTGCAGGACGATCAGGACCGGCTTGCCTGCGTTGCGCCTATAGTAGGTACGGTCGTCGAAAAGCATGTCACTTTTCCTGGTGGGCTGTGGCCTCCTCCACGATGTCCAGTTTGGCAGCAACCTCCTGCCGTTTGATGATCCGGTCCCTGCCGGATACGCCCAGGAGATCGGCGACGCGCCAGATCACGTGGTCCTCCATCTCGCTGCGCTTGCCATCGGCATAGGCAATTTCCCACAGCATGCCGACCAGGTCGATCCGCTGCTCCTCGGAGAAATGCCGCTTGATATCGGAGGTGAAGCGGAAGAAATCGATGGCCTGGCTTTCGGCGGTTTCCCCGGCGACGATCAGCGCGTCGAGCGAGGCATCGTCGAGCTTGTAATGATCCTTGACCATCGAGCGCACTTTCTTGCGCTCCTTCTCGTGGATTTCGCCGTCGGCCTCCATCACCTGGATGCAGAGTGCGGCGATGGCGATGCGGGGGTCGCCGGGCTGGATGACCGGCGTTCCGCTGCCGGTCAGGCTATCGAGAAAGCTTCGAAAACGCTCAAACATGTTTTTCCGTTTAAGGTCGGGGTTTCGTCTCAAAACAGGCGGAATGCCGTCTTTTCCAATGGCTTGTTGTTATCGTCGCGCACGCCCGGATCATCGGGTGGGCGACCGAAGAAGGGCTCGACGACAGCCTCTGTCGACTTGGCTTCCACAGTCTTGGCCGGGACCGGTTTCGGCTCTGCCTTCACCGTTTGCGGCACGATCACCGATTCGCTCGGTGCCGGTACGGCGATGGTCTTGACTGTCTCCGGCGCCTTATCCGCAGCTTCGATCACCGGGCTTGCCTTGACCGCAACGGTGGCCCGCTCCGGCTGTGGTTCCGGGCGCTGGTGGACGATGGCAACAGGCGGCAGGCTGCGGATCGCCGCGTCGGCGGTATCCGGCCTGCCTTCTTCAATCGCGCCGGCAATCTCGGCGACCGGCTGCTTCCATTCGAAGGCGTCCAGGCGGCCGCTGACCGGCGAGACCGGCAGCCATTCCGGCGATGTGACGCCATCGGCGGTCCAGGCTGGATCACGCGGACTTTTCAGTGCCTGGTTCATCCAGTGACGGATGCGGCCGTCATCGTTGGTATCTGCCTCCTCGATATCGGCGAGCAGCAGAAAGATGTTTTCGTTCGGCTGGATGCGGGCGGCGGCTTCCGCCTTGGCGCGAGCCAGCGGCAATTCGCGGGCTTCAAGTGCTGCTTCGGCGACGGCGGCGAGCGCGATCGGATTGTTGGGCCGCAATGCTTCGAGCTTGTTGGCGCGCTTCAGCCGGTCGGTGGCGGAATCACCGCTGCGGGCACGGACATAGAGCTTGGCGACGTCCGGATGCGGCTCCTGTTTCCAGAGCTTTTCCAGAATGGCGGCACCCTTGCGCAGATTGTCCTCGCGAAACAGCGCCTTGGCGGCGATGAGGCCGGCCGGCACCAGGTCCTCGGCCAGTTTGAGCGCTGCCTGCGCATCGTCGCGGGCGCCCTTTGGATCGGTCTCCAGTTTTTCGGAAGCGCGGGCGGTCAACAGCACGGCCTTCTTGCGGTCGGCCTCCTTGCGTTCGATGACATGCGCCGTGCGGCTCTGGTCGAGAAGGCGGATGGCTTCGTCCCACTGGCCGGTCTGGCTGCGATAGTCGAGCGCGGCCAGCGTTGCCCAGGGCAAGTGCGGGGACTTGTCGGCAGCGCGTTCGGCATATTGGCGGGCAGCTTCATTGGCGCCCAGCCGCTTGGCCTCGAGATAGAGACCGCGCAAGCCGAGTTCGCGGGTTTCCGGATCGTCGGCCATCAGCTCGAACTTCTTGCGGGCGTCGTCGTATTTGCCTTCAATCAGCGCCGTCTGCGCTTCGAGCAGATGGATCAGCGGCTCCTGATCGGCGCTCAGAAGGCCGTGGGTGCGGGCGGTCATCTTGCGGGCAAGTGCACTGTCCCCGGCGCCGGCGGCGATCAGGCCGGTGGACAGAGCCTGATAACCGCGGTCACGCTTGCGGGCGCGAAAATAGCGGGAGATCGAATGGGGCGAAAGCCAGACGACGCGGATGAACCAGACGACGATCAGGATGGCAGCGATCAACGAGGCAAGCAGCGTTGCCGCGACCATCAGGCTCATCTCAATGCGTTGGCCTTGCCAGATCAGCGACAGTTCGCCGGGGCGATCAGCCAGCCAGGCAAAGCCTGCGCCAAGGGCGAGGACGACGAGAACATAGAACAGAATACGGATCATGAACTCTTCCTTAGCCTTGGTTGGCCGTCATGGCGCCGGCAACGGTGGCATCGATCAACCCCTCGACGCGGATGCGTTGATCCAGCTTGGTCTTGAAAGCGGCACCTGCGGCCTTTGCCGGTTCCGGCAGCGCGTCCCATTCCAGGCTTGCGCCCTTCAGGTCGCCATTCACCAGCTTGTCCTCGATGCGGGCAACGACGGCTTCCGGACCTTCGCCCTCGACGCTGCCGACGGGGCGGATGCGGATGGCCGAAGATGCGCTGTCCATCAGGCGGGAGAACACACCCTGATTGGGATCGGTGTGCCGGGTTGCCTCCAGCATGGTATCGGCAACGGCTGGGAAATCACGCACGAGGTCGGCGCGCGGGGAAATACCGGTCTTGGCGTCCTCCGCAAGGCCGGTGACGGCCGGATCAGTGGCGGCGACGCTTTTCAGCGCGTCGAGCTCGGCCAAGAACGGTCCGCCACGATCAATCGCCGTCTTCAAAGCTGTGACCGCCACGGCCCGGGCCAGTTGCACATCGCTTGCCGGCTCATCGATCTTCTTTTCGGCTGCGTCAAGGCGGGCCGAAAGCTCGGATTTGGCGGCTTCGGTTGACTGCTGTGCATCGGCCAACGCCGCTTTCAGCGTGGCGATTTCACCGGTCAGGTTGGTGATCTGAGCATCGAGGCCCGAGACGTCGGCGGCCGCGCCATTGCCCGCTTCGGCGGTCTTCTTCTCCAGTTCGGCAATGCGGGCATCGAGCGGGCCAAGATCGGCCGCCGCCTGCGGCGCCGGAGCTGCAGCGAGCTGCGCTTTCAGGGCTTCGATATCGCTGGCAAGGCTCTGCTCGATCGCGGTATTGCCACCGCCCGGGCCAAGCGAGGGCATGATACCGGCATATTGCAGGACGCCGGCGCCGAGAAGCGCGATCAGGCCGCCGAGAATGCCGGCGGCAAGGGCGCCGGAATTGGAGGTACGATGCTGTGCAGGGTAGATGGGCCTTGCCGGTTCTTCTGCCGCAGTCGCGGCCGATACCGGTTCCTCAGCAAAGGCTGCGGATGCGGCTTCTGCCCGTGTATCCTCTTCGTCCGGCTGAGCTGTGGAGCCGGTGTCTGTTCTGGCGTTATCGGATGCTTCGGCGATATCGGCCCGCACGGTTTCATCGGCTTCCCCAGCCCGGATGTCGGCCCTGTCGCCATTTTCAGCGGTTTCCACGGCTGCGTCGTTTTTTGCATCGTCCGCAGTGGCCGGATTGGCATCCAGGTCGATCGTCAACGGCTCCTGATCGGACTTCGAGCGGCGCGGAGGGTTTTCCGGTCCCATGATGATCTCTTTCCGTTATCGCATGAACTTGACGTACAGTCTTAAACCTAGACATGCGGCAGGGATAGGGAAAGCCCCCAAGCGACAATTCCTTGACCGTCGCTGGATGGATTTGTGTTCCGCTGCCTGTGGTGCAGCGGGTCAGACGAGGGCGAGAAGGGCTTCTTCGGAAGGCTCCGCGGCAATGGCGACCGGCCCGAAACCAGGGGGGATGGCATTTGCGACGTGTTGGCTGAGGCACAGGATACGCATGCCGGACATCCTGTGTGTCGTTTGTGGAGACAGCAGCGCGAAAAAATGCCGTGCGGTTTCGTGCGAATAGAGCAGAACGAGGTCCGGGACCGGCGGATGCAGACATTGCTCGACTGTCCCGGGTGGGTGCGCGATGGCCGACATCCGGTAGGTCTCGGCGGTGCGGCAGGCGATGCCTGCGGCCTGTAACCCTGCCTCGAAAGCCGGAGAGCGCGGCGACCCGGCGAGATAGACCAGGCCGTCAGCGAGATCGACCGATGCGGCCGCGGCAATCTTTGCCAGGGAAACGCCGGTGCCGCTGCCCGTTATCAGGGATTGGAAGCCCATGCGTTGTGCTGCCTGCGCCGTTGCGGGACCGACGCAATAGACCGGTGTCCGTAGATGCGGCGTCACCTGTTCGCCATAGGGTGCCAAGGCACGAAACACTTCGGCGCTGGTGACGGCAATGGCGCTGTGGGCATGGGTCAGCGCTTCCAGTGCCGCTCGTGGCTGATGGATGGCTTCCATGACCGGCAGAAGCACGGCCTCGTGCCCCATCGCTGCGAGCTTTGCTGCGGTTGCCGCCGCTGAAGGCCTGGGCCTAGTGACAAGAATGCGCAACGGGGCGGGCATGCTCACGCCCAGCTCGAAAAGAAGTCCGGTCCCGCATCGAGGCGGATATCGTTGCCGGCCTTGGCGCCAAGCTGTTCGGCATCGGCTGCCTTGCCCTCAATGCCCACGCGGAAATATTCGCTGCCATCAGGCGTCAGGACCATGCCGGAAAAACGAATGTTTTCGCCATCAGAGACCGCGTAACCGGCAATCGGCGTGCGGCAGGAGCCGTCGAGCGTCCCAAGGAATGCACGTTCACAGGTGACGGCCTCGTGGGTTCGCGCATCGTTGATCGCTTCGAGCAGACTATTGACCCGGTTGTCGTCGATCCGGCTTTCAATACAGATTGCGCCCTGTGCCGGGGCTGGCGGGAAGGTTTCGGGATCGAGAAGCTCGGTTGGCACGTCGTCCTTGCCCAGCCGCTTCAGGCCCGCAAAGGCAAGCAGCGTCGCATCGACCTGGCCCTCGGCCAGCTTTCTTAGCCGGGTATCGACGAGGCCGCGATAGGTGATGACGTTGATATCCGGGCGCAGGCGCTTGATGAGCGCCTGACGGCGCAGCGACGACGAGCCAATCGTGGCTCCTTGCGGCAGATCGAGAAGTTTCCTGGCGGTGCGACCGACAAAGGCGTCGCGGGCGTCTTCGCGCGGCAGGTAGGCGGAGAGATAGAGGCCCGTTGGCAGCTTGGTCGGCATGTCCTTGGAGGAATGCACGGCAAAATCCAGCCCGCCGGAGGTGAGCATATCCTCCAGTTCCTGAGTGAAGAGGCCCTTGCCGCCGATTTCCGACAGCGACCGGTCAGTGATCCGGTCGCCCATGGTCGACAGTACGACGATTTCGAACATTTCGGCCGGCATACCATGCGCAGCCACCAGCCGGTCCCGCGTTTCATGGGCCTGCGCCAACGCCAGGGGGCTGCCCCGCGTGCCGATCCGGAAAGGTTTTGTTTGCATCCACTGCGATCCGTTGTTACCGGAGTTCCGTGTATCCGCCTTTCCCCGCGACCGCAATGTTCGAGTAATTCTGCCCATGTCTGCCCGCCTGCGCATCCTCGGTATCGAAACAAGCTGTGATGAGACCGCAGCTTCCGTCGTGTTGCGCGACGAAAACGGCCACGGCGAAATTCTGGGCGACGTGGTGTTGAGCCAGCTGGAAGAGCACAGCGCCTATGGTGGCGTCGTCCCGGAGATCGCGGCGCGCGCCCATGTCGAGGCGCTGGATACGTTGATCGAGGAAGCGCTTTTGCGCGCCGGGGTAACCCTTGCGGATATCGATGCGATTGCCGCCACCAGCGGTCCCGGCCTGATCGGCGGCCTGCTTGTGGGCCTGATGACCGGCAAGGCGATGGCACGGGCATCGGGAAAACCGCTTTATGCCGTCAATCATCTGGAAGGTCATGCGCTGACAGCACGGCTGACCGATGGGCTGGCCTTTCCCTATCTGATGCTGCTGGTTTCCGGTGGCCACACACAGCTGATCCTGGTGAAGGGCGTCGGCGTCTACGAGCGCTGGGGGACGACAATCGACGATGCGCTGGGCGAGGCGTTCGACAAGACCGCGAAGCTTCTGGGGCTGCCTTATCCTGGCGGTCCGGCGGTGGAGCGTGCGGCAAAAAGTGGCAATCCGGACCGGTTTTCCTTCCCGCGTCCGCTGGTCGGCGAAGCGCGGCTCGATTTTTCATTTTCCGGCCTGAAGACGGCCGTGCGCCAGGCGGCGCAGTCGATCGAGCCAGTGACCGAACAGGACATCGCCGATATCTGCGCCTCCTTCCAGAAGGCGATTTCGCGCACGCTGAAGGATCGCATCGGCCGCGGGCTTGCCCGCTTCAAGGAGCAGTTTGCCGGCACGGTGACGCATCCGGCGCTGGTGGTGGCCGGCGGGGTGGCGGCCAACCAGACGCTGCGGGCGACGCTGCAGGAGCTGTGCGACAAGAATGGCTTTCACTTCATCGCGCCGCCGATGCAACTGTGCACCGACAATGCGGCAATGATCGCTTGGGCGGGGGCCGAGCGCATGGCGGCAGGATTGCCGGCCGATGATCTCGATGTGGCGCCGCGTTCGCGCTGGCCGCTGGATGCGGATGCGAAAGCCCTGATCGGCTTTGGCAAGCGGGGAGCAAAGGCGTGATGGCGGACGTCATGAATACCGATCGTATCGTCGTCGTTGGCTCCGGGGCCTTCGGAACGGCACTGGCCGCCGTTGCCGCCGCCTCTGGCAAGGTGCCGGTGACGCTGCTCACCCGCCGCGAAAGTATCGTCGAGGAATTCAAGCAAACCGGCCGCAATGACAGCGCGCTGCCGGGCATCGATCTGCCGGAAACGCTTGTTGTTTCCGATGACCCAACCGTTCTTGAGGGTGCCGGCATCGTGCTCTTCGCCATGCCATCGCAGGCGCAGCGCGAGGCTGGGCGGTCATTGCACGGTTTCATCGGCAAGGGGGCCGATGTGGTGATCTGCGCCAAAGGCATGGAGCGGGCGAGTGGCCGGTTGCTGACCGATGTCGTCGAGGAAGAGCTGCATCTGCAGAATGTCGCCGTGCTCTCCGGCCCGGGGTTTGCCGCCGATATCGCCAAGGGCTTGCCGACGGCGATGGTGATTGCGGCGGGCTCTGTCGAGCGGGCCGCGGTTCTGGCCGAAGCCTTGTCGGGTGCGACTTTTCGTCTTTATCCGTCGGCTGACCGTATTGGGGTGCAGCTCGGCGGCGCGTTGAAGAATGTGCTGGCGATTGCCTGCGGTATCGTCGAAGGGGCAGGTCTTGGCGATTCCGCCCGGGCGGCGCTGATTTCGCGCGGACTGGCCGAGATGTCACGGTTCGTTGCGGCACGGGGCGGCGAGGCGGATACGGTACGCGGGCTGTCCGGTCTTGGCGATCTGGTGTTGACAGCAACCAGCCATCAGTCGCGCAATCTGCGTTATGGCATCGCGCTCGGGCAGAGCGGCAGTGCCAAGGGGCATTCGAATGAGCTGGTCGAAGGTGCGTTTGCTGCCTCCGTCGCTGCCGATGTGGCCCGGCAACTGGGTGTCGATATGCCGGTCACCGAAGCGGTGGCTGCGATCATTGATGGAAAGATGGACGTGAAGACGGCGCTGGAACAGCTGATGTCCCGGCCGATCACGCAGGAATAAACACTTCCTAAGAATAGGCAATCAAGGAGAACACAATGCTGTTTGCGGTTCTGTGCACGGACAAGCCGAATGCCCTGCAGGTGCGGATGGACGCCCGTCCCGCGCATGTCGAGTTTCTGAACGATCTCAACGCCAAGGGTACGCTGGTCTTCGCCGGTCCGTTTCTTGACGATGCCGGCAAGCCGAATGGCAGCCTGGTGGTTTTGAAGGCAGAGACGATCGAGGACGTGCGGGCCATCGCGAGCGCCGATCCCTATGCCAAGGCCGGCTTGTTTTCCAATGTCGATATCAAGCCCTGGAACTGGGTCTTCAACAAGCCGGAGGCCTGAGCGTGGGGTATTGGCTTTACAAGTCCGAACCGTTCAAATGGTCCTGGGCGATGCAGAAGGATGCGGGTGCCAAGGGGACCGAATGGACGGGCGTGCGCAACTATCTGGCGCGCAACAACATGCGGGCGATGCAGATCGGCGACAAGGGTTTCTTCTACCACTCGAACGAGGGACTGGAGATCGTCGGGATCACCGAGGTCTGTGCACTGTCGCACCCGGATTCGACCGCCGAGGGCGATGCCCGCTGGGATTGCGTCGATATCCGCGCCGTCTGCGACCTGCCGAACCCGGTATCGCTGAAGGACATCAAGGCCAATCCGAAATTCGAGAAGATGGCGCTGGTTACCTCGATGCGGCTATCGGTGCAGCCGGTGACCGAGGAGGAGTATCTGGAAATCTGCCGGATCGGCGGGCTGGATAATCCGCCGCGGTGATCTTCCTCTTCTCCCCTGCGGGGAGAAGTGCCGAACGAAGTGAGGCGATGAGGGGGTGTTTCAGCGAGTCTGAGTGTACCGCCCTCTCATCCGGCCCCATGGGCCACCTTCTCCCCGCTGGGGAGAAGAGGTGCCGTCAACCTAATGGCCAATCATCAAACAGACTCCATGAAAACCAATCCCGAAACCTTCATCCGCGAGAACACGGACATCATGGCGCCGCCGCATGTGCCGGAGGTGCGGCTCTATCTGGCCAGCGAAGCGCATGATCTGTGGCTGAAGACGGAGGAAGAGCTGGAAGAGATAGGCTTGCCGCCGCCGTTCTGGGCGTTTGCCTGGGCGGGTGGGCAGGGGCTGGCGCGGCATATTCTCGATCATCCGGATTTGGTGGCCGGCAAGCGGGTGATCGATTTCGCTTCCGGCTCGGGTCTGGTGGCGATCGCGGCGATGAAGGCAGGGGCATCGTCGGTGCTGGCCGTCGATATCGATCCGTGGACCGAAACGGCGATCCGGCTCAATGCCGCGCTGAATGGTGTCGACGTCGCTTCCGCGGGCCTCGACATGATCGGCGCCGGGCGGGATGCGGATGTCTATCTGGCTGGCGATGTCTTTTATGACAAGGCGTTTGCCGACCGGATCGTGCGGTGGCTGAGCGCGCTGGCCGCCGAGGGAGCCGATGTCCTCGTCGGTGATCCCGGCCGTGCCTATTGCCCGCGGGACCGGATGCAGATGCTGGCGACCTACCAGGTGCCGGTGACCCGGGCGCTGGAGGACAGCGAGGTCAAGAAGACCACGGTCTGGCGTTTTTTGAGCGCGGGTTGTGATTGAGGACTTTCACGGCGCGGCAAATGATGATGCGCCGAACCATAGCGCAGGCGGTCAGGTGTTCACCGCCGCATGTGCTGCCGTGATATAATCGGCAACGTGGCTTGTCTCGATATCCTGCATGGTCTCCAGTTTGATGTGGCGCCGGTACTTGCCCTCGCCGGACAGGAAGCCATGCGGGTCAGTGAGGGATGCACCCTGGCTGAATTCCAGCGTCACGTGGTCCTTGTAGGGAAAAACGCCGCAGAAGCTCTGGCCGGATGAAAACAGCAATCCACCATACTTCACCTCCTCGGTAATCGCAGGACCGGCGGCCAGAATCACGTCGCGCAGGCGCGCGACAATCGGAAAGAGATCCGCGCGATGCTCTTTTACGTCTTGCAGAAGGATTGCAACTTTATCGGCACTCATGCGGCTATGGCTCTATCTGTCACCGCCGGATCACGCAAACGCCGGATTCCCAGGAACAGGCGCGCGCGTTGGTCGACGGATTGACGTGGATGATTTTCGGGCGCACCGCGGGATAGGTCATGCCGGTATCATCCGGAAAGTAACCGTAGCCGCTCCGCTCTGAGCTGAAATAGGTGCCGTTGCCGGGATCGGTCCAGGCCGACAAGCCGCCGAAATAGGTGCCGCCATTGGCATAGGATGGGAAACCGTCGCCGCCATAGGACTGGCTCCAGCCGCTTGGGCGCTGGCCACGATATTCCCGCACCGGGAGGGTGGGGTCAAAGCGGTCACGTCCATATCTCGGCTGGAAATGGCCGCGATTGGCCTGGCGCCTGTCGAACTGGAATCTGTCATGCCGGCGATCATAGCGGTATCCGCGATCTCGCCAGTCGCGGCGGTAATAGTAGCGATCGGCCGTGACGCCGGAAATGGCTTCCTGCCGTCCGCGATGGGGGCGCTGATCATGCGACCGTTCGAAATGCGGCCGGCGGACGTGATTTCTTTCGCCATTGCGATCACGTGCTTCGGCGAAACTGGCGAACGAGAGGATCACAGCGAGCGCCGCGATCAAGACTTTCGTCGCATTCTGAATGCTCAATGGACGCATTTCGTGCAGCCCTCCGGATGGGTCTTAACAAATCCTTAACGGGCAATGTGGGGCACATGCCCGCAAAAGTCACGGATTGCGTTGAATTTTCACGCCTTATCGTTAACGCGGTGGGCGAATCGCGCCGGTCAAGCCGCCACATTTTCGTCTAATCGATTAAATTGATTTTGCAGTGCAAACACACTTGTCGTTAATCAATATGGTGATTAAACGTCGGCTGACTGAATTGCGCACAATCAGGTGCAATACCGGATGAAAATAGTCCAGTTTTTGGGCATCTTTCCGGGTCTTCCGTGAGGTTCAGATGACGAATGTCACCAAAAGCCGGCCTTTGTCGCCGCATCTACAAATCTATAAGCCTATCCCCACGATGGTCATGTCCATTGTGCACCGCATTACCGGCTGTGCCTTGTACTTCGGCACGGTGCTTGTTGCATGGTGGCTGATCGCCGCAGCCAGCGGACCGGAACATTACGACTGGGCCATGTGGGCCTTCGGCACGATCATCGGCCAGCTCGTTCTGTTTGGCTATACCTGGGCGCTGGTGCATCATCTGTTCGGCGGTCTCAGGCACTTTGTCTGGGATCTGGGCTACGGCTACGAGAAGCATTTCGCCACCAAGCTTGCCATTGCCAACCTGATCGGTTCGGTCGCGGTTACCGCGCTGATCTGGATCGTCGGCTACGCGGTTCGCTGAGAGGACAAGAATTCCATGGATATGCGTACTCCCCTCGGCAAGGTTCGCGGCCTCGGTTCGGCCAAGGAAGGCACCGATCATTTCTGGCGCCAGCGGCTGACGGCCGTCGCCAACGTGCCATTGATCATCTTCTTCGTGCTGTTCCTGATCAAATATGCAGGCGCGCCCTATGCTGAAGTCGTCGTTGCCCTGTCGAACCCCTTCGTGGCGGTGATCATGGGGCTGGTGGTCATCTCCGGCCTGATCCACATGAAGCTCGGCATGCAGGTCGTCATCGAGGACTATGTTCACAACGAAGGCGCCAAGGTCGTCCTCGTCATGCTCAATACGTTTTTTGCGATCGCAGTTGGCGGGCTCTGTCTTTTCGCCATCCTGAAGATCGCGTTTGCAGGGTAATTCACAATGGCACCCACCTCATCGCCGCTCATCAACGGCCACGCCTATGATTATGTCGACCATGCTTATGACGTCATCGTCGTCGGCGCCGGCGGCGCCGGATTGCGCGCAACGCTTGGCATGGCCGAACAGGGTTTCAAGACGGCCTGCATCACCAAGGTTTTTCCGACGCGCTCGCATACGGTCGCAGCCCAGGGCGGCATTGCCGCCTCGCTGACCAATATGACGCCGGACAGCTGGCAGTGGCATCTCTATGACACGGTCAAGGGTTCCGACTGGCTCGGCGACGTCGATGCCATGCAGTACCTGACGATGGAAGCGCCGAAAGCCGTTTACGAGCTGGAACATTATGGCGTTCCGTTCTCGCGCAATGCCGAAGGCAAGATCTATCAGCGGCCGTTTGGCGGCCACATGCAGAACTACGGCGAAGGCCCGCCGGTACAGCGCACTTGCGCCGTTGCCGACCGCACCGGCCACGCTATCCTGCACACGCTCTATGGCCAGTCTCTGAAGAACAACGCCGAATTCTTCATCGAGTATTTCGCACTCGACCTGATCATGTCGGATGACGGCAGCCGCTGCACCGGCGTCGTTGCCTGGAACCTCGACGACGGCACGATCCATCGCTTCTCCGCCAAGATGGTCGTTCTGGCGACCGGCGGCTATGGCCGCTCCTATTTCTCGGCGACCTCGGCCCATACCTGCACCGGCGACGGTGGCGGCATGGTGGCACGCGCCGGCCTGCCTTTGCAGGACATGGAGTTCGTCCAGTTCCACCCGACCGGCATCTACGGCTCGGGCTGCCTGATCACCGAAGGCGCGCGCGGCGAAGGCGGTTATCTCGTCAATTCCGAAGGCGAGCGCTTCATGGAGCGCTATGCGCCATCGGCCAAGGATCTTGCCTCGCGCGACGTGGTGTCCCGCTGCATGACGCTGGAAATCCGCGAAGGCCGCGGCGTCGGCAAGAACAAGGACCATATCTACCTGCATCTCGACCATCTCGATCCGGCCGTTCTGCACGAGCGCCTGCCGGGCATTTCCGAGAGCGCCAAGATCTTTGCCGGTGTCGACGTGACGCGCGAGCCGATCCCGGTCCTGCCGACCGTTCACTACAACATGGGCGGCATTCCGACCAACTACTGGGGCGAAGTGCTGAATGCCGACGGTGAAAATCCCGAGCGTGTGCTGCCGGGCCTGATGGCTGTCGGTGAAGCCGGTTGCGCCTCGGTGCACGGCGCAAACCGTCTCGGCTCCAACTCGCTGATCGACCTCGTGGTTTTCGGCCGCGCCGCTGCGATCCGCGCCGGTGAAGTCATCGACCGCGCCGCACCGATCCCGCCGATCAACGAAAAAGCCTGCGAAAAGATCATGACGCGCTTTGACAGGCTGCGGTTTGCCGATGGCGGCACGCCGACGGCGGTTCTGCGCGAAAAGATGCAGAAGACCATGCAGGACGACGCTGCCGTGTTCCGCACCCAGGAATCGCTGGAGAGCGGCTGCAAGCGGATGAGCGCCATCTGGCAGGAACTGGCCGACGTCAAGGTCACCGACCGTTCGATGATCTGGAATTCCGACCTGGTGGAAACGCTGGAGCTGGAAAACCTGATGGCCAACGCCATCGTCACCGTCTACGGCGCCGAGGCCCGCAAGGAAAGCCGTGGCAGCCATGCGCGTGAGGACTTTGTCGACGGCCCGTTTGCCGGCCGCGACGACGTCAACTGGCGCAAGCATACGCTGTCCTGGGTGAACGAGGCCGGCGAAGTCCGTCTCGACTATCGTCCGGTTCACACCGAACTTCTGGCCGAAGGCATCGATCCGAAAAAGATCGAGCCCAAGGCACGCGTGTATTGAGGAGAATGATCCATGGTTGAACTCGCTCTCCCCAAGAACTCGACGATGACGGAAGGCAAGGTCTGGCCGAAGCCGGCCGGTGCCACCAATACCCGCGAATTCCGCATCTATCGCTGGAGCCCGGACGACGGCAAGAACCCGTCGATCGATACGTTCTATATCGATGTCGACGACTGCGGCCCGATGGTTCTCGATGCGCTTCTGTACATCAAGAACAAGATCGACCCGACGCTGACGCTGCGCCGTTCCTGCCGCGAAGGCATCTGCGGTTCCTGCGCCATGAACATCGACGGCACCAATACGCTGGCCTGCACCAAGGGCATGGACGAGGTGAAGGGGGCGGTAAAGGTTTACCCGCTGCCGCATATGCCTGTTGTCAAGGACCTCGTGCCGGATCTCACCAATTTCTACGCCCAGCACCGCTCGATCGAGCCCTGGCTGAAGACGGTTTCGCCGACACCGGCCAAGGAATGGAAGCAGAGCCATGAGGATCGCCAGAAGCTCGACGGCCTCTATGAGTGCATTCTCTGCGCCTGCTGTTCCGCCTCGTGCCCCAGCTACTGGTGGAATGGCGACCGTTATCTCGGCCCGGCTGTGCTGCTGCAGGCCTATCGCTGGCTGATCGACAGCCGCGACGAAGCCAAGGGCGAGCGCCTCGACAATCTTGAGGATCCGTTCCGTCTCTATCGCTGCCACACGATCATGAACTGCGCCCAGACCTGTCCGAAGGGTTTGAATCCGGCGAAGGCGATCGGCGAGATCAAGAAGATGATGGTCGAACGCCGCGTCTGATAACTGGGTGTGGGGGTGATCGTGGAGGCCCACTTGCCTCGGCCTTCATCCAGATCGACACTTTTCATGTATTGAAGCCGGCCGCAGCAAACGTTGCGGCCGGCTTTTTTACTGAAAAGCCGCCGCCGGTCGCACGCCCCTCGCGAGGTAGCAAAACAAGTCACGCCATACTTTCCGATTGGGAAAATTGGCGAACTGATCGCTGTGATCAAAGGTATAAGGTTGATGCAGTCTGTTGTTTGGCTGGCGCGTAGTTCGCAAAGAGTTCGAACGCCTTCTGATAGGCCGGGACATCCTTCAAATCGTACCCTTCGCCCAGCTGTTCGAGGTCTTTATAGGCCTGCAACAACATATCGACAAATGAGAAGCCGGAACTCAGGTCCTCTGGCTCGACCCCGGCATGCTCCGCGCCATGCTCATAGAGGCGTTGTGTCGCTGCCCGCTGCTCCATCCATTCGATAGATGTGGTTTTCTCTTCATAGCTGACCTTGTCGAGCCAGAGCGCCCCGGCTTTCCCGACTGCCATGTGATTGGAAGGGTCTGATACGAATGTTTCCGCCAGCCGTATGGGGCCAGCATAGAGCCCCATGGCGAGCCCCTGCTGATTTGCCATGATTGACGCCGCCATATCCTTTTCCTCTTTGGAAAAAAGCCCGGTCGTGTCGGTGCGCATGGCATTCAAAGCCCGGCGATCCAGATCGCCGAGGGCGGAATACCAATCCTTGCCCTCATGACTGTTGTACCCGAACGGTTGTCCGTTCCCGCTCATCTGGGCGTATCGGCTGTCGATCGCCTTGCGTGCTGCTTCGGCAACTTCCGTCTTTGTCTTGCCCGACGAGAATGGTTCCGCCGCCGGATCGGTCACCGCCAGGGCTAAATTGTTGGACGAAAACCCGGGGCGGACCGGCATGTAAATTTCAAAGCCGTTCGGCTGCGATGTTACGAAGCTGTCGGATATCGGGGCTAATTTGCCAAAACTATCGTATGTTCCGATGTCGCCGTCGTTACCGGCAGGTTCAGGCGCGCCATAGGAGGTGGCAGACGTAACTGGATTTCCGGAGGTGGCCAGCTGTCTGGTGGCGGCTAGCGGTCCGGCGGTTTGAATGTTGAAATAGCTGATGCCGCTGATATTCATTGCCTGTCCCTCCTTGAGTGCTTTCGCTTTAGAGGGGAATGCTTGCCTGAATCTGTCGTTATGGTTGAATGATGGTTGTTTGATTGTAGGCGAGCCTTCAGGCTTTCCGAGCTTGGGATCTCCCCTTTCGAAGGAGCTGCCAGGTATTTTATTGCCGGTTTGCGCTGTAGATCCAGCGTGTTCAGATTGAAGCCTGCCAGTGTAGTGTCGTTGTCGCCGGTAGAGCGGATATCGCCCGGCATCCTGATGCGCCGGCAACTTCGCAGAGCAGGATGGGAACCGTTTCAATCATGCCACAGTCTTAAAGAATCCGGTGCATCTTGAATTTAAAGTTAGTTTTAAGCTAATTCCGCCTATATTCCCCTGGACAACGCGATAGCAGAGATGATCGGGAGCTTGAACATGCGGACAATACATACGGTAGCGGGACTGGCCTTGGTGCTGGCGCTGGCTGGATGTCAGCGGACGTCCATGAGCGATTTCGGTGGAAACCCCGCGCCGGCTCCATTGCAGGCGCAGCCTGTGCCGAGTGTCTCTTCCGGCCAGCTTGCAGCGCCCGGTGATACCTCGCAGTTTCCGGCAGCGCCGGTCAGCGGCACGGCGGCGGTCGGCGGCGTCACGACGCCGGGTGCTACCGATACTGCTGCGGCGGCCAATGCGCTTGATGTCACCAAGGAATCGATGGTAGGCAACTGGCGTGTCTCGAATGCGGGCGCATCCTGCGACATGTTCCTGACGCTGACCAATCTCGGCAGCGGTTCGCGCGGCGGTACGCGCGGTTGCGCTGGCGAACTGACGGCGATGGGATCCTGGGAAGTGGCCGGCAAGCAAGTCGTCTTGAAGGATCGCAACGGCAATCCGCTCGCCCGCCTGTTCAAGACGGCCGATGCACGCTTTGACGGCTCGACCAATGGCGGCCAGTCGGTCAGTCTTAGCCGCTAACCACCAGCCCGGCATCAGCCGGGCTTTTTCTTGCCGTCGTTTCCGACACCAGGGCGGTCCAGCGCGTGCCAAATCCCGAAGACAGTATTTCACGAAAACTCGAAGCCATGGTCGCGGCGGGAACGCTGTCGCGTGATCCGGCGCAGCTTGCCATCGCCAGGCGGCTCGATCACCTTTCCTCAGAGCTCGCCGCCGGCCGCGCCGAGCGCAAGTCGAATGCGCTTGGATGGCTGTTTGCTTCACGCAAGAATGAACATCCGCCGCTGAAGGGGCTTTATCTCTACGGGGGCGTCGGGCGTGGCAAGACCATGCTGATGGACCTGTTCTTCGAGACGGTGCCGATCAAGCGCAAGCGGCGGGCGCATTTCCACGAATTCATGGCCGATGTGCATGATCGCATCTTCAAGCACCGGCAGAAGCTGAAAAATGGCGAGACGCGGCAGGCGGACCCGATGCCGCCGGTGGCGGCCGAGATCTTTGCCGAAGCGCGGCTTCTGTGCTTCGACGAGTTTTCCGTCACCGATATTGCCGATGCGATGATCCTGTCGCGGCTGTTCGGCGAACTCTTCTCCAAAGGCTGCGTGCTGGTGGCGACATCGAATGTCGAGCCGGGCAATCTTTACAGGGATGGTCTCAATCGCGGCCTGTTTCTGCCGTTCATCGATCTGTTGAAGGCGCATGCCGCTATCGTGCCGCTGGATACAACGACGGATTACCGGCTGGCGAAGATCGAGGGACTACCAGTCTGGTCATCGCCGCTTGGCCCGCAAGCCGACGCCGAACTCGACAATGCCTGGAGGCTGGCAACGGCGGGGCTGACGGTTGCCTCCGCCGAGGTGGCGTTCAAGGGACGCAAGATCGTCGTGCCCAAGGCTGCCGGCGAATGCGCTCGTTTTTCCTTCGCAGACCTCTGCGAAAAGCCGCTGGGCGCCGCCGATTATCTCGCCATCCTTTCGCATTACCGGACGATTTTCGTCGAGCATATTCCGCATCTCGGGCCGGAACGCCGCAACGAGACCAAGCGCTTCATCATGCTGGTCGATACGATCTACGATCATGGCGCCCGGCTGTTTGCTTCTGCAGCATCGGCGCCGATCAATCTGCTGACGGCGAAAAAAGGCACCGAGGGTTTCGAGTTTGACCGCACGGTGTCGCGGCTCATTGAGCTGCAGAGCAAAGAATACGCGGCTAACCATCATGCAGCTTCTGGTGTTTTATGACAGAACGGCGACGTAAATTCTTACGTTTACGTAAGAATTTTATGATCTAACCGATTGAAATTGTTCTGTCCGAAAGTATCGGTTGATATTTTAGATTTTGAAGCTTAATTCCTAGCGCCGAAGGTTTGCCACAGTCTGCGCTTAGAGCGCCACGTCAGGCCTTGTCAGATTTGGATCGCAAAGGAAGCACTTTCATGGCGCGCAACAAGATCGCACTTATTGGTTCTGGAATGATTGGTGGCACGCTGGCGCATCTCGCCGGCTTGAAGGAACTGGGCGATATCGTCCTGTTCGACATCGCTGACGGCATTCCGCAGGGCAAGGGTCTCGATATCGCTCAGTCCTCCCCCGTCGAAGGCTTCAATGCCAACCTGACCGGTGCCAGCGACTATTCCGCAATCGAAGGCGCCGATGTCTGCATCGTCACCGCCGGCGTTGCCCGCAAGCCGGGCATGAGCCGCGACGATCTGCTCGGCATCAACCTCAAGGTGATGGAACAGGTCGGCGCCGGCATCAAGAAGTATGCCCCGAACGCTTTCGTCATCTGCATCACCAACCCGCTCGACGCGATGGTCTGGGCGCTGCAGAAGTTCTCCGGCCTGCCGAAGAACATGGTTGTCGGCATGGCCGGCGTTCTCGACAGCTCGCGCTTCCGCCTGTTCCTGTCCCAGGAATTCAACGTTTCCGTCCAGGACGTCACCGCCTTCGTTCTCGGCGGCCATGGCGACACGATGGTGCCGCTTGCCCGTTACTCGACCGTTGGCGGCATTCCGCTGACCGATCTGGTCAAGATGGGCTGGGTCACCAAGGAACGCCTCGAAGAAATCATCCAGCGCACCCGTGACGGTGGCGCCGAAATCGTTGGTCTGCTCAAGACCGGTTCGGCCTACTACGCTCCGGCCGCTTCGGCGATCGAAATGGCTGAATCCTTCCTCAAGGACAAGAAGCGCGTTCTGCCCGTCGCCGCCCATCTCACCGGCCAGTACGGTGTCAAGGACATGTATGTCGGCGTCCCGACGATCATCGGCGCCGGTGGTGTCGAGCGTATCATCGAAGTCGAGTTCAACAAGGCCGAACAGGAAGCCTTCGACAAGTCGGTTGCCGCGGTTGCCGGTCTTTGCGAAGCCTGCGTCGCCATCGCGCCCAGCCTGAAGTAATTGCGCCTCACGTAATTACCGCTCGGCTTAAACAGGAAATATCCCCATGAACATTCATGAATATCAGGCCAAGGCTCTGCTGAAGACCTTTGGCGCTCCGGTCGCAGAAGGTGTTGCCATCTTCTCCGCCGACGAGGCAGAAGCGGCTGCAAAGTCGCTTCCAGGCCCGCTCTACGTCGTCAAGAGCCAGATCCACGCTGGCGGCCGCGGCAAGGGCAAGTTCAAGGAACTCGGCCCGGATGCCAAGGGTGGCGTTCGCCTGGCGTTCTCCATCGACGAAGCCAAGGCGCATGCCAAGGAAATGATGGGCAACACGCTGGTAACCGCGCAGACCGGCGAAGCCGGCAAGCAGGTCAACCGCCTCTACATCGAAGACGGCGCCGACATTGCCCGCGAGCTTTACCTCTCGCTTTTGGTCGACCGTTCGGTTGGCCGCGTTGCCTTCGTCGTCTCGACCGAAGGCGGCATGGACATCGAGGCTGTCGCCCATGACACGCCGGAAAAGATCCACACAATCGCAATCGACCCGGAAACGGGCGTGACCGACGCTGACGTTGCTGCGATCTCCAAGGCACTCGAGCTTTCGGGCGCTGCTGCCGAAGACGCCAAGTCGCTGTTCCCGATCCTCTACAAAGCCTTCAACGAGAAGGACATGGCGCTGCTCGAGGTCAACCCGCTGATCGTCATGAAGAATGACCATCTGCGTGTCCTCGACGCCAAGATGTCCTTCGACGGCAACGCGATTTTCCGCCACGACGACGTCAAGGCGCTGCGCGACGAGACCGAAGAGGACGCCAAGGAAATCGAAGCCTCCAAGTGGGACCTCGCTTACGTCGCTCTCGACGGCAACATCGGCTGCATGGTCAACGGCGCTGGTCTCGCCATGGCGACGATGGACATCATCAAGCTGTACGGCAAGGAGCCGGCAAACTTCTGCGACGTCGGCGGTGGCGCCGGCAAGGAGAAGGTGGCTGCTGCCTTCAAGATCATCACGGCTGACCCGAAGGTCGAGGGCATCCTCGTCAACATCTTCGGCGGCATCATGAAGTGCGACGTCATCGCTGAAGGTGTTGTCGCTGCGGTGCAGGAAGTCGGCCTCAAGGTTCCGCTCGTCGTGCGCCTCGAAGGTACCAATGTCGAGCTCGGCAAGAAGATTCTGAACGAATCGGGTCTCGCGATCACGGCGGCAGACGACTTGGACGATGCGGCCAAGAAGATCGTCGCTGCGATCAACGCCTAATTTTTAAGGACCCGAACTCATGTCTATTCTCGTCAACAAGAATACCAAGGTCCTGGTTCAGGGCCTGACCGGCAAGACCGGTACGTTCCACACCGAACAGGCGCTTGCCTACTACGGCACGCAGATGGTCGGTGGTATCCACCCGAAGAAGGGTGGCGAAACCTGGACCGGCTCGAAGGGCGAAAGCCTGCCGATCTTCGCGTCCGTCGCTGAAGCCAAGGAACGCACCGGCGCAGACGCATCGGTGATCTACGTTCCGCCGGCAGGTGCTGCCGACGCGATCATCGAGGCGATCGAAGCCGAGATCCCGTTCATCACCTGCATCACCGAAGGCATTCCGGTCATGGACATGGTTCGCGTCAAGGCTCGCCTCGACCGCTCCAAGTCGCGCCTGCTCGGCCCGAACTGCCCGGGCATCCTGACGCCGGAAGAATGCAAGATCGGCATCATGCCGGGCTCGATCTTCCGCAAGGGTTCGGTCGGTATCGTGTCGCGCTCCGGCACGCTGACCTATGAAGCCGTGTTCCAGACGTCGAACGAAGGCCTTGGCCAGACGACGGCTGTCGGCATCGGCGGCGACCCGGTCAAGGGCACCGAGTTCATCGATGTGCTTGAGATGTTCCTGGCCGATCCGGCCACGACCTCGATCATCATGATCGGCGAAATCGGCGGCTCGGCTGAAGAAGATGCAGCCCAGTTCCTGATCGACGAAGCCAAGAAGGGCCGCAAGAAGCCGATGGCAGGCTTCATCGCCGGCCGTACCGCTCCGAAGGGCCGCACCATGGGCCACGCCGGTGCTGTCGTTTCCGGCGGCAAGGGCGATGCGGAATCCAAGATCTCGGCCATGGAAGCGGCCGGTATCAAGGTATCGCCTTCCCCGGCGCGCCTCGGCAAGACGCTGGTCGAAGTCCTCAAGGGCTGAGACGTTCCAAGCGAATAACGTGACCGGGCCGCCCATTGCGGTTGGCCCGGTCCGCACCATCTGATGACGCGGGGGCGCATCCGGCGCTCTCGAAAATGCGGTTTACCGGGGCCATCCACCCGGCAGAGTTAACTAGTCAGGAGGCGGACGGACAGGTCCGCGGAACACCATGGCACGGCAAGAAGCCAACGAGCAATTTCAGCTGACCTCGTTCCTCGATGGAGCGAATGCTGGCTATATCGACCAGCTCTATGCGCGCTACGAAAACGATCCGTCGTCGGTCTCCGGCGAATGGCAGTCGTTCTTCAAGGCGCTGCAGGAGCAGCCGGAAGACGTGATCAAGGCCGCCAAGGGCGCTTCGTGGAAGAAGCCACACTGGCCAATCCAAGCCAGTGGCGAACTGGTCTCGGCGCTGGACGGCGACTGGGGCACGGTTGAAAAGGTCATCGAAAAGAAGGTTCAGGCGAAGGCCGAAGCCAAGGCTGCCGTGACCGGCGTTGCCGCAGCGCCCGCCGACGTTCACCAGTCGACCCGTGACAGCGTGCGCGCGATCATGCTGATCCGCGCCTACCGCATGCGCGGCCACCTGCATGCCAAGCTCGACCCGTTGGCAATCGCCGCTCCGGTCGAGGATTATCACGAGCTTTCGCCGTCGAACTACGGTTTCGGCCCGGAAGACATGGACCGGCCGATTTTTATCGACAACGTGCTTGGTCTTGAATACGCAACCCTGCGCGAGATCGTCGACATTCTCGAGCGCACCTATTGCTCGACGCTCGGTGTCGAGTTCATGCACATCTCCGATCCGGAAATCAAAGGCTGGATCCAGGAACGCATCGAAGGCCCGGATAAGGGTGTTGATTTCACGCCTGAGGGCAAGAAGGCCATCCTGCAGAAGCTGATCGAGGCCGAAGGCTTCGAGCAGTTCATCGACGTCAAGTATAAGGGCACCAAGCGCTTCGGTCTCGACGGCGGTGAATCGCTGATCCCGGCGCTGGAGCAGATCATCAAGCGCGGCGGTCAGGAAGGCCTGAAAGAGGTCATCCTCGGCATGGCCCATCGCGGCCGTCTGAACGTCTTGACCAACGTCATGGGCAAGCCGCATCGCGCCGTGTTCCACGAGTTCAAGGGCGGCTCCTACGCACCGGACGACGTTGAAGGCTCGGGCGACGTGAAGTACCATCTGGGTGCCTCCTCGGACCGCGAGTTCGACGGCAACAAGGTTCACCTGTCGCTGACGGCCAACCCGTCGCATCTGGAAATCGTCAATCCTGTCGTCATGGGCAAGGCCCGCGCCAAGCAGGACCAGATGGCGAAGATCTTCGAAGGCGACGTCATTCCGCTGTCCGAGCGCGCGCAAGTCATGCCGCTTTTGCTGCACGGCGACGCTGCCTTTGCCGGCCAGGGCGTCACGGCTGAAATCCTCGGCCTGTCAGGCCTGCGCGGTCACCGCGTTGCCGGTACGGTGCATTTCATCATCAACAACCAGATCGGCTTCACCACCAATCCGGCCTTCTCGCGTTCGTCGCCCTATCCGTCGGACGTTGCCAAGATGATCGAAGCGCCGATCTTCCACGTCAACGGCGACGATCCTGAAGCGGTCGTCTACGCTGCCAAGATCGCCACCGAATACCGGATGAAGTATCACAAGCCTGTCGTCGTCGACATGTTCTGCTATCGCCGCTTCGGCCATAACGAAGGTGATGAGCCGTCATTCACGCAGCCGAAAATGTACAAGGTCATCCGCGCCCACAAGACGGTCGTGCAGATCTACGCCCAGCGTCTGATCGCCGAAGGCCTGATCACCGAAGGCGAACTGGAAAAGATGCGGGCCGACTGGCGTGCGCATCTCGAGCAGGAGTTCGAGGCAGGCCAATCCTACAAGCCGAACAAGGCCGACTGGCTGGACGGTGTGTGGTCGGGACTTCGCGCCGCCGACAACCAGGATGAGCAGCGCCGCGGCAAGACCTCGGTTCCGATGAAGTCGCTCAAGGAAGTAGGCCGCAAGCTGTCGGAAGTTCCGGCGGGCTTCCATGCCCACAAGACCATTCAGCGTTTCATGGACGGCCGGGCCAACATGGTCCAGACCGGTGAAGGCGTCGATTGGGCGATGGCCGAAGCGCTGGCTTTCGGCACGCTTTGCATCGACGGCACCAAGATTCGTCTGTCGGGCCAGGATTGCGAACGCGGCACGTTCTCGCAGCGCCACTCGGTTCTCTACGATCAGGAAACCGAAGACCGCTACATCCCGCTGGCCAACCTGTCGCCGACCCAGGCCCGTTACGAAGTCATCAACTCGATGCTTTCGGAAGAGGCTGTACTCGGTTTCGAATACGGCTATTCGCTGGCCCGTCCGAACGCGCTGACGCTCTGGGAAGCCCAGTTCGGCGACTTCGCCAACGGTGCGCAGGTCGTGTTCGACCAGTTCATCTCGTCGGGTGAGCGCAAGTGGCTGCGTATGTCGGGTCTCGTCTGCCTGCTGCCGCACGGCTACGAAGGCCAGGGTCCGGAACATTCCTCGGCCCGCCTTGAGCGTTGGTTGCAGATGTGCGCCGAAGACAACATGCAGGTCGCCAACGTCACGACGCCGGCGAACTACTTCCACATTCTGCGCCGCCAAACGAAGCGTGACTTCCGCAAACCGCTGATCATGATGACGCCGAAGTCACTGCTGCGCCACAAGCGTGCTGTCTCCTCGTTGTCGGAAATGGCGGGCGAGACCTCGTTCCACCGTCTGCTTTGGGACGATGCCGAGGTCATCAAGGACGGCCCGATCAAGCTGCAGAAGGACGCCAAGATCCGCCGCGTCGTGCTTTGCACCGGCAAGGTCTATTACGACCTGCTGGAAGAGCGTGAAAAGCGTGGCATCGACGATGTCTACCTGCTGCGCGTCGAACAGCTCTATCCGTTCCCAGCCAAGGCGCTGATCAACGAACTCTCGCGCTTCCGCCATGCCGAAATGGTCTGGTGCCAGGAAGAGCCGAAGAACATGGGCGCGTGGTCGTTCATCGACCCGTACCTGGAATGGGTGCTTGCCCATATCGATGCAAAGTACCAGCGCGTGCGTTACACCGGCCGTCCGGCTGCCGCCTCTCCGGCGACGGGCCTGATGTCCAAGCATCTCGCCCAGCTTGCCGCATTCCTCGAAGACGCCCTCGGGGGCTAAGAAAACGGGAGGCTGAAAGGCCTCCCTCTTTTGCCTCAACAGAAACCGACACCCGATCAACGGACGACAAAAAATCATGGCCACAGAAATCCGCGTTCCCACTCTGGGCGAATCCGTCAGCGAAGCCACCATCGGTACCTGGTTCAAGAAGGTTGGCGATACCGTCAAGGCCGATGAGCCGCTGCTTGAACTTGAAACCGACAAGGTGACGATCGAAGTTCCGTCGCCAGCCGCTGGCGTGCTGTCCGAAATCGTCGCCGCTGCCGGCGAGACCGTCGGCCTCGGCGCGCTGCTCGGCAACATCGCCGCTGGCGCTGCAGGCGCTGCTGCTCCGGCCGCTGCCGAAAAGAAGGCCGAACCAGCAGCCGCAGCCCCGGCTGCTGCTGCCGCTGCACCAGCTTCCACGCCGGTTGCTTCCGCCATGCCGGCTGCCCCTGCCGCCGCCAAGATGCTGGCTGAAAACAATCTCTCGGCCGATCAGGTCGATGGCTCCGGCAAGCGCGGTCAGGTTCTGAAGGGCGATGTCATCGCTGCCGTTGCCAAGGGCATTTTGGCACCAGCCGCTTCCGAGCCGGTAAAGGCCGTATCGCGTGGTCCGTCGTCGGCCGAGGACGCGCCGCGCGAAGAGCGCGTCAAGATGACCCGCCTGCGCCAGACCATCGCCAAGCGCCTCAAGGATGCGCAGAACACAGCAGCGATGCTGACCACCTATAACGAGGTGGACATGTCGGCCGTGATGGCGCTGCGCACCAAGTACAAGGACATCTTTGAGAAGAAGCACGGCGTCAAGCTCGGCTTCATGGGCTTCTTCACCAAGGCTGTGACGCATGCCCTGAAGGAAATTCCTTCGGTCAACGCCGAGATCGACGGCACCGACATCATCTACAAGAACTTCTGCCATATCGGCATGGCCGTCGGCACTGATAAGGGCCTCGTCGTTCCGGTCATCCGCGACGCCGACGAAATGTCGATCGCCGAAGTCGAGAAGGATCTTGGCCGTCTCGCCAAGCTCGCTCGCGATGGCGCCCTCTCCATGGGCGACATGCAGGGCGGCACGTTCACGATCACCAATGGTGGCGTCTACGGTTCGCTGATGTCCTCGCCGATCCTCAATGCGCCGCAGTCGGGCATTCTTGGCATGCACAAGATTCAGGATCGCCCGGTCGTCGTCGGCGGCCAGATCGTCATCCGTCCGATGATGTATCTCGCGCTCTCCTATGACCACCGCATCGTTGACGGCAAGGAAGCGGTTACCTTCCTCGTGCGCGTCAAGGAAAGCCTGGAAGATCCGGAACGCCTCGTTCTCGACCTGTAAGGAACGATAGGCATGGACCCGGCAGCACTGGCGGTATCGCCCTTCGTCACGCTTCTTGCATGGAGCGTGGTGCTGCTGGTGTTTCATGTCTCACTGCAGGGCTTTTCTGCAACCCTCGAACTTGGATCGGCATGGAATGCCGGTCCGCGGGATGAGGAAAAGAAACCCTCCGGCAAACTGGCCGGCCGGGCGGCCCGGGCATCGGCGAATTTCCGTGAGACTTATCCGGCTTTTGTCGGCCTGGCTCTTGCGCTGGCCATCAACGGTGATCTCACCGGCTGGGGCCTGACCGGTGCCTGGACTTGGCTTGTCTGCCGGATCCTTTATATTCCGCTTTATCTGGCGGGTGTTCCCTATATCCGCTCGCTCATCTGGCTCGGTTCGCTCGCCGGGCTTCTCATCATGGTCGCGACGCTGATTTTCTGACGTCCCGCAGCGGTAAACGGAGAGTGCAGTGCATCCCTATCTGTTCGAACTCGCGTCGCTGATGGCCATCTTCGCCTTCGCTATCGTTTCTCCGGGCGCAGACCTTGCCATGGTCATGCGCCAGTCGATCGTCAATGGCCGCCGCTCCGCCATCATCACGTCCTTCGGCGTCGGCACCTCGCTGATGTTCCATGTGACCTATACGATCCTCGGTCTTGGGCTGATCATCTCGCAGTCGATCTACCTGTTCAACATCGTCAAATGGTGCGGTGTCGCTTACCTTCTCTATATCGGCGTCAAGTCGCTGCGGGCGGGCAAGACCGACATGACGGCGCATGCCGAAGGGGTGCAGGCCGGTGAAAAGCGTCAGTCCGGGCTGAAGGCATTCGGTCTCGGCTTTGCGGCCAATGCACTGAACCCGAAGCCGGTCTTCTTCTTCCTGTCGATCTTCTCGACGGTGGTCAGCGCCCATACGCCGATCATGGTCAAGTTCGGTTACGGCCTGGTAATGGCGAGCTGCCTGATCCTCTGGTTCGTCGGTGTCAGCATGTTCATGACGACGCCGAAGATGCGCGCCGCCTTCTCGCGCGCCAGCCAGTGGATCGACCGCGCCAGCGGCATGGTCTTCATTGCGCTTGGCCTGAAGCTCGCCACCGAAAAGGCGGCCTGAGCATGCGTCTTGCCATCCTCGCATCGATCCTGAGCGCATTGCTGGCGGTTTCGCCGGCAGGTGCCGCCGATTGCCTGCAGGAACAGGCGATCTATGGCGATGCGGATAATGCTTACGAGTTGCATTTCGAGCCGGTCGGCTCGGCCAGTGCCGCCACCAGCAATCATTTCAAGGTCAAGGTCGGCAAGACCGATCTGGTGCTTGATGGCATCGTCATGCAATCCGACGAGCCCGTGCGCGCCAACGGCATGATCATGCACAAATGCCCGGAAGGTGACGTGACCGGCGACGACATCGCTGCCTGCACGATCTGGCAGGGCGTGATCTATTCAGTCGGTGCGGATGGCAAGGTCCTCTCGCTGCCCGGCGAAGGCCTCGAAGCCGCCGCGCAGGTACTTTTGCCCGATTTCGGCCCGGCGATCCGCAATTCATCGATCTGGGGCAAGGCGACTGTCGCGCCCTGGGATGTTCTGACCTTCAAGGGATGCAGCCAATGACGCGGAATGACAGGCCCGTTTTGCTGGTCACCGGCGGCAGCCGCGGCATCGGTGCCGCCATCTGCCGGTCTGCCGCCGAGCAAGGCTGGACGGTTGCCGTCAACTATGCCTCCAACCGCCCTGCCGCTGACGCAGTCGTGGCTGCGATCGAAGCGGAAGGTGGTGTTGCGATTGCGGTGGAAGGCGACGTCGGCAACGAGGCCGGGATTGCTGCTATCTTTGCGGCGATCGACGAGAGGTTCGGCCGTCTCGACGGGCTGGTCAACAATGCCGGCATCGTCGGCATGCCGGCACGCGTCGAGGACATTACCGCCGAGCGGCTGGAGCGCATGCTGCGCGTCAATGTCTCCGGCTCGATCCTTTGTGCCGCTGCGGCCGTCCGGCGCATGTCCGTCCGTCACGGTGGCAAGGGCGGCGTCATCGTCAATATTTCGTCGGTGGCATCTGTGCTCGGTTCGGCCGGGCAATATGTCGATTATGCCGCCTCCAAGGGAGCCATCGATACGTTCACCGTCGGCCTGTCGCGGGAAGTCGCTTCCGACGGCATCCGTGTGAATGCGGTGCGCCCCGGCATCATCGATACGGATATCCACGCCTCCGGCGGGCTTCCGGACCGCGCCCGCGAACTCGGGCCGACCATCCCCATGAAACGGCCGGGCACTGCGCAAGAGGTCGCTGACGCCGTTCTCTATCTTCTCTCCCCTTCGTCGTCCTATGTTACGGGCGCCATTCTCAACGTCAGCGGCGGACGCTAGCCGCTCTCAGGAAGGACTTTTCCATGGCTTATGATCTCATCGTTATCGGTACTGGCCCCGGCGGCTATGTCTGCGCCATCAAGGCAGCCCAACTCGGCCTCAAGGTCGGCGTCATCGAGAAGCGCGCCACCTATGGCGGCACCTGCCTCAACATCGGCTGCATCCCCTCCAAGGCGCTGCTGCATGCGTCGGAAGTCTTCCACCAGACGGCTCACGGCATCGACGCGCTCGGCGTTGAGGTTGCAGCCCCGAAGCTGAACCTGACCAAGATGCTCGCCCACAAGGATGCGACGGTAAAGTCGAACACCGATGGCGTCGCCTTCCTGTTCAAGAAGAACAAGATCGATGCCTTCCAGGGCACCGGCAAGGTTGTTGGCGAAGGCAAGGTCTCCGTCACCAACGACAAGGGCGAAGAGCAGGTCATCGAGACGAAGAACATCGTCATCGCCACCGGTTCGGATGTCGCAGGCATCCCCGGCGTTCCCGTTGAAATCGACGAAAAGATCATAATCTCGTCCACCGGCGGCATCGCGCTGGAAAAGGTTCCAGCCACCATGGTCGTCGTCGGCGGCGGTGTCATCGGCCTTGAGCTCGGTTCCGTCTGGTCGCGTCTTGGCGCCAAGGTGACCGTCGTCGAATATCTCGACACGATCCTCGGCGGCATGGACGGCGAAGTCTCCAAGCAGTTCCAGCGGATGCTCGCCAAGCAGGGTATCGACTTCAAGCTCGGCGCCAAGGTGACCGGCGTTGAGAAGGCCGGCGGCGGCGCCAAGGTGACGTTCGAACCCGTCAAGGGCGGCGATGCTGCGACGATCGATGCCGATGTCGTGCTGATCGCCACCGGCCGCAAGCCATTCACCGATGGTCTTGGCCTGGCGGAAGCCGGCGTCGTCATGGACAGCCGTGGCCGTGTCGAGATTGACGGACACTTCCAGACCAACGTTACCGGCATCTACGCTATCGGTGACGTCGTGCGCGGCCCGATGCTTGCCCACAAGGCTGAAGACGAAGGTGTTGCCGTTGCCGAGATCATTGCCGGTCAGGCTGGCCACGTGAACTATGACGTCATCCCAAGCGTCGTCTACACCCAGCCGGAAGTCGCCTCCGTCGGCAAGACCGAGGAAGAGCTGAAGGCTGCAGGCATCGCCTACAAGGTCGGCAAGTTCCCGTTCACCGCCAACGGCCGCGCCCGCGCCATGCTGCAGACGGACGGCTTCGTGAAAATCCTCGCTGACAAGGAAACCGACCGGGTTCTCGGTGGTCACATCGTCGGCTTCGGCGCTGGCGAAATGATCCACGAAATCACCGTTCTGATGGAATTCGGCGGCTCTTCGGAAGATCTCGGCCGCACCTGCCATGCCCATCCGACCATGTCGGAAGCGGTGAAGGAAGCCGCTCTCGCGACCTTCTTCAAGCCGATCCATATGTAAGAAACCAGCAATACCAAAGTCTCGATGAGAGACTTGGTATGAGGGGGCCGTGACAATCGGCCCCTTTGCGGCTCCTGAGTGCGCGGTCTAGAATCGGCGCATTCAAGGAGCACGCGTCGATGGCCCCCCGCACACATTCCGTTCCTGTCACTTTGCCACACCCAGCCCTGCCACTCGCCGATTGGGCGGATTGTTACGAGCTCGTTGTTCCCGGCCAATCGACAAACGCGATTTCCGCGAGCAGGCGTGCAATGGGTGTTTTTCCGGTCTGGGCACGTGCTCTGTTGTGGTTGCGAAATCTGGTTGTCCGCCCCTTCGGACTGAAGGGCTCGGGCGATCATCCAGGCAGTCAAACGGAGATGATCGGCTTTTTTCCCGTCATTTCGAAATCCAGTGAACAGGCCGTACTCGGCTTTGACGACACGCATCTGGATTTCCGCACCGTCATCGACGTGCGCCAGGCCGGTGAACTCGCCCAAAGGGTCAGCGTCACGACGCTGGTGCGCCGCAAGATCCTGCTGGGCAAGATCTACATTGCTGTCATCACACCGTTTCACCGGCTGATCGTCAGGACGATGCTGGCGCGGCTCGCCCGTCCGGTCATGGCCGTGAACTGAATGTCCAGGCCGCGGGCTCTTGCGAGACGCCAGCCAGTCCGCCCTTGTAAAACCGCGGTTGCGCGCCATTTCCTTCTGACGGCGCAACCGCTGGCTCAAGGCAGATATCCGTGGCATCCGATTTCAGTGCGCCCAAGCTTTCCGGTCCAAGAACATCGACGGTCATCCGTCACATCCGCTACGAGGCAGGACAGAACCTGCGGCTGATCACCGTGGGCGTCGCCGTGTTTATCGTCCTGCTGCTCGGGGCATCCTTCTGGGTGTCCAAGAAGGGCCAGGAAGCGGACGAGGCCGTCGCACACACGGTTCACAACGAGCGCCTGATTTCCGTCGTGCAATCCCAGCTCCAGGATGCGGAAATCGGACAGCGCGGTTATCTTCTGACCGGTGACCCCTTTTACCTCGAGCCTTATGACAAGGCTGTCAGCGCGATCAGCGCCAGCGTGGAGAGCCTTGCCACCGGAGTGTCCGACAATCGCCGCCAGGACGGCAATGTTGCGGTGCTGCGGTCGCTGACCACCCAGAAGCTGTCAGAGCTGCGCCAGACCATCGAGCATCGCCGCGCCGGCGATGAAGGCGCCGCCATTGCCATGCTGCGCAACGGTCAGGGCAAGGTCTTGATGGATGGCGTGCGTGACGTTTTGGAGCGCATGCGCAGGGAAGAGGAAAGCCTGATGACGCTCAGGGCCAATCAGGCGCGCCGCGCCGGGTTCGTGCTGGAGATGATGGTGATCGGGCTGGCGATGTTGACCGCCCTGATGGGCGTCATCGCCGTGCGCGCCACATTGCGGCGCGCACGGTCGGCAGAAGCGTCGCGCGACGAATTACTGCAGCATCTAGACCGCAAGCTGCTCGCCATCATGGCGGCCGATATCGTTGGCTATAGCCGGATGATGGAGGGCGATGAAGCCCAGACCCTAGCGCGGCTGAAAGACGTGCGGGACCGGATCGATCCGATCATTGCCAATCACAGCGGCAGCATTGTCACCACGGCGGGCGACAGCGTGCTTGTCGCCTTTGCCAGTGCGCTGTCGGCGATCGATTGCGCGGTGGAAATCCAGGGGACGATGGCGGCGGACAACGCAGACCTGCCGGAAGAACAGCATCTGATGTTCCGCATCGGCATCAATGTCGGCGATGTCATCGTGCAGGATGGCGATATTTTTGGCGATACGGTGAATGTAGCAGCGCGGCTGGAGCCAATGGCGGATCCCGGCGGGATCTGCATCTCACGCGCGGTTCGCGATCACATCCGCAAGCAGCGGCATCTGGTTTTCGATGATCTGGGATTCCTCAAGGTCAAGAACATCGCGCATCCGGTCAGCGCATTCCGGGTGCGGTTCGATCCGGCAGCGCAGCCAGCCTCAATCCTGACAGAAAACGGCGGCGCCGGGGATACCAGCGCCGCGCGTCGATAGGCTTACTGCAGGGTGCGGAACTGAGCCGCCTGCGCGGGGATTGCGCCGGCATCGGTGCCCGCAGCCTGACCGTCGAGGCCGGTGGCAACGACGGAAACGCGGAAGACGCCATCAAGGCTCTTGTCGAAGATCGCGCCGACGACGATGTCGGCGTCCTCATAGACTTCCTCGCGGATACGGGTCGCTGCCTCATCGACTTCGAACAGCGTCATGTCGGAGCCGCCGGAGATCGAGATCAGCACGCCTTTGGCACCCTTCATCGAAACTTCGCTGAGCAGCGGGTTGGCAATCGCTGCTTCGGCTGCCTTGGAGGCGCGGCTGTCGCCGCTGGCTTCGCCGGTACCCATCATCGCGCGACCCATGCCCTTCATCACCGATTTGACGTCGGCGAAGTCGAGGTTGATCAGGCCTTCCTTGACGATCAGGTCGGTGATGCAGCCGACGCCGGAATAGAGAACCCGGTCGGCTATGACGAACGCGTCGGCAAAGGTGGTCTTGGCGTCGGCGATACGGAAGAGGTTCTGGTTGGGAATGACGATGACGGTATCGGCCGCTTCACGCAGCCGTTCGATGCCTTCTTCAGCCGATTGCATGCGCCGCTTGCCTTCGAAGCTGAACGGCTTGGTGACGACGGCGACCGTCAGGATACCGGCATTGCGCGCGGCCTGAGCGATGACCGGTGCGGCACCGGTGCCCGTGCCACCACCCATGCCGGCGGTGACGAAACACATATGGGTGCCGCCGAGATGATCCATGATCTCGTCGATCGATTCCTCGGCTGCAGCGCGGCCGACTTCCGGCAACGAGCCTGCGCCGAGACCTTCGGTCACCTGTGCTCCGAGCTGGATCAGCCGGGTCGCCTTCGACATGGTCAGCGCCTGCGCGTCAGTGTTGGCGGCAACAAATTCGGCGCCCTGCAGGCCCTCGGAGATCATGTTGTTGATGGCATTGCCGCCACCGCCGCCGACGCCGATGACAGTGATCTTCGGCCTCATTTCCGAAATCACGGGTTTCTTGATCTCTGTCATCTTGTCTCCTTGGACTTGGTTGCGGCCCCGGCGTGTGGAAGCGCGTTCCGGGAGCTGCATCGAATACGAAGCGGAGCGGGCGCGAATCAGGCCGCTGCAGGTTATGATGGCAAAAAGGCAGAGAGACGGCGCGCGTGCAAGAGTCACAGCTAAAATTGCTGTGCTGGCGAGGGTTTCTGGAGGGTGATCTGTCCCTTCTCCCCGGCGGCGAGAAGGTGGCCTGAAAGGCCGGGTGGGGGGACCGCAGGTGCGGAATACGCCGAAACGCCCCTCATCGCCTCACTGCGTTTGGCACTTCTCCCTGCGGGAGAGAAGAGGGAGGCCGCTCAATTGGCGGCCGACATGCTGGTGACGGTAAAGCCGTCCTTGCGCAGAAGTTCGATCACGCCTTCGTTGCCCGGCAGGTGCAGGGCGCCGACGGCCATGAAGACAGCGCCACCGTCGAGGATCGGCCTGGCTCTCGTCGCCATGGTCTTGTTGCGGTCGGTGATGATGCGTTGTTCGAAATCGGCGTAGCCTGCATCATCGCTGGTGGACTTCTCTTCCGAAACCGCTTTCATCATTGGCATGATCAGGCCGGTATCGCCGGAGAGATAAAGCTCGGTGGTTGTTTCCATGACGTCGGTAATGGTGTCGCCGAGTGCCAATGTCTCGATCAGCGCTTCCAGATGAAACTGCACCGGCAGCGCATCCATGGCCTGCAACTGCTCGACCAGGGTCTCCAGCCCTTTCAGGCTCTTGCCCTGTTTCAAGGCATCCTCGGCCAGCTTTTTATCGAGGAACGCGGCGCCGGCGGCCTTGCGACTCATTTCGCAGGCGGGCAGGGCAACGAAACTGGCAATCATCCACGGCTTCATCTTGGCCACCAGCGTCAGCGGAATGCCGCGCGTCTTCAACCCCGCTTCCAGCTTCGCAACGTCTTCGGGCTTGAGGAAGTCCTTGATCGACTTGCCATCGGCAAACATCGTCAAACCGGGCTGCATCATGATCGTAGCGGCAGCTTTGCGGTCATCGACGATCTCGTCGGATTCGACGATGACGGTCCCGGATGTGTCATAGGCCTGGCTGGCGCCGGCAGGCATGGCCAGCACGCGCGGATCGGTGACGTGCATGGTGCCGAGCAGATAGGATGGCGCAACGCCGGGCTTCTCGATCTTCCAGAATGTACCCTTGCCGTTCGGAACGGCCGCCGCCTCCTTCTCCAACGCCGCGAACCGGGCTGGATCGGATGTGCGCATTTCGGCGATCAGGTTCTTGCCGCCGCAGGATATTTCTTCGGCATGGGCCGGAGAAATCGACAGAAGGGTGACGATCAGGCTGAGTGCAAACAGGACGTGCAACGTGGCGATCAGCGCAAGCAGGTTATCGCCCAACCTGCTGGTCAATCTATCTGCCAGGCTGCGTGCCGGTTTTGCCCAGTGCTGAAACATCATCGATCCTGTCTGCGAAACATCAATCCGGCGATTCTAGCTGCCCAGGCCTCACGGGCCGTTTAACAAAACTGGTTAACGCGCCTTAACCGGCAAAATTCAGGCGCGTGGGTGAGCACGATCATAGATTTCGAGCAGCCGTGCCGAATCGACGCCGGTATAGACCTGCGTGGTTGACAGGCTGGCATGGCCGAGCAGTTCCTGAATGGTCCTCAAGTCGCCGCCGCCCGCGAGCAGATGGGTGGCGAAGGAGTGGCGCAGGGCATGCGGCGTTGCCGTATCCGGCAGGCCAAGCGCGCCGCGCAGCTTCTGCATCTCGCGCTGGATGATCGCCGGTTGCAGCTTGCCGCCCTTGGCGCCGCGAAACAGCGGGCCGTCCGCTGCCAGATGATAGGGGCAGAGTTTTTCATAGGCGCGTATGGCATCGACCGCCGCCGAGATCAGCGGCACGATGCGGGTCTTGCCGCCCTTGCCATGGATGCGCAGCGCTGTCGGCGCACCGGCAAAATCGGCTGGCGTCAGGGCCAGCGCTTCGGAAATACGCAGGCCGCAGCCGTAGAGCAACGTCAGGACGGCAGCGTTGCGTGCGGCAATCCAGGGCTCTTCGGCCAATTGCGCATCATTGGTAACGACCGTCAGCGCATCCGTTGCCGTCAGCGGCTTTGGTAGGGATTTCGGTTGTTTGGGCGAGCGAACGGCAGACGCACCGGCGGCGTTGGCCATGCCTTTCTTTTCCAGATAGCGCAGGAACGAGCGCAGGCCGGCCAGCCCGCGTCCAAGCGTTCGCGCTCCGGCGCCATCCCGCCGGCGGGCGGCGAGAAAGCCGCGCAGATCGCCGGGGCGCAACGCGCTGATGTCGCTCAGCCGGGCAGGGCCGCTGAGGTGCCCGGTCAGGAAATGCAGGAATTGCCGCGTGTCGCGCTCATAGGCTTCGACTGTCTTGTCCGACAGCCGCCGCTCCTCTCCAAGGCCGGAAAGCCAGCGCTGGCGCTCGGCCATCAACTCGGGATGACCAATGATCAGCAGTTCGTTCACAGCCATGCTCCGCGATTTCAGATGATCGCGACTCTGCGCGCCAGCCGGTTATGTTTTTCCTAACAGCCCTTGGAATTTGTCATGCCCGGATCATATTCAACTGCGATAGCTCAAGCGCAGGCAAGGCGGAAGAAGCGATGGCGCGACGGGATTCGGCAAGCGGTTTCACCTATTTCGCAGAGACGGTGGCGCTGGTATCGCATGGCCAGCCGGGCCATATCGTCGATACGCTGATTGCCGAACGCGGCCAGCGTATCGTCCAGCATCCGCTCTGGCCGGTGATGCGGCCGTTTCTCTACATGCTGCTGAACTACCGCAAGGCGATCGAGTTTGCCGACGCTGTTGCCAATGCCCCGGGTTTCCAGGCGTTCGAACACCTGAGCCGGACCCTGTCGCTTGATATCCGCGTGCGTAACGAAGAGCGTATCCCCGAAAAGGGTGGTTTCTTGCTGGTGAGCAACCATCCGACCGGCATTGCCGACGGTATTGCGGTGTTTGATCTCTTAAAAATCCGCCGCCCCGACATGATGTTCTTTGCCAATCGCGATGCCATCCGGGTCAATCCGCGCTTTGCCGAAATGGTCATCCCGGTCGAGTGGCGCGAGGACTACAAGAGCAAGCTGAAGGCGCGTGAAACGCTGCAGATCACCAACCGGGCGATCTCGGAGGGCAAGGCGACAGTGCTGTTTCCCTCCGGCCGGATCGCCTATTGGGCGAATGGGCGGCTCAATGAGCGGCCATGGAAAACGTCGGCTGTCGGCTTTGCCCGCAAGTACAATCTGGCCATCCTGCCGGTGCATATGTCGGCGCGCAATTCTGGGCTGTTCTACTGGCTCGCCAAATGGTCGACCGAACTGCGCGACATGACGGTGTTTCATGAGCTTTTGAACAAGAAGGGCGACCTGTTCGATTTCACCATCGGCAACCTCATTCAGCCGGATGCGCTGGATGGCGATCCGATCGAGGTGACGCGCGCTCTGGAACGCCACACCGTCTTTGATCTGGCGTTCGATGGCAATACACAGTTCCGCAACCCGGTTTCGTCAGTGGAGACGATCGGGTAAATTCTGCATCATGCAGATTCGCTCCATGTTCGCCGTTAATTACCGTTCGCTCAAATCCATCCGCATGGATATGGCCGGCGTCAACCTGTTCATCGGCGAAAACGGTGTCGGCAAGTCCAATCTCTACCGCGCCCTGCAGCTGATCCAGGCTGCCGTGCGTGGCAGGCTGGCGCACGAGATTGCCCGCGAAGGTGGCATGGCTTCGGCGCTTTGGAGCGGCAGGCGCCGTAGCGGCGATCCCGTTCGCATCAAGCTTGAGGTCGAGCTGCTCGACGAGGTTCAGGCACTGAGTTTTCTCTACCGCGTCGAGGCCGGGTTGCGTCCCGCAAAGGCTGCTGCCGGGTTCATCTTCGAGCCGCAGGTGAAGGAGGAGGAGCTGAAGGTCGATGCCGGCCGGCCGGTGACGGTTATGAAGCGGGCCGGGCCGGGCATCTTCGTCAGAAATGCGGCAGGCCGCATGGAGGAACACCCGGAACAGGCGCTGACCTCGGAAACCGCCATCGCGCTCTTGGGCGACGCCGGGCATTACCCGGAGATCGGCACGTTCCGGCGGGCGATCGATGGCTGGCGCTTTTTCCATGGGTTCCGCACGGACCGCGATTCACCGCTGCGCTCGCCCTGTCTTGCCGTCACCGCGCCGATGCTGGACGAGGACGGCTCCAACCTCGCGGCCGTCTTTGCGACGCTGTTTCATACCCGCCAGGATACGGTCGATCTCGACCGGGCGATTGCCGATGCCTTTGGCGGCGCCCGGCTTGTCGTGCCCGAACCAGAAGAGTTCGCCGAATTCTCGCTGGTCTTCCCGGATTTTCCGCAACGCCAGTTTTCACCGCGCGAACTGTCGGACGGCCAGATGCGGTTCCTGGCGCTGGCTGGTGCGCTGCTCTCCTACCGCAAACCCCGCTTCATCGCGCTCAATGAACCGGAAACCAGCCTGCATCCCGACATGTTGCCTGCACTTGCCGAAATGATCGCGCAAGCATCCACCGACAGCCAGATCTGGATCGTTACCCATTCCGAACTGCTGGCCGGAGAAATCTACAAGCGCTGCGGCGCTCGCCCGAAACGCGTGATCCGCAACGACGGCGCGACCTGGATCGAGGGGATGCGGCTGACCGGCGTGATCGAAGAGGATGATGATTGAAACAAAAAAAGCCCCGCGATCGTCTCGCGGGGCTTCGTTTATTCCAAAACCTGAAAAAATCAGGCGATCTTCTGGCCGGTCTTGGCCCAGTCGGCGAGGAAGGTTTCGAGGCCCTTGTCGGTCAGCGGGTGCTTGACGAGGGCCTTGAGCGTTGCCGGCGGGGCGGTGATGACGTTGGCGCCGATGAGAGCGGCTTCCTTGACGTGGTTGACCGTACGGATCGAGGCGGCGAGGATTTCGGTCTCGTAGCCGTAATTGTCGAAGATCTGGCGGATTTCGCGGATCAGGTCCATGCCGTCGAAGGCGATGTCGTCGAGGCGGCCGACGAAAGGCGATACGAAGGTAGCGCCGGCCTTGGCGGCGAGGAGGGCCTGGTTGGCCGAGAAGCACAGGGTGACGTTGGTCAGGTGACCATCCGACGACAGGTTCTTGCAGGCCTTGAGGCCATCGAGCGTCAGCGGCAGCTTGATGCAGATATTGTCGGCGATCTTGGAGATGACAGCCGCTTCCTTCATCATCTGCTCGTATTCGGTGGCGGCGACTTCGGCGGAAACCGGGCCTTCAACGATGCTGCAGATTTCCTTGGTGACTTCGACGATATTGCGGCCGGACTTCAGGATCAGCGAAGGGTTGGTCGTGACGCCGTCGACGAGGCCCAGGTCATTCAACTCCCGGATTTCATTGACATCGGCTGTATCGACAAAAAACTTCATTGGTATTCTCCCTTGGGATGCGGGGGCTGCTGTGTTGTTTCGGGGTTTTCTTTAACGCAATCCGGGGGCAAGGTCACGGCCGATGACTGAAGATTCGACCGATTTGTTTGACGACCTGTTCGCCCGCCGCGTCGTGCCCGTTCTGGTGCCGATGCCCGCCCCGAAACCATACTCCTATGCCGTGCCGGAGGGAATGGCCGTCGAGCCCGGATCGATCGTCCAGGTGCCGCTCGGGCCACGCCAGGTGGTGGGCGTCGTCTGGGACGGCGTTGACGATGGCAGTGTCGATCCAAAGAAATTGAAGGCGATTACCCAGGTCTTCGATTGCCCGCCTCTGGCGAAGGATATGCGCACCTTTCTCGACTGGGTCGCGTCCTATACGGTTTCACCGCCCGGTCTGGTGGCGCGCATGGCGCTCCGGGCTCCGGCGGCGTTTGATCCGGAGCCCATGATAGAAGGCTTGCGGCTGACGGACATGCGGCCGGAGCGGATGACATCGGCGCGTGAGCGGGTGATCGCGACGGCCGACAACGGATTTACCTGGACCCGTTCCGGGCTGGCGCATGCGGCTGGTACCTCGTCCAGCGTCATCGACGGGCTGACCGCGCAAGGCGTGTTCGAGACCGTGTTCATGCCGCCGCCGCCGGTGGTGGCGGCACCCGATCCCGATTATGCCGGGCACCGGCTCGAGGGACCGCAGAAACAGGCGGCCATCGATCTTCTGGAAAGCGTCGATGCCGGCGGGTTTTCTGTGTCCCTCATCGATGGCATTACCGGCTCCGGCAAGACCGAGGTCTATTTCGAGGCGATTGCCGCGACCCTGAAGGCCGGAAAGCAGGTGCTGATCCTTTTGCCGGAAATTGCGCTGACGGCGAGTTTCCTCGAACGGTTTCAGGATCGCTTTGGCTCCAAGCCGGCCGAATGGCACTCGGACCTTGCGCCACGGACCCGCGAAAAAGTCTGGCGGCAGGTGACGGAGGGCGGCGTGCGGGTCGTCGCCGGCGCGCGTTCCGCGCTGTTCCTGCCGTTCGAGAATCTTGGGCTGATCATTGTCGATGAGGAGCATGACCCGGCCTACAAGCAGGAAGATCGTGTCTTCTATAATGCGCGTGACATGGCGGTGGTGCGGGCCCGGATCGGCGAATTCCCGATCGTGCTGGTGTCTGCGACGCCATCGGTCGAAAGCCGGGTCAATGGCGATCTTGGCCGCTACAATCCGATCCATCTGCCGACGCGGTTTGGCGATGCGGCGCTGCCGGATCTGGGGCTTGTCGACATGCGCAAACATCCGCCGGAGCGCGGCGGTTTCCTGTCGCCGGTGATGCTGCGCTATATCGGCAAGGCGGTGGAGCGCGGTGAACAGGCGTTGCTGTTTCTCAACCGGCGCGGCTATGCGCCGCTGACGCTCTGCCGGGTCTGCGGCCACCGGTTTCAGTGCCCGGACTGCTCCAGCTGGCTGGTCGAGCACCGGTTCCGTGGCCAGATCCAGTGCCATCATTGCGGCTATGCGCAAAAGACGCCGGAGAGCTGCCCGGAATGCGGCACGCTCGATCATCTGGTTGCCTGCGGCCCGGGTGTCGAGCGGATCGCCGAGGAGGTCGACCGGCATTTTCCCGATGCCCGCACCATCGTGCTGTCGTCCGACCTGATGGGCGTCAAGCGCTTGCGGCTGGAGCTCGAAGCCATTGCCAAGGGCGAGGCGGATATTGTCGTCGGCACGCAGCTGGTCGCCAAGGGACATAATTTCCCGATGATGACTTTCGTCGGCATTGTCGATGCCGATATCGGGCTTGCCAACGGCGATCCGCGTGCGGCGGAGCGGACATTCCAGCTGCTTAGCCAGGTGACGGGCCGGGCGGGGCGCACCGGCCTCAAGTCGCTTGGCCTGCTGCAGACCTACCAGCCGCAACATCCGGTGATGCAGGCGATCGTTTCGGGCGATTCGGAAGCGTTTTACGAACGCGAAATCGGCGAGCGGGAAAAGGCATTGCTGCCGCCGTTTGGCCGCCTTGCCTCGATCATCGTCTCGGCCGATACCCGCCCCGATGCAGAGGGTCACGCGCGCGGTCTGCGGCAGGCGGCTCCCAAGGTGAGCGGCATTACTATTCTGGGCCCGGCCGAAGCGCCGCTGGCGCTGATCCGCGGACGGCACCGGTTCCGGCTTCTGGTGCACGGACGGCGCAACAGCGACATGCAGGCCTTCGTGAAGACGATGATGGCGAACGGGCCGAAGGTTCGCGGATCGGTCAGCGTCCAGCTGGATATCGATCCGCAGAGCTTTTTGTAGAATCGCGAAAAAGCCCCTCATCCGGCCTGTCGGCCACCTTCTCCCCGTCTGCGGGGAGAAGGGATATGCCGCACCTTCTTTCCACCTCGCGACGATATAGCTGGGAGCGAATGATCCGCTCCGTCGTCCCCTCTCCCCGCGAGCGGGGAGAGGGCTAGGGTGAGGGGCAGTCCGGCGTAGGCGGGCAAGCTACCTTTGGATTACCTCTCTGCACCTGATTCCCTTTTCCTTTCCACTGCGTTAATCCTCTCTCGTCGCGAAGTCGGCGCAAGACATGAGGGGACAGGCATGGAGTTCTACATTCCAACCGAAACGGGAGAATTCCTGGCGTTCTGCGCCGCCGTAATGACCTCGCTGCTCGGGCTTGTCTTCCTGTTTGCACCGGGCATTGCCTTCCGGGCTCTGGGGATAGATCTGCGTGAAGGCCGACGCGGCGGGTATGCGGAGGCGCGCTCCACGATGGGCGGCTTTCATCTCGGGCTTGGCATTGCCGCGCTGCTTTTGGCCCAGCCGATGGTCTATCTGGCGCTCGGTGCTGCCTTTGCGCTTGCGGCGTTCGGACGCATCCTGTCGATGCTGTCGGACAGCGGCAATACGGTTGTGAACTGGTTGTATCTGATCGTCCAGATCGTGCTCTCGGCGTTGCCCCTGGCCTATGTCTTTGGTTTTATCTAAACCCGGCCAGCAAGGGCCTACAGCGCGGACCTCGTCAGCTCATACCCCCTTTTTGTCAAAATTTGGCCAAACCGGCCAGAACTATGCGCATTCGTGCGGTTCGCGTGTTGCGAGTCCAGATATCCTATGCTAGACGAACCGCGACTTGTGGGGGAAACAGGCCGCCCGGCTTGTATGTCCTTTAAAATATAGCAACAAATTCAAGGTGTTGGGTTTACGGTTCTCCGCAGACATCGCTCTTGAATTAAAATAAGAGAAGCTTGTGCCCGTGGCAGACACATCCCAGCTTATTTCCGGTGTTGCAGAAAGGTACGCGTCTTCGCTTTTCGATCTCGCACTGGAGGCGGGTTCGGTGGAGAGCGTGGGGGCGGATCTGGACAAGTTCCAGTCGCTGATCAACGAGAGCGCTGATCTGAAGCGTCTTATCGTCAGCCCGATCTTTTCTGCCGACGACCAGTTCAAGGCCATTTCCGCGATCATCGCGAAGGCCGGTATTTCGGGTCTGGTCGGTAACTTCCTGAAGGTGGTTGCACGCAATCGCCGCCTGTTCGCGGTGCCTGGCATCGTCAAGTCCTATCGCGAAACTGCTGCCCGTCATCGTGGCGAAGTTTCTGCTGACGTGACTTCGGCGCATGCCCTGACGGCAGCGCAGCAGACTGAATTGAAGGCGGCGCTCAAGGGCGTCACCGGCAAAGACGTGACGCTCAACGTCACGGTTGAACCCTCTATTCTCGGTGGTCTGATCGTCAAGGTCGGGTCCCGCCAGATTGACACTTCCCTTCGCACAAAGCTTTCTAGCCTTAAGCTTGCACTGAAAGAGGTCGGCTGATGGATATCCGCGCCGCGGAAATTTCCGCAATTCTCAAAGATCAAATCAAAAACTTCGGCCAGGAGGCAGTTGTCTCCGAAGTCGGTCAAGTGCTTTCCGTCGGTGACGGTATTGCCCGCGTCTACGGTCTGGACAATGTTCAGGCAGGTGAGATGGTCGAATTCCCGGGTGGAATTCGCGGCATGGCGCTGAACCTTGAAGCCGACAACGTTGGTGTCGTTATTTTCGGCGCCGACCGCGAAATCAAGGAAGGCGACACCGTCAAGCGGACCGGCGCCATCGTTGACGTTCCGGTTGGTCCGGAACTGCTCGGCCGCGTTGTTGACGCACTCGGCAATCCGATCGACGGCAAGGGCCCGATCAATGCCAAGCAGCGCTCGCGCGTTGACGTCAAGGCGCCGGGCATCATCCCGCGCAAGTCGGTTCATGAGCCGATGTCGACCGGCCTCAAGGCCATCGACGCTCTGATCCCGGTTGGCCGCGGCCAGCGCGAGCTGGTCATCGGTGACCGTCAGACCGGCAAGACCGCCATCATTCTCGACACGATCCTGAACCAGAAGTCGATCCACGACAACGGCCCGGACAGCGAAAAGCTGTACTGCGTTTACGTCGCTATCGGCCAGAAGCGTTCGACGGTTGCTCAGTTCGTTAAGGTGCTCGAAGAGCGCGGCGCACTGAAGTACTCGATCATCATCGCCGCAACGGCGTCCGATCCGGCTCCGATGCAGTATCTCGCACCGTTCGCTGGCGCTGCCATGGGCGAATACTTCCGCGACAACAGCATGCACGCTCTGATCGGTTACGACGACTTGTCGAAGCAGGCTGTGGCCTATCGTCAGATGTCTCTGCTTCTGCGTCGTCCTCCGGGCCGCGAAGCTTATCCGGGCGACGTTTTCTACCTGCATTCCCGTCTGCTCGAGCGCGCTGCAAAGCTTTCCGACGAGATGGGTGCTGGTTCGCTGACGGCTCTGCCGGTCATCGAAACCCAGGGTAACGACGTTTCGGCGTTCATCCCAACCAACGTGATCTCGATCACCGACGGCCAGATCTTCCTTGAAACGGACCTGTTCTACCAGGGTATCCGCCCGGCTGTTAACGTCGGTCTGTCGGTTTCCCGCGTTGGTTCGGCCGCCCAGATCAAGGCGATGAAGCAGGTTGCTGGTTCGATCAAGGGTGAACTCGCCCAGTATCGCGAAATGGCAGCGTTTGCCCAGTTCGGTTCCGACCTCGATGCTGCAACGCAGCGTCTGTTGAACCGTGGTGCACGCCTGACCGAACTCCTGAAGCAGCCGCAGTTCTCGCCGCTGAAGACGGAAGAGCAGGTCGCGGTCATCTTCGCTGGCGTGAACGGTTACCTCGACAAGATCGCCGTCAACAAGGTTGGCGCGTTCGAGCAGGGTCTGCTGTCGTACATGCGTTCCGAAGGCAAGGACATTCTTGAGGCTATCCGCAAGGACAAGGCAATCAGCGACGACGTCAAGGGCAAGCTCAAGGCTGCCATCGACACGTTTGCGAAATCCTTCGCCTGATCGGGTACCAGTTAGGACGGACAACCGATGCCTTCACTTAAGGATCTGAAAAACAGGATCGCCTCCGTCAAGGCGACGCAGAAGATCACCAAGGCGATGAAAATGGTCGCCGCGGCGAAGCTTCGGCGTGCGCAGGAGGCGGCCGAGGCCGCACGGCCTTACTCGCAACGGATGAGCGCTGTTCTTTCGAACATCGCCGCCGCTGTCGGTTCGGATGATAGTGCACCTCGCCTGATGACCGGCAACGGTCAGAACCAGACGCATCTGCTCGTGGTCTGCACGGCGGAACGCGGCCTCTGCGGTGGTTTCAACTCGCAGATTGCCCGCTTTGCCCGTGACCACGTGCGCAAGCTGCTTGCCGAAGGCAAGACGGTGAAGATCGTCTGCGTCGGCAAGAAGGGCTTCGATATCCTGCGCCGCGAATTCGCATCGCTGATCATCGACCGTGTCGACCTGCGTGAAGTCAAGAAGATCGGCTTTGAAAATGCCGACCAGATTGGCAAGAAGATCATCAGCCTGTTCGAAAAGAACGAGTTCGATGTCTGCACGCTGTTCTATTCGGAATTCAAGTCGGTGATATCGCAGGTTCCGACAGCTCTTCAGCTGATCCCGGCTGCCGTTCCGGCAGGCGCGGAGCAGACGGATGCAGCGGCTGCGATCTACGAATACGAGCCAGATGCGGGCGAGATCCTCAACGATCTTATTCCGCGCAACATTTCGGTGCAGGTTTTCCGGGCTCTGCTCGAAAATGTTGCCGGTGAAATGGGTGCCAAAATGAGCGCGATGGACAACGCCACGCGCAATGCCGGTGAAATGATCAACAAGCTGACATTGTCCTACAACCGTCAGCGCCAGGCTCAGATCACCAAGGAACTCATTGAAATCATTTCGGGCGCGGAAGCGCTCTAAGGTTACGGAAAGAGGGTAAGGATTATGGCTAAGGCAGCTACCCCCAGTACAACAGCAGCGGCTAAGAAGCCGGCAGCAGTGAAGGCAGCAGCGGAAAAGCCGGCAGCAGCAGCGAAGGCCGCTGTGGCGAAGAAGGCACCGGCAGCCAAGGTTGCCGTCACGGCAGCTGGCGCAGTCGGCCGCGTTACGCAGGTCATCGGCGCCGTCGTCGACGTGACCTTCGATGAAGGTCAGCTGCCGCAGATCCTGAACGCGCTGGAAACCGACAACAACGGCAACCGCCTTGTTCTCGAAGTCGCACAGCATCTCGGTGAAAATGCCGTCCGCACGATCGCCATGGACTCGACCGAAGGTCTGGTTCGCGGTCAGCCGGTTACGGATACGGGCGCTCCGATCACCGTTCCGGTTGGTCTGGAAACGCTCGGCCGCATCATGAACGTCATCGGCGAGCCGGTTGACGAAGCTGGTCCGCTGATCACTTCGGGCAAGCGCTCGATCCACCAGGAAGCACCGTCCTACGTCGAACAGTCGACGGAAGCACAGATCCTCGTCACCGGCATCAAGGTTGTCGACCTGCTCGCTCCTTACGCCAAGGGCGGCAAGATCGGCCTGTTCGGCGGCGCCGGCGTTGGCAAGACGGTTCTGATCATGGAACTGATCAACAACGTCGCCAAGGCGCACGGTGGTTACTCGGTCTTCGCCGGCGTGGGTGAACGTACCCGCGAAGGCAACGACCTTTACCACGAAATGATCGAATCCGGCGTGAACAAGCACGGCGGTGGCGAAGGCTCCAAGGCGGCCCTCGTTTACGGCCAGATGAACGAACCGCCGGGCGCCCGCGCTCGCGTCGCTCTGACCGGTCTGACGATCGCTGAACAGTTCCGTGACGAAGGTCAGGACGTTCTGTTCTTCGTGGACAACATCTTCCGCTTCACCCAGGCAGGTTCCGAAGTGTCGGCTCTTCTCGGCCGTATTCCTTCGGCCGTTGGTTATCAGCCGACGCTCGCCACCGACATGGGCCAGATGCAGGAACGCATCACCACGACGACCAAGGGCTCGATCACCTCGGTTCAGGCCATCTACGTTCCGGCCGACGACTTGACCGACCCGGCGCCGGCAACCTCGTTCGCCCACTTGGACGCAACGACCGTTCTGTCGCGTTCGATCGCTGAAAAGGGTATCTACCCGGCCGTTGACCCGCTCGACTCGACCTCGCGCATGCTCGACCCGATGATCGTCGGCGAAGAGCACTACGAAGTGTCCCGTAAGGTGCAGACGACCCTGCAGCGCTACAAGTCGCTCCAGGACATCATCGCCATCCTGGGCATGGACGAACTGTCGGAAGAAGACAAGCTGGCCGTTGCCCGCGCCCGTAAGATCGAGCGCTTCCTGTCGCAGCCATTCTTCGTCGCCGAAGTCTTCACCGGTTCGCCGGGCAAGCTGGTTGCGCTCGAAGACACGATCAAGGGCTTCAAGGGCCTCGTCAACGGCGAGTACGACCATCTCCCGGAAGCCGCTTTCTACATGGTTGGTTCCATGGAAGAAGCGATCGAAAAGGCCAAGCGCCTGGCTGCCGAAGCCGCTTAATGACTTTTGATCGGGGCGCTAATGGCGCCCCGATCGTCACTCGCTGCGGCTGGCAGTTGTCCGGCCGCGCCGAACGGGATTTTCTGCCGGGGTTTCTCGCCGGTAGCGCCAAAAGAAGCGAATGATCATGGCTGATTTCTATTTCGAACTCGTCTCCCCGGAGCGCCTGCTGCTTTCCGAGCGCGTCAGCGAAGTCGTTCTTCCCGCAACGGAAGGCGAAATGACCGTAATGGCCAATCATGCGCCTGTCATGACGACGATCAAGCCGGGCATTGTCACCGTCAAGGCTGTTGACGGCAAGGTTACGCGCTATGTCGTGTTTGGCGGTTTCGCCGATATCCTGCCGACCGGTTGCACGCTGCTTGCCGAATCCGCTGTTCCGGTCAGCGAAGTCGATGCCCAGCTGATCCAGAGGCGCATGGACGCTGCCAAGTCCGAGCTGGAAGATGGCTCGCACAGCGACGAACACAAGACGCGCCTGGAAAGCTTTCTTGCAGAGCTGACGCAGTTGAATGAGATCGTTGTTGCAGCCTGAAAGAGTCAGTGACGTGACTTTCGAACCCCGCTCCGGCGGGGTTTTTTATTGTCCGGATTTTGCTCGCCGCGCGGTGGTTTAAGACCCCTTGCTGCCGGCGCACGCCGTGTCACCGGTTTGATCGTGCAAAGATCCAGCTGGCCTGATTGAGCGCCAGATAACCTCCTGTTCCGAGTAACAGCGTATCATTCGGCGGCCTGCGCGGTTTTGTGGGGGAGCTTTCCGGTAGGCCAGGCTTTTGCGTGCTCTTCTTCTTGCCGTCGGAGAGAAGGGACTGCCGCCTCCCTGAAGGTCTTGGGTAAGTCCGCGCACAAAAAAGCCCGGGATCGTAAAATCCCGGGCATCGCGGTTTTGAAGTCTTTTTATCCCCGCAGATCAGCTAGCCATTTTGTCGGCGTAGGCGCGCTGTTCGTAGTGATGGCCAAAACGGCTCTTGAGGAACGCGTCGAGGCCGATTTCTTCCTGGCGGATGAAGCCCTTGGCGGGCAGCTCGCCCTTGGCCAGCATGTCGAGAACGGCGCAGATGCTGGTTGCCGTGGTGATCTGGATGGCACTCATCATGCGGCCGGCGACAACGGCGCTGTAGACCTTGTTGGCGTAGGTTTCCTGCACCAGGCGGCCTTCCTTGCGGCCCGAAACCGTGACGAAGATGATGACGACGTCCTGCATGGTCGAGGGCAGCGAGTTTTCGAAGATATCCTTCAGGACTTCACGGCGATGGCGCAGGCCGAGGTCGTTGAGCAGCGCCTTCATGATCGCGGCATGGCCGGGATAACGGATGGTGCGATAGTTGAGCGTGCGGACCTTGCCCTTCAGCGTTTCGCAGAGCGTGCCAAGGCCGCCCGACGTGTTGAAGGCTTCATAGGTGACGCCGTCGAGCGAGAACTCTTCGCGTTCCTCGAGCGCCGGTACAGTGATCAACTGGCCTTCGACGATGGCTTCGCAGGGTTCGATATATTCGTTGATGACGCCGTCGGTGCTCCAGGTCAGGTTATAGTTCAGGGCGTTGGACGGATACTGCGGCAGGGCGCCGACGCGCATGCGGACGCTGTCGAGCGTGTCGAAGCGGCTGGCGAGATCGTTGGCAACGATGGAGATGAAGCCCGGTGCGAGGCCGCACTGCGGAATGAAGGCGGTGTTGGCCTTTTCGGCAATTTCCTTGACCTGGCGGGTGGATTCGACGTCTTCGGTCAAGTCGAGGTAGTGGACGCCAGCCTTGGAGGCGGCTTCGGCAATCGCGATCGTCAGATGGAACGGGGCAGCGCTGAGGACGGCGAACTTGCCGGTCAGCAACTTGACCATGGCGGCGCTGTCGGAGATGTCGATTTCCGTGACCGAAATGGCGTCGTGCTTTTCGATCAGGGCAAGCTGCTCGGCGCTGCGGTCGGCCAATGTCACCTGATAATCGCCGGAATGGGCGAGAAGGCGGGCAATGGTCGAGCCGATCTTGCCGGCGCCGATGACAACGATGTTTTTCATAGTAAGTTCCCCGAATGAGTCTGTCTATGCGGGAATTATCTGCCTTCCGATGGTTGATATGAAGCGCTGATTTGATAAAAATGCCGATCAATAATCGGCATAATGCCGATCTGGATGATCGATATGACGTTAGCGGATAAGGACCGGCAGCTTCTCGCCCTTCTCAGCGAGAATGCCCGCATGCCGACGGCGCTTCTGGCGCGAAAACTCGGTCTTTCACGCACCACGGTACAGGCAAAGCTCGAGCGGCTGGAGCGGGATGGCATCATTGCCGGTTATGGCGTGCGGCTGTCGGATGATTTCGAAAAGGGGCTGGTCAAGGCGCATGTGCTGATCACGCTTGCCGCCAAGGCGCTGGGGCGGGTGACGCAGGACCTGCACGATATCGAGGACGTGCGGACGCTGCATTCGGTGAGCGGCAGCTTCGACCTGATCGCCATCGTCGCGGCGTCATCGATCAGCGAACTCGATCTGGTGATCGACCGGATCGGCGAGATCGACGGGGTGGAAAAGACGCTGTCGTCAATCATTCTGTCGACGCGGATCAACCGGTAGTCATTCGGCCAGTGAGGCGCTTGGCAACCGCCCCTCACCCTAACCCTCTCCCCGCTTGCGGGGAGAGGGGATGATAGAGGTTGCCGCTTGTTCCCTTCTCCCCGTTTACGGGAAGGTCCCCGACAGGGCGGATGAGGGGCGACCCCAGCGCGTCCTTACCCAAACAGCGCCATGCTGGCCCGTAGCGTCACCCAGATGCCCCACAGCATCGGAATGCCGACGATGGCCCAGGCGATCAGGGCTGTTCCATCGAAACCGCCAGTGCCGATGCCGAACGAGCCGGTCGGACCGGTATTGGCCGCAGCGGATTTGGCCTGCAGAGCGGCCACTTCCGCATCCTTCATGAACCACGTGTCCGACAGCGGCCGGACCAGTGCGTTGGCGATCAGGCCCAGCGCGAGCATGCCGGCGAGGATATACATCGTGCCGGTATAAAGTTCAGGCCCGGGCGCGACGCCGGCTGAAATCTGCGCTTCGCGGATATAGTTGACCACGACGGGACCGACGATGCCGGCCGTTGCCCAGGCCGTCAGCAGACGCCCGTGGATGGCGCCGACGAACTGCGTGCCGAAGATGTCGGCGAGATAGGCCGGGATGGTGGCGAACCCGCCGCCATACATCGACAGGATGATGCCGAAGGCGAGCACGAACAGAGCCTTGTTACCAAGACCGGCGAGTGTCGGGGCCAGCGCGTAGAGCGCGATGCCGAGGATGAAGAAGCAGAAGTAGGTGTTCTTGCGGCCGATCTTGTCCGACAGCGATGCCCAGAAGAAACGGCCGCCGATATTGAACAGGGAGAGAAGCCCGGTAAAGCCCGCCGCGATGGCGGCGATTGATGCCTTCTGCGTGGTATCAAGGTCGGCAAAGGCGACATCCGGCAGGCCGATCAGCGAACCGGCGAAGATTTCCTGCAGCATCGGCGATGCCATGCCGATGACACCGATACCGGCCGAGACATTCAGGCAGAGGACTGCCCAGATCAACCAGAACTGCTTTGTCTTGTGGGCGTCGCGCAGATGCACGTGCTTGGTGGTGATCATCGTGCTTTTGGTGGCTGGCGGTGTCCAGCCTTCTGGACGCCAGCCGGCAGGCGGGATGCGATACCCGAAGGCGCCCCCCATCATGAAGACGAAATAGATGACCGCCATGACGACGAAGGTCTGCCAGACACCGGCTGAAACGTCGGTGCGGAAGTTGGTCATCAGCAGGTTTGCAAGCGGAGCGCCGATCATGGCGCCGCCGCCAAAGCCCATGATCGCCATGCCGGTCGCCATGCCGCGCCGGTCGGGGAACCATTTGATCAGGGTGGAAACCGGCGAGATGTAACCGAGACCAAGACCGATGCCGCCGATCACTCCGGCGCCGAGCCACATCAGCCAGAGCTGATGGGTATAGACGCCAAGTGCTGCGACAAGAATGCCGCCGCACCAGCAGCAGGCGGAGACGAAGCCTGCCTTGCGCGGACCGACGCGTTCCAGCCAGCCGCCCCAAATGGCGGCTGAACAGCCAAGCAGCACGAAGAACAGCGTATAAATCCAGCCGAGATCGGCGACGCGCCAGTTGCAGGTGGTGGTAAACAGCGCAGACGCGAGGTTCATGCTGGCGCAGGTGTCAGGCGTGGTGCCGAGCGCCTTGGACAGCGGCAGCCAGAAGACGCTGAAGCCATAGGCCATGCCGATACAGAGATGGATGGCAAGTGCCGCAGGCGGTACGAGCCAGCGGTTGAAGCCGGGCCTGGCGATGATGCGTTCGCGGTCGAGAAGACCCACCGAGCCTCCGCCCACATAGGTGTCCGTTGTTGCCGTCATGAATTTTGTCCTCCGTGCGCCCAAGCGGGCGGTTCCCAATGAAGCCATTTCGGGGTCGGCAGAGGTTTGCTTTGCACCACCCGCTCCTCAACGCGTGGTGCCGTCTTTGCCGTCCTTGCCAACATGGGAGCAATCGGCATGCCAAATTGGCTCATTCAGGATTTCAATGGTTTATGGGAGGCACGCCGCCGGTAGCGGACAAAATGTCCGAAACTTGGCGGACATTTTGTCCGCTCTAGCTGGCTTCTGGCAGCCAGACGGAAAAGGTGGTTCCTTTTCCGGGGGCGCTTTGAACCGAAATACGGCCGCCCTGGCGGGAGATCAACCGCTGGCTGATGGACAGGCCAAGACCGGTTCCTTCCTGGCGTTTGGTGGTGAAGAACGGATCGAAGATCTTGCCGATCAACTCCGGCGTCATGCCGACGCCCGTATCGGTAATGTCAATCACGACGCCGGGCCGGGCCTCGATATCCTGGTCCAGTGTTCGGATCGTCAGGGATCCGCCCTTCGGCATGGCGTGGATGGCATTGACGATCAGGTTGATGGCCACCTGTTGCAGCTCCGTCCGGTTCATCAGAACCAGCCGGGTTGCCTTGTCGTCGCGGACAAGCTTGATGGCGGCCTTGTGCAGAAGATGCTGCACCAGCGGCAGGCAATCGGAGATCACGTTCGATGGCGCGTGGCGCTCGACGTAACCGGCATATTCCTCCGGCTTGGCAAATTGCAGGAGTTTGGTGACGATCTGGCTGATGCGGTGGATCTGCTCATCGATCAGCCGGAACTCGACCTTCGCTTCTTCGGCCCTTGCGCCCAGCACGCTGCGCACCACGTCGAGATTGCCCTGGATGACGGCGATCGGATTGTTGATCTCATGGGCAACGCCGGCGGTGATCTCGCCAATGGCGGCGAGTTTTTCCGACATGATCAGCTGCTTGGTTGTCGCCTCGATCTGGCGGTTGGCAAGCTCCAGTTCGCTGGTCCGTTCGGCCACACGATCGTTCAGTTCCTCGTTCCATTGCCGCAGCTCCCGGTCGCGCTGCTGCAGCTGGTCGAGCAGGCCGTCGAGATGCAGCGCCACGCGGCCGATCTCGTCGCTGGCTGCCTTCAGTTCGGTGCGCGCGCCCATATTGCCGCCCTCGACGCGAGTAATCGTGTCGCTCATGCGCTCCAGCGGTTTGAAGATTGCCCGTGCCCAGCGCAGGAAGATCGGTACGCTGATGGCAGTGACGACGAGAAAGGCAAGCACGATGGTCAGTAGAGTGGCGTATTTCGCCTGCCGGAACGGCGTTTCGAGAAAGCCGACATAGAGCATGCCGACGCGCTTGCCGAAACTGTCGACGATCGGTTCGTAAGCCGAGATGTACCAGTCGTTGACGACAAAGGCGCTGTCGAGCCACGTCCGGCCCTCGTCCAGAACGGCGGCCCGCACGGCAGCCGAGACGCGGGTTCCGAGCGCGCGGCGATCCTCGAACAGGCGGACATTGGTGCTGACGCGCACATCCTCGACAAACAGCGTCGCAGTGCCCTTGCTGCCTTCCGGCAGGCTTGCCTCACGGTAGACGAGGTCGTTGATCGTATCGATGAAGACAAGATTCTGGTTGAGCAGGATACCGCCGACAAGCGCTGCTTTCTCGCCATTTGCCAGCGTTACGGGACTGGCGGAATGAACGACCATTCCACGGGTCTCGATTTTCCTGTCGGTTGGCACCGCGTTTGGCGTCTCTACCAGCTCGATCTGGGCGCGTGCAGCCAGGGCGGGGGACAGGGCTGCCAGTTGTTCAATGGAAAAAATGTCGATGGCGGTCGAGGATGTGCCGCGAAGCGCAGTGGCCACCACCGGCCATGCGCCAGACGGTAGTCCGGCTGTGTTTACGGGTTGGCCTTGCCGATCCACCAGCATCAGAAAATCGAGCCCCAGTTTCGCGCGGCTTCTCTCAAGGAATGCTGGCAAGAGCGGCATCTCGCTGGAGCCGACAGTGTCGCGAAACGCGGCGGAGACGGCCAGTGCCTGAATATGCTCGCCGGTGTTTTCGAGAATGCGGGACAGATATTGGTGAGCGATGGTCAGGTCGCCATTGACCTTGGTGATCAGAAGCGCGTCGAACTTGGCGTTCCAGCGGGCAATGGCGATGCCGAGCAGGAGCGGCAGGATGACCAGCGTCGGCAGCAGCGCGATGGCCAGCAGCCGGAACCGGATGGAGCGGGCAGGGCGTTCCTGCGGGCGGGAGGACTCAGCCATTCCAGACGGCACATTTGCGGTCGATGGTCTTGCGCGAAATGCCAAGGCGGCGGGCTGCTTCATCACGATTGCCGCCGGTTTCCTCCAGCACTGCCAGAATATGCCGGCGTTCGATGTCATCCAGCGTCTCGCCGGCGGATTGCTGGCTGTGGCCGCCTCGAAAATCGTCAGGGAATTTTCCGAGGATCAGCGAGCGCTCGATCAGATTGCGCAACTCGCGCACATTGCCCGGCCAGGGGTAGCGGGTGAGAGCCGCCCGCACCGGCGCGTCGATCGTCACCTGCGGCATGCCAAGTTGCTGTGACAGTTTCAGCATGAACAGATCGGCCAGTTCCTGCACGTCATTGCCGCGCTCGCGCAGCGGCGGCAGGTAGAGTTGCATCACATTGATCCGGTAGAACAGGTCGGCGCGGAAGCGGCCCTTTTCGACCTCCTTCTGCAGATCGGCATTGGTGGCGAAGATGAAGCGGAGATCGACCGGTACCTCGCGCTCCGAACCGACCGGCCGAACGCGGCGATCCTCAATGACGCGCAACAGTTTGCTCTGCGTGGCGAGCGGCATTTCGCCGATTTCGTCCAGGAACAATGTGCCGCCCTGCGCATAGGTGAACAGGCCCTCGCGATTGTTTTCAGCCCCTGTGAAAGCGCCCTTGATATGGCCGAACAGTTCGGTCTCGATCATATCGGCCGGGATGGCAGCGCAATTGACCGGCACGAAGGGTTTTTCGGCCCGATCGGACAGGGTGTGCAACGAGCGGGCGGCAACTTCCTTGCCGGTTCCGGATTCGCCGGTCAACAATACTGAAGTCGGTAGCGGCGCGACCCGCGCGATGGTGTCGCGGACATCGCCGATCACCCGTGACGTACCGATCAGCCGGTCGCGCAAAAGGATGTGATCGGACGTTGCCTTCAGTTCATAGCGCAGCACGAAATTTTCGCGCTGCAGCCGCATCCGGTCGAGGCAGCGGGCGACGGAATTGAGGATCTGGTTGGAGCGGAACGGTTTCAAGACAAAATCGACGGCGCCGGCGCGCAGAGCCTGGATCGCGGTTTCAAGATCGGCAAAGGCGGTGATCAGGATCGCTTCGGCGAAAAAGCCGATGGCGCGCTGTTCGGCCAGCCAGTCGACGCCGTTCTTGCCGGGCATGATATTGTCGAGGATGACGACGTCGAAATGGTGCGCGTCGAGCTTGCGCGAGGCTTCGTCGGTATCGGCCGCCTCTTCGATCCGCTTGCAGCGGGGGCCGAGCGTGCGGACGAGAAAATTGCGCATTCCTGGTTCGTCATCGACAATCAGGATGGAGGCCTGCGCCAGCCACGGGCCGAACTCCGGATCGCGCTCCGGCACGGACGTCTTTCGCGCTGCCTCTCCCTGCAAAAGTCTCTCCCTCTTTTGACGGGGCGACCTTAGCAAGGCTGGCGGGCAGGTACAAAGCTCTTTCGAAACTCTTTTGCCCAACAGCCGCTTGGTCGCCGCTGATCGGCCTTGTTTATTCGTTGGTTCAACTCTGCTAGAGGCCGGATCTGATGAAGGCGAAGGGCGTTTCGATGAATGCACTAAAAATTCCGGATCACGATGCCTGGAGCGCTTGGCATCCGCTGGAACTGGCAGCCCGGCTGTCCGGCGTGACGAAACCCTGGTGCGTTGTCGGCGGTTCGGCGCTTGACCTGTGGCATGGTGAGCAGATCCGCGACCACGACGATCTCGAATTCACTGTGTTGCGCGAGCATACCGGGATATGTCGCGACGCTTTGAAAGGGCTCGAATTTTACACCGCAGGCAGCGGCGTCGTGACGCCACTGCCGCATGGCGTGGAGCCGCCGGCCGATATCGCGCAGATCTGGTGCATGGACGCCGCCGCGCGCCGCTGGCGCGTGGACATGATGATCGAGCCCGGAACGGAGCTGACATGGGTCTGCAAACGCGACCCGCAAATCCACGGCCCCCGTCATGATTTCGTGCGCAAGACTGTCGAGGGCATTCCCTATCTGGCTCCGGCCGCGATCCTTCTTTTCAAGGCAAAGTACCAACGGACAAAGGACGAAGCCGATTTCGAGACTGCCTTGCCGAAGCTGACCACGCCGGAACGGAAATGGTTGAGGGCCAGCCTCGGGCTAGTGCATCCGGGGCATGACTGGATTGGCGTGCTTTAAGAGGCGCCAATCTACCGCACCTTCAACCCCAGTTCCGCGAGCAGTTGCCCGGCCTGATCCCGCGAGATCGTTGCGCCTTTGAATTGTTTGGCGTTCAGCAGGCGGATGCCGCCCAGATCTGCGCCGCGCAGGTCGGCGCCTTCGAAGCGGCATTCGGCGAGGTTTGCATCGCGCAGGCTGCAATCCTGAAAGATCGCATCGCGGAAATCGCATTTCTTCAGGTCGGCCATCTGGAAGTCGAGGCCGTTCAGGCGGGCCTTGCGAAAGGAGAGGCCGGGAAGGCGGGCATCGGCGAGGCGGGTTTCGTCGAAGGTCAGGTTGAGGGTTTTGGTTTCGGAGAGGTTGGCTCCCGTCAGCTTGCACCGGGAAAATTGCGCTCCTGTCAGCGTCGCACCCCGGAAATTGCTGTTGTTGAAGTCACAGGCTTCAATCTTGCTTTCGGAAAGGTCGCAGCCGGTGAAATCGGCCTGGCCGCCCTTGCAGCTAGACCAGAGCGTCGCACTCAGTTTCGCCCCTATGAAATTGGCTTGCTTGACGGTACACGCCTCGAACACCCAGCCCTCCAGCATCAGGCGCGACAGGTCGGCTTCCTCAAGGACGCAGGCGACAAGCTTGTGCGGTTCTCCACTTTTCGAAAGGAGTTCGACCTCCGCGCGATCAAGCGCACGGTTTTCGAGGGTATTGGCCGGTGAAATTTGGATGTCCGGGGAGGCGGATGGCGCCATGTCGCTGTTCCTTGTTCGTCATCGAGGAAACACAGCGCAAGACCACGTACCTCACTGACCAATGCTGATCAAACCGGTACCGTGGAAACCCAGAGGGGTCATAAGCTGCTGATTGCAGGGACCGGATTACCAACCGGCCCATCTTTTTCGGTATTGCTGCATAGCGTGAACATCGGTCGCGTTCAATGTGGAAGTCAGTATCGGACCTGGATCAGTCGCTGAAGCCTGCCTCCAGCATGGTCTGATTGATGTGTTCGGATGCCTCGGAGGGCTTTGCCGGACTGCCGGGCCGTTTGATGATGGCGGCAGCCGATATCACGAGCGGGTCGAAGCCGGCGTCGTCCTGTTCGATCAGTTCGAAGAATGCCTTGCGCATGCGTGGCTCCCAGAACTTGTTGATATGGGTGGCGATGCCCGCAACGCGCTCGGCTTCGGGCTGCGACTTGAAGAAGGTGGCGATCTGGTTGGCCATGCGGACCAGTTTGCCATTGGTGTTATCAAGCGACATCGGCGATGGCTCCGGATTGAATGCGGTCAGGGTGGGTGAAAATCTCGAAATCGGCGCCGCGCACCAGCGCGATCAGCGTCATGCCGGCCTCATCGGCCGTGCGGATGGCGAGGGCCGTCGGTGCTGATATGGCGATGATGAACGGGCTGCCGATGATGGCGGTCTTTTGCACCATTTCGACGGAAACGCGGCTGGTGACGACGACGGCGCCGGTCGATCCGGCATGCCCGGCACGCGCCGCAGCGCCCACCAGCTTGTCCAGCGCATTGTGGCGGCCGACATCTTCACGCACGGCGATCAGCCCCTTGCTTGGCACATAAAACCCGGCGCCATGCACGGCGCGCGTTTCGAAATGCAGCGGCTGCTGGCCGTTCAGCAGGGACACTGCTTCGACGATCTGCTGTTCGGAGAGGCGCAGCGGCGAGGTCGATACTATTGGTGTCTTGCGGACAGCCTGTTCGATCGATTCGATACCGCAGAGACCGCAACCGACCGGGCCGGCCATATGGCGCCGCCGGGAGACCAGCGCGTCGTTCTGCTCGTCCTTCAGGATGATCTGCAGGTCGATGCCTTTTTCGTCCGCAACAGCTTCGATGGATTCAATTTCGGAGGGATCGGCAATGATCCCCTCGGTCAGGCTGAAGCCGACGGCGAAATCCTCGAAATCGCCGGGTGTCGCCATCATCACCGCATGGGTGGAGCCGCCATAGGACAGCGCGATCGGCGTTTCTTCGGGCACGACGCGGGAGCCTCGCGTGAGCTTGCCACTGCGATGGGCGGTTTCGGCCACTGTCTGGGTGAGTTTGAAGGGGGTCATGGGGCCGCCGCCCCCTCATCCGCCCTTCGGGCACCTTCTCCCCGTTGGGGAGAAGAGGGAGTTTGCCGCGCACAGCTCATCCGATCTCCCCCCTTTCGGGGAAGATGTCCCAACGGGACAGAGCGGCAGGGTTGCAACAAACTCAACATTCCAACCTTACTCCGCGGCCTCCAGCTTGCCGGCGATGCGGCGGGACTGGCGGGCTTGTTCGTCGTAATCCACCTGCCATTGCGAGGGACCGTTCGATGGCGAGATCTGGACCGCCGTCACCTTATACTCAGGACAGTTTGTTGCCCAGTCGGAGAAGTCGGTGGTGATGACGTTGGCCTGCGTCGTCGGGTGGTGGAAGGTGGTGTAGACGACACCGGGAGCGACGCGATCGGTGATCAGCGCTCTCAGCGTCGTGTCGCCGGCGCGGCTTTGCAGCTTTACCCAGTCGCCATCGCGCACGCCGCGCAGTTCGGCGTCATGCGGGTGGATTTCCAGCCGGTCTTCCTCGTGCCAGACGATGTTGTCGGTGCGCCGGGTCTGGGCGCCGACATTGTACTGGCTGAGAATACGGCCGGTGGTGAGAAGCAGCGGGAACCGCGGGCCGGTCTTTTCGTCGGTGGCGACATATTCGGTGCGGATGAACTTGCCCTTGCCGCGCACGAAGCCGTTGACATGCATGATCGGCGAGCCGAGCGGAGCCTTTTCGTTGCAGGGCCACTGAACCGAGCCCATCTTTTCCAGATACTCGTAGGAGACCATCGCAAAGCTCGGCGTCGTCGCGGCGATCTCGTCCATGATCTCGGATGGGTGCGTATAGGTCCAGTTCAGCCCCATCGCTTTTGCCAGATTCTGCGTGACTTCCCAATCGGCAAAGCCGTTGCGCGGGGTCATCACCTTGCGGACACGGTTGATGCGGCGTTCGGCGTTGGTGAAGGTGCCATCCTTCTCGAGGAAGGTCGAGCCCGGCAGGAAGACATGGGCGTAGTTGGCGGTTTCGTTGAGGAACAGATCCTGCACCACGACGCATTCCATCGCGGCGAGGCCGGCCGAAACGTGCTTGGTGTCGGGGTCGGACTGCAGAATGTCCTCGCCCTGGATGTAGATGCCCTTGAAAGACCCGTCGACGGCGGCGTCCAGCATGTTGGGAATGCGCAGGCCCGGCTCGTTGGAGATTTTCACGCCCCAGAGCTTTTCGAAGATGTCGCGGGTCGCGTCGTCGGAGACGTGACGGTAGCCCGGCAGTTCGTGCGGGAAAGAACCCATGTCGCAGGAGCCCTGGACATTGTTCTGGCCGCGCAGCGGGTTCACGCCCACACCGGGGCGGCCGATATTGCCGGTGGCCATCGCAAGGTTGGCGATGCCGATGACGGTCGTCGAGCCCTGGCTATGCTCGGTGACGCCAAGGCCGTAATAGATCGCGCCATTGCCGCCGGTGGCAAACAGGCGGGCGGCACCACGAACCTCTTCGGCCGGAACGCCGGTCAGTTGTTCGATCGCTTCCGGGCTGTGACGTTCTTCGGCGACGAAGCCGGCCCAATCCTCGAATTCCGACCAGTCGCAGCGTTCACGGATGAATTTTTCGTCGAACAGGCCTTCGGTGACGATGACATGGGCGAGCGCCGTGACGATGGCGACATTGGTGCCGGGACGCAGCGGCAGATGGTGCGACGCCTTGATATGCGGCGAGGAGACCATGTCGGTACGGCGCGGATCGATGACGATCAGTTTCGCTCCCTGGCGCAGACGCTTCTTCAGGCGCGAGGCAAAGACGGGGTGGCCATCGGTGGGGTTGGCGCCGATGATGATGACGACATCGGTATGCTCGACCGAATCGAAATTCTGCGTGCCGGCCGACGTGCCGAAGGTGGCGCCGAGACCGTAGCCGGTCGGCGAATGGCAGACGCGGGCGCAGGTATCGACATTGTTGTTGCCGAAGCCGGAGCGGATCAGTTTCTGGACGAGATAGGTTTCCTCGTTGGTGCAACGCGACGAGGTAATGCCGCCGATCGATTCGCGGCCATATTGATACTGGATGCGGCGGAATTCCGATGCCGTATGGGCAAGGGCCTCCTCCCAGCTGACTTCGCGCCAGGGGTCGCTGACCTTTTCGCGGATCATCGGGTTGAGGATGCGTTCCTTGTGAGTCGAATAGCCATAAGCGAAGCGCCCCTTGACGCAGGAATGGCCACGATTGGCCTGGCCGTCCTTCCACGGCACCATGCGCACCAGCTCTTCGCCGCGCATCTCGGCCTTGAACGAACAGCCGACACCGCAATAGGCGCAGGTGGTGACAACGGAATGTTCCGGCTGGCCGATGGCGATAACGGATTTTTCGGTGAGCGTCGCCGTTGGGCAGGCCTGGACGCAGGCGCCGCAGGAGACGCATTCGGAGGAGAGGAAGTCTTCATGCATGCCGGGCGAGACACGGCTGTCGAAGCCGCGGCCTTCGATGGTCAGCGCGAACGTGCCCTGAACCTCTTCGCAGGCGCGCACGCAGCGCGAACAGACGATGCATTTTGCCGGATCATAGGTGAAGTACGGGTTCGACTCGTCCTTCGGCATCCATTTGAGGTTGATATCGCCGTTGTTGCGCGCCTTGACGTGATTGTCACCCTCATAGCCATAACGCACATCGCGCAGGCCGACCGCGCCGGCCATATCCTGCAGTTCGCAGTCGCCATTGGCGGCGCAGGTCAGACAGTCGAGCGGGTGGTCGGAGATATACAGCTCCATCACGCCCTTGCGGATATCCTTCAGGCGGCTCGTCTGGGTATGGACGGTGATGCCAGGCGCGACGGGTGTGGTGCAGGAGGCGGGCGTGCCGTTACGCCCTTCGATCTCGACAAGACAGAGGCGGCAGGAGCCGAACGCATCGACCATATCGGTGGCGCAGAGCTTCGGCACCTGGATGCCTGCCTCCATCGAGGCCCGCATGATCGAGGTGCCTTCCGGCACGGTGATCTCGTTGCCGTCGATGGTGAGCGTCACCATCTTTTCGGAGCGGGAAGCGGGGGTGCCGAAGTCGATTTCAGGAACGAGGGGCATGGAGGGCCTCCTGGGTGGATGTCTTAGCGAGATTTCTGTCGTAGGCACTGGCGCTGCGGCTCCTCTTCTCCCCGTCGGGGAGAAGGTGGCACGTCGCGCCGGATGAGGGGGGCCACGCAACGAATTCGAGGACAGACCCCCTCATCGCCTCACTGCGCTCGGCACTTCTCCCCGCGGGGGAGAAGAGGGAGCGTGCGGTGGGCTGCTCGAAGACAGGCAACGTCTTGCTCATTCCGCCGCCTCCACCAAGGGAGCCGGGCGGAAATCGTCCGGGAAGTGGGTCATGGCGCTGGTGACCGGATAGGGGGTGAAACCGCCGAGTGCGCAGAGCGAACCGAATTTCATCGTGTTGCAGAGGTCGGCGAGCAGGGCGAGATTCTTCTCGGGCTCGATGCCCTGCGCGATCTTGTCCGCCGTTTCGACGCCGCGGGTCGAGCCGATCCGGCAAGGAGTGCACTTGCCACAGGATTCGATGGCGCAGAACTCCATCGCAAAGCGGGCCTGTTTCAGCATGTCGGCGGTGTCATCGAAGACGGTGATGCCTGCATGGCCGATCAGGCCGTCCTTGGCGGCGAAGGCTTCGTAGTCGAACGGCGTATCGAACAGGGCGCGGGGGAAATAGGCGCCGAGCGGGCCGCCGACCTGCACGGCCTTGACCGGGCGTCCTGATGCCGTGCCGCCGCCGATCTCGTCAACGATCTGGCCGAGTGTCAGGCCGAAGGCTGCCTCATAGAGCCCGCCATGCTTGACGTTGCCGGCGATCTGGATCGGGATCGTGCCGCGCGAGCGGCCCATGCCGAAGTCTTTATAAAAGACTGCGCCCTTGTCCATGATGATCGGCACGGACGCGAGCGAGATGACGTTGTTGATCACGGTCGGACAGTTGAACAGGCCCTTGTGGGCGGGCAAAGGCGGCTTGGCGCGAACGATACCGCGCTTGCCTTCCAGGCTGTTGAGCAGCGCCGTTTCTTCGCCGCAGACATAGGCACCCGCACCGGTGCGGATTTCGATGTCAAAGGCTCGGCCCGATCCCATCACCGAAGCACCGAGAACACCGGCGCGCCGGGCGATTTCGACGGCTTCCGTCATCGTCGCGATCGCGTGCGGATATTCCGAGCGGATATAGACGAAGCCCTTGGTAGCAAGGGTCGCGAGACCGGCGATCGCCATGCCTTCGATCAGCACGAAGGGGTCGCCCTCCATGATCATCCGGTCGGCAAAGGTACCACTGTCGCCCTCGTCGGCGTTGCAGACGATGTATTTGCGGTCGCCAGCGGTGTCGAGCACGGTCTTCCACTTGATGCCGGTCGGGAACCCCGCACCGCCGCGGCCGCGTAGGCCAGATTCCGTCACCTGTGCCACCACGTCGGCAGGGGCCATCGCCACGGCCTTGGCAAGGCCCTTCAGGCCGTCATGGGCCTTGTAGTCTTCCAGCGACAGCGGATCGACGATACCGCAACGGGCAAAGGTCAGCCGTGTCTGGTTTTTCAGGAAGGGCAGTTCCTCGGTTTTCCCGAGACAGAGCGGATGATCCCCGCCGTTGGCAAGGCCCGCGTCCAAAAGAGAAGAAATGTCGGATGCCTTGACCGGGCCGTAAGCAACGCGGCCTTCCGCTGTTTCGACCTCGACCATCGGCTCCAGCCAATGCAGGCCGCGCGAGCCGTTGCGAACGATCGTGACGTCGATGCCGCGGGTTTCGATTTCACGCGACAATGTCACGGCGACCCGGTCGGCGCCAAGCGCCAGAGCAGCAGCATCCTGGGGAACGAAAATCCGCACGCTCATGCCCGCACCTCCGCAACGAGGTCTCGCACCGCATCCGCATCAAGCCGTCCGTGCACCTCGCCATCGAGCATCGCGGCGGGTGCGGAGGAACAGAGCCCCAGACAATAGACAGGTTCGAGCGTCACCGCGCCATCGGGCGTCGTTTGGTGGAAATCGATCCCGAGCAGGGATTTCACCCGTTCGGCCAGCGCGTCGCCGCCCATCGATTGACAGGCCTCTGCACGACAGAGCTTCAGCACATGCCGGCCTGCCGGGTGATCACGGTAGTCATGATAGAAGGTGACGACGCCATGAACTTCGGCACGCGACAGGTTGAGTTCGCGGGCAATGACCGGCAGCGCTTCCTGCGGCACATAGCCGAACTCGGCCTGGATTTCGTGCAGGATCGGCAGAAGCGGCCCTTCGAGCGACTTCAACGCGCTGACTATATCCAGTGTCCGTTCACCGATATCACGGCTTGATACATGCAGGTTCAACGTTCAGACCTCCCGAACTGAAATGAACAATTGGCCGCGCTCTGCAATACCTCCAACCGAACGAAGTCCCTCCAGACCATCATCGATTCAGATTTCCGGCTCGAAAGGGCCGATAACACGCGGTTTTGCAGCTCACGTACTGAAATACAGCGTGTCAGCAGGCTGGGGGAGGGTCAATAGGCGTGTTCCGTTAAGCGATAGATGATTTCTATCAAAGCGCCTGCGCATCCGCCAGGATACGCGCTTCGTGCAGCAGGGCAGAGACAAGTGGGGTAAACGGCTCCCGGTGCGTCGCGACCAGGCCAACCGTGTGGCGGGCATCCGGCTCGATGATCGGGATCAGCTTGATATCCTCGTGAAAACCAAATGATTTTGCGACGTTATAGGGCATGATGCTGGCCCAGTGGCCGGTGCGGACATGGGAGAACAGCACGATCATCGAGTTGGATTCCAGTGTCGGCGCGACGGTGGCGCCAGCCTCGGCGAAATGCTGGTTGATGATGCGACGGTTCTGCATATCTGCGGTCAATAGACAAAGCCGAATACTGCCGACTTCCTTCCAGGTCACAGTTTCGCGATCCGAAAGCGGGCTACCGGCGGCGGTCACCAGATGATAGCGCTCCACCTGCAGCGGCACGCTGGTGACGCGTCCGAGCGGTTCGTTCTCGAGGTAGGTGAGACCGGCATCAATCTCGAGGTTTTCCAAGAGGCCGAGGATTTTCAGCGAGGTTGTCGAGAGGATGGAGAAGGTGACGTCCGGGTGTTTCTCCTGAAACGGTGCGGTAATGCGCGGCACCATGGCAAGCGTGGTGGGCACGGCAGCCAGCCGGATATGACCGACAAGACCGCGGCGGGCGGCGCGCATTTCCTCGTGCATGGTACGGGAATCGCCGACGATCCGGCGCGCCCATTCCAGTACGCGCTGCCCTTCCGGCGTCAGGCTCTGATAACGGGATCCGCGGTTGACCAGCATGACGCCGAGCTGGTCTTCCAGCTGCTTGATCGCGGCCGAAAGCGTCGGCTGGGTGATGCCGCAGAGATCGGCGGCGCGGCCGAAATGCCGCTCCTGCGCCAGCGCGATGAAGAATTCCAGCTTGTCGATCAACCGCCACCCTCCCGCCGTCTGCGCTCAGCAGATCAATTGACCGCCGTTCACTTCCAGCACCTGACCGGTGATGTAACCCGAGAGCGCGTTTGATGCGAGAAACAAATAGGCCGGCGCGCAATCCTCGGCGGTGCCGAGCCGCTGCAGCGGGATGGTCTTGCGGGTGGCTTCGAGCTTTTCCGCGGATGAATAGCGTTCGTGGAAATCGGTGGTGATCGTTCCCGGCGAAACGCAATTGACGCGAATGCCCTCCGGCGCCAGTTCGCGGGCGAGTGCCTTGGAATAGGTCGAGACGAAGGCCTTGGTGGCGGAATAGATCGCCGATCCGGCGCTGCCGCCGGTGAGTGCCGAGATCGAGACGGTGTTGATAATGGCCGGATGCGTGCCACGCCGAATGAGCGGTAGCAGCGCCCGCGTGGTGTGGACCACGGAGGTCTGGTTAAGCTGCACCACCGTCTCATATTGTTCGTCGGTCAGGTCGCCAGCCGGAAATCGTCCGACCATCGTTCCGGCATTGTTGACAAGCACATCGATCGTTTTGAAACGGGACGCAATACCGGTGGCGAGAAGCTCAATGCCGCCAGCGGTCGAGAAGTCGGCATAGGAGAGAAAGGCCCGGCCCTCAGTCAGCGCCGCATCGAGAAAATCCGGCAGCGGTTCGCGCGCCACGCGGCCGCCGTGCAGGTAGACGTTTGCGCCGCAATCGAGAAACTGGCGTGCGACCTCCAGTCCGATGCCACGGCCGGCACCGGTGACGACGACATTCAAACCTTTGAACAGCGATGGATGAAACATGGTGAAACCCTCCCGCGACCGACAGGCTGTCGCATGATGACCTGAATTGCAACGCGGAGCGACTTCCTTCTTTGCGAAGGGCTCATTTTCGAGCACTCGCCGCGTTTATGAAATTGCGCTGCTTTCGTTTTTGCCTATTATGAAAGAAAACGAAAACGACGGGGAGGAATTACCATGTATCTGACGGGGCGCCAGTCGGAAATTCTGGAGCTGGCCAAGACCGAAGGCCGGGTTCTCGTCGATGAACTCGCTGCCCGTTTTTCGGTGACGCCGCAGACCATCCGCAAGGACCTGAACGATCTCTGCGACGGCCGGGTGCTGACGCGCATCCATGGCGGAGCAATCTTTCCGCGCGGCAACGAGAATGTGAAATACGAAGCCAGGCGCTCGATCGCGGCTCTCGAGAAGCAGGCAATCGGCCAGGCGGCAGCAGCCATGATCCCGAACAATTCGTCGCTGTTCATCAATATCGGCACGACGACAGAGGCCGTTGGCGAAGCGCTGCTCGACCATACGGAGTTGATGGTCATTACCAACAACATCAACGTTGCCAATCGCTTGCGGGTTTATCCCTCGATCGAAGTGGTGATTGCCGGTGGCGTGGTGCGCGGTGCCGATGGCGGTATCGTCGGCGAAGCGGCCGTCGATTTCATCCGGCAGTTCAAGGTCGATTACGCGGTTATCGGCGCATCCGCGATCGATCATGACGGCGCGCTTCTGGATTTCGATTATCGCGAAGTCAAAGTGGCGCAGGCGATTATCGCCAATGCCAGGCATGTCATTCTTGTCTCCGATTCGACCAAATTCGAGCGCACAGCTCCGGTCCGGATCGGCCATATTACCCAGGTTCACACCTTCATTACCGATATTTGCCCCATCGAAAATGTCCGTAACATCTGCCAGGAGCAGGATGTGCGATTGATCGAGACCGCGCGCTAAAAACGCTGGTTTTAGCGTCTGCTTGTTTTCCATAAACATTCGTTTGACATTCGTAATATTTTCGCTTTAATTAATTTCACTTTCGCATGTGCTCAAAATTGTGCAATGCGAAATGTGGGAGGGGAAGCAGTGCCTGCGCAGAACGTACTCGACATTTTCGTGATCGGTGGCGGCATCAATGGATGCGGCATCGCAAGGGATGCCGTTGGCCGTGGATATTCGGTTGCGCTGGCTGAAATGGACGATTTCGCTTCCGGCACGTCATCGCGCGCCACCAAGCTCATTCATGGCGGACTGCGCTATCTTGAACATTACGAGTTCAGGCTGGTGCGTGAATCCTTGATGGAGCGCGAAGTGCTCTGGGCCATGGCCCCGCATATCATCTGGCCGATGCGGTTCGTCCTGCCGTTCCACAAGGGTGGCATCCGCCCGGCCTGGCTCATTCGCCTCGGCCTCTTCCTTTACGATCATATTGGCGGCCGCAAGCTTTTGCCCGCCACCCGTACGCTCGACATGCGGCGGGACCCGGCCGCAAAGCCGTTGAAGGCGCTGTTCACCAAGGCCTTCGAATATTCAGATGGCTGGGTCGATGACGCCCGTCTCGTGGTGCTCAACGCCAAGGATGCGGCGCTCAAGGGTGCGCAGATCATGACGCGCAGCCGGGTCGTCTCGGCTGACCGCGAAGGCGCGCTTTGGTCCGTCAATGTCGAGGATGTGTCGACCGGTGCCATCACGACCTTCAAAGCGCGCATGCTGGTCAATGCGGCTGGACCCTGGGTGGACGTGGTCTTATCGAATGCGGTGCGCAAGAACAAGGTTCACAACGTGCGCCTGGTTCAAGGCAGCCATATCGTCGTGAAGAAGAAGTTCAACGATCCGCGCGCCTATTTTTTCCAGAACCCGGACAATCGCATCATCTTTGCGATCCCCTACGAGACCGATTTTACCCTGATCGGTACCACCGACAACGATTTTACCGGCGATCCGAAGACCATCCAGATCACCGAAGGCGAGATCAATTATCTCTGCAATGCGGCGAGCGAGTATTTTTCCGAACCGGTCAAACCGGCCGATGTGGTCTGGACCTATTCCGGCGTGCGGCCGCTGTTTGATGATGGCGCCTCTAAGGCGCAGGAAGCGACGCGCGATTACGTGCTGAAGATCGATGGCGGTGATGGCGAAGCGCCGTTGCTCAACGTCTTCGGCGGCAAGCTGACCACCTATCGCCGGCTGGGAGAGCATGCCCTGGAAAAGATCGCTGCTGCGATTGGCGCCAAGGGCAATCCGTGGACCGCGAAGAGCGTGCTGCCGGGCGGTGATTTTCCAGCGACGGGCTACGAGGCCGAAGTGGCGAAACTCAAGAGCCGCTATCCGTTTCTGGCCGAGCGTTACGCGCGCCGTCTGGTTCGGCTTTACGGAACACTTGCGGCGAGCCTGCTTGGAAGCGCGGGCAAGACCGAAGATCTCGGGCGGCATTTCGGCGCTGATCTCTATGAGGTCGAGGTGCAGTGGCTGATTGGCCAGGAATGGGCGCGGCATGCCGAGGATATCCTCTGGCGCCGCACCAAACTGGGCCTGACATTGACCCAAGCGGAAGCCGACGGGTTGGAAGACTACATGCGGGAAACGATCCGCATCGTTGCCTGAAGGCCGCGCCGGGATGGCGCCGCCGATGGCTGGGAGGAAGCCTGAGAATGCTTGAACTGAAAAACATAACCAAGGTTGTCGGAGCGGATACGCATATCCATCCGACGAACCTTGTGCTGGAGCGGGGCTCGCTGAATGTGCTGCTGGGCCCGACGCTGTCGGGCAAGACATCGTTGATGCGGCTGATGGCCGGTCTCGACAAGCCGACCACCGGCACCATCACCTTCGACGGCAAGGATGTGACGGGCGTGCGCGTGCAGGACCGCTCCGTCGCCATGGTCTATCAGCAGTTCATCAATTATCCGGCGATGACGGTTTATGAGAATATCGCCTCGCCGATGCGCATTTCCGGTAAGGACGCGGCGACGATCGATCGCGAAGTTCGCAAAGCCGCCGAACTGATGAAGCTGACGCCCTATCTGGAGCGCACGCCGCTCAACCTGTCGGGCGGGCAGCAGCAGCGCACCGCGCTGGCGCGCGCCATCGTCAAGAATGCCAGCCTCGTGCTGCTTGATGAGCCGCTCGCCAACCTCGACTACAAGCTGCGCGAGGAATTGCGTGAAGAACTGCCCAAACTGTTTGCGGCCGCAGGCTCGATCTTCGTTTATGCGACGACCGAACCACAGGAAGCGCTGCTGCTCGGCGGCAACACCGCAACCATGAGCGAAGGCCGCATCAGCCAGTTTGGACCGACCATCTCGGTCTATCGCAAGCCGGCAGACATCGCGACCGCAAAAACCTTTGCCGATCCGCCGCTGAATGTTCTCGACGTGGTGAAGTCCGGCAATACATTCGAACGTGGTGGTCTCAGCGTCCTGCCGGTACCGGGGCATCTGGCCGGTATCGCCGATGGTGCCTACACCATCGCGTTCCATCCGCATCATCTGTCGCTCACCCGTCCGCACGATACGGCAGCGACGCTGAAGGCGCGGATCATCATTTCCGAAATTGCCGGTTCCGAGAGCTTTATCCACGTCGATTGCGCGGGATCACGCTGGGTCATGCTTGAACACGGCATCCACGACATCGAGCCGGATACGGCGATCGAGCTTTTCGTCGATACCCGCCACCTGATGGCCTTCGGCCCGGATGGCCGCGCCATCGGCGGCTCTGCCGTTCGAGGAGCGTGAGGAGAAAACCATGGCACGCATCAATCTCGATCATATCCGCCACGCTTACGGCCCCAATCCGACAAAGCCTTCCGACTATTCGCTGAAGGAAGTGCATCACGAATGGAACGACGGCGGCGCCTATGCGCTGCTTGGGCCTTCCGGCTGCGGCAAGACCACTTTGCTCAACATCATTTCCGGATTGCTGCAGCCGTCCGAAGGCAAGATCCTGTTCGACGGCAAGGACGTCACCAACCTGTCGACGCAGGAGCGCAACATCGCGCAGGTGTTCCAGTTCCCGGTGATCTACGACACGATGACCGTTTACGACAACCTGGCCTTTCCGCTGCGCAATCGTAAGGTTCCGGAGAATGAGGTCGATCGCCGGGTTACGGAAATCCTCGAGATGATCGGGCTTTCCGATCGCGCGAAGAAAAAGGCACAGGGGCTGACGGCCGACCAGAAGCAGAAGATTTCGCTCGGCCGTGGTCTGGTCCGCTCCGACGTCAGCGCCATCCTGTTCGATGAGCCGCTGACGGTCATCGATCCGCATATGAAATGGGTGCTGCGCTCGCAGTTGAAGCGTCTGCACAAGCAGTTCGGTTTCACCATGGTCTACGTCACGCACGACCAGACCGAGGCGCTGACGTTCGCCGACAAGGTCGTCGTCATGTATGACGGCGAGATTGTTCAGATCGGCACGCCTGCAGAGCTGTTCGAAAAGCCCAAGCACACATTCGTCGGCTATTTCATCGGTTCTCCGGGCATGAACGTCTTGCCGGCAAAGATCGACGGGTCGTCCGTCGATCTCGATGGCCAGAAGGTTGCCTTGTCGTTTGCGCCGAAAATCGCAGCTGGTGCCAAGACCGAACTGGGTATCCGCCCGGAATTTGTCCGGCTTGGCCGCGAAGGCATGCCGGTTTCGATCTCCAAGGTCGAGGATATCGGCCGCCAGAAAATTGTCCGCGCCACCTTCGCCAACCGGCCGATCGCCATTGTCGTTCATGAAGATGGAGAGATCCCGGCGGCACCGAAGATCACCTTCGATCCGGCAGCCATCAATATCTACGCCGATAGCTGGCGTGTGGGCGGGGAGGCCTGATCATGGAGAAGACCTGGAACAACAAGGCCTGGTTCATGGTTCTGCCGGTGCTGGTGCTGGTCGCTTTCTCGGCGGTTATCCCGCTGATGACGGTGGTGAACTATTCGGTTCAGGACACCTTCGGCAATAATGAATTCTTCTGGGCAGGCACCGACTGGTTCATCCAGGTGCTGCAGTCCGACCGCTTCTGGGATGCGCTGACCCGCAACCTGATTTTCTCAGGTATCATCCTGGCGATCGAGATTCCGCTTGGCATCCTGATCGCGCTCAACATGCCGAAGACGGGACTTGGCGTTCCTGTCTGCCTCGTTTTGATGTCGCTGCCGCTGCTCATTCCGTGGAACGTCGTCGGCACCATCTGGCAGGTGTTCGGCCGCGTCGATATCGGCCTGCTCGGTTATACGCTCGATGCGATCGGCATTCCCTACAACTACGTCAACAATGTCTTCGATGCCTGGGTGACGCTGATCGTCATGGACATATGGCACTGGACGAGCCTTGTCGTGCTCTTGTGCTATGCCGGCCTGGTATCGATCCCGGACGCCTATTATCAGGCAGCCAAGATCGACGGCGCCTCGCGCTGGGCCGTGTTCCGTTACATCCAGCTGCCGAAGATGAAGCGCGTACTTCTGATCGCCTTCCTGCTGCGCTTCATGGATAGTTTCATGATCTACACCGAGCCCTTCGTCGTTACCGGCGGCGGCCCCGGAAATGCCACCACATTCCTGTCGATCGATCTCGTCAAGACGGCCATCGGCCAGTTCGACCTCGGCCCGGCAGCAGCACTTTCGCTCATCTACTTCCTGATCATCCTGCTGCTCTCATGGATCTTCTACACCGTGATGACCAATAGCGATGCGCAGAGCTGACGGAAGGGAGAAAGAACAATGACCACAGCGACACAATCTTCCGGCCGCAGCCTCTCCTGGCTCGTGCCTACGATCTACATCCTCTTTCTGCTCTTGCCGATCTATTGGCTCGTCAACATGAGCTTCAAGACGAATACCGAAATTACCGGCACGTTCTCGCTTTACCCGCATGCGCCGACGCTCCGGAACTATGCGGTGATCTTCACAGATCCGTCCTGGTACAAGGGTTATATCAACTCGATCATCTACGTGGTGATGAACACCGTGATTTCGGTTTCTGTCGCGCTGCCGGCGGCTTACGCCTTCTCGCGCTACCGGTTCCTCGGCGACAAGCACCTGTTCTTCTGGCTCCTGACCAACCGCATGGCGCCGCCGGCCGTTTTCGCGCTGCCGTTCTTCCAGCTCTATTCCGCCTTCGGCCTGATCGATACGCATATCGCCGTTGCCCTGGCGCACTGCCTGTTCAACGTGCCGCTGGCCGTCTGGATCCTTGAAGGCTTCATGTCGGGTGTGCCGAAGGAAATCGACGAGACCGCCTATATCGACGGTTATTCGTTCCCGCGATTCTTCGTGCGGATCTTCATCCCCCTGATCGCATCGGGCATCGGCGTCGCTGCGTTCTTCAACTTCATGTTCTCGTGGGTGGAACTGCTGATCGCCCGCACGTTGACGACAACCGACGCCAAGCCGATCGCTGCGATCATGACGCGCACGGTGTCTGCATCCGGCATGGACTGGGGCGTTCTTGCTGCTGCGGGCGTGCTTACCATCATTCCCGGCGCCATCGTCATCTATTTCGTCAGAAACTACATTGCCAAGGGCTTTGCCCTGGGGAGGGTCTAATGGCCACCGTGTCCCAACGCACCAATCGCTGGCCGCTGGCACTGGCCGCCGTTCTCGTCGTCTACGCCGCCCTGGCAGGGTTGCTCATCTCCGCGTTGCCGATCAAGGACGGCGCGCGTGACTGGTTCGCCCCGCTGATCCGTGGCGGCTGGATGGCATGGACTTTCCCGACGGCCATGTTCTTCCTGACGATCTTCCTGCTGCTCGCGCTGATGGCCGTATGGGAATATGCCCGTCCCGGCGGCAATCCGCGTGTCGGCATCCTGCGCTTCGAGACGACGCGCGGCGACCGCCTGTTTATCTCGCTGCTCGGCAGCGCCTTCATCAATCTCGCTTGGCTGGGCCTCGTCGGTACCGGCCAGTGGTGGGCTCTTGCCCTCTCGCTTGTCTACGCTTTCGGGGTCTTCAAGCTGGTGTGAGGCAAGGACTGGAAATGCCGTCCGGATGGAGCCGGGCGGAATGCAATCGCAAACCTTTAAGGGAGGACATTATGCGACGGCACTTACTAACATCTACAGCAGCGATACTCTTGGCACTGACCGGAACCGCATTTGCGGGCATGGACGAAGCCAAGCAGTTCCTGGACAAGGAAATCGGCGATCTTTCGACGCTTTCCCGCGCCGATCAGGAAAAGGAAATGCAATGGTTCATCGATGCGGCAAAGCCATTTGCCGGCATGGACATCAAGGTTGCTTCCGAAACCCTGACGACCCACGAATACGAATCCAAGACTCTGGCCGCAGCCTTCACCGCAATCACCGGCATCAAGGTCACGCATGACCTGATCGGCGAAGGCGACGTGGTCGAAAAGCTGCAGACCCAGATGCAGACGGGCGAAAACATCTATGATGCCTATGTCAACGACTCGGATCTGATCGGCACCCATTGGCGCTACCAGCAGGCCCGCTCGCTGACCAAGTGGATGGCCAACGAAGGCAAGGACGTCACTAACCCTGGTCTCGACCTCGCCGACTTCATCGGCACCAAGTTCACGACCGCGCCGGATGGCGACCTCTACCAGCTGCCTGACCAGCAGTTCGCGAACCTCTACTGGTTCCGCTATGACTGGTTCAACGACGAGAAGAACAAGGCGGATTTCAAGGCGAAGTACGGCTATGACCTCGGCGTTCCGGTCAACTGGTCCGCTTATGAAGACATCGCCGAGTTCTTTACCGGCCGCGAAATCGACGGCAAAAAGGTCTATGGTCACATGGACTACGGCAAAAAGGACCCGTCGCTCGGCTGGCGCTTCACCGACGCCTGGCTCTCCATGGCCGGCAACGGCGACAAGGGCCTGCCGAACGGTCTGCCTGTCGACGAATGGGGTATCAAGGTCAACGAGAAATCCCAGCCAGTCGGCTCCTGCGTCGCTCGCGGTGGTGACACCAACGGCCCAGCTTCCGTCTATTCGATCCAGAAGTACCTCGACTGGTTGAAGGCTTATGCACCGGCATCCGCCCAGGGCATGACCTTCGGCGAAGCTGGTCCGGTTCCGGCCCAGGGTGAAGTCGCCCAGCAGATCTTCACCTACACGGCCTTCACGGCCGATTTCGTCAAGGAAGGCCTGCCGGTCGTCAATGCTGACGGCACGCCGAAGTGGCGCTTCGCTCCGAGCCCGCATGGCGTTTACTGGAAGGACGGCATGAAGCTCGGTTATCAGGACGTGGGTTCCTGGACGCTGATGAAGTCCACCCCGGAAGACCGCGCCAAGGCAGCATGGCTCTATGCGCAGTTCGTCACCTCCAAGACGGTTGACCTCAAGAAGAGCCATGTCGGCCTGACGCTGACCCGTGAATCGTCCATCCAGGACAAGAGCTTCACGGATCGTGCGCCGAAGCTCGGTGGTTTGATCGAGTTCTACCGTTCGCCGGCTCGCGTTCAGTGGTCGCCGACCGGTACGAACATCCCGGACTATCCGAAGCTGGCCCAGCTGTGGTGGCAGGCAATCGGTGACGCTTCCTCCGGCGCCAAGACCGCCCAGGAAGCCATGGATTCGCTGTGCGCTGAGCAGGAAAAGGTTCTGCAGCGCCTGGAGCGTTCCGGCGTTCAGGGCGATATCGGTCCGAAGCTCGCCGAAGAACACGATCTCGAATACTGGAACAAGGACGCCGTCTCGAAGGGTAACCTTGCGCCGCAGCTGAAGATCGAAAACGAAAAAGAAAAGCCGCAGACCATCAACTACGACGAACTGGTCAAGAGCTGGCAGTAAGACGACAGACTGGCGCCGGGTCCGTCCCGGCGCCAGTCTTCAGCCTCCGTTGAAATGAAAACCGCCCGAAGAGAGAATCTTCGGGCGGTTTTCATTTTCGCGTTTGGGCTGTTGCGCTTGCCAGTCTCCTAACGGCGCGTCCAGCGCTTCATGGCGTTGATTGCGGTGCGCATCATGATCTTCATGTCGAGGAGCAGCGAGAACTGGGTGATGTAATCGACATCGGAGACAATTTGTCGGACCGCCATCCAGCGGTGCCCGGCAGCGGCGTGAGGGCCGCGGGTCTGCGCAAGACCGGTAAGGCCCGGGCGCATCAGGTTTCGGTATTCGTAGCCCTGCACAAGGTCATTGTAGTTGTGGCCTGCCGCAAGCAAGTCCGGAACATGTGGGCGAGGGCCGACCAGCGACATGTCGCCGGTGAGAACGTTCCACAATCGCGGTAACCCTTCAAGATTGGCTTTGTTCAAGAAACGTCCAAACGGCGTGAAGTGTTGACCATCGGTGGCTGGCTGACCGGCATTGCGAAAGCCCGTAGCCGTACAGCGGAACGTCAACAGCTCGAAGGGAGCTCCGTTCAGCCCTAGGTGCAGTCGCCGGGAGAAAACAGGCCCCTTGCTGTCCAGCTTGATGAGGGCGCCAATGGCAAGCATGACGGGCGCAAGAACGAGCAGCCCGGAAAATGCGCAGGCGGCATCGATTGTGCGCTTGATCGCAAACTGAACGGGCAGGTCTGCTACGCGAACCGATTCGAGGTGAACTTGGTCATCGCATGCCGGCGATTGCTTGTCTGGGCGTTCAGCGGACGCTGTCCAGACAGGGCGGCTTTCCGTTGCCCGGATGAGAGGTCGTCGTTGCGGCAGCGTTTTTTCCGTCATGACTTTACATCTTCCCCGGAATTCGACCGGAATACCTACTTTGTGTTGATCTTTACCAGGAGATGCATTGCCAATGGAGCTGGAATGGCTGGATGAGACTGCGGCAGAATATCCTGAATATTGACCTTGATAATGCGAGCGCACGAGATCTTCGTTAGATGTCTTTTCGTTACTTCGCCGCATATGTGGAATATGCGATTTTAACGATTTATTAAATACTACCGATTTCGGTAGGGCCTTGCGAATCCAATCCGTTCCTGTGGTTAATTGTGGTGGGCCGGAGCGGCCGGCTCCGGATCGAAACAGGTAAGGGGACAGCCGGTTGCAACGCGCCGCAATCGCATCGTGTGCGCGGACGATTTGGCTTAGGGGGCAGGATTGCCTGGGTCCGTGAGGGGGATTCCGCCAGCGCCTTCCCCGGCCATCATGCCGTCAATCATCGGCAGCCCATCGCTTCCGGTCAGCGGAAACCACTTGCTCCGGTCGAAGAACAGATCTCCCGGCATGTTCTTGCGTTGCACACTGATCTGATTGGCAAGGAAATTGTAGCGTGGTGTTTCGCCGAATTCTCTTTTGAACTGGATGCGGCTACCGAATTTGCGGATGTCAAAGGGTTCTAGGGCATGGATCTTGCCGATGATCTCTTCCGGATTTCCCCAACGGACCTGGCGCAGGAAGATGTTCGCCGCGTCCCCGGCAAGTTCGGCGACCTTGGCCGTATCGGCTTTATTTTCGATGTTCAGCTTGACGCGAAAGGAGGTGACACGGTTTTCCCCATCGCCCTTGATGACGATAAAGATCGAGGACTGTTCCGGTTTATCGGCATCCGGAGCGGGAAGATCGACCGAGGACGAGCATTCCCAATTGTCCTTGTGAGCGCTGCTGACGGTCCAGTCCAATTGGCCGAAACCGCCGTCCCTCAGTTGTTCGCACAGGGTCCTCGGGTCACTCTGGATCAGCCGGATGAAGTTTTGTTGCGGGGCCTTGAAGTCGGCGAAAGCATAGACAGGCAGGACCATGCGTGCCGGCGGTAAGCGTAAGCTTCTGGTCTGGGTTATCTTCACCTGCTGCGGCGCGGCATTGGGAATCAGATTGGGGTAGCCGAGATAGGTCAGTAGCAGATCAAGATTGCGGTGGTTGTTGGCAAGCAGAACCGTCGCCAGGATGCCGGCGAAGACCAACCCGACAGCGGCGAGGAAGAATATCTTTCCGGACCGGTTTTTCCGCTGCACATTCATGCCGAAACCTGACCTGCGCAGTTTTCGCCGATCTCAGACATCATGGATCCACATGCCTTGGCCATCTGGCGTTTCTCGTCTCACCCTCGCGATAGGTATTGTCGAGAAAAAACAGACATATCAAGGTATAAAATGAAAGAACCCGTTCTGTTACGCCGGGGCGGGGAGTTGGTTGAAAGAAATAGGCAAGGCGCGGCGACCGTCATGTATTCGGCATCGCCGATACGGCAATACGGTGCGGGTCGCGAACTAAGCCAACAGTTCAGAGATCCCGCCGCGGGCGAAACTTGAAGATAGTCTTACTGTGTGGCAATTGCCGGGCGGTGTACTGTATCCCCGCTATAGATGATGACTGCGAACAGCAAGACGCCCGCAAATGTGATCAGCGAGGCGATTGCGACAACAGGCTCGAGCGCCGGATTTCCGGTCAGCATCAGATAGAGCGCCGGCACCATCAGGGCGACGCCCGCCGTGTAGACCACGTACTGGATCATGGCGATCCGCCGTCCCGCCTTGGCAGGGTTCAGCGCGTGGTATCCGCCAAAGATCGCCATGGTCACCCAGCCGAGCAGATTGGCATGGGCGTGCGCGCCGATGGCGCTGTGATCCTGCGAGATGGCCATGTTCAGGCCCATTGCAATTCCGATAATCAGGAAAATGATGGCAGTGCGGAAATAGAGCTTTGCGACGCGCGGCATATGTCTTCCCCCCAAGTCTTGTCCTTAGGGGAATATTAGCACCCACTATGGTTGGGCGCGAAGCCCAAATTTGGTCGCTTCCAGGGCCGTCATCGTGGCCAGAAGGTTCAACTTCCTTCGTCCGGAATGTTCAGTATTTGGCCGCAAGCCTTGCAGTGTACCGCGTCGGCATCGTGTCTCTGCAAACCGCATTGGGGACAGGGGAAGACGACCTTGTGCGGGCGCACGATCGCCTGTGCCAGCCGTACGAACAGCGAGATGCCGAAAATCATCGTGACGATCGACGTCAGCTTGCCCAGCGTGCCGGGCAGGGTGATATCGCCAAAGCCCGTCGTCGTGATGGTGGCGACGGTGAAATAGAGCGCATCGACGAACCCTTCGACGCCGGCCGCCTGGTGATAGAAGAACGCGGTGTAGACGAAGCCGGTGACGAGGAACAGGAAGGTCACGAAATTGATGCAGGCGCGAATGACCTCTTCCCATTCTCCATAGCCCGCCCGCTTGATCAACAGCGTGAATACCTTGCTCTGGCCCAGCGACCAGATGCGGAAGGCGCGCAGGAACGCGAAGTTGGAGAATTGCGCCGGGAAGAGCAGCGTTGCCAGGATGGCGATATCGACCCACGTCATCGGCCGTGTCAGCCAGCGCCGGAGGTTTGAGGCGATCAGCGCCCGGGCGCCAAGCTCGAAGGCGATCAAGGCGGCAATTGCATAGTCGATGATGAGGTAGGTGTGCCCCGCGGCGAAATACGGGCCAACGAGGAAGAAGATGATGATGGCGAGATCGATGATCGCCATGGTTATCTGAAACCGGATCGCCATGGCGCTGGTCCCGAGATAGAGCATACGTAAACGTGCGCGTACGCCGTTTAACATCGGCTCTCCGGGCTCGTCGCTCTTGGTGTGCTCTGTCATGAGATTGAGATAGGCTGGTGTGTGGAAGCGGTCAATGCTGCCTGTTGTCAGGCGCTGGCATTGCCTGACCGTCATTTCAGTCGAATTTCATGCCGGGCGCCTTACCAAGCAAACGCCCGGATTCAGTTGATCGAAGATTACATTAAGTTCACTTTATTTAGCTGTGGCAGGATGTATATCGTCGATGACGTTAGAGTTTGAAATGCCCCACCAGGTGCTCCATGTCCAATCCAGCCGATAGAAACGATGAGCCCGGTGGCACTCAAGTCATGGTTCAGCGGGTGTGGCTTCAGGGCCGGCTGCTGACTGCGATTGCCACGATCCTCATCCTTGCCCTTGCGGGCTATGCGATCTTCCATCTGACGAGTGAAGTTCGGTATGAAGACGTGATGGCCGCGCTCGATAATACCAGCGGCACGTCCATTGCACTGGCCATCGGCTTTACCGCCTTGAGCTTCTTTGCACTGACCTTCTACGATGTCGGGGCGCTGATCTATCTCAAGCGGCGACTGCCCTATGCCGATGTGGCATTGACGGCTTTTGCGGCCTATGCGGTCGGCAATACCGCAGGTTTCGGCCCGTTGAGTGGCGGCGCCATCCGCTATCGCGCCTATTCCCGCCTCGGGCTGAGGCCGGAAGAAATCGGCGGCGTTATCGCCTTTGTCACCCTTGCCTTCGGGCTCGGGCTTGCAAGTGTCGCGGCTCTCAGCCTGTTGATGATCGCGCCGGAAGTGGCGCCACTCGTGGGAATGAGTTCACCGGCGCTGCGTGCGATCGCTGTGTTGATCCTGACCGTCCTGCTGACTTTGATGGTGGCGGGCCGCGATGGCCGGGCGTTGCAGTTGGGGCGTTTTTCGCTGCGGGTTCCGGATTCACGCACGGCATCGCGTCAGTTCCTTGTGACCGTTCTGGATCTGGCCGCCTCGGCTTCCGTCCTCTACGTGCTGCTGCCTGAAGGGGTGATCGGCTGGCCGGCGTTTCTGGCGATTTATGCGGTGGCTGTCGGACTTGGCGTTCTCAGCCATGTCCCGGCCGGTCTTGGTGTCTTTGAAACCGTCATCGTCGCGGCGCTGGGCCAGGCGGTGGATGTCGACACAGTCCTGGGCGCGCTCGTCCTTTATCGGCTGATCTACCACGTCCTGCCGCTGCTTCTGGCAGTCATCTTTGTCATTGGTGCCGAACTGCGCAGCCTCTACCGCAAGCCTGTCGGTTCCAGCCTGCGCCGCGTGGCCGGTCGGTTGACACCGCTTCTCTTGGCGACGCTTGCACTTATCTTGGCCGCCATGCTGGTATTTTCCAGTGTCACGCCGACGCCGGACGACAATCTGGCTTTTCTTGCCGATTACGTGCCATTACCGATCATCGAAGGCACGCATTTTCTCGCAAGCCTGCTGGGTCTGGTTCTCGTCATTGTCGCGCGCGGCTTGGCAAGACGGTTGGATAGCGCCTGGTGGGCGGCGCTTGTCGTTGCCGTTATCGCGCTGTTGTTTTCTCTCCTCAAGGCGGTGGCTCTGATCGAGGCGAGCCTTCTCGCCTTCTTCATCGTCAGCCTGCTTGCCACGCACCGGCTGTTCGACCGGCCAGCAAACCTGTCGAACGAGCGGTTGACGTTGCCATGGCTGACGGCAATGCTGGCGCTCTGTGCCTTTGCGGTGATCGTCCTGTTGTTCGTTTATCGTGACGTGGAATACAGCAATACGCTCTGGTGGCAGTTCGAACTGTCGGAGGAAGCGCCGCGCGGCCTTCGCGCCGTGCTCGGTCTGACGATCTTCTCTGGCGCTGCTGCGTTGTGGAGCCTGCTGCGGCCCGCCAAAGGCCCAAGGGAAGCGTCTTCTGCCGCCGACATCGAAAAAGCGATCGCCATTGCCAACGCGCAGGATATGTCGGACGCCAATCTCGTGCGGATGGGCGATAAGAGCCTGATGTTTTCCTCCGACGGGCGTGCGTTCATCATGTATGGCCGTCAGGCTCGTTCCTGGATTGCCCTGTTCGATCCGGTCGGTCCGCGTGATGCATGGCCGGATCTGATCTGGCAGTTCATTGAGGAGGCCCGTTCCTGCGGCTGCCGGCCGGTTTTCTATCAGGTCTCGCCTGCGGGGCTCTCCTACTATGCGGATGCCGGCTTGCGGGCCTTCCGTCTCGGCGAACTGGCCACGGCGGACCTCACGACGTTCGAACTGAAGGGCGGCAAGTGGGCCACCCTGCGCCAGACGGTCAGCCGGGCGCAGCGCGACGGGCTGGAATTCGCCGTTGTCGAACCCGAGGATGTCCCGGCGATCATGGGCGATCTCGTAGCCGTGTCCGATGCCTGGCTGGCGCATCATCGTGCCAGGGAAAAGGGCTTTTCGTTGGGGGCATTCAATACGGATTACATTACCGCCCAACCGGTTGGGATTTTGCGGTTGAACGGAAAAATCGTTGCGTTCGCCAATATCCTCGTGACGGATGCCTGCGAGGAAGGGACTATCGACCTCATGCGCTTCCTGCCGGAGGCACCGAAAGGGTCGATGGACTTTCTCTTTGTGTCATTGATGGAATATCTGCGTGACAAGGGATTCAAGCGGTTCAACCTTGGCATGGCGCCTCTGGCCGGTCTTTCCGGCCGCCGTTCCTCGCCCGTTTGGGACAAGGTGGGTCGCACGGTTTTCGAACACGGCGAACGCTTCTATAACTTCAAGGGCCTGAAGGCCTTCAAGTCGAAATTCCATCCGCACTGGCAGCCTCGGTATATGGCGGCGGGTGGTGGTATCAATCCCGTTCTGGCACTGATGGATGCAACATTCCTGATTGGCGGCGGCGTGAAGGGAATTGTGAAAAAATGATCTTGAAGAGATTCTATCAGGCCGCTTTTGCCGCCAGCCTGTTTTTTGCAGCATTTCCGGCGCGTTCGGAGGATCCGGCTGCTTTTGATACGGGCATGATCCCGTCGCCACATATCCTCTTGCCCACCGGCGATGTGGCGGCCGCGGTTGTGCTTATTTCCGATAAGGCCGGATGGTCTGACAAGGAGGATACGCTCGCCAAAAGCCTGACCGATGGCGGAGCCTTGGTCATCGGTATCGATCTTCCAAGCTATCTTGCATCGCTGGCGAAGGACGAGGGCGACTGCATCTACATGGTGTCCGACATCGAAGCGCTGAGCCAGCAAGTTCAGCGGGCGGCGAAAAACAACGATTATCGGCTGCCGATCATTGCCGGTGCCGGGGCGGGTGGCGCGCTGGCTCTTGCCATTGCGGCGCAGACGCCGGCGGCGACAATTGGGCAAACGCTGGCCATCAATCCCGAGGCCGGCATCACACTGAGCAAACAGCTCTGCACGCCTGCCGACAAGAAAAAGGTGGGCGACCGGATGGTCTACGGTTTGACCGATGGGCCGCTGCCCGATCCGGTCACCGTGCTGTTCACGCCGGATGCGCCCGCAGACGGCCGCGCCCATGTCACCGAGTTGACTGCCAAGCATAGCGACATCGAGATCACTGAAACGGATGACGACATGTGGACGGCTTTTTACGATGCGCTGTCGGCGCTCGTGACCGCCTCCGCAGGCGAGGACAATCCGCTGGGACTGCCCCTGACCGTGCTTGAAACCAAGCCGACACGCGACACGATGGCAATCGTCTATTCGGGCGATGGCGGCTGGCGCGATATAGACAAGGAAGTCGGCGATGTTCTCCAGCAACAGGGCATGCCGGTGGTCGGCATCGATTCTCTGCGCTACTTCTGGTCGGAGCGTCAGCCGCAGGAGACCGCCGATGACCTGCACCGCATCATCGCGTTTTACGGCAAGCGCTGGAACGTCAAGCATATCCTGCTGATTGGATATTCCTTCGGTGCCGATATCCTGCCCCGGACCTACAATTTGCTGCCGCAAGCAGACCGGGATCGCGTGGCGCAGGTGTCGCTGCTCGCCGTGTCGCATCAGGTGGATTACAAGATTTCCGTTCTCGGCTGGTTGGGTGCCGCGGCGGCGGACGGCGCCGGCGACCCGGCCGACGATATCACCAAGATGAAACCGGCTCTCGTGCAGTGCATCTACGGGACAGATGAGGACGACGATGTCTGCCCGACGCTGAAGGATACGGGTGTCGAAGTCATTGCCATCGATGGTGGCCATCATTTCGACGAGGATTATCCGGCGCTGGTCAAGCGGATTTTGGACGGATTTGATCGCAGGCTGGCGGCTGTAGCCAATCCTTAGCCTGCCCATAGCATGGCTTGAAATGACAGGATCGGCCGCGCGAACGATCCTGTCTACTCGATACACTACTGCTTCTTGGCTTCTTCAGTATCAGCACGGCCGCTTGGAATCGTGCTGGTGGTCACGGAAACCGGATCGCTGGCAGGAAAAGACGATTCCAGCCCTTCATCGAGCTGTTCTTCCAGCGTTCCGGTATCGCCTGCGGCCCGCGCACTTCGCAATGACATAACGGCCGGAGATTCGCCGGAGGTATCATTGCCGGAACCGGAACCATCAGCTGCTTCACCATTTTCGGGCTGTTCGAACGCCGCCACCTGCAACATCATCGCCTTGGCCCTTGCGATCGCGTTCAGCCGGTTCAAGCCATCAGATTCGGTATGGTGCATCTGAACCGAAATCACATCACCGCCTTCACCGACGAACTCCACCGTCATCAGCCCTGCCGAAGACTGCGGGTGGACTTGCGTGCCGATTACTTCCATGACTGTCGTCTCCGTGGTTGCGTTACGCTGATAACCGTACGGGCGAAGTTTTGTTCCGCTGGCGGGGTCTGCCGCAACGGATGCGATGCAGTCTGGACACAAAAAAGAGCGGCCGGAGCCGCTCTTCTATGAGGTAAGCATGGGCAGCGATCAGGCTGCGACGTCTTCCATTTCGCGTTCCTTGAACATGCGGGCGAGGTTGAGGAAGCAGATCATGCCGGTTTCGTTGGCGATGATGCCTTCTGCATAGCTCTTGTCGAAGGATGTGGTGATTTCCGGAACCGGCTGAACCTGGTCGCCACGCACCGTCAGGATATCGGAGACGCGGTCAACGACGAGGCCGATGACCATATTGTGCACTTCGGCAACCACGATGGCGCTGCGTTCGTTGGCAACCGTGCTCTTCATGCCGAGCTTGTGGGCAAGGTCAATGATCGGGATGACGGTGCCGCGCAGGTTCATCACGCCGAGAACGTCGGCAGGCGAATGCGGAATCGGTGTCGAAGGTGCCCAGCCACGGATTTCGCGGATCGTCGTAGTCTTCACGCAGAACTCCTGATCGTGCAGACGGAAAGCGATGATCTCGAGCGTTTCGTGACCGAAGGTACCTGTAGAGATCGTGTTGTTCATCAAAATTCTTCCCAGCTATCCCGATTGGCGGCAACTGCCATGTTTGAACTAAAGGCCTTCGCTACCCGGCTGGCCATGACCCGGGCCGGGGAAGCGACCGGTTTTGCGTCCTGCCGCGCTGCCGCCAAGCGACCCTGCGATGCCTCACCGACCTTGAACTGGCTGAGAAGACTGAAAAGACCGTCTGCTTGCTTTTCCAAGGCGTGGCTGGCAGCCGTGGATTGCTCGACCATTGCTGCATTCTGCTGTGTACCTTGGTCCATTGTATTCACAGCCTGGTTAATTTCTTTCAAACCTGTCGCCTGTTCTTTTGCACCTTCTACAATAGCGGACACATTGGTGTTGATCTGGTCCACCTGGCTCAGGATTTCCTCCAGCGCCTTGCCGGCCTGGCCAACGAGAGAGACGCCGTCCTTGACCTGATCGCTGGATGTGGTGATCAGGCTCTTGATCTCCTTTGCCGCTGTTGCCGAACGCTGGGCGAGTTCGCGCACTTCCTGGGCTACCACGGCAAACCCTTTGCCGGCATCGCCCGCCCGCGCCGCTTCGACGCCTGCGTTGAGGGCAAGCAGGTTGGTCTGGAAGGCGATCTGGTCGATGACGCCGATGATGCTGGAAATCTCGCGCGACGAGTTCTCGATCTCGCCCATCGCGTGGACGGCGTTTCTCACCACTTCGCTGGAACGTTCGGCGTCGAGCTTGGTCTGGGCAACCAGTGTGCCTGCTTCCGCGGCGCGGCGGCTGCTATCGGCCACGGTCGTGGTGATCTGCTCCAGTGCTGCCGCTGTCTCTTCAACCGACGCGGCCTGTTGCTCGGTACGCTTTGAAAGGTCCTGAGCCGCACTGCTGATTTCGCCTGAGCCGGCTGCGATTGCTTGCGCATTGGCGCCGACGGCACGCATCGTCTCTTTCAGCTTGTCGATGGTACCGTTGAAGCTGAGGCGGAGCGCTTCCAGTGCCGGGATGAATGGCCTGTCCAGATGCTGATCGAGATTACCATTGGCCAATTCCCGCATTGCTGCCGCCAGCTCCCGGCTGTTATTGACGCGACCGGTAATGTCGGTTGCGAACTTTACCACCTTCTTCACCGACCCATTCAAATCGAAGATCGGATTGTAGCTGGCCTGGATCCAGACCTCTCTGCCGCCATTGCCGATCCGCTTGAATTCATCGGCGATGAACTGACCATTGCGCAGCCTGGCCCAGAAGTCCCGGTATTCTTCGCTGCTGCCGTAGGCGGGCTCGCAGAACATGCTGTGGTGCTTGCCTTGAATATCGCCAAGTTGATAACCGAGCGTCGACAGAAAGTTCCCGTTGGCGGTCAGAATGTCGCCGTCCGGCGTGAACTCGATAACGGCCTGGGCGCGGGAGATCGCAGCGATCTTGCCGGCATCTTCTGCACTTCTCAGTTTCACGGCCGTTATGTCAGTGGCAAACTTGACCACTTTATAGGGTTTCGAGCCCCGGAAAATGGGATTGTACGATGCTTCGATCCAGATTTCCCTGCCACCCTTGCCGATCCGCTTGTACTGGCGGCGATCGAACTCGCCGCGGGCAAGCCGCGCCCAGAAGTCACGATAGTCCCTGCTTGCTGCGTCGGCCGGATCTACAAACATGCGGTGGTGCTGGCCGACGATTTCCGCCAGATCGTATCCTACAGTTTTGCAGAAGTTTTCATTGGCCGTCAGGATGTTTCCCTGCAGGTCGAATTCAATAATTGCCTGAGATCGTTGCATCGCAGACAGGATTGCCTTGGCGTCGCTGCGGAACGGTGACGAAAAACGGGTCATGACTATCGGTCCTTGTGCACGCGGGTTTGCAACGCGCGCGGCTGAGTGCCGCGCGATCGGGCGGTTTTTCTGAGTAGGAATGTGGACGGCTGGCAAACGATACCGGCGCTTTGCACGGCGTCGTCAGGTCATGCCGGATGACCGGCTTTTCGCGAAAGCTTCATGCCCCGGTTCAGACCGGTCGCGACGGCAATATCTAGGGGCTAAAACTTCAATAGATATTTAAGATTTGCCGAGTTTCGAACGCCTGCCGGCATAAATATGACAAATGACAATACCCGGCGCAACGCCGGGTATTGGTTCGTATTATAGGTACATTATGGGGTTGCAGAAACCCATGCTTGCCGCTTACTGCGCCGTCAAAACGCCGGCGAACTGCTCGACGGCCCAATCGACCTGATCAGCCGTGATCACCAGCGGCGGAGCGATGCGGATCGTGTCGCCATGGGTGTCCTTGGCAAGGATGCCGCGCTCCTTCAGCGCTTCGCAATATTTGCGGGCGCCGCCGGCTTCGGGAACCAGTTCGACGGCCAGCATCAGGCCCCGGCCGCGAACGTCCTTGATGATGTTCGAACGGATGTCCTTGAGACCAGCCTGGAAACGCTCGCCCATGCGGGCCGAGTTACCGATCATGTCTTCTTCGGTCAGGGCCTTCAACGACGCGCGGGCGATGGCGCAGGCCAGCGGATTGCCACCGAAGGTCGAGCCATGCTGGCCGGGCTGCAGGACGCCGAGCACTTCGGAATTCGAAAGAACGGCCGAGACCGGATAGAAGCCGCCGGACAGTGCCTTGCCGATCAGGGTCACGTCGGCTTCGATGCCTTCATGCTCTTCGGCGAGCAGCTTGCCGGTGCGGCCGAGGCCAGTCTGTATCTCGTCGAGGATCAGCGTGATGCCATGCTTGGAGCACAGCGCACGGACTCCCGGGAAATAGCCCTGCGGCGGGATCATGACGCCGGCTTCGCCCTGGATTGGTTCGATCAGGAAGGCGACGGTGTTCTCGTTGATCGCGGCGCGAAACGCTTCGATATCGCCGAACGGAACGGTCTTGAAGCCCGGCGCGAACGGGCCGAAGCCGGAGCGGGCGTCCGGATCGGTCGAGAAACCGACTATGCCCATGGTGCGGCCATGGAAGTTGTTGGAGCAGACGATGATCTCGGCCTTGTTTTCCGCGACGCCCTTGACCTCGTAGCCCCATTTGCGCACCGCCTTGACGGCGGTTTCGACGGCTTCGGCGCCTGAGTTCATCGGCAGGATCTTGTGGCTGCCGGTGAGCGTTGCCAGTTCCTCGTAGAAATGCGCCAGTTGGTCGTTGCGGAAGGCGCGCGAGGTGAGCGTCAGCTTTTGCGCCTGCTCCATCATCGCCGCCAGGATTTTGGGGTGGCAATGGCCCTGGTTGACAGCGGAATAGGCCGACAGGCAATCGAGGTAACGATTGCCGTCAAGGTCCCAGACATAGACACCTTCACCGCGCGAAAGCACGACATCAATCGGCTTGTAGTTATGCGCGCCCAGCCGGTATTCGGTTTCGATCAGTGCGTTTGTCGTATTCATGGGTCCTCCAGTGGCTTTTGTTATTGGCTCAGGCGCTGCGTGTCGGCCGGTCGAGAATGCGGCGGCCAAACAGGCTTGCGGTCAACTCGACGAGAATGCGGGCGCTCTTGCCGCGGTCGTCGAGGAAGGGGTTGAGCTCGACAAGATCGAGCGATGAGACGAGGCCGCTGTCGCAAAGCATTTCCATGATCAGATGCGCTTCGCGGAAGGTCGCGCCGCCGGGAACCGTGGTGCCGACGCCGGGCGCCAGTTCCGGATCGAGGAAATCGACGTCGAGGCTGACATGCAACAGGCCGTTGGCGGCTTTAATCTTGGCGATGATCTCGTGCATGATATGGGCCATGCCGGTCTCGTCGATGGCACGCATGTCATAGACATTGACGCCATGTTCGGCGATTTCCTCGCGTTCGCGGTCATCGACGGAGCGGATGCCAACCTGGAAAACGTTTTTCGGATCGACCATCGGGCGGTCCTTGTCGAGGATCGGGGCGAACTCGGCCTGGCCACAGAAAAAGGCCACCGGCATGCCGTGCATATTGCCTGAAGGGGAAGTCGCAGGCGAATTGAAATCGGCATGGGCATCGAGCCAGAGCACGAAGAGCGGGCGGTTCTGTTCCTGGGCATAGCGCGCCATGCCGGAGACCGAGCCCATCGACAGGGCGTGGTCGCCACCGAGGATGACCGGGAAATTGCCGGCGCGGGCTGACTGATGCACCGATTCGTCGAGCGCGCGGGTGATCGCCGCGACGATCTGCAAATTGTTGGCTTTCGGGTGGTTCGGCAGGTCGCGTGCAGGCAGCGGCTTCAGGTCACCGTCGTCGGTGACGCTGTGGCCAAGGCCGGCCAGCATTGTGTCGAGACCTGCAATGCGCAGGGCCGCAGGACCCATTGCAGCGCCACGGCGGCCGGAGCCTTCTTCGAGCGGTGCGCCGATGAGTACGATGTTCTTCTTGGATTCAGCCATGGTCTTCCCCGCAAGTTCGCGTGATGCCGGTTTGCCCGGTTTGTGCGCGGATTATACGGGTTTGTTCGTTGGCAAATAGATGGAAAACTGGCAAATAGATTGCAATAATTGACACTATGAGAAGTGCGGATAGGCAAAATGATAAGTCTCGACGATCTTGACCATTCCCTGATCAGCGCGCTGCGCCACAATGCCCGCACGCCCGTCTCAGCTCTCGCCGTCACCACCGGCGCGTCGCGTGCGACCGTTGCCGCCCGCATCGACCGGCTGGTCGCATCCGGAACGATTGCCGCCTTCACGATCCGCACGGGAGCGGAGCTTTCCGGCAGCGGCGTGCGTGCCATCGTCATGATCGAAATTCACGGCAAGATGGCGGATCGCGTCGCCACGCAGCTGCGCGGCATGCCGCAGGTGCGCGCCCTTCATTCGACCAATGGCCGCTGGGATTTCATTGCCGAATTGGAGGACAAGGATCTCGGCACCTTCGACGAAACGCTGCGGCTGATCCGGCTGATTGACGGCATCAACCTCACCGAGACGAACATCCTTTTGAAGACCAGCAAGATTTCGGCGGCGGTTTAAACCAGACGGTATTGAGCGAGCCGAAGCAGCTTCGCTCAATATTCCTTCTCATAGAAAATCCCGCCACCTGCGCCGCTGGCGCCGGCTTCGCCGCGCAGCTTGACGCCGCGGCCGACATCGAGATTGATGATCGCTTTGCCGCCGCCTGCCTCCGAGCCGGATTGCAGTTCCAGATAGGTCCGGTCGTTGAGATACTTTCCGGCCGTCACCGTCGCGCCGCCGGTCGCATCCGTCGAAACGTCGAGATCATCGACACCCAGCTTGTTGCGCAGGCCGCTCAAGAGCGAATTTGAGCCGCCGCCGGCCAGTTCGCTGACGGCGCTGGCCAACTGGGCGATCTGCAGGGCCGACAGGTTGGACAGCGACCGGTTGAAGATCAGCTGCGCCAGGATTTCGTCCTGTGGCAAAGCAGGTGACGATGAGAACGTGATGGCCGGGTTGTTGGCAGGGCCTGCGACGTTGACAGTGATCGTCGTTGCCCCGGCGCTGGAGGTTGCGTCGAGGTCAAGGGTGGGAACGAGGTTGCCGCCAAAAGTGATTGTGCCATCGGCGAAGTCGAGGCGCTTGCCGAGGATTTCCAGCCGCCCACGGCGCATTTCGAAACCGCCGGAAACGGCGGGTTCGACCGCTGTTCCGCGAATGGTCAGGTCACCACCAAGCTCGGCATCGATACCGCGGCCACGGACGAACAGTTTGCTGGGCGCGCTGACAGTCAGATCAAAGGCAATGCCGCCGCTCTTGGTGCTGCCGCCGCTGCCCGTGTCTTTGCTGACATCCGCCTGCATCTGCCTGACCTTGGCCGGGGCGTTCTTGTGCTTGATGTTGATCTCGGACAGCGACGCCGGCAGCTTTTCCGGAATGGTGATCGACGCCTTGTGGATGGTGACCTTGCCGCCCAGAACGGGTGTTGCGGTCAGAGAGCCCTTGAGGGTCATCGCGCCGTCGATGCTGGCTGTGAACAGGCTGCCATCGACATAGGTCGCATTGGCAAGGCGGATGGCGATGTCGGCCGGGAATCCGGAACCGGGCGCGATGCCAACCGTGCCGGTGACATCCAGCGTGCCGCCGCTGGCGAGCTTGCCGGAAAGCTTCTGGATATTCGCCTGCTTGCCATCAAGCGCAACATGGGCCGTGAGGTCGGTGATAGCCAGATTACGGCGGACATCAACGAAGCGCGCGCCCGACGTGGAGATCGTGCCGGTCACCTGGGGCGCTGTTGCGGCGCCGGTGATGGAAAGATCGACATTGGCGGCACCAGTCAGGGTGAATCCCTGCTCGGCCAGAAGATTGGCTGCGAGAGCGAACGGCAGGTTGCCGGACGCTTTGACGTCGATCGGCTTGTTGCCGGTAATGCCAACCTTGCCATTGCCTTTGAACGCAAGGCCGCCTGCCCCGTTGAGCGTTGTGTCGAGCGTCACGACATTGTTGGCAAATTGCCCCTTCGCCGCGAGATCGAGCGCACCGACGCCAGCGGACTTGGCCTGCGCGACTGCGGCGTTTGCCCAGCGCATATCATAGGCCACGACGGGTGCAGCCGCGGTGCCGGTGACATCGACCTTGCCGCTGATGGCGCCGTCCGCGCCGAGCGACGGCACGAATGTATTGGCGAGGCTGGCCGGCAAGGCGTTGAGATTGACATTAAGGTCGAGTTTTTCACCCGCCGAGCCAGTGACGGCGATTGTGCCGCCTGAAGCGCCGATCGTCAGCTTCTGCAGACTGACCTTTCCGTTTTCGATGGTGATCGTCGTTGGTGCCGACAGCTTTACCGGGATCCTGCGTGGTGTAGCAGTGAAGGAGGCGAGGTTGACGGTCGTCTTGCCATTTGCCGTTTCGATACCGGCGCGCAGGCTGAGCGGTGCTCCGTCGTACTGGCCATCAAGTGTCACATCGGTCTTTCCGGCCTGCTGGGCGAAGTCGAGCTTCAGGCCGTTGACGCGGTTCTCACCCTGCGCGAAGGCGTCGACGGAGAGATTGCCCTTGACCGCCAAGGCTTTGAGGTCGGCGATGGTGATATCAGCAACCGGCTTGGTGATGACGAGATCGCCGCGCTTGATACCCGAGCCGCTCGCCTTCAGTGCAATCGAGGTCTTGCCGCCGGTGCTGTTGATCGAAGCTGATCCGGCAATGTCGCCCGACGCCTTTTCACCCGCCATTGCAGCCAGCAAGCCGACATCGGGGAAGGCGAAGTCGACATTGCCCTGCGGCAGGAAATCGGTGGTGAACTGGATCTTGCCGTTCAATCGGTTGTCGCCGACCTGAACCTGAAGAACCGGAAGGCTGGTGCGTCCCTCTTCGGATATCAGGTCGGCATTGACGTTGATGGCCTGGCCGCCAAGAGCACCGGTGGCCTTGATCTTGGCCTGCGGGTTTTTCGGATTGGCTGTCGCGTCTGCGGTCAGTTGGAGGTCACTGAGTGTGCGGCCTGCCAACGTTGCACCGCTGGAGGTGACTTCGGCCTTGATGCCGAGATTGTCGAGCGGGCCGGTGGCATCGACCTTGAAGTCGGCGATCCCACTGGCATCCGCCAGCACCTTGCCGAGATCGGGCAGTGTGCCGGTGAGGGCAGCCGTCAGGGCTCCGTCCTTGAGACCGAGGGAGCCTGCGGCCTGAATCGTTCCGGAACCGACGGCGAGCCTGCTGATATCAACCGCACCGTCGGCGCCGGTGGTCACCATGCCGGATAACGTGACCGGCGTATCGAACTTGGCGGAAAGGGACGTTGGTAGGCCAGCCGGAAGCACGGACAGATTGAATCCTGCGTTCAAAGCCTTTGCGGCAATCTCGAATGCGCCGTTGATCGTGCCGCCGAGGTTATTGCTGTCAATGGTGACGGGATCAAAACCGATCCGTTCCGGCGATACGTCCAGGATGGTCTCAACCTTCACCGGTCCCTTGACCAGCCTGTCGAGGTCGGCGCTTGTCAGTTGTGTATCGCCGGTTTCGATACGGGTTTTGATCAGGCCGGTCTGGGTCGATAGGTTGAAGGCATCGCTCTGGGCCGTCAGCTTGATTGCGTCGATACGGCCCTGCGGCAGGGCCAGTTGACCGACGCTTGCCTGGACGTTGATGATGGCTGACTGCATGCCACCGGTGATGGACGCGGTTCCGGTGTCGAGCACGACGTGCGCTTCGCCATTTTCGAGCGGCAGCCGGGTATCGATCCCCGCCAGCGTCGCGGTCACATCAAGCTTCTCGCCGGCGCTACCGTTCAGAGTGACGGTGCCGCCGGATACAGCGATTGCCAGTTGTTGCAGATTGACCGCGCCGTTTTCGATCGTAATCGTCGTCGGCGCTGCGAGTTGCAGCGGGATTTTCTTCGGTGCGGCGGCGAACGACTGGAGATTGATCGTCGTTTGGCCGCCAGCACTCTGCAGGTCGCCGCGTGCCGTCAGCGGTGCGTCGTCATAGGTGCCGTCGAGCGCGAAATTGGTTTTCGGTCCCTGTTGTTCGAAGCCGAGTTTGAGGCCGGCAAGGCGGGTGTCGCCCTGTTTGACCTCTTCCACCGTCACTGCACCCTTGATCGCGAGTGCCTTCAGATCGGCAATCGTGATATCGGCGGCGGGCTTGCTGATCACCAGGTCGCCGCGGGTTATGCCGGAACCATTGGCCTTGACGACAACCGACGTCACGCCATTTTCAGACGTGATGCTGGCTGTTCCGGCAAGATCGCCGGACGCGGTCTGCCCAGCCATGGCGGCGAGCAGCCCGAGATCGGGAAGATTGAACGTGAGCGAACCGTTCGGCTGGAAATCTTCCCTCAGGTCGAGCGCGCCGGTTAGTGTGTTCTGGCCGATCGTTGCCTCGATCGAAGGAAGGCTGGTCGCACCCTTGGCGGAGGCGATCTCGGCCTTGGCGTCGATTTTCTGCCCGTCCAGCGAGCCGGTGGCGGTTACCGTCGCATTCGGGCCGTTCTGACCGACGGTGGCGTCGGCGTTGACGGCGAGATCATTGAGCGTGCGTCCGGCAAGCGTTGCGCCGTTTGCCGTTACTTCAGCCTTGATGGCAAGAGCGTCGAGCGGACCACTGGCATCTGCCTTGAAGTTGGCGGCGCCTTTGGCGTTTGCGAGGAATTTGCCGATTTCGGGAACGGCGCCGCTGACCGCTGCTGTCAGGTTTCCGGTTTCGAGCGCTGCCGATCCGGCCGCCTCGATCGTTCCGGACTTGAGGGCGAGATCGTTGACGGTGAGGCTGCCGTTGGAGCCAGTACCAAGATTGCCGGTGATAGCAATGGTCGTGTCGAATTTTTCCGCGAGGGCAGGGGGCAGGACAGCCGGTAGGGCAAAGAGCTTGAACCCAGTAGCGAGCGTGTTCTCGGCAATGGTATAGGAACCGGTCAGCGTACCGCCAATGCTGGCACTTTCGAGAGTCAGCGGATCGAAAGAGACGGTTTCAGGGGTCACCGATAGTGTGCCGTCGATCTTCACCGGTCCCTTGACGAGGCGGTCGATATCGGCGCTGATGAAGCGGGTTGCACCGGTTTCGATCGTCGTCTTCAGGGGGCCTGTCTTCGTCGAGAGGTTGAAACCATCGCTAAAGGCGTGCAGGCTGATTGCCTCGATCTCGCCCTGTGGCAGCGTTGCCTTGCCAATATCGGCACCGATGTCGAGCACGGCTGCCTGGGCCTCGCCGATCAGCGAAACGCTGGCATTGTTGATTGATAGCTGCGCCTCGCCCTTTGCCAGCGGTAGCCGGAAGTCGATCGGGCCATTGGTGCCGGTGAGGCTTGCCTGCAGGTCGTTCTGGCCCAGCGTGCTATAGGTTCCAGAGGCAGCAAACGCGAAAGCCGCGGTCGTAAATTTACCGCGCTGGATGCGCATGGTCGTGCCGTCGAGCGCCGCAGAAAGGTCGATGTCGGTGGTGCCTTCGAAAAGCGGCCGGAAGACAGCAGGCAGGAGGTCGCGGAACGTGCCGCCACCCTTGAGCGCCATGGTGCGAAAGCCATCCGGCGCAAGCGTGTGCTCACCGTCCACTTTCAGCACCTGATTGCCATCAAGGGCTGCGGTTGCCGTGCCAGTCCATTTCGTCAGTGGACCGTTGCCGGTGACCGAAATGCTGACCGCCGGTTCGCCGGGCAGGTGCATGGCTTTGGCAAGCAGCCCGCCCTTCGGTTCCTCGATGGTGGTTTCCAGCTTCAGTTCGTCGTTTGCCGGATTGAAGATGATATCGGCGATCGCCTTGGCGTCCGGACGGTCGCGTTGTGCAATGGCAAGGGCAGCGGCAATGCTGGCATTGGTGGCGTTCAGCTTACCCTGCGCATTGAGGAACTGATCGGCGCCGGCAATCTCCTTGCCGATGATGATTTCCTCAAAATCGAACGCGTCGATCTTGACCTCGAGCGGCAGGGCAAAGGTCTTGCGGACTTCCTTGGTTTCCTGCGAAGGGATCGGCAGTCGTTCGAGGCGAACGGATCCGGCCGACAGTTTTGCGGCATCGAAGCGTTTGGAGAAAAGGGCGGTGGGGGACCAGTCGATGGCGACCTCGCGGATTTCCGCATAGACGCCCTTGCTGTCGAACAGCGTTACACTCGAAGCCTTGAAATCACCGGTGAGCAGTGCACTCGGGTCGTTGATGCGAACGATCTGGTCCGGCGTCGAGGCATATTTCTCGATCATCGCGGCGACAAAGCGCGCACCGGGCGCGGTAAAGCCTGCGAAAAGCACCAGGAGCACGAGGGCGAACAGGGCAAAGCCTGTGCCATAAGCCAGCCAACGCAGCGCGATCTTCAGAAAACGGGGCAAACGATTCATGATTCATCCATAGCGCAAGTCGCGTTGCGGTGAAATTGCTTCTCCCTGAAACCCAATCTTTCAAACCGGGTTCAGGCCGTGGTGACTGCCCTCACGCAATCAGAAGGATTGGCCGATCCCGGCGTAAATTCCGTATTTGGTGCCGCCCGGATAGGCATTCAGCGGCACGGCGACATCCAGCCGAATCGGTCCGAACGGTGTGTTGTAGCGCAGGCCGATACCGGCACCAGCGCGGATATCGGAAAAATCCGGGGCCGTCTTTGACGACACCGTTCCCGCATCGATGAAGGGAACGATGCCGATCGTATCGGTAATGCCGATGCGGGCTTCCACCGTGGCGTTGACATAGGAGCGGCCGCCGAGGATTTCGTTGTCGCCGTTGCGCGGGCTGATCTCCTGATATGAATAGCCACGCACGGTGCCGCCGCCGCCGAGATAGAAACGCCGGTTTGCGGGAATTGAGGCCAATCCGTCGCCACCGGCAATCACACCGGCGCCAAGCCTTCCGGCCAGAACGAAGCGGTTCTCCGCGCCGAAGCCGACATAGGCGGCTGCCGATCCCTCGAACGAGCTGAAGAAGCTCTGGCCGTTGATCTCATAGCTCGGCTTGGCATTGATTGAAGCGCGATATCCCGAGACGGGATTGAGCTTGTTGTCGCGCGTATCGCGGACATATTCGATCGGGATTGCGGCCGTCAGATATTCGTTCTTGCCGAACGCATCATCGACATCGGCCCAGGCGAGCTCGCCGCCGGCAGACACCGTGTCGGTGTCGGACAGTTCGAACGTGGCGCCCGCCGCCGCCGTAAAGATCGTTGCCTTGTAGGCGTCTGGATCGAGCAGCTGCGCCTTCAGGCTGGCGTTGAAGGTGGAGGTGGGCCCAAATGCGCCCGGCTTGGCAAACAGCAGGCCAGCCGAATAGTCGAGATCGCCGATATCGGTGGTTTCACCGATGCGGCTGACCGAGCCCTCAAGCCGCAGCGATTCGGCCCGGCCGAACAGGTTGCGATGGCCCCAGTAGCCCTGGAGGCCGAAGCCGTCGGTGGTGGAATACTGGGCGCCTGCACCGAAATAGCGCTGCTTGCCTTCCGAAACCTCGATGGTCATTGGGATGGTGCCGTCGGGGGCCAGTTCATTGGCCTGCTTGATGGTGATGCTGGAGAACACGCCCAGCTGCCGAAGCCGGTCGGAGGCTTTGCGCAGGGCTTCTGGAGAATAGGGCTTGCCGCCGTTCAGGCGGGAGTAATCGACAACGAAGGACGGGTCGACGGTCTTGGTGCCGCTGACGGTGACGGCGCCCACCGGTGCGACGGGACCGCCCTGCGCTGCGATCGTCACATCGACGGTATTCGTTGCGTGATCGGCAACCACGCTACGTTCCGTCAACTTGGCGAGTGGCCGGCCTTCTTCCTTGAGATCTTCAACGACTTTTTCGCCAGCCTTGATGATCAGGGTCGAATCCGCGCGTGCGCCGGGCTTCAGATACTCGTCCGGCCGGCGTCCGATGGCGTCACCTTTTAGAACAATGTCGCCGAGCGTGAACACTGGGCCAGGGGTTACCGTGATTTCGACAGGCACCGGGGCACCGTCCGGAAACACCGGATCGGGCGGCAGTGTATCGATGTCCTGACCATTCACCTTAACGGCCACAACGCCACCGTAGCGGGCCTGTTCGTAAAGAGCCGCCAGCAGGCGGTCGCGGTCGTCGCGGGCCTTGATGGCGAGGCCAAGATCGCCCGAAACCGGCTTGTCCTTGTCCTGAAACAGACGGGAACTGTTTTCCAGCGCCGACTTCAGATCCTCGTCGCCGGAGGATTCATTCAGTGTGAGGCTAAAATTGACGGGATCGACGATGTCGTTGGGTTCTTCTTCTTTTTCGAAAAACCGCATGCCGAAAATCTTGAAGGCATAGGCGTCACCGACCGACAGAGGCCCGCAGATAGCCAGAGCCGCGACCGCAAAAGCAGCACCAACCTTCCGATACGCAAAACTCATAGTCGGCAAACGCATAATTTCCGCATTCCGCTGTTCAGGCCACTTCGAACACCTGCCTGCCATCACGGCAGGAGTACAATCGCATGACAAGGTTTGCCGTTTGTTAATGATGACCCTACACAGCATTGACCGGGTGATGAAGACTTTTGGCCGTCTTTTTGTGGAAAACCCCTGCCGGTGTGGCATGAGGGAAACAAAAAGCCCCGGATTTCTCCGGGGCTGAGAGAAAAAGCGGTGTAATGCGCCGCCTTTTTATGAAGCCTGCGATCAACGCGGGCAGCTGTCGATGTAGCGGCGGCCGTAGCGGTCACGGTAGTAGCACTGGCCGGGCTGCTCAGTCACGTGGCCGATAACGGCGCCCGAAACGCCACCGATTGCAGCGCCAACGGCTGCGCCGCGAACATCGCCGGTGATTGCTCCGCCGATAATTGCGCCGGAAACCGCCCCGATACCGGCACCCTTTTCAGTCTGCGTGCAGCTCACAACGGATAGCGCGAGCAGGACAAGCACGATGGCCTTCTTCATTTATTTCTCCAAAATCTGGACGCGAGACCCAAGTTCCCGGCCGTCCGTTTCTCCCCAGGGATGGAAGATGGACGTAAGGTCCCCCTCCGGTCGAACTTGCACCTTTAAAAGATAAATGCCTGCCTGTGAAAGTCTACAGATATCCTGCAAAATCCCCTTGGCGCAAGTAATGCTATTCAACCTGAACGGAAGCTGAAGGCTGTTCCTTTCGTGACAGGTTTGGGCGTGGCAGCTTGGGTATTTTCTGTCCGGCAGAATTTTCGGCAGGATTGAAAGTAGCGGTTGCGGCCGATCAAAAAAAAACAAATGATACGAATGCCGTAACGCTTTGAGGAGAAAGCCTGCGGTCCAGGCATGAGAGTTGACGCGGTTCTGTCGCGGGAACGAGTTTATCTGCCCGACAGCCGCTCGTGTTGGCAAGACCAACCTCGGAGGAGCGAGATGGCAAAAGTGAAAATGACGGTCAACGGCCGGCAGGTCGGCAGTGACTGCGAAGACCGCACCCTTCTGGTGCATTTTTTACGAGACAATCTGGCTCTGACCGGAACGCATGTCGGTTGCGACACCACGCAATGCGGCGCCTGTGTCGTCCATATGGACGGCCGTTCGGTGAAGAGTTGTACCATCCTGGCTGCGCAGGCAGCGGGCTCGACAATCACGACGATCGAGGGACTGGCCGCAAACGGCGAACTGCACCCCGTGCAGGCAGCCTTCAAGGCCAATCACGGTCTGCAGTGCGGCTTCTGTACGCCCGGCATGGTGATGACCGCCGTCGATATGATCCGCAGGCATGGTGCCAATCTGGATGAGGCGACGGTGCGCGCGGAACTCGACGGCAATATCTGTCGATGCACCGGCTACCATAATATCGTCAAGTCGATCCTCGCTGCCGCCGCCGAAATGGCCGGTGCGCAGCAGGCAGCCGAATAAGCAGCGGTCGCAGACTGAGGTAGCCGGTGGATACGGAATGAACGCGCTCCCCGTAGTGTCGTCATTTCGCGATTGCTTCCAACGTCTGCCACGACCTGACCACGCAGAAATATCTCGGGAGGAGATGAAGCATGGGTGTTGAAGGCATTGGCGCAAGCGTTGCGCGAAAAGAAGACAAGCGGTTTTTGACCGGCAAGGGCCGGTACACAGACGACATGAGCGTCCCGGGCATGAAATATGCGTTCTTCGTGCGCAGCCCCTATGCCCATGCCCGGATCAAGAACATTGACATGTCAGCGGCCAAGGACATGCCGGGCGTCATCGGCATCCTGGAAGGCAAGCAGCTGCAGGTCGATGCGATCGGCAACATCATTTGCGGCTGGATGATCCATTCCAAGGATGGTTCGCCGATGAACATGGGTGTGTGGCGGCCCCTGGCGCACGAAACCGTGCGCTATGTCGGCGATGCGGTTGCCATCGTCGTTGCCGAGAGTCTGGGCGAGGCCCGCGATGCGGCCGAGGCGGTGGTGGTTGACTACGAGGTTCTTCCGGCGGTCACCGAGGCGGTGAAGGCACTTGAGCCGGGGCAACCGCAATTGCATCCGGAAGCGCCAAACAATCTGATCTTTGACTGGCAGATCGGTGACGGCGCCGCAACGGAGAAGGCGATCGCGGAAGCCGCACATGTGACCGAAATCACCCTTCGCAACAACCGGCTTGCGCCAAACCCGATGGAGCCGCGCGCAACGCTCGGCATCTATGACAGCGCCGAGGATCACTATACCTGTTACACGACAAGCCAGAATCCGCACGTCGCCCGGCTGGTGATGAGCGCCTTCTACAATGTCGCGCCGGAAAACAAGCTGCGGGTGATTGCGCCGGATGTCGGCGGTGGTTTCGGTTCGAAGATCTATATTTATCCGGAGGAGATCGTCTGTCTCTGGGCGTCGAAGAAGACCGGCGTGCCAGTGAAATGGACATGCGACCGCACGGAAGCGTTCCTCACCGACGCGCATGGCCGCGACCATGTTTCGACGGTGAAGATGGCGTTCGACAAGGACAACCGAATCATCGGCCTGAAGGTCGATACGATCGCCAATCTCGGCGCCTACATGTCGCTGTTTTCATCCGCCGTGCCGACCTATCTCTATGCCACCCTGTTGTCCGGCCAATATGCCATTCCGGCCATCCATGCCAATGTCCGCACAGTCTATACCAATACCGTGCCGGTCGATGCCTATCGCGGTGCCGGGCGGCCGGAGGCGACCTATCTGCTGGAGCGGACGATGGAGACCGCAGCGCGGGAACTGGGCGTTTCGCCGGCAGAGCTTCGCCGCCAGAATTTCGTGCGGACTTTCCCCTACCAGACGCCGTTGATCATGAATTATGACGCCGGCGACTACGAGGCGTCGCTCGAAGCGGCGATGGCATCGGCCGACTGGAACGGGTTTGCCGCCCGCAAGGCGGAAGCTGCCCGGCACGGCAAGAAGCGCGGCATCGGCATGAGCTGTTATATCGAAGCCTGTGGTATTGCGCCGTCGGCGGCGGTCGGCTCGCTTGGGGCTGGTGTCGGACTGTGGGAATCGGCCGAGGTCCGGGTCAATGCCGTCGGGACGATCGAGGTGATGACCGGGTCGCACAGTCATGGCCAGGGGCACGAGACCACCTTTGCCCAGCTGGTCGCCGACCGTCTCGGCGTTCCGATCGATAGTGTCAACATCGTCCACGGCGATACCGACAAGGTGCAGATGGGCATGGGGACCTATGGCTCCCGCTCCGGCGCCGTGGGGATGTCGGCGGTGGTCAAGGCGCTCGACAAGGTGGAGGCCAAGGCCAAGAAGATCGCCGCCCACCTGATGGAGGCGGACGAAAGCGATATCGTCATCGAGAATGGCGAAGTGAAGGTGGCGGGTACCGACAAGACGCTGCCCTGGTTCCAGGTGGCGCTGGCCGCCTACACCGCCCACAACCTGCCAGCCGGCATGGAGCCGGGATTGAAGGAGGGCGCGTTCTACGATCCGTCCAATTTCACCTTCCCGGCCGGATGCTATATCTGCGAGGTCGAGGTCGATCCGGAAACGGGCGTGACCGACATCATCCAGTTCGTTGCGGCCGACGATTTCGGCAATATCATCAACCCGATGATCGTCGAGGGCCAGGTGCATGGCGGGATCGCGCAAGGGATCGGTCAGGCACTGCTCGAAAACGTCCATTACGATCCGCAGAACGGTCAGCTGATCACGGCGAGCTACATGGATTATGCCATGCCGCGCGCCGACGACCTGCCGTCGTTCAAGCTGTCGCACCAGAACACGCCGTGTCCGTCCAATCCGTTGGGGATCAAGGGCTGTGGCGAGGCGGGTGCGATCGGTTCGCCACCGGCGCTGATGAACGCCATTACCGATGCGATCGGAAACAATAACCTGACGATGCCCGCGACCCCGCAAAAGGTCTGGGCTGCACTCAACGCGGCCAATTGAGGAGGAGACGATATGTATGCGACCAATTACCATCGCGCATCCTCTGTTCAGGATGCGGTGAAACTGAAATCAGGCGCTGACGAAGGCAAATATCTGTCCGGCGGCATGACGCTGATCGCGACGATGAAGCAGCGGCTGGCGTCGCCGAGCGATCTCGTCGATCTCCGGCATATCCCCGATCTGAAGGGCATTTCCGTCAACGGGAAATCCGTGCGGATCGGCGCTGCGACGACGCATTTCGATGTTGCCTCGTCCGCGGACCTGAAGGCCGTCTGTCCGGCAATCTGCGATCTCGCCCATCATATCGGCGATCCGCATGTGCGCCATATGGGCACGATCGGCGGTTCGGTGGCCAACAACGATCCGGCGGCGGATTATCCGTCAGCCCTTCTGGCGCTCGATGCTATCGTTGTCACCAATGCCCGCGAGATCAAGGCGGCAGACTTCTTCACCGGCCTGTTCGAGACCGCGCTGGAGGACGGCGAGATGATCGTCGCCATCACGTTTGATGCACCGGCCAAGGCCGCTTATGCGAAGTTCCGCAATCCGGCGTCGCGTTATGCCATGACCGGCGTGTTCGTTGCCCGCCGGGACAATGGCGATGTGCGGGTGGCGGTGACCGGTGCCGGTGCGGATGGGGTCTTTCGGCATTCCGGCATGGAGGCAGCTCTTGCCGCCAACTGGTCGCCGGATGCGCTTGCCGCTATCACGGTCGATCCGTCGGACCTTATGGCGGATATCCATGCCAGTTCGGAGTATCGCGCCAATCTGGTGAAGGTCATGGCCAAACGCGCCGTTGCAGCGGCCTCTTGAGGAATTACCGCTGATTTCCTTGAAACAGAATATAAGGACGGGATGCCCCGTCCTTTTTGCATGGTCTTGACTCAGATCAAGGTTAGGTGGAATTAAATTCACGATGGATAGTTTGGAACTGTTCAAAATTAGGGGCCTTTTGCCGCACTCGGCCGCGATAACCCTCGCAGAGGTTGACGCCGCCACGCTTTGGATCAAAAAGACGGCAAGGTTCTGGAGACAATGATGGATTTCGAGAGTTTCTTTAAAGGTGAGTTGGACGGCCTGCATCAGGAAGGCCGCTACCGCGTTTTTGCCGATCTGGAGCGCCAGAGCGGACAATTCCCCAAGGCAACCCGTTACAATTCGGCCGGCGAGAAGCAGGATGTCACCGTCTGGTGTTCCAACGACTATCTCGGCATGGGCCAACATCCCAAGGTTACGGAGGCGATGAAACTCGCCATCGACCAGTGTGGCGCGGGTGCTGGGGGCACCCGGAATATTTCAGGCACCAACCACTATCACGTTCTTCTTGAGCGCGAACTTGCTGATCTGCATGGCAAGGAATCGGCGCTGCTGTTTACCTCGGGCTACGTGTCCAACTGGGCCGCGCTCGGAACGCTCTGTTCGAAGATTCCCGGTGTGATCGTCTTTTCGGACGCCGGGAATCACGCATCGATGATCGAAGGCATCCGCTACTCCAAGTGCGAGCGGGTGATCTTCAAGCATAACTCGCTGACGGATCTCGAAGCGAAGCTGCAGGCCGCCGATCCGCGCGCGCCGAAGATCATCGCGTTTGAATCGGTTTACTCGATGGATGGCGATATCGCCCCGATCAAGGAAATCTGCGATCTCGCCGACAAGTATGGCGCGATGACGTATCTCGATGAAGTGCACGCTGTCGGCATGTACGGCGCACGTGGCGGCGGTATCGCTGAGCGCGAAGGCCTGATGCACCGCCTGACGGTGATCGAAGGCACACTCGGCAAGGCGTTTGGCGTCATGGGCGGTTACATCGCTGCATCGACGGCGCTGTGCGATTTCATCCGCTCCTTCGCATCCGGTTTCATCTTCACGACGGCGCTGCCGCCGGCATTGGCTGCCGGTGCGGTCGCCTCGATCCGGCATCTGAAGGAAAGCCAAGTCGAACGCTTCGCCCATCAGGAACGTGTCCGTCGTCTGCGCAATCTGCTCGACAAGAACGGCATTCCGCACCTCAACAATCCGAGCCATATCGTGCCGGTGATTGTTGGCGACGCGTCGAAGTGCAAGTGGATCTCCGATCTGCTTCTCGACAATTGCGGCGTCTACGTTCAGCCGATCAACTATCCGACGGTGCCGAAGAAGACCGAGCGTCTGCGCATCACGCCGACGCCGCTGCATTCGGATGCCGATCTCGATCATCTGGTCGGCGCGCTGCACCAGCTCTGGTCGCGTTGCGCGCTCGCAAGGGCCGTCGCCTGAAAACTGTTGGTCGCTTGGCGTTACAATGCGGATTGTCGAAGGGCGATCCGCATTTTTTATGCCCTTCCTTTGGGAAGGCTTAGACGAGGTGCAGTGGCTGCTTCGTCCGCAAACCGCGATTTCCAATCGCCGCTGGAGCCGATGCTGATCTCTGCATGGCGCTTGATGACGTGCAGAATGGAATCATTCGGTCAATTCCACCCGCTGATCATCGGTAGGAAAGCTCACACGATAAACGCCCGTTTCGACAGGAAACATGGCGTAGGCAATTCCCTTGATGATCGTCTTCTCGAAGTTGACCGGCAAGCCGTCGCGGCTGATCGTGAGTATGTCTTTGCCACTGATTTCCGCCGGGATCATTCCACGAAGCATCGTCCCGGTTCGTCTGTCTGTGAACGCGTCGAAAGTGAGCGCTTCTTGGCTCAATTCGATATGGGCAAAATGGGAATTGTTGCGGCCCTCCGTCCAATCTAGCAGTTGCTGCGCTGACACCAACGGCACGCCACGCGCCACTGCCGCAGCGGTCAACTGGAGGTCGAAGCCGTCGCTGAAGTCGTAATGTGTTCCGAACGCACCGAAATACCCCTCTGGTCCAAGAGCGCGATCAAGCTGTGTGTCGATGGCCGATGGAAAGCTCATCCCGCTTTCGTTCACCAGATGAGACGCCACTTGATAGACATTGATCATGCTTCCATCGACATCGGCATAGCGCATCGGCAGGCCGGAGCCGGTCTTGAAGCCGGGGCGGCCCTTAATCCACGGGCCGGGCCAATAGTAATAGCTGAGATCGATGCGGACGCCGTAGCGCGCCTCTGCCTTCGGCGTCGAGGCCCAGTCGCTCCATGCCAGGCAATGTGTGCGGCTTCCGGTCTGGGCCGGCAAGTCAGGATATCTCATGCGGAAAGCGTAGAGATCGTGGCTAAACATCCGCGCAAAGTCCATTGGAGGTGAATTGCTGCAGCCCGTATTGACGTGCACGCCGATGTCAAAGCCCTCTGAAGCGTATGTGCGGGCTTCCTCGGCTGATAAACCGCTGCTCGTGTAAATCCATGACGTGGCGCGAAAGCACTCCCAGTCGGCCAGTGAACATCCTTCCGGTTCAACGGCCTTCAGCCGCTCAAACGAGTCCTCCGTTCCGCTTCGTGTTCCGTGATCGTCGCTGGCCATCACGAGAACCGCTTTGTGTCCTTTTGGGAAATACCAGAGCCTTGGTAACGGCGCCTTGCCTTCGAGCATGAAGTTCATCAGGTTGACGAGCAGCCGCTGTTGCTCATCCGCCACTGGAATGGCGATCCGATTGAAGTCGTTCCAATCGGGTTGCTCATCGCCTTCCTTGGCCCCGAAGAACAGGTCATTGGGCCGGATGACGGAATTGCCGTCGCGTTCGTCTCCTGCCCAGGCGGGATTACCCTGCCGCGTGTAAATGACGGACCGGGCGAGATCGTATGTGAATGCGGCCGCCTGTCCACCGGCATCTCCAACATTGCGGATCGAGATAGCCGGGTTTGGCGTAGCGTTCGACACGTTGCTGTAGAGCCGGGCTATCTCGGTCGTGCCTTCGTTCAGCGTGTAGAGGTCGGCCGATCCGTGATACTGAATCGTCTGGCCGGTAATGCCGCGTCCGGGAGCCGACACCGTGTCGATCAGCAGATAACCTTCGGTCAGCGATTCGCCCTTGTCCTGCAATCCGAGGAGACTGGCGAGTTTCTTGTCGGGGCGCATGGCAATCAGATCGCCACCGGCCTCGACCCATCGCGAAAACAGTGTGGCTTGGGCGTCGTCCAGTGGTACTTCGCCAATCAGGATAAGGTCGAAACGGTCGAGCAGTTTTGCAGTGACGCTGGAAATATCGGCGCTTTCGAACGACCCGATACCCTCTGCCCGCAGAATCTCGCTGAGATATTTGCTGAATGGCAAGTCGGATGAGTGAATGATCAAGACTGGCCCGCCGAAACCGTGCTCGAAATCGCGCCGCGTTGTGAACGACCAGCTCTGACTGGTCTCCAGCGTATTGCCGGCCTTGTCCCTTGGGCCTGCGGCAAGGGTCGCGGTGTATCTTGCGCCACTTTTCAGCGGCATCTTGGTTGTGAGCACTGCGGAGTTGGTCCAGGTATCGTAAGAGACGCTCGCCTTCACCGGTATGCCCATTTCGGAGAGTTGGAGCGAGTTCGGCCCAATTGTGGCTGGATCGACGTCCTCGGTGAAGGTGACCATGATTGCTGCGCCGAGGTCGACATCGGTAGCGTCTGCCATCGGAGTAAGCCCGGCCACGGCCAGTGGTTTACCGGTCCAAGGTGCTACCGCGGTCAGTGTGATCATCGCTAAAAGTGCAGCGGCGATCAGAATTAAACCTCTCGTCTCTCTCTTCTCCACCACGCGGGCAATTCCCTCCATTTGGCGGGATTGTGCCACTTCGGCTTCGGAATAGGCCACCGATCAAATAGGTGTACATCCTTTGGCATAAGACCCGACTGGGTTGTCCTGCAAAAGGGGAGGTCTACCCAGGATGCAACCCATCGGATACCGAAATTGGGGCGGGCTAACTACCGAGGAATCAAATGGTGGGGTGACGCTGCCTGCCGTTCGCGAATGACAGACGGGAGCGCCGCCGCGTCTTCTGGCAACGGGTGGTGGGATCTCAGGCCGCAACCTCGCGTTCGACGATCGTTTTGGCGATGCGCCGGGCTTCGCCGTCCAGGGCAAACACCTCATCCATGCTGGATGCCGCCGGTATAGCGGTCATCGCCTCCATGACCGTTTCAGTGATCTCGGCCATCTGCAGGAAGCCGATGTGCCCACTGATAAACGCCTCCAGCGCCACTTCCTTGGCAGCGTTCAGAACAGCGCTCTGCATGCCGCCGCGTTCCATCGCCAGCCGGGCGAGGCGCAGAGCCGGGAAGCGCTCTTCGTCCGGTGCTTCGAAATCGAGCCGCGACAGTTTTGCGAAATCCAGCCGCTCGACATCGAGCGCTGGCCGTGCCGGGTGCGACAGGGCGTAACCGATGGCGGTGCGCATGTCCGGGCAGCCGAGCTGCGCCAGCACCGAACCGTCGCTATAGCCGACCATCGAATGGATGACCGATTGCGGATGGACGATGACTTCGATCTGGTCTGGCCTCATGCCGAACAGATGCTTGGCCTCGATCATCTCAAGCGCCTTGTTGAACATCGAGGCGCTGTCGATCGAGATCTTCAGGCCCATCGACCAGTTAGGGTGGGCGCGGGCCGTTGCGGCGGTGACATCGCGCATTTCGGCCAGCGTTGAACGGCGGAACGGGCCGCCGGACGCGGTGAGGATAATGCGCTCGACTGCGTGGCGCTGGTGCTCTTCCAGCACCTGATAAATGGCATTGTGTTCGCTATCGACCGGCAGCAGCTTGCCACCGCCGGCATGGACGGCGGCCACGAAGAGATCACCGGCGGAAACCAGGCATTCCTTGTTGGCAAGGGCAATGTCGGCGCCGCGGCGTGCGGCGGCCAGAGTGGGGGCAAGACCCGCCGTGCCGACGATGGCGGCCATCACCCAATCCGCATCACGCTGCGCCGCCTCGATCAGGCCGTTGCGACCGGCCGCGGCTTCGATGCCGGTGCCGGCAAGGGCCGCCTTGAGGTTTTCATATTGGCCCTCGTCCGCTGTGACGGCGAGTTCGGCGCCCGTTGCTATCGCCTGTTCTGCAAGCAGCGCGACATTGCCGTTACCGGTCAATGCGGCAATATCGAACGCATCGCGTCCGCCAAGTTGGCGGATGACGTCGAGCGTGTTGGTGCCGATCGAGCCCGTCGAGCCCAAAATGGTCAAGCGGCGTTTGCCTTGCGCGCCGGAGGTCATGGCCAAGTCCCGTTGTTTTTGTTTTTTCATGTTAGGCTCTACAGGTGAAAGCGGGTGCCAACAAGGGTAGCTTCGCTCCGGGTGGTGGCGATAGGGTCGCAGATGTTGCGAATCACCGGCCTTGGCGGGCCGGCCGGGATCTGCCGTTCGCCGGAAAGGGTGTATCTAATGCTGAAACTTGCGCTGTTTCTTTCCTGCTCCTGCGTGTTGATCGATGCGACATCTGTCTCCACGATTGCTGCCGAATCAGTCCCCCGCGAGCTTGTGGGGACATGGCTGGCCGAGGATATCGGCGGCGGCGGCGTCATCGATTATCTGCAGACGACGCTGGAAATCAACGATGACGGCACCTATTCCGGTTTTGCTGGCTGTAACAATTACACAGGCACCTTCGACCTGCAGGGCGGAGAAATCGCCTTCGGTCCTGCCGGGTCGACACGCAAGATGTGCGTACCGGCGGTGATGGATCAGGAGACGAAGTTTTTCGCGGCTTTGAAGACTGGCCTGTCCTGGAAGATCGAAGAAACGAAGCTGGTCCTCACAAAGGCCGATTCGAAAACTGCTCTGCGGCTTGCCCCGCACACCGTATCGTCAGACGTTCTCATCAATATCCCCGGCGCCCGGACGGTTGACCGGCAAGCTTTGCGGTACGACTGCGCCGGCCAATCGATCGCTGCGGAATATATCAATGCTGGTCCTGTTTCCCTGGTCACCTTGACGATCGGCAGCGAGTTCGTGGTCGCCGCAAACGTGCTGTCGGCATCGGGCGCCAAATATACAGGCGGGCAATATATCTGGTGGACGAAAGGCGACGAGGCGACGCTGATCGATACCATGAAGGGCGAAAACGCCCCGGGCGTCACCTGCTCGAAAGTGGGATGAGCCAAGCGCGCCGGCGGTCGATGCCGGCGGATTTTCTTTTGGTTCTAATTCGTAGCCGCGATGCGTATTTCCCGGCCGTCGAGAGTAGGAACCTCTGTCTTTGATGTCAGGCCGAAGCCTTGCGCCGGGTGATGAAGCTCAGGGCCAGCACGGCGAAGATCAGCAGGCCGGTGCCGACCTGTTGCCAGTAGAAATTCAGCCCGGTGAGCAGCAGGCCATTGGCGACGATGCCAAGCAAAAGCACACCAAGTACGGTGCCCGGGATATTGGGGCGGCCAAGGCGCGACAGAGTCGTGCCGATGAACGTAGCGCCGATGGCATTGAGCAGGAAGGCGCTGCCGGAGGAGGGGATGTAGACGGTGACCGTCGCCGACAGTATCAGCCCCGCGACTGCAGCGATAAGGCCCGCCAGAATGAAGGCCATCGCCACATGAATTCGCGCTGCGATGCCGGAATAGCGCACGACGCTCGGCTGAATGCCGATGGCGAGCGCGACACGGCCGAAGCGGGCGCGGGTGAGGATTACGGTTGCAGCAACGATGATGATGGCGGTGATGATGAGCGGAACCGGAATGCCACCGATCGCGCCGCGCCCGAGAAAGCGGAAGGTTTCGGGAATGCCTGATGGCGGCAGGTAAACGGGGTTGCCGCCATTGGTCAGGAGCTGCTGGATGCTGCGGCCGATGAAGAGCGTGCCAAGCGTGGCGAGAAAGGGCGATATGCCGATGCCCGAAATCAGCACCGCATTGAAGGCGCCGACCGCTGCGCCGGCGCCAAGACCTGCCAAGGCGGCGATCGCGACGGGCTGGCCTGCGAGGACCAGGGAAACAAAGGCGAAGCTGGCGAAATCGATGGCTGTACCGACTGACAGATCAATGCCGCCAACCGAGACGGCAGAGGTCATGGCAATGGCGGCGATGGCGAGCAGCGTAAAATTGTTGACGAGAATGCTCTGCAGGTTGGCGATGGTCAGAAACGTCGGGGTCGCGAAGGAGAAGATCGCAAACACCGTGACGAGCGCCAGCACGAGTGCGTTATCGACGACCACGCCGATGAGGGCGCGGGGGACGGACGGTTCGATTGCGGAGGTCTGCAGGGTCATGATCAGGCCTCCTGCCTGCGCAGCAATGTCGTTGCCGAAACGACGAGCAGGATCAGCAGACCCTGGACGCCGCTCACCAGCACGCTTGAAATGTTGAGAAGCTGGAAACCGTTGACGAGGAAACCGACGAACAGGGTGGATAACAGCGTGCCGATGACAGTGGGCACCAGCCGCCGCGAGAAGACGGAGCCGAGCAGGGCCGTAACCACCACCGGCAGCAGCATTTCGCCGGAGCCCGTGGTGCTGCCGCTGAGATTGGACACCGACAGAACACCGGCGACCCCACCACAAAAGCCGCTGGCCATGAAGGCGCCTGCGACCAGCCGGCGAACCGGCAGGCCGGCGGCGCGGGCTGCATCGGGAAACTCGCCGACGGCGTAGAGACGAAGTCCGGCCGGGGTATGTTGCACGATGGCTGCAGCAATCAGCGTGAAGACCAGCAGCACATAGGCGAGCGCCGGAATGCCCAGCGGGCCGGATGAGGACAGATCCGTCAGCAGCGGTGTCGAGGCGGGAATGACGGTGTTTTGCGTCAGCACCAGTTCGAGGCCGGCGACGATGTTCATTACGGCAAGCGTTGCAAGCAGCGGCACGATGCCTGCGCCGACCACGGCGATGGCATTGATCGCGCCGATCAGGAGGCCGGTGAGGAGGGCGCCTGCAACCGCCGTTGCATCACCATAGCCGAGTTGGGCTGCCGTCGCATAGACGGCGGCGCTCAGGCCCATATTGGCGGCAAGCGACAGGTCGATGCCGCCGGTGACGACGTTGGAACCGCCGGCGATCAGCACGATGGTCAGGCCGATGGCCAGAACGCCTGATATCGCCGACTGGCCAAGCACGTTGCCGATATTGCCAACGCTGAGAAAGTAAGGTGCCGTCAGTGAAAAGACGAGCAGGATGGTAACGAAGGCTACCAGCGATCCGGCACGGAGTGCACCGGCGGCGAGATTTCCACCCCGGCTCGGCTTGGACGTCGATAAGCCCGGTTCAAAATGGATGACGGGTGCGAGCTGGATATCAACCGACATGGCGGAGAACCTCTGAGGAGCCGGTGGATGCGGCAAGCACGTCGTCCGGAGATGTTTGCGAAGAGGTGAATTCGCTGATGATACTGCCGCGGAAGAGGACGAGGATGCGATCGGTAATGCCGATCAGTTCCGGCAGATCCGATGACAGCACGATGATACCGGCCCCGCGGGCGGCGAGATCGCCGATGAGGTTGTAAATCTCGACCTTGGAGCCGATATCGACGCCGACCGTCGGCTCGTCCAGCAGGTAGATTTCGGAGTGGCGGCTCAGCCATTTGGCGATCGCCACCTTCTGCTGGTTGCCGCCCGAGAGCGTGCGCACAAGGGCATTGCACCCCGATGTCTTGATCTCGAGGCGACGGATAAGATCATCCGCTTCGCGCCGTTCGCTGTTGAAATCAAGGAAGCCGAGGCGAGTGAAGCGCTTCAACGAGGATAGCGTGATGTTTTCCTTGACGCTGAGATCAAGCGCCACGCCGTTGCCGCGCCGGTCTTCCGGGACGAGCGCAAGGTGCCGGTCGACGGCTTGGGCGGGATTGACTGAGCGCACCGGTTTGCCATTGATGGTGATCTGCCCCGATGAGGCACTTTCCAGGCCGAACAGTGTACGGATCAGGTCCTTGGCGCCGGAGCCGAGAAGGCCAGTCAGGCCGAGCACTTCGCCGCGCCGCAGTGTCAGGGAGACATCCTGATATTTTCCATGTGCCGACAGCCGTTCGAGCGTCAGGATGTCCTTGCCGGGCGTCACGTCGCGTTTCGGGTAGAGGTCGGCGATGTCGCGCGCCACCATCAGCCGGGCGATGGCCGCAGCAGACGTTTCGCCAAGCGGCAAGGTGGCGACGTCTTCGCCATTGCGCAGCACCGTGACGGTGTCGCAGAGCTCTTCGATCTCGTTGAGATAATGCGAGATGTAGATGATCGTCACCCCCTCGTCGCGCAGGCGGCGGATCAGGCGGAAGAGAATATCCGCCTCGCGGCGCACAAGAGCCGCCGTCGGCTCGTCGAAGACGAGGACTTTCGGCTGGTCTAGCAGCGCACGGGTGATCTGGACGATCTGTTTTTCGGCGGTGGAAAGCTCGCTGATCAGCGCGCTGTTGGGCAGCTTGATGCCGAAATAATCGTCGAGGATTTCGCTGGCTCGGCGTTGCATCAGCCGCCGGTCGAGAAAGGGCGTACCGGCGATGCGCGGTTCGCGTCCGAGAAACAGGGCTTCATCGACCGTGAAGGTCGGAACGAGCAGCCGGTCCTGATGGATGAAATGGATACCGAGTTCCTCGACCCGGTGCGGCGTCAGTCTGTCGTAAGCCTCGCCATCGATCTTGATACGGCCTTCGTCCGGCTGATGCAGGCCGGCGAGCAGCTTGATCAGGGTCGATTTGCCGGCGCCGTTCTGGCCGACGAGGCCGTGAACGGTACCGCGCCGGACGCGCAACGAGGCGTGGTTCAGCGCCAGTGCGCCATCAAAGCGCTTGACGATCCCGTCGAGATGAATGGCATCGCCGGTTTCGTCTGGTGAAGCTGTGCTCATGGCATGACCGTCCTGCTGATCGACCCTTATGGAATGGGCGATCCGGTATCGGTCCGGATCGCCCCGAAGACATGCTGATGTCAGCCGATACCGAGCTTTTTGCTGACTTCGTTGACGTTTGCCTTGTTGGCGATCAGCGCTGGCACGTAGGTTTCACGCGGCAGTGTCTGGCCGGCGAGCAGCCTAGCGACATTCTGGATTGCCGTGCGGCCGATTTCGGCCGGCTGCTGGGCGACATCGGCACCGGCTGGCGAATTCGGATCGGCAACGAGCTGCAGCACTTCAGGGCTGCCATCGACGCCGTAGGTCAGAATCTCGGTACGGCCGGCGGCGGCCACCGCCTGGGTGGCACCGAGCTGCGGGATATCCCAGGCCGACCAGATCGCCTTGATCGAGCCTTTCTCCGGGTATTTGTTGAGAAGCGCGGTGATCTGCGTGAAGGCGTCCTGAACCGTGTTCGGGATGACGTCGCGCAATTCCGGCTCAAGGATTTTGACCTTGGGGAAATATTTGCCGACATTGACCAGCTGGTCGTAGCGGATGGCGCAGGGCGTGACGCCGTAAAAGCCGTTGAAGACGACGATATTGCCTTCACCGCCGATATCGGAAACCAGCTGCAGCGCCAGGTCCTTGCCGATGCCCCAATTGTCGGAAGTGGTGTTGTTGATCGAATTGGTCGAACCGACATCGACGGTCAGGACCGGAATGCCCGCGTCGCGCGCCTTTTTCAGCCAGGGATCAATGACGCTGAGCGTTCCAAGAATCTGGACGATGGCGTCCGGCTTCTGGGCAATCAGCGTCTGCAGTTGCGATACGAGCTTGCCGTCGTTCCGCCCTGCATCCACAGCAATCGGCTCACCACCGAGGCGCTTCACTTCCTCGATCTGGGCATTGTAGGCCTGAAGGTCGAAGAAGTGATCAGTGCCGGTGGCGCTGATGGCGATGCGCTTGCCTTTCAGTGAGAGTTCACCTTCCGCCGCCGCTGTCCGGCTGCCGATAAGGCTGGCTCCGGCAATGGCCGCACCGGCGACTGCCGAGAGTTTCAAAAGGTCACGCCGGCCGACGCCCTGTACCGCTTTATCCTGTGTCATGGTCAATCCCCGTTTAAATAATATCTATAGAATAAGTGTATTATGCGGCTTGCCGAGGAAGAAATTTCCAAAGATGGAACAGCGGCCGGAAAACTTGGGCTGGGAAGTTACGCAGCCGGGCGAAATCCCGGCCGGCGGGGTCATGTCAGGGGGAGGGACTGCGAACAGTTCCGTAGGTCAGCGCCAAGGCGCCGACGAGGACGGCGCCCTTGACGAAATCCTGCGTGTAATAGGGCGCGTTGAGCATGGTCAGGCCGTTGAGCAGAACGCCGACGAAGACGGCACCGACAATGGTGCCGAGAACATTCGGCCGCCGCTTGCCCAGCACTGCGAAGCCGATCAGGGCGGCAGCGACAGCATCCATCAGCAATGAGCCGCCGGAGGAGACGTCGCCGCGCCCGACGCGGGCAGCAATGACGATACCGCCGAGCGAGGCAAGCGTGCCGGAGATCACATAGGCAAGCATCTTCAGCCGCGCCGTTGATGCACCCGCCAGCCGCGTCGCTACCGCGTTGCCGCCGGTGGCAAACAGCAGGCGGCCGATGCGGGTCCGCTCCGTCAGCACGAACAGGGCGATGGCGACGAGGGCCATCAGCACGACGGAAACCGGGACGATGCCGGCCAGGTTGGCGCGGCCGATCAGGAGAAAGGCGGGATCGTAGACGCCGGTGGCGGTTGTGCCGTTCGGCAGGATCAGTCCGGCGGAGATCGAGCGGCCGGCGGTCGGGATCAGCTGCAGGCCGGAGAGCAGAAACATCATCGACAGCGTGGCCAAGAGATCGGGAACCTTCAGCCGGACGATGAGGAAGGCGTTGACAAGGCCGATCAGCGCACCGAAGGCAAGCACCAGCAGCACGGTGGCAATGGCACCGAGCCCCCAGACGATCATCGCATAGCTGGCGGCCATGACGCTGGAGGCGGCTATCGCGCCGATCGACAGATCGAAGCCGCCAACGGCGAGCGTCACTGTGACGCCCGCACCGAGAATGGCGACGACGGCCACGGCCTGCAGGATGCTCATCAGGTTGCCGAGATTGGCGAAGGCGGGCTCGGCGGCAGAGAAGCCTAAAAGCAGCGCTGCCAGAAGAATGAAGACGGCGCTCGATCGCAAGGCCGTACCGAGGTCTGCAAGCCAGCCAACCCGGTTTGCGTTGCGTTGTACCGGAGCGGCTTCGTCAATGGTCGATGTCATGCGTGGATTTCCTCGGAAAGACCGCCGCGCGCGCCGCCGGGCGCTGCGGCAAGGCTGTGGTGGTCGATGATCAGAATGCGGTCGGCAACCTCGTAGGCTTCTTCCGGGTCGGAGGTGGCGATCAGGGTGGCACGGTCGCTGCGGCTGCGGATCGCCTGGATGATATCGTGACGGGCGCCGACATCGACGCCTTGAAAGGGTTCGTCGAGCAGCAGAAGCCGGCTCGGTTCGGCTTCCCAGCGGGCCAGAACCACCTTTTGCTGGTTGCCGCCGGAAAGCGAGGTTATCGGGGCCAGTGGTCCGGATGCCTTGATGCGCAGGCGGTCGATTGCCTGTTCCGCCTCGCGCCGTTCACGGCCGCCAAACAGCAGGCCGTGCGGATACCATTTGGAAAGATGCGGCAGGCTGATGGTGGCTGCCAGTGAACTTCCTGGCCAATCGGCTGGCATCAAGGAAGAGCGGTGCCGGTCTTCTGCGGCCATGGCGACACCGGCGGCAATCGCCTCTGCCGGTGTTTTCGGCCGGTGCCGGCGGCTGTCCAGATACATCTCTCCGGCAGCAAGGCGGCCGTTGCCGAAGATCGCGGAGAGCAGGCGGCTCTTGCCGGCCCCCAGCACACCGGTGATCGCCACCACCTCGTCGGTGTGGACGGCGAGATCGAAAGGAAGGGAGCCGGGCAACAGCCGCGCGTCGCGCATCTCAAAGACCGGCTGCCCTTCAGGCGGGCGAATGCCGGGCCGCGCCGATTGCAGCTTGCGGCCGATCATTGCCTCGATCGCTGCGGCAAAATCGATCGGACGTTCGAAGACGCCAGCGATCGCCCCGCCGCGCATGACGAGCACCCTGTCGGCAATTGCCTGGAGATCGGCGGTCCGATGCGAAATGTAGAGAATGGCAAGGCCGCCATCGCGCAAGCGCTTGAGAATGTTAAACAGGCGCTGGCTTTCGGCAAGGGAAAGACTGGCTGTCGGCTCGTCGAGGATCAAGAGGTCCGCCCGGTTGGCCAGTGCGCGGGCAATGGCCACCAGTTGCCGGTCGGCTGCCGTGAGATCGGCGAAGTCGCGGTCCAGCGGCAGATCGAACCCGGCGGCGTCGAGAATTGCCTGTGCTTGCCGTCTGACGCTGGCGCGGGAGATGAAGAAAGGTTGGCCGCGCTGGCTGAACTGCGTCAGCAGCAGCGTATCTGCAACGGTGAGGCCTGCCGCGCCCACCAGATCAGTTGATTGATGGACGGTGACGATGCCTGCAGCGGCGGCCTGTGCGGGCGTGCGCGGGACATAGGGCCGGCCGTTCAGCGTGATTACGCCGCTATCGGCGGGCAACACTCCGGAGAGGATCTTCACCAGTGTCGATTTTCCGGCACCGTTTGCCCCCATCAATGCCACGATCTCTCCGGCATCGATCTTCAGCATTGCGTTTACGAGGGCGCGCGTGGACTGAAAGCTGCGGTTGAGCGCATCGATGTGAAGCAATGGCATGAATGGGAATCCTGATATCTTTATTATCTATATAATTTGTCATATATTTCCTGCTGGTGACAGCCGGGCTGGCGGAACAGCTTTGCGAAGTACCGTCTGAGCCGGTAATTTCTTTGCTGAGGGACGGAGTGCGGCAGAAAGTTCGCGCCGCGCGGGCAGCGGCTGTCGAGCGGCGCGATGCCGGTAGGACTTTGCCGGTGAGCTCGGTTTCCGTGAAACACGTTTCTCTATCAATCCAGAAAATTGGCACTAATTAGTCTATTAAATTTATTGATTGAATATTTAATAGATGTTGCGTCCCGAGAAGGCTGCTGCCGGTGACGTCTCCGATTGTCTTCAGAAGGAACGCTTTTTATGAAAACCATTCTCCGTCTGGCGGCAACCGCCGCCTTCATTCCCTTCCTGTTCGTCTCTGCTGCCAAGGCCGATGGTGTTGCAGGCGCACCGGCGCCGTTCGACAAGGGCGGCGTCAAGCTGGCATTGATCAGCTACATTTCCACCGGTGATTTTTTCCAGGCCTATCAGGCCGGTGCTGAGGCACAGGCGAAGGCGCTCGGCGTCGATCTGCGGGTGTTCCCTGGACGCCAGAACGCGGCGGAACAGCGCGAGCAGATTCTGCAGGCGATCAATCTCGGCGTCGAAGGCATCGTTATCGATCACGGTGTTCCCGAATCGCTCGCCGATGTCGTGCAGCAGGCGCTGGACAAGGGCATCAAGGTCGTCGCCTTTGATGTCAATCTCAACAATCCGAAAGTGCCTCAAGTCGAGCAAAGCGATCACGCGTTGGCAAAACAGGCTCTCGAACAGGCGGTCAAGGATAACGGCACCAGCTTCAATGCCGGTTACGTCTATGTCGCCGGCTTTGCGCCGCTCGATCGCCGAAACGAGGTCTGGGATGCGTTCAAGGCGGAGAATAAGGGGGTCGTCGAGAAGGCGCGTTTCGGCAATGTCAGCGACACGACAGCGACAACCACGGCCGATCAGGCGAAAGCGGCACTGCGGGCCAATCCGGATATTACCGTGGTTTTCGCGCCCTATGACGAATTTGCCCGTGGGGTGAAGCTGGCGGCGGCCGATCTCGGCATCGCCGACAAGCTGAAGATTTATTCGGCGGATGTTTCCACTGCCGATATCCAGGAGATTGTCGAGGAAGGCAGTCCCTGGGTCGCAACGGTCGCAACCAATCCGGCCGTGGTTGGCGCCGTTTCGATCCGCGCGGCTGCGCTTGAAATTGCCGGACAGGACGTTCCTCGCCAGATCACCGTCGAGCCGACGCTGCTGACCCAGAAAAGCCTGAGAGACGCCGGCGTCAAAACCATCGAGGAACTCGCCGCCAAGATCCCGGCTTTCAGCGCCAGCGATGCGGTTACGGCAAACTGGATTCCGGCCAAGCTGTTCTGAGCTTTTGCATCGCGATGGCGGAGCCGCCGACGGTTCCGCCGTTCTTCCTCGTTAAAGAACTGGAGCTTTTCCCATGAGCCAATCCAATGTCGTCTATGCCGCCGGTCTCGGCGTCACCCGCGATAGCCTGTTTGCCAGTGCCGCCGAAATCTCCCACGACCTGTCGCTGCGCGCGGCAGACCTCGACAGGGAAGGGCGCCCGCCGATCGGCGAGATCGTCAAACTGAAGAAATCGGGCCTGCTCAATGCCCTGCATGCGCGTGAGGTTGGTGGCGGTGGGCTGAATTGGGTCGATGGGCTGAAGCTCGTTCGCATCCTGGCACGCGGCGAAAGCTCTGTCGGCCAGTTGCTCGGCTACCACTATGTCAACAGCCAGTCGATCTACTGGTCTTTTGCGGATCAGGCGCGCGCGCAGGTGCTGGGCGCTGAGACCGTGGCACAGAACCTTTACTGGGGTGCGGCGGTCAACCCCCGCGACGCCGGCCTGACATTGACGCGCCGTGGCACCGGTTACGTGCTGAACGGCCGTAAATCCTTCTCCACCGCCGCCCGGGTTTCCGACTATATCAATGCCAGCGCGACGCTGGATGGCAAGATCGCCAACTTCGCCGTGCCAACCGATCGGCCTGGCTATGTCGCGAATGACGACTGGGAGAATATCGGCCAGCGGCTCTCCGACTCCGGAAGCGTCGAGTTCCACGACTTTCCGGTCTACGACGAAGATTTCGTCGCAGCACCTGCCGATGAAAATGCGCCGCCACCGGCTCTGGCAACGTTCAATACGCCGCTGATTCAGCTGGTCTTCGTCAATTTTTATCTGGGCGCCGCTGAAGGCGCGCTGGCCGCCGCCGTCGATTATGTCCGCACCACGACCCGTCCCTGGGTGACGTCGGGTGTCGAACGCGCCTCGGACGATCCGTATATTCTCGAGCGCGTGGGTGAGTTCACGGCCGCGCTGAAGGCATCCGTGGCTCTTGCGGACGGTGCAGCGCTGGCGGTGCAAACCGCCCTTTCGAAGGGACGGGATGTGACCGCGCGCGAACGCGGCGAGGCGGCGGCCGAGGCCTACGCTGCCAAGGTTCACACCACCCATGTCGCCCTCGATATCACCGCGCGCGTTTTTGAGGTGACCGGAGCTCGGTCGACGGCGGAAAAATACCGGTTCGACCGCTTCTGGCGCAATGTGCGCACCCACACGCTGCACGATCCGGTGTTCTACAAGGCGAAGGAGGTCGGCGAGTTCGTGCTGAACGATAAAATCCCGGTGGTGAGTTTGTACAGCTGAGCAGCGTGAAGGGAAATCGCAATTTACAGCTGGGATGCGGCGTGAGCGATGCGGTATCCCCGAATGTGGGCAGGGCCGTCGCATGTGCCATTGGCGGCGCCCTCCCTCTTCTCCCCAGCGGGGAGAAGGTGGTGCGAAGCGCCGGATGAGGGGCCGAAGGCCACCTTTGTCCGGCTCCGGCTTCGCCGAAGCCCCCTCATCGCCTCGCATCCGCTCGGCACTTCTGCCCGCTGGGGAGAAGATAGGATCGTTCCCAGACTGCCTCCTTCCATATGCGATAGCCCTGCCGATTCGGGGTGCCGTTTAGGTCTTCGAGTGGAAGAGTCTTTAACCGGGCGGACGTTGGATCGTTGGATGCCCGCCACAGGTCCTCAAGTTGAAACCTGAGGAGAGCATGACAGGGAGTGAGGGGCGGTCCTCATCAGTCTATCGCTTTCGGGTCTCCTAGCCGTTTGCGGCCGCAGAATTTCACCGCCGCAATTGTCTGTCTCACAACGCCCCGTTCTTCGGTGGTACGACGCCGTTCAAGTGATAATTGCCCACGACATGGGCCTTCCAGCGCACCGGGTCGTGCAGGGTGTGCGTGCGGGCATTGCGCCAGTGGCGGTCGAGATTGAGGCCGATGCGGGTGGCCGATGTTCCTGCGAGTTCGAACAGCGTCGTGGACGCTGAGAGCGCGACTTCGGTCGTCAGGACTTTTGCCGCGGCGACCGAGAGTGTAGCGTCGATGACATTGGCTTCGGTCGCGTCCATTTGGGCGACATCGACCTTGCGGCCAGCCCGCTCGATCAGCCCTGTAGCGGCCTCGATCTTGATTGCGATCTCGCCGATCTTGGCGATGGTCAGCGGATCGTCTGTGGCGCGCTCGACGCCGGAATCTTTCCACGGACGGCTCTGCGTGCGGACGAAATCCAGCGTCTCCGCAAAGGCGGCACGCGCGATACCGAGATCGACACCGGCATGGATGATCTGGCCGACCGAACCGATGGTGGTCGGCCGCTCAAAGCCTTTGTGATGGAAGACAATGACATCGGCATTGACATAGACATTCTTGAAGACGGTGGTGCCGCTGCCGGTGGTGCGCTGGCCAAAGCCATCCCAATCGTCGATGATCTCGATACCCTCGGTGCCCTTGGCGACGAAGGACATGGTTAGCCGATCCTCGGGATCGAGTGCGAACACGGTGATCCAGTCGGCGAAAAGGACGCCGGTCGAATAGAATTTTTCACCGTTGACGCGGTAGCCCGGTCCCTCCGGCGTGATGCGGGTATTGTAATCGGCCACCGTCTTGGTGCCGCGTTCGGAAAGTGCGTTGCCGAAACGGTCGCCCGCCAGCGCACGGCCGAAGAAGTAGCGCTTCTGTTCCTCGCTGCCGTCCACCCGCAAGGCTTCCAGAATGTAGAAATGGTTTTGCGGAATTTGGCCGATCGATGCATCCGCTTCGGACAGGATGGCAGTCACTTCCGCCAGCACCGCATTGGACACATCCAGCCCGCCATATTCGGCGGGAACGGTAATCGCTAGAAGCCCGGACTCGGCGATCGCCTCGAGTTCGTCGTAGGGCAGGGTGCGGTTGGCATCGCGATCGGCGGCTCGGGTGGCGAAATCGGCGGCCAGTGCCCGGGCAGTTTCGATGGCTTCGAAATCGCTGCGGAGGCGACCGGCCGTTTGTTTGACGATTGGCTGATACTGCAGGATGGTTTCCATCGCACGCTCCATTTTTTGTACGGACCATGGGTGGAAGAAGTCGGGCGGAAAGATAAGATTATAATTTCTATAGATCCACTATACTAAGAAAAGTCTTTTCTTAAAGCGGTTTTTGCGCCGCCTTTGGCCTTTGCGCCGACAAGAATTCGGCAATCTTCGTGGCAACAAACACGGCATGGTCGGTCACCTGTGGCAGGCCCATCAACTCGCCGAACGTGCCGCGTGCCAGGGGTCCGGCGATCAGCAGGGACGATGTCACGCCCGCCGCCGGACCAATGGCTTCCGAGTTACGCGTGCAGGAGAGCCCAAGGCCGGTCGGGTCGAGTTCGAGGTAACCGTTGTGCGAAAGCTCGACGAGGAAAGGCTGGCTGGCGAGAATGCCGCCATGGCCGGGGCCGGTGGTGACGACCACGGCGTCATAACTCTTCTCGATGGTGCCGGGACAGCGCCGCAGGTGTAGCGCGCAATGAATCACATCCGCTTCAATCCGGCTTGCCGCAACCGAGCCTGCGAGGATTTCAAGGCGCCCTTCAGCGATCGCCGTATCAAGTGCTGCTTCCACCTGCGGCGCGACGCGGAACCGGTGCACGTCCCAGAACGGCCGCAAATGCCGGACGATGCGCTGTCGTTCTTGCATCGGCAAAACCTGCCACAGTGCCTGTCCCTGTGCGCGGACCTGATCGATGACGCCGTGCCAAGTCCGGCCCCCCAGACCGGCCTGCCAAATTGTGCGGCGGATATTTTTGAGCAATGCCCGCGCCGTAAAGGCCGGTTCCGTGAGAAAGTCGCCGGTGGGGTCCTGCGCCACCGGCGCATGGCCGCGCGAGCGCAGTCCACGCCGTGAAATCGCGGTAATCGGGCCGGTGTGACCCTTCAGCGCGAGAGCTGCGATGACGTCGGCGGAGGTGAGGCCGTTGCCAACGATAAGCACCCGGTCTGATGGCCGGATGGCCGCAAGCGCATTCGCACTGGTTGGGTCGGGAACGAAACGGGGATGGTCTTTCAGCAGGGCGTGAAGCCGGCCCGGCGCCACCGGTGGCGGGTGGCTGGTGGCGATGACGACAATGTCGGCCTTGGTCTGCGTGCCATCGTCGCCGCTGATCCACCAGTGCGCATCCTCGCGCAGGACATGGGCGACGGCGTTGCGTCGATGCTGGATGGCACCGCTGGCAACGAGTGGCTGCAGCATGGCATTGACGTAATCGCCAAACACGCTGCGGCGTGGAAACAGAGCGCCATCCGGCCGCAGGGCATCGACATCGCCGGCTGTTGCCGAATTCGCCGCAATCCAGCGCAGAAAATGATCCGGTTCGTCGCTCAAGAGGCTCATGCGCGCGGCTGGCACGTTGATACGATGGGCAGGTTCGGTCGTATCATAGGCAAGGCCCTTGCCAAGACATTCGCGCGGTTCGAAGACGATGATTTGCGGCGCGCAGGTCTGGTTTGACGACGCGAGATGAAAGGCCGTTGCCGCACCCGACACGCCGCCGCCGATAATGGCGACGACTGGCCGTTGCGATCCCACCGGCGCTTCGCTGGCAGCGGTGCCGGATAATGTCATCGGGTTGACGATCAACTGGTTCATCACACCTCACCGTCGAGCCGTTTGATAGTCTATAGTTTTTATCAATATTATTCGGCGGTCAAGCCTTAAGCATGGTGAGGCAGGCGTTGATCGCGGTCAGGACTTCTCGTCCAGTGCTAGGAGAACACGGGTCAACAATTCTTCTTCGCCGCGAACGCCGTGGCGGTACAATGTCAGCACCAGCGCCGCCACCGGGTCGTTGGCGTCGCTGTCAGGGGCGATATTGCGGGCCGACTTTGCTTTGTCGAAGACACGCTGGCACAACTGCACATGGTTGGGGAGCATTGGTTCATTGCGCCATTTCGTCATGCTTCGTCTCCTGGTGCCAGCTAAGGCGGACCTGCCAATGCCGGACTGCAACAAGGCTTACGCCGCGTTCAGAGTTGCTGCGCGCCCTTGAGCGATACGAGTGACGGTTGATTGTGGCGGTTTTTTATCGTTGTGGATCAGACAGGCGCTGCTTCTGCGGCCGGGTCCATCATCGGCACGGCCGCATTGAGATCGTTGTCGGCATATTTGATGACAAGAATGCTGAGGATCGATCCGACGATAACGAAGACAACGGCGCGCATGGTCATTTGCATTGTGCTTTTTCCTGTTTAAGCTTGCCCGCAAACGTGTGGATCGAAGGCTTGTTCCAAAAGCGGCGGCCGCAAGGTTGGTCCTGATGCGGGCATCAACCCTCCTGGCACCTGGAAAACGATAAATCAGCCTTCCCCCATTTGATACTTGGCCGAGCGCTTGCCGGAGGCTTCCGATGCAAATACATCAGATGAATGGAATGAAGGCAGCCGGGGGGTAGTGCGTGCATCACGATATGGCGTTGGTAGCAACCGTCGCAATCAGCTTCGTGCTGGCTGCGGGCTGCGGTTATGTCGCGGATCGGCTCCGCCTGCCGCCATTGGTCGGATATCTCGTTGCCGGTATTCTGATGGGACCCTTTACGCCCGGGTTTACGGCGGATGCCGGCCTTGCCACCCAATTGGCCGAGATCGGCGTCATCCTTCTGATGTTCGGTGTCGGCCTGCATTTCTCTGCTGCCGATCTTATCGCCGTTCGCGGCGTGGCCATCCCCGGCGCCATCGGGCAGATTGCCCTGGCAACGCTTCTGGGAATTGGTCTCAGCACACTCTGGGGTTGGAACCTCGGCGCCGGACTGGTCTTTGGCTTGAGCATCTCGGTTGCCAGTACTGTCGTTCTGCTCAAGGCGCTGGAGGAGCGAAATCTGGTCAACTCGCCGAATGGGCGGGTGGCCATCGGGTGGCTGATCGTCGAGGACCTGGCGATGGTGCTGGCACTCGTTTTACTGCCGATCGTCGCGGAGGTTCTGGGCGCTCAAGGTGCCGCGGCGCACGGAGCAGAAGCGAGCTCTACGCCGGTTGCGCTGACGATCGTGCTGACCCTGGTCAAGCTTGGTGCATTCGCTGTTCTTGCCATTGTTCTTGGGCCACGAATCGTTCCCTGGCTTCTGACGCTGGTTGCCCGCACCGGATCGCGCGAATTGTTCACGCTGACGGTTCTTGCCATTGCGTTGGGCATCGCCTTTGGTTCGGCCACGCTTTTTGGTGTTTCGTTTGCGCTCGGCGCATTTTTTGCCGGCGTGGTCATGAGCGAATCACATCTCAGCCACAGGGCGGCAGCCGATTCGCTGCCGTTGCAGAATGCCTTTTCGGTGTTGTTCTTCGTGTCCGTCGGGATGTTGTTCAGCCCGATGATCCTCATCAATCAGCCGCTTGCAGTCCTCGCCATTGTGGCGTTGATCACGCTTGGAAAATCGCTGATTGCCGCCGCCTTCGTGCTCATGCTGCGCTATCCCCTGTCGATGGCGTTGACCGTGGCGGCGAGCCTGGCGCAAATCGGTGAATTTTCCTTCATCGTCGCCGGTCTCGGCGTCTCCCTGGGCTTGATGTCACAGGAGGGATATGACCTCATCCTGGCAGGCGCCATCCTGTCGATTACCCTCAACCCACTGATTTTCTGGGCTGCGGCAAAGCTGAAGACGGCGCTGAGCGGCGCCATGCCGAACTATGGCCAGCGGAAATTTGCAACACTGAGCCGCGAGCTCGACATCATCAAGGCGCGGACGGAGGAAAAGGAAAGCCAACAGCAGCTGAAGAAACAGCAGCTGGTTCACACTTTCCCGCTGTTTTCCGAAGTCAACGAGCATGCGCTCGAGGAGCTTCTCCTCCTGTTCCGTCCGGCCTCGGCCTCACCGGGCGACAAGGTCATCCGGGTTGGGGAGCGTGGCGATGCCATGTATTTCATCTCGGCCGGTGCTGCCGAGGTCCGCTTGCCGGGCAATGCCATCATGCTGGAAGCCGGCGCATTTTTCGGCGAGATGGCACTTCTCAGCGGCGGATTGCGCACCGCCGACGTGATCGCTGTGGATTTCTGCCAGTTCCTGAAACTCGACCGGCGCGATTTCAATATCTTCATGGCCCGGCACCCGCGGCTGCGTGCCGCCGTCAGCGACATGGCCCGTGAGCGTAAGAAGATGAATGTTCCTGGCAGTCTCAAGAGCGGTGCGGTGGATTGATTGCGAAACGTTGGCCTCGCAGACGACGGGCCAGTGCTGCACTATCCGGTTTTTCCGGTCATCCATCGCTGTAGCGCAATTTTCGGATGAAAAAACCCGAAGAATGGCAAGAAGCGGTGTCGAAAATTGATGTAGACTGCGTCATTGGCCGCAAATCCCGGAGACCGTCATGACTGCTCCACATCCCTCCAAGACTCATATCGGCAATCACAAACTGCATCCCGAAACCCTGATGCTGAATTACGGTTATGACCCGGAGCTCTCCGAGGGCGCGGTCAAGCCACCGGTCTTTCTGACGTCTACATTCGTGTTCAAGTCGGCCGAAGAAGGGCGCGATTTCTTCGATTTCGTTTCCGGCCGCCGCGAGCCGCCTGCGGGGACCGGGGCGGGGCTGGTCTATTCCCGCTTCAATCATCCCAACAGCGAGATTGTTGAGGACCGTCTCGCCGTTTACGAGCGGACGGAAAGCTGCGCGCTGTTTTCCTCCGGCATGTCAGCGATTGCAACGACGCTTCTGGCGTTCGTACGGCCGGGCGACGCCATTCTTCATTCCCAGCCGCTCTACGGTGGAACCGAAACGCTGCTGGCAAAAACCTTTCTCAACATGGGTGTTGCTGCGGTTGGATTTGCCGATGGCGTCAACGAGGCGTCGGTGCAATCGGCGGCTGAAGAGGCGATGACCAAAGGCCGGGTCTCGATGATCCTGATCGAAACGCCGGCCAACCCCACCAACAGCCTTGTCGATGTCGCGATGATCCGCCGGATTGCCGATGCGATCGGCCGCAAGCAGGGGCATACGCCGATCGTCGCCTGCGACAATACCCTGCTTGGCCCGGTCTTCCAGCGGCCAATCGAACATGGCGCCGATATCTCGCTTTATTCGCTGACCAAATATGTCGGTGGTCATTCGGACCTGATCGCGGGTGCGGCTCTCGGTGCCAAGGCGGTGATGAAACAGGTCAAGGCACTGCGCGGCGCCATCGGCACGCAACTCGATCCGCATTCCTGCTGGATGCTTGGCCGGTCTCTTGAGACATTGTCGATTCGCATGGAAAAGGCCAACAACAATGCACTCGAGGTTGCCAATTTCCTGCGCGATCACCCCAAGGTCGAGGGCATTCATTATCTGCCCTATCATGACCCGCAGTCGCCACTTGGCAAGACATTTGCTGCGCAGTGTACCGGCGCTGGCTCGACCTTTTCCTTCGATATCCGCGGTGGCCAGCCTGCATCCTTCAAGTTTCTCAATGCGCTGCAGATCTTCAAGCTCGCCGTCAGTCTCGGTGGCACGGAATCGCTGGCCAGTCATCCGGCCACGATGACCCATTCCGGCGTGCCGCTGGAGGTCCGCCAGCGGATCGGCGTGCTGGAATCGACTATCCGGCTTTCGATCGGTATCGAGCATCCGGATGATCTGATCGCCGACCTGACGATTGCGCTGGATGCAGCCTGACAGAGAGCCCCGTTTTTTTCTTATTTTTCGCTTTGTCTTGAAACGGTTACATTCCCTTGCCATATTGGGCATACGGAATTCGTTTCCAGCGGTTGACCACGGATGTACTGGCAATCGCTGTCGAGACGGGTCGGAGAGGTCGGGTTTTCACCCGGCCTTTTTCTTTGTCCGGATGCTTGCGGATTTCCCGCCGTCTGGTTTGCCTTTCAAGGTGTGTTTACGCTGTCGTTTGTATCTCGCCTTTCGCGGGGATGATCCCACTTGTCATTGCCGATGATATAGACGAACATTTGCCATGGCCGTCCGGCCTGCTGGCCAATCCCCTCGACAGGAGAAAATTATGTCCCTTAAATCTCTGATGGCCGTTGCGGCGCTGGCGCTTTTGGCGCTTTCGGGATGCGCCAGCACCGGCGCGAATAACACGACCTACGCGCAATACCAGGGCTATGGACCGATACCGGACCTCGGTCCCTCTGATGCCGGTGGCGTGCGCATCGGTTACTGACGTTTTTTGAGGTGACGGCTTGCAGGGGCATTGTGGATGCCCCTGCAAGCCGTGCATGACAGTTGATGCGGCGGCGTTGAACAAGGTTTTCCTGTGTGCGCGCCAGCTGAAACTTTACGGCGGGCTTGCTGCACCCCTGTCTGGATTATCGCCGCACTCATTCCGGCGTGCTCTTTTTTGGGCTGTTCAGCGGCGTTGCCATCGTCAGAAACACAGAGTAGCCGTTCTGAACGGTTCTTCACGCCGAGTTCATGGAAATCCTTGATGCGGGCGGAAACAGGTTGATCGGCCACGGCGAAGTTCCAGCCGGTTCGATATCGTCCAAGGCAATGCTGGTGGTCGTGTCCGCGTTTTCCCCAAGTATTGGGCAGGACAAAAGTGGTGATCCCAACTGGATTCGAACCAGTGGCCTCAAGATTAGGAATCTTGCGCTCTATCCTGCTGAGCTATGGGACCAACCTGAAGAACCCTTACAAAAGGTGGGCGTGGAAGCCAAGTGTTTCCGGTGTGGTTTGAGTGGTTTTCTGCGAACTGGGTTTTCTAACGTGTGTGATGCAGGCCGGGGCTGGCGCGGAACGGTTTTCCGATGATAAGCAGGGTGCGGCGAAACGGGGAGGAGACCCGGCCGCGATGGCGCCGCCTTTGACAATGACACCCATAGAGTTTGATCCAGCATGTTCATCGGAATTGATTGGGGCGGCACGAAAATGGAAGTCATCGCGCTCGATCGCGATGGCGCAACACGGGCAAGGCATCGCATCGCCACGCCGACCAGCGGCTATGATGCCTGTATCCGCGCGGTACAGGAGCTTGTCGCAGCCGCCGAGCAGAGCGCTGGCGAAACGGGAACGATCGGTATTGGTATTCCCGGAAGCCTCAATCCGCGCACCGGCATAGTACGCAATTCCAACGCGGTGCTTCTCAATGGCCAGCCGCTGGGGCGCGATCTTGGCGCCGCACTCGGCCGTGAGGTCCGGCTTGCCAACGACGCCAATTGCTTGGCGATCTCGGAAGCTGTCGACGGTGCCGGCAAGGATGCGCATACAGTCTTTGGCGTGATTGTCGGGACCGGCCATGGCGGCGGGCTGGCGATTAACAAGCACGTACATGCCGGTTATCAGGGCATTGCCGCTGAAATTGGCCATTATCCGCTGCCCTGGATGACCAGGGACGAATATCCCGGCCACAAATGCTGGTGCGGCAAACATGGCTGTCTCGACATGTATGCGTGCGGTACCGGGGTAGAGCTGGACTATCGCTTGACCACGGGTACCGACCGGCGCGGTCGCGATATCATTGCCGACAAGCGCAACGGCGAGCCGGTAGCGGCCGCCGTCTACGAGCGTTTCGTCGACCGGCTTGCCCGCAGCCTGGCGCTTCTGACCAATATCGTCGATCCGGATGTGTTCGTGCTGGGTGGCGGCATGTCGAATGTCGATGAGATCTACGACGAATTGCCGGACCTGATCGTCAAATACATCTTCGGCGACAGCTTCGAAACACCGATCCGCAAGGCGGTGCATGGCGACAGTTCCGGCGTGCGCGGTGCCGCCTGGCTCTGGAAGGATTGATGGAGGGATTACGATGATTATCGAGGCGGATCTGGAGCAGATTGCACTGCAGGAACGCGAACTTCAGTTCGACAGTTTCAGCCTGGAAACCGGCTGGGCGCTGGGTTCGCTGCTGCGCGAGATGGCGGTGGAGCGCAAGCTCGGCGTCGTCATCGATGTGACGCTGTTTTCCATGCCGGTATTCTACACGGCGCTGGAAGGCTCGACGCCCGACAATCCGAATTGGGTGCGCCGCAAGCGAAACTGCGTCTTCCGGTTCCTGAAGAGCAGCTATGCGGTGGGCTTGTCGCTCGCCAAGCAAGGCACCGATATCACCACCAAGTTCGGCTTGCCGGATGCGGAATTTGCGCCGCATGGCGGTAGCTTCCCGATCGTCGTCAAGGGTACTGGTTGTATCGGCGCGGTGACTGTTTCGGGCTTGCCGCAGCGTGATGATCACACCATGGTCATCGAAGCGCTGGCCAAACTTCTCGGTAAAAATCTTGGTGAGTTGCAGCTGAGCGAATAAGATTGAACGGATTGATGACAATGGATATTGCCGGTTTTTCCGCAAAACTGAACGCGTGGCTTTCCGAAAAAGCCTTGCCGCTCTGGCGGGACAAGGGTTTTGATGGTGTCGGCGGCGGCTTTGTCGAGACGATCGACATGTCCGGGCAGCCGACGCGGGCCAATCGCCGTTCGCGCGTCCAGCCTCGTCAGGTCTATTGCTTCGCGGAAGCCGGGCGACGTGGTTGGTCCGGCGATTGGCAGACGGTGGCCAGCGATGGCATCGCCTATTTCGATAGGGTCTATCTGCAGCCAAGCGGTTTTTATGGCGCTCTTGCCGACGCCGATGGCACTCTGATCGACGCGTCATTCGATCTCTACAATCAGGCTTTTGCGCTTCTGTCCTTCGCCTATCTGGCGCAGGTCTTTCCTGATCGCAAGGCGGAGATGATCGACCGTAGCAATGCGCTGCACGGCAGGTTGGAAGCGCATTGCAAGCATCCGTCGGCAGGGTTTGAAGAAGACAATCCATCACGCCTGCCGCTTTGCTCCAACCCGCATATGCACCTGTTCGAGGCATGCCTTGCCAGCGAGACGGTGGAGGGCTTCGACACCGTGGCCTGGACCAATCTGGCAGATGAAATCGCCTTTCTCTGCATGGAGCATTTCATCGACCGGGAAACCGGCGCGCTGCGTGAATTCTTCGATCAGGACTGGGCGCCAATGCCTGGTGACAAGGGCCGTATCGTCGAGCCCGGCCACCAGTTCGAATGGGCCTGGCTCTTGCTGCGTTGGGCCGAGCGGCGCGGCAATGCCGATGCACTGGTGAAGGCGCGGCGGTTGTTCGAAATTGGCGAACAATATGGCATTGCCCAGCCACGCGACGTCGCTGTCATGACGCTGCTGGACGATTTCTCCGTCGCCGATCCGATTGCGCGGCTTTGGCCGCAAACGGAGTGGCTGAAGGCCGCTGTTCGTTTTGCGGCGCTGACACAGGGCGAGGAGCGTGAGCGGTATCTGCGGTCTGCCGTTCGCGCCGCTACAGCGTTGCAAGGCTTTCTCGATACGCCGGTCGAGGGGCTTTGGCGTGACAAGCAGAAGGCCGACGGCAGCTTTGTCGACGAACCTGCGCCGGCCAGCAGCTTCTATCACATTCTGTGCGCGGTCTATGAACTGGACGATTGCCTGAAACGACTCTAAGCCAAGATATCTGCACGATTTTTTCAAGCGGCCCGTCTCAAGCAGAGGCGGGCCGTTTCAATTTCGGGGCAATCAAATTTCCAACTGATATATTGACATAAAGATATCTTTATGTGATCTCTGATTTTCAGTTTAATGTCGTTTTCAGAACGGGAGATTTCCCATGTCCGCCATCGATGCCCTTTTCGGCGCCGTTTCACCCCAACCGGATGGATCCGAGGTCATGGCCGCGCTGAAAGCGGCGGCACGTGAACGCATCCTGATCATGGATGGCGCAATGGGCACGGAAATCCAGCAGCTTGGCCTTGGCGAAGATCATTTTCGCGGTGATCGCTTTGTTAGCTGCGAGTGTCATCTGCAGGGCAATAACGACCTTTTGACGCTGACACAGCCGGGCGCGATCGAGGAAATTCACTACAACTACGCCATTGCCGGCGCTGATATCCTTGAGACCAACACGTTCTCTTCCACCTCGATTGCTCAGGCCGATTACGGCATGGAAGCGATGGTCTATGAGCTCAACCGCGATGGAGCGCGTCTTGCCCGGCGCGCCGGTTTGCGCGCGCAACAGGTTGATGGAAAGCGCCGTTTCGTCGCTGGCGCCTTGGGGCCGACTAACCGGACGGCGTCGATCTCCCCTGATGTGAATAACCCAGGGTACCGCGCTGTTTCGTTCGATGACCTGCGCATCGCCTATGCCGAGCAGCTGCGCGGTCTAATCGATGGCGGCACGGATATCGTTCTGATCGAAACCATCTTCGATACGCTGAATGCCAAGGCGGCGATCTTCGCGACGGAAGAAGTCTTCCTCGAGAGAGGTATCCGCCTGCCGGTGATGATTTCCGGCACGATCACCGATCTTTCCGGCCGCACACTGTCGGGCCAGACACCAACAGCCTTCTGGCACTCGGTGCGCCATGCCGATCCCTTCACCATCGGTCTAAACTGCGCGCTCGGGGCCAATGCCATGCGCGCCCATTTGGCCGAGATTTCCAGCGTCGCCGATACCTTCGTCTGCGCCTATCCGAATGCCGGCCTGCCCAACGAATTTGGCCAGTATGATGAAACGCCGGATGAAATGGCGGCCCAGATCGAAGGCTTTGCCCGCGAAGGCCTGGTCAATATCGTCGGAGGCTGCTGTGGTTCGACGCCGGCCCATATCCGGGCGATCGCACAGGCCGTCGCAAAACATGCGCCCCGTGAAATCCCCGACGTGCCGCGACTGATGAAACTCTCCGGTCTGGAGCCGTTCACACTGACCAAGGACATTCCTTTCGTCAATGTCGGCGAACGCACCAACGTCACCGGCTCGGCCAAGTTCCGCAAGTTGATCACCGCCGGAAACTATGCCGAGGCGCTTGATGTCGCCCGCGATCAGGTGGCCAATGGTGCCCAGATCATCGACATCAACATGGACGAGGGCCTGATCGATTCGAAGGAGGCGATGGTCGAGTTTCTCAATCTGATCGCCGCCGAGCCGGATATTGCCCGCGTTCCGGTGATGATCGACTCGTCAAAATGGGAGATCATCGAGGCCGGCCTGAAATGCGTGCAGGGCAAGCCCCTGGTCAACTCCATCTCGATGAAGGAAGGCGAAGATGCCTTTCTGCATCACGCCCGGCTTTGCCGCGCCTATGGCGCCGCCGTCGTGGTCATGGCTTTCGACGAACAGGGGCAGGCGGATACACGGGCCCGCAAGGTCGAGATTTGCACCCGCGCCTACAAGCTGCTGACCGAGCAGGCAGGTTTTGCGCCGGAAGACATTATTTTCGACCCGAACGTCTTTGCGGTCGCGACCGGTATCGAGGAGCACAACAATTACGGCGTTGATTTCATCGAGGCGACGCGCGAGATCATCGATACCCTGCCGCATGTGCATATTTCAGGTGGCGTCTCCAACCTGTCCTTCTCCTTCCGCGGCAACGAGCCGGTGCGCGAGGCGATGCATGCCGTGTTTCTCTACCACGCCATTCAGGCGGGAATGGACATGGGTATCGTCAATGCCGGTCAGCTGGCGGTTTACGACCAGATCGAGCCCGAATTGAAGGAAGCCTGCGAGGACGTCGTCCTCAACCGCCGCGCTGATTCGACCGAGCGCATGCTGGAGCTTGCCGAACGTTTCAAGGGTACGGCAGGCAAGGAAGCCAAGGAGCGGGACCTGAAATGGCGCGAATGGGCTGTTGAAAAGCGGCTGGAGCACGCGCTGGTCAATGGCATCACCGAATTCATCGAGGCCGACACGGAAGAAGCCCGGGAGAATGCCGAGCGGCCGCTGCATGTCATCGAAGGCCCGCTGATGGCCGGCATGAATGTCGTTGGGGATCTGTTCGGCGCAGGAAAAATGTTCCTGCCGCAGGTGGTGAAGTCTGCCCGTGTCATGAAACAGGCTGTTGCCGTCCTGCTGCCCTACATGGAGGCCGAACGGCTGGCCGGTGGCGGCTTGGGCGAGCGCAAGAGCGCCGGCAAGGTGCTGATGGCGACGGTGAAGGGCGATGTGCACGATATCGGCAAGAATATCGTCGGCGTCGTGCTCGCCTGCAACGACTATGAAATCATCGACCTCGGCGTCATGGTGCCCGCGGCAAAAATCCTCGAGATCGCCCGCGAAAAGAACGTCGATATCATCGGCCTTTCCGGTCTGATCACGCCGTCGCTCGATGAGATGGCGCATGTGGCGGCCGAAATGGAGCGCGAGGGATTTGACATCCCGCTGTTGATCGGCGGCGCGACCACCAGCCGTGTTCATACTGCGGTGAAAATCCATCCGCGCTACAATCAGGGTCAGGCGATCTATGTCACCGACGCCAGCCGCGCCGTCGGCGTGGTTTCCAGCCTGCTGTCGCCAGAAATGAAGGGCGGTTACATCGATACCGTCAAGGCTGAGTACAAAAAGGTCGCGGATGCGCATGCCCGCAACGAACTGGAAAAGCAGCGCCTGCCGCTGGCCAAAGCCCGCGCCAATGCCCAGAAAGTCGATTGGGATGCCTATCAGCCGAAGACGCCATCGTTCCTCGGCACCCGGGTCTTCCAGAGCTGGGATCTCGCTGAACTGGCCGATTATATCGACTGGACCCCGTTCTTCCAGACCTGGGAGTTGAAGGGCGTCTATCCAAAGATCCTCGACGACGAACGTCAGGGCGAAGCTGCCCGTGCACTGTTTGCCGATGCGCAGGCGATGCTGGCCAAGGTTATTGCGGAAAAATGGTTCGCCCCAAAAGCGGTCGTCGGCTTCTGGCCGGCCGGCGTGGTCGGTGACGATATCCGCTTGTTCACCGACGAAAGCCGGGCGAAGGAACGCGCGACTTTCTATACCCTGCGCCAGCAGATGACCAAGCGCGACGGCCGCCCGAACGTGGCGCTGTCGGATTTCGTTGCTCCGGTCGATAGCGGCAGGCAGGACTATCTCGGCGGCTTCGTCGTCACGGCCGGTATCGAGGAAGTGGCAATCGCCGAACGCTTCGAACGGGCGAATGACGACTATTCGTCGATCATGGTGAAAGCGTTGGCCGACCGGTTTGCCGAAGCTTTTGCGGAGCGCATGCACGAATATGTGCGCAAGGAGCTCTGGGGCTATGCGGCCGATGAGGCCTTCGATCCCAGTGAACTCGCCGCCGAACCCTATGCGGGTATCCGCCCGGCGCCCGGCTATCCGGCGCAACCGGATCACACGGAAAAGGCAACACTGTTCGATCTGCTGAAGGCTGAAGAGGAAATCGGTGTGACGCTGACCGAAAGCTTTGCCATGTGGCCCGGCTCCTCCGTCTCCGGCATCTACATCGCTCACCCGGAATCCTACTATTTCGGCGTCGCCAAGGTCGAGCGCGATCAGGTCGAAGACTATGCCGACCGCAAGGACATGCCGATTAGCGAAGTCGAACGCTGGCTCGGGCCGATCCTGAACTATGTCCCTGCGCCGAGGGTTGAGGCGGCGGAATAGATGTCGCTTTTCCGGGACATTGTTTGGCCGCTCCTGTTTTGATATAGGAGCGTTCTTCGAATTCCGGATCTTGGAGCATCGGCATGGGGACCGCAAAATCCGCAGATAAGTAAGCCGCAACAACTTTTTCATGTTGTTGCGGCGGTCTGTCGAACCAATTCCAGCTGAAGCTGACAGGCAGACGCCGCCAAATGTACCTCATTTGAGCGGATGTTTTCCCATGTCTACAAAACCCCGTATCTGGGCCTATTCCCTGCCAGCAACGCTGCTGCTGATGGCCCCTTTCGATATTCTCGCCTCTCTGGCGATGGATATCTATCTCCCAGTCGTTCCTGCAATGCCCGGCATCCTCAACACCAGCCCGGCGGTCATTCAGCTGACTCTCAGCCTTTACATGGTCATGCTCGGCGTCGGGCAGATCCTGTTCGGGCCGGTCTCCGATCGCATCGGCCGGCGCCCGGTGCTGATCGGCGGCGCGCTGCTGTTTGCTGCCGCGTCGCTCTGCCTGGCAGCATCGTCGACGGCAGGCGTGTTCGTCCTCTTCCGGTTCCTTCAGGCTGCCGGTGCGTCGGCAGCTCTTGTGGCCACGTTTGCGACTGTTCGCGATGTCTATGCCGACCGCCCGGAAAGCGCCGTCATCTACGGTCTTTTCAGCGCCATGCTGTCCTTCGTGCCGGCTCTTGGCCCGATCGCAGGCGCCGTGATCGCCGATGGATTGGGATGGCGGGCGATCTTCGCTGCGCTTGGTGCAGGCGCCCTCTTGGCACTCGTCCATGCGGTCTTTCGCTGGCACGAAACGCGGCCGGCCTCTTCGGCACCCTCGCGCCGCTCGATCGGGCCGATTTTCAAGAGTTTTGCGTTCTGGACCTATACGCTCGGGTTTAGCGCGGCGATGGGCACGTTCTTCGTGTTCTTCTCCATCGCCCCTCGAGTGCTGATCGACGGTGCGGGCTTTACTGAGCTAACATTCAGTCTGGCTTTCGCGACTGCGGCATGCGCGATGATCATCACCTCGCGCTTCGCCGGGCAATTCGTGGCGAAATGGGGTAATCCCGGTAGCCTCGCAAGAGGCATGGGGATGCTGCTGTTGGGCGCGTTCCTGTTGAGTATTGGTCAAATTTTCGGTTCCGCATCCTTTTTGACCTTCATCGTGCCGATGTGGGTCATGGCGATCGGTATCGTTTTTGCGGTTTCCGTGACTGCAAACGGCGCGCTGAAAGGCTTTGATGATATCGCCGGTTCGGCCGTTGCCGTCTATTTCTGCATCCAGAGCCTGATCACCGGCATTGCCGGAACGCTGGCGGTCGTGGCGCTGCAAGGCGATACAGCATGGCCGCTTGTGGCCTATTCCTCGCTCACGGCTACAGTCGTCTTGGCTGCGCTGGCACGACTTCGCCACCAGCAAACGCCGGTTTAATCGGCCGGGCAGGGTGGCATCTGCTATCCTGCCCTGATCCACGGGCTTGACTTGAGATAGGTGGTCTGTCGGGTGTATTGAACCGGCGCGTCCGGCACAGCCAGCAGCAGAAGGAGTGGTAAGAGTTCATGGCCAAGGACAAACTTGATACGATTGCCCTTCTCAAGGCGATTGCCGATAGCCCGAAGCGCGACAACAGCGCCTATCTTCGGGCAATGGCGGAGGCGCGCCAGGCATTTGAAGACGCGGAGATTGCACTTGGTGGCCCGGTGCGGGTGCGGACCAAGGCCAAGATGAAGCGTAGCGGCGAGTATACCGTGAAATGGACATTCAAGCGTCTTGATTGAAACGCTGAAGAAAAAAGGCCTCTCGTGTGGGCGTAATCATCGCGCTATTATTTTTTTGTTCTAGGTATGGCACAAAAGCACTGTTTGAAACGTTTCCTCTTGGAAAGGCAAAATGGTGATTCAAATGAAGATGTTCGCAATCATTGGTCTGTCGCTGGCCACCGCCTTTTCAAGCGTTGTGCCGGCACAGGCATTCCCATCCGCTGAACGCCCGAAGATCCAGGTTTCGGATGTTCAACAGGTCGAATCCTACCGTAGTTCGTGGGGTATCGGCCGCTATGGCGGCAATCGCGGCCCCTACATCCGGCGCCACTACCGCAATGGTGGCTACTATGGAAATCGGCGCTATTACCGTGACTACGGCAATTATCGGCGCTACCATGACTATGACGACAACTTCGGCGCAGCGTTTGGTGGTCTGGCTGCCGGGGCGATTATCGGCGGCATTCTCGCACAACCGAGATACTATGACGGTGGGCGGCGCTATTATCGGACCGGCGGTTCGCACGCAGATTGGTGTTATGCGCGCTATCGCTCGTATCGGGCTTATGACAATACGTTCCAGCCGTATAACGGTAGCCGGCGTCAATGCATATCGCCATACTAGTGCAGGTTGAAGCGGTTAATCAGCTCAGCGAAGGGCAGGGCTTGCAATAGCCCTGCCGATTTGCAAATCCCGCGTCCGTATCTGGACGGCGAGCACCTCATTCCTTGATGTACCAGCCCCACGGCTCATCGCTGTTGAAACGGGTGATCTGCTTGGTTTCAAGATAGTTCGACAGTCCCCAATGGCCGAGCTCGCGGCCGATGCCGGATTGTTTGTAGCCGCCCCAAGGGGCTTCGACGAAGGTCGGCTGAGAACAGTTGACCCAGACGATACCGGCGTGAAAGGCTTCGGCGACGCGTTCGGCGCGGATGACATCCTTCGACATCACCGCAGCGGCAAGCCCGAAGCGGCTGTCATTGGCCATGCGGATGGCGTCGTCCTCGTCCTTGAACGGCTTGACGCAGACGACCGGCCCGAAAATCTCCTCCTTCCAGACATAGCTGTCTTCGCTCATGTCGGTCAGCACCGTCGGCTCAAGGAAATAACCGCTGTTGAGACCCGCCGGCCGGGCGCCGCCATAGGCAACCGTGGCGCCATCGATACGGGCGCGGTCTATGGCCGAGACGATCTTGTCATATTGGCCCTTGGAGACAATCGGCCCGAGTAGCGTTCCACCCTCCATGCCGTTGCCGATCTTGATCCTGGCTGCTTCCTCGCACAGGCGCGAAACGACGGCATCATAGATTTCCGCCTCGACCAGTACGCGCGAGGTGGCAGAACAGACCTGGCCCTGGTTCCAGAAAATGCCGAACATGATCCATTCGACGGCCTTTTCGATATCGCTGTCGGCAAAGATGACAAAGGGCGATTTGCCGCCAAGTTCGAGGCTGACGGTCTTGATGTCCTGCGCACCGGCCATCATCACCTTGCGGCCGGTGGCGACCGAGCCGGTAAAGGCAAGCTTGTCGACCAGCGGATGCTCAGTCAGCGGCTCACCGGCCTGAAGGCCCGTGCCGGTGACGATGTTGAGCACGCCGGCCGGGAGATCTACTTCCTCGGCAATCACGCCGAGTTCAAGCGCGGTAAGCGGTGTGAGTTCCGAGGGCTTCAGCACCATTGTGCAACCGGCGGCAAGGGCCGGCGCAACTTTCCAGGAGGCCATCAAGAGCGGATAATTCCACGGCGTGATGGCGCCGACGACGCCGAGCGGTTCGTGCACCACCCGCGAGGAAAAGCGCGGCTCGCTGAGCGGGATCGTTTCCTCCGGATGCTGATCCAGTTCTTCAGCGAGACCGGCATAATAGGTAAAACAGCCGGCGACGTCGTCGATATCCCACAGGGCTTCTGGTAATGGCTTGCCATTGTCGGCGACTTCGAGTTTCGCCAGGAACTCGCGCTTTTTGGTGATCCTGGCGGCGATGGCGCGCAGGTAGGCGGCGCGCTCGGTGCCGGTGAATTTTGGCCACGGGCCGGAATCGAATGCGTAGCGGGCAGCTTTGACGGCCTTGTCGATATCGCCGCTGGTCCCGGCGGGGGCCTTGTGAATGACCTGTTCGGTGGCGGGATCGATGACATCCAGAGTGCCGCCCTTCTCGGGCCTTACCCACGCGCCGTCGATGTAAAGCCTGTCCTGCATGTCGCCGTCCTTCTTCAAATCGGATCAAGTATCGCCTTGTTGGCTGTCGCCACGTCGGCAGCATTTTTCATCGCCGCAGAATTGGCTGAGAGTGTATCGCGCAGGTTGGAATTGTCGAGCAGGCCGGTAATGGGCGCGGCCAACCGTCCAGCGGTAATGGTCGAATTTTCCGCCGCTGCCGGCATCTTCGGCGCACCGTTCCGTGACGGTGCTTTATGCGCCTTTCATACACCAACCGTGCAATTGGCAATTTTACCCG
>NZ_CAXUPW020000004.1:0-520801 GCF_964252935.1 Rhizobium sp. LjRoot98
ATAGTCCCATGACTGCATCATCAAAAATAGAAATCGCCGCCGCTACACCGGTAGCTGCCGACTTTGGCATCGAGGGGATGACATGCGCATCCTGCGTCGTGCGCGTGGAAAAAGCCATTGCGGCCGTCCCTGGCGTGGCTTCAGCCAACGTAAACTTGGGTACTGAACGAGCAACTGTTCACTTCACGGGAGTGCCGGACACCAATGGGGTACTCCGCGCAATCGAAAAAGCCGGATACGACCCCAAGATTGTCACCCACGAACTCAGCATCGAAGGCATGACCTGCGCCTCGTGCGTTTCTCGTGTCGAGAAGGCGCTGAAAGCGGTGCCCGGTGTCATCGACGCGGCTGTGAATCTTGCTACGGAAAAGGCGACCGTTCGCCTGATTTCCGGAGCGACCGGGATCGCCGCGCTTGAGGCAGCCGTCCGGGGTGCCGGTTATGACGTTCGCAAGGTGGTCTCCGCTGATGTCAGCGATGAAGGTGCGGATCATCGTACGGTCGAGATACGAACGCTCAAGAACCTGCTGTTTTTCTCGGCGTTGCTGACACTTCCGCTCTTCCTGTTGGAGATGGGCTCCCACTTCATTCCCGGCGTCCACGAACTGATCATGGACACCATCGGGATGCGCAACAATCTGTATCTCCAGTTCGTGCTGGCGACCGTGGTTCTGTTTGGCCCGGGCCTGAGGTTCTTCCAGAAGGGCGTGCCAAACCTGTTACGCTGGACGCCTGACATGAATTCGCTTGTCGTCCTTGGCACGTCTGCGGCGTGGGGCTATTCGGTCGTTGCGACCTTTTTACCTGGCGTTCTGCCTCCAGGGACCGCGAATGTCTATTACGAGGCTGCGGCCGTTATCGTCACGCTGATCTTGCTCGGCCGTTACCTGGAAGCCCGCGCCAAGGGCCGGACCAGCCAGGCGATCAAGAGGCTTGTCGGCCTGCAGCCTAAGACGGCCTTCGTCTCGCATGGCGGCGAATTCGTCGAAATTCAGATCAGCGACGTTGTCGTCGGCGACGTCATCCGGATCAGACCGGGTGAAAAAATCCCGGTCGACGGCACTGTAGTGGACGGCAGTTCGTACGTCGACGAATCCATGATCACCGGAGAGCCTGTACCCGTTCAGAAGTCTTCGGATAGCGAGGTTGTCGGCGGCACCATCAACAAGACCGGATCATTTACCTTCAAGGCGACGAAGGTCGGTAGCGACACGCTGCTTGCCCAGATCATCAAGATGGTCGAGGCGGCGCAGGGTTCAAAGCTGCCGATCCAGGCGCTCGTCGACAAGGTGACCGGCTGGTTCGTCCCGGCGGTGATCCTCGCGGCTGTCCTCACCTTCGCCGCCTGGTACGTCTTCGGCCCTTCTCCTTCGCTGACATTCGCGCTGGTGAACGCAGTCGCGGTTCTCATCATTGCGTGCCCCTGTGCGATGGGTCTGGCAACGCCGACCTCGATCATGGTCGGCACTGGTCGTGCGGCCGAACTCGGCATCCTGTTCCGGAAGGGTGAAGCACTGCAAAGCCTGCGCGAGGCAGATGTCGTTGCGCTCGACAAGACCGGAACCCTGACCAAGGGACGCCCAGAACTGACGGACCTGATCGTCGCCGACGGCTTCGACGCCGACCTGGTACTGGCTCAGATTGCAAGCCTGGAGTCCTTGTCCGAGCATCCGATTGCCGAAGCTATCGTATCGGCCGCGAAGGCGAAGGGCGTGGGTTTGGCCACCGTGACGAATTTCGAGGCGACACCTGGATTTGGCGTGCGCGGCACGGTGGACGGATCGGACATCCTTGTTGGTGCCGACCGCGCCCTGCAACTGCACAAGATCGATGTTTCGAGGTTCGCCCGCGAAGCTGAACGGCTCGGCGACAGCGGCAAGTCTCCGCTCTATGCAGCAATCGACGGACGCCTGGCGGCCATCATCGCTGTTTCCGATCCGATCAAGGAAACCACTCCTCAGGCGATCAAGGCCCTGCATAACCTTGGCCTGAAGGTGGCGATGATCACCGGAGATAACCGTCGTACGGCCGAGGCAATAGCAAGGCAGCTTGGCATCGACGAAGTCATCGCCGAGGTTTTGCCGGAAGGAAAGGTCGAAGCGGTCAAGAGACTTCGGCACGACAACCGAAAGGTGGCCTTCATTGGCGACGGCATCAACGACGCCCCAGCACTCACCGAAGCCGATGTTGGCTTGGCGGTAGGCACAGGAACCGATATCGCGATTGAAAGTGCCGATGTCGTGCTCATGTCCGGAGACCTGAACGGTGTGCCGAAGGCCATCGCCCTCAGCAAGGCCACGATCCTGAACATCAAGCAGAACTTGTTTTGGGCATTCGCCTACAACGTTTTGCTGATTCCGGTCGCAGCTGGCGTATTGTACCCCGTGAACGGCACCCTTATGTCGCCGATATTCGCGGCGGCTGCGATGGCAATGTCGAGTGTGTTTGTACTCGGCAATGCGCTCCGGCTTCGTCGGGCAAATCCGGCTTGAAATCCAGGCGTCCGGTTTTGGTCGGACGCCTGTCCACTCATAGAAGGATATCAAAATGAATATCGGGCAAGCCTCGAAAGCGACCGGCGTTTCGACAAAAATGATCCGCTACTATGAGCAGATCAAGCTGATAAGCCCCGCGCACCGGACGGAGGCGAGCTATCGCACTTACAGCGATAACGACATTCATACATTGCGTTTCGTCCGAGGAGCCCGTGACCTCGGTTTTTCAGTGGAGCAGATGAAAACGCTTTTGACCTTATGGCGTGACCGGTCGAGAGCGAGTGCAGACGTCAAAGCGATTGCACTTGAGCATATCGCCGAACTGGAACGTAAGGCGGCGGCGATACAAGCCATGACCAAGACCCTGAAGCACCTGGCGAACCATTGCCAAGGCAATGATCGACCGGATTGTCCGATCATCGAAGAGATCGCGAACGCTTCCGAAAAAGAACCATCAGAACTCAACGCCCGGTTTGGGGTTAACGCTATGAAATGAGGCTCCATCCCCAGCTACGATGTCCACTTTACCAAAATGCCGAAGGACACTGACGATGGTTGATCCGGGCCCCTACCCAGGCATGCCACGATGGGTGAAAATCTCTGGGATAATGCTCGGCGTGATAATCTTGATGGCCGTCATTTTGATAGCCACCGGGATCGGTGGCCCTCACGGTCCTGGCCGCCACCTGTCGCCTGCCGACACGGGCAGCCAGACATCGCCACAAGGTGATAGCCCATGAATATAGGACCCGGGCTCCGGAAGATCGTTCTCGTCGCGCACATCATCTCCTCGGTCGGCACACTTGGCGCGGTCGCGGGATTCCTCGCTCTCGCGGTCGCAGGCCTCACCAGTCAGGATGCTCAGGTATTACGGAGCGCTTATGTCGCAATGGAGGTGATTGCCCGCTTCGTCATTGTCCCTTTGGTTTCCGCCTCCTTCCTAATTGGCGTCATTCAGTCGCTCTGCACCACTTGGGGCTTGTTCCGACACTATTGGGTTCTGGCGAAACTCCTGCTAACCCTCCTGACTTTGATTGTCCTGCTGCTCCAGATGGAGGGAATAGCCTACATCGCGGCGGTAGCGGTTGAGACGACATTGTCCAGTGCCGATCTCCTTGGTCTCAGGCGCTCGCTCGTTATCCATGCCGCTGGTGGCCTCGTCATATTGCTCGTGACGACGACGCTTTCGGTCTACAAGCCGCGTGGAATGACCAGATATGGATGGCGCAAACTGCACAACCAGAAAGGTGACCCAGCATAGGCACGCCGGAGGAATTTCAGGCAAGAGGTCGTGCGACACTTCAAAATTTACGAAAAATTTAGGTTAATTTTATCTATCCGAACCTGCCTGTTTCGATCTGGAAAAAGAAAGCTATGGTTGCACCCACACGTCCCTGGGCGTGTCCCAATCTTTCCAGAGACAGCCACGGATCGTCACAATGAACACTATCGTCAATTCAGATTCTGCTTATTTCCCATCAGCACGAAGTCTCGCGTCTCAAGCCACGGAGAAGGTACAATCAAGGGCGGTTGGCCCCGATGTTCTCCGATCATTGGCGATCCTGCTTGTTATGCTGGTGCACCTACCAGTCGAGGCGACACCATCCCTGTTGGTCGGCATTCGTACCTATGCGTGGCTAGGGGTCGATATTTTCTTTGTTTTGAGCGGGTTTCTGATCGGAACCCAACTCTTCAAGGAAGTTTCGCGAACCGGAAGAGTTGGGCTGAAGTCCTTCTATCTGCGTCGTGCCTTTCGTATTTTCCCGGCGTTTTTCGTTGTCCTCGGCCTCTACGCAATTTTCCCCATTCTCCGGGACGCTCCGACGATGCAACCGGTCTGGAGCTTTGCGACCTTCACTGTGAATTTCGACTTCGACCCACGCGTAGGACGAGCCTTTACGCAGGCATGGTCGCTTTGTGTCGAGGAGCATTTCTATCTGGTCTTGCCTCTTCTCGTATTGCTGCTGCATCGTCGAATTAGCACGGGTTGGATGCTTCTAATCGCTGCGGCGATGGTGGTTGCGGGAATGATCCTTCGATACGCGATTTGGGAAAGCCAGGTCGGCGTCCTTGTTGATGCCGACAAGCTGAGAGATGCCTTCGCCGTATATCTCAGGGACGTATATTATCCGACATACACCCGCTTGGATGGCCTGATGTTCGGTGTGATCCTCGCTGCGGCGAGATTTTTCAAACCGGAACTTTGCAAGCGTTACGCGCCTTCGCGCATCGCCCTGCCGGTAGGTGTTGCCCTCGTCGCAGCCGCTCTTGTGCTGTTCTCTATTCGAGGGCCGCTTGAAGGAACCAATCTCTTTCTCGTGTTTCAGGCGCAGCCTGGTGCCGTTGCCGGGTTCCCGCTCATTTCAGTCGGGATCGCGCTCATTCTCGGCGCTATGCTCGACTTGGAGCATGTTTTGAAACGGTTGCCTGTTCCGGGTGCGTTGATGGTCGCCACCTTGTCATATAGCCTTTATCTGACCCACAAGTCGGTCTTCCATGTCGACAGGCTTGTATTTGGAGAAGAGAACCTTCAGGGCGGCTTCGGCTTTGTGGTTTATCTTGCCACCAGCTTTGCGGTAGCAACCCTGCTCTGGTTTTGCGTAGAGAGGACTTTCCTCCTTCTTCGGGATCGCGTTCTCTCTCCGAGCCAATAACCTTCTTGCTTCCTATGGCTCAACGTCCCGCTACTTGGGTTCGATCCGGAACTTGGCATGGCACGACGTGCACGTTTGAAGCATCAGATGAAAGGCATGTTCGGCGGGCATTGATTCCGCTTCTCGTGCCGCGTCAATCTTCCGTGCCAGGGGTCCGCCCATCATGGCCTCGCTCCCCTGCATTCGCATCTCGGGGCCGAGAGCATGGGGATTTCGATCAGCTGCGAGAGACAGCGCGGACGCGTAGATGCCAAGATCGTTTGCCAACTTGTCGAACTGTTGACGGTCGGTTTCGATGCTTGCGCTGGCTTTCGAGCCAGCAGTGGTGCCGGAACCGTCGAACAACGCCGACAAGGTAGCTCCCGAGTGAGCCCGAATGGTCTCGGCGGCCGCTTTGAACGCTTTTGCGTCGTAGGGCGACATGTCCTTGAACATGGCGTTGATGGACTTGGCGGCGTTTGCCATCGCCTTCATGCCGTCCTGTCTTTGGACAACGTTGCCGGGCGCGGCGGTTTGGGCGGTTGCGACGGAGATCACCGTGGCGAAAACGGCTATCGGAAGTACAAGAACGGCTAATTTCGTCGCGCTCGCATTCACCCCCATGCTACACTCCATTTTTCCGGAGGCTGTTCCTCCTACTCTTGACCATCCCGGCAGACGGAGGCCCAACCTTCTAGGTCTGGAAAGGTCCTCGCGTTTGATCACGATCAACGCAACTCTGGGAACGGCACGGTACTATGCTGGAATACGACGATAGGGTCCGAGCGAAATCATGATTGCCGTTAGCCAAGCCATTCGAAGATGCGCGAGAGAATTGCTGGCCGTTTTGGTCGCAATTATGTTCCTCCTCGCGCCGATGGCCGAGGCTGCTCCCAAAATATGCGATAACGACTTACCTCAAGGTGTACATGTCGAAACGTCCATGGGCGACGTAGCTGGACAGGGTGATTTCCACCCTGCCGAGCAGAAGGCTTGCTGCAAAAACGTATGCAGCCTGTGCAACGGCATTCTTCCGGCTTCGGACCCTGTTGTTTTTCACCTGGATTCCGGCGCTCAGCGATACTTTGATCCGCAGCAGTCCATCACCGGCCTCCGCTCCTCACCTGCTCTCGGCCCTCCCCGATCCACTGGTTGAACACCTCCGCTCAACGGCGGGATGATCGTCGGTTACCTGCGATACCCGCACGGCGACCATGTCGGTGACAATTGCCGACACCCTGGTACTGCATCTCCTTGCAAAGTCTTGGATCAGCCAGGGGGACGCTCCGAACGAGGCGAACCAATAGGGAACTAAATCCAATGGACGTTCAAAAAGACCATAAAGGTCGCTATTACCATCATGGTGAACATCAAGCTCAGGCCACGCTGGCAGCCGAGAAAAGTCCGGTCACCGATCAGACGGAAGGCGTGATTTACACTTGCCCTATGCATCCGCAGGTAAGGCAAATAGGGCCTGGGAACTGCCCAATCTGCGGGATGACGCTGGAACCGGAAGTGGTCACAGCAGAAACCGGACCCAGCGCCGAATATCTCGACATGAAACGCCGTTTCTGGATCGGGCTCGTTCTGTCCGTGCCTGTGCTCCTGCTGGAGATGGGTGGCCACCTGACCAATCTTCACATGGTGCTTGGTGCCCAGACTTCGAATTGGATTCAGCTCGTTCTGGCTACACCTGTCGTCCTATGGGCGGGCTTTCCATTCTTCGAGCGAGCATGGAGGTCGCTCGTCACTATGCGCCTGAACATGTTCACATTGATAGCAATGGGGACGGGGGTTGCGTGGATTTACAGCGTCGTTGCAACCCTTGCACCTGGTCTGTTTCCCGCCACGTTCCGCTCCGCAGACGGTTCAGTCGCCATTTATTTCGAAGCTGCAGCCGTCATCACGGTACTGGTATTGCTTGGACAAGTGCTGGAGTTGCAAGCCCGTGAACAGACCGGTGGAGCCATCCGCGCACTTCTTGACCTTGCCCCTAAGACGGCACGCCGCGTCCGCGACGGTGTCGACGAGGACATCGACCTGGAAATGGTTGTCGTCGGGGATCGGCTTCGGGTTCGCCCCGGTGAAAAGGTCCCGGTCGATGGCAGCCTTATCGAAGGACGCAGTTCGGTTGATGAATCGATGATCACCGGTGAATCGATGCCCGTCACCAAAGAGGTCGGTGCAAAGCTGATAGGCGGGACGATGAACCAGACCGGTGGCTTCGTCATGGAGGCAGGAAAAGTCGGCCGCGATACCATGCTGGCGCAGATCGTCCGCATGGTTGCGGACGCCCAGCGCTCGCGAGCGCCCATCCAGCGCCTGGCCGACGAAGTTTCCGGTTGGTTCGTTCCCGTGGTGATCGGGATTGCCATCGTGGCATTCGTAGCGTGGATGATATGGGGACCAGAACCGCGCTTTGCCCACGGCCTTGTAGCCGCAGTCGCAGTGCTCATCATCGCATGCCCCTGCGCATTGGGCCTTGCGACCCCAATGTCGATCATGGTGGGCGTTGGCCGGGGTGCAGGTCTTGGTGTCTTGATCAAGAATGCGGAAGCGTTAGAGCGTTTCGAGAAAATCGACACGTTGGTCGTCGACAAGACCGGAACCCTGACAGAGGGTAAACCCAAGGTAACGTCCATGGCCGCGATAAATGGGTTCACAGAACCCGAACTGCTGCGCTTGGCGGCAACGCTGGAACGAGCGAGCGAGCATCCACTGGCAACTGCCATAGTCAACGCGGCGACGGAGCGCCAGTTGGTTCTCGGCGTCGCGGAAGATTTCGATAGCCCGGTTGGCAAAGGGGTCACGGGCAGTGTCGATGGACGAAAGCTCATTATAGGCAGCCACCGCATCATGGAGGAAGCTCGTATCGATGTTTCGGCTCTCACCAGCCAGGCGGAAGCGATGAGGGGTGAAGGCGCAACGGTAATCTTCGTCGCGATAGACGGCCGTGTTGGAGGCCTTTTGGCGATCTCCGACCCGATCAAAACGACGACGCCAGATGCAGTTCAAGCTTTGCTGAAGGCAGGGGTCCGGGTTGTCATGCTGACAGGCGACAACAAGACGACGGCCGACGCAGTTGCGCGAAAACTCGGGATCACCGAGGTCGAGGCTGAAATCCTGCCGGAAGACAAGAGCAAGATCGTCAAGCGTCTGCGGGAAGAAGGCCGGATCGTCGCTATGGCCGGAGATGGAGTGAACGACGCCCCTGCCCTGGCTGCCGCAGATGTCGGAATTGCTATGGGAACCGGCACGGATGTCGCGATTGAAAGCGCGGGCGTCACACTGCTCAAAGGCGATCTTCAAGGGATTGTCCGGGCTCGTGAACTCAGCCACGCGACAATGAGCAATATCCGGCAGAACCTGTTCTTCGCCTTCATTTATAATGCGGCTGGCGTCCCAATCGCCGCTGGAGTGCTCTACCCCACGTTCGGACTTTTGCTGTCTCCGATCATCGCTGCGGCCGCGATGGCGCTTTCGTCGGTCAGCGTCATTGGCAACGCCCTCAGATTGAGGAGCGTACGGATATGAAATGGGATCGCAAATGGACGCTGATTGCTGCGTCGATGGGCGTCATCTTCGCCTTCTTCCTCCTGCGCGAGCACTGGGCGCATGCATTTGGTCTCGCGCCCTACTTTCTCCTGTTAGTTTGCCCCGTCCTGCATCTCTTTCATGGCCACGGTGGTCATGGCCATGGTGTTCACGGCGAGGACCGCCTGGGTAAGGATGAAACACGTTGATCTACCCACACTCCGCACAGGCAGATGTCGAGGTGATGACGTCGGCAGAACGCCTATTTGACTACATGGACGACCAGGCAAAACCCGGCACGCACATGCAGAGATCGTCGGCCATGATGCTGTGGGGTAGCATGGCATATGACTTCGACGACGCTCGTGGCCGAAGCGTCGGTTCCGTGATCAAGATGACCGGAAAAGTAGCTGGTTTGAACCTGTATGTAGAGGAAGTCGTCATTCAGCGGCAACCGCCGTTTCTAAAGGCATGGGAAACGGTAGGAGAGCCGTGCCTTCTCGTTATCGGAAGCTACCGGATGCGCTTCCAAATAGAGGATAACGGCCGTCTCTGCCGTCTCCACGTGTTTATCGATTACAACTATCCAAGCTCCGTGGTTGGCCGGATCGCTGGGACCTTGCTGGGTTCAATCTACGCAAGATGGTGCGTCAACCGGATGGCGACGGCTGCAAAGGCAGCATTTTTCGACCAAACTCGGACCTGACTGACCCGGCGTCAGTCGCGATGGCGATGGACGTATCAAAAAGAGCGGCCCGCTCTGAGGATAAGACGATGCTGGATAGAAGTAAGTGGTCACCCTCGGCAGTGCTTATGGCGATGACGGGGATCATCGTCGTCTGCATCGGGATTTATTTTGTTCTATTTCGCCCGCCGCTGCTGCCAGAGGACGTGCGTTACATGCAGTTGACCGAAGCCGACCTGTCGGTAGTCGGGCCGAGCTTGAGAGATTGGCTCGGCCGTGTCTTTGCGGTCCTTGGAGGCTTCGCGATGGCGACGGGTGTTCTTATGATCACGCTTGCCGCTACGGCCTTCCGCTCGCGAGAGCCCATAGCGGCGTTCGGTGCCATCCTTGGAGGCGCGGTTTCGATTGGGACGATGACAGCCGTCAATTTCGCGATCAACTCCGACTTCAAGTGGGCACTTCTTGGTCTCTTTGCCCTTTGGGCCGCGAGTTTGATCGCCTACTGGTTGGAAAGGGCAAAGGCTATCGCCTGAACAAACTGCATGTTGGGGGAGAGCACGGATGAGAGTGCTCTCCCCCAGATTTTCAAGCCGCCATTTTAGTGCAGGTCTCCGCACAGCGACGGCAAGCCGCTACACACGACTCCATGTCCCCGACACGCTCACAATCGTCCGCACACTGTGTGCAGATTTCGGCGCACTCGCGGCAGACGTGCTTGTGATGCTCGGAACCGAGGAGCATGAAATGCGCCGAGGTCCGGCAGATTTCCGCGCAAGCCATCATGAGCTTGAAGTGCTTCGGCTCGGTATGTTCGCCGCCCATTTCCAGGCAGTGCCCCATGGCTATCGACAAGCACTCTCGATAGCAGGCCAGGCAGTTGTCGATGCAGGTTGTCATTTCGTCTGAAGGGTGATGCATGGTCGTACTCCCTTCCTACTTCGCTTCCTTTTCGACCCACTCCGTCATCTCCGCGATTTCTTTGGTCTGCGCGTCGATGATCTTCTGGGCGGTCTTTTTGGCCCATTCGTTGTCACCATATTTCAGCTCGACCTCTGACATGCTGATCGCTCCCATGTGATGGGCGATCATCCCGCAAACGAAGGCGACGTCGGCGTCCTTTTTCATCATGCCCTGCATCATGTTCATGTGCAGCGACTTCATGCCTTCCATTGATGCCTTCTGATAGTCGGTCATCATGTCGCCCATGCCCATGTCACCGGCCATACCGTCCGACATCATACCCATTTTCGACATGTCCATTTCGGATTTACATTTTTCTGGGTAGGCCATCTCCGCGTGAGAGGCGGTTGGCATAACTGCAAACGTTGAAAGTGCGGCTGCTGCAGCGAACGAGTATCTTGTGAGAGTTTTCATCTCTATTCTCCTGGTTGGATTCAAATATTTGGATTCAGCAAATCAGCTAAGGAGCTTTGGAGGGGGATAAACCGCACGTACCAACAGGAACGGACTGGGCTCGTTCAGGATCGGAGTAGTCGGCAGGGGGCTGAATAAAGGCTCCGCTGCACAGGGCGACTCGGATGGAATCGAACAGCAGTGCAGGTTGGAGCAGCAATCAACATCACGAATGGACATAGGGGATTGATGCCCGGGTTCCGAGGCTGATTGACAGTCGTGACGTGGATTGAATTGGGCAGCCGCGAACGCCCCGTGGACGTTCAAAACCACGACACACACGAACACTATCTGGACGAATCGGTAAAATGTTCTCAGCATGGTCATTGGAGGCGAAATTCCTTCCGGCTGATAACGCACCTTCCAGAAAATTGTTCCCTTTTCGCTGGCTCTGAGACCTCAGAACCCCAAGGCTGAGGTTGCCCCGAGCGTCACCGCCGCGAGAACAAGATAGCGGCCGGTCTTTGCTACCGTGACGAGGATCAGGAAGGACCATAGGGGCTCACGCAACACTCCGGCGATCACCGTCAGCGCATCACCGAACAGGGGCATCCAAGACAGGAGCAACGACCATCGGCCATACCTCCGATACCAACCACTGGCTCTTTCTAGCGCAGTTTTCTTCACCGGAAACCACGCCCTGTCCTGAAAGCGATCAATGAACCGGCCGAGAACCCAGTTGAACACTGCCCCAAGAATGTTCCCGACACTTGCGACGAGGATGAGGCCGGGCACGGAGAATTTGCCCGAAACGAGGAGCCCAACGAGCACGGGCTCAGATTGGAAGGGCAATATGGTCGCTGCGCCGAAAGCGACCAGGAAAAGCCCGATATAGGCCGTTAAGCTACTCACCGAATGTAGCCCGCATATCTCCCATAAATTCCGCACTCCCCCTTCATAACCTGTTGACCTTGCCATCGTTGGAAGCTCTACAAAGGCTTCTTCATGGTCCATCGGCGGAATGGTCCCTTGTGCAGTGCCATATAATCGACGCGAATCATCGGCTAGATGAAGCTCGCAATTGACAACATCCGGGCTGATGCTAGTCCTCGGGCATGGGTATGTATCGAATCACATTGGCAAAAATGCTGGTTCTGCTTCGCTTGGTGATCATCGCATCACTGGCTGGATACTCATTGCCCGCTGCTTCGGCAGCAATGCATGGGTCGATAGCGACATCCACGACCGTCCAATCTGACGACCACCACGACATGACAAACGGCGACCACGTCCATGGAGACGAGAGCGCCTCTCCGGATGACATGCAGAAAATTGCGAAGACGGAGTGCTGCAAAGACTTCTGCGTGAGTTTTGCGATTATCGCGACCGCCGATGTGGACGGCGGCCCCGTCGTGATGGGTTCCATCCGCAAATTCATCGACGACAATCGTGTCGTCGGCGAACTCGTGCCGCTGCATCGCCCCCCTAATATCTGAATAGGACACGCCCGTCCTTGCGGGTCTGAACGTGCGTAGGTGGGCGTTATTGCCCGCTGCGCCGCTGCCGTCTCCTATTCGGATTACACCATGAAACCTATATTTCTGGTGGTTGCCTTGCCGCTCTTCGCAAGCGGTTGTGTTGCCACGTTGCCCCCTGAAGTTATTGCTTCGGGCGACCTTGCCGACCTCCCGGTCGATGTTCGCCCCGTCCGCTATCAAAGCCCCGTTTCGGGCTACACGCACCGCGTCCCGGTCGATCCCAAACCGTGGCGAAACCAGAACGACGCGCAGGCTCCAGACGGAGGCGCGTCATGAACGTAACGAAACTCAAGCTCGCGGCAACCATCGCGCTCCCGCTTATTCTCGGTGGATGCGTCTCGGCGGCGGAGTATTCCCAGAAGAACTCCGGATTCTCGTCCGTATCCAACAAAACCGCAGAAGCGACCGGAAAAGACACCGTCTGGATTCAGAACCGCCACGATGCCCAGGCCGTCTCGGGTCGGGTGAAGACGTTGCTTGCGAAGAAAAACGTCGATGTCGAGACAGCGGTGCAGGTCGCCCTCCTCAACAACAAGGGCCTCCAGGCAGCCTATGCCGATCTCGGGGGCTCGGCTGCGGACGCGTGGCAGTCGACCATGCTCGTGAACCCGACAGTCGAGGTCGGATTGATCGGTATCGGCACGCCAGGGCTTGAAGCTTACAAAACCGTCGAAGGCGTGATCGCCACCAACCTCCTGGCGCTCGCTACCCACAAACGGAACGTGGAAATTGCCGATACCCAGTTCCGCAAGGCCCAGCTCAATGCTGCCATGCAGACCTTGCAACTTGCCGCCGATACCCGGCGTGCGTGGATCACTGCCGTTGCCTCGTGGGAAACGGTCGCCCAACTCAACCAGGCGCAGGCGGCGGCAGACGCAGCTTCGGACCTTGCACAAAAACTCGGCGAAACGGGTGCTCTAACCAAGGGCGGCCAGGCGCGTGAGCACGTGTTCTATGCCGAACTGGCAGGTCAGACCGCCAAGGCCCGGTTAGAGGCCCGTCTCGCGAAAGAAGAACTGACGCGGCTGATGGGACTTTGGGGATCGGACACCGAATACCAGATTCCCAATCGCCTGGCACAGCTTCCGAAGGGTCTGATCAAGCGAGACCTGATTGAGGCGGAGGCTCTGCAACGTCGTGTTGACCTGCAGATGGCCAAGCTCGATCTCGACGCCACGGCCAAGTCGTACAACCTTACGGAAGCAACGCGGTACGTGACCGATCTCGAAATCCTGACGGGGTTCGAGACTGAACGTGAATTGGAGGACGGCGAGAAGAACGTCGACACGACCGGCAACGTCGCGCTGGAGTTCGTCATCCCGATCTTCGATTCCGGCAAGGCCCGAATGCGGAAAGGCGAGCTGGCCTACATGCGGTCCGCGAACTTGCTCGCGGAAAAGGCAGTCAACGTCCGCTCGGAGGCGCGGTCCGCCTACCAGGCCTATCGCTCGAACTACGATATCGCCCGACACTACCGCAACAGCGTCGTGCCCCTGCGCACGAAGATCGAGGAAGAATCCCTCCTCACATACAACGGCATGATCACCAATACGTTCGAACTGCTCGCCGACAGCCGAGAGAAGGTCAACTCGATCCTCCTGGCCGTTAACGCAAAACGCGATTTCTGGTTGGCCGAAGCCAATCTCGCGCCTGCCATTTACGGCGGTGGCGCGGGAGCAGCGGGTGGTGAAACGGAAGTCGCAGCGGCTGCCGAAAGCGGCGGCGGCGGTCACTAGGAAAGGACAAAGACATGTTCAACAGAAGACAGATGCTCGGCGCAGGCGCGGCCCTGGTTTCGACCGCCGCCTGGGCGAAGACCTCCAACATGGGTCTGCCTGAGGCTGCAATGATGGAAACCGCCGAAACGCAGACGCCTGTACGCCCCTCGTCAGGACCGGATTACACGCCGGTCGTGACCCTTAACGGGTGGACGCTACCGCATCGCATGAACAACGGTGTCAAGGAATTCCACCTTGTCGCGGAGCCCGTCGAGCGTGAGATGGCCGAGGGCATGACAGCGCACCTCTGGGGCTACAACGGCCAGTCGCCCGGCCCGACCATCGAGGCGGTTGAAGGCGACCGGGTTCGCATCTTCGTGACCAACAAGCTGCCGGAACATACGACCATCCATTGGCACGGGATGATCTTGCCGTCCGGCATGGACGGGGTCGGCGGGCTGTCGCAACCGCACATCCCCGTCGGGAAGACCTTCGTCTACGAGTTCGACCTCGTGAAATCGGGTACCTTCATGTACCACCCGCATTCGGACGAAATGGTTCAGATGGCCATGGGCATGATGGGGATGTTCATCATCCACCCGAAGGACGAGAAGTTCATGCCGGTAGACCGGGACTTCGTGTTCCTGCTCAGCGCCTACGACATTGACCCCGGCACCTACGTTCCGCGCATTATGGAAATGACGGACTTCAACCTCTGGGCCTGGAACAGCCGCATCTTCCCAGACATCAGCCCGCTTGTGGTCTCCAAGGACGACAGGGTCAGGGTCCGGGTGGGCAATCTCACTATGACCAACCATCCGATCCACATGCACGGCTACGACTTCGAGGTCACGTGTACGGACGGGGGCTGGGTACGGCCGGAAGCCCGCTGGCCGGAAGTCAGCATCGACATCCCGGTCGGCGCGATGCGGGCCTACGAGTTCGACGCCAAATACGTCGGTGACTGGGCGATCCATTGCCACAAGTCGCACCATACGATGAACGCCATGGGACATGACATCCCGACATTCATCGGCGTCGACAAGAAAGAAGTCGCGGAAAAGATCAGGAAGCTCCGCCCCGAATACATGCCGATGGGGACCGCTGGCATGGCCGACATGGGCGAGATGGAAATGGAAATTCCGGAGAACACCGTTCCGATGATGACCGGATGGGGTCCGCATGGCCCCATCGAGATGGGCGGCATGTTCTCCGTCGTCAAGGTCCGCGAGGGCATCGCGGCCGACGATTACACCGATCCCGGCTGGTACGAAAACCCACCCGGTACGCAGGCCTGGGAGTGGACCGGCGAACTGCCCGATACGACTAAGGCCAAGGATGCAAAAACCCAGATCACGCCCAAGCCCATGAAGCACGGCTAATCTTCAACTCGATCCAAAACAACCAAAGGAATAAACCATGAAAACTGCAATGATCGCACTCTTTCTGGCGGCGCTCGCCACACCCGCCCTCGCCTCCGGCACCCACGAAGGTGGCCATGACGCTGCCATGGCGGTCGGTGAGCCCGGCAAGAAAGCCCAGGCCACCCAGACCATCCGCGTTTCCATGAAGGAGACGGACGACGGCAAAATGATCTTCACGCCGAACACCTTCAAGGTTCGCAAGGGTCAGACCATCGTCTTCTCCATCAAGAACGCGGGCGAGTTGGACCACGAGTTCGTCCTCGACCAGGAAGACAAGATCATGGAGCACAAGGCCGTGATGGAGAAGTTCCCGGAGATGGAACATGACGATCCGAACGCGATCCGTTTGGCCGCTGGAAAGTCCGGCGAGATCATCTGGAAGTTCACCAATGATGGCACTTTCAAGATCGCATGCCTCGTTCCCGGCCACTACGACGCCGGAATGCATGGCGACGTGACCGTAGCCAAGAAGTGATCCGACCCAAAGGAGATAAGACAATGAGATCAGTTTTCACACTTGCAGCCACTGCCATGGTCGTAATCGCCCTCGCCTCCGGCGCTTTCGCGGCGGAATTCACTAAGGGCACCGTCAAGAAAGTCGACGCCAAGGCAAAGAAGGTCACCCTCATCCACGAGGAACTCAAGTCTCTGGAAATGCCTGCCATGACCATGGTGTTCCGCGTCAAGGACGACGCAATGCTTGAGAAGCTCAAGGAAGGCGCAAGCATTGAGTTCGTGGCCGAGCGCGTCGAGGGCAAGCTGACCGTCACGGAAATCAAGTAGTCGAAATCGCCGGACAGTGCACGCGGCTGTTTAAGCGGCCGCGTGCGACACCTCTGCTTTACCGAGAGAAAGCGGACTCGGTCGACCCACAAGGTCTGGAAACCCAACCGCGCTTTCAAGCGACGAGCAATGACATCTTCACTCAGCGCCCAGTGGGACGCCGCGCGGGAAATCCGTTCAATCCTTTTGCGATTTGTCGCTTTCGCCATCCTACTTGCCAACCTCCTGCTTGGTGGCAACGAGGGGGCGGAAAGGATGCACATTGTCGTCGTCATCAGCTACTTTATCTTCAGCGTCGCTTCGGTGGCGACAGCGCGGTTCCTGCCTAGCCTCTCCTGGCTTAAGACTCTCTTTGTCGTTCTCGATGCGCTGCTGGTTGCCCTGATTTTGTACGCGCACATTCTTGGCGGACCGGTAACCGAAAACCACAACCTGACGACGACCAGTTTGGTGGTGGCGTTCATTCTGCTCAACCATGTCGGCCTGAAACAAGATCGTCGGCTGGTACTTGTCTTCTCCGGCATCGTCTTGGTTTCCTGGGTAGCCATGTTGGCGATCACGGCCGCCAGACATCATACCGCTGACGCAATGTCGCTGCTTGCGGCATTCTTCAACCAGGACCTCGGCCTCACAGTAAGCTTCGGCTTTACAGCTTTCGCTATCTACCTGCTCGCGAGGGACCATGATCGGACCCGCAAGGAAGCCTTGAGAGCCGACAAGCGGCGTCTCAACCTTTCGCGCTTCTTCTCACCGCTTGTGGTTGCGGACCTCCAGGAAGGCAGCTCCAATCTTGATCTTGAACGTCGCAACGCGGCGGTCATGTTCGTCGACCTGCGAGATTTCACGAGCTTTGCCGAGACAGCGCCCGCGCGGGAACTGGCCTTCGTCCTGGCGGAATACCGCCACCTCGTCTCCGGCACCATCTTCAGCTATGGCGGGACAGTCGACAAATTCATCGGTGACGGGGTTATGGCGGTGTTCGGGCAGCCCAAGGCCACGGAAGATGATGCAGATCGTGCCTTGGCATGCGCTCTCGACCTCGTCGATGCACTGAACGATTGGAAGAATCACGGTATGCTGAACGGTTACCCTGCCCTCAACGCGGGCATCGGCTTGCACTACGGCACGGTCGTCGGCGGGGTTCTGGATAGCGGATGCCACAGCGAGTTCACGGTGATCGGCGACGCTGTAAACGTCGCGCAGAGACTGGAGACCTTGTCCAAATCACTCGACGCCCCACTTGTCGTATCGTCCGCACTGATGGCCCGGCTGCAAAATCCGGTTCCATCCGCCCTCTGGATACCGCAAAGCTCAGTGCTGCTTCCGGGACGTCGGCTCCCCGTAGATGTTTGGTATTTGCGCCGTGAAGCGGGGGTCAATTCGGCCGAGAACAACGTGAGCTACGAGACCGGTGACATACAGACCGCCCTCCAAAGATCGTCCTTCCAGTCATCCCCTCCCACGTCCGATGTACGCACCGGGTAGTCAATGCCTCGGACGGACACCTTGGCGGGATCACTGCATTTCACGAACGCTCGATGCTTTCCCGGATCAATGTAGGCAGAACCGCTCGCGTGACCTTGCGAAAGCGATATTAGGACGTCGTAATCGTATCCAGCTTGATCTGTCGCGTGATTGCTGACGAGACCAAGGTTGACAACAGTATCGTCGTCGAAATGCGCAGTGTGGAATATCAGAGGCTCTGAGGCCACCGCGCTTAAAGCGGATAGCACTCCGACGGCGAGGGTGAGTACAAAAGCACGCATTCCCACCTCCCATGGTTCAGCGAAGCCGGTATCATATCACGTACGTGGCGGCGTTGCATCGGAGTCTGCGATGCTGCTACGCAATTCCGTTCCGGTACTCAATTGCCAAATCAGCTTCCGAATAATGCTGGACGCCGATTGGATCGTCGTCGCATCCAAAGGCAAAGATAAACCTTGGTGTCTCGCCGATTGCGATCCGGACCGCGCAGAGCGGACCGCCTCTGTACACGCCACCATCCATTCCAATCCTATTCGGATAAGGCTCCGCCCCAAGATTTTCGTCCGTGACCGAATGACCGTGCACAATCCGCCGTTCGTATTCGCCCGAGTGGAACAGAAATTCTCCACGTATCCAACGGACGGTCTTCAAGTCCTGCTCGGCAAGCGACTTTCCGGGCTCGACGCCCGCATGAACGAGGCACCAGTCGTCGTCGAGAAGTACCATATCGACTGCATCACGTAGAACACCAAGATGTTGCGGAAACTTGGTTGCCATCAATGCTGCAACCCGGCCGCTGGTGTCCAATGCATCACCGACATACGAGCGGATGGTTTCCTCGCCACCGAGTTCTGTCATCCAGTATTTGGCGTGGGCAGCGTTGAGCGTGTTGTCCATGACCCCCAGCAAAAAAGCATCGTGGTTGCCAAGGATCAATAGTGAGCCAGGCAAACCTTCCAGAATCTCGATGACAATTTCCATGGCTAACCGGCTGTTCTCACCCCGGTCTATAATATCTCCAAGGAAAACAATTCGCGGTACGGAATCTGTCGCCGCTGCATCTCCTAGAATGGCATCGATCAAAACCTTGAGATGTCGGTGCATCCCGTGGACATCGCCGATGGCGTAAACCGGCGAAAGCGTCGTTGATTTTAAAGAAACGATACGCAAACGGAAGCACCTAAAGACGCAGAACAGAACGGTTGTATAGCGGAACCATTCCTCAAGAGAAATGGTAACGCCCAGGTTTTCGGTTGCAAAAACGTATGGGAGGCTAGTCTTTCACATCGCCGAGGCCTCCAATGAGCAGATACCCACATCCCACTCGTGTCACTTCTTTCGAGGCACTGTTGCAAACACGGCTTGATAGAACCAGAGCCACTTGGCAAAGCTCGCTGAAGCAATCCGACTTGAAGCAAACCCACCGCCAGGAGCAGATTATCAAAAACTGGGCCCTCTCCAAAGAGTTTGGCGCGATGCCGCACGAGGAACGAAAAGAGCGCTTCGATACAATCGCGAAGTTCGAGACCCTCGCCGTGGACATCATGTGCAGCGGAAGCAGCCGCATCTTGGATGTCTCGGCGGCCGCTGCGAAATTTCCAATCGGAGACATGGTCGGGGAAACGTTAGGGGCAATTGAGCTGCCATACGACACCTTCTTTGTCGATTTTGGCCATCAGGAGAGCCTGCTCATCGACCGAGAGACAAATCTCTTTTTCGAGGGCGCGTATGTGAAACAAACCCGAAATGATGGGATTTCCAACTTCGACATCATTTTGTCGTGCAACGATCCCGACTACGCCTCCAGCGATGACCACCCGATTGGCCTGACATTGACCCGCATGTCGCGCTTCTACCACATCTTCATTCCGGGGGATCGCCCGCTCGATAGGGCTGTGTATGGTGTCTCCACGGATTTGGACCCGTTCGTTCTGGGTGACCGGTTTGCCGTGGTCGCAGGCACGAGACTGGCTTCGAAAGCGATCCTCTATTTGTCAGACCCATGCGTGGACGCCGAGATCAGCTACCCAGCTGATGCGCCTTCTGACCTGGTAAAGAGGGCGCGAATGTTTGACGCTGATGCTGCGTCAGAACTCAACTGGCGCGGATATCCGGAGACTGTTTTCGTGGGGCGGAATGTAAAATTCATCCCCACCCTGAAAGCGCATTCTCGGGAACATGAGAGCCGATACTCCCTCGCCTCCGGCTTTTAAGTCGCGCGGGCTTCCGACCGTTATCTGGTTATCTTGAAATTGAAGCCGAGTTTTCAAACGCTTCAGTTGTACCCACCACAACTCTCGCGATATTAATCCCTCATCGATACCGGACTGATTCGTCAGTGCTAGTTGGGGGATTACGGGGGGTGTGGTGCATATTACAAAGGTCGTCATCAGGAACTATCGCTGTCTCCCGAATTCAACCATTGATCTAAATCCTAATCTCAACGTCATCGTGGGTGACAACGAATGCGGAAAATCGACCCTAATGGAGGCAATCCATCTGGCGTTGAGCGGTCAACTCAATGGTCGAGGCATTCAGGGTGAGCTACACCCCTACCTGTTTAATTCCGATACGATCCGTAAATACATCGAGGCTCTGAACAAGGGCTACAAGGGGCCGCCGCCCCCGATCCTGATTGAGCTTTATTTCGCGGACGATCCCGACCTAGCCAAGCTGAAGGGACGGATAAATTTTCTGAAACAGGACGTCCCAGGCGTCAGTATGCGGATCGAATTTAATGACGGGTACAGGGCCGAGTACGAGGATTACATTAAGGACCCCTCTATAATTCGAACAGTGCCAGTCGAGCACTACATTGTCCGGTGGCGCGACTTCGCAGACAATGACGTAACAGCTCGATCCATACCTATCAAACCCAGCTTTATCGACGCGAGCACCCTGCGGAATAATGGTGTCGCCAATAGATATGTGCTCGACGTGGTCAAGGACAGTCTGACACGCGAGGAACAGGTCAGTCTCGCGCTCTCGTACCGTCAGATGAAAGATCGCTTTCTCGCCGACCCCAAGGTCGCGGCGATCAATTCGGGCCTTGAATCAAAGAAGGGGCACGTTTCTGACAAGGCGATCACCGTGTCACTCGACAGCTCTGCCCGCGCCAGCTGGGAGTCGGGCGTGATGCCTCATCTTGATGACATTCCCATGACACTTGTCGGCAAGGGCGAGCAGAGCGCCGTGAAGATCAAGCTGGCATTGGATATAGCAGACAATTCTCACGTCTTCCTGATTGAGGAAGCCGAAAATCATCTCTCGTTCTCTAATATGGCCAGTTTGATCAATCACATAGCCACAAAACGTGGAGACCGGCAGCTGCTTATCACCACTCATAGCAGCTACGTCATGAATAAACTTGGCGTCGATTCAGTTTTAATGTTCATGAATGGTGCCGCGACCAAGCTTACCGCCCTTGATCCGAAAACCCGAGACTATTTCCTCAAGTTGCCCGGCTATGACACCCTCCGATTGGTGCTATCGAAGCGAGCAATCCTTGTTGAAGGCCCGTCTGACGAGCTTATTGTTCAGAAGGCTTTCCATCGAAAGTACGGCAAGATGCCAATCGAGGCGGGTGTCGATGTCATCAGTGTCAGCTCCCTCGCCTTCAAACGGTTTTTGGAGATTGCTGAAATCCTGGACATCCGGGTCGACGTTGTCACAGACAATGATGGCGACGTGGCTAGGCTGCAACAGAAGTATGTCGACTACCTCCAACACAAATCCATCTCGATTCAGTATGACCCGGACGAGACCGCCAAAACGTTGGAACCTCAACTGCTCAAAGCCAACGGCAGGACGGTATTAAACGACATCCTCGACAAGGCATACGCCACGGATGACGCCCTCCTGAAATTCATGCAGAACAACAAGACCGAGGTGGCTCTCCGACTTTTCGAGACGGACAAAGCGTGGAGCGTGCCGGAGTATATTGATCGTGCGGTCGCCTAATCGAATCGTCATCGCCGCTGCAGGTGGGGGGAAGACAACACGCATCGTTGACGAAGTGCTGGCCAATAAATCCGCGCGGTCGGCGATCATCACCTACACACGCAACAACGTTAGAGAGATTGAATCCAAGTTCTATCAGCTTGGCCAAACCATTCCGCCGCACGTGGAGATCATCACATGGTACACATTCCTTCTGCGCGAGTTGGCCCGGCCTTATCGGAACTACAAATACGGCAAACGCATCGACGGCATTTTCTGGACAGAAACGACGGTAGACAGGTTCGCACCAAAGGCCGACGTCGGTCGCTATTATTTCGGCAACTCATCAACGATCTATTCCAACAGGCTCGCGGAGTTCATTTGTGACTGCAACTCCGCGTCCGGCGGCGCGATATTCCAACGTCTGGAGCAGCGTTTCGAGCGGGTCTTCATCGACGAGATTCAGGATGTCGCAGGATACGACATCGATATTATCGAGCTGATGCTCAGGTCGAATCTCGAAGTAGTCCTCGTGGGCGATCCCCGCCAATCGACATTCACGACCAATAATTCAAATCGTCACAAGGGGTTTCGCGGACCCGATATCATCAAGAAGTTTCAGGAGTGGGAAAAAAAGAAGCTCACCCAAATGGAACACCAAGTTGAGACCCATCGGTGCAACCAGTTGATCGCAGACCTAGCCGACAGTTTCTATCCGGGCCACGAGCAGACGCTATCCCGAAACAAGAACCTGACTGATCATGACGGCGTGTTTGCAATCAGACCAGACGAAGTGAGCGAATACTACCGCAAGTTCAATCCCAAGGTTCTCAGACTATCAGTGAAGACCGATTGTGCCGGGTTGCCAGCGATAAATTTTGGCGAGTCAAAGGGAATGACGTTCGAGCGGGTCCTCATCTTCCCACATAAGAAGGCTCTGAAGTGGCTGGAGACCGGAAATTATGCGCATGTCGATGGCGTCAGGCCCGAGCTATACGTCGGAGTTTCCAGGGCCAGACATAGCGTCACATTCGTTTATGGTGGCGAGATCGCCTTGAAGAGTGTTGTTCGCCATCGCTAACAAAAGCGTTTGCCAGGTATGGCTAACGCTTTCATGAAGGACTGGCTCGGCAATGATAGCTGGCTCTCCCTATGCGAAATTGTGTGGCAATTTTCCCCATGTGCTGCGACAGGAAAGTAGTCGAATGATGTTGCCGCCGACACTCCTCCAGATCAGCATAGTGGTGGAGGTCTACATGACAACATCAAATTGCGAATTTGTTCCGGTGCACATGGTCGAACGGGCCGCAGGACAACTTATAGAAACTTTCGAAACCGCCATCGTTTCGGCTATTGAAACTGGCAGCTTGCTAACTTTGCGTTGGCATCTCCACTGGGAAGAACAAAAGGTTGCTGTAGAGCTTCAATCAAACGTCATTCCCGACGCGAAGAAGATCGAAGCTAGATGGATAGAGATCGAAAAGCTACATGGCGAAGGCTCGCTGCTCGTGGAAGAGTCTCGGGTTGTTCAGTATTCATTGTCAACGCCGGGAGGTCGCCACGAACGGGAGCCGCATCTCCTTGAGAATGCTCGACAACTCCGTAACCTTAAAGGCCCGGAATGGTGGCAGCGGGAGCATCAACTTCGCTCACTTCTAGAAGAGGTTCGATCTTGTACTCATTGATCAGATAGGCTTGAAATTCTTTTGCTGAATGAAAGATAAGCTCTCTGTCGCCAAACCCTTTTACCGAGATAAGCCAGCCTTGGAACAGATCAAGCTGTATCTTGATGTCGGCGATGAGAGCGTTGGAGCCTTTTCTTGCTGCGGCAGCAATAAGCTCCTCGAATTGCCGAAAGGTCATCAGAATGAACTCTTTGATCCCATCGTGCGTCAATGCGGTGAGAACGGCTTTAAGGCCGAGGTCGCCATCACCTTGAATTTCACCCGTTGATGTAATGGCAAAATAGTGAAGTTCTGTTTTTGCAAGTTCGGTTGGGTTTTTCCCAGGGTTTAGTACGCAACGTAGACTTACTGCTGACATCCCGCATCTCCTAATCAGATGCGTGAAATAGAGCGAAGACCGCTAACGATTCGTGAGGGTGCTGCAAATTATCGTTGTTTTTCCGAAAATCGTACCGTCAGCTATGTCCGGGAAGCTACGTTCCAGCAGGAAGATGCCCTGCTCTTTTTAGCTGTAGGCTCACCGCAAAACGAACATAATGCACCCATGCCGCTTATTTTGTTCAATTTAAGTGGCGAAAGTTCAGATGTATGTGGCGAGCAAGAGAAATATGGTGGGCCCGGAGGGACTCGAACCCCCAACCAAGCGGTTATGAGCCGCCGGCTCTAACCATTGAGCTACAGGCCCCGCCGGACATGTCCGGATCCCGCGGGCCAATGGCAGTCCGCGGTGGGACTGGCTCTAGCGGAAAACTGGTTTTCCCACAAGACGTTGCCGCAATCCCTACACAATCAATCATCAATAAGGTGACAGGGACGAAACACAACTGGAGAGAACCCATCCATGACATCCACCTATTTCCCCCGCCGCCTCAAGACCGTCGTTCTGGCTGCCGCTTTTGCGGGGATTGCCGGCGCATCCACCTTTGCGCAGGACAACACACCGCGCGAAGCCGTGATCACGGTTTCCGGCGAAGGCCGTGCAAGCATTGCGCCTGATATGGCGATCCTGTCATTCAGCGTCGTCAAGGATGCAAAGACCGCCAAGGAAGCGCTCGACGCCAACAACAAAGCGATGGCCGATGTCTTGAACGCGCTGAAAGCCGGCGGCATTGCAGATCGCGACCTGCAGACGTCGGGTTTCGCCGTCAATCCGCAATACCAGTATCCGGACAATAGCGACGGCGGCAATCGCCAGCCGGTTCTGACTGGTTACCAGGTGGCCAATTCGCTGACCATCAAGGTGCGTGACCTCGCCAAGCTCGGTGAAATCATCGACCAGTCCGTGACGCTCGGCGTCAATCAGGGCGGCTCGATCCAGTTTTCCAATGACAAGCCGGAAGCAACGATCACCGAAGCCCGCAAGTCTGCGGTGACGGATGCCGTCGCCAAGGCCAAGGTCCTGTCGGAAGCAGCCGGCGTCTCGATTGGCCGTATCGTTGAAATTTCAGAGAACTCATCCCGGCCCGAACCGATGCCGATGATGCGCGCCATGGCAAAGGAATATGCCGGTGACGCCGTACCGATCGCCACGGGAGAAAACAGCTACAACGTTACCGTCAACGTCACCTTCGCGATCAAGCAATAATAACGCATCGCCAGGCACCGTGGACAATAGAACCCCGCTCCGGCGGGGTTTTTTATGTACAGAATTTTAGAGAGTGACGGACGCGACGTCCGGCGCCCCAAACAAAAACACCCCCCGCGGAAAACCGCGAGGGGTGAAACTTTCCGCCGGCCGGAGGAGACAAGACGGAAAGAATGCAAATGACCGGCGGCTTAGCGGCCGATGTACGGGCAACCGCGGACATTAGCGAACACGGCGCGGCGGTATTCGCCCCAGCGGCGGCCTTCGACGACAACACGGCGCGGCGAGACATCGACGACGCGGGCGCGGCGCATGCCATTGGCACGGGCCTTGTCCTGGGCAAGCCAGGGATCGCAACGGCCACGGCGCTCATGGCCCCAGCCCGGACGATGGCGGCGATCGCGATCCCAATCACGCTCATCGCCATACCGGTCACGGTCGCGATACTGCACATCAACAACACCGCCGGAATGGATGCCAAGCGTGATTGTATCGGCGGCAGCCGGTGCGAGCGTGGCACCAAAGCCGGTCAGACCGATCATGCCGGCAAGGGCCAGCTTTGCAAAAATCTGTTTCATGACTGTTTCTCCTTATGGGTCTAAAACCGTGAGACGTCCGCCCGCCTGTTGCTCCGGGCATTGACGAGACCCTAATCCGGGGCGGCTGAACGGAACCCGAATCTGCCGTTCATCCGGGGTTCAGCCGAAGCAAGAACGTGTTGAAATGGCAGGAAGAAGGCGCAAAGCAGCCTTAGCGGGCGAGCATCTCTTCAAAGACGCGGATATTGCGATAATGGCTGAGCCGGGTGACGGCGCCATTTTCGAACTCGAACACGAAGACGCTCGGGATCGAATAGGACTGGCCGCTGGCTTGCGGGAAACCCGGCATCGTTTCGCGGTAATGGCCGCGCGCAGTGGCATCGACGGCGACACGCTGGCCAAGAGCATCGTGCATCAGCACCATGTCGCTGAAACTTTCGTCGAAATGGCGGAAATAGGTCATCACCCCCATACGCAACGGACCCGCCCCGATGGTGCGCTGGCCCGTCAGGGTATCGAGCGCCACGTCCTCGTCGAGAAATGTGCCGATCGTCTCGAAGTCCCGTTCATTGAGGGCCTGCATGAAGCGGCTGGCAATGGTCTGCGCGTCGGTCAATGTCTCTTCCCTTTGCCTGTATGAGCGGTGCGATCCCCGCCTTAATCGAAACCCTGCAACGCCCAAACGGCTGTTTTTGTTCCCGTAATTACAACATCTTCACCGCCTTCACCCGCTCAGATGCAGCACCACCTCGCGGCGGTGGGGGCGGTCGCGGTGTTCGAACAGATAAAGGCCCTGCCAGGTGCCGAGCATCAGGCGGCCCTCACTGACAGGAATGCCGATCGACACCTGCGTCAGCGCCGCCTTGATATGGGCCGGCATATCGTCCGGGCCCTCGGCGGTGTGGATAATCCAGGCCATCGACGAATCGCTGGACGGCGGCACAAGGCGCTTGAAGAACTGGTTGAGATCGCGCCTAACATCCGGATCGGCATTTTCCTGGATCAGCAGCGAGCAGGACGTGTGGCGCACGAACACGGTCAACAGCCCCTCCTCCACACCGGCGCGCCGCACGAAATCCTGCGCCTCGCCGGTAAACTCGTAGAGGCCGGCGCCGCGCGTCGGCAGGCTGATGATGGTCTGGGGCATAAAATCCTTTCCATGCCGCAGCATCGCGCGGGTTGAGGGGTTGCCGGTTTGCCGCGTTACAGTTTTACAGTTCCAGAAAACTTTTGAAGCCTCCATAGATCATCCGCTTGCCATCGAACGGCATGGAAAAATTGTCCATGCTGAGGCGCGGATCGGCCATGACCTTCTTGTTGATCTCGTCGCGCTCCTCGCGTGAGGGATAGGTAATCCAGGAAAAGATCACCACCTCGTCCTCGGCCGCCTGAACGGCGCGGGGAAAGGAGGTGAGCTCTCCATACGGCACATCGTCGCCGATGCATTCGACATAGGAGAGCGCTCCATATTCCTTCCAGACCGTACCCGCTGTGCGGGCCAATTCCTTGTAGGCCTCGATATTGTCCTTCGGGACGGCAACGATAAATCCATCGACATAGGGCATGTCAGTCTCCTCCTAGAGATCCGCCTTTTTCACCGGTGTCGCATGCCGCCGTTCCACGCAGGCATGCATCGCATCGAGCAGATCGCGCGTTACATTCATGCGAGGGCTTGCAGCGGCCGGTGTTTCCTCCTGCTCCTCGACATAGATGGAGACCGGCCACTGCTCGTCAAGGGCAAGCAGGCTGCGAACCGCCTCGGGCGGGCGGACGCGGCCGAAATAATCTTCCCGGCACAGGATCCACTCAAGGACGAACGCGCGGAACCAGGCATCGTCGGCACCGGCTATGCAGGAAGGCAAGAGCACATTGACATCCCCAGGACCGCGGAAACAGAGCGGGATTTCGCGCGGTTTCAGCTTACCCGTGCATTCCTCCTGGCGGCTGCAGCGGCGGACGCGACAGATGGAGGGGATATCCATCCTCTTTGCGGTGGCGCGGCACAGCGCCTCAAACAGAACGGGATGGAGCGGTATTTCTTCAGGCCCGCAGATCGGCAGCATGGTTGTCTCCTTTTTGAGGATGGAAGTGCGGAACGATGGACACGGTTTTTCAGTCACGCGGCAGCTTTTCGCCCGTGGCTTGGAGCATCTGCAATGTCTGCCGGCTTTGGGGTCGGCAGGATCGGCCGGGGCACATCGGGTGCCTCAGGTAAGTAGAAGTAGGTGACACGCGATGTGCCCCGCTTCAGTGTCTTTTGCCGCGCTTCTCAGGTTCTTCTGCGCTTTCCGTTCTGACCGGAAAGCCTCCAATGCCCCAGCCCGGCCGCTTATCCGCCAAGCCTTCCAATCCGGCGGGGTCTGGCCCTGGACCGTCAAAAGACGGTGTGACCACCCGGCACGCCCGGCTCATTCACGAACCGGAGGAGAACTACCTTTCACGCAGCCCCGGGGATTTTGCGCGCGTTTCGCCAAACCATCCGGGCACCGGCCCCATCTCGCCGGCAACGCAAACCGGTGTATCCGTGATGGGACGAGATGAGTATCGCACGGGTTTTCTAGGCGGGGATTTGCGGGGATGAATTGGGGAGAAGTCCTGCGTAAAGTCCCGAAATTGTTGCATTCCCGCAAACCAATTATCCCCGGCCGTGCGAGGCAGAGATACGCATGCGGCCACTGCGACATTCGATAAGCATCACGTTGGAGAGTGCTGCGATCATCGCGTCCCGGACGAGGATCTTCACTGTTACGCGACCGAAATCATCTCGCAAGCCGGCGCCCTGCTTTTTGACCGGGTTACGTAGGCGACGATGGGGCCGGATGGCCGAATGGATGACGCTCTTCGCGACGACCATCCATGCGGCGCGTCTTGGCACCATGCCCGTCACAAATCCATCGGAAACAACGGAGCACCGGCTGCAATCCTCGCTCCGGCAAGTTCTGAACGTTGACCGTCATCTTCCGCTTCCAATCCCAGCTTTCGCAGCAGCTCCGCGCCAGTTAGGGGCATGAACGGGGTGAGCGCTTCGGCGATGATCTGCAGCGTCCGGGCGACGCTGTAGAGGCTGCCGTTGAGGCGGGTAACAGCCTCCTGCCGTTCATCCTCCGTCCGGGCTGCCGCCACCGCCTTTGCATACGCCCATGGCTGTTGATCGGCGACATATTTGTTGGCCGTGGCCACCAGTTTCCAGATCGCATCCAGCGCGCGGTCGAAGGCATAGGCATTGAGATGGGCAGTGACGACTTCCTCAAGGCTGTGGGCCTGGCGGATCAGCGTGTCGTTTTCGGCAAATTCCTGCGAAGGCTGTGACAGGGTGCCGCCGCATGAACGCTCGATCATGCTCAGCGTGCGGTGAACGAGGTTTCCGAGTTGTCCCGCCAGTTCGGATTTGTAGGCAGTTTCAAAACGCTCGATCGAAAAATCGCCGTCTTCCGTGGTGCGGATATGGCGGAGCAGAAAGTAGCGCAGGGCATCCGCCCCGAAGCGCCTCGCATGGACGGTGGGATCGACAGCGTTTCCGAGCGACTTGCTGATCTTGCGGCCTTCCGTCGTCAGATACCCGTGAACGAGGATGCGGGTGGGCAAAGGCAGGCCGGCCGAGAGCAGAATGGCTGGCCAGTAGACCGCGTGAAACCGGGTAATGCCCTTGCCGATGACATGTTCACGGGCCTTGGCATTTGTCCAATACTGCGAAAGCAGCGTCTCATCCGTGCCATAGCCAAGGGCGGTGATGTAGTTGGCGAGCGCATCGAACCAGACATAGATCACCTGGCCGGGATCGCCCGGAACCGGGATGCCCCAGCCCCGCGCCCGCTCCGCGCTGCGCGAAATGCTGAAGTCCTCCAGGCCGCGCTCGATCAGAGCGGAAATCTCGTTCTGGCGCGCATGCGGCACGACCCGGATCGTTCCCTGCCGGTAAAGATCGCGCAGCCGGTCTGTGTATTTCGACAGCCGGAAGAACCAGTTCTCTTCCTCGATTTCTTCCAGCGGCGCATCATGTTCGGGGCAGCGGCCATCCACCAGTTCGTCCGGCTTGTAGAATTGCTCGCAGCCGACGCAGTAAAGACCGGTATAGGAGCGCTTGTAGATATCCCCACTATCGCAACAGGCCTGCCAGAGTTTCGTGACCCCCGGAGTGTGGCGGGGATCGACGCTGGTGCGGATGAAATCATCGTAGGAGAGATCGAGGCTTTCCGGCAGAGCCTGGAACCGGGCGGCATTGCGTGCGACGAGATCGGCGACCGGCTCTCCTGCCCCTTCGGCCGCGCGAACATTCTTGATGCTGTTCTCATCGGTTCCGGCCAGCAGCCGGACATCATCTCCCCGCTCGCGATAAAACCGGGCGAGCGTATCAGCGTGGATCACCTCGAGCGCAAACCCCAGATGCGGGGCGGCATTGACGAACGGGATGGCGGTGGTGACGTAGCGCACCGGTGCGGATTTGGCGGGCTGGATCATGGGCGGAACTCCTCTGGATGGTCTGGGGAGGCGGTTCCACAAAAAAAGCCGCCTCGGATGAAGCGGCTTGGGCGTCTGGCGAAAATTATCTCAGATCACGCAAAAGGGTCCGCTTCTCGGATGGAGAGCGGCATCATCATGCAGGAAAGAGCGTTGATCGGCAGACTGGTCATGCGGCCAGATAAAACAGACAGGGCCTGTATGTCAATCCGGCCGGTCAGATGGCATCGATTACCGGAAGGAGACTTCGAGGTTTTGCCGGTCCTGGGCGATCACCTGGCACCGCGTCTCGAACCCCTCGCCCTTGATCGACAGGAGAAATTCGGCGGGGATGCCGGCGGAGTTGGACACGGTAAGACCGGCGCTGTCGCTGCCGAGCGATTTGACGGTGCAGTCGATGGTCGAGCGGCGGTCGTTGAAAACGATCGATCCTGCCTTCAGGACGCGCCGTCGTGTGCCAACCGCCTGATCCGCCTGCAGCGAGCTCCAGGAAACACAGCAGTTGCGGCCGGTATGCTTGGCCTTGTACATCGCCGCATCCGCCTGGGCGAGCAGCGTCTCGATATCCTTGCCGATGATCGACAGCGCCGAAACACCGAAGCTTGCGGTGACGTTGAGCTTATGGTCCCCGGCCCTGACAGTTTGCGCGGCGATTAGCGCCCTCACCTTTTCGGCAACCGCCAGCGCCCCTTCCCGGTCCACATGCGGCAGCAGGATGGCAAACTCTTCGCCGCCGAGACGGCCCAGCAGATCGCCCGCCCTCAGCGCGCCCTTGCAGGTCGCTGCAACGTTCTTCAGAACCTCGTCACCCGCTGCGTGACCATGCGTGTCATTGACCGACTTGAAATCATCGACATCGAGGACGATGCAGGCGATGTCATGCTGGTGGCGCAGCGCCAGCGAGATCAGCTGATCCGCTTCCTGCTTGAAGGCGCGCCGGGTCAGCGCCTCGGTCAGGCTATCGGTCGCTGCAGACTGCAACAGGGTAATACGGTCCATCGAGACACCGGCGAGCCCGGTCAGGATGGTCAGATCGCGATTGCCGAACGACCGCGGCCGCCGATCGATGGCGCAGACTGTGCCGATCACATGCCCAGCCCTGGTGCGCAAGGGTACGCCTGCGTAAAAGCGGATATGGCTTTCGCCGGTGACGGCCGGATGCTCCGAAAACCGCGAGTCCTTCGTGGCATCCTGGACGACGATAGGTTCTTCGATATCAATGACATAGCGGCAGAACGTGTCTTCGCGCGGCACCTCTTCGGCGGCAAGGCCCATGCAGGATTTGTACCATTGCCGGTGGGCGTCGATCAGCGAGACGATGCCGATCTCGACGGAGAAAATCTCCCTGATCAGGCCCACAATACGGTCCAGGCCTTCATCGCGGGGCGTATCGAGAAGATCGAAGGCTTCCAGCGCCGCCAGCCGGTCGATTTCCCGCTGGATCGTCTCAGCGGATGATTTTCCGAATGCGCGTACAGCCGCCATGAGCACTTCTCTCCTTGCGCCGGCGCATCCAGATGCGCTCCACAATTCCTCAAAGACCTGACTACAGTCCCGATGCTACGGCGGCAATTCGTAAAAAGTTGCCATTGAATTCTGTTGGATTGTTCACAATACCGGGCATGTGACTGGCAAAAGGCGGGTAGCTGCGGGCATTTTTGCTGCCCGCAGCCGTGCTCTCAAGGCCTGCCAGCTTCCTTCGCTCTTTCAGAAAATTTCACTGACGGTGTCGAATCCGGACCTGACCGTTCGTCATTGCAGGTAATGTTCACGCAAACAGGAGGAAAGCTCATGCAAAAGATCACGCCGTTTCTCTGGTTCGACAACAATCTCGACGAGGCAATCGCCTTCTATCTCTCCATTTTCAAGCAGGCGACGGTGACCTATCAGCACAAGGGGCCGGACGGCAAAACGTTTACGGCCGCCTTCGAACTGGAAGGCCAGGCATTCATGGCGCTGAATGGCGGGCCGCATTACCAGCTGACCCCAGCCGTCTCCTTCTTCGTCGCCTGCGCCGACCAGGCGGAGGTCGATCATTACTGGGAGAGGTTGCTGGACGGCGGACAGGCACAGCAATGCGGCTGGCTCACCGACCTTTTCGGCGTCACCTGGCAGATTATTCCGGATGCCTTGATGCGGCTGATGAGCGATCCGGACCCGGCCAGAGCCGGACGGGTGCGTGACGCGATGATGCGGATGGTCAAGATCGATGTGGCGGGTCTGGAGAAAGCCGCCGCCGGCTGAACCAGCCTACCCTTCCAGATCATCCTTCAACCTGCCGAGCAGGCCAACGGCATGGGCGGCGTAGGGACCGATCCAGCGGTCATGGATATCCTTGATCGGCAAGGCGTTGAGATAGTTCCAGCGCTCGCGCCCCTCGCGCTTGACGATGACCAGATCCGCCGCCTCCAGAACCTTGAGGTGCTGCATCACCGTGCAGCGGTCAAGGGCGGGAAAGCGTGCACAAAGATCGCCTGTCGTTTGCGGCTGATCTTTCAAGATATCCAGCATGGCCCGGCGGCTGGAGGCGGCCAAAGCCTTGAAGATTTTGTCGTTTTTCTCGTCGATTGACATGTTGTTTTTTTATAACATAATAAGAGTCGGAGCAAGTATAAAGGCAGGAGGAAAAAACATGGAGCTAAAATTCAGGGTCGCCGGACGCATCGCCAAGCCGGTCTCGGAGGTTTTCGAGGCGGTGGTCAATCCGGCACAGCTGTCGCGCTATTTTACCACCGGCGGCGCCAAGGGCAGACTTGAAACGGGAGCCACCGTCACCTGGGATTTCCACGATTTTCCTGGCGCCTTCCCGGTCAAGGTCATCGAGGTGATGAAAGACCAGAAGATCGTCTTCCAATGGGTTGCCTATGAAGGACCGGGCTCAGACACACCCAAATACGACACCACCGTCACCATGCTGTTCGAGCCCACCGACGATGGCCGCACACTGGTGACGATTGCCGAGGAAGGCTGGCGCCAGACGCCGGGCGGGCTGAAAGGCTCCTACGGCAATTGCGAGGGCTGGACCGGCGCGCTCTGCGCCATGAAGGCCTGGCTGGAGCACGGCATCAACCTGCGGGAAGGCTTCTACAAGTAATCCAGCAATGGGCGTGGCGGCTCAATTCCTCGGGAACCGCCGCGCCTGCCATTGGCTTTTTGGAACCGAGCCGCCGACCGCGAAACTGAACGCAGTGATGCCGTCGGCTTCCGCGTTGACGGTGCATTTGAAATCGACATCGATCCAGCCCTGCGCGGTCTTATAGGCAGCGCCATTGGCCGTCATCACCTGGCCTGCGATGGGCGAACCATTGCGCGGATCGAAGAACAGCCCCTGCGGGACGGTATCCTCCCGGGTGCGGCGCACCTGCTCCAGCGTCTCGATCATGCACATCTGCACGATCCGCCGATCCCGTGGCAGCTTCCCGAGCGCCTGACGGACACGCGGATCGGACAACGTATCGGCGGAATAGAGTTCCTTTGCACGCTTCAACTCGGCGGGCGGACGGCTGGGTCTTTTGTCAGCGCCATCAGCCGACGCCAGCTTCTGCGGATCGGACACGGCGGCATCCACCGGCCGGTCTTGCGGCTTGACCTGCGGGATCGGTACCCTCTCGATCAGGGCTTCGCCTTCGTTGAGCAGCGGGTTGGCATTGGCCGCCTCGGGCAGATCGAGCTCCGGCAGCTTGGCAGCGGCCGCCGTCTCGGCAGGCGTATCCAAGGGCTTGCGCAATTGCGGCTCAATCTCGTCCGGCGCCTGCTCGCTCGTAAGTGGAGCCGCGCGCTCGGCGCGTGGTTCGAGCTCGGCTTGTTTTTCCGGTTCCGAAGGACGGTCGCCACCTGCTTCTTCCCCCCCCTCCCTGGCGGCCGATTCCAAGGCTTGCGGCTGTGCTGCAGCTTTCTCTGCTTCGGCCTTCTGGACTTCCGTTTTCCCGGCTGGAGCCTTCTGCGCATCCGCCTGCCCTGCCGCAGGTTTGTCTGCTGCCTGTGGCTCAGCTTTTTCCGCCGGTTTCTCCTCGGCCTTATCTACCGGTTTTTCCACCGGCTTGACCTCTTCCGCTGGCTCCGGTTTCGGTTCCGGTTTCGTCTCCGGTTCAGGTTTCTTCTCAGGCTCCGGCTTTTTTTCAGGTTCCGGCTTCTTCTCAGGCTCCGGTTTCTTCTCCGGTTCGGGCACCATCTCGACCTTGACCACTTCCTGCTCTTCAGGCTGTGGCGGTATCACCGGCATATCGAAGATCAGAAACGCAGCGGCAACGACATGGAGGGCGGCGGAAGCAAGCAGCCCCGCCTTGAATGTGCCCCACCATTTTTCCGAATTCTGCTGCATGGATGGTGATTAGAACCGGATACTGACCGGATCGTGACCGGCGGGAAATGGGGACAGGCAGACCAGGGGCGAGCCCCTTTCTTCCTAGCATGCGCGCAACGCTGTTCCTAGCGTGGTGGATAAGCGTTCAAGCGTCCGTGATCACGAAGCGATCGGGGTAGAACGCCAGGTGATCGCGGATGACGGCGACGGCATCATACGGCGCTTCATACGACCAGACGGCATTCTCGAGCCTGGGGCCACCCTCGGTCATGCTGAAATAGGACGCATTCCCCTTGTAGGGGCAATAGGTGGCATGGTCCGTTCGCTGCAGCCGCGCCATGTCGACATCGGCACGGGGAATGTACTGCACCGCCGGGTAGGACGCCTCACGCAATGTCAGGGCATGGCGGCTGTCGGCAACGACGATATCGCCCAACCGGACAACGACACGGCCGGGATTGGGCGCGATGACAATAGGGTGATCCGGACCGGGTATTTTGGCAGGCTTGTCGAGCATGAAAAACTCCAAGCGTTTGAAGCGAGTTTTGCTCCCTTCACATTGGGCCGCAACGAGAAAGAATCAAGAGGATGCGGCCCCCCAAACGGATGCCCTGACCGGTTTAGCCCGCTCAGCCTGATTGCGCGCCTCTATCCAAGCGAACTGATCAGTTCCCGGTAGGCGGCTTCCGGGAATGCCTTCAATGTCTTGGTGCGCACATTACCACCCGTTCCGAGTGAAAGCGCAAACCGCGCCATCACCGCATCATCAGGCGCTTCACACACCGCCACCATATCGTGATCGCCCATGGTCAGATAGAACTCCCTGAACGAGCCCCCCATATCCTTCAGCAGCTTCTTTGCCGCGTCGAGACGCTTGGGCGACTCGCGCACGTTCTTGACACCCTGCTCTGTCCAGTTGATCAACACGATATACATGGTCATAGCACACCTCCCATACGGCACGACCTTGAAGATGGCGCCGCGATTGATGCCTCCGCCTCCCGCCTCATCGGACACACTATCCGGCAAAGCGGACAGCCGATCTCAGTCAACAGAACGCGTACGATGACAGCTCAGAAGTTTTAGCGATTACTAAATTATAGTCTCGGCGGCTCAAACAGACAAGGAAAGGCTGTGAGCGCGGAGGGGCGCACGCGGTAAACTCCGGCCGCCCAACGAAAAACCCGGCCAGTTTTCACTGACCGGGTTCCACTTGTTCAATCGAAAGGAGTTCGTTCTTAGCTGTCCAGGAACGAACGCAGCTTGCGCGAGCGGCTCGGGTGCTTCAGCTTGCGCAGCGCCTTGGCTTCGATCTGACGGATACGTTCGCGGGTAACCGAGAACTGCTGGCCGACTTCTTCGAGCGTGTGGTCGGTGTTCATGCCGATGCCGAAGCGCATGCGCAGGACACGTTCTTCGCGCGGCGTCAGCGAGGCGAGAACACGGGTCGTCGTTTCGCGCAGGTTCGCCTGGATGGCGGCGTCGATCGGCAGCAGCGCGTTCTTGTCCTCGATGAAATCGCCGAGGTGGCTATCTTCTTCGTCACCCACCGGAGTTTCGAGCGAGATCGGCTCCTTGGCGATCTTCAGGACCTTACGGACCTTTTCGAGCGGCATGGCGAGCTTCTCGGCCAGTTCTTCCGGGGTCGGCTCGCGGCCGATCTCGTGCAGCATCTGGCGCGACGTGCGGACGATCTTGTTGATCGTCTCGATCATGTGCACCGGAATACGGATCGTGCGGGCCTGGTCGGCGATCGAGCGGGTGATCGCCTGACGGATCCACCACGTCGCATAGGTCGAGAACTTGTAACCACGGCGGTATTCGAACTTGTCGACCGCCTTCATGAGGCCAATGTTGCCTTCCTGGATCAGATCGAGGAACTGCAGGCCGCGGTTGGTGTACTTCTTGGCGATCGAAATGACGAGGCGAAGGTTCGCTTCGACCATTTCCTTCTTGGCGATGCGGGCTTCGCGTTCGCCCTTCTGCACCATCGAAACGATGCGGCGGAATTCGAAGATCGAGATGCCGGTTTCCGTGGCCAGATTCTGGATCTCGCCGCGAATGTTGCGGATCATCGTGCCTTCGTTCTTGGCGAATTCCTTCCAGCCCTTGGCGGCCAGATTGGCGATCGACTTCATCCAGTTCGGATCGAGTTCGGCGCCGGAATACTGTTCCAGGAACGAGTCGCGCTTGACGCCATAGCTCTCGGCCAGACGCAACAGACGGCCTTCGTTCTGCATCAGGCGCTTGGAAATATCGTAGAGCTGCTCGACAAGGCTGTCGACGCGGTTCTGGTTGAGCGACAGCGACTTGACCGCCGTGATCAGCTCGTCCTTCAGCTCCTTGTAGCGGCGCTCCTGGGCAGGCGACAGTGTGCCGGTCGCAGCCAGGCGGGCTTCGACCTGCTGGTCCTGCAGCTTGCGCAGCTTCTTGTAGGTCTCGGCGATGATGTCGAGCGTTTCCATGACCTGCGGACGCAGTTCCGCTTCCATCGCGGCGAGCGAAAGGTTCGACTCGTCGTCGTCCTCTTCCTCTTCTTCCGGCGGCAGGCCTTCACCGCCGACATTGGTCACGTCGTCGTCACCAGCACGCGGCTTGCGGTTCTTTTCCTTTTCCTCGGCAGCCTTGCGGTCGGCCTCGATCTTCTCAGGACTTTGGAACTGCGGTGCAGCCTTGGCTTCCGGACCGGAATAGGTGGTTTCGAGATCGATGATCTCGCGCAGAAGCGTGTTACCTTCGTTGAGTTCGTCACGCCAGATGATGATGGCCTGGAACGTCAGCGGGCTCTCACAGAGACCGGCGATCATCGTTTCACGGCCAGCCTCGATGCGCTTGGCAATGGCGATTTCGCCCTCACGCGACAGAAGCTCCACCGAGCCCATTTCGCGCAGGTACATGCGCACCGGATCATCGGTGCGGTCGGTCGGTTCTTTCTTCTTGGCGGTCGCAAGAGCCGTGCCGCCCGAAGGGGCCAGTTCGCCGCCTTCGCTCTCGCCGTCGGAATCGCTATCCTCTTCCTCGGCGGCTGCGGTGCCCTCGTCGGCTTCCTCGTCCTCGACGACATTGATGCCCATTTCGCTGAGCATCGCCATGATGTCTTCGATCCGGTCGGGATCAACCTGATCGGACGGCAGAACCTCGTTCAGCTCGTCCATGGTCACATAGCCGCGCTTCTTGGCGGCCTTGATCATCTTCTTGACCGCGTCATCCGAGAGGTCAAGAAGCGGGCCGTCGGGTGCGCCTTCGCGTTCGGCTTCTGCTTCTTCGTTCTCTTTGACTTTGGTTGCCATTTATATCGTCGCTTTCCTTGGACAGCACTCAACGCGTGCGCGGTGCAAAACTTTTTCGTAGCTCGGGTGCGTCAATCGCTCCCACCGCGAATCATTACCCCTGACGTAACGGGATGATCTTTAATTCCTGATTAACCACGCCACTCACCGCAGTTAAACCGGCGAACTGCGACAGCAGCGCCGTTCTGGCATCACATGCATGATGGATCTGTCCGCCGTACCTATTTCACCCACTGTATTAGAAATGGTGATTCCCACAATTTTCGGTCCCGTCAAGCATTTCCGGTGAAAAACCGTTCAAATCGGCAAAAAAGACTGAATCTAGCAGAGTGCTTCAAAGATTCAGTTCCATGGCCGAAATGTAGGAACTGTTGATGGAAAGACAAGAGCCAAAGGAATCTCCGCTTGCAGATGAGGCCCGGCTTCAACCCTTCATGCTTTCCTCCCGCATCAAAAACTTCGCCCGTCGACCTTGGTGATCGTCAGGGTTTCGAGATCGACATCCGGCAGGCAGCGGACATTGACCGCCGTCATCGCGCCGGTCTTGCTCTCGCCCTCGGCATAGGGCGCAATTCCACAAGTGGCACAGAAATGATGCTGGATGACGTGCTTGTTGAACTGATAGGTGGATACCGCCGACTGCGGTGTCTGCAGCCTGAAATTTTCACGCGGCACGAAGGCGAGAAGACCGCCGCGGCGGCGGCACATCGAACAGTTGCAGTCCATCGCCTGCGTGATATCGGCCTCGACTTCAAAGGCGATGGCACCGCAATGGCAACTTCCAGAATAGATCATCAAACCCTCCCAAGCCTGCTGCTTGAGAGATGATGTTGCGGGTGGCAATGTCAAGGTCTTGCCTGCATCGCCACCCAAAAAGGCACACGTGCCAGGGCCGTGCGCGGCTAGCCCATCGCCGTGCCGGTGACCAGGATTTCTGTCCGGTTGGGCACCCGGCTATGAAGATCGATCACATCCTGATTGAGCATGCGCACACAGCCGGATGACACCGATTTGCCGATCGTCCACCATTCCGGCGATCCATGGATGCGGTAGATCGTGTCGACGCCGTCCTTGAAGATATAAAGAGCGCGAGCGCCCAGCGGATTTTTCAGGCCCGGGTCCATTCCGCCATTGGCAATGCTGTAGGGTTCGAGATCGGGGCGGCGCGCCACCATCTCGTCGGGCGGCGTCCAGCGCGGCCATTTGCGCTTGTACTGGATGACACCGCGGCCCGACCACTCGAAGCCCGCACGGCCAAGTCCGACGCCGTAACGCATCGCCTTGCCGTTTTCATAGGTGAGGTAGAGAAAATGATTGGCGGTATCGACGACCAACGTGCCGGGACGCTCGCCGGTCGTGTTGTCGACCCACTGGCGGCGGAAGCGCACTGGAATCTTCTGGTACGGAACAGCCGGCAGCGGAAACTGCTCCTCCGGCCGGGCGCTGTACATCTCGCTTTCGGCGGTCGGCAGCACGATGGGTTCGGCCTTGACCGGCACGGCGACGGGCTGTGCCGTGGTGGCGCAACCGGCAAGACCGAGCGCTGCAAAGGCGCCGCCCGCCTGAAGGAAGGTTCGGCGGGACACATTCAAATCAATCAATCGGGGAAACCTCATCTGCTTGTCCAAGGCCATGGGATTGCCATGCGCAAGCAGCCAATGGAACCCACTTAACGGAAACGTGAACAGGTTTTGATGGGGTGAGCGGACCTCCCCGGATGCCCTTAAGAACGGTGACGCCCACGCCCATCCGGCATGTCTCAAGCGGCCGCATGCGGCTTCCTGCGGGACGAAATTTACCTTTTGATAACCCTTCGGCCCTTTCATTAAGGACGCATTGAGCGCCTGCCAGACAGGCCCATTCCCCCTTAACGACGGAGATCAGATGTCCTTCAACCGGCATATCCTCGCCGCCCTGGCCCTAGCCAGCACCATCCTTCCAGCCCAGGCGCAGCCGGTGATGGTCAAGACTTTCGGCCACTGGGGTGTCTATTCCTACGCCGATAACGGCAAGACCGCCTGCTACGCGCTGACCATGCCACGCGACATGGAGCCGGCCGGGGTCAACCATGGCAACAACTTCCTGCTGGTCGCGCCAAAAGGTGCCGGCGGTTACATGCCGCAGGCCCAGATGGGATATACCCTGAAGGCCGGGTCCGAGGTCACGGTCAAGGTCGGCAACGACGTCTTTACCCTGACCCCGCGCGGAAACGTCGCATGGCCGATCCGCGAAACCCGCGACAACGCGCTGGTCGCCGCCATGAAGTCCGGAGCCACGCTGACGCTTCAGGCAACCTCCAGCCGCGGCACCGATACCCAATACGCCTTTTCGCTTGATGGCATCACGGCCGCGCTGAAAAGGGCAAGTGCATGCCAATGAACAGGCTACCGACGGCAGATACAGTCAGGGGCCGGAGACGGGACAGATGAAGGCTGCCATCGTGTTTCTTGCCGCCTGTGCAGCGATGGCGCAGCCGGCAGTGGCAGCGACCACGCAGGTAGCGTCGGGCGACACCATCGCGGCGCCCGGCCGCAATACCGGCCGTGTGACGGGGCTGAAACTGCCGCGTTTCGTCTCGCTGAAGAGCGACAATGCGCGCATGCGCGTTGGCCCTTCCACCGATTATGCGGTGCGGTTCGTCTACATGGCCGCAGGCCTGCCGATGGAACTGATCGAGGAATGGGGCAACTGGCGGCTGGTGCGCGATCACGATGGATCATCCGGCTGGATGCACGCGGCCCTTCTGTCGGGCCAGCGTACCGCCATGATCGCACCATGGCTGAAGGAGGGCGCCAGCCTGCAGCGCAGCCCGGGCCAGTCCCCTAAGGTCACCGCCCTCATGCAACCGGGCGTGATTGTGACGATCATCGACTGTAGCGGCTCCTGGTGCCACGTCGCCATCCAGCGGCCACGGCTCAGCGGTTACGTCGCCCAGACGAAACTCTGGGGCGTCTACCCAAGGGAAGTCATAGAGTAGAACAGGCCCGCACTGGGTCAACGCGGTGCGGGAAAGCCCCTACCAGTCCATGACAACCTTTCCTGAGTTTCCGGAGCGCATCGCCTCGAAACCCTCGCGGAAATCGTCGATGCCGATGCGGTGGGTGATGATCGGCGACAGGTCGAGGCCGCCTTGCACGAAGGCAATCATCTTGTACCAGGTCTCGAACATTTCGCGGCCGTAGATGCCCTTGAGGTTGAGCATCTTGAAGATCACCTTGTTCCAGTCGATCTCAAAGCCGGTTGGCGCAATGCCGAGAATGGCAATCTTGCCGCCATTGTTCATCTTGTCGATCATGTCGCGGAAGGCAGGGGCAGCACCCGACATTTCCAGCCCGACATCGAACCCCTCAGTCATGCCGATCCGCTTCATCACGTCGGCGAGGTTTTCCTTCGACGCATCGACGACATAATCGATGCCCATCTTTTCGGCCAGCGCCAGCCGCACTGGATTGATATCGGTGATCACGACCTTGCGCGCGCCGGAGCGCTTGGCAACCATCGCGCCCATGATGCCGATCGGGCCGGCGCCAGTGACAAGCACATCCTCGCCCACCAGATCGAAGGAGAGTGCGGTATGCACGGCATTGCCGAACGGGTCGAAGATCGCGGCGATCTCATCCGGCACCTCGTCGGGGATGGCAACGACATTGTATTCGGGAATGCAGACATATTCGCCGAAGGAACCCGGGCGATGCACGCCGACGCCCAGCGTGTTGCGGCACAGATGCCCGCGGCCCGCCCGGCAGTTGCGGCACTTGCCGCAAACGATATGCCCCTCGCCCGATACCCGCTCGCCGACATGGTATTTGGTGACGGCCGATCCGATCTGCGCAATCACGCCGACGAATTCGTGACCGACGACCATCGGCACGGGAATGGTCTTCTGTGCCCACTGGTCCCAGTTCCAGATATGCACGTCCGTGCCGCAGATCGCCGATTTCTTCACCTTGATCAGCACATCGTTGGGACCGGGCACCGGCACCGGCACATGCTCCATCCACAGGCCGGTTTCAGCTTTGGATTTGACGAGCGCCTTCATCATGTTTGTCATTCAGCATTCCTTCTTTTGGTCTTTTGGTTGCGCCGGCGTTGCTATCCCCCTCTTCTCCCCAGCGGGGAGAAGGTGCCCGTAGGGCGGATGAGGGGGCCGACACGGCACCGCTTCCAATTCCCGGATACTTGCCTCTCGCTTGCGCTCGAAGCATCGCTCCCCCTCATCTGTCCTTCGGACATCTTCTCCCCGCTGGGGAGAAGAGGGAGAAAGACGCCCTCAAATCACGCCCAGCTCGCGGCCAACCTCTTCGAACACCGCGATTGCACGGCGCACATCCGCCTCGCTGTGCGCCGCCGACATCTGGGTGCGGATGCGGGCCTGGCCTTTCGGCACGACGGGGAAGGAAAAGCCGACGACATAGACGCCCTTTTCCAGCATCTTGGCAGCAAAAGCCTGTGCCAGCGACGCATCGCCGAGCATCACCGGGATGATTGGATGACCCTCACCGGCGAGCGTGAAGCCCAGCTTGCCCATTTCGCTGCGGAACAGCGTCGCATTGGCTTCAAGCCGCGAGCGCAGCGCGTCGCCATTGTCGATCAGGTCGAACACTTTCAGCGAGGCAGCCGCAATCACCGGCGCCAGCGTGTTGGAGAATAGATAGGGCCGCGAGCGCTGGCGCAGCCACTCGACCACTTCACGTCTTGCCGACGTATAGCCACCTGAGGCGCCGCCAAGCGCCTTGCCGAGCGTGCCGGTGATGATATCCACCCTTCCCTCGACGCCGCAATATTCGGCCGAACCGCGGCCATGCTTGCCGACGAAACCGACGGCATGGCTGTCATCGACCATCACCATGGCGCCATACTTGTCGGCGAGATCGCAGACCCCTTGCAGATTGGCGATGATGCCATCCATCGAAAAGACGCCGTCGGTGGCGATCAGCTTGAAACGCGCGCCTTCGGCTTTCTTCAGCTCTTCTTCGAGCGCCGCCATATCGTTGTTGGCATAGCGGAAGCGTTTGGCCTTGGAGAGCCGCACGCCGTCGATGATCGAGGCATGGTTGAGCGCATCGGAAATGATCGCGTCCTCTTCGCCGAGCAGCGTCTCGAACAGACCGCCATTGGCATCGAAGCAGGAGGAATAGAGGATCGTGTCCTCCAGTCCGAGAAACGACGAAATCCGCGCCTCAAGCTGCTTGTGCTCTTCCTGGGTGCCGCAGATGAAACGGACCGAGGCCATGCCGTAGCCGTAACGGTCGAGCGCCTGCTTGCCCGCCGCAATCAGCTCGGCATTGTCGGCAAGCCCGAGATAATTGTTGGCGCAAAAGTTCAAAACCTTCGCACCGGACGCAACCTCGATCTCGCCAGCCTGCTTGGACACGATCACCCGCTCCGACTTGTAAAGCCCGGCGGATTTCAGCCCTTCGAGTTCGGAGGAAAGGTGAGTGATGAAGGCTGACGTCATGAAGGCCGCTTTCCAGGATCTGAGATCGGTTTGCGATGAATTCCTATCATATTCCGTTTGATATGACAGCGAAAGACGGCGCCAGCGGGCGGCGTTTGCACGACAGGATCGTTCCGGGTCTTGCCTGATTGCGACTTGACTGTTTCAAACAGGCTATCCACCCCAGCCCTTGAGCTTCTGCACCAAAAAACGGAAAACTGCAAAAATTAATTGACTGAGTCCACTATTTTGATGTCGATAGACAACGCTTTTAATGCGATGAGGAAGCCATGACTAGATTCGACAGATTTTCGCTCAAGAGCCGTGTAGCGCTTGTCACCGGTGGCGGGCGCGGGCTGGGACTGGAGATTGCCCGGGCGCTGGCAGACGCCGGAGCACATGTCGTCATCAATGGCCGCACGGCTGCGACGCTTGAAGGCGCGGTCAACTCGATCAGGGCCTCAGGTTGCAGCGCCGAGGCGATGGCTTTTGACGTCGCGGACCGTACCGCGCAACGAGACGCGCTTGCCAGTATTGAACGACGCCATGGACGGCTCGATATTCTCGTCAACAATGTCGGCGCCCGCGACCGCAGGCCTTTGGCCGAGTTCGACGACGATGCCATTCTCACCTTGATCCAGACGGACCTCATTGCCGCAACCACGCTATCGCGCGATGCGGCGGCAATCATGAAGCGGAACGAGTACGGGCGGTTGATCGCAATCACCTCGATCAACGGCTATGTGGCGATGCCGGGCGACGGGATCTATCCCCTTGCCAAACAGGGGTTGACCGGCCTGATGCGCTCGATGGCGGTCGAATTCGGCCCCTCCGGTATCACCAGCAACGCCATCGCACCCGGCTGGTTTGCCACCGAGACCAACGCAGCGATGGCCGCTGACGAAGACCTGATGCCGTTCGTTCGCCAGCGCATCCCGGCGCAGCGCTGGGGCCGGCCCGACGAGATCGCCGGTGCCGCCCTGTTCCTCGCCAGCGACGCCGCATCCTTTGTCAACGGCCATGTGCTGACGGTCGATGGCGGCATGACGGTCAGGATGTAGCGGCTCTCACTCTTCTCCCCGGCGGGGAGAAATGCCGAGCAATGCGAGCGAAGCGATGAGGGGCCGCGATTTCAGAATTCACCGCCCCCCACCCGCCCTTCGGACACCTTCTCCCCGGTGGGGAGACGAGGGAGCCAGCCCGTCAATCGAACCCGCGAATAACATCCAGGAACGCGTCGCCGTATCGCTCCAGCTTCGACTGGCCGACGCCGGAGATGCCGAGAAGGGCGTCGTGATTGTGCGGGCGGGCGGTGGCGAAAGCGATCAGGGTCGTATCCGGGAAAACAACGTAAGGCGGAACACCCAGTTCCTTGGCAATGCCGGAACGTGCCCGGCGCAGGGCTTCGAACAGTTCCGCATCCGAACCCGACAAGGCCGATTTGGCGCTGGATGACGCCGATTGCCGGGCGTTTTTACCCTTGCCGCTGACCGGCCGATCCTTGCGGAAGCGGACCTCGCGCTCACGCTTGAAGACGGCGCGTGCTTCCGGCTGCAGCTTGAGCGCCCCAAAAGCCTCGTGATCGACGCTGATCAGGCCGGCGGCCAAAAGCTGGCGATAGACCGATTGCCAGGTTTTCGACGGGATATCCTTGCCCGCCCCGAAAACCGGCATCTTGCTATGGCCGAAGCGCTCGGTCTTTTCATTCTCGGTGCCGAGCAGCACATCGATCAGGTGACCAGTGCCAAAGCGTTCGCCGGTGCGGTAGATCGCCGCCAGCGCCTTGATCGCGGCGTCTGTTCCATCCCAGGTTTCGACCGGGTTGATGCAGGTATCGCAATTGCCACACCCGCCGCCATGCGCCTCGCCGAAATGGGCGAGGATCGATTGACGCCGGCAGCCGGGTGTCTCGCAGATGGCCAGCAGCGCATTCAGCTTGGCGCGCTCGACGCGCTTGACATCGTCGCCCGATGTTCCGCCATCAATCATCCGGCCGCGCTGGATGACATCGGCCATGCCATAAGCCATCCAGACATCCGACGGCAGGCCGTCGCGCCCGGCGCGGCCGGTTTCCTGGTAGTAGGCCTCGACCGAGCCCGGCAGATCGAGATGGGCGACATAGCGCACGTTCGGCTTGTCGATGCCCATGCCGAAGGCGACGGTCGCCACCAGGCATAATTCCTCCTCCTTGAGGAAGGCATCCTGATTGGTATCGCGCACCGCGCGGTCCATGCCGGCGTGATAGGCCAGCGCGTAAATGCCCTGCCCGTTCAGCCACTCGGCTGTTTCCTCGACCTTGGCGCGCGACAGGCAATAGACGATGCCGCTCGATCCCTTGTGGCGCGACAGGAAACGCAACAATTGCTGGCGCGGCTGATCGCGCTCGACAATTTCATAGGCGATGTTCGGCCGGTCGAACGAGGTGGTAAAAACCTCGGCAGACTGCAGGCCCAGCCTGTCGATGATGTCTTCGCGGGTATGCGGATCGGCGGTCGCCGTCAGCGCCATGCGCGGCACGCCGGGATAGAGATCGCCCAGTTGGCCAAGCTCGCGGTATTCAGGACGAAAATCATGGCCCCATTGCGAGACGCAATGCGCCTCGTCGATGGCAAACAGCGAAATCGTCGCATTGCCGATCAAATCCTTGAAGCCCGGCGTGACGATGCGCTCAGGCGTTACATAGAGAAGATCGAGATCGCCATTGGAGATTGCCCGGCGGACATCGACGAATTCTTCGCGCGAGAGCGAGGAATTGAGCGCCGCTGCCCTGACCCCCAATTGCTTCAACGCCTCCACCTGATCCCGCATCAGCGCAATCAGTGGCGAAACGACGATGCCGACGCCATCGCGGCAAAGGGCAGGAATCTGAAAGCACAGCGATTTCCCCGCGCCCGTCGGAAACAGAACGACGGCATCACCGCCCGACACGACCCGCTCAACCACAGAAGCCTGCTTGCCCCGAAAAGCCGGATAGCCGTAGACCGTTTTCAGCACCGACAGCGGATTTCTGGCACCGTCAGTGTCAAAGGTGGGATCAATACGGTTCTGGGTCTGCGGCATGGAATCGCTTTCGTGGGAGAAAGCGGACTATGGCACAGGAACGGTTGTGGGCGCGAGGGCCGAGTTCTCATTGAAGGCGGTTGACCGGACCGTTTGGGATTGCCGCAACAACCGGATCCCGCTGGCAACAGCTAAGCGGTCCATTCGTCCGCTCGGCCGAAGGACGCGCCGTCAGACGCTCGCACGCCGGTAAAATGCCAGCGACCCGGCGAGCGCCAACAGAACACCTCCGCAGACGCGGTCGAGCCAGAGCGCGCCGGACGTTTTCAAAACCTTGACGGCCTGCGAACCAAGGGCTGCGTAGCCGAACATGACGAGGAAATCGACGGTAGCAAAGATCAGGGCAAGCACCGCATACTGGGTGAACTGCGGCTCGGACGGCACGATGAACTGCGGCAGGAAGGCCGAGAAGAACAGGTAACCCTTGGGATTGGTGACCGCGACCAGAAAGCTTTTCAGAAAGATCGCGCGCGGCGATCCCGAACCGGCCTGCGCCGCGCCGTGCAGCGTCTCATTGAGTGTGCCTTTCGAGCGCAGGAGCATGATGCCGAGAAAGGCGAGATAACCCGCACCGATCCATTTGACCACCGAAAACCAGAATTCGGACGCCGCCAGCAGCGCACCGAGACCGAGCGCCACGGCACCGATCAGGACAAAATCGGACAGGACAGCACCGAGCATGCCGATCAGCGCGCGGCGCACACCAAAGCGCGAACCATTTGTCAGCGCCAGAAGCACGGTTGGACCGGGCGTGGCGATACCGATGAACGAGACGAATGCAAAAGCCAGCAAGGTGATTTCGGTCATGGTTGCCCCTCCTCCGGACCTGCGCAGCGGCATCGCCGGCGGCGCAATCGAAAGGGCAGTCTTGCAATTGCCTTGCAAGGTGGCAAGAGGCTCACTGAACCGGTTTCGTCACCAAAAGAGCGTGCCCTACTTGCCCGCCGGTCCCTTGACGCGCCCCGACAACACGCCAAACCCGTCGACGATCGCTTCCTGGTTTTCCAGCCGCGTCACTTCGAGCTGCACTTCCTGCAGATTGCGCAGGATCTGGCTGACGGTGTCGTCATCACCTTCTTCCGTTGCGTAGGCCAGTTCGCTTTCCAGCTCGCGGCGCTGCCAGAGCAAAGCCTTGGTGCGCTGATGGAGAGCAAGCGCCTGCAGGTAACCTTCGCGGGCATCCTCCGGCGCTGCGGCCGTGGTGGCAGTCCACAGGCGGGCGAAGCGGATCTGCTGGTCAAGCGCTTTCAGAAGCGCATCGAACCCTTCGGCCTCCAGCTGCTCGACGAGGACTTCGCGCGTCAGGCGCGGACCTTTGGCGGCGGCGGCATTGAGCACCGAGGACCAGAAGCGCTGCAGATCGCGATTGTCGTATTCGATCGCGGAAATCTCGTCATACTCTTCAAACAGCAGTTGCGGATGATTGACGATGGTCAGCGCCAGCACGCTTTCGCGCAAGGGCGGCAGCGCCTGATGGCCGCTCACCAGCGACGAACGCGCCAGCCGGTCGGAAATGCCGGTGCGCTCCGACATGCGCGCGCCCTGCTGGCCACCGCGCCCCTGCCCCTGGCCGCGTCCGCCGCCCTGGCGCGGGTTGCGGTCAAAACCGCGCTGGCCGTTCTGTTGACGGGAGGCGCCCTGAAAGAACTGGTTGAGCCGATCGCGGATATCCTGGCCGTAGTGACGGCGGACATTTTCATCGGCAATGACAGAAACCACCTGTTTCAACGTCGCTTCCAGCTGGGCCCGGCTCTCCGGCGTATCGAAGCCACCGGCCTGGGCTTCGCGCAACCAGACCATTTCCGACAGCGAACGCGCTGACGCCATGACCTTGTCGAACGGCGCGCGTCCTTCGTTGCGGACGAGATCGTCCGGGTCCTTGCCATCCGGCAGCATGGCGAAGCGCACGGAGAAGCCGGGCTTCAGGTGCGGCAGCGCCAGATCGACGGCGCGATTTGCGGCACGGATACCGGCACCGTCGCCATCAAAGCAGAGTACCGGCTGCTGCGTCAGTTTCCAGAGCAGCGTCATCTGGTTTTCAGTGAGTGCCGTGCCGAGCGGCGCGACTGCATTCTCGATGCCGGCCTGATGCAGCGCGATGACATCCATATAGCCTTCGACGGCGATGATCGTGCCTGCGCCGTCGGCACCGGACATGGCGCGGCGCGCGCGAGCGAAATTGTAGAGAACGTTGCCCTTATGGAACAGCTCGGTCTCGTTCGAATTGAGATATTTGGCCGGCGCATCCGGCGACATGGCGCGGCCGCCGAAGGCGATGACCTTTTCGCGCGATGAGAGGATCGGGAACATGATGCGATCGCGGAACCGGTCATAGGAGACGGGAATGTCGGGACGATGGACGACCAGGCCACAGGCCTCGATCTGGTCCTTCGGTATGCCCTTCCCGGCCAGAAACTCCTTCAGCGCATTGCGGCTTTCCGGCGCATAGCCGAGCCGGAACGTTTCGATGGTGCGGCCGGTCAGCCCGCGGTCGCGCAGATAGGCACGCGCCTTGGCGCCGTTTGCGGTCTGCAGCTGGGCTTCAAAAAACTGCGTCGCCACTTCCATGACTTCCTGCAGGCCGATGCGCTGGCGGTCGCGCTTTTCCGCCTCGACATCCGGCTGCGGCATGGCGACACCGGCGAGATCGGCAATCTGCTGCACGGCTTCCGGAAAGGCCATACCGTCAAGATCCGTGAGGAAGCGGAAATGATCGCCCGACACGCCGCAGCCGAAGCAGTGATAGCGGCCCTTGCGGTCCTCGCAGTGAAAGCTCGGCGACTTCTCGCCATGGAACGGGCAGCAGGCCCAATAGTCGCCGCGCGAGGCATTGGTTTTCTTGCGATCCCACGTGACACGCCTGCCGATCACATCCGAAATGGGAACGCGGTCGCGGATCTCGTCAAGGAAGGTGTTGGAAAATCGCATGGATACCTCTGGGCTGGCTTCCATATAGGCGGCAATCGCCGCCCGCGCCACAAGAGGGGACGCATGATACCCGCAATTCACAGGTTGACGGAATTCGAATACGTATATACAATTATATATGCAAATTCATTATCCGAAAGGAAACATATGTAGGCAAGGCGACATGTCATTGTTGAGAGTTCGGAAATGCAGCACGCAGATAACAAATTCCCATCTTTTGAATGGGACGAAAACAAGCGCCTTATTAACATTCGCAAACACGGTATCGACTTTCTGATTGCAGCGGCCGCATTGAACGAGCCACATGTCGAAAGCCAAACCGACAAGAACGGAGAAGTCCGCACACTGGCGATTTGCCCTTCGTCGGGAACCTTGATCGCAATAGTCTATACGATGCGGAAAGAGGCCTGCAGGATCATTTCAGCCCGTTCGGCACACAAACATGAGCGAAGACAATATCGTCAGATATTCGCTGGATGAAATCCGCGAAAAAATTGCCAAGGGCGAAGACCGCACCGACTGGGCGCGCGTTGCAGCCCTGACCGACGAGGATATCATGACGGCCATGCGGGACGACCCCGACTGGGCGGAATTCGTGGATGTTGACTGGTCGAAGGCGACGATCGTCTACCCGACCCCGAAGAAAGCCGTTTCGATCCGGCTCGACGAGGATGTCATCGACTTCTTCAAGAAAAGCGGAAAAGGCTATCAGACGCGGATGAATGCGGTGCTCAGGCATTTCATGACGGAGCAGAAGAACCGCAAGAACGGATAGCCCCCGACCGCCACCCGGCCTCTCCAGGAAACCTTGCATCTGGGCAGACCTGCCCAGAATAGGCCATTGATGCCGGATGCAGAACAGGCAATGAATTGTTGGCATCCCTCCGGAAACCGCCCGATGCCCTTTGTCGCAAGCGATCTCGTGTCCAACAGCGTCTTTTTTGCCGCCATGCAGGAAAATGCGCGGCAGATGACGGCGCAGTTTGCGGAAAATCCGCGGTTGAGCTCGATCTTTGCCTCGCAGCAGCGCTGGCTGATGGCGCAGCTGGGCCTGTCGCTGCATTACCGCCGCGCTGATCCGGACAAGGGCCTTTATGCCGGGCGTTTTGTTGCGAACGCCGTGCAATACGGTATTGCCAGCCGCAACACCGCTGGCGCCTTCGTCAAGGAAATGCTCGCCTATCGCTTCGCGCGTCCTGCCGACAATCCGCCTGATCATCGTATGCGGCCGCTGGAGCCCACCGATGTCGCGATAGAATCCGTCGTCAAATGGCTCTACACGCATTTGGCCATTCTCGACATGCTGGACGGTGGCAAAAGGGCTGTGGCGCTGGCAGAAAAACCGGCGCTGTTTGCAAGTCTACAGCCCGCCATCGCGCAGGGAATTCTGGAAAACCACGCGGTGCGCAACCCCGGCGAGACGTTCAATCTGTTTACCTGGGCCAATTCCGGCGGTGTGGTGATGGATTGCCTGATTGCCCTGATCAGGGATTTCGATCCGGACGCGCCCCGCATCCGGATCGGGCCAATCTCATCGGCCGAAATCTGCCAGCGCTACCGGATCTCGAAAACCCACCTGAAGCGGCTGATGGACAAGGCGGCAGAGATGGGCAGCCTTGGCCATGATAGCGGTGCCGGCAAGAACATGCTCTGGCTTTCGCAAGGGTTTATCCGCGAATACCGGACCTATCAGGCGGAAAAATTCGCGATTATCGACGCGGCCTTTCATGCGCAGGCCGCGCCGGAAGAAACGGCAGACAACCCCGCCGTCAGCCAGCTGTCAGCAGTTCCTTGAGAACGGACGACGCCTTGGCGAAATCCATCTGGCCGGCATAACGCTCTTTCAGCACCGCCATGACCTTGCCCATGTCCTTGATCCCGCCGGCGCCCGCTTCGGTGATCGCAGCGGCGATATTCGAGCGTATCTCGGCCTCGCTCAATTGCTTGGGCATGAAATCCTGAACGACAACGATCTCGGCGCGTTCCTTGGCGGCCAGTTCCGGGCGGGCATTGTCTTCGTAGATCTTTGCCGATTCCTCACGCTGCTTGACCATCTTGGCCATGATCTGCAGGATTTCGTCGTCGCTGGCGTCGCCTTTGCCAGCGCTGCGATTGGCGATATCGCGGGTCTTGATCTCGGCCTGGATGAGGCGAATGGTGGACAGCCGCGGTGCGTCCTTTGATTTCATCGCATCCTTGAGGGCGGCAGCGAGTTGATCGCGCATCTTTATCTTCTCCTGTTTGATGGCGTTTCATAAACCAGCCGGACGAGCCGGAGCAAACGAAATGCGAGTTTCCGTAGTAAAAGCTGCAGGAAAAGCCAGATCCCGCTGTCTTCAAGATTGACCTTGCCGGACACTGCAGTTATTGACCGTCACCTGCACCAACATCGTGACCAGGCCTGACAGCGCGCGCCCATCGCCCGCATCTGCCCGCCTGCAAACCACAAAGGCCGGACGGCGCTCCTTTGGGGAGCGTCCGAGACGCGCCGCCTGAACGGGATGAAGACAATGACCGCGACAGCCCCCTGGACCACCGCAAAACCAACCGCCCTGCTCGTTCTGGCCGATGGCACCGTCATCGAAGGCAAAGGCATCGGCGCCACCGGCAAGGTACAGGCCGAGGTGGTCTTCAACACCGCACTGACCGGTTACGAAGAGATCATGACCGATCCCTCCTATCTCGGTCAGATCGTTACCTTCACCTTCCCGCATATCGGCAATATCGGCGCCAATGACGAGGACATCGAAGACCTGACGCCGGCAGCACGCCACGGCGCGGTCGGGGTCATCTTCAAGGCTGACATCACCGATCCTTCCAGCTACCGTGCGGCAAAGCATCTCGACGCCTGGCTGAAGGCGCGCGGCATCATCGGCATGTGCGGCATCGACACCCGCGCGCTGACCGCCTGGATCCGCGAGAACGGCGCGCCGAACGCGGTCATCGCCCATGACCCGAACGGCGTTTTCGACATCGAGACGCTGAAGGCCGAAGCCAAGGCCTGGAGCGGGCTTGAAGGTCTCGATCTCGCCAAGGTCGCCTCCTCCGGCCAGACCTCGCGCTGGAGCGAAAAGCCCTGGGTGTGGAACGAGGGTTTTGACGAACTGGCCGACGCCGACACGACGCACCATGTCGTCGCACTCGACTATGGTGTGAAGCGCAACATCCTGCGCCTGTTCACCGGCCTTGGCTGCAAGGTCACAGTCATGCCGGCAACGACATCGGCCGAAGACGTGCTGGCACAGAAGCCGGACGGCATCTTCCTGTCGAACGGCCCGGGCGACCCGGCAGCAACCGGCGAATACGCCGTCCCGGTGATCCAAGAGCTGATCAAGAGCGACATCCCGCTGTTCGGCATCTGCCTGGGCCACCAGATGCTCGGCCTGGCACTCGGCGCGACGACCGAGAAGATGCACCAGGGCCATCACGGCGCCAACCACCCGGTCAAGGATCACACGACCGGCAAGGTCGAGATCGTCTCGATGAACCACGGCTTCGCGGTGGATTCGAAGTCCTTGCCGGAAGGCGTTGAAGAGACTCACGTTTCGCTGTTCGACGGCACCAATTGCGGTCTGCGCGTCACCGGCAAGCCGGTCTTCTCGGTCCAGCACCATCCGGAAGCTTCGCCCGGCCCGCAGGACAGCCACTACCTCTTCCGCCGCTTCATCAATCTGGTGCGCGAAAAGAAGGGCGAACCGGCGCTGGCCGAACGCTGATATCCACCATCCTGAAATGCCAAAAGCCCCGGTCTCTCAATGGAGTACCGGGGCTTTTCGATTCAGCCGTTGAAGACGATGGCAAGCTTGTTGCCGGCCGGATCGCGCATATAGGCGGAGTACCAGTCCGGGCCATATTGCGGACGAGGCCCAGGCTCTCCCTCGCTGCTGCCACCATTGGCGAGTGCCGCGTGGTAAAAAGCCTCAACCTCGTCGTGGGATTTCGCCATGAAGCCGACCATCGTGCCGTTGCCGGGGGTCGCCGGTTCGTGGTTGAACGGTTCGCAAACCCAGAGCAGAAACCCCTCCCCGCTGCCGCCCAGGGTGTAGCCGCGCCAGCCGGGATAGTTTGCATGTGCGCTCCAGCCAATCGTGGCTAGCGCCGCATCGTAGAATCGCACCGACGTTGCGTGATCCAATGTTCCAACAGTTGCATATGCCGTCATCACGTCCTCCCTTTGATCACCGGCAGGCTAAGCGAAAATCCAGAACAAATAAAGAACAAAATTACACGAAAGAAATGCAGCTTCCGGCTTAATGCCCCTGTGCCGACTTCACCTTCGCCCATACATCCCGGGTCAGCCGGTAGCACATCCAGCTGACGGGTGAACCGGAAATATCGAGCACCGCATCATAGGCATGCACGGCGCCGAGCTTGGCGGTCGCTTTCTGTGAACGGATATTGGTGGGGTCGATGTGGAACCAAACATCATCGACACTCTTGAAGGCATGGTCGAGCATCAGGCGCTTGATCTCGAAATTGGTGGCGCCGCCCCAATAGGCATTGCTGAGGAAGGTGAAACCGATCGAGATATCTTGCGGCTGATCGGGTGCCACATAATAGCGCGAGCAGCCGATCAGCTTACCCGTGGCCCGGTCGATGAAGACCAGCGTGCTCCGGCTGGTCAACTGGGCGTCGAAATACTGGCGGAAGATCTCCGGTTTGTAACGGTCTTTCGCCGGATGCCCGGCCCAGACGGCCGGATCGCTGCCGGCCGCGTAGAGTTCATCGAAGTCATCGGCCGTCAGAGGACGCAGTAGCAGCGTCTCCCCTTTTAATTCCGGCTGAAGATTCAGGCCATCTTCCGGCATGCCGCGGCTCACAAAACGGTTCCGGCCGGCAAGGCCAGCAGCTTGCGCTCCCGCTTCAGGAAGAGGAAGAAGCGCCAGGTGAGCGAAACGCTGGCGGCGGCAAGACCGAGCACGAAGCCATACCAGACGCCGACACCACCGAAACCGAAGTGGAAGGCGAGCAGATAGGCGGCGACAAAGCCGATCGGCCAGTAGGAAACCAGCGCCAGCACCATCGGCACGGTCGTATCTTTCAGGCCACGCAGCATGCCGGCAGCAAGGGCTTGCACCCCATCGACCAGCTGGAACGCGCCGGCAATGACGATCAGCGGTCCGGCAAAGGCGAGCACTTCGGCCGCATCCGGCCGGTTGGTATCAAGATACATCGCCGCCAGCTCATGCGAGAAAATCGCAAAGACGGCGCTGCCGATGAAGGCAAAGCCGCAACCGATGACAAACACGGCGATCGCTGCGCGCCTGATTCCCTCCGCATCGCGGCGGCCATGGGCAAGGCCGATACGCACGGTCGCGACCTGCGCCAGCCCGAGCGGCACCATGAAGGCGACGGAGGCAAACTGCAGGGCGATGCCGTGCGCGGCAAGCTCGACAGTGCCGATCATGCCCATCAGCAGCGAGGCGACGGTGAACAGGCTGACCTCGGCAAGGATGGTGACCGCGATCGGCAGGCCGAGCTTGACGACATCCCTCAGCACCGGCCAGTCCGGCCGCCAGAACCGCACGAAGATTTCATAGGCCCGGGTCTGCGGCTGCGCCTGGATATAGATGTAGAGCAGCACGAAGCTCAGCGTGTTGACGATCAGCGCCGAAATACCGGCACCGACGATGCCCAGCGCCGGGGCGCCGAAATGGCCATAGATGAATACGTAGCAGAGTGCGGCATTGGCAAGCAGCACGATGATCGTCACGTAAAGGATGATGCCGGCACGCTCGAGCGAGCTCAGGAAGCCACGCAGAACCATGAACAGCAGCGCCGGGAACATGCCCCAGAGCGCAACATGCAGATAGCTTCCGGCAAGGGCTGCCACTTCGGGCTTCTGCCCCAGCAGCAACAGGACGTGCTCGGCTTGCCAGAGAACCGGCGCCATGATGACGCCATAGCCGAGCACGGCCCACATGCCCATGCGCACGGCGCGGCGCACGGCAACACGGTCGCCGCGGCCTTCGGCCTGCGCCACGATCGGCACGACGGCATTGGCAAAGCCGGAGCCGAAAATGAAGATGGTGAAAAACGTCTGAGCGGCCAGAACCATGGCCGCAAGCTCGGTCGTGCCGAGGCGGCCGACCATCAGCACGTCGGTGGCATGGATGGCGAACTGCGCAAGCTGCGCGCCGACGAAGGGCACACCGAGCGCAATGGTGGCGCGATAATGCGCGGACCAAGAATTATCGGTGCGGACGCCCGTGTCGACAGGGGGTGAAGTCAGCATGTGAGGATAGGCCTTTGGCTTCGTCGCAACCGGTATGGGCCGCAAGACGGAAGATTTTGAAATAGAACAACCGATTGAAAAGCACCAGCCAGAACGGCAAATGTGCTTATTTTTTCATCCAAAGATCACAGAAGTTGATCTTTTTTCGAGCGTCAATCCGGGAAAGCAGGTCAGGCAGCCTGTCCGGCCACACCACCATCATCGATTGAGGCAGGCTCCGGCCGCACTTTTAATATGTACACGGCAATGGCCAGCACAATAAAGATGGCACCCAGAACATATGGTGCGCCGGCAAATGTGACGGGCGCCTGCGGGGCCGTGAAGAGACTGAAGATCTGCGCGAACATCAGCGGCCCAAGGATCGTCGTGAAGCTGGAAATGCTCGACAGGGCGCCTTGCAATTCGCCCTGCGCCGACGGAGGCACCTTGGCGGACGCGATACTGCGCAAGGGCGGATCCGCAAGCGCTTCAAGGCAGGTGACGATGATCACGGCGTAGATCATCCACCCCTGAAAGGACAAGGCATAACCAACCAGACCGAGTCCGGTAAAGATCAGCCCGACGGCTCCCGCCTTCCATTCGCCGAGCAGCGGAATGGCTTTTGGCAGAACAAAGCCCATCACCAGCGCCCCGCAAATCCCGAAGATGCCGAGAGACAGGCCGATCTGCCCTTCGCTCCAGTCATAACGATAGGAGGCGACGAAGGACCACACGGCCGGATAAACCGCATGCGCCTGCCAGAACAGGAAGAACACCAGCAGCACCCAGCCGATGCCCGGATAATTGCGCATCTGCTTCAAGGCTCCTAGCGGATTGGCACGCTTCCATTCGAAGCGGCGGCGGTTTTGGCTTTCCAGCGTCTCCGGCAGCAGGAACCAGGCGACGACGAAATTGACGAAGGACAGGGCCGCCGCACCATAGAAGGGAACACGCGGGCCGAATTCGCCGAGCAGGCCACCGAGCACAGGACCGAGCGCAAAGCCGGTGCCGAAGGCGATACCGATCAGGCCGAAATTCTTCGCCCGGTTGGTATCATCGCTGACATCAGCGATATAGGCGGCAGCGGTCGAGAAACTTGCGCCGCTGATGCCCGCCAAAACCCGTCCGACGAACAGCATCCAGTAGGTTGTTGCCAGCGCGCAAATCAGGTTGTCGAGCGCAAACGTCAGCACCGAGGCAAGCAGGATTGGCCGGCGGCCGAAGCGGTCGGACAGATTGCCGATCAAGGGCGCGAAAATGAACTGCATGCCGGCATAGGCCAGAAGCAACCAGCCGCCATCAACGGCTGCTTCGCTGATCGTATCGCCGGTCAGCTCCTTCAGATAGGCGGGCAGCACCGGCACGATGATGGCGATGCCCATAATATCCAGGAAGAGGATAAGGAAAACCAGGAACAGGCCACGCCGCGTTGATTTCGGATCGATCATCGAACAAACCTTAATGGGCATCCGGCGGCGCGCGGATACAGAACGCGAACATGACAGGCAAATCGTCTGTATCGGAAAATTTTGACGGAAACAATCCGTGAACATTTCACTGTTCGTGATGAGTGCTTCGGGAACATTGATGAGCGGGCGCAACATACCCAAGGGATAGCTCCCGTTCCAAACGATGACGGATGTTCCGTTACAACGGTTGCCTGAAAGGGGTGGGGCTAGAGGATGAAAAGCCCCTTAGTCAGCACGACAGCGTCGTCGAGATGAATGGCGAAATCAGCCTTCTTGTCGCCGTTGACATCGGCGTAGATGTAGCTATCAGACACCTTTTTGTCATAGCGCAACTCACCCGCCTTGCCCGAAAAAGCCTTCGTTCCGATAAAACTGAAAGCCTGATTACCGCTGAGCTTCAGATTGGCGTCGATGGCCGACAGATCGACCCGATCGCCTTCCTTGGCGCTGAAATCGTAGATGGTATCCCGAAAGGCCACGCTGTTGGCGGATTCCTTTGTACTCTTGAAGACAAAAATATCCTTGCCGGCACCACCGAAGAGTTTATCCGCACCGGCGCCGCCGATCAGCTTGTCGTTCCCCGCGCCACCGCCAAGAATATCGTTTCCGGTATTGCCCAACAGCGTATCGTTCCCACCGGCGCCGTAGGCGATATCGTTGCCCGCCTTGACGTCGATCGTATCAGCTGCGGAGCCGCCAACCAGAGCATCCCTGCCCGCCGTGCCGGCAAAGACCGATTTGATCGGAGCTATCGTCACGTTGAAAGAACCGCTGTCTGTAGCCAGCGCCACCCCATAACCGAACGTGTTCTTGTTGCTGACAAGTTTATCCAAGATACCGGAACCGATAGTACTCAGCACGTTCTTCAAGCCATTACTAATGCCTGTCACATCGAGTAGCCCCTTGCTGGTCACGTCATCCAGACGCTGGAACATGTCTTCGGGACTGCTGCGCTCGTTGACACCGTCATCGATGATGGAAAACAGATTGGTGTGAAAGTTGGTCAGAGCCTCCTTGATCCGAAAGCTCTCTTTCGCAGCTTCATACTGGCCTAGTACGCCGCGATTGAGCGCCAGATTTTCAAGGAAACCGTCAGCTTTATCGAAAAAAGCAGAGTAAGTTTTGGCGACTAGGAATTGTTTTATTCCATCAGTGGTCCATTCACCCGGAACAAGGTCGCTAAGATTCCACCGATCTAACGTCTTGTCGAACTCGATCTTCGCAGACGTCAGTTGGTCCTTGATGTTGTTCCAGTCCTCTCCCCAATGGGTATCAGTCGGTGAAGGCATATCCGGCAGGAATTGTTCGAATCTGGTATCCGTCGAGGAGGAGAAATAGTCGTTGACGGCGGCTTCGAACAACATGTCCGGCGGATATTGATCAACGATCGTCTGAACCAGTTCAAGCCCACGAAACAGACTGTCAAAGTTTCCACTTGCAAACTGGCTTATGACATCAGCCACCTCCGATGTGTAAAGGCCGGCATCCTGCAAGTAGCCGATCACTTCGTTCCAGTCGACTGATGCGAAGTCGAATGAGGACAATAGCGAAACATACCCGGATATTTCGCCCACCGTAAACGTCTGATAGCTCATCCTTCCCTCCGCAATAAATAAAATCTGAAATACCGCCAAACCGAAAAATATCAGACACGACTAAAATCACAAGGCCGCACATACCGCCAGCAAAAGTTGCAAGGATACTGCAATCATGAGAAGCGATATTCCGCAAAACATCGGCAGAATGGCGCAACCCGCAGACTTTAATCCTAGCCCCCCGGCATGCTCTTCAGAAAGCGCATGAAGACCCACAGTGAGGCCGCAGATGCTCGCGACCTGCACTATGGAAATTAGAAAAATCGGACAGGCAGATAAGCGGGAGATGTCGCGGGAAACGCAGACGGCGCAGACCAATCGGTGACTATCTTACATAAACGATCTTGCCGCCATTGAACGCGGTCTGGATGCCGACGACATTGCGCAACTGGACGCGCTTTTTCTGGAGAAAACCACGCAGATAGGCGTCAGACCGGATTTCGTCCTGCGCCTTGGCGATCGTCTGTGGCGAGGGGTAGCGATAGGTGCGCGGCACCTGCTGTGTTTCGTCATCACTATCGACCTCATTCTTGATGATGATGACGGTGATGCTGACCTGGCCGGAACGCGCATCCCGGGCGCTGGCAAGGCCGCCAAGCGGCATGGCCGCGACCAACACGGCAAACGTGAGCATGATGAGTCTGCGCATTGTTCTCTCCTCAGAGATCCAGTGACGGCTTCCAGCGGCCGGCAGACTGTCACAGACGGCTACTGCGACTGGTAAGGACCGGGTGCGCGCGATCGTCATGGCGGCGCGCAGTCACGGTGATGAAACCAGACGCCGCCGTCCCGATCACTTCACATAGACAATCTTGCCGCCGTTGAAGGCGGTCTGGACGCCATTGACGTTGCGTGCCGGAATGCCGCGCTTCTGTAGGGCCGCACGGATGTTGGGCGTGTTGCGGATTTCCTCCTGCCCCCTGGCGTAGGTCTGCGCCGACGGATAACGGTAGGTGCGCGGCACTTGCTGGAAATCGTCCGGGCCGATATAGTCGCGGATGATGATCACCGTGACGCGGGGATTGGTGTTGGCGGCCTGGCGAGCGGTCGGCGCCCTCTGGGCATAGGCCGTTCCCGTTGCCAACCCGGCACCAAGCGGAGCTAAAAGGGCGGCAGCCAGAACAAGCGTAACGATCTTCTTCACTGTCTTTCTCCTTCAGGCGTTTGCGGTCACACGTACCGCAATGGGCCGATATCATCGTGTATAAATGATCTTGCTACCATCCAGCGCCGTTTGAATGGCAAGGACATTGTGCGGCCGGATGTTTCGCCGTTCCAGAGATGCCCTGATGACTCGATTCGAGGCAATTTCCGCCTGCGCCCGGGCGCGCGTCTCTGCCGACGGATCACGGAAGATCGCCGGAGCGCGATCACCGCCACGATCGCCGGACCTCACCATGACAACGGCGATGCCGGGCTCCATGGGGTGGCCGAACAGGATGGTGCCGAGTGTTTCGGTCGCCGATGCGGGCGGCACGGCCGAAAGGGCGAGCGCCGCAGCCGCAAATGTCAGGGGGAGGATTTTCCGCATGCTTATTCTCCTTCAGTAACCACCCGGCCGGGCTTGCCATCGGTGTCGTCTTGTTCAGGAGATATAGGTTATCCCGCCGCTTTTGCGATCACCATGCTGCGGCGCGCGAGATTTTTTAATGCTTGCCGTAAAGACGGCGCGTCCGCGAAAGGACGCGCCGTATGCCACTCAGATGTTGCTGTTGAACGTATCGCAGGCAGAAAGCTTGCCGCTGTCGAAGCCGCGCTTGAACCAGGTCGAACGCTGCGCCGAGGTGCCGTGGTTGAAGCTTTCGGGAACGACATAGCCCTGGGTGCGCTTCTGCAGCGTATCGTCGCCGATCTGCGTGGCGGCGTTCAACGCTTCTTCCAGATCGCCCTGCTCGAGAAGCCCCTTCTGCTCGGTATATTTGCCCCAGATACCGGCGAAGCAATCCGCCTGCAATTCCACCCGCACCGACATCTGATTGGAATCGGCTTCGCTCATGCGCTGGCGCTGCGCGTTCACCTTGGGCAGAATACCGAGCAGGTTCTGGACGTGATGGCCGACTTCGTGGGCAATGACATAGGCCTCGGCGAAATCACCGGATGCCCCGAATTTCTGCGCCAGCTCATCGAAGAAAGCCATGTCGAGATAAACCTTCTGGTCACCCGGGCAATAGAACGGGCCGCTGGCGGAAGACGCCATACCGCAGGCCGAATTGATGCCGTCACGGAACAGAACCAGTTTCGGCTCGACATAGGTTTCGCCGCTCGCCTGGAAGATGCCGTTCCAGGTGTCTTCGGTCTCGGCCAGAACGGTGGAAACGAACGCCTTGGTCTCTTCCTCGGCGGCAGAGCCCTGCGGCGATTGCGACTGGGTCTGCTCGTAGCCGGACTGGCCGGGCGACTGGCCACCGTCGAGCACCTGCAGCATGTCGATACCCATCATCTTCAAGACGAAATAGATAGCAACGAGGAAGATGATCGTGCCGATGCTCATGCCGCCGCCACGGCCGCCACCGCCGGTCGGCAGGCGGAAGCCACCGCCGCGGCCGAACGGATTACCGCCCATCCCGCCCCGCACAGGACCCGCTCCGCGCTCGTCCTCGATATTGCCCGATTGACGCCGGCCCTTCCATTCCATGATCTGATCTCCCCGTGCTGGCCGCTCAAGGCCCTCAAGCTTTTCAAGACCATATAACGCGCCAGACGCGATTTTGTACAAGACCCAAATGACAAAGTTTTTCACTCGCGAAAATTCGATCCGGCCGTTGGCAGCCGGTGAAAGGCCATGCCAGTATGGCAGCCATTGTTTTGGGAGGAACGAGCCTATGAAAGCCATGCGCCTGGAATCGATCGGCAAACTTTTCGTGCGCGAGATCGAGACGCCCGTTCCGGGGCCGGACGACCTTCTGGTCCGGGTCGAGGCCTGCGGCATCTGTGGTACCGACCGCCATCTGCTGCACGGCGAATTTCCCTCGACGCCCCCCGTGACGCTCGGCCACGAGTTCTGTGGCATCGTCGAGGCTGTGGGTGCTGACGTGAAAGGCTTCAAGCTGGGCGCGCGCATCACCGGCGACCCGAACATTTCCTGCGGCCGCTGCCCGCAATGCCAGGCAGGCCGGATCAATCTCTGCCGAAACCTGAAGGCCATCGGCATCAGCCGCGATGGCGGTTTTGCCGATTATGTCATCGTGCCGCAGAAGCAGGCGTTCGAAATCCCGCTCGATATGCCCGCGACCCACGGCGCGTTCTGCGAACCGCTTGCCTGCTGCCTGCACGGCGTCGATATGGCTGAGATCAAGGCAGGCTCTTCGGTCGTTGTACTTGGTGGCGGCGTCATCGGACTTTTGACGGTGCAGCTGGCGCGGCTGGCGGGGGCAACGACCGTCATTCTCTCGACCCGGCAAGAAGCAAAACGGAAGCTGGCGGAAGAACTGGGCGCGACTGCCAGCATCGATCCGTCGGAAGGCGACCTGATCGAAGCCATTACCGGACCAGGCGGACTTGTTCCCGGCGGTGTCGATGTAGTGATCGAATGCGCTGGTGTGGCGGCGACGGTCGAGCAATCCACCCGGCTTGCGAAACCCGGCGGCACCGTCGTCATCCTCGGCGTGATGGCACAGGGAGAGACGGTCCGGATCGAGCCGTTCGACATTCTCTTCCGCGAACTCAGGGTGCTCGGCTCCTTCATCAATCCGTTCACGCATCGCCGCGCTGCCGATCTGGTGGCATCGAGGGTGATCAATGTGGAAAAGCTGATCTCCCGCACAATCACGCTTGAAGAAGCGCCGGACGTGATCCGCAATCCTCCGGCGGCAGGCGAAGTCAAGGTCCTGGTGGTAAGCAACCGCGTCTGATTCGATCGCCGTGCCACCTCTTAGATTTTCCGGTCTATCGTGATACAAGAATTGCGGTGATCTCAAGCTATGGGGAAGCAAGATGACGGCATTTGGCGTTGTACGGTTCCGCCCGAAATCCGGCCTGCATGACGAGTTCGAAAACCTGTTTCGCAGCCTTTCGCGCAACTTCGAGGGATTACGGAAATTCTCGCTGATCAAGTCCGCCGATGGCACCTATTGTTCGATCGGCGAATGGGACAGTTTCGATCATATGGTGGCGGCGCGGCCAAAGATGATCAACAATCTCGACACGTTCCGCCATACGCTGGAGGATCTGGGCGAGGAGCGCGGTGTCACCGATGCGGTTTCAGGCGATGCCGTCATAGAAATTTCCTTCTCCTAGCTCGCCGGCATTCGAGCGACACCGGGCAGACCTGACGGAAATGTCCGCAGGCCCCACGCTTGACGGAGGTCTGAATGACCGACCGATGGGAAATGTGCATCGCACCTCCCATCGGTCAGATTCGTCATGCCGCTATCATTGTTTACCTCAAGCGGCGAAGCGGGCGATCACCTCGGCCAGCGGCACATGGCCGACGCAGGCGCCGGAGCCAGCCGGTGTTTCGCCGTCCTCGACTGCCAGGGCATATTGCACCACCGGCTCGGCTTCGATCCGGCGGCGCAGCGCGGCAAGTTTCGGATAGGCCTTGGGGTCAACGGCTTGATGGAATTCGGCCCAGCGCGCCACACCGATCAGCGTCGTATCCGCCAAACTCAGGCGATCACCAGCCAGAAATGGCGTATCACCGATCATAGCTTCCAGCTTTTCGTGGCGTTCCACAACGGATTTGCGGCCGAACTCGCGCAGAAATGCAAGTGTCTCTGGCGTCTCGCCTTCGGACTCAAGCGCAACCCACAATGGCCCGAAAGCACCGGTGAAGCCGGTATTGATGAAGGCCATCAACTGCAACATCCGGTCTGCCTGTGGCGAGCGGGGCTCAAAGCTGATGCGGTGCTGGGTATCGCGGGCTGCAAGCCAGCCGGCAATCGCCATGGTTTCGGTGAGGACTGCGCCCTTGTCCGTGATCAGGACAGGAGTTTCCTGACGGCCGTTCAGCCGGGCATAGGCATCGTTCTTCATCTCGGAGAGCATGTCGACGCGGCAGAGGCGGTAAGGCTGGCCGACTTTTTCGAACGCAGCGACAAGCCCCATCGAGCTTCCAAGCGGGAAGCCGTGAATGAGAATAGGTTCCATTTTTCGGGTCTCTTGTTGTTGTTGATGGTGACGCTGCGCAGCGATGGTTGACCCTAACCATTGGCGCCCCCATGTAAATTACGCACTCTTTTGTAACCAGGACCGCCCGATGAAAGACGTCGTCTCCAAATGCCCGATCGAAGAGACCATGCGCGTGCTGAGCGGCCGCTGGCCGACATTGCTGCTCTATTATCTCAAGGACGGCACCAAGCGATTCAGCGATCTGCAGCGCGACAACCCGACGCTGTCGCACCGGATGCTGGCGCTGGAACTGCGCAAGCTGGAAAAAGCCGGCATTGTCAGACGTACGGCCTTTTCCGGTTATCCGCTGCGGGTCGACTATGACCTGACGGCTTCGGGCTATGCGCTCGTGCCGCTGATCGACGCGCTCGGCGATTGGTGGGAGGACACTGCAGGCGCCCGGGGTGAACCGGTTGAAACAAAGATACGCAGGCCACTGATCAAGGCGGCCTGACGGTCGGCCGCATTTTTGCACCGGGGCGCCTGCCCCTGTGCAATGGGGAAGCAGCAATCCGCTGTCAGCAAATCGGATTTGGTGTAAACTGTGCGCATGAGCGACACCCAGCCCCTTTTCGCGGCGTTGCGCCAATCGGCAAGGCCGGACATTGTCGATGCCATCGAACGGCTCGTTCAAGATGCGCCGGACCGCAAACTCGGCCGGGTAAACCCGCTGGCGTTCGCCGCCAACGCGGGATTTGACGAAGAACACGCGATCAACGGGTTTCTGCACGCGTCGCGGCTCGGCCTGTTCGAGATGTCATGGAATGTCCTGTGCCCGGGGTGCGGCGGTGTGCTCGATGCCAATACCTCGCTCAAGACCGTGCAAAGCGAGCAATATATCTGCGCGCTCTGTGCCGCCGGTTACGAGCCGACGCTCGATGAGATGGTCGAGGTGACCTTCACGGTCAATCCGCGGGTGCGCCACATCGAAGCGCATAATCCGCACGACCTGCCGCCGCTCGAATATTTCCGTCAGATCTACTGGGGCTCCGGCATCGACATGCCGGAAGACGATTACGAGGCGAAGGTCGATGAATTCGTCCTCGAAGCGCTGGAACTGCCATCCGGCGAAAAGGCGGTCATCTCGCTGCAATTGCCCGAAGGGTTCGTGATGGTGTTTGAGCCCGTCACCCATGCGGCACAGTTCATTGACGTGAAGGGCGAGCCGACCAAGGAGCGAACGAACCTTTCGCTTGTCTTCGACAGGTCTTTTCAGCATCGCGAGACGCTGGAATTGCGGCCCGGGCCGGTGCGGATCATGGTGGAAAATCACACCGGGGTCCGGACATTGCCGTCCGTGTGCCTGGCCAACGACGCATTGCACGATCTGCTCGGGCGGCGCCGCCCCTTCCTGACCGCCAAACGCCTGCTCACCAATCAGACGTTCCGCGACATTTACCGCACCGATACGATCGACGTCGATCAGCGGCTGAAGATCACCAGTCTCACCTTTCTCTTCACCGACCTGCGTGGCTCGACAGAGCTTTACGAGCGCGTCGGCGATCTCGCAGCCTTCGATCTGGTGAAGACGCATTTCAGCATTTTGAACGAGATCGTCAGTGCGGAAGCAGGCGCCGTCGTCAAGACCATCGGCGATGCGGTGATGGCCACCTTCCCGACACCGGACCGTGCCGTAGCCGCCGCCATGCGGATGCGCGATGCGATGCGCGCACTCAATGAGGAGCATGGTAACGAAGACCTGCTTTTGAAGATTGGCATCCATGAAGGACCGTGCATTGCGGTCAGCCTGAACGAACGGCAGGATTATTTCGGCCAGACCGTCAACATCGCCTCAAGGGTACAGCATCTCGCCACGTCCCGCGAAATCTTCGCAACCGGCTCTGTCCTGCAAGACCAGCGTGCCTTGCACCTGCTGACACAGCGCGGCGTGACGCCGGCATCGCACAATGTCGCCCTTCGCGGCATTACCGGCGAGATCGGCATTTTCGCGATTCCGTAAGCGCTCGTCCGCCGGGTTGCCAATTCCCGGCAAACCGAACCTCGCAACAGGCGCCATGACAGGGAAAACACGCGAACTTTCCTGTCGATTCCCGCATTTTCGGGGTTCCGCTTTGCGTCACATTTCCCTATAAGCCGCTTCTAGCCTGAAAATACCAAGCCTGCGCGACCCGACCGGTGATCTCCCACCCTGGCCGGTTTTTTGCGCAGCCGGAAAAAGCGGATAGAACCCATGCCAAAGCGCCAAGACATTAAATCGATCCTCATCATCGGCGCGGGTCCGATTGTCATCGGCCAGGCTTGCGAGTTCGACTATTCCGGCACACAGGCCTGCAAGGCGCTGCGCGAGGAAGGATACCGGGTCATCCTAGTCAACTCCAATCCCGCCACCATCATGACCGACCCGGATATGGCCGATGCGACCTATGTCGAGCCGATCACGCCTGAAGTCGTCGCCAAGATCATTGCCAAGGAACGCCCGGACGCGCTTCTGCCGACCATGGGCGGCCAGACGGCGCTCAACACCGCACTCTCCTTGAAGCGCATGGGCGTGCTCGACCGCTACAATGTCGAGATGATCGGCGCCAAGCCCGCCGCCATCGACATGGCCGAAGACCGCGCCCTGTTCCGCGAAGCGATGGAGCGCATTGGTCTCGAAACTCCAAAATCGCTGCTGGCCAATGCCACCGAAATCAAAGACGCCGACCGCAAGGTGCATGTCGCCGAGCGCGACAAGCTGAAGGCGCAGCTGTCAGGCGCCGAACTGGACAAGGCGCTGGACGAACTGGAAAACCAGTGGAATCTCGGCGAGACAGACCGCAAGCAGCGCTACATGAGCCATGCCATGGCGATCGGCGCGCAGGCGCTCGACACCATTGGCCTGCCCGCGATCATCCGCCCGTCCTTCACCATGGGCGGCACCGGCGGCGGCATTGCCTATAACCGCTCGGAATTCTTCGAGATCATCAATTCCGGCCTCGACGCTTCGCCGACCACCGAAGTGCTGATCGAAGAATCGGTGCTCGGCTGGAAGGAATACGAAATGGAAGTGGTCCGCGACACGGCGGACAACTGCATCATCATCTGCTCGATCGAGAACATCGACCCGATGGGCGTGCACACGGGTGACTCAATCACCGTTGCCCCTGCCCTGACGCTGACCGACAAAGAATACCAGATCATGCGCAACGCCTCGATCGCGGTTCTGCGCGAGATCGGCGTCGAGACAGGCGGTTCGAACGTGCAGTTCGCCGTCAATCCCGAAAACGGCCGCCTCGTCGTCATCGAGATGAACCCGCGTGTTTCGCGCTCCTCTGCTCTGGCATCGAAGGCCACCGGTTTCCCGATCGCCAAGATCGCCGCCAAGCTCGCGGTCGGCTACACGCTGGACGAACTCGACAACGACATTACCGGCGGTGCGACGCCTGCCTCGTTCGAACCTTCGATCGACTATGTCGTCACCAAGATCCCGCGCTTCGCCTTCGAAAAGTTCCCCGGCGCCGGCACGACGCTGACGACGGCGATGAAGTCGGTCGGCGAAGTCATGGCAATCGGCCGCACCTTTGCCGAATCGCTGCAGAAGGCCCTGCGTGGCCTCGAAACCGGCCTGACCGGTCTCGACGAGATCGAAATCCCGGGGCTGGAAGACAGTGGCGACAACCACAACGCCATCCGCGCCGCCATCGGCACCCCGACGCCCGATCGCCTGCGCATGGTCGCCCAGGCGCTGCGCATGGGCATGTCGGAAGCCGACGTTCATGACGGTTCGAAGATCGACCCGTGGTTCATCGCCCAGTTCAAGGCGATCGTCGACATGGAAGCCCGCGTGCGCGAGCATGGCCTGCCGGAAGACGCTGAAAACCTGCGCATGTTGAAGGCCATGGGCTTTTCCGATGCGCGTCTTGCGACGCTCTCCAAGAGCCGCCCGAAGGAAGTGGCCGAACTGCGCAACCGGCTGAACGTGCGCCCGGTCTACAAGCGCATCGACACCTGCGCTGCCGAATTCGCCTCGCCGACCGCCTACATGTACTCGACCTACGAGACGCCGTTTGATGGGAAGGCACGCTCCGAAGCGCAGATTTCCGACCGCAAGAAGGTCGTCATCCTCGGTGGCGGTCCAAACCGCATCGGCCAGGGCATCGAGTTCGACTATTGCTGCTGCCATGCCGCCTTCGCGCTGAAGGATGCCGGCTATGAAGCGATCATGATCAACTGCAACCCGGAAACCGTCTCGACCGACTATGACACATCCGACCGGCTCTATTTCGAGCCGCTGACCGCCGAAGACGTGATCGAAATCCTGCGCGCCGAACAGGAAAACGGCGAGTTGCACGGCGTCATCGTCCAGTTCGGTGGCCAGACGCCGCTGAAGCTCGCCGAAGCGCTGGAAAAGAACGGCATCCCGATCCTCGGCACCGCCCCCGACATGATCGATCTCGCCGAAGACCGCGACCGGTTCCAGAAGCTTCTGATGAAGCTCGACCTCAACCAGCCGAACAACGGCATCGCCTATTCAGTCGAACAGGCCCGCCTCGTCGCATCCGAAATCGGCTTCCCGCTGGTCGTGCGCCCGTCCTATGTTCTGGGCGGCCGTGCCATGCAGATCATCCATTCGGAATCGATGCTGCAGACCTACCTGCTCGACACCGTACCGGAACTGGTGCCGGAAGATATCAAGCAGCGCTATCCGAACGACAAGACCGGCCAGATCAACACCCTGCTCGGCAAGAACCCGCTTCTGTTCGACAGCTACCTGACCAATGCCGTCGAAGTCGACGTCGATGCGCTCTGCGACGGTGAGACTGTGTTCGTCTCCGGTATCATGGAGCATATCGAGGAAGCCGGTATCCACTCCGGTGACTCTGCTTGCTCTTTGCCTGTCTACTCGCTGTCATCCGAGATCGTCGACGAACTCGAGCGCCAGACCAAGGCAATGGCCAAGGCCTTGAACGTCGGCGGCCTGATGAACGTCCAGTACGCCATCAAGGACGGCACGATCTACGTGCTCGAAGTCAACCCGCGCGCCTCGCGCACGGTGCCCTTCGTCGCCAAGACCATCGGCGCGCCGATCGCCAAGATCGCTGCCCGCATCATGGCCGGCGAAAAGCTTGATGATGCGATCTCCGCCTATGGCAAGAAGCCGGATCCGCGCAAGCTGAACCACATTGCCGTCAAGGAAGCGGTGTTCCCGTTTGCCCGCTTCCCCGGCGTCGACATCCTGCTTGGCCCGGAAATGCGCTCGACCGGCGAAGTCATCGGCCTCGACACAGACTTTGCGCTGGCCTTCGCCAAGGCCCAGCTCGGCGCCGGCGTCGACCTGCCGCGCGAAGGCACCGTGTTCGTCTCGGTGCGCGACGAGGACAAGGAACGGGTCCTGCCCGCCATCCGCATCCTGACTGACATCGGCTTCAAGGTGATGGCAACCGGCGGCACGCAGCGCTTCCTCGCCGAAAAGGGCATCACCGCCACCAAGATCAACAAGGTCCAGGAAGGCCGTCCGCATATCGAGGACGCCATCCGCAACCGCCAGGTCCATCTCGTCATCAACACGACGGATTCGAACAAGGCGATCTCGGACTCGAAGTCGCTGCGCCGTGCGACGCTGATGCAGAAGGTGCCGTATTACACGACGATGGCGGGTGCCGAAGCGGCTGCCCGGGCGATCAAGGCTCTCAAGGCCGGAAGCCTGGAAGTGCGCACGCTGCAGAGCTATTTCTGAGGCCCGATGCACAAGCCCATCCGCTTTTCCGCACATGCTTTGACAGTCATGCGGGAGCGTGGGCTTGATGCCGGGTGGGTGGAGACGGTCGTTCTCGACCCGTTATGGACGGCGCCGGATCCGAGGGATCCGGCGGTGGAAAGGCGTTTTGGCGTGGTTCCGGAACGCGGCGGGCGAATTATGCGCGTCGCTTGCGTTGAAGACGAATTTGAAATCCGTATAATATCCGCATTTCTCGACCGTGGAGCGATCAAGCCAGCATGAAACCCGTGATCGAATATGATGCGACGGCAAACGCGGCCTATATCCGTTTCTCCAGCGAGACCATTCTGGAAAGCGAAGAAATCTCGTCCGCCATTGTTCTGGATTATGATGCGCACGGCCATATCGTCGGTATGGAAGTGCTTGATGCCCGTCAGCATCTCTCGCCAAAGACGCTTGACGAAGCAGCCTGAGAAAGCGTCACGCTGACGGCGCCCAAACAGGGCGCCGCTTCTCTTTTGCCGGATATCAGTTCGCCGCCTCGGCGCGCGCAAGACGCACGGTTCGAAAGCCGAGCGTAACGGCGACAGCTGCAATCACACATCCGCTGACAAAAACCACCAGCATGGCTTGGCGCATCGTTTCAACGCTTGCAGTGCCGCCGAACCCCATGAGATTGGCAACTAGACCGAAGACTGCGGCGCCGATCGCATACCCTGCCGATTGCAAGGTCGGCAGCATGGCCGAGGTCCGGTCGCGTTCGTCATCGGTCGAAACATCCATCATCAGCTGGCTGAGCGTGCCCCAGGAAACGCCGAAGCCTGCGCCGATCATCGCCTGCCCCGGCAGGATCAACCAGAATATGTCGGCGCCGATCGCAAGCACCACCAAGGCCAGCCCCGCCAGAAGCAGAACCGGACCGGTCAGCATGATCCGGTTGCGCATTGCGAGCGACCGCACGCTTGCCACGCCGATCGCGCTCAGGCTCCAGGAAATCGCCATGACGGCACTCAGCGCACCGGCTGCAGTCGGGCCGAGTTTCCAGAGATGCTGCAGGCTATAGACAAGGAACACCGAGCCCGCTGCCTGCGAAAGCGGCATCAGCAGGATCACCCATAGTCCGGTGCCCAAGGCCTTACGGATGGTAAACGCCGCGCTCGGCAAAATCGGATTGGGCGAGCGCCGGTCGAAGAGAACGACGGTCACCAGAACCACGGCCGCGCCGATCAGCAATGCGCTCATCGGCATCGTTCCGCCGGCAATGCCGGATAGCGAGATCATCAGGATGCCGGCTCCCGCTGCGACGAGGCGCCCGAACGGAATGGGCGACACCTGCCCGGCGCCCGACACACCACGCGGAACGATGGCGAGAACGAGGACGATGAAGATGGCCGCCGCCGGGATGCTGACGAAGAAGGCCGCCCGCCATGAAAAATGCTCCGTCAATCCACCGGCAACCAGCGGTCCGGAAAACGCCGCCATGGCCCAGACGATCGCCTCGGCGCCGAACACCTTGGGGACGAGGCGGGAGGGGAAAAGCTCGGGGATCAGCGCATAGCAAAGAGCGGCGACAACGCCCTCACCCGCCCCCTGCAGCAACCGGCCGGCCAAGACTTCCTTCATATCAACGGCGGTTGTCGCAAGCACCGTGCCGGCGATGAAAACGGTTGCTGCGGCAAGCAGTGTGTTGCGGGCACCGAACCGTCGCTTGAGATTGGCCGCGACAAGGCCGCCGATGATGGCAAAGACCAGATAGAGGGTGAAGGCCCAGGACAGAAGCGAGGCACCACCGAGTTCCTCGACCGCCGTCGGCAAGGCCGTGGAAATGAAGAACTCGTTGAAGGCGAACAGGGCGACGCCGAGGCAGAGCGTTATCGTCGAAACGAGATAACGCGGCTGCATCAGCTCACCCCATCCTCCGGCCAGTTCAGAGGAGGCGCTGTTCACCGGCTCGTCTGTGTAAGGGATATTGTCAGTCGTCATGCTTCCGTCTCCAGTAGGGAGCCAGACTGATACAACCTCAAGCGCTGTTGAGGTAAAGCCCTATTTTTACAGCAGAACTGATTTTTTCGCCCTCACGCCGCCTGATTTTCTTTGGCTGGACGGGCATTGAACAGCTCCCGGCCGATGGTGTGCGCGGCCTCCAGATGCCGGACGACATCCGCCGGTTCCGACCCGAGCAGCAGCTCCGATGTCAGCACCGGAGCGCCACAATAATCAAAGATGCCGTGATCGATCTGCGTCTTCATCGCATCGCGATAGCCCCGCCGCTCATAGGTCGATGCGCTGGCGCCGCCGAGGCCGACAAGATGAACGTTAAGATGACGTAACTTCTTCACCGACTTGATCCCCACACCCTCATCATAGGCCCAGCCATTGGAAAACACCCGGTCGATCCAGCCCTTCAGCAAGGCGGGCATCGACCACCAATGGACGGGAAAGACCAGTACGAGCGCTTCGGCACGATCGATCCGCTTCTGCTCGGCGGCGATATCTGCCGGGATTGGCACGTCACGGCGGTGAACGGCAAGGTCGGTCATTGTGAATTCCGGCGAAAAACCTTCCGCTGAAAGATCAGCGATTTCAAAGGAATGATCATCATTCGGCTGGGCGATGCCCTCCGCCAGATGCCGGACGATATTGTGGGTCAGCGAATCCTGGTCGGGATGGGCGACGACGATAAGCGCATGCATGTTGAAAACTCCTGCTTGGCTGTTGCGCGCGAAAGTCACGCGCTATATACTTTTAGTAAGTTACTTTTGGTACATAACGGTGTCAAGCATGGAAAACACAGCTCCCACCACGTCGACACGGCGGCGCCTGTCGCGAGAGGAACGGCTTCGTCAGTTGCTGGATGTCGCATGGCAGGTCGTTCGCACCGAGGGAACCGAAGCACTGACGCTTGGGTATCTGGCCGAACAGGCAGGCGTCACCAAGCCGGTGGTCTACGACCATTTCAACACACGCCCGGGACTGCTGGCGGTGCTCTACCGCGAGTACGACACGCGCCAGACGGCGCTGATGGACAAGGCGCTTGAAGACAGTGAGCCGACCCTTGCCGGAAAGGCACGGGTGATTGCATCATCCTATATCGAATGCGTTCTTCTGCAGGGGCGAGAAATTCCCGGCGTCAGCGCAGCCCTGGCAGGCTCGCCCGAACTGGAAAAGATCAAGCGCGAATACGAGACGGTCTTCACCGAAAAATGCCGGGCGGCTCTTGCCCCCTTCTCTGGCACCGGCACGATTGCCGCCGCCGGTCTCTGGGCCATGCTTGGGGCCGCCGAAGCCCTCTCCTATGCCGCCGCGACCGGCGACATCACCGCCGCTCAAGCCGAAGACGAACTTTACCAGACCATCCTGTCGATGGTTAGCCGGAACGCCTAGTAACCACCGACGATCGGCAGAACCTCGCCGGTAATGTAGCTGGAGCATTGGGGCGATGCGAGGAAGACGTAGGCCGGGGCAATCTCTTCCGGCTGTGCGGGACGCTTCATTGGCGTGTCGGCCCCGAATGTGGCGACGTCCTCTGCCTGTTTGTCGGAAGGATTGAGTGGCGTCCACACCGGCCCCGGTGCGACGGCGTTGACGCGGATACCCTTTTCGATGAGCTGACCGGACAATGCCTTCGTGAAGGCATGAATGCCGCCCTTGGTCATGGAATAGTCGACCAGCTGCTTGCTGCCCTCGATGCCGGTAACCGAACCTGTGTTGACGATGGCGCTGCCCTCCTTCATGTGCGGCACCGCGGCCTGTGCCATGAAGAAATAACCGTAGAGATTGGTCTTGAGCGTTTCGTCGAAATGCTCCTCCGAAAGGTCGAGCACATCGGCGGTGTGCACCTGGAAGGCGGCGTTGTTGACGAGTACATCCAGCCGCCCAAAGACTTCGACCACGGCGGCGACGGCCTTCCGGCAGAAGGCCCGGTCTTTCACGTCGCCGGGAAAGGTCATGGCCCTCCGCCCTTCCGCCTCGATCGCCTTCACCGTGTCGTCGGCATCCTTGCCTTCGGCAAGATGAAGGATCGCGACATCGGCGCCCTCCCGGGCAAAAAGAACCGCGACCGCACGGCCGATGCCGCTGTCGCCGCCGGTGATCAATGCAACCTTTCCATCGAGCTTGCCGGACCCTTTGTAGTAGGGCGCTTCATAGAAGGGGGCTGGGTCGAGCCTGTGTTCGGCACCCGGCTTCGGCTGGTGCTGCCTGGGAAAGGGCGGGACCGGATAAGCCCGCGCGCCAGCTTGCATGGCTTTCGGTTTGGCAGGCTTTTTCGTTTTTTCTCTGGCGTCGGCGTTGGCCACCTCAGCCTGGATATCACGCTGCTTCTCCGCCGTGCGGGCGGCTGGACTCGGCCGTGCGGCCATCGTATCTCTCCTCGCGATTTTTAAGAAATCTGGGTCGGCTTGATCGTGCCCACGGACACGACACCATCGACAACACCACGCGGTCCGGACGCAGCAACGCCCAACTGGTCCAGCATTTCAACGACGGCATAAAGCCGCTCGTTGCGAAAAGCGCTGGCGTCTCGTGTCGAATTGCCCTCCGCAGGGGCAGCGTCGATCTCGGTAAAATCCAGCTCTGCTTCCGCCGCCGTGACGCGGGCATCAGCGGCGGAAAATGCGCGAACAATCACCTCGCCCTGGTTATCGGCACTGTCCCAGTTGGGATCCCCTGCCCTTGCAACAGGAACCAGCCGGTAAAGCTTCAACTTGTCCAGTGGGCGTTGGTTTTCCTGTATCATCGATCCTCGCTTTCCGGCGCGGCATCGCCGCGCGCCTGTTCCTGACGTCCCACCGCCTGCACCCGCAGGAGCGCCGCAGTGACAATCGACTGAAGCTCGTCATCGGCGATCTGCTGGGTTGCAAAACTGCCATTGGGCTCCACTCCAGGATCCTCCTCATGATCGCGAACCGTTTCGGCATCGCGCCTCAGTCGCTCCACAAAGGCCCGGCCCTCAACGCCATCTGCGATAAACGCAGTCAGTGCGACCAAGAGTTTTCTGTGGGCATTGAGCCGGCCTTCAAGCTGTTCCGGTGATAGGTTCCGCATCATCTGGTCCTCATCTTAAACACCCAACGGGCACTACCGTCATTTGTTCCCTCCGAGCCATTTTCTGCGCTGGATGGACGCCCCAAGGCTTGCGCCCGCCTCCGATTAATCTGGCTTTTTCACTCCGCTTTCTGCTATAAGAGTCGTTCAAATGTTTCCGACGGTTCCGGAGTTAACCCTCCGGTGACCGTTTTCTTTTGTGCTAAGCCCTGCTTGAAGCGGGCAAGCATGGACTATGAAGGACAGCGAAATGGTCGATAAAGTACCGATGACTCAGAGCGGATTCGCCAAGTTGCAGGAAGAACTGCGTTGGCGTCAGCAGGAAGAGCGCCCGCGGATCATCGAAGCGATTTCCGAAGCGCGCGCCCATGGCGACCTTTCGGAAAACGCCGAATATCATGCGGCCAAGGAAGCCCAGAGCCACAATGAAGGCCGCATTGGCGAAGTCGAAGATTACGTCGCGCGCGCCGAAGTCATCGACCTGTCGAAGATGTCCGGTACGAAGATCAAGTTCGGCGCCACCGTCAAGCTGATCGATGAAGACACGGAAGAGAACAAGACCTACCAGATCGTCGGCGACCAGGAAGCCGACGTGAAGCAGGGCCGCATCTCGATCTCCTCGCCGATTGCCCGCGCCCTGATTGGCAAGGAAGTCGGCGATTCGATCGAAGTCGTCGCCCCCGGCGGCTCCAAGGCTTACGAGATCCTCGCGATCAACTGGGGCTGATCCCCGGCATGCCCATAGAAAAGCCCGGACGGCGCGCAAAGCTGCCTCCGGGCTTTTTCTGTTCCTGCATGCTTAAAGTGCTACAGCGACCTTTGAGCCTCATGAAGGGTGCGCACTGCAAATCACACACAAGGGCTGGCAAGTGGTAGATATCAGCGACGTCGAGATCATTGCACCGAACTTCAAGCAACGCCTCTCCGGCGTCACCTCGACCATCATCCAGCTGATCCCCGTGCAGCGGGCACTTGGCCAGAAAGTGGCGGCTCTTGGACCGGGGCTGCCGGATAGCCTGCCACATATCGGTTACACAGCTCTTCTCAGCCTCTGGCGCCGTCCGAAAAGCCGGGCGCTGCGCGTCTGGCATGCCCGCCGCAACATCGAAATGCTGCCCGCTATCGTCTTGCGCGATATCCTGCGGGTGAAACTGAAGATCGTCTTCACCTCGGCTTCGCAGCGCAAACATTCCGGCTGGACCAAATTCCTCGTCCGGCGGATGGACGCGGTGATCGCCACCAGCAACCGCACGGCCGCCTATCTGGAGGTGCCGAGTACGACGATCATGCACGGCATCGACACGCAGCGCTTTTTCCCGGCACATGACAAGGCCGCAGCAAAGGCAGCCCTCAACCTGCCGTCAGACAAGAGGATTGCCGGCTGCTTCGGCCGGGTCCGCCATCAGAAGGGCACCGACCTGTTCGTCGACAGCATGATCAGCCTTTTGCCACAGCGGCCGGACTGGATTGCCATCATCGCCGGCCGCGCCACGCCATCGCATCAGGGGTTCGAGACAGAACTGAAGGAAAAGGTCAAAGCCGCAGGCCTTGCCGGACGCATCCTGTTCGTCGGCGAACATACCAACATTCCCGACTGGTACCGGGCACTCGATCTGTTCATTGCGCCGCAGCGCTGGGAAGGTTTTGGCCTGACGCCGCTGGAGGCGATGGCAACGCAGGTGCCGGTGGTGGCAACCGACGTCGGTGCATTTTCCGAGTTGCTCGTTACAGGCGCGGATCAAACCGGCATCCTTGTTCCTGCAAATGAACTGAGCGCCATGGCAGACGCAGCCGCATCGTTCATGGATGATCCAGAACGGTCCAGACGCGCTGGCGAGCGCGGCCTATCCCGCGCCATCGACAGCTTCAGCATCAAGGGCGAAGCAACGAAAATCGGCGAAATCTACGAAAAGCTCTTATCGTCTGCGACTTAAGGTTTTCGCTTGAACAGTTCGATATAGGCGTTGGCGACCGCTTCCTCGGAGAACTGGCCCATCAGGGTCTTTTGGCCGCCCAGGAAAACACGATCGGCCAGTTGACGGTCGTTGATCAGCCGCTCGATTGCCCGGCTGAAACCATCGGTATCGCCGATATCGGCGAGCAGGCCGTTGTCACCATCGCGCATGAACCAGCTCGGACCTTCGGAACGGCTGGAAACGACCGGCTTGCCTTGTGCCCAGGCCTCCAGGATGACATTGCCGAGCGGTTCGTGGCTCGACGGCATGACGAAGATATCGCAGGCGGCCACATAGGGCCGCGTGTCCTTCTGCCAGCCAAGGAACCGCACGCGGTCAGTGACACCGATATCGGCGGCCAGCTTGCGGACGTTCTCCATCTCCTCACCGTCGCCGGCAATCCAGAGATAGACGCCAGGCAGCTTGGCCACGGCCTCGGTCAGCAGCGCAAAACCCTTGCGCGGGACGAAACGTCCCATGGACATGACAACGGGCGCATTCTCCGGCGTGTCGACAGTTCTGCGGTCAACCGGCGTGACGCGCTCGGTGCTGGTGAAGTTGGAGATAACCTCGACGCTGCGCGTCCAGCCGAGACTGCGCACATGATCGGCAATGCCGGGCGTGTTGCAGACGATCACATCGGTATTCTTGAAATAGTGCAGCCGGGTCGGATAATCGCCAAGCCGCGAAACCTTGATGCAACCCTTGTAGTCCGGCATCAGCTCGCTTGCCCGCGGCGCCCATGCCATCAGCGCGTCCGGCTTGCTGCTCCTCGCCATCCTCAGGACTTTGCGTGGCAACAGAACCCGATCAAGCGACAGATTGCGGAAATGGCTCTCCGTCACCCCGACAGCAGCATTGATATCCCGCCGCCAGACGCGATTGGGCCGGATGACCGCCGTCTGTTCGATGCCACGGCGCGCCAGCGCATTGACGAGATGGACGAAAAAGCGCTCCGCCCCGCCATCCTTGCCGAAATGAAAGTGCGAAACCTTCATCGGAAGCCAGACCCGCGCTTGAAGAGATCGATATAGGCGGCGCTGATCGCATCCTCGGAAAAGCGGTCGCGCAATGTCGCCTGTCCGCCCTCGCTGAGGCGCTGGCGAAGAGCCGGATCTGCGCGCAGCCTTTCAATCGCATTTGTGAGACCCGCAGCGTCGGCGCAATCGACCATCAGCGCATCGGCCTCATCCGTCATCACCCATGAAGGGCCTTCCGCACGCGATGCGATCGTCGGCTTACCGGCGCCCCATCCCTCAAAGCAGACATTGCCGAGCGGTTCATGCAGCGAGGTGACGGCAAAGGCATCTGCAGCGGCCAGATAGCCATAGGCATTGGTTTTCCATCCAGGGAACCGCACACGATCCGAGACACCGAGATCGGCGGCCAGCTTGATCAGGTTGTCGCGTTCAGGGCCGTCTCCCAGCAGCCAGAGATAGGTATTGGGCGCATTGGCAATCGCCCGGATCAGATAGTCGAAGCCCTTGCGGGGAACAAATCGGCCCATGCCAGCCACCACGAAAGCATCGTTTGGTGTTTGCAGCTCGCTGCGCTGAACCGCAGCAACCGGCTTTGCACGGGTGAAATTGGCAATCACCTCGATGTCGCGGGTCCAGCCCATCTTCCGCACCTTGTCGGCCATATCGGGCGTGATGCAGACAAGGGTCTGGACGTTCTTGTAGTAGTCGAGATGTTCGGGATAATCGCCAAGGCGCGACAGGCGAAACGAAGCATCCCATTTCGGCATGAAACGGCTCGCCCGCAATTGCCATGCCATGATGACGTCGGGCTGAAACTCGCGCAGCACGCTCTTCATTCTAGCCTGCAAGAGAAAGCGCGAGAGCGAGATACGCCGGAAGACCCCCTCGTAGACAGTCCCGCACGCTTCCAGATCCTTGCGCCAGCTCCGGTCCGGGCGGATCAGCATGCGCTGCTCGACGCCACGATCGTGAAGGGCATTGACGAGATTGACAAAGAAGCGCTCGGCACCGCCGTCCTTGCCGAAGTGATAGTGCATAACCTTCATGACGTCCTCACTTGCCGCGGCGTGCGCGCTCCATGTCGTCGAAATTCGGCTTCCGCTGCAACGCGTGCCGCTGGTAGATCTTGGCTGCGGTCATGAAGGCGTAGACGGCACCGGTCGCAGCCTCGATAAAGCCCGGAAAGCCACACCGCCACAGCCCGTTGCGAAAATAGAGCCGCAGAAAATAAAGTGGGGGACTGAACAGCATCTTGTAGGCCCGTGGCGGCTTGCCAGCGACAAACTGCTGGTCGGCCTTCAGGGTAGAATACTTGTTTTCCTTGAGAATCTGTTCGTCCAGCATAAGCGGCCGGTAATGCAACAGGCTGCCGGTCGCCGCCGCTCCAGCCTTGCCATCAGGGACGATGCCTTCATGAACTTTCTGAGAAAGATCGTAGGCGCCCCTGCCCTTGCGGATCAGCCGCAGGTTCTTGCGCTCGCGTACCTTATCAGGCGTGTAGCCATAGCCGATCAGATAGGGCCGGCGGGCAATACGCCAGCCAACGATATCTACGGGAGCCTCCAGCAGCGACGGCAGCAAGGCTTGAAGCGGCTCGTCCAGCCGCTCGTCGGAATCGATATTCAGACACCAGGGCTCACGGCACTGATCGAGCGCGAACTGCTTCTGGCCGGCATAGCCGCGCCAGGGTTCGAACAGGAAACGGATTGGCCAGCCCTTGTCGATATAGGATTGCACCAGCGCCGCCGTACCGTCGGTCGATCCCGAATCGACGATGACGATCTCGGCGCAGCTTTCCAGGCTCTCGATGCAATTGCCGAGATAGGCCTCTTCATTCTGGCAGATGATGAAGGCGGAGAGCGGGAGTTTCGCTGGCATCAAAGGGCGCCCTTCAGGCCGCACGGGCAAAATGGGAGGTTTTGCGATTACTGCTGCGCATGACGTAACCGCGCGCTTTCAGACTGGAAACCAGCGTTGATATCGCAGCTTCACCAACGATATGCGGATGCAGCTCCACAATGATATGGGCGATGTTCTTCAGATCGACATCACCGAGCAACTCAATCTCGGCACCCTCCACATCCATGATCAAGGCCGACGGATCGTGCTTTGCCAGGACATCGGACAGCGCTTCGCTCTCCACCACGATCTGCTGATCATCGCGCTTGCGGTCGTAGAGGCTGGACGAGATGATGTTGTCGCTTCTGAAAAACGTGATCGGGGCGCCATCGACGGTGACCGCCCGCATGGTCAGGTTGGGCGCCATGCCGTTGAGCGCGAAATTGCGTCTGATCGTCGGCTCCAGTTCCGGATTGGCCTCGTAGCAGAACACGTTGTTCACTCCACAGATCCGGGCCGCAACCAGACTGACGAAGCCGATACCAGTGCCGATTTCGAGCGTGCGCATACCCGGCTTGAGGATTTTACCGATCAGGTCACGCTCGGTATCCTCGTAGATTTCGCGGAAAATCAGCTCACGGACGTTTTCCGGGATATGGCCAATAGTCGTATCGATCGTCACCCCGCCCAGCCGAACGGTACGGACCTTGAACATGTACCGGAAGCTTTTGCGCAGCGAACGCAGCAATCTTTTCAAAATACCTGATCCTATCGTGGTAAGCGGAAATCTCGGGCAACAGACCAATCAGGAGATCTAGATCTCGATAAGGCTGACATCCTTGACTTGGCGAATGGTCAGCATGGTGCGTACCGTGTCCACATTCTCCGTGGCCGTAAGCTCCTCAATAACGAAATCCTGAAAGCCTGCAAGGTTTTCGGCGACGCATTGCAACAGAAAATCGGACTCGCCCGACACCATCCAGGCCTCGCGCACCAGCGGCCACTTGGCCGTTTGCTTGGCAAATGCCTTCAGGTTGGCGTCGGACTGATGCTTCAGCCCAACCATGCAAAAGGCCACCAGATCGTAACCAAGCGCCGGAGCATTCAAAAGAGCGCGATAGCCGCGGATGATGCCGGCTTCTTCCAGCTTTCGCACACGCCGCAGGCAGGGCGGCGCCGAAATTCCGACGCGTTCGGCAAGCTCGACATTCGTCATCCGCCCGTCGTTCTGGAGTTCGCGTAGAATTTTCATATCGATAGCATCAAGTTCGACGCGTATCACCATGGTTGAGCTTCCCGTTGTTCTTCTTGGTCCGCTCTGAGCAGACCCTTTCTTGTTACTGCCCGCGATATTTCACAAGCCTCGCCGGACTGCCGACATAAATTCCATAGGGCTCCGTCTTGCCTTTGACGACGGCATTCGCGCCGATGACACACCCTTTTGATATATGCGAGTCCCCCAATATCTTCGCGCCGGCCCCGATCCAGACATCGTCCTCGATGGTGATCGGTTTGGCGATGACACCCTGCATGGTAATGGGCTTGGAGACATCGTCATAACGGTGGTCGAAGGAAACGATCACGACATGGGCAGCGATGCGCACATCATTGCCGATCTTGATCCCGCCAAGACCATAGAGAATGCTATAGGGATTGATCGAGACGTTCGAGCCAATCTCGATGCTTCCCTTCTGCGCGTCGATGAACCCGCCCTTGTGAATCTTGAACCGGTCGCCGATGACAACGCGGCCGCGATAGGCATCGATGGCCGCGCCCGAGCGAATCTGGGCTCTGCGGCCGATGCGCAAATGTCCCGGCAACAGAAATCCGCGAAGCAGCCAATAACAATGGGTCAGCGATCCGATGCGCATCCGCCGTTAAATCCCCCCGCCCTGGCCGGTGGACCAGATCGACCGCATGAAACCACGCTCGACCAGTTGCTCCGGCGAGGCATATTTCAAGGTTCCGTCATAGACAAAATCAAGATCGCCGCTGGCCTCGACAGTGTCGAGAATGCGCTGATATTCACGAGCGCCACCGAAATACTGCTTGTCCTCCACCGCAGCCCGCGTCTTCTCATGATAATCGGCAAAGAATTTGAAATGCAGCAGCACGCCTGAAATGGCCGAGAAATTGCGATCGAAAGGCAGTGGCTGATGGATGCTGATGCCGAAACTGCACTCGTCGTCCCAATACATCAATGGATATTTCATCATTTCAGCTTCTGCTGCAAACTTGCGCCGGCGCGGGCCACCGGCGAGACTGAGAAAGCGCTTTGTCTTCTCAAGAATGTAGCCGTTGCCATCGATACAGCCGGCAACCGCCCAAGGCATGACGTCCGTCGAACCGTCGAAAGCGAAAGCACTGACGCTGCCACCCGGATACATATCAATCATCGGCGCCGCAAACCGGCGAAGCCCGAGACGTTCCAATTGCGCAATCAGGTCCGGCAACGGCTTTTCAAAACAGCGGTCGTAGACGAGATACTCGTCCGCATCGATATTCAGATACCAGCGGTTCTTGCCATAGCGGGCAAACAGCGCTTCGCGCCAGAGCTTTCCGCGGCGGGCTTCGCCATAACGCACCGTCGAGGTCCAGACATCGACATCGGGCTCAGCGCATAGCAATTCGCGCGTGCCATCGTCGGATTGATCATCGACGCAGATGAAACGGGTGACACCGAGCGCGCGGTAATGGGCAAGCAGCGAGCGCATGAACTTGAGGTCGTTGTGCGCCAGGAAAAGCAAAGGCACGTCGCTATCCGCCAGCGGCCAGAAGGTGACAGGCGACAAAAGCGCGAGCGGTACCGTTTCGGCTCTGCTTTTAAGCCGGGCGGAGACGCGGCGACTATCGAGCCAGGTCCGGAGCCGGTGAAACAGCGTACGGCTATAATCGAAATCGTCCGGGTTTTTGAACGGATATGAGGATTGCCGTATTTTCACTGCCAGTTCGATCCCGATCGGCCACTTGTCACAAGGCTCGTCGGTAACACGTATTAGGATGGAAAAACGAGAGAGAGTTTGTGTGTCATGCACAAAAACCTCGTAAAACCGGGGCAATGGAGCAACACATCTGTGTGTATCAGCAGCCTCGCCCTTGAAACAGGGCTGGGGGAATCCCTAGACTAGAGAGGATTTTCTCAACCCAGGACGAAGCTGGGCGGCATTATACCGTCATAGCGATCGAAGGACCCGGACCATGACTGCCCGACACACCAAAGTTCTCATCATCGGCTCAGGCCCGGCCGGCTATACCGCCGCCATCTATTCGGCACGCGCGCTGCTCAACCCGGTTTTGATCGCCGGCATGGAACAGGGCGGGCAGCTGATGATTACCACGGATGTCGAGAACTATCCGGGCTATGCCGATCCGGTCCAGGGACCGTGGATGATGGAGCAGATGCTCAAGCAGGCGCAGCATGTCGGCGCCGAGATCGTCAACGACCTCGTCACCGATGTCGATATGTCGGTGCGCCCGTTCAAGCTGAAAACCGACAGCGGCACCGATTGGACGGCCGACGTGGTGATCATCGCCACCGGCGCCAAGGCGAAGTGGCTGGGCATCGAGAGCGAACCAGCCTTCCAGGGGTTCGGCGTCTCGGCCTGCGCCACCTGCGACGGCTTCTTCTATCGCAACAAGGACGTGATTGTTGTCGGCGGCGGCAACTCTGCCGTCGAGGAAGCGCTGTACCTGTCGAACCTTGCCAAGACCGTGACGGTCGTTCACCGCCGCGATCACTTCCGCGCCGAGAAAATCCTGCAGGAGCGGCTGTTTGCCAAGGAAAACGTCAAGGTCGTTTGGGATCATGAAGTCACCGAATATACCGGTGCGGCGGCCAAGCCCCCAATGCCGGCCTCGGTCAGCGGCGTCAAGCTGCGCAACACCAAGACGGGCGCAGTCAGCGACATGCCGATCGACGGCGTGTTCGTGGCCATCGGCCATGCGCCTGCGGTCGAACTCTTCAAGGACAAGCTACGCCTGAAGCCGAACGGCTATCTCTGGACGGCGCCGGATTCGACGGCCACGGATGTGCCGGGCGTTTATGCCGCAGGCGATGTGACCGACGATATCTATCGCCAGGCCATTACCGCCGCCGGAATGGGTTGCATGGCGGCTCTTGAAGCGGAAAAATATCTGGCGGGCCATATGCCTGTCGCAATTGCGGCCGAATAGAAGCCGCGAAGAATGGGATCGGTCGAAGACCGTTCCTGAGTGGGAACAGACAATTAGCCTTATGGCGGAAAACACGAGGCCGTTTTCCGCCACGAGCATTTATTGGGGGACGGCATGCCGCTAGACTGGGACAAACTGCGTATTTTCCATGCGGCGGCGGAAGCGGGATCGTTCACCCATGCAGCCGACAAGCTTCATCTGTCCCAATCGGCCATCAGCCGCCAGGTCAGTTCACTGGAGCAGGATGTCGGCATCAAGCTGTTTCATCGCCATGCCCGCGGCCTGATCCTCACCGAACAGGGTGAAATCCTCTATCGCACGGCACACGAAGTGCTGATGAAGCTGGAAAGCGTCAAGGTCCAGCTGACCGAGAACACCGACAAGCCATCCGGCAAGCTGCGTATCACCACGACGGTGGGTCTCGGCCAAGGCTGGCTGACCGACAAGGTGCAGGAATTCCTGGCGCTTTATCCCGACATGCAGGTTCAGCTGATCCTCGACAACGAGGAACTGGATGTGAACATGCGCCATGCCGATTGCGCCATCCGGTTGCGCCAGCCACAGCAGTCCGACCTCATCCAGCGCAAACTGTTCACCGTGCACATGCACGTCTACGCAGCCCCCTCCTACATCAACAAGTATGGCGAGCCGCAGTCGATCGAGGATCTCGACAACCACCGCATCATCACCTTCGGCGAGCCGGCGCCCAACTACCTGCTCGACGTCAACTGGCTGGAGATCGCCGGCCGGGATTCGGACAATCCCCGCCCCTCGCATCTGCAGATCAACAGCCAGACCTCGATCAAGCGCGCCTGCCTGCTCGGCATCGGTATCGCCATGATGCCCGACTACATCGTCGGCCGCGATCCCGGCTTGATTCAACTTCCGATCGGTGCCGAGATTCCGTCCTTCGATACCTATTTCTGCTATCCGGACGAGATGAAGAACGCCGCCAAGCTGAAAGTCTTCCGTGATTTCATCGTTGCGAAGGCACGTAACTGGGCCTTCTGATACAGCCTTCGCACCTGCACAAAAAACACTCTCTACCTTTCTCCTAGACAAACTGTTGTTTTAACTTATTTTTTGCCAAATCCTCTGCTTTATAAGGGATGCAAGGAATAGAAACCGCCTGAAAATTACGCAGGGGTGCGTCCGGCACATGGCTGTCATGCAGATTAAATCATTGCGAACAGCCCAAAAAACCATCATACCGACTGCAGCTGATGCATCTTGGTGGCTTTTTTCCTCCCAGTGCCACCGCAGCAGCTGTTCCCCTCTGGAGGTTTAATTACCTTCATAACTATAAAGGGCCCAAGTTTTTCTTGTGGCCCTCTTTTTTTGCCCAGATTTCAAAGACATCCCTAAGGTTGCAATATTTCTTGCCGAGCGGCATTGAAGTTTTTAGGCACCTTTCCCATATCCAGTTCAGCTGATGCACATGGTGGTCTTTTCCTCCCAGTACCACCGCAGCAGCTGTTCCCCTCTGGAGGTTCTATAACCTTCACATCTAAAAGGGCCCTGTTCGTCAGCGGCCCTCTTTTTTTGCCCGGATTTCCCCTCCAGGCATTTTTCACGAAGACGTGACTTGAATATCGGAAAATACCGATTTACGTATCGCTATATCGGAATTTAGCGATACAGAGTAGACTGATGGACAAGGACGAAATTCTCAAAGCCCTGGCGCATCCCAAGCGCATCGAAATGCTCGGCTGGATGAAAGAACCGGAAGCGCATTTTTCCAGCCAGCATCATCCGCTGGATATGGGTATCTGTGCCAGCCAGTTCGAGCGCTGCGGCCTGTCGCAATCGACCGTGTCCGGCCATCTGTCGATCCTGCAGCGCGCCGATCTCGTCAGCACCAAACGTGTTGGCCAATGGGTTTTCTACAAGCGGAACGAAGACACAATCGCAGCGTTCCTGAAGGACATTGGCAACACGCTCTGACCGCCAACGTTGCCCAACATTTTATCCTCCCAAGATAAACACCCCGCAGCAAACGAAAAGGACTTCCCATGACTTCCCTCTTCGACCCGATCAGGATCGGCGATATCGAGCTTGCCAACCGCATCGTGATGGCTCCCCTGACGCGCAACCGCTCGCCGGGCGCCGTGCCGAACACGCTCAACGTCACCTATTACGAACAGCGTGCCTCCGCCGGCCTGCTGATCACCGAGGCGACTGCGATCACCCATCAGGGCCAGGGCTATGCCGACGTTCCCGGCCTCTACACCAAGGAAGCGCTCGACGGCTGGAGACAAGTGACCAACGCGGTGCACAAGGCAGGTGGCAAGATCGTCGTGCAGATGTGGCATGTCGGCCGTATCTCGCACACGACGCTGCAGCCGGATGGCGGCAAGCCGGTATCGGCCTCGGCCATCCAGGCAAAGTCGAAGACCTATCTGATCAACGCTGACGGAACCGGCACCTTTGCGGAAACGTCCGAACCGCGCGCGCTGGAACTCTCCGAGATCCCGGGCATCATCGAAGACTACCGCAAGGCCGCCCGAGCTGCTGTTGATGCCGGGTTCGATGGTGTCGAAATCCATGCCGCCAACGGCTACCTGATCGACCAGTTCCTCCGCTCGGGTTCCAATGTCCGCACCGACGAGTACGGCGGCCCGATCGAAAATCGCGCCCGCTTCCTGTTCGAGGTTGTCGATGCGATCACCAAGGAAATTGGCGAAGGCCGCACCGGCATCCGCATTTCGCCCGTGACGCCTGCCAATGATTCCTCCGATCCGAATGCGCAGGCGCTGTTCACCTATGTCGTCGAAGGACTGGCCAGGTACAAGCTGTCCTACATCCACATCATCGAGGGTGCGACTGGTGGCCCACGCGACTTCCAGCAGGGCGACAAGCCGTTCGACTATGCGGCGCTGCGCCAGGCCTATGAAAAGGCCGGCGGCAAGGCCGCCTGGATGACCAATAACGGTTACGACCGCGACCTCGCCATCCAGTCGGTCAAGGACGGCAAGACCGACCTCGTCGCCTTCGGCAAGCCGTTTATCTCCAACCCGGATCTGGTTGAACGCCTCAAAGACGATGCACCGCTCAATATGCCGGATCAGGCGACTTTCTACGGCGGCGGCGCCAAGGGCTATACGGATTATCCGGTGCTTGAACAGCAGGTTGCTTGACTATCCACCCTCCCCTTGAGGGGGAGGGTCGGCACGAGAGTGCCGAGTGAGATAAGGCGATGAGGGGGTACGGCCGTGATTTCGGAGCCAGCCGCCCCCTCATCCGGCCCTACGGGCCACCTTCTCCCCATAGGGGAGAAGAGGACGCGAACCACCGTTTCTCTCATTGGGGAAATCACGGAGTGAAGGTGCCTGCAATGTTCGACCATTTCATCAAGGCATGGGCCTTGCAGCCTGATGGCGTGCCAGTCGTCACGCCGTCCAGCCTCCTCCTGCCCGTCCGCTGGCAAGGTCTGCCTGCAATGCTGAAGGTGGCGACCATTGCCGAAGAGAAACGCGGCGGCCTGTTGCTGCAATGGTGGAACGGCCAAGGTGCAGCCAAGGTCTATGCCAGTGAGGATGACGCCATCTTGCTCGAGAGAGCTGAAGGCAAGCGTTCTCTGCTGTCCATGGCCATGACGGGCGAAGACGAGGCTGCGAGCCGGATCATCTGCGAAACCGTCGCAACCCTGCACAGGCCATCCGCAAAACCCTATCCCGAGCTTGTTCCTCTCAATATCTGGTTCCGCGCCTTGGAACTGGCCTCGCTGGCGCATGGCGGCAAGTTCAGCACCTCTGCCACCGTGGCAAAAGCGTTGCTTGCCGAACCCCGGGAGATCGGCGCGCTGCATGGCGATATCCATCACAGCAATATTCTCGATTTCGAAGCCCGCGGTTTTCTGGCCATCGACCCGAAAGGTTTGCTTGGCGAGCGTGGCTATGACTATGCCAACCTGTTCTGCAATCCCGACCTGCCATCGACACAGGAGCCGGCAAGACTGCGACGCCAGCTTCCCATCGTGGCACAAGAATCGGGCCTTGCGCCGGAGCGGTTGCTGCGCTGGATCGTCGCCTATGCCGGACTTTCCGCAGCGTGGTTTCTTGAAGATGGCGGCGATCCGGCACCGGCGCTTCGCGTTGCCGAAATTGCAGCGGCGGAGCTTGCCGGTAATCCATAAGCAGTTTGCGCAAGGGCAGGATTTACCGGCTGTACAACGCCTCTATCGCGGCTTAGAGCTTCGCCAAACTGCTGGAGACCACTGATGCACCTGCGCGACGCCGAAGAAACCGACCTGCCTGCCATCCGCGACATCTACAATGATGCCGTGCTCAACACGACGGCGATCTGGAACGATACACAGGTCGATCTTGTCAATCGCGCCACATGGTTGGCCGATCGAAAACGCCTCGGCTATCCGGTTCTTGTCGCGGTTACGGATGACGGCACCATTGCCGGCTATGCCTCGTTTGGCGACTGGCGCGCTTTCGACGGTTACCGCCATACGGTTGAGCACTCCGTCTATGTCGAGAAGAACCAGCGCGGCGGCGGCATCGGCAAGCTGTTGATGCTTGCCCTGATCGAGCGGGCGGCGGACTGCGGCAAGCATGTGATGGTCGCTGGCATCGAAGCCAACAATGCCGCCTCGATCCGCCTGCACGAAAAGCTCGGCTTCGAGATCACCGGCCAGATGAAGGAAGTCGGCACCAAGTTCGGCCGCTGGCTGGACCTGACCTTCATGCAGCTGACCCTGCCGGAAAAACCATAAGCATTTTCCGGTTTCGCCGATCGATGCTATCAAGGGCCGTCGAAGCGGACGGTCCCCTGGCGGATGAGATACAAAAGACGTTGGCAGGAGCGGATATGGCTTGCAGCGCTGTCTACGGCCGCGGTGCTTAGCGGGACGTTTTTGCACAGCCCGATTGCCCTGGCGCAGCCGGAATGGCGTGCACCACCGTGCGTCTACTCCGCCAATACCGGCACGGCGACGCTTTGCGTGCGCGCCAAAAGCTATAGCCGTGACATCTGCACGGCGCTTGGCCATTTCGCTGAAACCAATGCGCTCCCACCCGACTTCTTCGCGCGACTGATCTGGAAGGAAAGCCTGTTTCGGCCGGATGCCGTCAGCCCGAAGGGTGCCGAGGGCATCGCGCAGTTCATCCCTTCGACCGCGAAACTGCGCGGGCTCACCAATAGCTTCGACGCGCTGGAAGCCTTGGGAAAATCGGCCGAATATCTCGATCTGCTGCGTAATCGCTTCGGCAATCTCGGCCTTGCCGCTGCCGCCTATAATGCCGGTGAAGGCGGGCTTAGCAACTTTCTGGAAACCGGTAATCTGCCGTCCGAAACGCGCGCCTATGTGCTGGCCATCACCGCCCATCCGGTCGAGGAATGGAAGGACAATCCGCCTCAGACGCTCGATCTGCGGCTCGACAAGGACAAATCCTTCTACGATGCCTGCACCGCCCTTGCTGACAAGCGGCGGCTGAAGGAGGTTGAGTTTGAAGAGGAAGGCACCTGGACACCCTGGGGGGCGCAGCTTTCAGCACATTTTCAGAAATCGGTTGCGGAACGGCTGTTTCTGGCCACCGTCAGCCGCATGCCCTCGCCGCTTAATACGGAGAAACCGCTGATCCAGCGCGAGCGCAACCGGGCCTTCGGAAACCGGCTGCGCTACACGGCCCGCATCGGCCGCCAGACGCGGGCGGAAGCCGATGCAGTCTGCGCCGATATCCGCAAGACCGGCGGCGCCTGCATTGTCTTCAAGAACTGAACAGTCACCCTGTGCTCTCCAAAGGCCCGCGTTACCGCGTCACCTTCGATGCGCTGGTCGAGGGATTTTGGCCTATCTAGGGAAAAAAGCCGGCCGTTAGACCGCAGCAGTAGCCGCATCCGCCACACTCCGGCGCGGCGCCAGCGCCTTGACCGAAAACAGCGCGTAGATGATCAGCGGCAGGCAGACGAGATAGGATGTGCGGATGCCCGCATGTTCGGCAACAAAGCCGAGCAGCGGTGGTGCGAGGAAGAAGACGATGAACGTCACCTGCCCGAGGGCCGCGACATTCACCTGCGCCGGCCTGTCAGTGCGCTGCGCAGCCGCAGACACTGCCAGCGGATAGACCGCACTGCATCCGCCACCCATCAGCGCGAAGCCGAACAGCGCGACATAGGCATGCGGCGCCAGCCAGACGGCGGTGAGGCCGATGGCCGACAGCACAAGCAGGACCGAGGCGACGTTGCGGGCGCCAAACCGGTCGACGACCGGATCGATGAACAGCCGGGCCATCGCCATGAAGAAGGTGAACAGAGTCAGCCCCAGACCGCCGATGAACGGCTCGACGGCAAAGACGTCGCGCATGTAGATCGCCGACCAGTCGATCCCCGCGCCTTCGACCAAGAAGGCCGCAACGCCAATGATGCAGAGCGGCAGCAGGCCAAGCGTCGGCACGGCGAACAACGGCGCCTTGGCCTCGTGCGAAACCGCCCGCGCCGGCGCGTTGCGGATACCCGAAATGGCAAATGCACCGGCAACGACGACGACGACAAGCGTTATCCCCAAATGCAGCTGCATCGAGATTTCCGCCTGGCGGACGCCCGAAGCGATCAGCGCGGTGACGAAAAAACCGAAGCTCCAGAACCCGTGCGCCCTGTTCATGATGCCTCGGCCAAGCCGCGCCTCCAGCCGGTCGATCTCGACATTGAGGTTGATTTCCAGCGCACCGGCCAGCAACCCGGCGGTAAACAGCACGCCGAACACCAGCACCGGCGCGCCAACCCAGGGAACAATCGCAAACGCGGTGGCCGTCCCGAGAACGGTGATGAAGGCCGTGGTGCGCGCGCCCAGATGCGCAATCAGCGGCGAAGAGAATGTCAGCGAAATCAGCGCCCCGACTGCCATGCCGATCAGCGTCAGCCCGAGCTCGGATTTATTCACCCCCAGCGCCACCTGCAGGTCCGGCATGCGGGCCAGCAACGCGCCAAGCGACACGGCAAACAGGAAGAAACAGGTATAGATCCTGTGATGCGGCGCAATAGTCATGACGGGGCTCCTCGGTACGCTGTTGTGTATCGGGAATTGGGTTGGAGCGGAAGCCAAGCGCACATTCAAGGGTAAAGATTTACCCCGGCGACTGTCAGATTTCGCGACAGAGAGAAATGGCGAGGTAGCCAAGCTCCAACAAAAAAACCCGCCGTTTCCGGCGGGCCCATTGTCGTTCAGTGACGATGCCTTACTTGCAGGCGCCGCAGAAGCGCTGGATGCGCTTGCAGGCTTCTTCGAGCTGCTCTTCCGAAGTCGCATAGGAGATGCGGAAGTTCGGGCCGAGGCCGAAGGCCGAACCGTGAACGACGGCGACGCCTTCGGATTCCAGCAATTCGGAAACGAAGTCCTCGTCGCTTTCGATCAGCTTACCGTTTGGCGACGTCTTGCCGATCAGGCCCTTGCAGGACGGATAGACGTAGAACGCCCCCTCCGGCGACGGGCATTCGATGCCCTTGGCCTGGTTGAGCATCGAGACGACGAGGTCGCGGCGGCCTTCGAAGATCTTCTTGTTTTCAGGAATGAAATCCTGCGTGCCGTTCAGCGCCTCGACAGCCGCCCACTGGGCGATCGAGCAGGCACCCGAGGTCTGCTGGCCCTGGATCATGTCCATCGCCTTGATCAGCGACAGCGGGCCGGCTGCGTAGCCGATGCGCCAGCCGGTCATGGCATAGGCCTTGGAGACGCCGTTCATGGTCAGCGTGCGGTCATAGAGCTTTGGCTCGACTTCAACCGGCGTGGCAAACTTGAAGTCGCCATAGGTCAGGTGTTCGTACATGTCGTCGGTGAGCACCCAGACATGCGGGTGCTTCAGGAGCACATCGGTGAGGGCCTTCAGTTCGGCATGCGTATAGGCAGCGCCCGACGGGTTCGACGGCGAGTTGAAGATGAACCACTTGGTCTTCGGTGTGATCGCCTTGTCGAGGTCTTCGGCTGTCAGCTTGAAATTGTTGGCCTGGGTCGCTTCGACGAATACCGGCGTGCCGCCGCAGATCGACACCATCTCCGGATAGGAAACCCAGTAAGGTGCCGGAATAACGACTTCATCACCCGGGTTCATCGTCGCCATGAACGCGTTGAAAAGAATCTGCTTTCCACCGGTGCCGACGATTGTTTGGGCAGCCGTGTACTCAAGATTGTTTTCGCGCTTGAACTTCTTCGAAATCGCTTCGCGCAGTTCCGGGATGCCCGAGACCGGCGTGTACTTCGTCTCGCCGCGGTTGATCGCGTCGATGGCGGCCTTCTTGATGTTATCCGGCGTATCGAAATCCGGCTCTCCGGCACCAAGCCCGATCACATCGCGGCCCTTGGCTTTCAGTTCCCGGGCTTTCTGGGAAACGGCGATGGTGGCGGATGGCTTTACACGGGAAAGGGCGTCGGCAAGAAAGGCCATGATATGTTTGTCCTGATCAGGTTGAAACAGCATGCGGCCAAGAGCGGGCATCGCCGGGCTCCATAGCGGTTAGGTGTATGTCGAAAGACCGCCCCGGTTTCAAGCGCAAAGAACCGATAAAACCGGCAAAATGCGTAACCATGACAATGTTTCTTCAGTGACATCACAGGTTTGGATGAATCACTTTGTCGGCTGAGCTGCGCAGACGATTGAAACGACTCTGCTTTTTTGAGCCCTGCCAATGAGAAACGTCGCCCCGGGCTGCCGTATCCGGACGGAGCGCAATAACGTTTCTTCACCGAGATTTATTCATTAAAAACAAAAACTTTTGCCACTTTCCGCAACGCCTTGATTTGGTCACAACAAATGCCTCGGCCTGCCGCAATTCCGTCCTTGTGCAGCCGATTTCGGAGCCTTTTCTGAAGGCACACGAATCCATTTGCGCCGAGGGGGCCTGCAATGCTTCTGGACACCGAAAACTCAGCAAAGCGACCAAGCCGCATGACCGCGCGGCACATCGAATATGCGATCGTCGCAGCCCTTGCTGCCCTGACACTCGTCCTTTTGTTCGTGATGGGTGTCTTTTCGCACGCCGTGGCCGAGACCAATGACGGCAAGCCGCAGCGTCTTGCCGGTTATGTGCGCCCCAACGACATGGGGACCGGTGCCTTGCTCTTTCCCTCCAAGGAACCGGGGTCCTTCGTCGAGGCGCCGCGTCTGGCGACCGACGTGGTGATCGACGTCAACGGTCCGATCATTCGCACCCGCGTCACCCAGCGCTTCCAGAACCCGAGCAAGGGTTGGGTCGAAGGTACCTATGTCTTCCCGCTGCCGGAAAATTCTGCGGTCGATACGCTGAAAATGCAGATCGGCGACCGCTTCATCGAGGGTGAGATCAAGGCCCGCGAAGAGGCCCGCAAGGTCTATGAGGAAGCCAAGGCCGAGGGCAAGAAGACGGCACTTCTCGAACAGCAGCGCCCTAACATCTTTACCAACCAGGTTGCCAATATCGGACCGGGTGAAACCATCGTCGTGCAGATCGAATACCAGAGCAGCGTTCATCAGTCGGGTGGCGAGTTCTCGTTGCGTTTCCCGATGGTCGTCGCACCGCGCTACAATCCCGACCCAATCATCCAGACAGTCGATCTCGATCCGAAGTCCGGCTATGCGGTCAACGATCCGGTACCGGACCGCGACAAGATCGCCGCCCCCGTACTCGACCCGGCTGAGAACGCCAGGATCAATCCGGTGACGCTGACCGTCAATCTCAATGCCGGTTTCCCGCTTGGCACAGTCACCTCGCCGTTCCATCAGACCGACATGCAGACGGTCGATGACATGGCGCGCACGATTTCTCTGAAGGGCGGCAGCGTGCCGGCCGACAAGGATTTCGCGCTAAGCTGGAACGCCATCGCCGGCAAGACACCAAATGCGGGCCTGTTCCGCGAAACCCAGGGTGGCAAGACCTATCTGTTGGGCTTCGTCACGCCTCCCGCCGGGTCCGCTGTAACGGAAACACCGGCAAAGCGCGAGGTCATCTTCGTCATCGACAACTCCGGCTCGATGGCCGGACCATCGATCGAGCAGGCACGCGATAGTTTGGCGCTGGCAATTTCCAAGCTCAAGGCCGAAGACAAGTTCAACGTGGTGCGTTTCGACGACACGATGGAGGTGCATTTCCCCACGCTCGTCCAGGCAACACCGGACAAACGTGAGGATGCCATCGCCTTCGTTCGCGGCCTGACCGCCGATGGCGGCACGGAAATGCTGCCGGCGCTCGAAGCAGCCCTTCGCACCCAGGGTCCGGTCGAACCCGGAGCGCTGCGGCAGGTGGTGTTCCTCACCGATGGCGCGATCGGCAACGAGGCACAGCTGTTCGAGGAGATTTCGAAGAACCGTGGCGAGGCTCGCGTCTTCACCGTCGGCATCGGCTCGGCACCCAACACGCATTTCATGACCAAGGCCGCCGAAATCGGCCGTGGCACCTTCACGCTGATCGGCTCGGAAGATCAGGTTGCTGCGCGCATGGGTGAATTGTTTGCCAAGCTCGAAAACCCTGTGATGACCGACATCGCCGCTGACTTCGACGGGGCCAATGCCCGGGATATCACCCCGAACCCGATGCCCGACCTTTACCGCGGCGAGCCGGTGGTGCTGACAGCGCAGCTTGACGGCGCAACGCCCGCAGGCAAGCTGCAAATCACCGGCAAGACCGGCAACCAGCCGTGGCGGATCGAAATGGATGTTGCCAAGGCCTCCGAAGGCCAGGGCATCGCCAAGCTCTGGGCCCGCCGCAAGATCGACGATCTCGAAGCCAATGCCTATGCGGTCAACGATCAGGCGGCGCTTGACAAGCAGATTGAGACGGTAGCGCTTGCCAACCACCTTGTCTCGCGCGTCACCAGCCTTGTCGCCGTCGATGTGACGCCGTCCCGTCCGACCGGTGAGCCGGTCGTCAGCACCGACTTGCCGCTCAACCTGCCCGAGGGCTGGGATTTCGAGAAGGTGTTCGGCGAGAAGCCACAGCAGGCCATGCCGGAAGGCGAGCGCAAGGCATCGCTTGAACGGAGCGAACAGCAGGCCATGATGGTCGCCGACCGGATGGCCGCAGCACCGACGGCGCGCGCCGCCAGCGTAATCGCCGACGCCGGCAAGCAGGTGGACCTGCCGCAGACGGCAACGCTTGCCGACCGGCATATCCTGATCGGCCTGCTGCTGCTCGCCTTTGCCCTGATGGCGGCGACAACGTTCAGCCTGTGGCGCTGGCAACTGCGTGGCCTGGCTTTGGAGGCAAGCGACCGTGTCTGATAAGCCCGGCAACCAGGAAAATCAGGACAAGGAAGGACGCGCCGGTTTTCTGGCGCGCCTCACCGCGCTGGAAACGATTGTGCTGGCCGGAATCCTGCTGATCGCGCTCGCCGGCCTGATGCTGGTCGGCAAAGGCTTTTACATGAAGGCCAAGGCGGAGGTTTCGCAGGTTCTTTTGAAGCGCAGCTTTGAGGCGCAACTGCAGGGTGAAACCAATGTCAAACCCTGGCCCTGGGCCGACTTTTCCACCGAGGCGGAAATCACCGCACCCCGGATTGGTAAGACGGCGGTCGTGCTTTCCGGCGCCAGCGGCGAGGCCCTGGCCTTTGGCCCGGCCCGCCTGGCCAATACGCCTGCGCCGGGGGAACCCGGCACGTCGGTCATCGCCGCGCATCGCGACACGCATTTCCGCTGGCTCAAGGACGTCAAGCCGGGCGATCTCCTGGTCGTCACCCGCAACGACGGCACCAACCTCACCTTTCGCGCCGGCAGCAGCCGCATCGCTCGCTGGGACCGAAGCGGCATCAACGCCAATGCGCCCGGCCGCAATCTGGTACTCGCCACCTGCTGGCCGTTCGATGCCGCCGAGCAAGGCCCGCTGCGTTACATCATGAATGCCGAACTTGTCGCGGATGCAGACCCATCAACGCTCGCCGCGCAAGGTGAATCAGGTAAACTCCCGGTCAAATCCTTTTGATCGCAAAACCTCGCTCGGGACCTTGATCCGCGTGTCTCAAGACCCAGCTTCAACGGGTATCCGTGGGAGAATGAGATGACGACGCCATTCGCAAGCCTGTTGAAATTCGCCGGACTGGCGTCGGCTTTTGCCGCCGTCCCTGCCCTCGCCGACACTCCCAAGCAGTTTACGACCGGAAAGGCGGCCGTCCAGGTCGATACGATCGCATCCGGCCTCGACAATCCATGGTCAGTCGAAGTGCTTCCGGATGGCGCTTACATTGTCTCAGAGCTTGGCGGCACCCTTCGCATCATCCGTGACGGAAAGGCGTCCGAGCCAGTCACCGGCGTTCCGGACGTGGCGCCGCAGGGACAAGGTGGGCTTCTCGACGTCGCGCTCGATCCCAAATTCAAGACCAATCGCACGCTGTTTCTTTCCATGGCGGTCGCAGAGCGCAGCCGCTATGGCACGGCCGTCGTTCGCGCGACCCTCTCCAAGGATGGCAAAAGCCTGACACAGGTGCAGGAACTTTTCCGGATGAATAGGTTCACCGGCAAGGGCCAGCATTTCGGGTCGCGGATCGCGGTGGCCGCCGATGGCAGTCTGTTCTTCGGCATCGGCGATCGGGGCGAACGGGCTCGGGCACAGGACATGCGCGACCATGCCGGCGCCATTTTGCATATCAATCCGGATGGCAGCATTCCGGAGAACAATCCCTACAAGGACGGCAAGGCCGGACTTGCCGAAGTCTGGTCAAAAGGCCACCGCAATCCGCAGGGCATTGTCATCGACCCGGACAGTGGCCAATTGCTGACGGTCGAACACGGCGCGCGCGGCGGCGACGAAATCAACGCGCCGCAGCCGAGCAAGAACTATGGCTGGCCGGTCATCACCTACGGCAAGGATTACTCCGGCGCGAAGATCGGTACCGGGCAGGCCGCCGATGGCTACGAACAACCGCTTCACTACTGGGATCCATCCATCGCGCCCGGCGCCATCGACGTCTATCGCGGCGCCATGTTTCCCCAGTGGAACGGAAACCTGTTGGTATCAGCGCTGAAATCCGAACTGCTGACGCGGCTGGAACGGGATAAAGACGGCGCGATTGTTGCCGAAGAGCAGCTGTTCGAGGGCGAATTCGGACGCATTCGCGACGTCAAGGTTGCGCCCGACGGGGCGATCCTGATGTTGACGGACGGAGACGGCGGCGCGCTTCTGCGGGTTTCCGCACCTGGCAACAGGAGCTGATAGCCCGACAATTTGCGCCAGACGACCGCTTGCCGAAAATCCGTGCAGATGTTAGCTCAGATGCAAATAGGATCCAACGCACTGCTGCCCTGAAATCGTTCCGATATGAGGCCTTCGTGCCGATACATCAGGACCAGCATCGTGACGCGCTTTCAGGCCAATCTCTTCCTGCTCATGTCCGGCGCCATCTGGGGGGCCGGTTTCGTTGCTCAATCCACAGCGATGGAATCGATCGGCCCGATGTGGTTCATCGGCCTTCGATTTGCCATTGCAACCGCGGTAGCAGCACCGCTGGCTTTGTGGGAGCATCGCAAGGCAGAGAAACCAACACCGAAATCCAACATCCGCAACTTCCTGTGGATCGGGCTGGCATTGTTTGCCGGTGCGATGACCCAGCAGCTTGGTCTCCTGACGACCAGCGTCACCAATTCCGGCTTCCTGACCGGGCTCTACGTCGTGTTCGTACCGATCCTGACCGTGGTGTTCCTGCGCCGCAAGCCGCATTGGGTCATCTGGCCGGCAGCCGGCATGGCGCTGCTCGGCATTTTCCTTCTCAGCGGCGGCACGCTTGCCGGCCTGAACAACGGCGATTTCCTGACCATCATCTGCGCTGCCTTCTGGGCACTGCAGGTGATGCTGGTCGGCATTTTCGTTGGCAGTACCGGCCGGCCGATGCTGCTGTGCGTGGTACAGTTTGCCGTCTGTGCGGTTCTGGGCTGTTTAGCCGGAGCGTTGTTCGAACCACTCGATATGACGGCCATTACAAACGCCCTGCCCGAAATCCTCTATGCCGGTTTCTTTTCCAGTGGCATCGGCTTCATTTGCCAGGTGGTCGGGCAGCGCTATACGACAGCGCCGCAGGCGGCGATCTTCTTGTCGAGCGAAGCATTGTTTGCCGCGCTGCTCGGCGTTCTGCTGCTCGGTGAATCCATCACCACCGTTGGCTACATTGGTTGCGCAACGATCTTTGCCGCCATGCTGATCGCCGAGATCGTGCCCGAACTGACAAAGCCAAAACGCATCGCAGCCGGCGCCTGATGCCTCGCCGGTCATAAGGCGTAGCTTTCCGAGTGTTGACTGCGTTGCATTAGAACACCCGCAAGTACCAGTTTTATCAAACGGTTAATATTTAAGATACCCGGGGAAACGGGTCGTGTTGCCTTAATCTTCTCAGGCACACTCAGCCTCAAACGGCTTAAAAAATGCGTATTCGCGGCCAAATGATAATATTTTCAATAGTTTGCAATATATCGGCCGAAGAACCGCATTTTTTGGCAGTTGATTGCTTTTTAAACAAACCAAAACGGCACACTTGTTTCAAAAAACTTTTGCTTGCCAATTTAAAATAAACACAGCAATCTTACTGTGTTCGGGCAATTTGCGAACACGGGAAGACCTTTATATTAACGCGCGCCGGACACGCACAATGTCCCGGGCAGTCAGGCAAAGAGACGGAATTCTTCGATGGCTGGCTGCAATTACAGGACCCTTTCCTCATAGTCGAGAACTGCCTGCCGCACGCCCTTTGGGGCAAAATATCGTAATGCTGCCCGCTGCATCCGGGCAGAGGAAAAAGGACCTGACGTATGGCCGAGACTGGCATTGTTAAATTCTTCAACACCGACAAGGGCTTTGGGTTCATCAAGCCGGACAATGGTGGCGCCGATATCTTCGTGCACATCTCCGCAGTCCAGGCCTCGGGCCTGAACGGACTCTCCGAAAATCAGAAGGTCAGCTTCGACACGGAACCGGATCGCCGCGGCAAAGGCCCTAAGGCGGTCAACCTGCAGGTTTCTGGCTAAACGGCCCGAGTTTCTGCAAACAGATTCACGTTGAAGCCCGGCCTCGTTGCCGGGTTTTTTCATTCAGCCTGCGTTCAGTTTCGCCAGACTAATCTGTTTTCATCATCAAGGACTGGATTGTCCGGCCGAAAACAGGATCGAATCAATGAACAAGGTTATCAAAGCTGCCGTTCTTGCCATCGCCACCGCAGCGACGGTCATTCCGACAGTATCGTCCGCCCAGGCCGAAGACTGGGGCCGTCGCGGCTATCGCCATGGTGGCTACGACAGAGACTATCGCCGCCACAACAATGGCGACGCTGTCGCGCTGGGCGCACTTGGCCTTGCTACCGGCGTCATCATCGGCGGCGCGATTGCCAGCCAACCGCGCTACCAGGAACGCGTCTATATCGATCCGGAGCCCGAATATTATGAGCCGCGCCCGGTCTATCGCCGCGCACGCCCGGTCGTTGTTCAGAACTACGGTGGACTGGAGCCTTGGACACCCGGCTGGTACCGGTATTGCTCGCAACGTTACCGCTCGTTCGATTCCCAGTCCGGCACATTCCGCGGTTATGATGGCCGGGACTATTTCTGCCAGGCAGGCTGAGGCGACAGTCTCGTTTCACTGAAAAGGCACGTGCTGACCGGCACGTGCCTTTTTTTATTGTCCCTGCCCCTGGCACAGGACCGATGCTGGCCGTTACAGACCGCGCAGATAAGGGTTGGTCCGGCGCTCTTCGCCGATCTGCCCGCCCGGGCCATGCCCACAGATGAAGCCGACGGTATCACCAAGCGGCAGGATCTTGTCGCGGATCGAATCGAGCAGTTGCTGGTGATTGCCGCCGGGCAGATCGGTGCGGCCGATGGAGCCGCGAAACAGCACGTCCCCGACATGCGCAAACCCCTGCTCGCGGTTGAAGTAGACGACATGGCCGGGCGCATGGCCGGGGCAATGCAGAACCTCGAAGACGTGCTCACCGAACGAGACGGTGTCGCCATCCTCCAGCCACCGGTCCGGCAAGACGTTCTCGACCTTCATGGCCAGTCCGAATTTTTCAGCCTGGGTCTCCAGCTTTTCAAGCAGCGGCCGGTCATCCTTGTGCGGTCCGATAATATCGAGGCTGAGGGCTTCCTTCAGCTCCTTGGCACCGCCGGCATGATCGATATGGCCATGGGTCAGCCAGATCGCCTTCAGCGTGATGCCATTTTCCTTGATGGTCTGCAGGATGAGATCGACGTCACCACCCGGATCGACGATGACACCTTCCTTGGTTTCGGTATCGAACAGAACCGTGCAATTTTGCTGGAAATGGGTAACCGGGATAACGCCCGCCTGTAACATGTAGCCGTGCCTCGCTGTCTCACTCGTTGAACAGCATATAGGACGGACGCACCGCAATGAAAACGGCAAAGACGCCAGGGAAACACAGAGCAGCTGCGAAAGGCGCCCTATCTGGAAGGCGGAGGACAAATCGCCTTAGCGCATTTCCGCCAGTTCGACGGCGACCGGCAAAGGCGCCTGAAAGTTGATCGTTGTCATCAACAGAGCGAAAACCGCAAGCTTTGCAGCGACAACGGTGACGACAACGGGACGCAGCTGGCGCGCGGTGGAGTGTGAATCCTCGGAGATTGTCTGCGACATATCATTCATCCTCTCAGTTGGCGTCTAAACACCGGAATTGCTTAAAGGTTCCGGTAAAGCGGAACGAATTCAGTATTTTACAATTTCGAAATATTCGCAGTTCCAAAGGGAACATGCCAAGGCGCACTGGCGCCGGCGGCCAGACGGCTGGTGCATGGCCAAAAAAAACGCGAGTGGCAAGAAGGGCAAAGGCAGGATTTCGTGCCGTTTTTTTGAGCAAGATAGCCCCAGCTCGGCGACGTTTTCAGCCGGGAGAAGTCTCGCGAAAACCGCCGTGGGGCCTCTCCACCAGAAGGAGATCCGGACTCAAAATCTCATTTCGCAGTTGCGAAATTGACTCATACCATTTTTCGCCTCAACCTGAGCATGCCGGATCGACGGCGTGCCAGGTGAGTCCGGGGGGCCGGACGCCAGTGGCGGACACGGGAGCAGCGAGCAATGGAAGCAATAATTACGCAATTGATTGCCGGCGCAGCGGGTGGAAACGCAACGGGCGCGGTTCTCAAGCAACAGGCACTTAGCATTGTCGTGCGCACGATCGTCGGTGCCATCGGCGGTCTTGGTGGCGGGTTTCTCGTTCAGATGGTGGGTGGCGAAGCCGCAGCCACGGGACTGATTACGCAGGCCATCGGCGGACTTGTCGGCGGCGGCGTCCTGACCGGGCTTGCCGGCATGGTCATGGGCGGAAGCAAGGCCTGAAGCATTTGATTTACGGCGCGTGCATGGCCGCGTGAACCCAGCATACTCAACGATCAAAAAAAGGCGGCTCATCGGCCGCCTTTTTTCATTGATTTTGCCTGCGGCTTATTCGGCGGCAACGGCGGCTGGATAGACTTCCTTCATGTAGTCGTTCATCAGCGTCTCGGAAATCGTCGCCGGCTTGAACGTGTAGGGGCCAATCTCAGATACCGGCGTCACTTCGGCAGCAGAACCGGTGAGGAAGCACTCCGAGAAACCGGCAAGCTCTTCCGGCATGATCGCCCGTTCAACCACCTGGTAGCCGCGGCGCTTGGCCAGTCCGATCACCGTCTGGCGCGTGATGCCGTTGAGGAAGCAGTCCGGCACCGGCGTATGGATTACGCCGTCTTTGACGAAGAAGATATTGGCGCCGGTCGCCTCGGCCACCTGACCGCGATAATCGAGCATCATCGCATCGGCATAGCCCTTGGCTTCCGCCGCGTGCTTGGAAATGGTGCAGATCATGTAAAGGCCGGCGGCCTTGGAGGCGCAAGGGGCGGTCTTCGGATCGGGGCGGCGGTACTCGGCGATATCGAGACGGATACCCTTCAGCTTTTCAGCCGGATTGAAATAGCTGCCCCACTGCCAGATGGCGATCGCGACGTTGATGCGGTTGTTCTGGGCGGAAACGCCCATCGATTCCGAACCACGCCAGGCGATCGGCCGGACATAGGCCTCCGAAAAGCCCTGACGCTTCAGCAGTTCCACCGTCGCGGCATCCAGTTCCCCGACCGAATAAGGAATGGTGAAGCCAAGGATTTCCGCCGACTTGTGCAGACGTTGATTATGCTCGTTAAGCTTGAAAACACGGCCGCCATAGGCTCGCTCGCCTTCGAACACGGCACTGGCATAATGAAGCCCGTGGGTCAGCACGTGAACCTTGGCATCCTTCCAGTCAACGAACTCACCATTGAACCAGATCTGACCGTCCAACTGATCAAAAGGAACTGCTGCCATTGTCTCATCCCTTGGCGCCAACGCACCATTCTTTATGTTGATTGTCTTCCCGGTTCCCATTTATCGGCAAACGTGAACGACGGAAATCCGCTATGGTGATTTTGAATTGGCGATCGGAGCGGCGCGGCCTATCTTCACGGATGAGACGAGCGTCGGGTGTTCGCCCTTCTGCAGTTAGAGACTTACCAACCACGAAAAAATATGTCAATATAGCTGACATATTTTTTCAAATGTTTCGTAGAATGCTCTGCAATTGAAAGGAAACGACTGAGTGGCGGGACAGCCGAACCAAAAAGCCGAAAACGAGATGCCATCGGCTGGGGCAGACAACACGGACGCGGTTGATTTTGAAATCATCGAGCTGTTCTTCTTTGCCTACCGGGATTTTACGTCCGACCCGGATGTGATTCTCGAAAAACGCGGTTTCGGGCGCGCGCACCATCGCGTGCTGCACTTTGTTGATCGCGAACCGGGCATGACGGTCGCCAATCTGCTCGATACGCTGCGGATCACCAAGCAGAGCCTGGCGCGTGTTTTGAAACAGCTCATCGATTCAGGGTATATTCATCAAGTTGCTGGACCGGAGGACCGCAGGCAGCGCATGCTCTATACAACGAAGGAAGGCAAGACGCTCGCAAGGGCCTTGGCCGAGCCACAATCACGGCGCATCGCCGAGGCCATGGAAAAAACCGGTCCCGGCGCGCGCGAACTGGTCAAACGTTTCCTGGCCGGCATGAAAAATGCCGGCGATAATTGACACCCGGCAAGACAGCCGGCCTATGCGAGATGACAGGGCCAACGACAGATGACAAAGACCATCAGGATCGACGATGATGCTGCCCATCTGCTGGTCGTGGATGACGACCGCCGTATTCGTGATCTTCTCAACCGTTATCTGATGGAAAAGGGTTTTCGCGTCACCACCGCTGCCGACGCGGACGAAGCACGCCGCAAGCTCGAAGGCATCGACTACGACCTTCTGATCGTCGATGTGATGATGCCCGGTGAAACCGGCATTTCGTTGACGCAGAGCCTGCGCAAGATCAAGACCGTGCCGGTGATCATGCTGACGGCGCTCGCCGAATCCAATGCCCGTATCGAGGGCCTGGAGGCCGGTGCCGACGACTATCTACCCAAACCCTTTGACCCGCGCGAACTGGTGCTTCGCATCAACAACATCCTCAGGCGCAATACGCCGGCAAAGGCCCCCAAGGTGGAGCAGGTCATCTTCGGCCCCTTCACCTTTTCCGTGGTGCGCAAAGAACTGCGCCGCGGCGCCGACCATATCCGGCTAACCGATCGCGAACAGGAGATCATGATGTTGTTTTCACAACGCGCCGGCGAGACTATCCCGCGCCATGAACTGGTCAGCGACGAGGCTGAGGTCGGCGAACGGACGATCGACGTGCAGATCAACCGCCTGCGCCGCAAGATCGAGGACGATCCGTCCAATCCTGTCTGGCTGCAGACCGTACGTGGCATCGGCTACCGGCTGAGCGTGGACTAGTGCGATGACCATCCGGCTGGGTATCCATGGCAAGCTTTGACATCCTGCGGCGCTATCGCGGACAAACCGGTGATACGGCCTGGAAGCGCAGTGTCCGCTGGCTGAGGCGGCGGTTGCCGATGGGGCTCTACGCCCGTTCGCTTTTGATCGTCATCATTCCGATGGTGCTACTGCAGTCGGTGGTCGCCTTCGTCTTCATGGAACGGCATTGGCAGCTGGTCACGCAAAGGCTCTCGGCGGCCGTTACCGGCGATATTGCCGCCGTCATCGACCTGATCGATGAAATGCCCGCCAGTGATTACTCGGATATCATCCAGATTGCCCGTGACCGGCTCAACCTGCGCATCTCGATCGAACCGGATGGCGAACTGCCGGCGCCGCGCCCAAAACCTTTTTTCGAAATCCTCGACCAGATCCTCAGCGAAGAGATATCCGACCAGATCCGCAAGCCGTTCTGGATCGATACCGTCGGCAATTCCGATCTCGTCGAAGTGCGGATCAAGCTTGACGACCAGCGAATCCTGAGGGTCTATGCCCGCCGCAGTCAGGCCTACGCCTCCAACACCCATATCTTCATCGTCTGGATGGTTGCCGCCTCGCTGGTGCTTTTGACCATCGCCATCCTGTTCCTGCGCGGACAGATCCGGCCGATCCTGGCACTCGCCAAGGCAGCCGAGAGCTTTGGCAAGGGCCAAAAGATCGACGATTTTTCCCCGCGCGGCGCCGAGGAAGTCCGTAAAGCCGGCCTTGCCTTCATCCAGATGCGCGAGCGCATCGAGCGCCAGATGGAACAGCGCACCGCGATGCTGACCGGCGTCAGCCACGACCTTCGAACCATCCTGACCCGTTTCAAGCTGCAATTGGCGCTTGCCGGCGACAGTGCCGATCTCGATAATCTCAACCAGGATGTCGAGGATATGCAGAGCATGCTCGAAGGCTACCTTGCCTTCGCCCGCGGCGAGGCGGAGGAAGACGTCGGGCAGTTGAAGCTGAGCGACCTGATGAACCGGCTGACGCTCGAGGGTGAGCTGCAGGACAAGACGGTCACGACCTCAGTGGAAGGCGACGACAATATCCGCGTCCGGCCGAATGCCTTCACCCGGCTGGTCGCCAATCTGGCATCGAACGCTTACCGCTACGCCAACACCGTCCATATCGATGCCAAGCACAGCAGCAAATGGCTGACCGTCACCGTTGACGACGACGGCCCCGGCATCCCAGAACGCTCGCGCGAAGACGTGTTCAAACCGTTCTTCCGGCTTGACGAAGCCCGCAATCTCGACAGTTCAGGAACAGGCCTCGGCCTTGCCATTGCCCTGGACATCGCCAGAAGTCATGGCGGCAACGTCACGCTGGCGGATAGCCCAATGGGTGGATTGAGGGCTGTGGTCCGGGTTCCGGTATGATCAACGTGAATAGGTGCCGATCATGCCGCGCCGTTCGTTAAACCGGTGCCAGGCGTCGATGCGTTTCGGATGCTTTGACCGCATGACGTCGAGCGGGGCGAGAAGCCGCCCTTCCCGTTGCCAGTGCGCGTCGAAAATTTCGATGATGCGGCGGTTCGGCCAGGGCTTGTTGACGATCGACAGCAGTGCTGCAAAAGCCTCATCCTCACGGCCAGCGCCAAAGCGGTGGGCGATGATGCCATAGGCAAAGGCAGTCGAGCGGCTGACACCCGCATGACAATGCACGAGGATCCGGCTGTCTTCCCGTTCAATGGCCGGAAGGACGGTATCGAAGAACGCCGTGACTGCATCCGGAAAATGGCTGGTCGCCAATGCATTTTCCTGGTCGCGCAGACGCACCACATGGTGCTGTGCGGGGGAGATACGCGGAACGTGCTCTTCGGCCAATTCCGGGTCTAGCAATGAAACGACATGCGAGGCCGACCAGTCTGTGGCGACCATGGCCGCATCGCGCAGGCACGTGACACGGATGAAGTCTCGAACAGCACTCAGGTCCATCGCAAGGTTCCTTACCAAAAGTCCTCAGAGGAGCCGCTTGCCATTCGGCACCGGCTTGTCGGTGGCGGCAAGCACGATCGCGCCGGCTTCGTCCTCGAAGCCCAATGTCAGGACTTCCGAGCGGAACGGGCCGATCTGCCGCGGCGGGAAATTGACGACGCCGAGTACCTGGCGGCCGATCAGGCTTTCCGGCGTGTAGTGGGCGGTGATCTGCGCCGAGGATTTCTTGATGCCGATCTCCGGACCGAAATCGATGACGATCTTGATCGCCGGCTTGCGTGCTTCGGGAAAGGGCGACGCCTCGATGATTGTGCCGGTGCGAATATCGACGCGCTCGAAATCGGCGTAACTGATGGTCTCGGTCATGAAAAGAATCCTGAACTAGCCGGCCAGCTCTTCCGCCCGCTTGCGGGCTGCGGCAATCGCCTTATCGAACAGGGGCTGCATGCCGTCATCGGCCATGAGGATGTTGAGGGCTGCCGCCGTGGTGCCGCCGGGAGACGTCACGTTCTGGCGAAGCCTTGAAGCGTCGTCGGGGGACTGGTGCAAGAGTTCGCCAGCCCCCGCGACGGTTTCCCGTGCAAGCCGCATGGCAAGGTCCGCCTGAAGACCGGCCTTGCGGCCAGCCTCCGCCATGCACTCGACGAGATAGAATACATAGGCCGGGCCGCTGCCCGACACGGCGGTGACCGCATCGATATCGGCTTCGGTTTCGACCCATTCGACCGGGCCGGATACTTTGAGAAGATTGTGGACGAGATCACGCTGTGCGCTCGATACGGCACCATTGGCAAAGGCGCCGGTGACGCCACGGCCGATCATCGCCGGGGTGTTCGGCATGGCGCGCACCATGGCAGCGTCACCGAGATGCGATTGCATGAAGGACAGCGTCGTTCCGGCCGCAACCGAAACCACCACGGTTTCAGGACCGACGAGGCTCTTCAATGGCGGCAGGACCGCGCCCATCATCTGCGGTTTGACCGCAAGGAAGAGAACACCGGCCTTCAAGTCCGCGGGCGCAGCCGTCACATGGCGCGCGCCGTTGTCGGCAATCAGCTTGGCCATGGCCGGCGGCGGGCCGGGATCGATCACCAGAAGATCGGCACCGGAGATACCACTTTTCAACCAGCCGGCGAGCATTGCGCCGCCCATATTGCCTGCACCGATCAGAACGACCGGACCTGACGCATGCACAGCCATTGTCACGCCTCTCCGACGGTTTCAAACATAACGGCTTCGACAGCGCTCTGCGCATCGACACCTGACCAGACCACAAACTGGAAGGCCTGGAAATAGGATTCGCAGGCTTCAAGCGCGCTCGACAGCAGAACTTCGACCTGCTGGTTGGTCGGCTCCGCACCACCGGCAAGCAGCAGCGACTGGCGGAAAATCACCACGTCTTCCTGACGCCAGAGGTCGAAATGCCCCATCAGCACCTGACCATTGATATGGGAGAGCAACCGGATCACTTCGTTGACGCGGCTTTCCGGGACCTTGATGTCGAAGGCGCAGGCAAGGTGCAGCGCCTCGAACTCCTCCATCCACGAGAAGGAGACGTGGTAATCGGTCCACTTCCCTTCCACCGTCATGGCGATTTCATCTTCGCCCGAGCGCTCGAAGGACCAATCATTGTTGGCAGCGACGAACTCGATCATATCGACCGGGTTCGATTGGCGCTCAAGTTCCAGTTCCATCAGGCTCATGCATCACCCCAAAAGTCCTGGCGCAGACATGCGACATCGTGTTCACACACAAGGCTGCAAACTCAAACACCAGAAACAAACACTTATGATTACCGGAAACACGACCATCCTGGCTAACATACCCTGCCTGGAGCTTGCGTGATCCGTTTCGAATCATCATTTAAAATCAGTGTATAATGCCGGAGTCCGCATGAAAGCCCCCCGGGTGAAAAATAGCGCCGGCGCTTGTGGATAGGCTCTCTTAAATTGATTCAGCACCCGTTCTTAAATGACTCTGCCATAAGCGTTTTTCGGCAGTGTCCACAGGGTGAAAGATTTATGAAAAAGGCGGCGCGTTTGCATCTGAAAAAGAACGGCTTGTACCGTCCCGGGACACCTGCCCCGCAAACCGGTCACGCGGCGGCGCAGCACACGCCACCGCGTTGATTCTGCTTATTTGCCGGCGTCTGCCAGACGCGCTTCAAGCGCTGCGATGCGGGCGAGCAGCGCATCGTTTTCATCCCGCGCCTTGAGCGCCATTTCACGCACGGCCTCGAACTCCTCGCGCTTGACGATATCCATGGAGTTGAGCAGCCGTTCGCCCTGGGCGCGAAACACCGTTTCCATTTCCTTGCGGACCCCCTGGGCTGCGCCCGCCGCGTCCGTCATCAACTTGGCAAAATCATCCAGAATGCGGTTTGCGCCTGTGCTCATCGTCTTGGTCTCCGGTCCTTGGCATCCATTGCCCGCCAGCGCGGGCCTATAGAAAGGAGGTAGGAGCACATGCTGACCGATGCAAGGAAAAATACCGGGGATGTCAGGCTTTCGTGAACGCAGCTTGCCTTGACCCTGCCTTGCCGCAGGGCCATGTTCCGGCAAACAACGATGGAAATGAAGCAAGACCTTGGAAACAATAGCGACACTCTTCTCGATCATGCCTTTTCCGGAAATCGATCCCGTCCTCATTTCCATTGGTCCTTTGCAGATCCACTGGTATGGCCTCGCCTATGTGGCGGGCATCCTGATCGGCTGGCAATATGCCCGCCGACTGGTCCGCAACACCACGCTCTGGGCCAACGGAACGCCGGCGGCGACCGAGGCACAGCTTGACGACTTCCTGCTCTGGGTTGCGGCGGGTATCGTCGGTGGCGGACGTATCGGCTATATCCTGTTCTACGACCTGCAGAGCGTAATCGCCAATCCTGTGCGGGCACTGGAAATCTGGAACGGCGGCATGTCCTTCCATGGCGGCCTGATCGGCACGATGATCGCCATGATCCTGTTTGCCAAGCGCCACAAGATCGTCATCTGGAGCCTGTTCGACATCGTCTCTGCGGTGGTGCCGATCGGTCTGTTCTTTGGCCGCATCGCCAATTTCATCAATGCCGAACTCTGGGGCCGGCTATCGTCAGCCCCTTGGGCAGTTATCTTTCCGACCGGCGGTCCTTTCGCCCGTCACCCGAGCCAGCTCTATGAAGCCGGGCTCGAAGGCCTTGTGCTGCTGACCGTACTTGCCGTCATGATTTACTACCGCAAGGCGCTGAAGACGCCTGGCCTGGTTTGCGGCGTGTTCGTCACCGGCTACGGTCTGGCGCGTATCTTCGTGGAGTTCTTCCGTGAACCCGACGCACAACTCGGCTACCTGCTGGGCGGCTGGCTGACCATGGGCATGCTTCTATCGGTACCGATGGTGCTGATCGGCCTCTGGGCCATCCTGCGGGCACGCCGTGCCAGCGCCGTCACAGCCTGATGGGGTTTTCATGACGACCCCGCTTGCAGAAAAGATCAAGGCACTCATTCTGGCGCACGGGCCGATCAGCGTCACCGATTACTTTTCGCTCTGCCTGGCAGATCCGGACCATGGTTATTACAGGACGCGCGAGCCCTTCGGCCAGTCCGGCGATTTCATCACGGCACCCGAGATCAGCCAGTTGTTCGGCGAGATGATCGGCATTTTCCTTGTCCAGGCCTGGCAACGGCACGGAGAACCGGTTCCGGTCAATATTGCCGAGATCGGCCCCGGCCGCGGCACGATGATGGCCGATATCCTGCGCGTCGTCGCCAAGCTGTCGCCCGCGCTCTATGACGCGGCGAGCGTCCATCTGGTGGAGACCAGTGAGCGGTTGCAGAAGGTCCAACAGCAGACGCTGATCGCCCACAAGTTCAAGATTTCCTGGCACGACAGTTTCGATAGGCTGCCGGGCGGCTTTCTGCTTTTGGCTGCCAACGAACTGTTCGACGCCATCCCCATCCGCCAGTTCGTCAAAACGGCACAGGGGTTCAGGGAGCGTCTTGTCGGCCTTGATGCGCAGGGAGAACTGACGTTTGCGGCCGGCGTAGCCAGTATCGATCCTGACATGCTTCCGTCCTCAGGCCCTGCAGCGCCACTCGGAGCGGTGTTTGAAGTCGCCCCTGCCCGCGATGCGGTGATGGCAACGCTCAGCGAGCGCATCCGTACCCATGGCGGAACAGCCGTGATCATTGACTACGGCCATATGGCAACTGGTCTCGGGGACACGCTGCAGGCCGTGCGCAGCCATCAGTTCGATCCGCCACTTGCCCACCCCGGCGAGGCCGATATCACCAGCCATGTCGATTTCGAGCAACTGGCCCGGCGTGCAGTCGCCGAAGGCTTGCAAATCAACGGGCTGACCTATCAGGGCGATTTTCTGATCGCGCTTGGCCTGGCCGAACGCGCCGCCGCCCTTGGCCGAAACAAGAGCCCCGAAACCCAGGAAAACATCCGGGCCGACGCCGAACGGCTGGCTGGAGCTGGCGAAGGAAAAATGGGCGAATTGTTCAAGGTTCTCGCTGTCAGCAGCCCGAATGTAGCCCTCGTGCCTTTTCAGAAATAGCAGCTACAAAGACATGGCGGCGACGCCGGCTGTCGTTTCGATGGATTGACAGAGACCGTCCCTAAAGGCCAACATCCGGCCAAATCACCCGGGCTGACACAGCCGAGACGCCCGGAAAACCAACCGCATCGCAGCATATCGAAAAGGCAAAACAACCGATGAAGGATGATGCCTTGCTATCGCCTGTGCAAAGCCCGCTTCTCTCTTCAACAGCGGGAAACGCCATCAGACATGGCTACTTCACCCGCGAAGGCGGCGTTTCGGACGGCATCTACCGAGGCCTGAATGTCGGGCTTGGATCCCGGGACGAGCGCAGCCGTGTCGAAGAAAATCGCGCCCGCGTCAGCGCCTGGTTTGGTGCCCCACCAGAAAAACTGGCAACGGTGCATCAGGTTCATTCGCCAGACGCCGTGATCGTCAACGCCAGCTATGACGGCACGCGCGCTGAAGCCGACGCGCTGGTGACCGCGACGCCCGGCCTTGTCATCGGCGTCCTGTCGGCCGATTGCGGCCCGGTTCTGTTTGCCGACGCTGAGGCCGGCGTGATTGGTGCCGCCCATGCCGGCTGGAAGGGGGCGCTGACCGGCGTGCTCGAAAGTACCATCGAGGCGATGATTTCTTTGGGGGCGCGCCGCGAGCGTATCGCCGCAAGTCTCGGCCCTTCGATCAGCCGCCGGAATTACGAGGTTGGCACCGAATTCGTCGAACGCTTTCTGGAGAAAGATCCCGCCTACGCCGTCTTCTTTACGCCATCCACCCGCGAGGGCCACGCCATGTTCGATCTGCCGGGGCTGACCACCAGGCGGTTGACGGATGCCGGCGTCATCGCAGAAAACCTCGATCTTTGCACCTATGCGGATGAGGAACGCTTCTTTTCCTACCGCCGCACGACGCATCGCAGCGAGCCGGATTACGGCCGGCAAATTTCTGCAATATCCATACGGGAGGCATGACATGGCACTGCATTTCACGCAGGACGAATTTTCAGCGCGGCTGGAACGGCTGACGGCCAGGATGAAGGAAGAAAAGCTGGCTGCCATGCTGCTGTTTGCGCAGGAAAGCATGTATTGGCTGACCGGCTACGACACGTTCGGCTACTGCTTTTTCCAGACGCTGGTGGTGAAAGCCGACGGCTCGATGGTGCTTTTGACCCGTTCGGCCGATCTGCGCCAGGCCAAGCACACCTCCAATATCGAGCGCGTCGAGGTCTGGGTCGACCGGGTCAACGCCGACCCGACGATGGACCTGAAAAACCTGCTGAGCGACCTCGACCTGCTCGGAGCCCGGATCGGCATAGAATATGACACCCATGGCATGACCGGCCGCATTGCCCGGCTGCTCGATCAGCAGCTGACGAGTTTCGGCGAACTGGTCGATGCCTCGTTGCTGGTCAGCCGCCTGCGCCTGATCAAGAGCCCCGCCGAGATCGCCTATGTCGAAAAGGCCGCAAGCCTTGCCGACGACGCGCTGGATGCCGCCATTCCGCTGATCCATGCAGGCGGCAGCGAAGCCGCTATCCTGGCCGCCATGCAGGGCGCAGTCTTTGCCGGCGGTGGCGACTATCCCGCCAACGAATTCATCATCGGCTCCGGCGCCGATGCCCTGCTTTGCCGCTACAAGGCCGGCCGCCGTACACTGGACGCACAGGACCAGTTGACGCTGGAATGGGCGGGTGTCAGCGCCCACTATCATGCCGCGATGATGCGCACCGTCGTTGTCGGAGAGCCGACCAACCGTCACCGCGAGCTCTACAGCGCCTGCCGCGACACCATCCAGGCCATCGAGATGGTGCTTCGTCCCGGCAACACGTTCGGCACCGTTTTCGACGTTCATTCGAAGATCATGGACGAACGCGGCCTGACACGGCACCGGCTGAACGCCTGCGGCTACTCGCTTGGCGCCCGATTCTCACCCTCCTGGATGGAGCATCAGATGTTCCACATGGGCAATCCACAGGAGATCGCACCCGACATGTCCCTGTTCGTCCACATGATCATCATGGACTCAGACAGCGGCACGGCCATGACGCTGGGCCAGACTTACCTCACCACAGACGGCGCGCCCAAGGCATTGTCGCGCTATGGACTGGACTTCATCTCTGCTTAGGAAAATTGATCTATCGTCCCTTTGAACGGCGGAAAGAAGGTGGGGGCCTTCGCCTATTCCGTCACCGACGAACCGGACGGTAGGACGATGCACAAGCGGATCATGCTTCTTGCGAGCCTTGGAATGATTGTGGCCCTGACGGGCTGCAACAGCATGGACGATCTCACCCCGCAGGTCGATGTTGGCGCAGGCACCTTCCGCTCGCCGCCGGTCAACCAGTCCGATCTCGATTCCATGCAGACGGTTGACGTTACGCCACAGGCGTCCACGCCGGTGCAAAGCGCGCAACTGGCCTCGCCGGAACAGGAGGGCTTTTCGGAAGGCCCAAGCGGCACGGTGATGGCGCAGGGCGATGTCGACTATACCGATCCGGCCGGGTCGCTGGATGCACAGGCCAACCGTTTGCAGCAAGGCCAGATTCCGGCACAGGAACAGCAGGTCAGCCGCAGATCAATTGCTACCGGGCAGGCTGAGACATCGCAGGACGATGGCGCCACACGAAACGACCAGCCCACAGAGCCCGAACAGCAGGTTGCCGAGCAGGAACCACAAGCCCAGCAGCCGCAGAAGGCGGCAGCGATCGCCCCTGCGGCAGCGGGCACCATCCGCTTCCTGCCGATCATCGGTGCGCCGGTGGAGGTCGTCACGCCGCTCTCCAAACAGCTCGGCAGCGAGGCCCGCTCGCACGGCCTGACGATCAAGGCCGCATCCGACACCAGCAGCCAGCATATCCTGAAAGGCTATTTCTCGGCACTGAACGACGGCGGCAAGACGACTGTGGTCTATGTCTGGGACGTACTGGATGGCGCCGGCAACCGGCTGCACCGCATCCAGGGGCAGGACACGGTGAATGCCACGGCCGCCAATCTCTGGTCCGCCGTCCCGCCGCAGACGATGCAGGCGATCGCCACCAAGACCATCAACGAATATCTCAGCTGGCGTGACAGCAACGCCGGTTGACAAGCGGCGGGATGGAAAATCCGTTGGTGTGAGGCGAAATATCCTCACTTCACCACGTTTGAGCAAATCTTTTTAGGATAAACTACGCTGCAACGCGGCAATCCTCTTGCATTCGAAGTCAAGCGCGTTATGAAGCGCGCATAAGCTTGGGACGATCGAGACCCAGGCTGGCTTACGGAATTTGCGCGTAATAAATATTCGCGCCAGCACAGGCGGACCATCGATGAAGGTTTTCGCAGGCAACTCGAACCGGCTCCTGGCCGAAGCGATCTGCAATTATCTCAACCTGCCCCTGGGCAAAGCGACCGTCAGACGGTTTGCCGACCAGGAAATCTTCGTGGAAATACAGGAGAACGTGCGCGGCGAAGATGTCTTCGTTGTCCAGTCGACCTCGTTTCCGACCAATGACCACCTGATGGAACTGCTGATCATGATCGATGCCATGCGCCGATCTTCAGCCCGCCGCATCACCGCCGTCATTCCCTATTTCGGCTATGCCCGCCAGGACCGCAAACCCGGCCCGCGCACGCCGATTTCGGCCAAGCTGGTCGCCAACCTGATCACCGAAGCCGGCGCCGACCGCGTTCTGACACTCGATCTGCATGCAGGCCAGATCCAGGGCTTCTTCGACATCCCGACAGACAACCTCTACGCCGTGCCGATCCTGTCGCGTGACGTAAAGGAACATTACAATCTTGAAAACGTCATGGTCGTTTCGCCCGACGTCGGCGGCGTGGTCCGCGCCCGGGCGCTGGCCAAGCGTCTCGACTGCCAGCTGGCGATCGTTGACAAGCGCCGCGAACGCGCCGGCGAATCCGAAGTCATGAACGTCATCGGTGACGTGACCGGCAAGGACTGTCTGCTGATCGACGATATCGTTGATTCCGGCGGCACGCTCTGCAACGCCGCAGAAGCACTTTTGAAGAACGGCGCCACCAGCGTCACGGCCTATATCACCCACGGCGTTCTGTCCGGCGGTGCTGTCGCCCGTGTCACGTCGTCGAAGCTGAAGGAACTGGTGATCACCGACACGATCCAGCCAACCACGGCGGTCCAATCGGCCCACAATATCCGCGTCATCTCGACATCCAGCCTTATCGGCGAAGCGATCAACCGCACCAGCCAGGAAGAATCGGTCTCCAGCCTGTTCGATTGATCCGCTCAATCGGCGGCATGGCCGGCGCTATGCTCTTTTGACAATCGGAATGGCGCAGGCCTCGCCGCCTGCGAACAGCCGCGACCTGGTGAGAAACCGGCGCTCGCGGCCATTGTCGAGCGAGAACATGCCGCCCCTGCCCGGCACGACGTCGATGATCAGTTGTGTGTGCTTCCAGACCTCGAACTGGCTGGCGCTGATATAGACCGGCACGCCGCCAATCTCTCCCAGCTTGATATCGTTATCGCCGACAATGTAGTCGTCGGCGGGATAACACATCGGCGACGAACCGTCGCAACAGCCACCGGACTGATGAAACAGCACATCGGGATGATCCTGACGGATCTCCTTAAGGAACGCCAGTGCCGCGTCGGTGGCAAGCACCCGTGGTTCGCCCTTGATGGTGTCTGTCATGAGTTTCCTTCCGAGTTAATCCCCTCTCCCCGCCTACGGGGAGAGGGTTAGGATGAGGGGCAAGCTCAAGTGGCCCCTCATCCGCCCTTCGGGCACCTTCTCCCCGCTAGCGGGGAGAAGGAAAAAATCAAAAGAAACCCAACGCCTTGGGGCTGTAGCTCACCAGCATGTTCTTAGTCTGCTGGTAGTGGTCGAGCATCATCTTGTGGGTTTCGCGGCCGATGCCGGACTGCTTGTAGCCGCCAAAAGCAGCACCCGCCGGGTAGGCATGGTAGCAATTGGTCCAGACGCGGCCGGCCTGGATGTTGCGGCCGAAATTATAGCAGCGGTTGGCATCGCGGCTCCAGACGCCAGAACCGAGGCCATAGAGCGTGTCGTTGGCGATTTCCAGCGCTTCCTCGTCAGTCTTAAAGGTTGTCACCGACACGACCGGCCCGAAGATTTCCTCCTGGAACACGCGCATCTTGTTGTGGCCCTTGAACACCGTCGGCTTGACGTAGAAGCCACCGGCAAATTCACCCTCCAGATTGTTACGCTCGCCGCCGATCAAGACCTCGGCACCTTCCTGGCGGCCGATATCCATGTAGGACAGGATCTTTTCTAGTTGTTCGCTGGACGCCTGGGCGCCTATCATCGTCGACATGTCGAGCGGGTTGCCCTGCTTGATAGCAGCGACACGCGCAATGGCCTTTTCCATGAAGCGATCGTAAATCTTTTCATGCACCAGCGCACGGCTTGGGCATGTGCAGACTTCTCCCTGGTTGAGCGCGAACATTGCAAAGCCTTCGAGCGCCTTGTCGAGATAATCGTCGTCCTCGCGCATGACGTCTTCGAAGAAGATGTTCGGCGACTTGCCGCCGAGTTCCAGCGTCACCGGGATGAGATTCTGGCTGGCGTACTGCATGATCAGCCGGCCGGTCGAGGTTTCGCCGGTAAATGCCACCTTGTTGATGCGGGGGTTGGTCGCAAGCGGCTTGCCGGCCTCAAGACCAAAGCCGTTGACGATGTTGAGCACGCCCGGCGGCAGGAGATCACCGACGAGTTCGATCCAGACGAGGATCGAGGCCGGTGTCTGTTCGGCCGGCTTCAGGATCACGCAATTGCCTGCAGCAAGCGCCGGCGCAAGCTTCCACGCAGCCATCAGGATCGGGAAATTCCACGGAATGATCTGGCCGACGACGCCAAGCGGCTCATGGAAATGATAGGCGACGGTGTCGTGGTCGATCTCACCGATAGAGCCTTCCTGGGCGCGGACGCAGGACGCGAAATAGCGGAAATGGTCGATGGCGAGCGGCATGTCTGCTGCCATCGTTTCACGCAGCGGCTTGCCGTTGTCCCAAGTCTCGGCCCTTGCCAGAAGCTCGATATTGTCTTCCATTCGCTGGGCGATTTTCATCAGGATATTGGCGCGCTCCGTCGAGGATGTGCGGCCCCACTTTTCCTTGGCGGCATGGGCAGCATCCAGTGCCAGTTCGATATCAGAAGCCTCTGAACGGGCGATCTGGCACAACACCCCGCCGGTGACCGGGGTCGTGTTGTCGAAATAGCGGCCGCTGACCGGCTCGCGCCAATCGCCACCGATGTAGTTGCCATATTTCTGCTTGAACGGATTTTCGACGATCTTCTGATGCAACATGTAATTTCTCCTCCTGAAACAGACTCCAACATCTGCTGGGAGGAAATGTGCGCCGGAACTTTCGGAACGCGTAGGGGCGCAATGCCTGCGCCTGACCACAAGTGTTTCAGATGTGCGACAGGTGAATTACAGCAAACATGCTGCAGCGCGGCAACCAGCACCGCGCCATCAGTTGACCGACAGTTTCTTCATCTTTCGGTAAAGCGTCGCCCGGCTGATCCCCAGCGTACCAGCCGCCAAGGACACATTGCCGTGCGCTCTCGACAAGACGCGGCGAAGCGCGGCGCGCTCGGCATCGAGGAGATCCTCCCCCTGCCCCGCCGGAGCCTCGTTCAACAGGTCGGCGGCCGGAATGCCATTGGCAATGCGCCTGTCGTCGAGATTGAGCTTCAACCGGGCGGCACGGGTAGCGCCGAGTACAAGATCGTCTCGGTCGATGGCGATGAGCGCCGGGCTGCTCTTGTTGTCGGCCGGCACAAAAAGAATACGCGCGCCGTTGAAGGCGCGATGGAACAGATTGGCTTCGATACGGGCGGCGGAGTCACGGACGGCCTGCGACAACAACAGCATGGCCATTTCGCCGGCATCGTCGCGGCAGGTGGAGATATCGATGGCGGCAGCGACCCTTCCCAGATGATCGCGGATGGGGGCAGTCACACACGAGAGGCCGGTATTGCAGCTCAAGAAATGCTGGTCACGCTGGATGACGACGGCGCGCTCGTCGGCGATTGCCGTACCGATGCCATTGGTGCCGACGCTCGCCTCGCTCCACACCGTGCCGGACCAGAGGCCCAGCCCGCGAAAGTCGTGGTCGTCGCCCGGCGCGCCGCGGCGTTCGAGTGCAATGCCGTTCTCGTCGGTCAACAGGAGGCAGCATCCCGCCTTGCCGACCGTCGAAAACAGCCGGTCCAGTTCCGCTTGCGCTTCCTCGATCAGGTGCCCGGATTTTTCCCGCGCCGCACGGAACTCCTGTTCCGACAGCCTGAGCGGTGAGCGGACATCTTCGGGAGACAATCCATGCACGGTCAGGCAGCGGCGCCAGGAAGCGGCGACAGGCGAACTGGCAGCGGCCGACACATGGTGCGCAACGGCTTGAACATGATCCGAATGTTTCACCGGCTCTCCTCCCTGAGGGCTGACGCGAACCTCACCATAGATTTAGTGACAGTAAAACGTCCAGTTGAACAAAGGTCAAAGATAAAACGGCCGTGACCCGAAATATCGGCCAGGGCAAGCACATGGTATTGCACGAACATGACGATATGATAGGCGAATCTGTCTTCAAGACACGTCCTACAGCCAGGTCCCAGACAATGCTTCGAGACTTCTCCCTTCAGAGCCTGTTCATGGGCCTGCTCACTGCCTTCGTTGGATTTGCAAGTTCCTTTGCCGTCGTACTGCACGGGCTGACGGGCGTCGGCGCGACCGAGGCGCAGGCCGCTTCCGGGCTGATGGCACTATCGGTATCGATGGGACTGTGTGCGATCGTACTCAGCCTTTCGACGCGACTACCGGTAAGCATAGCCTGGTCGACGCCGGGCGCCGCACTGCTTGCGAGTTCGGGTGCCGTGGCGGGCGGGTTCAACACCGCAGTCGGCGGGTTCCTGATTTGCGGCGCGCTAATCGTCGTGGCGGGACTATGGAAACCGCTGGGCCGCGCCGTTGCGGCAATCCCGGCGGCGCTGGCCAACGCGATGCTCGCGGGGGTTCTGATCGGGCTGTGCTTTGCGCCGGTCAAGGCGATTGCCTTCAATCCGCTGCTCGGCTTGCCCATCGCCGCCGCCTGGGTGATCGTCGGCAGCATCAACCGGCTGTTTGCAGTGCCGGCGGCACTTCTGGCGTTCGTGCTGGTGCTCGCCTTCGGGGTCGATATGCCTGCCGATGCAATGACACGGCTTTCGGCAACGCTGGTTCCGCATGTCGAGTGGGTCACGCCAGCGTTTACCGTCGCCGGCTTCGTCAGCATCGCGCTGCCGCTGTTCATCGTCACCATGGCATCCCAGAATATTCCGGGCATCGCCGTCTTGAAGGTCAACGGCTACGAACCGCAGCCCGGCCCGCTGTTTGCAACAACCGGTGTCTTCTCGATCCTGAGCGCGCCGTTCGGTGGTCATGCGGTCAATCTGGCTGCGATCACCGCTGCGATGTGTGCCGGCGAGGACGCGCATCACGATCCGGCCCGGCGTTACTGGTCGTCGATCGTCGCCGGTGCCGGTTACATCGTCTTCGGTCTCCTTGCGGCCACCGTGACGGCCTTCGTCAGCCTTGCCCCGCCGATCCTGATCCAGGCGGTGGCCGGCCTTGCCTTGATCAGTGCCTTTGCTGGATCGGCCATGGCCGCGTTCAAGGAAGCGGACGGCCGTGAGGCCGCAGCTGTGACATTTCTGGTCACCGCGTCCGGTGTCAGTTTCGCCGGGGTTTCCGGTGCCTTCTGGGGCCTGATGGCCGGCGGTCTGATGCTTGCCCTTGCCCGCTTCACCAAGTCCCGCAAACGCTGACTCAACCGGTCATCCAACGGCGGAACGCATGGGCAAGGTTTCCGGTTCGATCCCGCCTGCCTGGTGACCGGGCAACTCACCGCATGGCGGCCTGTTCACAACATGACTGATCTCGCTCAGTGGCATCGGCCTGCCGAACAGGTAACCCTGCACCTGCGGGCAGCCTTCGTTCAGCAGGAAGTCCATATGCTCTTCGCATTCCACGCCTTCGGCCAGAACCGGAATGCCGAGACTGTCGGCAAGGATGATGGTCGAACGGACAATCGCCGCCGACTGACGACTGGTCGTCACGCCATCGATGAAGGCACGGTCGATCTTGATCTTGTCGAACGGAAAGTTCTGCAGGGTCGTCAGCGAGGAATAGCCGGTACCATAGTCGTCCATGGCGATCTTGACACCGAGCTGCTTCAGCTGCCGGATGATCCGTAGGGCATTTTGCTGGTCGGCGATGATGCCGGATTCAGTGATTTCCAGCTCCAGCCGGCAGGGTTCAAGACCCGTTTCCAGCAGGATCTCTTGCACCCGTGCCGCAAGGTTGACATTGGTGAGTTGGCCCGGCGCAACATTGACCGCGATCTTGAGCGGGTTCGTCCAGCACGCCGCCTGGTGACAGGCCGTGCGCAAGACCCAATCCCCCAGCTCGTGAATGAAGCCGTTACGGTCGGCGATCGGAATGAATTCCGCGGGCGGCACCATGCCCCGGACCGGGTGATGCCAGCGCAGCAGAACTTCAAAGCCGATGACGTCGCGCGTCAAAGAGTTGTTCTGGTACTGGTAGTAGAGCTCGAATTCGTTGCGCTCGATGCCCTGGCGCATGTCCATTGCAAGCGCACTGCGGTCCCGGGCGGCATCATCCATCGCCGGCTCGTAGCGTCGAACGGCATTCGACCCCACGGCCTTGGCGCGGTACATGGCGAGATCCGCCTGCGCCAGAAGCGCCTGCGGCGTGCGTGCGTCGGCGGGATAATGGGAAATTCCGACGCTCGTGCCGACCTGCAGCTTCTTCCCTTCCCATTCGACCGGCTGAATTATCGCCTCGACAAGCCTCGACGCGAAGGCGGTGGCATCGTCATACCGGGCCAGATTACTGGACAGGGCAACGAACTCGTCGCCGCCCATGCGTGCGATGAATTCCCCTTTGCCCAGCACTTTTGACATCCGCCCGGCCACACCCTGCAGGACGGCATCGCCGGCCGCATGCCCGTGCACGTCGTTGACATCCTTGAAACGATCAAGGTCAAAGGACAGGACGGCGATGCCGGCCGTGCCGTCCTTGTGACGGTCGATGATCTCCTGAAGCTTCTCCCCGAGAGCGACGCGGTTTGGCAATCCCGTCAACGGGTCGTGAAGCGACAGATGACGGAACCGCTCCGCCGCTCCCCGCGTCGATTGCAGATCGATGGCATAGGTCGATGCGCCGAGCGCCAGCATCAGGCCGATAATGGCGACCACGACCGTCAGCAGGCTTTCGGGGATCATGTCATTCGAGGTAACGATGAGCGAATCCGGAATGATCGTGATCGCACTCATCCCGGTAAAATGCATGGTGGTGATCGCCAGGACCAGGGCGAGAATACCCGCGTATTGACGGGCCGGTGCCCCCGGCCTTGCGATCAGGCTCATGGCGACAGCGCCGAAGCCGATGCCAAGGAACACGGACGCCGCGTAGTGGCTCTGATCCCACTCCAGCCTGCCGGCAATCTGGTAACCGGCCATGCCGGTATAATGCATGATGGCGATCCCTGCTCCGACCACGCAGCCGCCGAATTCGATGACAATACTGGGCCTGCCTGCCGCCGTGATCAGAAATCCCATAATTGTGATGACGATTGCAGCAGCCAGCGATGCCATCGTCAGCATCGGCTCATAGGCATGCGCCAAGGGTGGATTGAAACTCAGCATCGCAATGAAATGCGTCATCCAGATCGTCGAGCCACCGACGACCCCGCTCATAAACAGCCAGTTCAACTTCTGCATCCCGGCGCTGCGCTGAACGCGAACATAAAGGCGGACGGTCAGGATCGACCCCAGGACGCAAACAAGGGCGGCAAGCGCGAGAAGTCCGTAGCTATGGTCGGTGGCTATACAGGAAAGAACCTTGAGCATTGACACCACCCGTACTGATACGGATGGAATCGTCTCACGCAACCACTAATAATCATTGAATGACATTATTCTAACTGACCAACTCGGGATGTCGGACATGCGTTCAAAAGCAATGCGGGAGAAACCCTGCTTCCGGCGACGGTTCTGTCAGTTGCGTAGGCTTAATGCTGGAATCAGAAAAACAACCAGTAAGTGTATTCCTGATGCGCTCAGTCCGCGCCGCTGAACAGCTCCACCTGCGGCCGCGCGATTGGGGCGCGGACGACTGGTACATCATGCGGCGACGGCGTTGCCTCCGTCCGTTTCGGATTCCGCGCCGGCCGCCGAGCGGTCAGCACTGATCGCGTTGACAACATGCTCGATCTCGCTGAGCGGCATCGGTTTGCCAAACAGGTATCCCTGCACCTGCAGGCAGCCTTCGCTGCGCAGGAAGTCCATGTGTTCCTCGTTCTCCACCCCTTCCGCCAGTACCGGAATATCCAGGCTCTGGGCGAGAATGATGGTCGAGCGCACGATCGCGGCAGAGTGGCGGTTGCTGGTGACGCCATCGATGAAGGCGCGATCGATCTTGATCTTGTCGAACGGGAAGTTCTGAAGCGTCGAGAGCGACGAATAGCCGGTCCCATAATCGTCCATGGCGATCTTGACGCCAAGCTGCTTCAACTGGCGGATGATGTGAAGCGCGTGCTGCTGGTCGGCGATGATGCCCGATTCGGTGATTTCCAGTTCGAGGCGGGCGGCATCAAGGCCGGTTTCCTCCAGGATTTCGCTTACCCGGTTGGGGAAGTTCGTATCGGCCAACTGAGCCGGCGCGACGTTGACGGCAATCTTGATCGGATTGTCCCAGGAGGCCGCCTGGCGGCAAGCCGTCAACAGCACCCAGTCACCGAGTTCGTGAATAAAGCCGTTCTTCTCGGCGATCGGAATGAATTCCGTCGGCGGCACCATACCGCGCACCGGATGCTTCCAGCGCAACAGGACCTCAAAACCGATGACGTCGCGCGTCAGCGAGTTGTTCTGATACTGATAATAGAGTTCGAACTCGTTGCGCTCGATGCCATCACGCATGTCCATGGCAAGGACGCTTCGGCTGCGCGCGGCATCGTCCATCGAGGGCTCGTAGAGACGGATTGAATTCGAGCCGGCCGCTTTGGCCCGGTACATGGCCAGATCCGCCTGTGCCAAAAGCTCTTCTGGCGTGCGTGCATCGACGGGAAACAGCGAGATACCGACACTGCTGCCAACCAAAAGCGTCTTGCCCTGCCATTCGACGGGTTTGCCGATTTCGGCGATCAACCGCGCTGCAAAGGTCTTTGCTTCGCTTTTCATGAAGAAATTGGAGGTCAGCGCCACGAATTCGTCGCCGCCGATGCGGGCAACATATTCTCCCTCCCCCAGAACGCTGGCCATCCGCTCGGAAATCGTCCGCAGGACAGCATCACCGGCCGCATGACCGTGAACGTCGTTGACGTCCTTGAAACGGTCCAGATCGAAGGACAGGACTGCAACACGCGACGTGTCGTCCTTCTGCCGCCGGATGATCTCTTCGAGATGTTCGCCAAAGGCGACCCGGTTCGGCAGGGCCGTCAACGGATCGTGCAGTGACAGGTGGCGGAAACGTTCGGCTGCGACCTGGCTGGAATGAAGGTCGATGACATAGGTCGATGCACCAAGCCCCAGCATCAGGCACATCATCACCATGACCATGACGAGCAGAAGGTTATCGGGAATAAGCGCTGCCGACGGCTGGATCATCGGATCAGGAATGATGGTGACCGCTGCCATACCGGTGAAATGCATGCTGACGATCGCCAGGATCAGCGCGACGACACCACCATATTTGCAAAATCGGGTGGCCGGGCGGGCAATCCGGCTGGTAGCAAGAGCGCCGAAGCTGACACCCAGAATGATCGAGGCAGCATAGTAGCTGTAATCCCACTCCATCCGCCCGGCGATCTGGTAGGCCATCATGCCCATGTAGTGCATGATGGCGATGCCCGCACCGACAATCGCGCCGCCAAGCTCGATGGTCGGACCGGTCTTGCGCATGGCGGTGACGAAAAAGCCCAGTATCGTGATGCCGATCGCCGCGCCCAGGGAAGCCAGGGTCAGGATCGGTTCATAGGCATGTTCGAGCGTCGGCCTGAAGCTCAGCATGGCAATGAAGTGCGTGGTCCAGATCGTCGAACCGCCGATGACCCCTCCCATGAACAACCAGTTCAGCCGCTGCACGCCGACAGTGCGCCTGACACGGGCATAAAGCCGCATGGTCAGGACTGAACCCAAAATGCAGACGAGAGTTGCAAGCGACAGCAAACCGTAGTGATGATCTATGGCGATGCAGGAAAGAACCTTGAGCATGAAGCACCTGTTTTGAACGTGGCCGCAATCTGCCACGCAAGAACTAAGAGAGATTAACGCGGTTGGATTTTCATGATTTGACGGTTATCAAGTTCTGAAAAACATCCCGCTGTGCGTGCAACCGCGGTTGCATCGCCACTTCCAAGCGGATTTTTCGGCAAAACCGGGCTTTTGCCGGCAAAACCGGGCTTTGCTTGCAATTGCGGGCGTTCTCGGCTATGGACGCGCGTCCGCGCAGACACCCTTGGAGGCAAACGCGGATGAGGCGGTCAAACGTCTCGGTTCATCCTGTCTTTATAAATAAGCGGATGAGCTCTCCAAAAACACCAGAAAGGTTAAGACCATGAGCCACGCATCCTACGAGCTCAAGGCCGAAACGCGCGAACGGGTTGGTAAGGGGTCCTCCCGTGAACTTCGCCGCAACGGTCTTATTCCTGCAGTCATCTATGGTGACAAGCAGGCTCCGATTTCCATCGCCCTCTCTACGAAGGAAGTCACCCAGAAGATTCACGCCGGTGGTTTCATGACCACGATCGCCACGATCGACGTTGGCGGCGAGAAGATCCGCGTCCTGCCGAAGGACTACCAGCTGGATCCGGTCCGTGACTTCACCATGCATGTCGACTTCCTTCGCGTTTCGAAGGACAGCGTCGTTACCGTTGAAGTTCCGGTTCACTTCGTCAACGAAGAAAAGTCCCCGGGCCTCAAGATCGGCGGCGTTTTGAATATCGTTCGCCACGAAGTCGAACTGGTTGTTCCGGCCGACGACATTCCGGAATTCCTGACGGCCGACCTGTCGGGCCTGAAGATCGGCGACGGCATTCACATCTCGAACATCAAGCTTCCGAAGAACGCGTCGCCGGTTATCGCCGACCGCGACTTCACGATTGCGACCATCGCGCAGCCTGCTGGCGGCACGAAGGAAGAAGAAGTTGTAGCCGAGTAAAAATTCCGGCCTGACGGCCAGGATTGAAAGCCCGCTTCACCCCGTGAAGCGGGCTTTTTTGTTGCTTCGCTCGCCTCAAGGTTTTGCCTCCCGCGGCAGTCACCCCAGTTTTCGCCGCAAGGTTTCAGCAACATTTAAGATTTTCGTGATGTGTTGGCGCTGGGGGATTATCCGACTTCAGTGTACGAGAATCCTAATGGGACGTGGAATTGGTGGCGCAACCGGGGGCATCCGATGATGCACTCTGTTGAAAATCGTTTTATTGCGATCGTCTGTGGTGCGATGCTTGTCTTTATCGCTCCGTTGATCGTGTTGTTTCTGGCACTGTCGTCAGAGCGGGTTGCCCGTGAAAGCTTGCAGAACACGCAGGTTCTCATGGAAGCAGGCGCTCAGGCGCTTGGTAAACCCCTCTGGGATTTTGACACGGACGGCGTCGAGCAGATCGCAAAATCGCTGATCGGCGACGCCGCCGTCATGTCGGTGCATGTCAAGGACAGCTCCCAATCGATCTCCATTCGCCTTCCGGAAGGTCCGGTGGATGCCAGCCTGCCGCACAAGGTTCTCACCAGGGAAATCCTTTATAATTCGAACGACGGACAGAAATCCGTCGGCACCCTTGAGATATGGGTCTCCACGCCCGGTCTCCTGTCGCGCTTCAGCAAGGATGAACTGAGCATCTTCTTTATCCTGATCGTCGCGGTCGGTATTGTCTTTGCAGCGGCCATCCTTGGCAACCGCCTGACGGTCATCCGGCCGCTGATGCGGCTGACGGCGGCAATCGAAGCCACAAGAAGGCTCGGTTCGCGCCACCATGTCGACTGGACATCGGACGACGAGATGGGCACGCTCGCGCATAATTTCAACGAGATGCAGAGCAAGCTGGAGCGCGAGGAAACCGAGCTGAAGCTCGCCCATAGCCGCGCTACCGACATCTACAACCTCACCCCATCGATGCTGTTCTCGCTTGATCCGGCCAACTGCCTCACCGCCGTCAGTGACTACTGGCTGACGGCCACGGGCTATGACCGCACCGAGGTTATCGGCCGCGTCTTTACCGATTTCGTCGATGAACACTGGCACGAAACCTATCGGGCCCGCCGCCGCAACGACAATACCACCCATGCCAATATCTGCGAAGTCACCGTCCCGTTCATCAAGGCGAACGGTGAAACCATGACCGTTCTCATTCTGGAGACGAAGAGTGCCACCAGCGGCGAGCGCGGCGGTCTCTCCCTGTCGGTCATGACCGACGTCACGGAACTGAAGCAGGCCGAAAGCCGCAATCATGCGCAGGCGATCACCGATCATCTGACCGGTCTTCTCAACCGCCAGGGCTTCGAAGCGGCGCTCGATGACGGCATCCGCCAGGCCGATGAGAATACGATGCAGCTGGCCTGCATCTTCATCGACCTCGATCGCTTCAAATGGATCAACGACAATTTCGGCCATGCCGCCGGCGACGAAGTATTGCGCCAGGTTGTTGCGCGTATCCGCACCACGCTTCGCCCGGCCGATGCGATGTCACGGCTCGGCGGCGACGAGTTCGCCATCCTGGTCAGCGCCGAGGACGTTGAGGCCCTGGCCAGCGAAATCGGCGACCGCATCGGCGCCAGCCTTCGCCAGCCGATCCTCGTCGAAGGTGCCGAGCTTTCGGTCAGCGCCAGCGTCGGCATCGCCCTTTATCCCGACCACGCGGCAAACGCGGCAGAACTGCTGTTGAAATCCGACATGGCGATGTATGCGCGCAAGCGCGACGGCAAGAACGGCATGCTGCTGTTCGATACCAGCATGCTCGACACCGCCCGCGAACGCCACGAGATGGAACAGAACATCGAAGCCGGGCTCAAGGAAGACTGGTTCGAGGCCTATCTGCAGCCGATCGTCAGCCTCAGCGACGGCCGCATCGCCGGGTTCGAAGCGCTGATGCGCCTGAACCATCCGGAAAAAGGTATCCTCCCGCCGGCCAAGATCATCGGCATCGCCGAGGAAACCGGCTCGATCGCCCGCATCGGCGAACGCGTGCTGGAAAAGGCGATCAGCCACCTCGCGCGGCTGACACAGCTGGAAGGGACCGAGGCGACTTATCTCGCCGTCAACTTCTCGCCACTCCAGTTTGAAGAGACGTTGCCGCACAAACTCGCGGCGCTGCTGCTCAAGCACCATATCTCCCCTGCCCGCATCGTCATCGAGATCACCGAAGCGGTGCTGATGGCCGACAATCCCGATGTGCATGCCGTGTTGAAGCAACTCAGCGAATTCGGCTGCCGGATCGCGCTCGACGATTTCGGCACCGGCTATTCCTCGCTCAGTTATCTCAACCGGTTCCCAGTCGATATCGTCAAAGTCGATCAGTCCTTTACCCGGTCGCTGACAACGGGGACAGCCGACATCCGCCGCAAGAGCCGCATGCTGATCAAGGGCATCCGGACGATCTCGCATCAGATGGGCTGTACCGTTGTTGCCGAAGGCATCGAAACCAAGGAACAATGGGAACTGCTGCGCAAGCTGGGTCTCGACTACGGCCAGGGTTATCTTTTCAGCCGGCCGATGCCGATCGAGAACATGCTGCTGATGCTGGAAATGGAATCCGAAGCAAAGGCGACCAGCCTCGCGTGACAACAATAAAGGAAGAACGGGTATGAGACATATGGCGTTCGCACTCGCTCTCCTTTTCTCGGGCACGGCGAATGCCGAAACATTGAAATTGCTGACGGAAGAGTATCCTCCCTACAATTTCAGCAAAAACGGGGTCATCAGCGGCGCCGCCGTCGAGCAGGCCGAACGGATGATGCAGGCACTTGGCACCCCCTACTCGCTCGAAATTCTTCCCTGGGCACGGGCGCTGTCGCTGACGGAAAACCAGCCGTGGACCTGTCTTTTCACCACCGGTCATGATGACGAACGTGACAAGCGATTCAAATGGGTCGAGCCGCTGCTGATCGATCGTATGGTGATGGTCCGCAAGACAGGCTCGGGCGTCAATCCGGCCAATGCCGAGGAGGCCAAGCGCTTCACCGTCGGTACCCAGCGCGACGATTTTTCGGCCAACTATCTGCACAAGAACGCTTTCCCCAAGGTCGATCTCGCCGCCGACATGGAAACGACGGTAAAGAAGCTCCTGAGCGGCCGCATCGACCTGATGATGACCTCGGAAAAGACCTTCGAAATGATGCGCGACCAGGGTGCAGCACTTGAAAGCGCGCTTGTTCTCGAAGGCAAATTCTATGGCTTTGCCTGCAATCTCGATTTGCCGGATAGCATGGTCACGGCAATGCAGGCACAACTCGACAAACTGATCGCCGACGGCACGCAGGACCAGATCTTCATAAAGTACGGACTGCGCCCCAACCGATAACCCGCATAGCGGCGTTAAGCGCAGGGCCAGACCGGAAAACCGGCCCTTGCACACGCCAGACGGTTGACATCCGGCCGCCAACGCGGTGCAAGACAGTCTGTCCGACTGTTAGAGATACACCCATGCTGATTTTCGCAGGTCTTGGTAATCCAGGCGCCGAATATGCCGGTAACCGCCACAATATCGGCTTCATGGCCGTCGACGCGATCCAGCGGCGTCACGGCTTTTCGCCCTGGTCGAAGAAATTCAAGGCGCTGGTTTCGGAAGGCGAGATCGGCGGCGAACGGGTGCTCCTGATGAAGCCGCAGACCTTCATGAACCTCTCGGGCGAAGCGGTCGGCGAGGCCATGCGCTTCTACAAGCTGGAGCCTAAGGACATTCTGGCAATCTACGACGAACTTGATCTCATTGAGGGCAAGGCCCGGATCAAGACCGGCGGCGGCCACGGTGGCCATAATGGCATCAAGTCGCTCGATGCGCATTGCGGCCGCGAATACCGCCGCCTGCGCCTCGGTATCGGCCATCCTGGTTCGAAGGAGAGAGTGCACGGCCATGTGCTCGGTGATTTCGCCAAGGCCGACAAGGTTTGGCTGGAATCGCTGCTCGATGCGCTGGCTGACAATGCCGACATGCTCGTGAAGGCCGAGGATTCGCAGTTTCTCAACAAGCTGACGCTGGCAACCGGCGGCAAGCCGGAGCCCGTCCAGACTCCAACAAAGCCCGCCACTGGAAAGTCGCATATCCGCCAGGCCCGCAACAGCGCACAGCCAAAAATCCTGCCGACGACCGGCCCGATGGCCGACATGCTCAAGAAGCTGTTCGGCAACAAGGACGAATAGAACCATGCAGACCGGTGATTTCCGTATCCGGCCGGCAACGCCAGACGATCTTCCGGCCCTGCTTTCACTCTATCGACACCTCAACCCGGACGATCCGGAGATGGCGTCGGATATCGCAACCGGGCGCTTCGCCGAGATCATCGCGCAGCCAGGTATGACGCTGCTGATCGGCGTCTCGGACGAGAATTTGACCTCTTCGGTGACGCTGGTGGTGATCCCAAACCTGACCCGCGGCGGCGCGCCCTATGCGTTGATCGAGAACGTCGTCACGCACGCCGAATACCGCAAGCGCGGCCATGCGCGGACTTTGATCACAGATGCCTTCCAGCGGGCCTGGGACGCCGGATGTTACAAAGTCATGTTGCTGACCGGTTCGAAAGAACCGGCGACACTGAGATTCTATGAGGGATGCGGCTTCGTGCAGAACAAGACCGGCTTTCAGATCAGGCGGCCTGCCGGGATTTAGTCCTGCCTACTCCTCCGGCTCCGTCACAAACATCAGCGGAAAGCCCGCCTCCTTGCCCAGATCCGTGGCTTCCTTCGCCTTGCTCTCGGCAATATCCCTGGCACAGACGACAATGACGCACACGCCCATCTTGTGGGCGGTCATCATCATCCGGTAGCCGGTCTCCTCGCTCATGCGGAACACCGCCTTCAGAACCATGATGACGAATTCGCGCGGCGTATAATCGTCATTGACCAGAGTGACCTTGTAGAGCTTCGGCCTTTCCAGCTTTGGCTTGGTCACAGTTTTGGGTTTGAGACTGGTGTCGTTATCCGCCATCGGAAATCCGCCCGTTGGTCACAGGAGTGGAGGAAAGATCCATTGTGCATCGCAAACCGGCTTCAAACAAGATGCACTCGGGCGGCTTCTCCCCTATAAAGCCTGCAAAACCGGTCTGAGGCTTGACCTCGGCCCAAGTTTCCGCAAAAGGCACAGCAACAGAATTCGATCGGACAGGTTTCAAGACCATGGGTTTCAAATGCGGTATCGTCGGACTGCCGAATGTCGGCAAGTCCACTCTTTTCAACGCGCTGACCAAGACGGCGCAGGCGCAGGCGGCAAACTATCCGTTCTGCACCATCGAGCCGAATACCGGAGAAGTGGCTGTGCCGGATCCGCGCATGCGCAAGCTTGCCGATATCGCCAAGTCCAAGGAACTGATCCCGACCCGCATCTCGTTCGTCGATATCGCCGGCCTGGTGCGCGGCGCGTCGAAGGGTGAAGGTCTGGGCAACAAGTTCCTCGCCAATATCCGCGAAGTTGATGCGACGGTACATGTGCTGCGCTGCTTCGAAGACGACGATATCACCCATGTCGAGGGCCGCATCAATCCTGTCGGCGACGCCGAGACGATCGAGACCGAGCTGATGCTCGCCGATCTGGAAAGCCTGGAACGCCGCACCGAGCAGACGCGCAAGCGCGCCGCATCGAAGGACAAGGAATCCCTCAGCTTGCTGCCGGTCATGGATGCGGCTTTGAAGCTGCTGCAGGACGGCAAGCCGGTGCGCACGCTTCTGCCGACACTGGATGCGGAAGAAAAGCTCATCCTGCAGGGTCTCAATCTTTTGACCGCCCACCCGGTTCTCTACGTCTGCAACGTCGCGGAAGCCGATGCTGCAACCGGCAATGCCCATACCAAGGCCGTCGAAGCCATGGCCAAGGCGCAGGGTGCAGAAACCGTCGTTATCTCGGCTGCGATCGAATCCGAAGTGGCGCAGCTGCCGGAAGAAGAATCCAAGGAATTCCTGGAAGCGCTAGGCCTGCATGAAGCCGGTCTCGACCAGCTGATCCGCGCCGGCTACAAGCTGCTCGACCTGATCACTTATTTCACCGTCGGCCCCAAGGAAACGCGCGCCTGGACCATTCCGCGCGGAACCAAGGCACCGGCCGCCGCAGGCGTCATCCACACGGATTTCGAACGCGGCTTCATCCGCGCCTTCACCATTGCCTATGACGATTACATCGCGTTTGGCGGTGAAACCGGCGCCAAGGAAGCTGGCAAGGCGCGCGACGAAGGCAAGGAATATGTCGTTCAGGACGGCGACGTCATCCACTTCCGCTTCAACACCTAAACGGAGCGTGGGGCCGTACGGGCGGCTGCGCTTCCGACAGGAAACTCAAGACACGGCAACGCCGTTCGTTAACTCTAGCGAACGGCGTTGCCGTCTGTAGCGTGTTGCGGCCGCCTTGGCGCTTGCCCTTCAGCCGATCGGCTATATGTTGCCTCGCAATCATTTGAGGAGTTTTCAATGCGCCTGATTCCTGCCCTTCTGCTTTCAACCGCCCTCATCACACAATCAGTGCAGGCCGCGGATATCAGCCATCAGGGTGCGCAGGAACTCGAGCGGAAGTTCACCTCATTCCTCCCGGAAACCCTGGCAAAGACCGGCCTGATCAAGGTGCGGCCCGGCACCGCCGATTACGAGCTGACCTTCGATCCGACCGTGCTTCTGAAAGACATCGATCCGAAAACCTTCAGCATTTCCGGCCTGAAGCCACTGCTTTCGCTGATCCGCCCGATGGACGATGGACTCTGGCATTTCTCCCAGGCCGCTGATCTCGATGTGAAGGGACAGTTCACTACAGGACCCGAAAAAACCGACTTCACCTACAAGATCGACGCGATGCGCGCCGAAGGCATTGTCGATCCCGATCTGTTCTATTTCAAAACCGCCGACATGTCCGCAGATGGCATTTTCATGACGTCGGTGTCACCGCAGCAATCTGTCGAGGCCCGGTTCGGGTCGATGACGTCGACGATGAATTCGACGCGGGCGACGCCGCAGACCATCGACATTCGCGGCAACACGGCGCTGAACGGCTTTACCGAAACGATCATCGATCCCTTAAAGATGAAGGTGGATATTTCCGCCGATACTGTGACAGCGGATGTCGCCGTCAACGGCCTTGCCTACCGGCCGCTGCAGGATCTTGTTTTCTTCGTTTTCGACAATGTGAAGAAGGAAAAGCTGCTGGCAACCGAGCAGGTTCGCTTGAAGTCGCTGATACGCGCCAACCTGCCGATGTTTGAAAACCTTCTGGAATCAATCGAGATCGCCAATTTCAGGATCGCCACGGCCACCGGCACCTATGGTGCGGAAACCCTGCGCTACACCATCGACACCAACGGCCTGAAGGACGATGCGAAAGTCGGCTTCGGCGTCACCATCGACAAACCATCGCTGCCGCCCGGACAGGTGCCGGAAGCCTTTGCCTCGGCGCTTCCCCAAACCGTGACCGCCCGTATTTCGCTGGAAAAGCTCAATCTGGCCAGCGGCATCACCTATCTGATCGACCGCGCCAACTTCGACGCCGACAAGCCGCTGACCGACGAACAGTCGGCCGAGGCCGGTCGCATCTTCCTGCCGGGCGGCGCCATGACGATCCGGTATGACGAGGTCTCGGCCCGCTCCGCCGTCTACGATTTCAGCCTGTCCGGTACGACGACCGTCTATCCGGAACAGCCGGACCGCCAGAACACCGATGTCACCCTCTATGCCAAGGATTTCGACAATACGGTTTCCTACATGCAAAAGAACGCCGCAACCGTGCCGGAATTCGGCCAGGCGGCCTTCATGCTGCTGATGATCAAGGGTTTTGCCAAGCAGACGCCGGATGGCCGTCAGATGTGGAATATTACCGTCGACGAAAGCAAGAAGGTGAAGATCAACGGTCAGGACCTGCCTTTCCAGCCTTGATCCGGCCCGCCACCGTAATCCTGTTTCCATTTCCCAGGACACGTGCGGATGCTAGAACGTCCGTGTTGGAGGATATTCAGCCATGCTTCATTTCGAGGATTTTCCGGTCGGCAAACGGTTCGATTTCAAACCGGTCGTGGTCAAGGCCGAGGAGGTCATCGCCTTTGCATCGGAATTCGACCCGCAGCCGATGCATCTGTCCGAGGAAGGCGGCAGGGCCAGCATTCTCGGCGGATTGGCGGCCTCCGGCTGGCATACCAGCGCGATGATGATGCGGATGCTCTGCGATAGCTACATCCATGAGACGGCGTCAGAGGGGTCTCCCGGCGTCGACAGCATGGAATGGAAGAAAGCGGTGCTTGCCGGCGACACGCTGTCCGGCAGTTGCACCGTCCTTGAGGCGCGTGTCTCGCGCTCAAGGCCCGAGATCGGCATCGTGCGGCTGCGCGCCGTCGTCGTCAACCAGCGGGGCGAGACCGTGGCGATTTGCGACTATGCCAACATGATCCGCTGCCAAAGGGCAGGAGACGCTGCATGAAACTGTCCGACCTCCACCCCGCAGATACGCGCGAAACCATCGGCACGGTGACGTTCAGCCCCGAAGACATCATCCATTTCGCCGAAAAATTCGATCCGCAGCCGTTTCATCTCGATGCGGACTTGGCCAGGCAATCGTTGTTCGGCGGCCTCTGCGCGTCCGGCTGGCACACCTGCGCCGGATGGATGAAATGCTTCGTACCGTACTGGCTGGGTGAAATGAAGCGGCTGGCGGCCGAGGGCCTCGTTGCGCCCAAGCTCGGCCCTTCGCCCGGCTTCAAGGACATGCGCTGGCTGCGGCCGGTCTTCGCCGGCGACACGATCACCTATTTCGTCACGTTCGTTGCGGCAAAGGACCTGGAATCACGGCCGGGATGGCGGATCAACACCATCCTGTGTGAAGGCGAAAACCAGGATGGCCAGCCGGTCATCCGGTTCGAAAGCAAGGTCATCGAGTTCCCTTGAGAACCGTCATCAGACCTTGGCTTGATAGACCGGGTGCAGGTGTGAGGTGATCCCGGCTGGCAGGAGCGAGACGATAGCCCGCCGCAACACCTGCCAGAAAATACCGATCATCAAAACGACGACGCCGACCGCAAGCACGGTGACGGAAAAATAGTCGCTGAAAGCCACCCCGCCCCGCTGCAGGATCGTCCAGATCGCCAGACCGAGCGATACCAGTCCAGAGGTGACAAAGGCGCGCCGATCGATGATCAGGCCGATGCCCATGAAGACGATGACGATCGCAAGCACCGCGGCCGCATCCGCCGGTGATGTTGCGTCTCCCCACCATTCGCTGGAAAAATTGCGCAGGAAGATGAACGACAGCATGGCGTAGAGCAGCGCCGGAGCAGCTGCGAGATGCAGCCAGAATGCCACGTCGGATTTACGGCTTTTGCGGGTTGGATCGGCAACATCATAGGACATTGCCGCTGAAAAGAGGCCCAACGCGCTGATCAGGAACACGCTGGAAACCAGACCTGAATGCTCGGCAAGGGCCTCGGTCGAGCCGTAGGCCTTGGCAATCAGCACAAGCACGATATCCATGGCGAGCAGGAACAGCGCCAGAAGCGTTGCCGCCAGCGCTAAGGGCACCCGGTATCGCCAGTAAAACGCTGCCAGAACAGCAGCAAAGATCGGCAACACCATCAGCCAGTTGATCAGGGTGTCGAGTTCCTCTGGCGCCGCCACCTCGATGACCAGCAGAGCAAACATGCCGGTCCAGTGGAGGAGAGCCACAGTCAGCGCCACGGCGGGCAGCGCAAGACGTTGCCTCCGGATCAGGATCTCGGCCAGGATGATGATGGCAGGCAGGACGGCAAACAGATTGCCGATACCCCAGAGGCCAACGAGCGCCACGACGACGCCGATGGTGATCAGGATATCGTGGAAACCGCGAACGAAACGCGGCTGCTCGCTTTCTTCTGCCAGAAGTGCGTCATCGGCGAGCACCGCCGGACCGGCCACCCGGCGTTCTCCGCCACCGGCTGCCATCTTCGCATCCAGCAAAAACGGCACCAGCTTCTCCGCCTGCGCTGAGGTGATGATTCCCTCATTCGCAGCTGCGCCCAGCGCTTCCTGTATCGACGTCATAGATGGCTCCCGCCGTTTCTTCAGTGGCCGTCGAATTCGATCAGCGTGCGAACCTCGACACCGAGGGCTTCGAGCTTCTTGCGGCCGCGGAGTTCCGGCAGGTCGATGATGAAACAGGCGGCGACGATATCGGCACCCATCTGCTGCAAGAGCTTGGTCGCGCCTTCGGCGGTGCCACCGGTGGCGATCAGGTCATCGACCAGAACCACCTTCTCACCCGGCTTGATGGCATCGCGGTGCATTTCCATCTCGTCGACGCCGTATTCGAGACTATAGGCGATGCGGACGATATCGTGCGGCAGCTTGCCCTTTTTGCGGATCGGAACGAAACCGGCCGACATCTGGTGCGCCATGGCGCCACCCATGATGAAGCCGCGTGCTTCCACGCCCGCAACCTTGTCGATCTTGGTGCCGGCAAAGGGCTGGATCAGCGCATCGATCGCACTACGGAAAGCGCGCGGATTGCCAAGCAGCGTGGTGATATCGCGGAACATGATGCCTGGCTTCGGATAATCCGCGATATTGCGGATCGAAGCGATCAGTTCCTGCTGAAGAGAAGAGCTCATGATGGTGGGCATGCCTTTGCGGACGTCTCAGGGAGACGAAGGCATAACATCAAAGCTCACGTTTTTTATAGTGCTTTCTGTTGGAAACAATTCGGGAGCAGGACCTAGTTTGCCCTGCTCCGCGATATCGGCCTATTGAGCGGTATCAGTGGTCTTGAGTTTCTCCTGCACCTTCTTTGCGACATCAGGATCAGTCTGCGCTGCGGTAATGATCGTCTTGTATTCATCAAGCGACATGTCCGGCGACTTCTCGACCGCATTAATCATCTGCTTGTTGGCCTCGTTCTGAAGTTTCTGCTTGTTCACCGCGTCCTTTTCGGCCCCGATCTTGGCGGCATAATCCTGGCGGACCTTGTCGACCTGCAGATAGGCGACGGCAAAGGCTTCGATCTTTTGATCGCTGATGGCAGCGGGAGCCGTGCCCTGCATCGGCTGGGTCGTCTGTGGTTCGGCTGCACCTTGGGCAAAGGCCGGCGAGTTGATGACGATCAGGCTGAGTGCCGCAGCGGTCAGGGCTGCAACGGGCATGTGGCGAATGGTCATATGCGTGTCCTTCCTTAAGTCAGTCTCAAGACGGTTTTCACCAATCTTTCCGAAAGGGGCTACCCCCGGTGCCAAGGGTTGAGGACAGATCGGGCGACAATGTGACCCTGAAAAGGAAGCTTCAAGGCCATGTCGCGTTCAGAAAACGGGGGCTGCCCGCAATATTGTGAACGCCAAGGAGGCAATCGGCGGAACCATCGGCACCATTTTCGGTTATACTTGCTTAATCCGTCTGGTCTGAACGCCTTCCAGGCGGACTATGCAAACGCAAGGAGGAGCATCATGCGATTGTTTGAATGCGGGACCCTCGTGCCCGGCTGCGAATGGCACACCCACGCCGACAGCGACGCCGAAGTCGTCCGGCGGGCCGTGGAACACATGCGTACGGTGCACGGAGAAACGCTGATTCGCGAAAACATGATCGACAATATTAAGGCGCGCATTGTCGAAGAGGCGAAAGTCGCCTGAACCTCAGCCCTTTCAGACCGTCGATTGCAGCCGGGCAACCAACGTTGCCCGGTCGGCATTGAAATTGCCGTCTACCCATTTCTCCTCAAGCTGGCCAAGAATTTCGCCGACCCGCGGCCCGGCGGGAATGCCGGTGGCCAGAACATCGGCCCCGGTCAGCGGAAACACGGGCTTCTGCCATTTCTCCGACCGCGTCAAAAGCCGTTGCAGCCGTGCCGTCTCAGGTAGCAGCGCCGGATCGTTTTCGGCTTTCTGCCGCACGGAGGCGAGTGAAAGCCGCAGCGACGTTGCTATCCCCTTGTCTCCGTTCCGATACAGCAACCGGTCGAATGCGGTATCGGCAATCTCGGCCGGCAAACGTGGGGCCTTGGTCCAGGCAGTGAAATAGACCGCTTCCGCCTTGGACAACCGCAGCCGCTTAGCCATCGCATCCAACCGCTCGGCGTCAGGCGGGACGATCGATGCCAGCCTGAGCAGCGGATCGGGTTGCCAGCCAAAAGCCTGTTCGGCGGCAATCAGCCCCGGGATCGCATCGATACCCCATTTCTCGCTTTCCGGCAGGATTTCGCTCAACACGCCGGATGTCCGCATCCAAAGCAGCGCCCGGCCCGGATCGCGCGCCGAAAGCAGCTTCTTCAATTCGGACCAGACCCGCTCGGCCGACAGTGTCGATAGTTTCGAGCGCGCCTGGGCGCAGGCGCGAAGGCCGTCGGCATCCGGGCGGCCAGAGCCGTAATGCGCAAAGAAGCGGAAGAACCGCAGCACCCGCAGATAGTCTTCGGCCACTCGCTCGCTGGCATTGCCAATGAAACGGATATTGCGTTTCTCGACATCGGCCAAACCGCCGACGAGGTCGATCACATCGCCCTTCGCATCGGCATAGAGCGCATTGATCGTCAGGTCACGCCGCTCAGCATCCACTGTCCAGTCCGTGCCGAAGGCGACCTCGGCATGACGGCCGTCCGTCTCCACGTCCCGACGCAAGGTCGTGATTTCGTAGGGCTTTCCATCGATGACCAGGGTCACCGTCCCGTGTTCGATCCCGGTCGGTACCGCCTTGATACCCGCAGATTTGGCGCGTGCGACCACCACTTGCGGCAGAAGCGTCGTCGCCATGTCGATATCGGCGACGGCAAGCCCCATCAGGCTGTTGCGAACGGCACCACCGACCACACGCACCTCGCCGCCATCGGCGTTGAGAAGATCGAAAATGCGCGTCAGCGCGGGCGCCGAAAACCATGTTTCAGCGGCAACGGAAGTCATGCATAAAGCCTTTCATACAACATGCGGACAATGCCCGCCGTAATGCCCCAGATATGCTGTTCGCCATAGGGCATGCTGTAAAAATGCCGCTCGGCACCCTTCCAGGTCGCCTGGCCGCGGCCGTGATTATCAGGGTTCATCAGGAAGGACAGCGGTACGTCAAAGACGATGTCAACTTCCGCAGGATTCGGGATGAGGTCGTAACCCGGCTGGACCACGGCCAGAATCGGCGTAATGCGAAAGCCCGACATCGCCATATAATAAGGCAGCCGGCCAACCGTTTCGACAAACCGCCGGTCAAGGCCGATTTCCTCTTCGGTCTCGCGCAGGGCCGCACGCTCCGGCGTATCATCCTGCGGATCGATGGCGCCGCCCGGAAAGGAAACCTGGCCGGAATGCTTGCGCAGTGTCGCCGTGCGCCGGGTGAAGATTACCCGCGCCTCGTCGCCATCGTCGATGACAGGCACGAGAACAGCGGCATCCCTGAGTTTCAGGGTCTCAAGATAGGGAACAGTGTCGGGATTGAGCAGAAAATCGCCATGTTCCCGCCAGGCCTCTTCCGTGGGGCTGCCGGACTGCCGGAGCGCCCGGCGGCGAAAATCATCGGCTGAAAACAACAAATCCGTCATGCCGACAGCGCTTCCAGTTCCTGGGCGGGCATGATGGCAAAGGTGACGCCGCCAGAGCGGATGGCAAACATCGCCGTGCCGTCGATCGCCACCGTCTCGCCGAGCCCCACCAGATCGTACATCACGGCGCGCGACACCAGCGCTTCCAGCCGCCCGCGCACATGCAGATAGGGTTTCAATTCACGGTTCTCGCCATGCACGACGAAACGAAGCGCATGATCCGGGCCGGCCTCGACGACATCGCCGACATTGGTGCGGAAGGTGATGACGGGCACGCCGTCGCGTTCAGTGACGTTCATCTCGACCGCGACAAAAGGTGCATCGGTGATGCGGATGCCCAGTTTTTCCACAGGAGTTACGAGATAGGTCTTGCCGTCCTCGTCCTTGCGCAGAACCGTGGAAAACAGCCGAACCAGAGGCTGCCGGCCGATCGGCGTGCCCATGTAGAACCAGGTTCCATCAGCGCGGATCTCCATGTCGATATCGCCGCAAAACGGCGGATTCCAGCGCTCGACCGGGGGTAATCCCCTGGTCTGGCCGTTCGTCTGCCCGGCCGCGCGGGTGATCAGCGCCGCCAGTCCTGCAGCATCGCCCGCCTGATGTATTTCCGCATCCGCCATCGTTCCGTCCCGTTTGGCCCTATTCTTGCTTTTTATCGAGCACTGCCTCACGAGATAGTGCGTTGCCCCCGTCTTGTCAGCCACCGGGCGGAGCATAGATTGAAAAAGAGAAACGGAAAGCGCGCTTTTCGCGATTCGGCGCCGTTGCCGGCCACTGGAGACAGACAATGGGTGTGATGAAAACGACAGACGGCGCGGTGGACGACAAGGCGATCATCGCTGCGGCAGAAAAGGCGCTGGGCGAGATTGCCCTCATCCGCAAGGAAGTCGGCAAGGTGATCTTCGGTCAGGAGAGCGTTGTTGAACAGACGTTGCTGGCAGTGCTCTCCGGTGGTCATGCGCTCTTGGTCGGCGTTCCCGGCCTTGCCAAGACCAAGCTGGTCTCGACGCTCGGTACCGTGCTCGGCCTCAATTCCAGCCGTATCCAGTTTACTCCTGACCTGATGCCATCCGATATTCTCGGTTCCGAAGTCATGGACCAGGACGACAACGGCCGCCGGTCGTTCCGCTTCGTGCCCGGCCCGATCTTCACCCAGCTTCTGATGGCCGACGAAATCAACCGCGCCAGCCCGCGCACGCAGTCAGCGCTGCTGCAGGCCATGCAGGAGTACCACGTCACCGTCGCTGGTCAGCGCAACGACCTGCCACAGCCCTTCCATGTTCTGGCGACGCAGAACCCGTTGGAACAGGAAGGCACATACCCCCTGCCCGAAGCTCAACTCGACCGCTTCCTGATGCAGGTCGATGTCGGCTACCCGGAGCTTGCGGCCGAACGGCAGATCCTGCTCGAAACCACCGGCACCCATGAATCCGAAGCAGGCGGTGTTATCGATGCCGCCCAGCTCAGGGATATCCAGCAGCTGATCCGGCAGATGCCCGTCAGCGAGAAAGTCGTCGATGCCATCCTGTCGCTGGTGCGCTCGGCCCGTCCCGGCAACGGCAATGCCGCAACCGACAAGAACGTCGCCTGGGGCCCCGGCCCGCGCGCCGGCCAGTCGCTGATGCTGTGCGCCCGCGCCCGCGCTCTTTATGACGGCAGGCTCGCGCCATCGATCGATGACATCATGGCGCTGGCTGAGCCGGTGCTGCAGCACCGGATGGCGCTGACATTCGCAGCCCGGGCGGAAGGCATGTCGGTGCGGGACGTGATTACCGGTCTGGTCAAGCAAGCCAAGGGATAATGAATGGCTGCCATCGGCCAAATCGTCGAACCGACACCCTCTGGAGACGTCCTTTCCCGTGCGCAGAGCCGCGCCCGGCTGATCCCGGACTGCATGGTGGAAGCAAAGCGCATCGCCAATACGGTGATTTCCGGCTGGCACGGCCGCCGCAAGCGCGGAATCGGCGAAAATTTCTGGCAGTTCCGGCCCTATAGCGACGGCGAGAGCCTGTCGCGCATCGACTGGCGCCGCTCGGCCCGCGACGATCATACCTATGTGCGCGACCGCGAATGGGAGGCGGCCCACACCATCTGGCTCTGGGCCGACCTGTCGCCGTCGATGATGTACAAATCAAAGTTCGGTTCGGTCTCCAAGGAAAGCCGCGCGCTGGTGCTGATGCTGGCACTGGCAGAAATCCTTGCCCGTTCCGGCGAGCGGATCGGCTGCCCCGGCGTCATGGAGCCGGTGTCGGCCCGCAATGCCGCCGAACGGCTGGCGACCGCGCTGATGCATACACCGCTTTCGGGTGGCTTGCCGCAGACGGCCATGATCCGTGGCACCAGTGATCTGGTCCTGATCGGCGACTTTCTCGATCCGGCCGACAAAATCATGGCGCGTCTCGGACCGCTTGCCCGGCGCGGCCTGCGTGGCCATGTCATTGAGATTGCCGACCCGGCCGAAGAGAGCTTTCCCTATGCCGGGCGCACCGAATTCACCGATCCGGAGACCGGCGAGAAGCTGACAGCCGGCCGCGCCGAAATCGTTCGCGACGACTATCGCCGCGCCTACATCGCCCGCCGCGACAGCCTCGGCGAAAACCTGCGCCATCTCGGCTGGACGTTCACACCACATCGCACCGATCACCTCGCCTCCGAGGCGCTGGTCGCCGTGCACATGTATCTCTCGGGCATGCCCGGGCGCGCCACCCATGGAGGCCAGTTGTGAGCTTCCTGCCGTTCATCTTCGCCAATCCGCTAATGCTCGCAGCCCTGGTTGCCCTGCCGGCGATCTGGTGGCTCTTGCGCATGACACCGCCCAAACCGGTGGTGGAGGTGTTTCCACCATTGCGCATTCTCGCCAGCGTCCTGAAGCGTGAAGAAACGCCGTCGAAAAGCCCGTGGTGGCTGACGCTGCTGCGCATGCTGATGGCCGCCGCCATCATCCTCGCCATCGCCGACCCGGTATTCAATCCGCGCACGAACACGCTTTCGGGCAACGGCCCGCTGGCGCTGGTAATCGACAACAGCTGGGCAACATCGAGTGACTGGCAGCGCCGCGTCGAAACCGCCGAAGCGTTGATCGGCGATGCGGAAGCGAAAGACCTGCCGGTCGCCGTCGTCTTCACTGCCGACCAGGACCACAATGCCGTACCCGGATCTGCCTTGACCGCGCGCAACCGCCTTGCTGCAGCAACACCGCAACCGCTGCGGCCGGACAGGCAAACAGCCGTCAATGCATTAAGGACAGCGCTCAACGGCACCACGCCCGGCACATTGGCCTTCCTTTCGGATGGCATCGAGGCCGATGATAGTCAGGTGATGGCGGAACTGGCGGCACTCGCACCGGCCAATTTGCGGTTGATCGAGGGCAGCAACGATCACGCCGTGGCGATCAGCAATTCCGCCAATGATGCCGAATCGATGGTGGTCAGCGCCACTCGCCTCGATACGGCCGGCGCCCGGACCCTGCCCGTCACCGCCTATGACACACGCGGCCGGGCGATCGCCAACGGCTCTGTCGCTTTTTCTGCCGGAGAAGGTCTTGCCAAGGCGACGCTTGCCGCCCCCTTCGAACTGCGGAATGATTTTGCGCGCGTCGGCATCGATGGATTGGCAACCGCCGGCGGCACGTTCCTGCTCGATGACGGCTTCCGCCGCCGCCGGGTGGCACTGCTCAGCGGCGAAGCCCGCGACCAGTCGCAGCCGCTACTTTCGCCGCTCTACTATATCAACCGGGCGCTAGCGCCCTATGCCGACCTGATCCAGCCGAACGAAGCCGACATGGCGGTTTCGATCCCCGAGCTTCTTGCACAGAAGCCGTCGATGCTGATCATGGCCGATATCGGCCGCCTGCCGGAAGAGACGTACGCGCCGATCACCAAATGGATCGAAAACGGCGGTACGCTGGTGCGGTTTGCCGGTCCGCGTCTGGCCGCTGCCCCTGCCGACGATCCACTGGTGCCGGTGACGCTGCGGCAAGGTGAACGCGCGCTTGGCGGCGCGCTTTCCTGGTCCGAACCGCAACCGCTGGCCGACTATCCGGCGCTCAGCCCCTTTGCCGGCATGCCAAGGCCGGAAGGCATTCTCGTCAAACGGCAGGTGCTTGCCGAGCCGACCGCAGACCTGTCCTCGCGGACCTGGGCAAGCCTTGCCGACGGCACGCCGCTGGTGACAACAAAAACGCAAGGGACCGGCCGCATCATTCTCTTCCATGTCAGTGCCGAGGCGACCTGGTCGAACCTGCCGATATCAGGCGATTTCGTCGAAATGCTTCGCCGCAGTGTCCAGCTGTCGCGGAGCGGCGGCGTTGCAAGCGAAGGTGCGGTAAAGGGCCAGACGTTGGCACCGTATCGCCTCTTGAACGCCGACGGCGTGCTGATCAGCGAAACCGGCAAGGCACGGCCGCTGGAAGTTACCGCTGGAAGCACCCCTGTTTCCAGCGTCGAGCATCCGCCTGGTCTCTATGGTTCGGAAGAAGGATTTACCGCGCTAAACCTTTTGCCCCGCGATAGCCAGTTGAAGCCGATCGACAAGGCAGGCTTGTCTATTCCCTACACCACGGAACCGCTCATCGGTGCCGAGGCCTGGTCGCTGAAACCATCGCTGTTTGCTGCAGCGCTCATCCTGCTGCTGATCGATTCCGCCATCGTGCTGTTCATGGGCGGCGCCTTTGCCCGCCTGAGAATGCCAGCGTCGGCGGCAATCGTTCTGGTACTCGCGGCAGGCACGCTGGTCGCCACGCCTGGCCAGTCCTTTGCCGACGACAGCAAGCCGGGGGACGACATCATCCTGCGGCAACTGGACAAGACCCACCTCGCCTATGTCATCACCGGTGAAGCCGATGTCGACCGGCTTTCCGAGCGCGGCCTGGCTGGCCTGACCGATTTCCTCACCTATCGCACGACGCTCGAACCCGGCCCGCCGATCGGTCTCGACATTGCCTCGGACGAACTGGCATTCTATTCGCTGATCTACTGGCCGGTATCGGCCAACGCGCCGATGCCGAGCCCTGCGGCGATCAGCCGGATCGATGCCTATATGCGCTCGGGCGGCACCGTGCTGTTCGATACGCGCGATCAGTTTTCATCGCTGTCATCCGGTTCCGGCACAAGCCCCAATTCCGAGCGGCTGCAGGCGATCCTTGCCGATCTCGATATCCCGCCGCTGGAACCGGTTCCGGCCGACAACGTGCTGACCAAGTCGTTCTACCTGCTGTCGAATTTTCCCGGCCGCTACAATGGCAGCCCGCTGTGGATAGAGGCGCAACCGGACAATGGCTCGCAGCCGACCGGCAGGCCGGCCCGCTCCGGCGACGGCGTCTCCCCGATCATGATCACCGGCAATGATTTTGCCGGCGCCTGGGCAATCGACAGCAACGGCATGCCGCTTTTGCCGACCGTGCCACCGGACGAGCAGCAACGCGAACTCGCCTTCCGCTCAGGCGTCAACATCATGATGTATATGCTGACCGGCAACTACAAGGCCGATCAAGTGCATATCCCTGCTCTGCTCGAACGGCTAGGCCAGTGAGGGCAAGCTTATGACACTCGACTTCCAGCCCCTGATTCCATGGCCTTTCATCGCCGTGCTGGCGCTCGCCGCAGTCCTGTTGTCGGTACTCGGCTTCTGGCGCGGTGTCCGCGGCGCTGCCTTCCGCACAGCCGCACTCGCAGCCTTGATCCTAGCCGTCGCCAATCCGGTATTCTTTCAGGAGGAACGCGAACCGCTCTCAACCATCGTCGGCGTCGTCATCGACCGCAGCCAGAGTCAGGACAACGCGGACCGCCGCGCCATGACCGATGAAGCGCTGGCGACCCTGAAGCAACGGCTGGCCAAATTCCCGCAGATCGAAGCGCGTATCGTCGAGGCCGCTGATGACGAGAACACCGAAACGCCCTCGACCAAACTGTTCACAGCCCTGCAGACGGCCCTTGCCGACGTGCCGCCTGCCCGCGTCGGGGGGGCAATCTTCATCACCGACGGTCAGATCCACGATGTTCCCGACATCAACCAGCCGCTTGGCTTTGATGCCCCGGTCCACGGCCTGATTACCGGCAAGCCGGATGAATTCGACCGGCGCGTCGAGATCGTCAGCGGCCCGCGCTTTGGCATTGTCGGCGAAGAGCAGAAGGTGACGTTCCGTATCGCCGATGACGGCGCAGCACCCGGCGGCACGGCGGAAGTGACGATCAGCCTCAATGGCAACGAGATCGCCACGGAAATGGCCGAGCCTGGCACCGATGTGCCTTTCGCTTTCACCGTGCCGCGTGGCGGCAACAATATCCTCGAGTTTTCCGTCGCCCCGGTCGCCGGTGAAGTGACGGAAGCCAACAATCGTGCGGTCCACGTCATCGACGGCATCCGTGAAAATCTGCGTGTGCTCTTAGTTTCCGGTGAACCGCATTCGGGCGAGCGGGCATGGCGCAATCTGCTGAAATCCGATGCCGCCGTCGATCTCGTCCACTTCACCATTTTACGGCCGCCGGAAAAACAGGACGGCACTCCGATCAACGAATTGTCGCTGATCGCGTTTCCGACCCGCGAACTGTTCGTCGACAAGATCAACGAATTCGATCTGATCATCTTCGATCGCTACCAGCATCGCGGCGTGCTGCCGATCCTCTACTATGACAACATCGCCCAATATGTTGAGAACGGCGGCGCCCTCCTGATTGCCGCTGGCCCTGAACACGCCGGCGATGACTCGATTGCGACGACGCCACTATCGACTGTGCTGCCCGCAAGTCCGACCGGCTTCATGAACGAGAAAGCCTTCTATCCGCGGCTGTCGGACGAGGGAAAGAAACATCCGGTTACCCGTGGCCTGGAAGGCGCCGACAGCGAGCCGCCGCATTGGGGCCGCTGGTTCCGTACGGTGGATGTCGACAAGCCGCTCGGTCAAACCGTCATGCAGGCGGCCGACGGCAAGCCGCTCCTGGTCCTGAACCGTGTTGGCAAGGGCCGTGTCGCCATGCTGCTCTCTGATCAGGGCTGGCTCTGGGCGCGCGGCTTCGAAGGCGGCGGCCCGAGTGTTTCGCTCTATCGCCGCACGGCTCATTGGCTGATGCAGGAACCGGCGTTGGAAGAAGAAGCGCTGACGGCGCATGCGAGCGGCCGCACCCTCGAAATCGCCCGCCAGACCATTGCCGGCGATCCGGGGCCGGCGACGCTGACCTACCCTTCCGGCAAGACCGAAGAGATTACGCTCAACGAAGGCGAACCCGGTCTCTACAAGGCCAGCGTCCGCACCGCTGAGACCGGTCTGTTCGAAGTCACCAACGGCGAACTCAATACGCTGGTGCATGTCGGCAGCGTCGATGCGCCGGAGTTCAAGGCGACGATTTCGACGACTGAAACGTTGGCCCCCTGGGCGGAAAAAACAAAGGGGCTGGTGCAGCGTCTTGCCAATGCCGAGGGGCCGGTCGATGTGCCGCAGATTCTGCCCGTCCGCGGCACCGTCCGCGTTGCCGATGCACAGCGGATGTCGCTGCGCATGACCGATGAGACCGTGCTGAAGGGCATCAATTCGCTGTCGCTGTTCGCCGGATTCCTCGGCTTGGCGGCTCTGCTGTTCGTCCTCTCGGCCACCTGGCATCGCGAGGGGCGGTGAATTTATTGGCGGTGCAGGCAATCCATCGTGGCCTATTCCTTCCCTGATGCAAGACAATTGCCGAATTATCGGCAACGGCCCCTCATCCGGCCTGTCGGCCACCTTCTACCCGTGAACGGGGAGAAGGGACAAGCGGAAAACTCCATCATTCCCTCTCCCCGCTCGCGGGGAGAGGGTTAGGGTGAGGGGCGGAAGCGTCGATAGCGCTTGATGTTCTCCGATATCTCCCGACAGCGACGCCCCTTAAAGCCTCTTCCTAATCGGATCGAATTCCGCCCCCGGTTTACGCTTCACCGAGTCAGGCTTGCCCTGATCGATCGCTTCCCAGTACTTCCAGTTGACCTTCTGCGCGCCAAGCTCGTAATCCATGCCATCCCAGCTGTCCTCGCGAAAGCTGTAGAAGGCCCAGTGCAGCTTGTTGTCGTCGAGCGAGGTCAGGACATCCTCGAGATACGTCTTGCACCCTTCCCAGCGGCGCATGCAGCCGAACTCGCCTGCCACTATGCGGTTGCGCGGTACGTTGTGGCTGTCGGCCCAGTCGACAGGAAGCTTGAGATAGGCGGCGACCCGCTCGCGGTCCCAGGCTTCTTCCGTCTCGCCAAACGGCACCTTGCCCGGATAGGCATAGGGCTTGTCGCGCTTCATGTTCGGCGCGCTGGTGGCGGCGTAGGGCTCGTACATGTGGAAGCTATAGAGAACCTTGCCATCGGTGAGCGGCTTTGGCCAATAGCTGAACGCATCGGCTGCAGCATACCAGCCGGCATCCGCCATGATCGGGGTTGAGGGATCAACCTCGCGGATGGCTTTGATCATCGTCTCGTAAAAGGCCGGCAAGTCGCGGGCAGTCTCGGCCTGCTTCGCATACCAGGCCTTCATCGCGTCGGCACCGCCATGCTCGGCCACGCCATTGTTCTTTTCCGGCGCTGGTTCGTTGATGATGTTGTAGGCAGCCACGCCCGGGTGATCCTTGAGGGCCGTGGCGATGTCCTTCCAGAAGGCTGCGGATTGCGCCCACCAGGCCTTATCCTGCCATAAACGACCGTCAAACGTGTTCCCGTTGTTCTGCGCCCAGCGCATGCCCGGCAGCGACAAAGGCGTGATGACGATCCTCAGGCCCGCCTTGTCGGCGCGATCGAGTGTTGCCTTCAGCGTCGCAAGGTCCTTTGCCGGAATGCCCTCATACTTGTCGGCATCGCCAATCAGGAAGTCGCGTTTTTGAGGCTTCCATTTGTCATAGGACAGCCGCACCCAGGTGGCGCCATAGCCTTTCAGAGCATCGAAATAGGCCTGGTCCGGAGGCAGCCGGTTGAAGCTGTTGCCGCCATGCTGCGGTTTGTCCCAGAACTGGATGAGATCGGCAGAAGACGCCGAGGTGGCAAGAAGAAGCGAGGCGAAGACCGCGGGTAGCAGACGCATCAAAAATATCCCGGTTGCGATGGCCGGGATATTCGCAGTCACTATGGCGGAATTGGGAATGGGCAGCATTGTCCGCTGACAATCCCCTGCGGGGAAATCAGGCCCGCCAGTGAATGTCGCCCTTCAGGCCCTCATGAACGCCCTCGGTCATCGGCACGACCAGCACGCGGTTCGGATCGACCGGTCCCGGAAACGTCAGCGCGCCATAGGCGACCTTCTCGAAACCGAGCGGCTGGTAGTAGGGAGGATCGCCGACGAGGATGACACATTCCGAACCCTTGCGCCGCGCCGCCTCGACCGCAATACGGACCAGCTCGCGGCCGATACCCCGGTTCTTGTGCGACGGACGAACAGCCAAAGGACCCAGCAGATGGCCCTTGATCGAACCCGCCATCACCGGGGTCATCCGCACCGAGGCGATCGTCTCGCCATCGTCGGCGCAGAAAAAAGACAGGGATAGATCATGCGGCCCCTGCTCGCGGATGCGGGCGGCAGCACGCGCAAACCGGCCAGGGCCAAATGCTTCTTCATTGATGATTTCGATGGCTGCGTCGTGGGAAGCGTCTTCAGTGAGATAGACGAGGTCGTGCTTTTTCATGAACATCGGGAAACCGGGCATACGAGACAAAAATATGATGGCTTCGCCCTCAAGGGCGTTTGCAGCATCAGCGTCGTCGTGGGCTTCCCGGGAAAAACATCAATCTTGATCCGTGTTCAGAAAAATTCTGTCTGGCCGGATAGCAGAAAAATGCGTCGTGTCAAAGCCTAAAACGCACTGTTCAGTTTTTACGGACTATATGAGCGGGTTTGATGCGCTATCTATGGATCATGAATTCACAGACAAGCGGCGATACAGCCGCCAGGAGATAGTCAATGGGCATGCTGATTGATGGCGTCTGGCAGGACGTCTGGTACGACACGAAGGAAACCAAGGGACATTTCAAGCGGGCGGCATCGCAGTTCCGCAACTGGATCACCGCCGACGGCTCGGCCGGTCCGACAGGCGAAGGTGGCTTCAAGGCCGAGGCTGGGCGTTACCATCTCTACGTTTCGCTCGCCTGTCCGTGGGCGCACCGCACGCTGATCTTCCGCAAGCTGAAGAAGCTCGAAGACCTGATCACTGTCTCGATCGTCGATCCGTTGATGTTGTCGAAGGGTTGGGAGTTCAAGAACGAGATCGGCGGCACCGTCGATCACCTGTTTGGCTCCGAAGCGCTCTGGCAGGTCTATGCCAAGGCAGATCCACATTACTCGGGCCGCGTTACCGTGCCGGTGCTGTGGGACAAGCAGCAGAACAAGATGGTTTCCAACGAATCCGCTGAAATCATCCGCATGTTCAACTCGGCCTTCGACGGATTGACGGGTTCGACCGAGGACTTCTATCCGCAGGATCTGCGCGGCGAGATCGACGCCCTCAACGAGCATATCTATGGCGCCGTCAACAACGGCGTCTACAAGGCGGGTTTCGCGACCTCACAGGATGCCTATGCGGAAAGTGTCACGACGGTATTCGAGGTGCTGGACGAACTGGAAGCGCGCCTGTCGATCCGGCGTTACCTGAGCGGTGCACGTATCACCGAGGCTGATTGGCGGCTGTTCACAACGCTGGTGCGCTTCGATCCGGTCTATGTCGGGCACTTCAAGTGCAACATCCGCCGCATCGCCGATTACCCCAACCTGCAAGGCTATCTGCAGGATCTCTATCAGGTGGCCGGTGTCGCCGAAACGGTCAACATGCGCCACATCAAGGAGCATTATTACCGCAGCCACACCATGATCAATCCGACCGGCATTGTGCCCGCTGGGCCAGTCCTTGCTCTTGACGCGCCACATGGCCGTGAAAAACTGGCTGCCTGATCTACCAGACTTCGGCTGGCGGAACACTGTCTAAGAGTTCCGCCAGACGCCTGCGCGTTGCAGGCGTCGTTGCCGCCGGCAGAGCATCCAGCGCGAAGAAGCCGCTCTCGACAATTTCCATGTCCGGCTTCTTCGGCGAAACCTGCCGGACATTGCGGCAGCGATAGAAGATCACATGGTCACGATTGCTAGTCTGCCGGTTGAAATAGACATGGAAGAGTTCAGGCGGGCCGCTCATTTCGAGATTTCCCTCCTCGCGCAATTCCTTGACCAGTGCCTGTAAGGCCGTCTCGCCCCGCTCGACACCGCCGCCAGGCATATGCCAGCCGGGCACATAGGAATGCCGGACCAGGAAAACCCGGCCTTCGGCATCGAAACAGGCAGCCCGCACGCCCATCGTCATGCCCCGCGCGACCGCAAAATAGCTGTGAGCCAGGCGGGTGATCAGCCTTGCTCTCCAACTGCGCATTTCCCGCGGCCTCGCGTTCATTCCGGTCCGGTTCCTTTCGAATTATCACGCCGAGGATAAAGCGTCTGGAATGATTCCCCTTTGCAGGAATATGCGCTAGGTACGAAGGATGTTCAAACTCGCCCATATTTCCGACATCCATCTCGGCCCCCTGCCGGACCTCTCGTACCGTGAACTTGCATCGAAACGCATTACCGGCTTCGTCAACTGGCATCGCAATCGACGCAACCACCTCGTCGGCAATACCCTCAACCTGTTGATGGACGAAATCGAGCGGATCGATCCGGATCATCTCGCGATAACAGGCGATCTCGTTAACCTCGCGTCCTCGCGTGAAATCGAGATCATGACCGGCTGGCTGAAAGAAGCTGGAGAACCCGAAAACATCTCGATCGTGCCGGGCAACCACGATGCCTATGTGCCGGGTGCCTATGAAAAAACGACCAGGGCCTGGTATCCCTATATGCGCGGCGAGCGCGGACCGGCGGAGTGGAACGAGGATTTTCACTGCTACCCGTACTTACGGGTTCGTGGTCCTGTGGCGCTGATCGGCTGCTCTACCGCCGTTGCCACCCCGCCCTTCGCAGCCAGCGGCTATTTCGGCAGCCGTCAGGCGCGCGAGACCGTCAATCTGTTGCGTGCAGCAGGCGAAGCCGGCCTGTTTCGCGTCGTAATGATCCATCATCCGCCGATCCGTGGCGCTACATCCCTGCACAAGCGCATGCTCGGCATTCGCCGCTTTGCCGCAACGATCACCGCCGGTGGCGCTGAACTGGTGCTGCACGGCCATACGCACCTGAACACGGTCTATTCGCTCAAGGGTCAGGTCAAACCGGTGCCGGTCGTTGGCATCGCGTCGGCTTCGCAAGGCCGCGGCGGCAAGAAGCCACCCGCCGGGTTCAACCTGTTTTCAATCTCCGGCAGCCCGGGACAATGGAACGTGATCCGCGAGCGGTTCGAACTGACGATGGACAGCCGCTCCGTCACGCTGGTCGAAACCACCCGGCTCTGATCGCCCTATCGTTACTCGCCACGCGGCGAAAAAAGACTATGCTCGCGAAATAATCGGCGCTCGTCATCCGTCCTACAGCACTGACCGTAAGAATGGGAATGCTGGCATCGGCAGATGTCGTGCGCAATCCGGCTTGCCGGTATCAGTTTCAGCCAGGGAGATGACCATGATCCATAGCAAGACTGCAATGATCGCCTTGTTCTCAGCCGCCTCCTTCTTCGCACTGGGCCAAGCGGCCTGGGCTGCAGGCGAGGATACGACCGCACCGCCGGAAAAGACCAAGACCTCCACCGAATGCAAGAATGGCAAGATCTGGGACAAGAACAAGAAAGAATGCGTCAATGCCAAGAAGAGCGGGCTTGACGACGATATCCTGTTCAAGGCGGCCCGCGAACTGGCCTATGCCGGCCAATACGAAAACTCGCTGAAGGTACTCGACGCTGTGAAAGACCAGAACAGCGCCCGCATCCTCAATTATCGCGGCTATTCCAACCGCAAGGCCGGACGCATGGAACTCGGTATGAGCTTCTACAAGCGCGCGCTGCAGGCCGATGAAAACTATATCCTTGCACGCTCCTACATGGGCCAGGCGCTGCTCGAACAGGGCAAGGTCGAGGAAGCCAAGGCACAGCTCATCGAGATCCGCGACCGCGGCGGTGAAAACAGCTGGGCCTACCGCGCCTTGCTCGAATCCCTCGGCGGCGTTCGCCACTACTGACAGCAATCAGGCCGGGCGATCCTAACGCATTGCCCGGCCTGATATTTGACGTTGAGAAACGTCCCCGAAGTGGCAAAATATGCCGCGTGTATTTCGATCCGGGCGAATAAACTGTCGACCCGGAACGTTTTCTTTGGAAGAGCAATGCGTCCAGCGGCAGACTCGAACGAATTCAGACGGGACTTGGTCAGTGTTCTGCCCAAGTTGCGCCGTTTCGCGATGACACTGACGCGGAACGCCGCCGATGCCGATGACCTGGTCCAGGAGGTATGCGAGCGGGCAATCACCCGCAATCACCTCTGGAACGGTGAAGGTCGGCTCGAAAGCTGGATATACGCAATGACACGCAATCTATGGATCGATGAGATCAGAAAGCGCCGGGTGCGCACCGGCACTGGTACGGTCGACGCCACCGAGCAAGATGAGCTGTCGATCGAGGCATCTGGCGAAAAAGCTGTCTACGCCAATCAGCTGCAGAAAATGATCCTCTCCATGCCAGAAGGCTTGGCCAGCGTTTTCCTTTTGGTGAACATCGAAGGGCATAGCTACCGGGAAGCCGCCGATATCCTGAAGATACCGATCGGGACAGTAATGAGCAGGCTTTCGACCGCGCGCCTGCGCTTGGCCGCAATGATTACAGAGACGACGGAAAGGAGGGCCTGAGCGTTGCAAACCACCAAAGGGCTCCCGCTCGACGTTCGCCTGTCGGCCTATCTCGACGGCGAAGTCAATGAAGCGGAACGCAAGGAACTGGAACAGCTGGTGGCGCGCGATGACGAAGCCCGGCGAATGTTGGAGAGGCTGCGGGCCGGAAATGCCTTCGGCAACAAGGCGTTCGAGGAATTTCTTCACGATCCGGTGCCGCTGTCGCTGGTGCGCCGGATCAAGCAGGGCCCGGGTCTCAATCCGAAGACCGAGCGCGTCGTGACCGCAGCACCCCGTCAAACAAAGCAGCGCCTGTGGCCGCGCGCCCTCGCCGCCTCCCTGGTTTTGCTGCTTGTCGGCGGCTCGACCGGCTTCATCATCGGCAAGACCAGCCATGACGACGAGCAGCAGGTAAAAATGGCTGCCGCCCGCACATGGCTCGACGATATCGCCGACTACCACCGCATCTATTCGCGCCAGACGGCCGAACATCTTGTGGAGGTTCCGGCCTCCGCCGAAGGCAAGATCGAAGGCTGGCTGGCGTCGAACGTCGGCGTCAATTTTTCGCTGCCGGACCTGAGCAACAAAGGCCTGACATTTGAAGGCGCCCGCCTGCTGGTGGCCTCAGGCAAGCCGGTGGCGCAACTGATGTACAAGGATCAGGACGGCGACGTCTTTGCGATCTGTTTTCTGAAAAGCACACCGGGCAGCACCGACGGCAAGATGACCGAAAGCATGCGCGACGATATCGCGATGATTTCCTGGCAGAAGGCAGGCGCATCCTATGTCGTCGTTGGCCCATCGTCCGACGCCAACCTTCATCAATTGGCGACAGCGGTTTCGACCGCAATCTGAGTTTCGATATCACTGCAAAAGGGCCGCTTCCTTGACGAAAGCGGCCCTTTTGCTTGAATCGATCTTTTTAACAAACCGCGTAACAGGCTGTATTATTTAGCCTTCAGCTCCAAAACCCGGTTTGCTGCGGAGACAATGGCTTCGAGGGATGCCGCGACGATATTGGTATCGATGCCGACGCCGAACAGTTTTCCGCCCGGATATTCCACTTCAACATAGGCGATAGCAGCGGCATTCGAGCCGTGCTGTAGCGAATGCTCGGAATAATCGGCAACCGAGATATCGATACCGAGATAGATCGCCAATGCATTGATGAAGCCATCGATCGGACCGGTACCCTTGCCCTCGATGCGCTTGGTTTCGCCATTGTCAGTGATCTCGGCTGCAACGACGCGCACGCCCTTGTGCTCGCCGACCGGATAGGTGTGATGATCGACAAAGCGGATACGTGCGTCCGGCTGATCGACATAGCGCTCGATGAAACGGGCGTGGATCGCCTTGGACGGCAGTTCCTTGCCCTCTTCGTCGGTGATCCGCTGGATATCTTCGCGGAACTCGACCTGCAGGTTGCGCGGCAAGTTGATGCCGTAGTCCTGCTGCAGGATATAGGCGATGCCGCCCTTACCCGACTGCGAGTTGATACGGATGATCGCCTCGTAGGAACGGCCGACATCCTGCGGATCGATCGGCAGGTAAGGCACTTCCCAGAGCGGCTTGTTGGCAACCTTGATCGCCTTCATGCCCTTGTTGATCGCGTCCTGATGCGAACCGGAGAAGGCCGTGTAGACCAGTTCGCCAACGTAGGGATGGCGCTCGGGAATGACCATCTGGTTAGAATATTCGTAGACTTCCTTGATCCGCTCGATATCGGAGCAATCCAGCTCAGGATCGATCCCTTGCGTAAACATGTTCAACGCCAGGGTCACCACGTCGACATTGCCGGTGCGCTCGCCATTGCCGAACAACGTGCCTTCGACGCGGTCAGCACCCGCCATCAGACCGAGTTCCGTTGCCGCAATGCCCGTGCCGCGGTCGTTATGCGGGTGCAAGGAGATGATCAGGTTTTCGCGATTGTCGAGGTTGCGGCACATCCATTCGATCTGGTCGGCATAGACGTTCGGCGTCGCCATTTCGACGGTCGATGGCAGGTTGAGGATCAGCTTGTTGTCGGCCGTCGGCTTGATGATCTCGGCAACCGAGTTGCAGATTTCCAGCGCCACTTCCAATTCGGTGCCAGTAAAGCTCTCCGGCGAATATTCGAACCGGAAACCGCCACCGGCCTTGGCGGCCATGTCGGCAATCATCTTGGCGGCATCGGTGGCGATCTGCTTGATGCCCTTGACGTCCTTGGAAAACACCACGCGACGCTGCAACTCGCTGGTCGAGTTGTAAAAATGCACGATCGGCTTGGTGGCACCCTGCAGAGCTTCAAACGTCCGGGTGATCAGCTCAGGCCGGCACTGGACGAGAACCTGCAACGAAACGTCAGCAGGCACGTTGCCTTCCTCGACGCACCAGCGGGCAAAGTCGAAATCGGTCTGCGAGGCCGACGGGAAACCGATCTCGATTTCCTTGAAGCCCATATCGAGCAGCAGCTGGAACATGCGGGCCTTGCGGTCGTGGCCCATCGGGTCGACCAGAGACTGGTTGCCGTCGCGCAGGTCCACCGAACACCAGATCGGTGCTTTGGTGATGGTGTTGCCCGGCCATGTGCGGTCGGGAATATTGATCTGCGGATAGGGCTGATACTTGACCGCGGCTTCAGGCATGCCTTGCTTGACGGTGTGGGACTTCATGATCATTGCGGCTTCTCTTCACTCTGTGAGGCGCATAGCCCGCATGCAATAACCGATCGACGGTCGCATTGCGACGGCAAAATGCTGGCTCTCGGGTTCTTTTCGTATCTGGATTTCAGGAAAGGCAAGGAGCTGGGGCCGGTGGGCTTTCGGCCACCGGGCGCTCCTTCAAAGAACCCGGCAACCGCGTGTAAGGCCGAGAAGAAGAAGCGAGGTAAAGGCGCGCGAACGTTCCACGATGGCAACGTGCCCGCGGGAAACCTGTTCGACGATGATGGCGCCTGTCTTCAACATGAGGCTTGTATAGCGAGAGAAGTGCGCAAGGGCAAGCGCCGATCCCGCCACGCCCTGGCAATAAAAAAAACCCCACCGGGCGAACCAGCAGGGTTTCGATATTTCAGCGATCAGCAAGCCTCAGATATCGGCCTGCGACGATACGATGCGCGAAACGAGGCCGTAGGCCTTGGCTTCTTCGGCGGAGAGCCAGTAGTCACGGTCCGTGTCCTTGGCGATCTTTTCGACCGGCTGGCCGGTTGCCTCGGAGAAGATCTTGTTCAGGCGCTCGTTCATCTTGATGATTTCGCGGGCCTGGATTTCGATGTCGGACGCCATGCCGCGCGTGCCACCGGAGGGTTGATGAAGCAGGAAGCGGGTGTTTGGCAGGCAAATGCGCCGTTCCTTCGGAGCCGAGACGTAGATCAGTGCGCCGGCGGAAGCGACCCAGCCGGTTCCGATCATCCAGACCTTCGGCTTGATGAACTTGATCATGTCGTGGATCGAATCGCCGGATTCGACATGGCCGCCCGGGGAGCTGACGAAGATGCGGATATCGTCATCGCTGGCGGCGGCAAGAGCCACGAGCTGCGAGCAGACCTTCTGTGCCAGTTCCTGATTGATCGGGCCGTAGATGAAGATCGAGCGCGACTTGAAAAGATTCGCCTCAGTCTCTTTGCCCAATGACAATTCCTTTGTCTTGTCGTCGTCTTCTTCGTTCATCATGCGAACTCTCCCGCGAAATAAATTCAAATGTTCTGCCGCTGTCAGATAAGGCGACTCGACTGCGAAAACAATGCAACAAAAGCGGATACGGATGAAAGCCCAATCCGCAACACCCTGCGGCTATGGTAAAGACGCCACCTAAGGCAATTGCCGTATAGACAGCGACCCGCCGCCCCATAAGATGCGCAGGACAAGAATTTACATCCGGCGGGGTGTCTCCCACATCTTCGCCCTTCAGGGGGACACCAATGAAAAAACGCCTTCTTCTGGCCGCAGCAGGCTTTGCCGCCTCGACCGTGCCAGCCTTCGCCCATCTCGATCCAGCTGAACACGGATCACTGCTGGCGGGCTTTACCCATCCGCTATCCGGTATTGACCATATCCTGGTGATGATCGCCGTCGGCCTCTGGGCCGCTCAAATCGGTGGACGCGCTTTTTGGGTGGTGCCTTCCGCCTTCGTCGGCACCATGGCCTTCGGCTTTGCATTGGCGATGGCCGGTGTCCACCTGCCCTTCGTCGAGCCCGCCATTCTCGCCTCCGTCGTCGCGCTTGGCCTTCTGGTCGCCATGGCTGTGCGCATGGAAACCGTTGCAAGCGCTGCCGTCGTCGGCGTCTTCGCGCTGTTCCACGGCTATGCCCATGGCGGCGAACTGGGTGCGGCCGGCGCCCTGCCCTTCAGCGCCGGCTTTATCATTGCAACAGCACTGCTGCATGTCGCCGGCATCGGTCTTGGCCTCGGCATCGGCCGCCTGTCGTCCGGCCGGATCATTTCACGGATTCTCGGCGGCGTCACCGCCTTTGCCGGACTGGCACTGATCGTTAGCTGATCCTCATCGCATCAACGAAAAACGGCGGGCCAAAAGCCCGCCGTTTTTCGTTTCAGCCGCGGCCGCGATAGGGCTGAACGCCCTGATCCGGCAGCCACAGACCTTCCGGCGGCGCACCCGTCTGCCAGAAGACATCGATCGGGATACCGCCGCGCGGATACCAGTAGGCACCGATCCGCAGCCATTTCGGCGCCAGCAGATCGACCAGCCGCTTGGCGATATCGAGCGTGCAGTCCTCATGGAACGCACCATGATTGCGGAACGAATGCAGATAGAGTTTCAGCGATTTCGATTCGACCAGCCATCCATCCGGCACATAGTCGATGACGATATGGGCGAAATCCGGCTGGCCGGTCATCGGGCAAAGCGAGGTAAATTCCGGCGCCGTGAAGCGCACGACGAAATCCGTGCCGGCATGGCTGGTTGGCACGCGTTCAAGCACGGCCTCTTCCGGGTTTTGCGGCGAAGCCACGTTCTGCCCGAGTTGTGACAGACCGGAGACGTCTGTTTTTGTCATGATCTCAATCCTTCAATAACTTTGACGCGAATGCCATGGGCCTTTTCGCCCTCTGGCTCGACGTGGATGGCAATCTTGGCTCCGGCGTGAACCACACGGATGGCATCTTCAAGGCGGTCGCAGATGTCATGGGCCTCGCCCACCGGCATGGCCGCCGGAACCACCATGTGGAAATCGACGAAGATCACAGCCCCTGCTTCACGGGTCTTCAGGTCGTGTACGCCAAGCGAACCCGTTGCATTTGCGGCAATCGCCTTCTTGATCGCCTCTTCTTCCTCCACAGGAACGGCCTTGTCCATCAACCCGTTGATCGAACGGGCGATCACCTTCCAACCCTGATAGAGAATGTTGCAGGCGACGATCACCGCAAGCAGCGGGTCAAGCACCGCATAACCGGTGAGAATGGCTAGCACAAGACCGACCAATACGCCGATCGAGGTGACCACATCGGAGAGAATATGATGGCCATCCGCGGATAGCGCGGGAGAACGATAAGCGCGCCCCGCACGGATCAGCACATACGCCCAGATGGCATTGACAATGCCCGCCAACAGGTTGATCGCAAGGCCGAGCGCCGGTGCATCCGGCAGCTTCGGCGCCCAGATTGCCGGCAGGGCTTCGGAGACGATCAGAAGGGCTGCAACGACGATCAACACCCCCTCGATAACCGCTGAAAAATACTCCGCCTTGTGATGACCGAAAGGATGGCTGGCATCCGCAGGCTTGGCCGCATAGCCAATCACCGCGAAAGCAACGATGGCGGCAACGACGTTAACGATCGATTCCAGTCCATCGGAAAGCAGCGCCACCGAACCGGTAAACCACCAAGCGAGCATCTTCAGCCCCAGTACGGCAATGGAGATCGGGATGCTCCAGAAGGCGAGGCGCTGCACCGTTATTGTCTTTTGCCCTACCATCATCATCTCCTTGCATATGCGAATGAATTGCAGAAATCAGGGTCCTAGAACGCCAAAACCGCCGGAGCGCGAGGAGCGCTTCAGCGGTTTTGGATAGTCTGCATATGGATCAAGGCTACGGCTTTGTCAAAGCGTCCGTAGCGGGTCGGGCCCGGAATTTCCGTCTAAACTGACGAAACGCCTCTTATGCGGCCTTGATCTTCGCTCGCTTGGCCAGATGCGCCACCACGTTCTCGATCATCCGCATGCCGGCATCGCCACCCAGCGTCATGATCGATTCCGGGTGGAACTGCACGGCGGCAATCGGTTCCTTGGTATGTTCGATGCCCATGATCGTGCCGTCGTCGCTCTCGGCCGTGATCATGAAATCCCGTGGCAAGGTCGAGGGGTCGGCGAAGATCGAATGATAGCGGCCCACGGTGACTTCCTTGCCAAGACCGGAAAAGACGATGCCGGGCTCCAGCACGCGGATGCGCGAGGGCTTGCCGTGCATCGGCACGGCAAGCTGGCGCAGATCGCCGCCATAGGCTTCGGCCAGTGCCTGCAACCCGAGGCAGACGCCGAAGATCGGCAGATCATGGGCACGCGCCTTCTTGATCGTCGCCTTGCAATCGAAATCCTTTGGCGTACCGGGTCCCGGCGACAGGACGACGAGGTCAGGCTTGACCCGGCCGAAAATCTCGTCTGAGACCGGCGAACGTACCGTCGTCACCGTCGCGCCCGTCTGGCGGAAATAGTTGGCCAGCGTATGAACGAAGCTGTCCTCGTGATCGACGAGCAGAATCTTGACGCCGGTGCCAACCGGAGCGACATCGCGGCGAGCGCCGCGGCTGTTGGCGGATTTTGCGTCGCGGATCGCTGCGATCATGGCGGATGCCTTCAGTTCGGTTTCGGCTTCTTCTTCTTCCGGGTTGCTGTCATTGAGCAGCGTCGCACCGGCGCGCACCTCGGCAATGCCGTCCTTGATGCGGATCGTGCGCAGGGTCAGACCGGTATTCATGTCACCGTTGAAGCCGACCATACCGATGGCACCACCATACCAGAGCCGGGCGCTCTTTTCATGGCTTTCGATGAAGCGCATGGCCCACAGTTTCGGCGCACCGGTGACGGTGACGGCCCACGCATGCGACAGGAAGCCGTCAAAGGCGTCCATGTCATCACGCAGGCGCCCCTCGATGTGGTCAACTGTATGGATCAGACGCGAATACATCTCGATCTGGCGGCGGCCGATGACCTTGACGGAACCCGGTTCGCAGACGCGACTCTTGTCGTTGCGGTCGACATCCGAGCACATGGTCAGCTCGGATTCGTCCTTCTTGGAGTTCAAAAGCTTGAGGATCTGCTCGCTATCGGCGATCGGATCGTCGCCGCGCTTGATCGTGCCGGAAATCGGGCAGGTTTCGATGCGGCGACCGGAGACGCGCACGAACATTTCCGGTGAAGCGCCAACCAGATATTCCTGATTGCCGAGATTGATGAAGAAGGAATAGGGCGACGGATTGATCGCCTTCAGCCGGTTGGAAATTTCCGATGGCTTGCTTTCACAGCGTTCGTAGAATTTCTGGCCCGGAACCACCTCGAACAGATCGCCGCGGCGGAAGCTTTCCTTGGCCTTGGTGACGAGTTCGGCATATTCCCCAGGACGATGATCGCCATGCGGCGGGATGCTGTCGACGGTCTGGAACGGTTCCGGCGCAATATCGCCCGCCTTGCCTTCGGTCGTTTCGCCGTCCTTGGCGAAATCATAGCGGTCGATCCAGGCCTTGGCCGAATAGTGATCGACGACGAGGATTTCATCCGGCAGGAACAACACCATGTCGCGCTGGTCGTCAGGACGCTTCAGCTTCAGTTCGATCGCATCGAACTGAAAAGCCAGATCGTAGCCAAAGGCACCATAGAGGCCGAGATTGGCATCTTCCTGCGAAAAGAACAGGTTGGTGACCGCGCGCAGAACGGTAAACACCGTCGGCATCTTCGAGCGCTCTTCCTCGGTGAACACCCGGTCCGGCATGTTGACCGTGAGATCAAGACGGCGAGCCGTGGCAGAACCGAGCGTGATATCGGCGACATCGGCAAGATGCTTTGAGACCATCGCCAACAGCGCTTCGCCGCGCTCGTTATAGGCTTCGATCCACAGGGCGCGGCCGAACGAGGAAATGGCAAGCGGCGGATCGATGATCGCCGTGTCCCAACGGGTGTAGCGGCCCGGATATTCGTAGTTGGAGGAAAAGACCGCGCCCCGGCGTTCGTCGAGCCTGTCGACATAGCTGGAAATCGCTTCGCCATAAGGGGCCTCGCGCCGCCTTCGGGTGACGGAAATGCCGCCCTTGGTGGTATAGGCTTCCGCACCGTCTGCAAGAATAGTCGTCGCCATCTGTCGCTCCGTTCAGGCCCGTCATTCCTGCGGCCCGAATACAAAAAAGCCGCCTCGAAACTTCCGGGCGGCTTGTCGTCTCAATCACGCATGACTGGTCAAGGCCGCTTCAGCGAGCCCACCACCAGATTGCAATGTTGCGTGCGTTTGTCATGGCGGAATTGTTAGCGTGAGACAAAGGATTGTGCAAGCGGGCGTCGGCGGAAAAATGGAGATGCGATTTCCGCCGCGCCCTTCTGCATCTTATGCCGGAAGCCGGGTGGACATATGCGCCTGCACGCCCTTCGGATCAGCCGCAAACGCTGCCGCAACCGAACGGGTCAGTTCGCCCGGGAAAACCTCCTCGATGCCAGCCTCGACCGCATCGAGCGTTTCGCTGACGACATCCAACGGCTTCAGGCGGGGCTCCGGCAAACTGCGGCCCATATCGGTATCAACCTGCACCGGCATGGTGACGACAACTTGCGTTCCCTGGCCAAGCAGCTCCGCCCGGATCGAGCGGCTGGCCGCAAGACCTGCGGCCTTCGATGCCGAATAGGTGCCGGCCGATGGCAGCGTCACCAGAGACAGAAAGGACAGGACGTTCACGATGCTGCTTTGAGAAACCTTAGCAAGGATGGGCGCAAAAGCCTTCGACAGAGACAGCACGCCGAAATAGTTCACGTCCATTTCCTGCCGGGCGATCGAAATATCCGGCGCAGAAATAACCCCCTGCCCGCCGGCAAAGCCGGCATTGTTGATCAGCAAGGTCACATCGGACGCCGCCTTGGCGGCTTCAGCCACATCGGCAGGGTTGGTCACATCCAGTTTCAGCGGTACGAGACGCGCGGGATCAAGTGCAACGAGATCCGCAAGCGAAGCCGGATCGCGGGCGCCGAGATAGATTTTTCTGGCTCCGCGGCGCAGCAGTTCGGCAACGAATTCGCGGCCGATACCACGATTGGCACCGGTGACGAGAGCGACGGCATTTTCGATTTTCTGAGGCATCATTTCTTCCTTTGATATGTGCATATGCACTATATTGCTTACTAAAAAAGCCGGAGAAAGCCCGGCTTTGGGTTATCAGGCGGCCTTTCCGGACGGGATGGCGAGAAGCATCTCCCGCAGATTGTTAGCGCGCTCGGCTCCGACCAATTCCACATACTCCGCCTGCGCGGCATGCCAGCATTCGACGCCTTCCGACAGCTTCTGCTGCCCGCTGGCTGAGAGCGCCAGCAAGAGCTTGCGCGATCCTTTGCCTTCCGGTTCGCTGGTGACATAACCGTCGCGTTCCAGCGGCTTCAGGGCGCGCACCAATGTTGTGCGATCCATCACCATCGCTTCGGCCATCTCTGCCATTCCGGCCTTTCCCGCTTCGGCGATGTAGACCAGCAAAGAGAATTGTGCCGCCGTGATCCCTGCCCGTGCATAATGCCGCTCATAAAGCTGCGACACGAAACGGGCAGCCTGGCGAATGGCGAAACAGTTGCAGACGGTGATGGACGATTGTGTTTTCATGACGAAAACGTATATGTGCATATGCACTTTGTCAATAAAAAAGAAGGCGGCCTTTCAAGCCGCCTTCTTCATTCAGAGATTAGAACGTTGCCTTTGCCGTCAGCAGGAAGGTCCGTCCACGACCGGTGTCGACCGTGATGCTCGGCGAAGTGCTGAGAGCCGGCGTATATTCCTTGTCAAAGACGTTCAGCACACTGGCGGTTACCTCGAAACCGTTCTTGAACTTGTAGTTGGTGAAGATATCGACCAGCTCGTAGCCGTCCTGATAAGGTGATTGACCCGGAGCGACATTGACTTCGCCGATATAGCTTTCACTGACCGCATACAGGCGGCCGCCGACCGTCAGGCGATGATCTTCGAGGAAGCGCGCGCCAAGCGTCGCCGTGAAGATGTCATCCGGCAAATAGCTCTGCGCACCAAAACCGTTCACCTGGGAAGGCAGATCGGATTCCGTGTGGGTGTAGGAAACGTTGGCGAACACGAAACCGGCGTCATAGGCGCCTTCCAGTTCGATGCCCTGCACCTTGGTGGTCCCGGGAACATTGGCGAAATGTGTACCACCAATGAAGTTTGCAGTGATGTAATTGTCGACATCGTTATTGAAGTAGTCGGCCCTGAAGCGGAAACTGTCGCCGGCTGTCAACAGGTCGTCCACCTTGATATTGGCGCCGATTTCCCAGCCCTTGGAGATTTCCGGTTCAAGGAACGGATTGGGGAAGAAGAACTGTGGTGCGCCGCCGCCCGGATGCGTTCCACCGACGAAGGTCTCATTGACGGTCGGGCCACGCGAGGTCTCGGCGTATTTGACATAGGGCTGCAGCCAATCCACCGGATTGAGCGCGAAGGTGACGCTCGGATTAAGACGGCCTTCGGAACTGTCTACCGAGTAAGGGCCAGCCGGCATGCCGAGGGGATTGCCGGCGGAAACCTGGCCATTGCCCTTGAGATCGAAACGATCGTAACGCAGGCCCAGCGTCAGATCGGCCATGCCATAGGTCAGCTTGGTCGAGTTGAAGACACTCGTCGTCGAACTCTTGCCGCTGCCGTTGACACCGGAACTCGGCGCCAGCCTGCTGTTCACCACATCGTAATCGTCGGAGAAATATTCAACGCCATAGTTCGATGTGACGGCGACCGCGCCGAGATCGAAGTTAGACGTATTGGAGACGTCAAAGCCAAAACCCTTGTCGTCGACGACACGGCCGGCCGCCGAACCACCGCCTGGGATCATCGGGCTTTGGTCATATTTCATCTTGATGTCGTTGTAGTAAATGTTGGCGCGGAAATCGATCAGGTCGTTGCCGGGTGTATAGGCATAATTGGCGCTGTAGGTCTGCGCGTTGATTGTCTGGTCATAGGAATTGGCGATGAAATCATTGTTGTAGAGAATGCCGCTGAGCTTCAGCGAATGCTCGTCGTTCGGCGTGATCTCGGTTTTGAAAATACCGGAGATCAGGTCGGATTCAGTGTAGGGGACGACCTCACCATTGCCGTTCTTGTAATTGCCGGGATCCTTCTTGCTGATGCCGCCGAGGAAGGCAATGCTGTCATTGACCCGGTAGGCGCCGAGCGCCGATTCCGACCAGCCGGACCGGTTGCTGCCGAAGGACGCCGTGGCAAAGCCGCCGTAGTTTTTGCCATCCGTCAACAGGTCTTCGATGTTATAGGTGCGCATATTGGCAGCACCTGCCAAGGCCCCTGCCCCACCAACGCCGGACACTGCACCACGCGAAATATCGATACCGCTGATGAACGCTGGATCGATATAGGCAAAGCCCTGAGCCTCATGGCCTGTGAACCGGAAATTCTGGCGTACACCATCGATCATCATATTGACGCGGCCGGATCCTTCGAGACCGCGAATATTGACGGCGAGACCCGGGTTCTGCGGGTTGTCACGGGTAAAAGTCCCCGGCGTTGCACGCAGGGCATCGTCGATGTTCCTGTTGCCGAACTGCTCGACTTCATCGGCAGTGATGGTGCTGGTGGCAGCCGGTGTCGAATAGGGGTCACGGCCCGTTTTGCCGCCCGTCGCGGTGATGGTCTTCAGATAAGTCGCCTCACCGGCCGGTGCGGTTTCCTCCGCCTTCTTCTTCAGCGCGGCCAACTCCTCTGGAGTTTGCGCCAAGACGTGGCCTGCAGGAGAAAGCGTCAAAAACGCCGCGCATGCCAAAAGAGCCGCGCAGTGATGCCGGGTAATCATGAATCAATCCTTTGATAAAGTCACCGGGCTGGCTGCTGAGGCATTCGCTCAAGGGGCTGGCTGGGTATGGCGTCGAAGCATTTGGGAGCAGTTGTAATGGGCTGCTTGTATGCATCGGTTAAAAAACATGACACTTATTGTCAACAAATAATTGTCTTACTTTTGTCAGATTCTGACTTGCCCACGATTATGTGTTTCGATTTGGCAACGATCCGGTCCCTGGGGCTTCCATGCAACCCTTTTGCAGCCGAATGCGTTGTGAATTCGAACCCCTGCCGTCCCGGCAGAACCGGAGACCGTCAATGCCTCTTCGTTTCCTCGCCCCTCTCCTCTCCGCCGTCCTGCTGGCAAGCGCCGGTCTTCCTGAAAAAGGTCCGCTCCCAGAGGAAAAACCAGCAGCGACTGAAACTAAACAAGGCGGGAAGGTTGTGATACCGCAGGAAAAACCCGAAGCGAAATCCGAGGTGACCCCAGAGGTCAAACCGGAGAAAAAACCGCAGGCAAAGATTGATGAAAAGGCGCCAGCCGGTGAGGAAATTCCTGCAGACATAAAGCCTGAAACCGTTCAACCGCAGGTGAAACCGGCGCCGGAACCCGTTCTGACCATCAAGCCCGAGGACGACAAGGAATATGCCACCTGCCTTGCCGACCTGAAGGCCATTGGCGCCGTCTTCAAGGAAGAACCGCGAATAGACGATGGCAAGGGGTGCGGTATCGACAAGCCATTGACGCTATCGGCCGTACTGCCGGGCATTACGTTGAAACCGGAAGGCAAGATGCGCTGTGAAACGGCGCTGGAACTGGCGCGATGGACCAAGGACGCAGTCTTGCCCGCAGCCAGGGTTGCACTCGAAAGCGAGGGAGAGCTGACCACCATCAACCAAGCCTCGAGCTATATCTGCCGCCTGCGCAACAATGCGGCGACCGGAAAGATTTCCGAACATGCACGCGGCAACGCCATCGACATCGCCTCCTTCACGTTCAAAAACGGAAAATCGATCGAGATCCAGCCGCGTGACGAAGATTCGACATTGGCCGGCGCCTTCCAGCGGGCGGTGACGGCAACCGGCTGCCTCTATTTCGAAACCGTGCTCGACCCAGGCAGCGACGAAGCCCACGAAAACCACCTACATTTCGACGTGATCGAGCGCAAGGGCGGGTACCGTTACTGCCGTTAAGCGCACCCTTCAAAATTGGCCGGAGATCAGCAATGCAGCATCTTGCCCAAGGCTTCGTCCCGCCCCATCTGCTCAGGATATCCGGACCATCAACGGCACCCGTTCAAAGGATTTCTCATGTCCGTTTCCATGTTCAAATTGTCCGTCCCCGTCTTCATTCGCGGGCTTAACGTTCTCGCCGGCCTGCTCGACAAGGCCGAATCCTACGCCGCCGAGAAAAAGATGCCGCTGGACAACCTGTTCAACGCCCGCCTCGCGCCGGACATGCTACCGCTTTCCGCCCAGATCCAGCGTGTCAGCGATACGTCGAAAAATACCATCGGCCGCCTGATTGGCGTGGCAGCGCCCAGTTTCCCAGATAACGAGACAAATTTCGGCGAACTTCGCGAACGCATCGCCAAGACGATCGCCTACCTGGAAACAGTAAAGCCGTCGGATCTCGAGGCCAGCGATACCAGGGAAATCACTGTCACGTTCGGCAAGCTCAGCTTCACGTTTCCCGGTGACGACTATGTGCTGAAATTCGCCCTGCCGAATTTCTTTTTCCATGTCACGACAGCCCACGACATCCTCCGCAACCAGGGCGTGGCCGTCGGCAAGGTCGATTTTCTCGGCCCTTACAGCTGACCAGAGAATGGCCTGGCGGATCGCTGCAGGGAGCAACGGTCCGCCGGATTTTCGCTAGAAAAGCCCCTCGATATAGCCGTCTTCATTGAGAAAGATTTTCTCTGAAGAAGGCACTCTCGGCAGGCCTGGCATGGTCATGATCTCGCCAGTGATGACAACGATGAAACCCGCACCTGCGGACAACCGGACCTCGCGGATGGGGACGGTATGGCCGGTCGGCGCGCCACGCAGGTTCGGGTCTGTCGAGAACGAATACTGGGTCTTGGCCATGCAGACCGGCAGGTGGCCGTAGCCCTGCTCTTCCCAGGTTCGCAATTGGTCGCGCACCGATTTGTCGGCGATGACGGCATCGGCGTGATAGATATCCTTGGCAATCGTCTCGATCTTCTTGAACAGCGACATATCATCGGGATAGAGCGGCGAGAACTGCGAATGGCCGCTCTCGGCCAGCGCCACGACCCTGCGGGCCAGATCTTCGATGCCGGCAGAGCCCTCCGCCCAGTGCCTGCACAGAACCGCCTCGGCACCGAGCGTCGCGACATAGTCCTTGATCGCCTTGATCTCGGCCTCGGTATCCAGTGTGAAATGGTTGATCGCCACCACCACCGGAACGCCGAATTTCTTGACGTTCTGGATATGGCGGCCGAGATTGGAGCAGCCCTTCTTGACGGCCTCGACATTCTCCTGCCCGAGATCCTCCTTCTTGACGCCGCCATTCATCTTCATTGCGCGGGCCGTTGCAACAATCACCGCAGCATCCGGCTTCAACCCTGCCTTGCGGCACTTGATGTCGAAGAATTTTTCGGCCCCGAGGTCAGCGCCGAACCCGGCTTCGGTGACGACATAATCGGCAAGCTTCAGCGCCGTCGTCGTCGCCACCACCGAGTTGCAGCCATGGGCGATATTGGCGAACGGGCCGCCATGGACAAAGGCCGGGTTGTTTTCCAGCGTCTGGACGATGTTCGGCTGCATCGCATCCTTGAGCAACACGGTCATTGCCCCATCCGCCTTGATATCGCGGGCAAAGACCGGCGTCTTGTCGCGCCTATAGGCGATGATGATGTCGCCAAGGCGTTTTTCAAGGTCCTTGAGATCGGTGGCAAGACACAGGATCGCCATGACTTCCGAGGCAACGGTGATGTCGAAGCCGGTCTCACGTGGAAAGCCGTTGGCAACGCCGCCAAGCGAACCAACGATATGGCGAAGGCCACGGTCGTTCATGTCCATCACGCGGCGCCAGGCAACACGGCGGATATCGATATTCTGCTCGTTGCCCCAGTAGATATGGTTATCAATCAACGCCGACAGAAGATTGTGGGCCGACGTGATGGCGTGGAAGTCGCCTGTGAAATGCAGGTTGATGTCCTCCATCGGCACCACCTGCGCATAGCCGCCGCCGGCAGCTCCACCTTTGACCCCGAAACACGGACCAAGCGATGCTTCGCGGATACAGACGACCGCCTTCTTGCCGATACGGTTGAGGCCGTCACCAAGGCCAACCGTGGTGGTGGTCTTGCCCTCACCAGCCGGCGTTGGATTAATCGCCGTCACCAGGATCAGCCGGCCATCCGGGCGGCCTTTCTGCTGCGCAATGAACTCGGCGCCGATCTTTGCCTTGTCGTGGCCGTAAGGAAGCAGATGTTCGGGTGGAATTCCAAGCTTGGCGCCGATTTCGAGGATCGGTTTTTTCGTCGCTGCGCGGGCAATTTCGATATCAGACTTCACATCGGCCATATGGTGTCTCTCCCGTTCCACCTTTTTCTTGGTCTGAGAGCATATGAGCGTGAACCGAAGGCGCTTTCCATCATTTTGTTGAGAAATGGCGGCGAAAAACGCAAAATCTGGCGATTTTCTGAAAGAACAAACGAAAAAGACGGAGGAACAGCGTTCCTCCGTCTCCAAACAAGTGAAAAGGCTCAGCGCGCCAGAATGTCGCGCATTTCAACGAGGTTCGAGCGAACCCTGAGAACATAAAAGCCGAGCGTTGCCAGATGGGTCGGCATGATCCAGCCATCTTCCTGGCCATTGGAGATGATCAGCGGCTGGATGCGCAGGGCAGCACGCATCTGCTTGATGCTTTCATTCCAGATTGGCGCCAGACCGCGCTGGTTGATCACCCCGTCAAAGTCTGCGCCGGTTGCCGTCAGGATGCCGTAGTAGCCGTAAAGCTGACCGTAGGCGAACCAGAACCGGTCGTCGGCCCGCGTATCGAACCAGCCGCCGTTGAAGTTCTCGGAACGCTCGCGCAGCATGGCAGACGTGCTGCCGATCGAGCTCGAAACGCGGTCCATGAATTCGAGGAAATTGTCAGCGCGGGCATCGAAGGTGGCAGCGCACGTGGCCAGCTGATCGTTGAACCCGCGAAGGTCCTTCAAGGCAGCACGATACTGCGTCGGCGTCGGCGTCAGGAAGCCGAAGGGTGACAGGCCGAAATACCAGTTGGTTTCCTCGTACTGCATCTTGCTGCGCACGCTCTGCAACTGCGGATTGATGCCGGAGGTACCGCGCATACGCACCAGTGAATCGACCAGTTCGACAGTGGTGCGGCGGACGGCTTCATTGACGCCGCGCTGGAACGACGCCTTGTTGTCGAGCCATGGCGTGCGGTCCCAGTCCATCCCGAACAGGCCGGCTTTGTAGAGCACCATGGACGAGATCCACGCATTCTGGTTGACATTGTAGTCGATCAGATCGGCGGTGACATCGACGATGGCCGAACGCTCGCAGGCATTGGCCGGCGCCGTCTGGCCAGCGGCGACCTTGACCGGAAGGCCTGCATCATTCTTGCGCTCAGCAAGATTGTACCGGTTGGGATAGTCAGGATCGAAATTGGTCCAGACCTGCGTCTGCCAGATGAAATAGCCGTAGAGTGCGATCAAAACCAGGAGACCAAGACCGATCGGACCCTTGATGATCCACGCGCGCCCTCTGTACCAATTTGCAACCGCCATGAAGGGAAAAAGAATCCAGGACACCGCCAGGCCAATACCCCGGCCGATCGCTGCAAACACACGCTGGAAAAACGCAACGATCGGATCAAGCATTCGTGTTATCCTCCTTGAGGCCATAAAGGCGTTTGCGGAACGCCACCTTGTCCATGAGATATGTGCTGGTCAGTGTCGCGACAACATATTCCCTGAACTTTTCGCTGTAATGTTCATAGGCCGTATAAAACCCCTGCTTGTCAAAGACGAAGCGGGAAACGAAATCACTCGGGCAGAGCTGCGAGATCAGCCGGTTGGTCAGCCATTGGTCCGGATGATTGGGCGAGGCTCGCACCAGCAGAAAGCGGTTCTCAGGGCTTACATCCTGCATCTTGATGCTGCCCGACGCCGAAATCGTCCGGATCATCGTTTGCAGGAACGGATAGGTTCCATCCGAGGCGACCAGCGCCGAATTGCGGTGGAGCCAGGTCTGCAACCAGATTGAATCGATCGCGTTGATATCCGTCGTTGGGTCCGCCTGATTAACCAGGCTGCGCAGGATCATGTCGGCCCGATGCTGATAGAGGCCGGAATCCTGTACCCAGGACGCTTGCGGCAATTGCAGCCGGTTGGTGGAGGCCAGGAACTCATAGATGCGCTGATGGTCGGACAGGCTGATATAACCGACCTGCCACGGACGTGAACGGCGAAAGCCCGGCACCGAAGGATCGCAGATCACGGTCGTGGTCTTTTCATCCAGGAAGACATAGACGCCGCCGAAATGATTGGCCCAGAATGCATCGTGGCGGAACACCAGCTTGTCCGGCACAAGCGCATTCTCACGGATATCGCCGGTCACCTTTGCCAGTTCGACCATCCGGTTAAGCAGCGCATCATCGGCCCAGGCCGTCGGCACCGTCTTCAACCGGTCGACAAGCGAGCGCAATTCGGCCGCCTTGCCGAGCATGTCCTCGGCCGACAGGACGCGAAAACGGACCTCATTGATCGACAAGAGGTCATCGATATCATTGACGACCGATACGGAATCCTCGATCTCGCCATACAGCGCATCCTTGATCGTCACCGCATTGATCGCCCGCCGGTTGGCGCCGAAAAACTCGTGCATCAAACCCGCGGTGTTGGAAAAACTGGTATGAACGACCGGCAGTTCTTCCTGGTCCGGCGTCATGATGATGAAGCGGCGGTTGACGCGGTTTGGATCGAGATAATCGCGGTCGCCAAGCTCGTCGGCGATTTCAGGCGAAAACCCGGTCATGTCGATCTGGAAGGACGGCAGCGCCGTCGGGCGCAGGCCAAAGCCCTGCAACGCCTTGTTATAACGCGCAATCAGATGCGGCTCGGAAATATCGAGCAGGCGTCCGTAAATCAGTTCGGCTTCGAGGAGGCGTTTCATGCGGTCAAGACCATGGGCTGATCACCTGTAAATTTCACGTCGATGCCCAATCTCAACAACGAGGACAATAAGCTGCGTGTCTCGCAGCTCGCACAAAATCCGGAAATCACCAACCCTGTATCGCCAGAGATGGCCAAGCGCACCACCTTGCAACGGTTTTCCCAGCAAGCGCGGGTTGTCGAGCGTTGCAACACGCTTTCGCAAATACTCCCGGATTCGAACAGCATTGGAACGTCCCATCTTTTCAAGCTGCCGGAGCGCCTCGTCCGTCAGCTCAATCGTCCAAGCCAAGTTTCCTCTCAACTTCTTCCAGAGTGTAGGTGCGTGTCTCACCGCGCGCTAATTTTCCCAACACCTGTTCTGCCATATAGATATCTTCGAGATCTTCGAGATGTTCCTCGATCGCCTGCCGGATGTAGAACGTCGCCGTCCGCCCTGTGCGAGCCGCAAGCGCCTGCAATCTTTCGTAAGTCTCGTCAGGAAGACGGATTGCTGTTTGCTTAGCCATGATGAATTTCCATATGGGATACGTGTATACCATGTAGCACGACTATGTCTTAATTGCCATAACGAGCAAAACGTGGTTGCATTTCGCCTATCCCTGCCAGCGCCCGTCAGCCTTCATGGCCTCGATCTCACGGATGGCCTTCTCCCTTTGGCGTTCGCGGCGGATGATGTCGGTGACAGCTGCATCGTCGGATTTGTCGGTGTAGCGGAACTCGCTGTCGGCATAGCGGTTGATTTCCTGCATGACCATCTCGAGCGTGATCGGGCCGCGGAGGGTTTCGATCATGGCTTTCTTCTCGTCATAGGCTTTGTGCATGAAGGCTTCCGGCATCGCAAACCAATCGTCCGGCAGGTCCACGTCCATCGCCCGCATCTTGACTGCATCGGTGATGTTCTTGATCGCCCGACCGGTGAAGCGCGGCTCGGCCTCCTTGATCATGTGCAGATAGGAGCCGACATCGGCCAACGTCTCGATCTTGCCCTCTTCCTTTTCGTGGCGTTCCCAGACGGCCAGCAGCCCCTCCTCCTTCGGGCGAGCATGTTCGGCATAGGATTGTGACACGGCCTTCTTGATTTCCTGCCCGGCAAACAGCTGGTGTTCACCCAGCGGGATCTTGTGGTTCTTGCCGACCAGCATGGCGAAGATGTCGATATAATCGCCTTCCGACTGCGGCCCATCGACCAGCCAGCGGGCACCGGCGCGCTGGCGCAGTGCATCATCGACATTTTCCGGATAGTTGGAGAACATGCCGAAGGTGCAATTGCCGCGGATCACCGTCGAGGCGCCAGCAAAGCTCTCCATCAACACCGCTGTTACCTCGTGCTGTCCGGCCGAGGCGCGATCATCGGAACGCTTGGCGGCCACCTGATCGACATCGTCGATCGTGCCGAAGCCGATGGCCCGCGGGTTGATGACATTGTTGACGAAGGCTTTGCAGTTCTGGCCGGACTTGCCCTGATAGGAGGAAATCTGGTCGACGCCGAAATTCTCGTAGTGGAAAGCGTAACCGGCGATCTCGCAGTAGTCGTTGAGCAGACCCGCCAGCATCTGGATAAGAATGGTCTTGCCAGTGCCCGGCATGCCGTCGCCGATGAAGGTGAAGAGAAAGCCGCCAAGCTCGACAAACGGGTTCATCTGCCGGTCGAAGTCATAGGCCATCAGCATCTTGGCAAGCTTCAGCGCCTGATACTTGGCAATATGGTTGCCGATGATCTCTTCCGGCTTCTTGAAGGTCATCACCAGCGGCGCGCGCTTGGCGCCTGGCGCAACATCGAAACCGTTCAGCGTGAAGTCGTCCTGATCGAGACGGATATGCACATTCTCGAAGCTGGCAAGCCCGGTGAACCGCGCCTTGCGGCCGATCAGGCCTTCGATGGCAACACGGGCAAAGGCGCGCGCCCGGCTGGTCAGGGCGACATCATCCGGCGCCCCGGCAATCGTCTTGTCGAGCGCAGAGATCATGCTCTTCAACGCATCCTGCGGCGTATCGAACAGAAAATCCGGCTCGTTGCCATCCTCGACCGGCTCGCCCTCACCGGCAAGCGTCGCGCCGAGATAGGCGGCGAAAGTGAAGGCGGCGATATAGGCGGAAGCAGACAGAAGCGCCTTGAACTGGTTGGCGTCCTCGCCGGATAGCGGTGCTGTCGCATTGCGCGACTGCAAGCCTTCCAGATTGGTCTGGCGGGCAAACACGTCGGCAACCGCCAGCGCCACCTGCAATCCGCGCCGTGAACGATAGAGCAAGGCGTGCTGCGCGGGAGACATCAGCGGGTCAGCGGAGCGGATCGACTGGATGGTCTTCGTCAGCTCGACCTCGCGGGTGCGGCGCTGTCCGCCGGTTGAAACGGTCGAGACAAAGCGGCGGCCCGTTCCAGCCAATGCCGTAGCCGCAGCCGGATCGTCTGCCTCCAGAAGAATGAGCCGGGTGACCAGACCTTGTGCCACCGCCAGATGTTTGGCGATGTCGTCCTCGTGCAGCGTCGTCAAGCCCGCGTTCAGTGACATTGTCTAGACCTCGCTGATGACCTGGTTTCCGGAAATCACATGCACCTTGTAGTCACCAAAAATCGCTGCAGCGTCTCCGGCAGCATAAAGCGCCTGATAGGCGTCGTGCGGCACCAGTGCGTGTTTCTCGTAGGAACTGACACCCATGCGCGTCGCCTCGAGATTGTCGGTATCGATATGGAATTCTTCCGATGCCGGCGTCGATGAGAAGAAGCCCCTCTGGGCCGGCCGTTCCGCCTTGGAGAACACCTCCTGCACCGTCCACGTCAACAGCCACGCATTTTCGGTCTTGCGGACCTTCGACAGGATGTCGTTGATCTTGGCATTGTTCTCGGTAATTCCGGCCGAATAGAACGGCCCAAGCACGATGCGCCGCAACTGCTTGGGATGCAGCTCCTCGAAATCCTTGTCGAGATTGGTGGCGATCGTCACCGGTGTCAGCGAATAGGCGCTGTTCTTCAGCGCGAAATCGTCGAAACGGCTGGCAAGATCCGGATTGAGCAATCCGCCGATCGGCAGCGGGATATCCGTATCGGGATTGAGCTTGCCATCCGGCGTCACGAGAAGCTTGATGATCTTTTCCGACGAATCCTCGATCACCGACATATAGACCATCGGCAAGGTGCTTGTTCCGTCAAACGCGCCCCAACAGACGACATAATAGGGCCGCATGGTCTTCGGATTGACGCCGACACGGATGGTCTCAGGCATGATGAAGGGTGAAAAAATATCGCCCTTGCCGATCTGCTCGAGATAGAGCCGCTCGGCCATGCGTGACTGCAGTTCACCCGGAAAGGCCTTCTGCCGCAGGATGAAATCGGCCATTTCCTGGCGCAGTGCATCGGCCGCGGGAATACCGGCCAGCCGCTTTTCCGCCGACTGCCTGTCGTTTTCCAGTTCCAGGACATTCTGGAACACCGGAAAGCCGCTTTCGGCCCGCGAGATCCGGAACTGCTCGATGAAACCGATCCGGTTTTCCCAGCAGGAAAAGGACGCCTTCAGCCGCGACAGGTAGGGAATGACGACCTCGCCGACCACCGTATCGCGGTAGAGCGGCGAGTTGCGGTCCCCGAGGAAGATTTCAAGGCCAGCGAGCGCTGCCCGGATGGACGCGAAGTACTGGCCGACGGGACCTTCGGATGCGGCATTCATGATGGTTGTCTCAACAACAATGCTCTTTGTGCGGCGTAAAGCCCCTCATCCGGCCTGTCGGCCACCTTCTCCCCGTAAACGGGGAGAAGGGATAAGCGGCAAACTCCGTAGTCCCCTCTCCCCGCGTGCGGGGAGAGGGTGAGGGTGAGGGGCTTGATGCCATGGTGAGCAGCCGGCATGCGCTGCACTACTGCTTCACGTAATTCGCCGAATTGTGCTTGTCCATCACGGCCTGGAACCGGCGCGCAAAGGCATCGTCGGCAAGCTTCTTGCGGCGCTGGATGTCCTGGGTCGAGAGCATGTTCTTCTCGTGCATTTCCAGGAGATCGCCGATATGGCGCTGCGAGGCCGAGCCGATACCGGCCATGGTTTCTTCCGCCGCCGTATCGACCTGGCTGCCAAGCGTGTTGATCTTGTGGGCAACATCCTGCTGGGCAGCCGTCTTCAAGGAATCTTCCAGCGCCTTGTACAGCACGATGCGCTGCTCGGTATCGATGGTCAGCTTGTTGATCAGCGTGTTCTGCGCGGCGATCTGGTTATTGAGTGAATCGACGAAAGTCTGGAACATCGAGGTGTAGCGCTCGTATGTCTGGCTTTCCGCCAGCAGTTCCTGCTCCTTCGCCTGCTTCTCGTTATATTCCGTCGCCAGAACCGAACGCTCGCCCTCAAGCTGGGTGCGGGAGATCTGGTCGGTCGAGGCGGCAATCTTGTTTTCAATGTCCATCAGCATCGGGTTGAGTTCCTCGATGCGCTTCTGGGTTTCCTGCAGGTTGGCCATCGTGCCCTTGCGCCGCTCGATCACCTGCAACAGGCTTGCCTCCGAAGTCTTGTAGCGCTGGTCGAGAACGCTCTTCTGTTCCTTGAGGATGCCGACGATGGTGTCGGACTTGGCCAGCAATTCCTGCAGGTTTCCGGCCAGCGACATGTTGCGGACACGGTCGGTGCGCATGCGCTGGGCACTCTGCTTGGAAAAGATGCCGATGAATTTCTCATAGCCGGTATAGCTCTTCATGCTCTCGAATTCGGAACCGAAGGCATTGGTGGCGTCTTCCAGGCCGATGATCAGGTCGGCAATATTGCCTTCCATCACCTTCTGCTGGTTGATGACGTCCTGGATGCGGGCATTCTCGATGTCGAAATTGGCATCGCCCAGCTTGGTGTCGGATTTGGCGAACTGGTCGAGCACGACGGCCGACTGGTTCATCTTGCCGCGCATCTGCTCGACGATGCCACGGGTTTTCTCGATTTCGCTCTCAAAATTCTGAAGTGTCGCCATCGGTTCCCCCTGGTTGCTCCGGTACAGACGCGCTGCGTCGCCAAATTATTCAGTCATGACATCAACTTATATAATGGGAGCGGCAATTTGAAGAACAAGTGTGCAATCGGCGGATTTTAAACCGTAAATCGCTTTGAAGCGGGACAATGGCCGGAATGCCGCTCCTATTGCGCCACTGCGGTCTTCAGATAGGCAAGGATGTCCTCGATCTCCTGCGGCTTTCTCAAACCGGGGAAAGACATCTTGGTGCCCGGCACCATTGCCTTCGGGCTAAGCAGATATTCCGACAGCCTCTCCTCGTCCCAGAGTTTGCCATCCGCGCCAAATGCCGTCATGGCGCTGGAATAGCTGTAGCCCGCAAAGGCAGCGACCGGACGGCCCACGATGCCCATCAGGCTTGGTCCGACACGGTTCATCGGCTCGGTCGCGGTGTGGCAGGCGCCGCATTTCTTGAAGACCTGAGCGCCCGTCTCGGCATTGCCTGCGGCCTGCGCGACACTTGTTCCAAGACAGAGAAAGAGGCCGAATGAAGCGAAACGCATGGACAAGGGAAGAGACGGAGAGAGAAGCATGGACAATTTCCCGGAACACTAAGGCAAGGATGCCATCATGGCACGCCGCCCCCGCCCGGCGATAGTCCGCCTCACGCTTCGTTCATCTTGTCTTCCCAGTGACGGCGGCAATAGACGACATATTTTTCATTGCCGCCAACTTCGACCTGCGCGCCCTCCCGGACGACATTTCCGGCCCCATCCAAACGCACCACCATGGTCGCCTTGCGGCCGCAATGGCAGATGGTTCGCACTTCGCGCATTTCGTCGGCGATGGCGAGCAACGCCATCGAACCGGGAAACAGCTTACCCTGGAAATCGGTGCGCAGACCATAGGCCATCACGGGAATGCCGATCCGGTCTGCAATGCGCGCCAACTGCCAGACCTGATCCTCGCCGAGAAACTGCGCTTCGTCGACAAAGACACAGGCGATCGTTTCCTCGGCATGCAGGCGTTCGATCAGAGCGTAGAGGTCATCGGAATGGGTGAAGGCAATGCCGTCCTCGCTCAATCCGATCCGCGAGGACACCCGGCCCTGGCCGGCCCGGTCATCAAAGGCCGCAATCAGGATCACCGTGCGCATGCCACGTTCGCGATAATTGTACGACGCCTGCAGGAGCATGGTCGATTTGCCTGCGTTCATCGTGGCGTAGCTGAAATACAGTTTTGCCATGGCGTCCTCTTCTGTATGCTGTTGGTTGTTCATGAACAGACAAAACGGGGAAGACCAGAGCGCAAGCGCGAAAGTCACAGAAAATCGACGGCAGGCGCCAGAACATGAGCAATGCGACATATCACGTCGCTTTAGGCGGGCGTGTCCGGCGAATGTCTCAATACACTCAAGGCAACACCAGGGCGCTTGAATTGGCGGACATTTGGTGATTGGCTAAAATCAAAAGGCAGGGGAATAATCACAATGAGCAGACTGACATTGAAATTCATGCTGACCGCGGCCGTATCGCTGAGCGCTCTGACATCGGCCTATGCCGCCGAGCCCGAAAGCTGTGGCACCGTCCGTTTCGCCGATGTCGGCTGGACGGATATCACCGCGACCACGGCGACCGTTTCCTCTGTCCTCAAAGGCCTTGGCTATCAGACGGACATCAAGGTTCTCTCCGTTCCGGTCACCTATCAATCGCTCAAGAACAAGGACATCGACGTCTTCCTCGGCAACTGGATGCCGACACAGGAGGCCGACGTCCGCCCCTTCCTCAACGACAAGTCGGTCGAATCGTTCGGCCCGAATCTCGAGGGCGCCAAGTACACGCTGGCGACCAATGCCAAGGGTGCCGAACTCGGCATCAAGGATTTCAAGGATATCGCCGCCCACAAGGCCGAACTTGACGGCAAGATTTACGGTATCGAGCCCGGCAACGACGGCAACCGCCTGATCATCGACATGACCGACAAGGACACGTTCGGCCTGAAGGGTTTTGAAGTCGTCGAATCCTCCGAGCAGGGTATGCTGGCGCAGGTCGCCCGTGCCGAAAAGGATGGCACGCCCGTCATTTTCCTCGGCTGGGAACCCCACCCGATGAACTCCAACTTCAAGCTGACCTATCTCACCGGCGGCGACGATATCTTCGGACCAAACCTCGGCGGAGCGACCATCTTCACCAACGTGCGCGCCGGCTACACCACCGAATGCCCGAATGTCGGCAAGCTGATCACCAACCTGAAGTTCTCCCTGCCGATGGAAAACGAGATCATGGGCAAGATCCTCAACGACGGCAAGGATCCGGAAACAGCGGCCAACGAGTGGCTGAAGGCCAACCCGGCAGCAATCGATCCCTGGCTCGCAGGTGTCACCACCAAGGATGGTGCTGAAGGATTGCCGGCGGTCAAGACCGCGCTCGGTCTCTGACCGGCATATATAAGGCGGGGCTTCGTCCCCGCCTTTTTTTAAGCGCAAACCACGCGCTTCCGCTCCTATCATTGGCACCAAGAACCAGGCGATTTTCCCGTGGAATGGCTAACCAACCCTGATCGACGCATCCCCATCGGCGGCTGGGCGAAGAGTTTCTTCACCTGGCTCACCACCAATTTTACCGGCTTTTTCGACCAGGTATCCGCGATCCTGGCCGGCGTGGTGAATGCGATCCTTTGGGTTCTGCAGACGCCACATCCGCTGATCGTCGTGGCCATCGTCACCGCCCTTTCCTACTATTTCCGCCGCTCGATCGGCGTTACCCTGTTCACGCTGTTCGGCCTGCTGTTGATCATCAATCTCGGCTACTGGAAGGCAACGACGGAAACGTTGGCGCTGGTGCTGGCCGCCAGTGCCGTCTCAATGGCCGTCGGCATTCCGCTCGGCATCGCCGCCGCCCGGCGCGCCTGGGTCTACGCGGTGATGCGGCCGATCCTCGACCTGATGCAGACCATCCCGACCTTCGTCTACCTGATCCCTGCCCTCGTGCTGTTCGGCCTCGGCATGGTGCCGGGCCTGATCGCCACTGTCATCTTCGCCATTCCGGCGCCGATCCGGCTCACACGCCTCGGCATCATTTCCACCCCGCCCTCGCTGGTGGAAGCGGCTGTCTCGTTTGGCGCGACGCCATCGCAGGTGCTGCGCAAGATCGAATTACCCTTTGCCATGCCGCAGATCATGGCTGGCCTCACCCAGACCATCATGCTGTCGCTGTCGATGGTGGTCATCTCGGCGCTGGTCGGCGCTGCCGGTCTTGGCGTACCGGTCGTGCGGGCGCTGAACACCGTCAACATCGCCATGGGTTTCGAATCCGGCCTGTGTATCGTCATCCTCGCGATCATTCTCGATCGCCTGTTCCGTTCGTCCGATGAAGGAGAAGGCGCATGACCGAGGCCGTCGTTTTCAAGAATGTCGATATCATCTTCGGCAACAAGCCGGAAGCGGCCATCGCCATGGTCGATCAGGGCAAGACGCGCGACGAGATCGGCGCTGCGACCGGATTGGTGCTCGGTGTCGCCGATGCGTCGCTGACGATCACCGAAGGCGAAATCCTGGTGCTGATGGGGCTCTCCGGCTCGGGCAAATCGACCCTTTTGCGCGCCGTCAACGGACTGGCGCCAGTGGTGCGCGGTGAAGTCCAGGTAAAGACCCGGCACGGCGGAATCAATCCGTATAAAACCAGCGCGAAATCGCTGCGCGACTTCCGCATGCACGATGTCTCGATGGTGTTCCAGCAGTTTGCTCTCCTGCCCTGGCGCACAGTGGAAGACAATGTCGGCTTCGGGCTGGAATTGGCCGGCGTGCCGGACAAGGAACGCAAGGAGCGCGTTGCCGAACAGCTGGAACTGGTCAACCTGACGAAATGGGCCGGACGTCAGGTCAAGGAGCTTTCCGGCGGCATGCAGCAGCGCGTCGGCCTTGCCCGGGCCTTTGCCACTGGTGCGCCGATCCTGTTGATGGACGAGCCGTTCTCGGCACTCGATCCGCTGATCCGCACCCGCCTGCAGGACGAGTTGCTGGAATTCCAGCGGCGTCTGAAGAAGACCATCCTGTTCGTCAGCCACGATCTCGACGAAGCCTTCCGCATCGGCAACCGCATCGCCATCATGGAAGGCGGACGCATCATCCAGTGCGGAACGCCGCAAGATATCGTCAAGAATCCGGCCAACCAGTATGTTGCCGATTTCGTCCAGCACATGAACCCGATCACCATGCTGACGGCGATGGACGTCATGAGCCAGGGCGTCAGCCGCACGGCGCCTGCGGCCGGTGTCTCGGCAACAGCCAAACCGACCACCCCGCTGATCGACATCCTCGATGCGATGTCGCGCCAGCCCGGCAGCATCGGCGTCGTCGACAACGGCGCCATCGTCGGCACAATCAATGCGCAGAACGTCGTGGAAGGCCTGACACGGCATCGCAACAAAAGTTGACTGTTCTGCTCATGATGTCGCTATAAAGGACGCCCGGGCAACACATGTCCGGGCGTTTGGCATTCAAGACAAGAGGCAACCTTATGGCCGACAAACCTTCCGTTCTGCGCGAAACCGATGACGAGGCGCGCAAGCTTGCCCGCATCATCCTGCGCTCCGCGCGCAGTGCCGCCATTGCGGTGATCGAGCCAGACAGCGGCGGTTTCCCCTTTGTCAGCCGTGTGCTTGTCGGTATCGATACCGATGGCACGCCGGTCATCCTGGTTTCCGCCCTGTCGGCCCACACGCAGGCCCTGTCCGCAGACCAGCGCTGCTCACTCTTGACCGGCGAAATCGGCAAGGGTGATCCACTCGCCCATGCGCGGCTGACGGTTCAATGTGAAGCGGAAAAGGTCGAGCGCAATGGCAACGCTCACGCCCGTATCCGCGAGCGCTTCATCCGCCGCCATCCGAAGGCCCAGCTCTATGTCGACTTTCCAGATTTCGCATTCTTCCGCCTCATGCCAATCAAGGCCAGCATGAATGGCGGCTTTGGCCGTGCCTATGTCCTGAGTGGCGAGGATCTGATGATCCGTTCCCCGGCAATCGACGATCTCGCCGCAATGGAAGCAGGCGCGATCGACCACATGAATTCCGACCACTCCGATGCAGCCAGCAAGTATGCCGCGCTCTATTGCAAGGCAAAAGGAACCGGTTGGAAAATCTGCGGTCTCGATGCCAGCGGGGTCGATCTGGTGTCGGGCGATCAACTCAAGCGACTGGAATACGACGCCCCACTGCAATCCAAAGGGGAGTTACGGGACACACTGGTAAAACTTTACCGTTAAATACGGGAACTTTTACCCCGATTTCTTGCAGTAGGCAGTTGTCCTTTTATTCATCACGTCTAATTATCCCTTATTCACATTCATAACCAAGCGTGATGTGAACTTCGCATGGAGTATGGAATGCAAACGATCTCTCCTCAGAAACACGGCAAGGCTGAAATAGCTGCGGAGTTTCTGTCGGCTATGGCCAACCCAAAGCGTCTGCTGATTCTCAGTTCACTTGTGAACGAAGAGATGGCCGTTGGCGCCTTGGCAAACCAGGTCGGCCTCAGCCAATCTGCCCTGTCGCAACATCTCTCGAAGCTGCGTGCCCAAAATCTCGTGACTACCCGTAGAGATGCTCAGACGATCTATTATTCAAGTTCTTCGGATGCAGTACTGAAAGTTCTGAAAACCTTGAAGGAAATCTACGGCGACGATACCAGCGCGGTTGAAAAGGTCGCGCAGCGCCGTACCGCCTGATACGGATCGGGGCCGCTTGCCGGCCCCGTCCTGTCTCGCCGCTCGCCGGCTTGTCATCTGGAAGCGCTTGCCTCCGGAGTATGGATCGGTTGCGATTGTCATATGACGTTTACGCGACTTTGAGACTTGGCGTTGCAGTATCGGCGCCATGACCATGACTGCCCAAAATCCACCTTCCGCAACTTCCCTCAAATGGGCCGTCTTTGGTACGGGTTCCATCGCAACGACGTTTGCCCAAGACATACGGCTGACGGATAATGCAACACTGGTTGCCGTTTGTTCGCGCACGCTTGAGGCCGCCACCGTTTTTTCAAACCGCTTCGGCGGACTGCGCATCATCCCGGATATCAATACCCTCGCCACTGATCCATCGATCGATGCCGTCTATCTCGCAACGCCAAACACCACTCATTTTGATCAGACTCGGGCGCTACTCAACGCCGGAAAGCCCGTACTGATCGAAAAGCCGCTCGTGGCGACTGCAGCCGAGGCGCAGGCACTCACCGACCTGGCCGCGGAAAAACAGACCTTTGCGATGGAAGGACTCTGGACTGTCTTCCTGCCCGCGATCAATCATCTAAAGCAGCTTCTGGCCGATGGGACGATCGGCGCCATCGCCGGCATCCGCGCCGAACTCGCCTATGCCAAGACCTTCGATGCCAGCAGTCGGTTTTTTGCACCGTCGCTCGGCGGTGGCTCGCTGCTTGATCTGGGTGTCTACCCGATCGCCCTCACGCTCTCGCTGTTCGGCTCGCCGCAGACGATATCGGGGCGCTGGTCGGCCGCACCCACGGGTGTCGATATGACAGCGGATGTCGCGCTCGGTTATGACGGTTTCCAGGCAAGGCTGTCCTGCGGTTTCGACCGCAATGGGACCAATCGCTTCATCATCGAAGGCGAAACCGGCAGCCTGGTGATCGATGCTCCGTTCCTGCGGGCAAACCGGATCATCCTGACGAGAAACCGCATCGCCCATCACCTTGCAGTTCCTTCCGGGTCGAGCCGCCTGTCACGCGCAGCCGGGAAGTTGGCCCGCCGGCTGCCCCTGCCCGGCCTCACGGTCTATCGGCATGGCTTTCCCGGCGATGGGCTACAGTTCGAGATCGCGGCTGTGAGCCTTGCCATCCTGGCAGGGCAACAGCAGCAATCGGAAATGCCGCTCAGCGCCAGCGCCGAAGCACTCCGCATCATCGAAACTATCCGGTCACTGCCGCCTTCATAGCGCCGTCGGTGTATGGTCCCGCTTGCCGGCATTGAGCGCAAGCACGATATCCGTCAGATGCAATGCCGTTTCGCCGGAAAACAGCGGCCGGTTGCCAGCCTTGATCGCGTCCGCCTGCGCTGCAATCCCGCGGACAAAATCGATCTGTGAGGGATAGGCCGGCAGGCTGTTCTTCTGCGCTGCCTGCGGATAGACGACCGGTTTTCCGGCAGTGAGCCGAAACGGGAACTTTCGCTGAAACTGCCACTCGATGCGCTCGACCAGCCGATGCAGCAGCGGCCGCTTGCCACCACTCAGTTCGACATGGACCGGCGAGCGATTGTCCCAGAGATCGCGCACGACGATCGTGCCCTTGTCGCCGACGATCGTCAGCGACCGGTCCCGTGGCGCCGCCAGACCGCTGGTCAAACGAGCGACAAGCCCCGACTTGAAGGTCAGGCAGCCAACGGAAAAATCAGGGCCAAGGTCAAGGCCTTCGGTGCCCGGGCCTTTGTTGGGAAAGGTGAGCGCGGAAAAAGCCGCGACATTCGACACTGGTCCGAACAGCGACACCAGCCAGCTTGCGGCATAGCCGGCATGCTCGAGCGTGCAGCCAATTTCGAATTCGTGCACTGCCGGCCATTTCGCACCAGAGCGGCTGCGCCATTCCTGCCATTTGTCGCGAAAGACGGGTCCGTCCTCCATCTCGGCATAGGCAAGACGTGGCGTGCCGATGACACCGGAGCGGAGGATTTCGGCGCAATGACCACAGGCATCGCTGAGCGCATTGGCCGGTGCGCCGGCAAGGATAAGACCTCGCTCCGCAGCAAGCGATACCAACTCCCGCGCCTCATCGACCGTCATGGCCAGAGGCTTCTCGCAATAGACATGTTTGCCTGCCAGCAGCGCCGCCCGGTTGACGGCATGGTGGTTTTCCGGCGTCGTCAGGTTGACGATGATGACGACAGCAGGATCGGAAAGCGATTCTGCTTCAGAGGCATAGGCGCGAACGTTCCAGTAGTTGCAAAACTGCTTTAAGCGATCGGGGTCGACGTCCCAGACACCCGCCAGCTGCAGTTGCGGGTGGTTGGCCAGCGTCGTCATGTAGTAATCGGCGACGAAGCCCGTGCCGATGAAAGCGATGCCCGTCTGTCCGTTCATCGCGCATCCGCCAGGAACGAGGCGATATAGACCAGCGGTGCATTCCAGTTGATCGTCATTTCGTTGGTGCCCCAGGCCATGATGTCATCGATATAGCAGGTCTGTGGTGCGCAGCCCTTCAGGCGCGCGCGCGCGACATCATCGACCAGTGTCGAATTCGGCCCGCCGGCCAGCGTACCGACAGGCGGATTGGGCAGCGTTTTATCGACCTGATGGGCATACCAGCGGCTATGCTGGTTCTTGGCAAAGACGCTGCCGTAACCGGTAACATAGGATGTGTTCATCGCGTTGCGCCCGAGGATGTAGTCGATACTTTCCCGCACGCCATTGAGAAACGGCAATTCGCCCGTGAGGTCATAGCCGGCGGAAACAACGATCATGTTCTGCAAAATGAGCTGGTTTGATCCCCAGTCGTAGCGATTGTTGGCCGGCCGGTAGATATGCCCGAACGGCTCCTTTGCCTGCAGGCTGAGGAAATTCCGCGCAGCTGATACAACGGATGCCATCACCATTGCCTTGTCATCGGGCTCAAGATTGTCGCCATAAAGCGCCAGATCGAGACGGCCGAGACCCGCTACGCTGCGCCAATCGAACGCGCCGACGGCGGGAAAGACCGGTCCGGCCCAATGCGGCGAAGCTTTCAGCGCCGTGAGATAGCGGGCTTCTCCCGTGGTGATATAGAGCTCGGCGGCCGCCCAATAGGTTTCATCGGAAATGTCGTCGTCGCCATAATCGCCACCGCCCTGCAAGCCGTCGGAACCCGGCGCGAAGAGAGCGGGATGGGCGGCGGCGGCCAGCCATGCCTTCTGACCGGCAGCGAGCAGGCGTTGCGCAAACTCCCTGTCATAGGTCGCAAACAGCCGGGCGCCCTGTGCCGCTACAGCAGCGAGATTGAGCGTTGCCGCCGTCGAGGGGCGGTGCAGCACGCGCAGTTCCGGATCGAGATGTGGCAGCATTGGCACCCCGGTCCATTTGATATCGTGAACCTTGTGATGCACCATGCCGGCCAGCGGCTGACCGTCAGGCACCATCATTTTCATCAGGAATTCAAGTTCCCAACGTGCTTCGTCGAGGATATCGGGAATGCCATTGCCGTTTTCAGGAATGCGCGACAGGCTGTCGCTCAAAACCGGCGAAGCCCCATCGCCGAAAACCAGCCCGCGTTCGAACGTACTCAAGAGCTGCGACACGGCGATACCGCCATTGACCACATATTTCCCCTGGTCGCCCGCATCATACCAGCCGCCAGAGACATCCAATGTATAGTCGCAGGTCCAGTCCTTGCCATAGAGCTTGGTGGCGACCTTGCCTGTCAGGCAGGTTACCTTCGTATCACCGTGGTTCGGGCTTTCCTGCACATGTCCGGCCGGCCGTGCATAGGCCTCGCCAGCGATATCGCCCTTGATCTCGATGCCGCTGCGCTGCGGATAGAACCAGGACAGCGCATCGACGCGCAGTTTGCCATAGATATCGTGGCCGACCGAAAACGGCAGGCTTTTCTTCCCGCCGAGGACCAGGCGGTAGCCCTCGCCTGCCGTTGCAAAAGCCGAAAAATCAGCGATCTGTGTGTTGGCCTCGACCGTCGGATCGAAACCGGCAGGCGCCGTCATCCCCTCGCCGATTGCGGCACCATTTTCGTCTTCCAGCTTGAACGGCAACGGATCGGTCGCCTCCGACAAGATCGTCGCCCGCTTCGGCCCATCGAGAAAATAGCCGGTTTGATTGACCAGTGCCGGTAGCGCGTACATCGTCTTTCGCGCGGTTGCCTCGAGCCTGTCAGGCTTTGTTTCGCGCAGTGCCACATCATCCAGGCAAACGCGCCAAGTTTTTTGCGCTCCGCCCAGTTGGAAGATGATCTGGGCCGGATCTTTCTCCGTTGCCGTGAAAGCGGCCGAAAACTCCACCTTCCCGGCCTTGGTCCCGGCTTCGAAGGTTGCCTGCGCCGTCCAGGGTTCGGCATTCCGCTGGATCGTGACCGGGAATGTGTGCGCGTCCTTGGCTTCGAGCACCATTGTCAGGCGATAGGATTTTCCCGGTTCGAACTGAAGATCGTTGAGACCGAGCAGCCGGTCCCAAGGGGTACCGCCCGCCTCGACATCGGCGCACAACTTGCCATGCTCGCGCGCCAGCGCGACTCCACCAGCCGCCCAGAAGCCATCATGCCCCTTTTCAAAGGCGCCATCGGCAATCATGTCTGCTGCTTCTGCTTGCGCTGGTAGACTGACGAAAAGCGCGAGCATCAGGCTGGCTGCAAATTTTGGCAAAATATCTATCCTGAGCGCGTGTTGCGGGAACGCGGCGCCACTCTGCTGCAAACAGGTTAACCTTCGGAAAAGATTGGATGCAAGCCCTGTTTCCAAATGTTTCCGGGCCGCCGAAACTTGGGCATTGCCGATCTGCGCCAGGTTCTGACGTCGTCAGGCCGAGGCTTGACCGCGAAAAGCGCCCTGATAGTTTGACCATCAGGTAAAGATTTAACCGAAACCCACTGGATTTGGCCGCCAGACCGTACGCGCCACGGAGAACATGATGTCGAACCGCCTCAATGCCACGCCGAACGATCTCAGCGCCTTCTGGATGCCGTTCACTGCCAACCGGCAGTACAAGAAAGAACCGCGCATGTTCGTCAAGGCGAGGGACATGCACTACACGACCCATGACGGCCGCCAGGTGCTCGATGGCACGGCCGGCCTCTGGTGCGTCAACGCCGGCCACTGTCGCCCGCAGATCACCGAAGCCATCCAGCAGCAAGCTGGCGAGCTTGACTATGCTCCCGCCTTCCAGCTTGGCCATCCGAAGGCTTTCGAACTGGCAAACCGCCTGATCGATATCGCGCCAGAAGGCATGGAGCATGTGCTCTACACCAATTCCGGTTCTGAATCGGTCGAAACAGCGCTGAAGGTGGCGCTTGCCTACCACAAGGTGAAGGGCCAGGGCTCGCGCACCCGCCTGATCGGCCGCGAGCGTGGCTATCACGGCGTCAATTTCGGCGGCATCTCGGTTGGCGGTATCGTTTCCAACCGCAAGATGTTCGGCACGCTTCTGACCGGCGTCGACCATATGCCGCACACCCATTTTCCAGACAAGAACGCCTTCACCAAGGGCGAGCCGGAGCATGGCGGCGATATCGCTACCGAACTGGAACGCATCGTCACACTGCATGACGCCTCGACCATCGCGGCCGTCATCGTCGAACCCGTCGCTGGCTCGACCGGCGTGCTCATCCCGCCGAAAGGCTATCTGCAGAAACTGCGCGACATCTGCACGAAGCACGGCATCCTGTTGATCTTCGATGAAGTCATCACTGGTTACGGTCGCCTCGGCACACCGTTCGCAGCCCAGTATTTCGACGTCAAGCCGGACATGATCGTCACCGCAAAGGGCCTGACCAACGGCGTCATCCCGATGGGCGCCGTGTTCGTCACTGGCGAAATCCATGACGCCTTCATGAGCGGCCCGGAGCACATGATCGAATTCTTCCACGGTTATACCTATTCCGGCAACCCGATCGCCTGCGCCGCAGCGCTTGGCACACTCGACACCTATCGCGATGAAGGCCTGCTCACCCGTGGCGCCGAGCTTGCGTCCTACTGGGGCGATGCGCTGCATTCGCTGCGCGACTGCCCGCATGTGATCGACATCCGCAATATCGGCCTGATTGGCGCGATCGAGCTGGCACCGATCGCCGGAGAGCCGACGAAACGCGCCTTCTCCGCCTTCCTGAAGGCCTATGAAAGCGGTTATCTGATCCGCACCACCGGCGACATCATCGCCCTTTCGCCGCCGTTGATCATCTCGAAGGCCGAGATCGACGAACTGGTCGACGGCATCCGCAAAGTGCTGATCGCCAACGCATAAACGAACAAGATACGATCGTAAAATCATCCAGACGGGGCCGGACCAGAGGTCCCGGTCCCGTCTGGCGCAATATCTGAACAATTATTTTGCACTTTGCCCAAAAAATCGCCTTGCGGAATCCGGGCGGGGTTCATAGACGAGAAGCATGGGATCGATCCGTTCACAGAAGGCGGACACCTCAACAGAACTGACGTTGCTTTCCGGCTGGCAGGTCTCACCCGCCCAGCCCGGCAGCCGAAGCGCTGGCACTGCGGGGAACAAACCCACCAAAGGAGACGCAAGATGAAATTCAAGACATTGTCGGGCGCCACGCTCGCGGCCTCGCTGGTCTTTGCGCCGCTCGCCCATGCCGAGATCGTAATCGGCCTGATCGCGCCGCTGACCGGCCCCGTCGCCGCCTATGGCGACCAGGTCAAGAACGGCGCCCAAGTTGCCGTCGATCAGATCAACAAGAATGGCGGCATTCTCGGCGAACAGGTCGTCCTGAAGCTGGCTGACGACGCCGGCGAACCCAAGCAGGGTGTTTCGGCAGCCAACCAGATCGTCGGCGAAGGCATCCGCTTTGTCGTCGGTCCGGTCACCTCGGGCGTTGCCATGCCGGCATCCGACGTTCTGGCTGAAAACGGCATCCTGATGGTCACCCCGACAGCGACGACGCCGGACCTCACCAAGCGTGGCCTTGCCACCATCCTGCGCACATGCGGCCGTGACGACCAGCAGGCAGAAGTCGCAGCAGCCTATGTCCTGAAGCAGTTCAAGGACAAGCGCATCGGCATCCTCAACGACAAGGGCGCCTACGGCAAGGGTCTGGCCGATTCCTTCAAGGCAACGCTGAACGCCGGTGGCGTAACCGAAGTCTTCAACGATTCGCTGACACCCGGCGACAAGGATCTCAGCGCGCTCACCACCCGCCTGAAGGCTGAAAAGGTCGACGTGCTCTATTTCGGCGGCTACCACCCGGAAGCCGGTCTTCTGGTGCGCCAGCTGCATGATATCGGCGCTCAGATCCAGATCATCGGCGGCGACGGCCTGTCCAACACCGAATTCTGGGCTATCGGCGCAGACGCAGGTGCCGGCACGGTCTTCACCAACGCGGCCGACGCTCTGAAGAACGACAGCTCGAAGGCAGCCGTTGCAGCCCTTCAGGCCGTCAACATCCCGCCGGAAGCTTTTACGCTCAACGCCTATGCAGCCGTTGAAGTGATCAAGGCCGGTATCGAGAAGGCCGGCAGCGCCGAAGACGCCGCAGCCGTCACCGCTGCCCTGAAAACCGGAGAACCGATCAAGACCGCCATCGGCGACGTCACCTATGGCGAAACCGGCGACCTCACCTCGCAGAGCTTCTCGCTCTACAAGTGGGAAGGCGGCAAGATCGTTTCTGCCGAGTAAGCAGAGCAATCAATGACGGATCGGGCGCTTCGGCGCCCGATTTCGTTTGTTGCTGGGTTCGTCGGCCATAGCGCAGCCACCATCCACAGTCACAATCATCGATCTGGTATATCCCGGTATGCAATGATGGCGATCAGCCTCTATGCTCCGGTGAGCAATATTTCAGACAAGCACCCAAGAGGCAGGCACCCGTGAGCGAAAAACTTGAACAGCTGATCGATCAGGGCACCGGCCGTATTCCGGCCGATATCGTGCTCAAAGGCGGCCGTTTCTTCGATCTGGTGACCGGCGACCTCGTTGCCTCCGATATCGCCATCTGCGGCGATCGCATCGTCGGCACCTACGGCACTTACACCGGCACCACCGAAATCGATATCACCGGCAAGATCGTCGTACCGGGGTTCATCGACACGCATCTGCACATCGAATCCTCGCTGGTCACCCCGCATGAATTCGACCGCTGCGTGCTGCCCTATGGCGTCACCACCGTGATCTGCGATCCGCACGAGATCGCCAATGTGCTCGGCACCACGGGCATCCAGTATTTCCTCGATTCCGCCTGCGAAACCATCATGGATATCCGCGTGCAGCTCTCGAGCTGTGTGCCCGCCACCCATCTGGAAACCTCCGGCGCCAACCTGCCAATCGAAAAGCTTCTGCCCTTCCGCAACCACGAGAAGGTCATCGGCCTTGCGGAGTTCATGAATTTCCCCGGTGTCATTCACAAGGACCCCGTCTGCCTTGCCAAGCTCGACGCCTTCCAGGGCGGCCATATCGATGGCCACGCGCCGCTGTTAAGCGGGCTTGATCTCAATGGCTATCTCTCCACCGGCATTCGCACCGATCACGAATGCACCACTGCGGCTGAGGCGCTGGAGAAGATCCGCAAGGGCATGCATATCCTGGTGCGCGAGGGCTCCGTCTCCAAGGATCTGCACGCGCTGATGCCGATCCTGACCGAGCGGCTGTCGCCGTTCCTGGCACTCTGCACCGATGACCGCAATCCGCTCGACATCGCTGAAGAAGGCCATCTCGACTACATGATCCGCGAAGCGATCGCCAAAGGGGTAGAACCGCTCGCCGTCTACCGCGCCGCCTCGATCTCGGCTGCGCGCGCCTTTGGCCTGCGCGACCGCGGCCTTGTCGCCCCCGGCTGGCGCGCCGATCTGGTGGTCGTCGACAGCTTGGAAAACTGTAAAGCCGAAGCCGTGCTTGCCGGTGGCCGTCTCGTCAATGACGCCCTGTTTGCCAACCGCCGCCCGGTCGCGCCGGTCGGTCTCGATAGCGTCAAGGCCGGCCATATCAATGCCGCCGATTTCGGCGTGCCCTACGCCGAGGGGGAGACCTCCGTCATCGGCGTTTTGCCGGGAAAAATCATCACCGAACACCGCCGCTACAAGCTGCCGGCATCCGGCAATCAGGCCGGTGTCGATCTCGGCCGCGACATTATCAAGGTCGCCGTCATCGAGCGCCACGGCGTCAACGGCAACCATGCCAATGGCTTCGTCCAGGGGTTTGGCTTGAAGAAGGGTGCGATTGCCTCGACCGTCGGCCATGACAGCCACAATATCTGCGTCGTCGGTGTCAACGAGGACGATATGGCGCTGGCCGCCAACCGGCTCGGCCAGATCAAGGGCGGCTTCGTTGTCGTCGAGGATGGCAAGGTCACCGGCGAAATCTCGCTGCCGGTCGCTGGCCTTATGAGCCTTGAGCCATATGAGAGCGTGCGCGACACACTGCATCATCTGCGCCAGGCCGCCTTCGCGCTCGGGGCAACGCTGCAGGAGCCCTTCTTGCAACTGGCGTTCCTGCCCCTGCCCGTTATCCCGCATCTAAAGATTTCGGACATGGGGCTGGTGGATGTCGACAAGTTTACGCTGATCAGCTGAGGTGGCTCTCTAGTCCCGGGTCTCGCCGGAAAGCGGTGTCTTCAGCATCGACGGCCGCTGTGCAAACGCATCGAACCAGCGAGTAAGATTGGCGTGTGCCCGAAACGGTGGCAGGTGCCGGAAGGCAAGCCAGTCCAGTGTCGTTGCAACGGCGATATGGCCGATATGCAAAGGCTCGTCGCCCTGGATTTCCCGATCCAGCCAACGATAGCTTTCAAAGAGCTTTCGTTCGTAGCCTGCCTGTAGCTCGGGATAGCGCAGATGTTCGGGACGCCGGGCCGTTTCCCAGCGGATGCCGATACCCGCATAGGCCATGTCCTGAGCCAAGGCTTGCAAACGCAGTGCCGCCCATCGACGTTCGGTGTCGGCAGGGAAAAGCGATGGCCCCTCGTGCAATGTATCGAAATAGGCGCAAATGACATCGGAATCGAACAACGGCGATACGCCGTCGCGCAGGAGAACAGGCACTTTTCCGAGCGGATTGCTATTGAAAACCTCGGCGTTGGGGTTTGTCGGGCTGGTTTCGTGATGCTCGACAACCAGTTGATGAGCAATCCCCACTTCATGCGCGAAGACCAGCGTCTTGCGGGCAAAGGGCGAATGAGTCTGATAAAGAAGCTTCATTGACATAATTCCAAAGTATCTGGTCCACTCGGGTAGGTTTAAGGCATCGCCGCGCCGTCTTGCCGCGTTGAGTGACGCAAGATCGCTTTTTATCCGCGTTTCGGGGCTGTACTATGCCTCCATGAACCTCGACCGCTTCGACCGACATTTGCTCAACCTGGTGCAGGAAGACGCCTCCCAGACCGCCGAACAGCTTGCTGCCGCCGTGCCGCTCTCCGTTTCCGCGATCCAGCGGCGGTTGAAGCGGCTGCGCGAGACAGGAATTATCCAGCGCGACATTGCGGTGGTGGACCCCAAACAGGTGGGCAGGCCGACATTTTTCATCGTTGCGCTGGATGTCGAGCGGGAACGGCCGGAGCTTCTTGCCCAGCTGCGCCGCTGGCTGGCGAACGAACCGATGATCCAGCAGGCCTTTTACATCACCGGCGGATCGGACTTCGTGCTGATCGTCACCGCACCTGATGTGGATGCCTATGATACGTTGATGTCACGGCTGATCGCCGAAAACGCCAATGTCCGCCGCTTCACCACCAATGTGGCGCTCGGCGTCATCAAACGCGGCTTGGTCATTCCCGTTGCTCTGGATGATGACTAGTCGCAAAAAACAGTTTTTCAGCGCCTATGCGACTATCTCTGCGGTTTTACCGCATGGCGATGCACCATACTCTGCCCATGACACATTTTCCCCCTCAGGTTCCCGCCACCGCAACGGCGCTCGCGGACTGCCCGTCCCTCGCCCAACGCGCCGGTGTCGGGCGCGTTCTCGTCAAGATCGAAAGCAGTCGACCCTTTGGCAATTTCAAGATTCTGGGCGGCATGACGGCGGCGCTGCGCGCCTTGGCCCGCGTGACTGGAACGCCGATTGCCCAGTTGCGGAAACGCGGCGATCTGCCCCGCCTGATCTGTGCCAGCGATGGAAACCATGGATTGGCTGTCGCGGCAGCGGCCAAAATCGCTGGCGCGCCTGCAACGATATACCTGCATCACAGCGTTCCACGCTCGCGGGCAGAGCGCATCCTGGCGCTCGGCACGTCGGTTTACTGGGTCGCGGGAACCTATGACAATGCGGTGGATGCCGCCGCTGAGGCGGCCCGCGTCGATGGCGTCCTGGTGCCGGATACCAGTGCCGATGTGAACGACCCGATCGTTCGCGACGTGATGTCCGGCTACGCAACGATGACCAGCGAGATCAATGCTCAACTTGCAGCCATCGGCATCACCGTCTCCCATCAGTTCGTCCAGGCGGGTGTGGGCGGCCTTGCCGCCGCCATGGCGGAAGGGCTGCCGGCGGCCAGGCTTGCCATTGTCGAGCCAGAGCAGGCAGCGTGCGTGGCACCGGCCCTTGCGGCCGGACACGTGGTGCGCATCGCCGGATCGCTGCACACATGCGCCGAGATGCTGGCCTGTGGCGAGGCATCGGCGCCGGCACTGGCGATCCTGCGGCGGCATGATCCCCTGCCGGTGCTTGTCAGCGAAGCTGCACTTTTGCAGGCAGCCACACTTCTGCATGAGGAAGCGGGCATCCAAACCACGCCATCCGGCAGTGCCGGTCTTGCAGGGTTGCTACATGTGGCAAACAAGGAGGGTCTCCGGGAGTTGGCAGGCCTTACCGCCTCCAGCACCGTGCTTCTGGTGGCGACGGAGGCGCATCCCGACGCCATCGTCCTTGACCGTGCCCTCGACCTCGCCGCTGCCCGCAGTCTGGTAGCCCGCCTGCTGCCGGATGAAGGATAACCGGTGCCACGGATGGCATCTCTCGATGTCATCCCGTATCCATAGCAAAGCCGTGTCTATCCCAGCCGCCCGCAAAACACGTCCATCGCCTCCAACAGGATCTCGCCGCCATCGAACTTCGGCGCGAATCCCGGCATCGGCATAACATCGGCAATCACCATGCCCTTCGGGACGCTGACGGTCTGCGGGCCACGGTGCAGGTTGAAGATGAACAGCAGCTTCTCGCCGCCCTTATCCCGCGTGAACGCCAGTATGTCCTGATTGGTGTCGAGGAATGTCAGCGCACCATCGAGCAACGGCACATACGCTTTGCGGAAGGCCAGTGTCTGGCGGTAGTGATCGAGAACGGAACCGGTTTCCTGCTGCTGATCGACGGCAAGCGCAAGATGTTCGGCCGGCACCGGCAGCCATGGCTTGGCGCTGGAGAAACCTGCATGAGCGGCTTTCCTTTCCCAGACCATCGGAGTGCGGCATCCATCGCGCCCCTTGAAGGCCGGCCAAAAGCGGATGCCGTAGGGATCGCGCAGATCCTCAAGCTGCAGTTCCGCTTCCGGCAGGGCCAGTTCCTCGCCCTGATACAGGCAGATCGAGCCGCGTAGCGCCGCGAGCACTGAGATCGCCAGCTTGGCAATCCGCTCGCGCTCATCGGCCGTCTCAGCAAACCGGCTGATATGGCGCGTGACGTCATGATTGGAAAAGGCCCAGCAGACCCAACCATCCGTGACCGCGTCCTGAAACGCCTGAACGCAGCGGCGGATATGCGTGGCGGTAAAATCCGGTCCCAAGAGGTCGAACGTGTAGCACATATGCAGCTTGTCGCCGCCGCCGGTATAGGCAGCCACCGTCTTCAACGATCGCGCACCATCCCCCACCTCACCTACCGAAGCCCGGTCACCGAACTCGTCCAGCAAGGCGCGAAAGCGCTGCAGGAAGTCGATATTTTCCGGCTGCGTCTTGTCATAAAGGTGGTTCTGCATGCCGTAGGGATTGACGTCCGGAGCATCGAGCCCAATCGCATCCGGGTCATAAACCAGCGGCGGATTATCGCGCAGTTCCTTGTCGTGGAAATAGAAGTTGACCGTGTCGAGCCGGAAGCCATCGACACCGCGTTTCAGCCAGAAGCGCACCGTTTCCAACAGCGCTTCCTGCACCTGCGGATTGTGGAAATTGAGGTCCGGCTGCGAGCCGAGGAAATTGTGCATGTAATACTGTTTGCGCACCCCGTCCCATTCCCAGCCGGGTCCGCCAAAGATCGACATCCAGTTGTTTGGCGCGGTGCCATCCGGCTTCGGATCGGCCCAGACATACCAATCGGCTTTCGGATTGGTGCGGTCCGAGCGGCTTTCCTTGAACCAGGGGTGCTGGTCGGACGTGTGCGAAATCACCTGATCAATGATGACCCGGAGGCCAAGCCGGTGCGCCGTCGCCAACAAGGCGTCGAAATCGGCGAGCGTTCCAAACATCGGATCGACATCGCAATAATCCGAAACGTCATAGCCCATATCGGCCATTGGCGAGGTGAAGAACGGCGACAGCCAGATGGCATCGACACCGAGGCTGGCAATATGCGGCAGCCGCTGCGTCACCCCTTTGAGATCGCCCAGGCCATCCCCTGTCGTATCCTGGAAAGAGCGTGGATAGACCTGATAGATCACCGCGCCGCGCCACCAGTCGGGATTGGACGTCAAGGGAGATGCCATCAAAAAGCTCCGCGATCACAAGGATATGTTGAAAGATGTATCGTTGCCGCAGGAGCGAGTAAACGGCCTTCCCGGCCGTTTGTGGCGATTGCGGTGGGCCGAGGCAAAAATGATCATACAGGGCATGAAGCACCGCAAGATTTTCCGGACCTTATATCAACTCGCAACCAGCGGCATCCGCTTGCCTTCCCCGCCGGTAAGCCGTATCTCGGCTCTCGCAAAGCATGAAGAACGGGGAGAAGTTCATGACAGGCAGGCTGCTTTCGATCGGCGAATGCATGGTGGAACTGATGCAGGCAGAGGGTGATCTGCTGCGCAAGGGCTATGCCGGCGACACGTTCAACACTGCCTATTATGCCCGGCTGTTCCTTCCACACGACTGGTCGGTCGATTACCTGACCGCCGTCGGCACCGATACGGTTTCCGATGAGATGCTGGCCTTCATCGAGAAGACCGGGGTCGGCACTAGCGCCATCCGCCGCGTTGAAGGCCGTTCTCCCGGGCTCTACATGATCCATTTGAAAGATGGCGAGCGCAGCTTTTCCTACTGGCGCTCGGTCTCGGCCGCCAAGACCTTGGCCGACGACGCCACCCATCTGCGCGCCGCCATCGAAGCCTCCGATATCATCGTCTTTTCCGGTATCACCCTTGCCATTCTCGCCCCTTCAGCCGTCGAAACGCTGCTGTCCGAACTGCGCCGCGCCAAGGCTGCGGGCAAACTTGTCATCTTCGACCCCAATATCAGGCCGCGCCTGTGGGACGACAAGACCTATATGCGCGAAACGGTCTCGGCCGGCGCCCGCGCCTCCAGCCTCGTCATGCCGAGCTTTGACGACGAACAGGCGCATTTCGGCGATGCCGACATTGCGGCAACCATCGCCCGCTATCGCGGCCTTGGCGTCGATAATATCGTGGTGAAGGATGGACCAAAGGGCGTGACGCTGAGTTTTGGTGATACGCCGCTCCAGTTCGTCCCCTCCGCCAATGTCGAAAAGATCGTCGACACGACCAGCGCCGGCGACAGTTTCAACGGCGCCTTCCTTGCCCGCTATGCCGTCGATGGTGACGCCAGCGTTGCGGCGCGGTTTGCGGCAGAAGCAGCAGCGACGGTCATTCAGCATCACGGAGCCCTTGTTTCCAGAGACAAGTTCGAAGCGAGCCTGTAGGCTCATCGTTGCAATTCCGGGCTTCCGGCATTACCTTTGGTCAACCTTAGCCAAGGGGAGATGCGATGACGATCGTCAATATGCTGGAAGCCAAGACGCGCCTTTCCCAACTTGTCAGCGCCGTTGAAAGCGGCGCCGAAGACGAGATCATCATTGCGCGCGACGGCAAACCGGCAGCGAGACTGGTTCCGCTAGCCGCCAATGAAAAGCCGCCAAGACGGCTTGGTCTTCTTCAAGGGCAATTTCCGGACATGTCTCTCGAGGACTTCAATGCGCTGGATGACGAGATTGCCGAACTCTTCGGCGTCAAGCCGGAATGAGGCTGCTGCTCGATACCCATGTGGCCATATGGAGTCTGACGGCGATACACCGCCTACCGTCAGACATACGCCAAATTCTCTCAAACCGGAGCAACGATGTTTTCGTCTCCGCAGCCAGTATATGGGAAATCGCGCTGAAATTCCGGCTCGGACGCAAGGACAGTCCTCCCTTCGATGGGGAGGAAGCAATCCGGCATTTCACCAATGTCGGATATGATTTCTTGAACCTCACCGTTGCCCACGCCGCAGCACTGGGAAATCTGGACACCACTCACCCTGATCCATTCAATCGCCTGCTGATCGCGCAGGCGATCACCGAGCCGCTGATCCTCGTCACCCGCGACAGCAAGATTGCGGCCTATAGCCCGACCTTCATCACATGGTAGGGCAAGCGCCACTCCCGGCGTCTACCGCTTCTTCCTGTTCTCGAACGGATTTTCCGACGCCCGCAAATGAATGCGGATCGGCACGCCCGGCATTTCGAAATCAGCGCGCAGGCCATTGGTCAGATAGCGAATGTAGCTTTCCGGCACGGCATCCGGCCGTGTGCAGGAGATCATGAAGCCCGGCGGGCGGGCCTTGACCTGGGTCATATATTTCAGCTTCAGGCGGCGGCCCGAAACGGCTGGCGGCGGATGCTGGATCTGCTGCGATTCCAGCCACTTGTTGAGCCGCGCAGTCGAAATACGGCGGTTCCAGACCTTGTCGGTGTCGATGATCGACTGCATCAGCTTGTCGAGACCGTAGCCGGTCTGGCCGGAGATCGGCACGGCGCGGATGCCACGGACCTGCGGCAAGAGACGCTCGGTCTTTTCGCGCAGATCGGCCAGCAGCGCCTGGGTATCCTCAACCAGATCCCACTTGTTGAAAGCAAGGATCGCGGCGCGGCCTTCGCGAGCAACGAGATCGACCAGCTGCAGGTCCTGCTTTTCGAACGGAATCGTCGCATCGAACACGATGACAACAGCCTCGGCGAAGCGAATGGAGCGTAGGCTATCGGCAACGGAGAGCTTTTCCAGCTTCTCCTGCACCCGCGCCTTCTTGCGCATGCCGGCGGTGTCGAACATCTTGATGGTGCGGCCGCGCCAGTCCCATTCGACGGAAATGCTATCGCGGGTGATGCCGGCCTCCGGGCCGGTCAAAAGGCGGTCTTCGCCAAGGAAGCGATTGATCAGCGTCGACTTTCCGGCGTTCGGACGGCCGATGATCGCCACACGCAGCGGCTTGGTTTCATCATATTCCGGCTCGAAGTCTTCGTCGTCCAGGTCCTCTTCGCCGCGCAGATCGACATTGGTCTCCGGCTCGTCGATCTCAGGCGGAAAGGCGCGTTCTTCGCCAAGCGCTGCGACGATGGCGTCGCGCAGATCGATCATGCCCTGGCCGTGTTCGGCCGAGATGGCAACAGGTTCGCCAAGGCCGAGCGTGAATGCGTCGTAATAGCCGCCGTCGGAGCCCTTGGCTTCCGACTTGTTGGCAACCAAAACGACTGGCTTGCCGCGGCGGCGCAGCATCTTGCCCAGTGTCTCGTCGGCCGGCGTCAGGCCGTATTTCGCGTCGACAACGAACAGCGTCAGGTCGGCCTCTTCAATGGCCGCTTCCGTCTGCAGCCACATACGGCCCTGCAGGGTTTCCGGCCCGGATTGCTCGAGGCCGGCGGTATCGATGATGGTGAAGCGCAAGTCGACAAGCTTGGCATCGCCCGGACGGCGGTCGCGGGTAACGCCCGGCGTATCGTCAACGAGCGCCAGCTTCTTGCCAACCAGACGGTTGAAAAGCGTCGACTTTCCGACATTGGGGCGCCCAACGATGGCGACGGTGAAGTTCATCGAATAATCCTGTCTTCAGAGCACCCGCAAACGGTCACGCTCCAATGTTGTTTTCTCGGACGCCCGTTCAGGCAGCCTTTCCGCTGGCGGTAATCAGGTCAAGCAGCATCTGGGCGCGGTTTGCCAGATTGCGCGGTGTCTCGGCATCATCGACGATCTGCTGGAACCAGGTCTTGGCCTTGGGCATATCGCCAGCCTTGTAGGCTGTAAGACCGAGCACTTCACGGGCCGAATGACGCATGCCATTACCAGGAACGGCAAGCTGTTCAGCTTCTGCCGAAACCTGTTCATAGGTGCCGGTATCGACCAGCAGATAGGCGGCACGCAGGCGGGAAGCATCGCGCATTGCCTGCGGCAGGCTGGCATCCTTGGAGATGTCGGAGAAGACCTTGACCGCGCCTGCGGTATCGCCCTTCTGCGCCTGAAGAGTTGCTGCCCGCATTTTCGCCAGAACCGGATAGGCGCCGTAGCCATCCTTTTCGAGCGTGGCGAGGGCGGCCAGCGCTTCATCCGTCTTGTTTTCCCGCGACAACGTCAAGGCTGCCAGGAATTCGTCGCCCGATTGCGAGGCCGATGTCTCGTGCCAATACTCGTAACCGACCTTGCCGATCGTGCCGACAACAATGAGAATTGCGATCCCGATGATGACGCTGCCAAACCGCGTCCAGACGGCTTTCACCTGTTCGGAGCGCAATTCTTCGTTGACTTCGCGGATAAAGCTGTCGTCCTGGTTCGCCATTCCTAAGTTCCGGTTTCCCGGCCTTCCCTGCAAAGATGGATGTAAAGATTTCCGCGCTTCTACCGTATTTTGAGGCCGTTGTAAGGGGGCAGCGCGATTTAGCCCCGATTAGCGCCGTTTACCCCATCACAATCGGCGCAACGCCGATCAGTAGCTCGTGCAACTTCCAGATAAACAACACGTAGACAACAAGGGCGATAAGCAAGGCGATGGCATCGTATTTATAAGACACGAACACCGGATGCTTGATCTCGCCTGCACGCCAGCGGCGCTTCATCGAGATGCGCAAGATCACGCCCCAGATAAGGAACGTGCCGAACAGCAGCACCGAGTTGACCTCGCCATTGGCCATCAGATGCGCCAGTGCCCAGATCTTGATGGCCAGGATCGCCGGGTGTTTGGTAGCAGCCTTGATTTTTCCGGCAGGCAGGAACGCAGCTGCCAGACAGACGAAGGAGATCAGCATCAGCGTCAGGGCGATATGGGTGAGAAACTTCGGCGGTGTGTAGAGCATGCCGGTCGTTGCCCGCGACAGATCGAAGCCATAGGCGATCAGACAAAGACCCAGAAGAGCACAGAAACCATGAATGGCATGCCAAAGCCCGGTGCCGCCCTGCTCGACGACCGCAGCGCGAAGACCGGGTGCGAAGCTCTTCACCAGATGGATGCCGAGGAAGATGACGATACCGAGAATGAGAAAGGCCATGAAGGATACCCGCAACTGTTATGAATTCAGAACTATCGCATAGCGGTAATGCGGCTTGTTTTCCAGTCCGATCAAAGGATTGCCGCATTCTTGGCTCAGGGAACGCAATCCCGCATTCGCCGCCCAAGGTTCCCGCATGCCCAGAATTTCCGCAGCCACCTGTCTTGCTTTCGCAATGGCACTCGCCCCTGCCGTTGCCCACGCCGTCGAGCCTCCGGCACCGGCGGAACGCAAGCAGCTCGTCATCATCTCGTTCGATGGCGCGCACGACAACAAACTATGGGAAAAAAGCCTGGAGATGGGCAAGCGCACCGGCGCGCGGTTCACGTATTTTCTCTCCTGCACCTTTCTGATGACCCGAGCCGAAGGCGGCAAGACCTATCAGGCGCCGGGCCATAAGGCCGCACGCTCCAATGTCGGCTTTGCCCAGAGCCGCGAAGAGATCCAGGCACGCGTCCGCCATATCTGGGCAGCCCACGAGGCGGGCCATGATATCGGCAGTCATGCGTGTGGCCATTTCGACGGCAAAGGCTGGAGCACTGCTGACTGGAAACTGGAATTCTCTGCGTTCAATATAGCACTGGCCGGCGCCTGGAAGGCGGCCGGCATTCCCGGCGAGGAGCCGAAGGGCTGGGCGGACTTCGCAACCCATGGCATCAAGGGTTTTCGCGCACCCTATCTGTCGCTCAGCGATGGCCTGCTCCCCGCCCTGAAACAGGATGGCTTTACCTATGATGCCAGCCTCGTCACCAAGGGGCCGGGCTGGCCGTCGGATGCGGATGGATTGCCGCGCTTCGGCCTGCCGCTCATTCCCGAAGGCCCGCAGCAGCGCCGGGTGATCGGCATGGACTACAATCTGTTCGTTCGCCATTCCATGGGCATCGAAAACAAGAAGGACAGCGCCGTCTTCGAAGAGCGCACGCTTGATGCCTACCGCAAGGCCTTCCAGAAAGAGTATGACAGAAATCGCATCCCGCTACAGCTGGGCTTCCATTTCGTCGAGATGAATGGCGGCGCCTATTGGCGCGCGCTCGACCGGTTTCTCACCGAAACCTGCGGCAAGCCCGACGTCGCCTGCGTGAGTTATGCGGAGGCTTTGCCGATCATCGCCAAACAAAAAAAGGCGGATCGCTCCGCCTTTTAAAAAGTATCCCAAACCTGACGAAACTCAAGGGCGGTTGGCTGCTAGCTCGCCGTCCGTATCTTCGCGCCGGAGAAAACGTTGGTCGATATCCGGCAGTGGCTCGTCGTAGATCGTGGCCTCAAAAGCCTTCAGACGTTTGTAGATGGACATCAGCTCAACAATTGTCGTCCAGGAATTGATTAGATACTGGAATGATGACCGCACCTGATCAAAAACATTGCTGACCTGCGTGAAGATGCCCAGCGTTACCTTCCCGGCGGCGACCGATGGGATCAGCACCAGCAGGCTGTAGAGGTCATCCGCGCGGAGATAGAAAAAGCGGGCAATATTGAAATAGAGGTAGTGGAAATAGAGCCGGAAGTAGTTCTTCCGAACGTTGGCGAAGAGTTCCGCCACCGTCGCCGGCTGGGCTCTATCCTCATGGTCTTCGCCATAAACAAGTTCCTTGCGATAAGCTGCTTCGACGCGCTGGTTGCGGAATTCCAGACCGGGCAACTTGATGCCGACAACGGCCAGGAAAAAGGTACCGAATAGTGCCCACAGGATCGCCGCCCAAACCAGCGCATGCGGGACTTGCCCAATAATCGGCAGCTCGTTGATTTTGTCTGAAAAAGTGAAAAGCACCGGCATGAAGGCAATCAGCGTCATGATCGCCCTGACGAAACCGACACCGAGGCCCTCGACCGTACCGGAAAAACGCATCGTGTCTTCCTGCACACGCTGCGAAGCACCTTCGATGTGGCGAAGCTTCGACCAGTTCGCCATGTAGAATTCGTTCATCGCAGTGCGCCACCGAAAAATGTAGTGGCTAACGAAAAACAGGTTCAGCACGCTGACCGTTATGGATACGAAAGCAATACCCGTGATCCCGAGAAGCCCGGTGTAGAGTTGCTCCACCGTTACCGGTGCCGTCCTTGCCATAGCCTGCTGCAGGAGGTCGTAGTAGGGACCGTACCACGCATTGAAGGCGACACTGACCTGCACCGAGAAATAGGTGACGAACACAATCAAAGAGCTTCCCAGCACCGACCAGTATTGCCAGCGGTGGGGAGCGTACCAGAACCAGAAGGCAGCAAAGACCGCGGTTGCCAGGGCGTAATAAATGTAAAACCACAGAAACGCCCCCGACCAGAAAAGCGAAATGTCCACGCCGGCATTGGGATCACGCGCCGTAAAACCGAGCGTGGGGCCGAGCGCCCCCCCGCCCGCATACCAGGATCCGATGACGAGGATGGCCCACAAGAAAGCCGAGATAAAAAATGGTTTCGGCCGGGGAAAGAAGGAATGGAACAAGGCGGCACTCACGTTTTCTGCGGGCGCGAACACCCTGCTTCGATGTGGCGAACCTAGGGCAAAAGCCCTCACCTGCCAATCACGTCAAGCTAATGTTACCGTTATTTAATCGCGAGACTGTTTAGGCCGTCATGGCAGCAACGATCCCGCGGAACTCCATTGCGATCAGGCCAGCGCAGAACAGGAGCACGGCTGCCGCAACCAGCGTCGGAGCATTGAAATTCCCATTGCCTTCGGCCAGCCAACCGGCAACGAGAGGTCCGATGATCTGACCGACGCCAAATGCGGCCGTCATGAAGGCAAGCGCCTTGCGCGGGCTTTCCGGTGCCAGCGCCCGGCCGATCTGCAGGCCGTAAGCCGTCACCATGATGAAGGTCAGCCCGAGCATCAGGCCGCCGATGAGCGGCGCATAGGGCGATGGCAGGGTGACGACGAGTATAAGACCAGTAGCCTCGACAACAAGGCCAGCCAGATAGACACCGGTGATCCCAAGCCGTGAAACAGCGCGGCGCCACAGATGCACCGAGATCGCCGCGCTGAGGCCGGTGATAAGCCAGGCGAGGAACTCGACCGTATGATCGCTTGCCCCTTGCCGCGCCATCGCAACCAGAAAGGTTGCGGTGATGATGTAACCAAAGCCGAACAGGCCATAGGTCAGTGTGACGATCACCAGCGGCCGGGTCCACACCAGCGGCTTTTCCCGCTCGGCACTTTTACCGGAAGCCGGGCCAGACGGCAGGAGGAAAGCCACCGCGATCGTGCCGAGACACGCGATTGCAGCGCCACCGAACCACGCTGCCTGCCAGCCGGCAAAAGTCCCGAAGCCGCCGGAGGGCAACACAAAGACCATCAGCGACGACACCGCGATGCCGATACCCACACCGCCGAAATGGACGGATTGCACATGCGGATTACCGGCCGCCAATCCCCGGCTGAGCACGATCGCCGAGGTGAAGATCATCGTGAAGGCGCTGGCGACACCCGCGAAAAAGCGGATGATCGAAAACAGCAGCAGTGACGACGTCAGCCCCATGGCAAGCAACAGAACCGTGGTCGCAACAAGCGCCGACAGACTGACCGCCCGCTCACGCCCGGCCGCCCAGCCATAACCGGCGGCGACCGCCCCGATGAGATAGCCGATGAAATTGGCGGATGCGATCAAACCGGCATCGGCCGGGGGCAGACCAAGGCCGCTCATCATGCCGGGCAGGATCGGCGTATAGGAAAATCGCCCAAACCCCATGGCAACTGCCATGGCGATGGCGCCGGCAAGGGCAGTCGGGATAAGATTCTGGTTCAGCGGCTGGTCGGGCTTGGTCATGCCCTACCTATTGCAATGCAGCATACCGATGACAAATGACAAAATCTGATGATGCCGTTCAATGGCACGAATGCAACGGCGCCATCAGCCCGGCAAAGTGACGACCAGCGGACCGTTGCGGGTGACGATCACCGTGTGTTCGTACTGCACGGTCAGCGCCCGGGGTTCGCTGTAGAGCGTCCATTCGTCATCGCCGCCTTCGGCCCACTGGGCACCGAGCGACAGGAACGGCTCGACGGTGAAGACCATGCCGTCGGTCATCCGCCGCTTCTCGTGCTTGTCGGGCCAGGTGGAGATTTCGGTCGGCTCTTCGTGCAGCGAGCGGCCGACGCCGTGGCTCGCCAGGTTGGTGATCAGCGTATAGCGGTTCTTCTTGGCGAAGGCGCCGATAGCATTGCCGATCGCGGCCAGCGGCTTTCCCGCCTTCACTTCGTTCAGCCCCACCCACATGGCGCGTTTGCCGTCACGGCAAAGACGCTCAACCTGCGGCTTGACCGGCGGCACGGCAAAGGACGCGCCGGTATCGGCAAACCACCCGTTCTTTTCAGCGGAAACGTCGATATTGACGAGGTCGCCCGCCTGAATGATGCGGCTACCCGGAATGCCATGGGCAACTTCCTCGTTGACGCTGATACAGGTTGCGCCCGGAAAATTGTAAGTCAATTCCGGAGCGGAGCGCGCGCCAGATTCCTCCAGGAGTTTGCGGCCGATCGTATCCAATTCCGCCGTCGTCATGCCCGGCTCAAGCGCTGCCGCCATGATCTGGATCGTATTGGCGCAGATACGACCGATTTCCTTCAGCCGCTCCAGGTCTTCGTCGTTGTTGAGTGTCATCGTCTCTCGCTTTCGGCTGTTTATGTAACTCGCCGAAAGCAGCCAATCCAGACGCAGACCAAAGGAAAATCACTGCCGTCAGGTGGTTTCTGTCTGTTTCTTCTCCTTAGCCAACGCGGCGCGCACCAACGGCGCCACCTTAGTGCCGTAGAGTTCGATGCCGCGCAGGATCTGGTCATGCGGCATCAGGCCGATCGCCATCTGCAGCAGGAAACGGTCATTCTTGAAGATCTTCTGGTGCCGGATGATCTTTTCCGCCACCGTATCTGGGTCCCCGAGGAAGAGATTGCCGTTCGGCCCGATCGACTGGTTGAAATGCGCCCGGCTGGTCGGTCCCCAGCCGCGTTCCCGCCCAATCCGGTTCATGACCTCTGCCTGAGGACCATAGAACTGATCACCGGCCTTTTCATTGGTATCGGCAATGAAACCGTGGACATTGATGCTGGTTTTCAGTTTCGACGCATCCTGCCCTGCCCGGCGCGCAGCTTCGCGGTAGAGATCGAACAAAGGTGCATAACGCGCCGGTTCGCCACCGATGATCGCCAGTGCCACCGGCAGGCCGAGGGCGCCAGCCCGCGCCACCGATTGCGGCGTGCCGCCAACCGCGACCCAGACTTGCAGCGGATCGTTGACGGGCCGCGGATAGACACCTCGGCCGTTGATCGGCACACGCTTTTCACCCGACCACGTGACGACCTCGCCATCGCGGATCGCCAGGAGCAGATCCAGCTTTTCCGAAAACAGCTGATCGTAATCTTCGAGATCATAGCCGAACAGTGGGAAGGATTCGATAAACGACCCCCGCCCCGCCATGATCTCGGCACGGCCATTGGAAATCAGATCGAGCGTTGCAAATTGCTGGAACACCCGGACAGGATCATCCGAACTCAATACGGTGACGGCGCTGGTCAGCTTGATGTTTTTCGTCCGCGCGGCGGCAGCCGCAAGGATCATAGCCGGCGCCGACGCGACATAATCCGATCGGTGATGCTCGCCCAAGCCGAAGACATCGAGCCCAACCTGGTCGGCCAGCTCGATTTCCTCGATCAGATGGCGCACCCGCTCCTCACCTTCGCGCCCACGCCCCTGTGGCGCCTGCGGATGAACATCGCCGAATGTGTAAAGACCGAGTTCCATGATGTCCTGCCTGTCTGATCAACGCTGAACACCGGCGAAACTATCGTTTGGCATCACAAATAGCCTCGTATCGGCCGATGGCACAGACCTTCCGTTGAAACGGTGTGTTTCATGCTGCAGGATAGTTTGCAAAATCCCGGCAAGCCAGAATTATTCGCTCAGGGTCCGCCGCACGGCATCCTTCCAGCCCTTGATCTTGGCCTTCCGTGTTACCTCGTCCATCTTCGGCTCGAACCGCTGGTCCCTTGCCCAGGACTTGGCGAAATCCCTCTGGTTCGGCCAGACCCCTGCCCGGCTGCCGGCAAGCCAGGCAACGCCGAGCGCCGTTGTTTCCAGAATGGTCGGCCGGTCGACCGGCGCATCGAGCAGATCAGACAGGCGTTGCATCGTCCAGTCGGAGGCAACCATGCCGCCATCGACACGCAGCACGGTTTCTCGGCCGTCGCTCTTCCAGTCCTTGTGCATCGCATCGAGCAGGTCGCGCGTCTGGTAGCAGACGGCCTCAAGGGCTGCGCGGGCAAACTCGGCCGGGCCGGTATTGCGCGTCATGCCGAAAATGGCGCCGCGTGCATCCGGATCCCAATGCGGCGCGCCAAGGCCGGTGAACGCCGGAACAAGATAGACTTCCTGCGAGGGATCAGCACTTGCGGCAAGCGTGCCGGTATCGGGAGCCGCCTTGATCACCTTCAGACCATCCCGCAGCCACTGTACGGCGGCACCGGCAACGAAGATCGAGCCTTCCAGCGCATAGGTAGTTTCGCCGTCAAGGCGGTAGGCGATGGTTGTCAGAAGCCGGTTCTTTGAGCGGACGATGTCCTTGCCGGTGTTCAAAAGTGCAAAGCAGCCAGTGCCATAGGTGGATTTCATCATGCCGGGCTGGAAGCAGGCCTGACCGATGGTGGCGGCCTGCTGATCGCCGGCAACGCCGAGGATCGGAATTTCAGCGCCGAAGATAGAAGCGTCCGTCACGCCGAAATCGGCAGCGCAATCGAGAACCTGCGGCAGCATTGCTTCAGGGACGCGAAGAACATCAAGCAGTTCACTATCCCAGTCGTTGGTGGCAATGTTGAACATCAGCGTGCGCGAGGCATTGGTCGCGTCGGTGACAAAGGATTTGCCGCCGGTCAACCGCCATATCAGGAAAGTATCGACGGTGCCAAAGCAGAGATCGCCCCGGGAACCACGCGTGCGGGCACCTTTGACGTTGGCCAGTATCCAGGACAACTTCGTGCCGGAAAAATACGGATCGAGCAGCAGGCCGGTCTTCTTGGTGAAGGTCTTTTCCAAACCCTGCCGTTTCAGCTTGTCGCAATAGGAAGCTGTCCGACGGTCCTGCCAGACGATGGCATTGTGAATCGCTTTGCCGCTGTCGCGCTCCCAGACGACGACGGTCTCGCGCTGATTTGTAATACCGATGGCCGAAAGATCACTGGCCTTGATACCGGCCTTGCTGATGGCTTCCTTGATCGTCCAGACGACGGTGTCCCAGATTTCCTCGGGATCATGCTCGACCCAGCCGGATTTCGGGAAATGCTGCTTGAATTCCTTCTGCCCGGACCCCGCAATTTTCTGGTTCTTGTCGAACACGATCGCACGGCTCGATGTCGTGCCCTGATCGATTGCGAGAACATATCCGGCCATGCTGCCCCTCCCGGCGTTTCTTATCTCCACGGCCCCTCCTCGGAGGCCGCGAGCCATTTCAAAAACTTCAATACGATACAAAAACGAATGTCAAACGAAAACAAAACGCAAATCCAGATGTCCGCGCTCACCCTGAAAGACCGGGCGGAAAACGGCAAAAACACAATTGTCAGGGTGCCGGTTTTGGGCATAGTTTCAAGAGTCGAAATGAAAAGAAGAGACAGAATGACACAGTCGTCCGGCAGCATCCGTTTTATCCTGAACGATCGGGAGATTGCGCTCACCACCGTGCAGCCAACCGCGACGCTGCTCGATTTTCTGCGCCTCGAAAAGCGTATGACCGGCACCAAGGAAGGCTGCGCCGAGGGAGACTGCGGCGCCTGCACCGTGTTGGTAGGACGGCTATCGGCCGGTGAACTCGTCTACGAAAGCGTCAATGCCTGCATCCGCTTCACCGGCTCGCTGAACGCCACCCATGTCGTCACCGTGGAGCACTTGGCGGCCAAAGATGGGACACTGCACCCGGTGCAGCAGGCGATGGTCGATTATCACGGCTCGCAATGCGGTTTCTGCACGCCCGGTTTCATCATGTCGCTCTATGGCCTCTGGCTATCGAAGGACAATCCAGGCCGGGCCGATATCGAAAAGGCGCTGCAAGGCAATCTCTGTCGATGCACGGGCTACGAGCCGATCGTCAAGGCGGCGGAAGCCGTGGCGAAGGCCAGACCCGATGCCGTGTTCGACCCGATCGTCAAGGCCCGGAACGGTATCATCAGCAAGCTAACCGCAATCCGCTCGCCACAAACAATCCACATGACAAGCGGCGATGCTACCCTGATCGTGCCCGGCACGGCAGCTGATCTTGCCGAGGTGCTGGCCGATCACCCGCAGGCGACCATCGTTGCCGGGTCCACCGACGTTGGGCTTTGGGTCACCAAGCAGATGCGTGCCTTGAATCCGGTCATTTTCATCAACGGCCTGGAAGACCTGCAGTTCATTCGCGAAACGGAGGATGGCATCGTGATCGGGGCTGGTGTCAGCTACTCCGCAGCGTTTTCAGCCATTTCCGCCCGCTATCCCGCCTTTGGCCGCATGCTTGACCGTCTCGGCGGCGAGCAGGTGCGCAACATGGGCACGATCGGCGGCAATGTCGCCAACGGTTCGCCGATCGGCGATACGCCGCCGCCGCTGATCGCGCTCAGTGCCAGCGTCAATCTGCGTTCGAAAACCGGGCAGCGAACCGTGCCCCTCGAAGCCTATTTCATTGAGTACGGCCGCCAGGATCGCAAGCTCGGCGAGTTCGTCGAAAGCATTTTCGTGCCGCATTTGCCTGCGGACGATCATTTCGCTGTCTACAAGATCTCCAAACGCCGTGACGAGGATATCTCAGCGCTCTGCGGCGCTTTCCGCCTTTCGCTCAACAGTGACAACACCGTCGCCTCCGCCCGGATCGCCTTCGGCGGCATGGCCGGGACACCAAAGCGGGCCTCCAATGTCGAAAAAGCGTTGGTCGGGAACCTCTGGAACGAGGAAACCGTTAAGACCGCTCAGGCCGCATTTGATGCCGATTACCAGCCTCTGACGGATTGGCGGGCCACGGCCGCCTATCGCATGCTGACGGCGAAGAACCTTCTGTTGCGGTTCTTTTTGGAAACTTCGGGACAAAAGGCGGAACTCGTCCGCTTTGAGGTGACGGCATGAGTGCGGGCGGCGGTTTTCCTCTTCTCCCCAGCGGGGAGAAGTGGCGAGTGGAACGAGGTGATGAGGGGGTCTTGCGGCAAAGTCCAGTTTGTGCGGCTCCCCCTCATCCGGCCCTTCGGGCCACCGTCTCCCCGCTGGGGAGAAGAGAAAGAAGCGAAGGAACCTACTGATGGACAACTCCACCTTCGAGGAACGCAAGACCATCGCCGGTTCCATGCATTCGAATTTGCGCCACGACAGCGCCCACAAGCACGTCTCGGGCACAGCCGACTATATCGACGACATTCCGGAACCGGCAGGTACGCTGCATGGCGCTTTGGGCATGACCGACCGCGCCCATGCCGAGATCGTTTCGATGGACCTGTCCGACGTCGAGGCAACGCCCGGCGTCGTCTGTGTTTTGACCGCAAAAGACATGCCGCATTCCAACGATATCAGCCCCAGCCATCTCGATGACGAGCCGGTGCTGGCCGAAGGTCTGGTGCAATTCCACGGGCAGCCCACATTTGCCGTAATCGCCGAGACACGTGACATTGCCCGAAGGGCTGCCCGCAAGGCAAAAATCATCTATCGCGACCTGCCGCATCACACAGATATTCTCGACGCACTGGAGAACGGCGCCGAGCTTGTCACCAAGCCGCTGACATTGTCGCGGGGCGATGCCGAAGCGGAGCTTGAGCTCTCCCCGCACCGCCTGGCCGGCCGGATGCGGATCGGCGGACAGGAGCATTTCTATCTCGAAAGCCATATCGCCATGGCCATTCCGGGCGAGGACGACGAGATCACCGTCTGGTCGTCCACCCAGCACCCGAGCGAAGTGCAGCATATGGTTGGCCACGTGCTTGGGGTCCCATCCAACGCCGTGACCGTGCAGGTCCGGCGCATGGGCGGCGGTTTTGGCGGCAAGGAGACACAAGGCAACCAGTTTGCGGCACTCGCCGCAGTGGCCGCGAAGAAACTGAAGCGCGCCGTGAAATTCCGGCCGGACCGCGACGAGGACATGACCGCGACCGGCAAGCGGCACGACTTCCTTGTCGATTACGATGTCGGCTTCGATGACGACGGCCGTATCCATGCGGTCAAGGCGAACTATGCCGCCCGCTGCGGTTATTCCTCGGACCTGTCCGGCCCGGTCACCGACCGTGCGCTGTTCCATGCCGACAGTTCCTATTTCTATCCGCATGTAAAACTGACCTCGCAACCCCTAAAGACCCACACCGTCTCCAACACCGCCTATCGCGGGTTCGGCGGGCCGCAGGGCATGGTCGGCGGCGAGCGAATCATCGAGGAGATCGCCTATGCGCTGGGCAAGGACCCGCTCGATATCCGCAAGGTGAATTTCTACGGCGAAAAAGGCTCCGGCCGTGACCTGACGCCCTACCATCAGCAGGTTGAAGACAACATCATCCACCGCATTGTCGCGGAGCTGGAAGAGAGCGCCGATTATCAGGCGCGGCGCAAGGCGGTCATCGACTTCAACAAGACCAGCCGCATCATCCGCAAGGGTATCGCGCTGACACCGGTCAAATTCGGCATTTCTTTCACCATGACCGCCTTCAACCAGGCGGGCGCGCTGGTGCATGTCTATCAGGACGGCTCGATCCACCTGAACCATGGCGGCACCGAAATGGGCCAGGGGCTCTATACCAAGGTGGCGCAGGTTCTGGCCGACAGTTTTCAGGTCGACATCACCAACGTCAAGATCACCGCGACCACCACCGGCAAAGTGCCGAACACGTCGGCAACCGCCGCCTCCTCCGGGTCGGATTTGAACGGCATGGCGGCCTATGATGCCGCCCGGCAGATCAAGGAGCGGCTTGTCGATTTCGCCGCCGAACGCTGGCAGACCGAGCGGGAAAACATCACTTTCGTACCCAATCATGTGAAGATCGGCGATGAGTTGGTGCCCTTCCCAGCCTTCATCAAGCAGGCCTATTTTGCCCGCGTACAACTCTCGGCGGCAGGCTTTTACAAGACACCGAAAATCCACTGGGACCGCAATACCGGCCGTGGGACGCCGTTCTATTATTTCGCCTATGGCGCCTCGGTCTCAGAAGTTTCTATCGATACGCTCACCGGCGAATATATGGTCGACCGGGTCGATGTGCTGCACGATGTCGGCAAGTCGCTCAATCCGGCGATCGATATCGGTCAGGTCGAGGGCGCTTTCGTGCAGGGCATGGGCTGGCTGACGACCGAGGAATTGTGGTGGGATGCCAAGGGGCGACTGCGCACCCACGCGCCATCGACCTACAAGATTCCGCTCGCCTCCGACCGGCCAAAGATCTTCAACGTCAAGCTGGCGGAATGGGCCGAAAATGCCGAGATGACCATCGGCCGCTCGAAAGCTGTCGGCGAGCCGCCATTCATGCTGCCGATCTCGGTTCTCGAAGCCCTGTCGATGGCGGTTGCCAGTGTCGCCGATTACCGCGAATGCCCGCGGCTCGATACACCGGCCACTCCGGAACGCATCCTGATGGCCGTCGAGCGCCTGCGGACAGGAAGAGCATAAAGAGCCTTGAAATGAACTTTGCAATCGACAGCCTCGAAGCGTTCCTTGCGCGCGAACACAAGCTGGTCATCGTCGAGATCAAGCAGACCTTCGGATCGACACCCCGCGAAGCCGGCACGGTCATGCTGGTCTCTCCGGCAGACACGCATGGTACGATCGGCGGCGGCCAGATGGAGCATATGGCGATCGACCATGCACGAGCATTGCTCGCAGGTGTGAATGACCAACTGGAGATGGACATCCCGCTCGGCCCCGATATCGGCCAATGCTGCGGGGGCCGCGTGGTTCTGACATTCCGGATCGGCGATGACGCCACCCGCGCAGCACTCGACCGGAAACTGAGGCAACGATTGCAGGCCCTGCCGGAGGTCTGGCTGTTCGGGGCCGGCCATGTCGGGCGCGCACTGGCAGACGCACTCCTGCTTTTACCGCTGAAGACCTACGCGGTGGAAACCCGGAAGAATGAACTCGACCTGATGTCGGCCGGTGCCAGCCATCGCCTGGTTGCCATGCCGGAGGCGATCGTCAAGGAGATCGCGCCGGGTTCTGCCGTGGTTATCCTCACACATGATCACGCGCTGGATTTCCTCATTGCCAGGGAAGCACTCGCCCGCGACGACCTTGCTTACGTGGGCATGATCGGCTCCAGGACCAAGCGTGCAACGTTCTCAAACTGGGCGAAGAAGGACGGCCTCGGCGACGAGGCGATCGGCAGGCTCGTCCTGCCCATCGGCGGCAAGGCCGTCAGCGACAAGCGCCCCTCGGTGATCGCTGCCATGACTGCGGCAGAGATTCTCGTCGCGCTGCATGCGCGGTAGCCTCTACGGACGCGGCATGGAGGCACGGATCAGCGCATGTGCGGCCTCGCCCGCTGTTTCCATATAGGAGGGGTCCCGATGCAGGAGGACGACGGCAAAAGAGCCGTCCAGCAGCAGGATCGTCTGCCGGGCAAGCATCCGCGCCTGCGCACCCAATTCCGCCGCCTCGAAAACGCTGTCTAACCAGTCCTCGACCCGAAGCTTGTGCATGGCACCGATCCTCATCGCCGGATGACCGGGCATATTGGCAAGCTCAGCCGACGTTCTCAGAAACCCGCAGCCCTTCCAGCGTGGATGCCGGGCTGCAACCGCCAGATTGAGGAAGATGCCCCGCACCTTGTCGGCGACATCGCCTTCCGTTTCTGAAAACCATCGTTTGAACAGGGCCAGATTGGGCTGGTCACGCTCTTCCAGATAAGCGGCGATCAGGTCGTCCTTGCTGTCGAAATGGTAGTAAAGCGTGCGCTTGGTCACTCCCGCCTTTTCCGCCACCGCATCGACGCTGACGGCACGGATGCCCTCGCTGTAAAACAGCTTTGAAGCCGCAGAAACAATGCGGTCTCGGGTGGGAAGAGCGGGTGCTGCCATACCTCAATGTATACCGACCAGTGAATATACACAAGCAATGCTCTCGCCTACGATAAAGCCATCGAAACCGCCGGAGAACGATCATGCTGGAGATGGACGGCTGGCCCGTCGGGATTGTCTGCGCGGACGGCGTTCGGCTTGGTGGCCATATCTGGGTAAGCAAGGCTGCTAATCATTGCGGCACCGTCATCATCAACCCGGCAACCGGCGTGCTCGCACGCTATTACCACCCCTATGCGCGGTTTCTGGCCGGTCACGGTTTCACGGTGCTGACCTATGATTATCGCGGCATTGGCCAGTCGCGGCCCGCCACGCTGCGCGGCTGTACCTATCGCTGGGCGGATTGGGGTGAACTGGATTTCGCTGCAGCCCTCGCCTTTCTGGACACCCATATACCGTATGGCCCCAGGCTCGTGGTCGGTCACAGCATCGGCGGGTTCCTGCCCGGCTTTGCGGAAAACGCGCCGCTGGTCGACCGCATGCTCACTGTCGGCGCCCAATATGCCTATTGGCGCGACTATGCCGGAGATCAACGCCTGCGCCTGTTTTTAAAATGGCATCTCGCCATGCCGCTCCTGACGGCGATATGCGGATATTTCCCCGGCAGGATGCTCGGCTGGCTGGAAGACCTTCCGGCAGGGGTGGCGAGAGACTGGAGTTTTCGCCGCGCCCGCATGGAACTTACCCATCGGCGCGAAGACCGGCCGGATATTTTGAGGCGGTTCTCTGCCGTCACCGCCAACATTCTGGCGATCGGAGTGACGGATGATGACATCGGCACCTCGAATGCCATTCGCCGGGCGCTCAAATATTATGAAAATGCCAGTCCTGCCGAAGCCGCCTTGTCACCGACAGATCTTGGCTTCGACCGCATCGGCCATTTCAGCCTCTTTCACAAACGACACGCCGCCGGTTTCTGGCTGGATAGCCTGCTCTGGCTGCGCGACGGTATCAATCCCTGGCCGAACAAGCCGTTGAAGAGGGCGTCCCCTGCAAACAAAGACACGCCGTTCCAGAGCCAATGCTACATTCACGGCAAAGGCATGATGCGACGCTCCCTCCAATCCATCGAAGGAAAACCATGCCCTACGTTCTGATCATCCATGAGGTCGCCGATTACCCCGCCTGGAAGGCAATTTTCGACGCCGCTGCCGGCATCCGCCGCGAGGCCGGTGAGATCGCCTATCAAGTGCTGAAATACGATACCGACCCCAACCGGATCGTCCATTATGCGTTATGGAGTTCACTCGATGCGGCGAGAGCATTTTTCGAGTCCGACCGGTTGGTCGAGATCCGCGCCAAGGCCGGGGTCGAGGCGCCGGAATTCATCTATCTCGAACAATTGGAACGCGGCGAACTGGGCGTACCACGCTGACATCACACCGCCGGACCTTCTGAATATGTCCGGCGGCAAACAGGGTCTATCGCGTCATATCCGAATCCTCACGCGGGTCGCGACCGTCCATGAATCCCAAGTCTCTCTTCATGTATTCGGACATCACTTCGAGATCGAGCCTCGGGTAGCGTGGTTGAAACCCGCAGAGCAGTCTTGCCAGCACGGAGCGCCATCCCTCGCTGCGCTTGCGCGACATTGGTTGATATCTTTCAATTGCTTGGCAATCCATGACGGCACCTGTTGTTTTCGTGAATGTGATTGCAGCATGCGCGCAAACATGCTCCAATTCCAATCGAACAACCGTCAGCATGCATTAAGAGAACTTATCCATGAAAATGTCGAAACAGTTTCCGCTCAATGCGCTTCGCGTGTTCGAAGCGGCGGCAAGGCTGGGCAGCTTCACCAAGGCAGGCGCTGAACTCGGCATGACGCAGACGGCGGTCAGCTATCAGATCAAGCTGATCGAGGAGAATGTCGGCGAGCCGCTGTTCCTGCGGCGGCCACGGCAGATTGTGCTGACCGATGTTGGCGAGCAACTCGCACCACGTGTTACCGAAGCTTTCGAGATGCTGCAGGAAGCGGTGCTATCGGCGCGCGGTGATGTCAACAGCGCCCTGTTGATCAACTCGACGCCAACCTTTGCCTCGCAATGGCTCGCCCGCAACATCGGCAGCTTTCAGCTCGCCCATCCGAACATCGCCGTACGGCTGACCACCACCGACAAGGTGATCGACCTCATCGCGGAATCCACCGACCTTGCCATCCGCGCAGGAACCGGCGTCTGGCCGGGCCTCGACAGCCATCCCCTGATGCCCATCGAGTTCACACCGATGCTGAGCCCGGCGCTTGCCGAAACGGTCGGCGGCATCCAGGAGCCGCGTGACCTTCTGAAACTGCGGATCATCGATGCTGGCGATCCGTGGTGGCGGCTGTGGTTTGCTGCAGCAGGTGTTGACGATCCGGATCTGGAGGGACGGCCGACCAGCCGGCTTGGAGCCCAGAGTTTCGAAGCGCGCGCGGCGATCGCCGGCCAGGGTGTTGCCATCCTGACGCCGGATTTCTACCCGGACGACATCGCGCTCGGCAGGCTCTACCAGCCGTTCGAACTGGTCGGCAACGATGGCCACAACTACTGGGTCGTCTATCCGCATGCACGACGCAACACGCCGAAAATCCGCATGTTTCGCGACTGGATTCTCGGCGAACTCAACCCGCAAGCCAACAGCTTCACCAAATAGCGTCTGACGACCGCATCGCCCTCTTCCCCCGCCGGGCATTTTTGCGCAAGGTGCGCAGAGGAAGCATAAAGGGAACATCAATGTATGAATTTGCCATCGCCTGGGAATGGCTAGCTTTTGCCGTTCGCTGGCTGCATGTGATCACGGCAATCGCCTGGATCGGCTCGTCCTTCTACTTCATCGCGCTTGATCTCGGCCTGGTGAAGCGTGACCATCTGCCCGTTGGTGCTTATGGCGAGGAGTGGCAGGTGCATGGCGGTGGCTTCTATCATATCCAGAAATACCTGGTCGCGCCCGCCACCATGCCGGAGCACTTGACCTGGTTCAAATGGGAAAGCTATGCCACCTGGCTCTCCGGCTTCGCCATGCTCTGTCTGGTCTATTATGGCGGCGCCGATCTCTTCCTGATCGACCGCCATGTGCTGGATATCTCCGCGACCACGGCTATTGCGATCTCGATCGGTTCGCTCGCGATCGGCTGGATTTTCTACGATCTCCTGTGCAAATCGCCGCTCGGCAAGAACACCTGGACGCTGATGGGCATCCTCTATGTGGCGCTCGTCATCATGGCATGGGGATACACGCAGGTGTTCACCGGCCGCGCCGCTTTCCTGCATCTCGGCGCTTTCACCGCGACGATCATGTCGGCCAACGTCTTTTTCATCATCATGCCGAACCAGCGCGTCGTCGTCGCCGACCTGATTGCAGGCCGCACGCCGGATCCGAAATATGGCGTGATCGCCAAGCAGCGCTCGCTGCACAACAACTACCTCACCCTGCCCGTCATCTTCTTCATGCTGTCCAACCACTATCCGCTGGCCTTTGCCACCGCCTATAATTGGGTAATCGCGGCTCTGGTCTTCCTGATGGGCGTCACCATCCGGCACTGGTTCAATACCACCCATGCCAGAAAGGGACGTCCGACCTGGACATGGATCGTTACTCTGATCATCTTCATCGTCATCATGTGGCTCTCGACAGTGCCAAAAGTGCTGACCGGCGAAGAGAAGGCCGAAGTCTCGCCCGCCTTCCAGCAATTCGCCGCCAATGCGCATTTCTCGGCCGTCAAAGACGCCATTTCGACGCGCTGTTCCATGTGCCACTCGGCCGAACCCGTCTATGAAGGCATCAATCGGGCACCAAAGGGTGTTATGCTCGAAAACGACGCGGAAATTGCTGCTCATGCCCGCGAAATCTATATCCAGGCGGGACGCAGCCATGCGATGCCGCCCGGCAATATCACCGACATGACCAATGACGAACGCAAGCTTGTGGCCGCATGGTTTGAAAGCTCCGTTTCGGAAGGCAAGACAGAATGACCGCTACCCTCATCCGTGGACGCACCCTGAGTTTCAACCGTGCTCCCTCGAGCCTCGATGACAGCGGTGCCTATACTTATGAGGCCGATGGCGCTTTGCTGGTCGAAAACGGTGTGATCCTTGCCTGCGGCAGCTATGATTCCGTCAAGGTGCAGGCGCCCGGAGATGCCGCCGAAGTTGACCATCGACCGCATCTGATCCTTCCAGGCTTCATCGATACCCACCTACATTTCCCACAGATGCAGGTGATCGGCTCCTATGCGGCCAACCTTCTGGAATGGCTGAACACCTATACGTTTCCCGAGGAATGCCGCTTCGTCGAGACGGCGCACGCTCAGCGTATTGCCGGAAAATTCTTTGATGAAATGGTCCGCCACGGCACGACGACCGCCGCTGCCTACTGCTCCGTGCACAAGGCTTCCGCCGATGCTTTCTTCGCCGAAGCGCTGAACCGTAACATGCGCATGATCGCGGGCAAGGTGATGATGGACCGCAACGCCCCGCAAGGTCTGCTCGACACGCCGGAAATGGGCTACGACGAAACTCGCGCCGTGATCGAACAATGGCACGGCAAGGGCCGCAACCACGTCGCCATTACCCCGCGTTTCGCCATCACCTCGACACCGGAACAGATGTCGGCCGCGGCAGCCCTAGTGCGCGAATTCCCGGACCTCCACGTCCAGACGCATCTCTCGGAGAACCGCGACGAGATCGATTTCACCTGTGCGCTCTATCCGGAGGCCATCGACTATACCGACGTCTATGCCCGCTACGGCCTGCTGGGGCCGAAAACCCTGTTCGGTCACGCCATCCATCTGTCCGAGCGCGAAATGGACGCGATGAGCGAGACCGGCTCGATTGCGGTTCATTGCCCGACCTCGAACCTCTTCCTCGGCTCCGGCCTGTTTCCGCTGCGGCGGCTGATGACCAGAGAGAAGCCGGTGCGCGTCTCCTTTGCCACCGATATCGGCGGCGGCACCAGCTATTCGATGCTGCGCACCATGGATGAAGCCTACAAGATCCAGCAATTGCAGGGCGAGCGGCTAAACCCGCTGGAAAGCGCCTATTTCATGACGCTCGGCAACGCGCAGGCGCTGTCGCTGGAGGACAGGATCGGAACGCTGGAGCCTGGAACAGACGCCGACTTCATCGTGCTGAACATGGCCGGAACTCCTGCCATGGCGCTGAAAGCAGAGATGGTGGCCTCGCTCGCCGATGAATTGTTCCTGTTGCAGACCATGGGTGATGACCGGGCAATCGTCGAGACCTATGTGGCGGGCCTTGCGGCAAAGGCGGATTTGGCCGCCTAGGCCATCTCCTCCACCATCGCCTTGATCTTCACCGCCTTTTCGAAGTGATCGAGCCTGTGCGTCCGGATCCACCATTCGGCCGCTTCCATCAGCAGCTCCGGATCATCATTGCGGTTTGCAAAGAACGCGTAGAAGGACAGCCCGACACCGGGTCCTTTTTCCGCGATCTTGCGATCGCAGACCTCGATGATTTTCTGTCTCAGGCTGGCTCTCATTCAAAAAATCCAATGCGAAAAACGATCTCCTTTTGTGGAGGAGATCGTTTTTTACGCAAGGGCAAAACGCCAGTTTTATTTCCGCCAGGCCGCTACCGTCTGCGGCTTCACGTCGATGTCGCCGAGAATGACGGTACCCGTGGCCGGGCTTGCCCAGGATTCGGTGCCGTAATTGAATGCAAACGTCATGCCGCCACGCTTGCGCAGACGGATGTGGTCGGGCAGCGCCACCGTTTCGAGGCCAGCTTTTGCCGCCAGTTGGGTGAGCGTCTGTTGTAGCAGAGACTGATCAGGCCAGCAGGCAAGATAGTGGTGCCGGCCCTTCACCGACAATGCCGGATCGCCGTTGGTGAAATGCGCAAGAACCTCGCCGTCGGTCTCGATATATTCCCGCCAGCGGATGGCAGCGCCCGAGACGGCCCCGGAGACGGCATCCTCAAGACCGGGACGCAGCGACGAGACCTGCGTAACGCGAATACCCGTCAGCGCGGCAAGCGGACCCGGCGGCAGATTGTCGGGGATGGAAAACTGGCGCGTGCGCGAGCCGGAGCGTGGACCGTAGAGAACGATGCCCTCCGCCGCGGCAAATGCCTGAAATGCTGCCTCCGAGACAATCATCAGCGATGGCACGAGGACCAGCTTGTAGCCGTCGAGCGCCGCACCCGGGGGAACGAAATCGACGTTGAGCCCGAGCTTGCGCACGGCCTCATACCAGCGGAAAGCAAGGTCGTGATACTGGAAGTCCCTGCCCTGCGGCTGAATGACGGCGCTCCAGTAGGTTTCGTAATCATAGACGATCGCGACCGGCGCTTGTTCCGTTGTCGGCAGTTCGCCCATCTCGATGATCTCGCGGCCGGTGACCTCCGCCTCGCGGCCGCCGGCCGACAGTTCGTCCGATCCCGGCAGATTGAGGCCCGCGTGCATCTGTTCCTGCGCAAACGGCGCCTGCCGCCAGCGGAAGTAGCTGACGACTTCGGCACCATGCGCCAACGCCTCCCAGGTCCAGAGCCGCACCATGCCCGGCTTCGGCACCGGGTTCCACGGCGCCCAGTTTACCGGACCCGGCTGCTGCTCCATCACCCAGAAACGGCCACGGCCGACGCCGCGATAAAGGTCGTGATGAAATGGTGCGATGTCGGGATGCGACGTCTCCGCCCAGCGGTTCTTTTCGTCCTGGCTGAACGGAAATTTTTCGACAAAGCCGATCGGATAACTATCCCAGGAGGCTATATCGAGGTTCTCGCCGACCTTCCAATGGTCGAAATCATTGACGAAGCCCATGAAGTTATGGGTGATCCAACGGCCCGGAGAATGCTTGCGGATGATCTCGCACTGCATCGTGTCATAGGCTGCCACCTGCCCCGACTGGAAACGCCAGAAATCGAGCCGCGCCGCCGGATTGGTCTCGGTGACCGTCAGGTTCGGCAGCACGACATCGTCGAAACTGTTGACCTCCATCGACCAGAAGACATTGCCCCAGGCTTCGTTGAGCTGGTCGGTCGACTGGTAACGCAGCCTCAGCCAGCGGCGAAATGCCTTCAGGTCTTCCTGCCCCCAGGATTGCGTCGTGTCGTGGCAGCCGTACTCGTTGTCGGTCTGCCAGCCATCGAGTGCCGGATGCTCGCCGTAGCGTTTGGCGATGATCTCGACGATGCGGGCGCTCTCGCGCCACCAGACTTCCGAGGAAAATGTATAATGCCGGCGCGAACCGAAGCCGCGGACATGACCCTGCTGGTCAACCGGGGCGATCTCCGGATATTCGTCCATCAGCCATTTCGGCGGAGTCGCCGTCGGCGTGCCGAGCACGACTTTCAGACCGGCGGCACCCAGCGTATCCATGGCCCGGTCGAGCCAGTCAAAATCGAACGTGCCGCGCTTTGGCTCCAGCCGCGACCACGCGAATTCGCCAATGCGAACGAAAGAGATACCAAGCTCGCGCATGCGGCGGGCATCCTTTGCCCACCATGCCTCTGGCCAATGTTCCGGATAATAGCAAACGCCCAGCATTACTTCGTCAGATCCCCATTGATGATGGCGACGCCCTCGGCGTCGAAGAGGTGGCAGGCTTTCGGCGGAATGCCGATGCGGAAATCCGTGCCCGGTTTGGCCGTGGCCAGCCCATCGGCCTTGACGGCGATATCGCTGCCATCGGCAAGGCTGACATAGAACATCGTCTCGGAGCCGAGATATTCGGCGAGCCTGAGCTTGGCTGACAGGATGGCGCCGTCCCTGGCATCAGCATCGATATGTTCGGGACGAATACCGAGCGTCACCGGCTGGCCTTCGCTCACCTTTGCATTACCGGCAGGCAACAGAATATCGATGGCACCCGGCAACGTCACCCGGATCTGGTCGCCTGCAGGCGCGGCTGTGGCCCGCAAAAAATTCATCTTCGGCGAGCCGATGAAGCCGGCAACAAAGAGATTCTTCGGTCTATGATACAGTTCGAGCGGCGAGCCGATCTGCTCGATCGATCCGGCACTCAAGACGACGATCTTGTCGGCCATGGTCATGGCCTCCACCTGATCGTGGGTGACGTAGATCATCGTCGCCTTCAGGTCCTGATGCAGCGTGCTGATCTCGGTGCGCATCTGCACGCGCAGTGCCGCGTCGAGGTTCGACAGCGGCTCGTCGAACAGGAAGACTTCCGGGTTGCGGACGATGGCGCGGCCAATGGCGACGCGCTGGCGCTGGCCGCCGGAAAGCTGCGAGGGCTTGCGGGTCAAAAGCGGTTCGAGCTGCAGCATCTTTGCCGCATGCTTGGTGCGTTTTTCGATTTCGCCCTTGTCGTGACCGGTCATGCGTAGGCCGAAACCGATATTGTCGGCAACAGTCATGTGCGGATAGAGCGCATAGGACTGGAAGACCATGGCAACGCCGCGCTCGGACGGGCCGACATGGGTCATGTCCTTGCCGCCGATCTTCAGGTCACCGGCGGAGATGTCTTCCAACCCGGCAATCATACGCAGCAGCGTGGACTTGCCGCAGCCGGACGGGCCGACGAAGACGCAGAACTCGCCATCGGCGATGGTGAGATCCACGCCCTTGATGACGCTGACGGCGCCGAACTGTTTCTTGACATTGTGGAGTGTGACATCAGCCATTGGCCTTGCCTCCCGAAGTACGTTGAAATGTGGAAAAGCAGGACATGGCGATCATCCCTTGGTCGCTCCGAGCGTCAGCCCGGCGATGAAGTGTTTCTGCATCAGGAAGAACATCAGCACCGGCGGCATGGCGGCGACGATCGAGCCGGCCGAGACCAGATGCCAGGCGGCGATCCATTGGCCGTTCAGCGAATAGAGCCCGGCCGTCACCGGCATGGCGTGCTGGCCCTGCACCAGGACCGTCGCCCAGAAATAGTCGTTCCAGATGAAAGTGAACACCAGCACCGAAAGGGCTGCGATGGCCGGTCGCATCAAGGGCAGGACGATATAGCGGAAGATCCGCCACTCGCTGACACCTTCGACACGGGCGGATTCGATCAGCGCGAATGGCAGCGACTTGATGAAGTTGCGCATGAACAGCGTGCAAAAACCGGTCTGGAAGGCGATGTGGAAGAGCACGAGACCGGAAATGCTGTCGTAGAGCCCCGCCTTCAGCGTCATGTCGCGCACCGGCACCATGAGAATCTGAAATGGAATGAAGTTGCCCGCGACGAACAGGAAGAACAGGATCAGGTTGGCGCGGAACTTGTAGACCGCCAAAGCGAACCCAGAGAGGCAGGCAAGCCCGACCGCGCCGATCACCGTCGGGATCGTCACCTTGAAGGAATTGAGGATGTACCAGCCGATCGGCGAATCCCGGAAGACGGCGGTGTAGTTCTCGATACCGGCAAAGCGCGAGGGTATGCCGAAATAGTTGCCGGCGGCGAGATCGCCGGACGGACGAATCGAGGTGATGGCGACGCCGATCAGCGGCAAGAGCCAGACGATCAGCGCGACCGGCAGGATGATCGTATAGGCGTGGCGCACCCAGGGGGAAGCCTTCTGGACAGGCGTTGGAAACATCAGGCGTTCCTTTCCTGCATCAGCATGCGCACGATAAACATCGTGATGAAGACCATCATGATCATGAACAGAACGACCGCGATCGCCGCGCCGTAACCCATGCGGTAGCCGTATTCGGACAGCGCCTGCTCATACATGTAAAAGGACAACACGCGGCTCGATCCATAGGGGCCGCCATCGGTCATGATCGACACCAGGTCGAAGGAGCGCAGCGCCCCAATGACAGTGACGACGATGGCGATGAAGGTGGCGGGACCAAGTTGCGGCAGGACGATGTTCCAGAGCAGCGACCAGCCCTTGGCGCCGTCCATGCGGGCGGCTTCCACCTGCTCGGGATTGATGTTGTTGAGGCCCGTCAAATAGAGGATCATGCAATAGGCGATCTGTGGCCAGAGGCCAGCGGCGATGATGCCGAGCGTCACGTAACGCTCGTCGGCAAGGATGGCGATGCTTTCGCCGGTCACCGTCTTGATCAGCGCCGAAAGCAGTCCGAAATCCGGGGCATAGAACCAGGTGAAGATCAGGCCGACGACCACCTGGCTGATGACGAACGGAAAGAAGAACAGCGACTTATAGAGCCGGATGCCGGTGACCGTCTGGTTGAGAAACAACGCCACGGCAAGACCGGCCGGAACCGCCAGCAGATAAAGCACCAGCCAGAGGATGTTGTTCTTCAGCGAGGTGTAGAACGCCTCGTCATCGAGAAGCTCGACATAATTGGCAACGCCGATCCAGGTCTTTGCCCCAAGGCCATCCCAGTCGTAGAAACTGATCCAGATGGATTCAAAGATCGGGATGATCACATAGATCGAAAACATGATCATGCCGGGCGCCAGAAACAGCCAGGGCGCGAGGCGCTGCTGGTTGCGTTTCCAGTAACTCGTTGTCGCGGGAACGGTGCTGCTCATCGCGGCCCCTTTTGTTAAAAAAATTTGAGATTAATGAAGGCGCGGCATGCTCGGAGTACTCCCTCACCCTTGTGGGGAGGGGTGGGGCGGGGTTTTCTTCTGTTTAAGAAAAAGAACCCCTCCCCTTCGCTTCGCTCCGACCCTCCCCACAAGGGGGAGGGTTATTCCGAGACCGCCGCTACTTGTAAATCCGCCCGCGTGCCTTTTCGAGGCGTGCAAGGATCGCATCGACACTGTCAGGCTTGACCATGAACTGCTGGAAACCTTCCATACCGGCCTTGGCCATTTCAGCCGGTGCATCACGATCGTAGAACTGGGCCAAGGCGTAGGCGTTGGCCAGCATCTCGAAGCCTGCCTTGAGGAACGGATCGTTCGACTTGGCCGACTGGTTGTTGACCGGAAGCTGGCCGAGAACCTCGTTCATCTTGGTCTGAGCCTCCGGCGTTGCCAGATAGGCGAGGAACTTGCGGGCATCTTCCTTGTTCTTCGCACCCGACGGGATGTGGAAGGATTCGGTCGGTGCATCCTCGGCCATCGGGATGCCGGCGGTGATTTCCGGGAACTGCAGGAAGCCGATCTGGTCTTCCTTCAGCCCGCCATCGACCATCGCAGCAACGGCGAAATTGCCCATCAGATACATCGGCGCCTTGCCCTGGACGAATTGCGGGATGGCATCCTGCCAGTCGATCGCGGCGTGGTTTTCAATGAAATAGCCGGGCTTGACCAGTTCGCCCCACTTTTCGAACACGGCCTTCACCTTCGGATCGGTGTAGGGAACCTTGCCCGCCGTCAGGTCCATGTGGAATTCGTAGCCATTGACGCGCAGGTCGAGATAGTCGAACCAGCCGCCCGTCGGCCAAAGGGCCTTGGTGCCGATTGCAAACGGCGTCATGCCGGCTGCCTTGATCTTTTCGCAAGCGGCTATCAGTTCGGCCCAGGTCTTTGGCGGAGTGATACCCTGCTCGGCGAAGATGTCTTTGCGGTAGTAGATGCCCCACTGATAGTAGGAATAGGGAATGCCCCATTTCTTGCCGTCGATTTCCATTGACTTCACAGCCGATTTCAGCTGGTCGTCCAGCTTGTTTTCGGTCCACAGATCAGTGACATCCTCGAACAGGCCGGCCTTGACGAAGGGGGCCATGCGGTTGCCGGAATACCAGGACACCACGTCGGGCGCGTCCGCCGTCAGGAAGTTGCGGATCGCCGACTTGTAGCCTTCATGGTCGAAATTGTTCCACTTGACCGTGACGTCCGGATGGGCAGCCTTGAACCCTTCGATCAAGGTTTCCATTGCCTTTTTCGGCGCCGGATCGGTCTGGTCGGAATTGACGACGAGTTCGCCTGCGAACGCGGTCGAGACGGTCAGTGCATAGCCGAGCGCGAGCGCGGCTTTAAAAGAATTCATGATATCCTCCCAAGGATCAGCGTGTGGTGCCGTTGCGTCCCGCAGGTCGTCTTGTTCCTCTCTCCCGCATGAACGCCTTGACCTTGCGGCCGAAACCCGCAATCTACTTCCGACATTTCGGCATAGACTTCCGGTTTCCTAACATCAGCAGGATATGAAATGACCCGCCGTCCGAAACTCGTGAACAGGCTCGGAGCGACACCGGTTCATCCGGAACGCGATCCGGCCCATCCGCTGGTGGTGTTTGGCGATCACCGTTTCTGCGCCGGCGACAACATCAATGTGCGGCGCATGGCAGGCCCGCACATGCACAGTCAGATCGAGCTCAATTTCGTGCTGGAAGGCGAGATGACCTACTGGTTCGACGGGCGCGAGCTCAGCGTTTCGGAAGGACGGCTCTGCCTGTTCTGGGGGATGATCCCGCATCAGGTGACGGATATCAAAGACCCGACGCGGTTCATCTGCCTCTATGTGCCGATGTCGGTCTTTCTGGCGCTTCCAAGCCTCAGCCGTTTTCGCGATGCCGTCTTTCGCGGCGCAATGATCGAAGCGCTCGATATCAGGCCCTATGACCGCGACGTCTTCATGCGCTGGCGCGAGGAACTGCTCTCCGGTGACGCGGAGTTGGAGCAGATCGTACGCGAGGAACTCGGCGCGCGCGTGCGCCGTCTCGACCGCGAGGGCTGGCGCGATCTGCGCGAACAGGGCTCGGCCATCGCCTCGTTCGAACATCACGACGCCGACCGGATGTTCCATGTCGAGCGGATGATGCGCTTCATTACCGAACATGCGCTGGAAAACATATCGGCCGAGGATGTCGGAAGGGATGTCGGCCTTCACCCAAATTATGCAATGGGCATCTTCAAGCGCACCGTTGGCGTGACCATCAATCAATCGATCGTCCGCCACCGCCTCGACACGGCGCAATCGCTGCTGATTTCCACCGACCTGCCGATCACCTCGATTGCCTTCGAGGCGGGTTTCGGCTCCCTCTCCCGTTTCTACGAAGCCTTCCATGACCGGTTCGGCACCAAGCCCGGCACATTTCGGCGCCGGCTTGCCAAGCCGCCCAAGGCGCGTGAGGTACATGCGACGGTGAACGGGCAAATTGCTGGCGGCGATTGAGCATCGAGAAAGAGGTAAAATATTTTTACCTCTTCTCGATTCGGCTCTTAACAAGCATTCGCGAAACATGGTATGGCCGGGCAACATCTGTTGAGCTGGAAACCCGCGCCATGGCCAAAATCCTCGAAATCAGTGACCTCAAGGCACTCGCCAAGCGCCGCGTGCCAAAAATGTTCTTTGACTATGCCGACAGCGGCGCATGGACCGAAGGCACGTACCGGGCCAACGAAGAGGATTTCCGCAAGATGAAGCTGCGCCAGCGCGTGCTGGTCGATATGACCAACCGCTCGCTCGAAAGCACGATGATCGGCCAGAAGGTCTCGATGCCGGTGGCCCTGTCTCCGACCGGCCTGACCGGCATGCAGCACGCCGATGGCGAAATGCTGGCGGCGAAGGCGGCCGAGGAATTTGGCGTTCCCTTCACGCTCTCCACGATGAGCATCTGCTCGATCGAGGACGTTGCCTCGGTGACGACAAAGCCTTTCTGGTTTCAGCTCTACGTCATGCGCGACCGGGAATTCGTCAAGAACCTGATCGACCGCGCCAAGGCCGCCAAATGCTCGGCACTGGTCCTGACGCTCGACCTGCAGATTCTCGGCCAGCGTCACAAGGACCTGCGCAACGGCCTGTCAGCCCCGCCGAAATTCACCCCAAAACATATCTGGCAGATGGCGACCCGGCCGCTATGGTGCATGCAGATGCTGGGGACCAAGCGCCGCAGCTTCGGCAACATCGTCGGCCACGCCAAGAACGTCTCCGATCTCTCCTCCCTCTCTTCCTGGACCGCCGAACAGTTCGATCCGCAGCTGTCCTGGGAAAATGTCGAGGAAATCAAGAAAATGTGGGGCGGCCCGCTGATCCTGAAGGGCATTCTCGATGTCGAGGACGCCAAGATGGCGGCGCGCACCGGCGCTGACGCGATCATCGTTTCCAATCACGGCGGCCGCCAGTTGGATGGCGCACCGTCATCGATCAGCATGCTGCCGAAAATCGTCGATGCCGTCGGCCACCAGATCGAGGTCCATGTCGATGGCGGCATCCGTTCCGGCCAGGATGTACTGAAGGCTATCGCCTTGGGCGCAAAGGGCACCTATATCGGCCGCCCGTTCCTCTATGGCCTCGGCGCCGGCGGCAAGGCCGGTGTCACCACCACGCTCGATATCATCCGCAAGGAACTCGACATCACCATGGCGCTCTGCGGCAAGCGTGATATCCGTGATATCAACCGGGACGTGATTGCCGAATAGGCTCAGCTACCCCGGTATGTCGAATAGCTGAACGGCGAAAGCAGCAGCGGCACATGGTAGTGGCTGGCCGCATCGGCAATGCCGAAGCGCAGCGGAATGAGATCGAGGAAGGCTGGCTCTGCCAAGACAGCACCAGTCCCACGCAGATAGTCACCCGCGTGGAACAGCAACTCATAAGTACCGGCCACAAAGGCGTCGCCCTCAAGCACCGGGCCATCGACCCGGCCGTCACTGTTGGTTTCGACAGTGCGCAGCAGACGGCGACCGTCACCCTCGATCAGGAAGAGGTCGATCTTCAAGCCTCTGGCCGGTTTACCGAGCGCGGTATCGAGGACATGGGTGGTCAGGCGGCCGGACATGCTCATGGGAACCTCGTGCGTCAGAAGGGATTGGCGATGACGAAGGGCTCGTCGTAGAAAACCTCTTCGAGATTGTTACCCGGACCATCACGATCGACAACCAGGAAATCGCTGACCGCGCCGACAGCCATCAGCGGATGATGCCAGACATTGCGGCCATAGTTGACGCCTTGCGCGCCGGTGGCCAGAAAGACCCGCGGTAATCCAGGCTTTCCACCATCATCCGGCGCCACGACCGCAAGCCACGAACCGCCACTGATCGGCGAGAAGCTTTGGGAGCCCAGCGGATGGCGCTCCATCATCGTCACACTGTAGGGAAAGCTGCGCGGCTGGCCGCGAAAGATATTGATGATGACGCGGGCATCGTCACCGGCCACATCGGCACGTCCAAGCGCATGAAACCGCTCGGTCGATCCACCGTTGATAAGCCGCATCGTTTCCGGATCAGCCTCAATAACAGTGCCAAAAGGCGCGAATGCCGCCTGGGTCAGCGGCTCGATCGTCAGAATATGTGGCATCAGATCGTCAATGCCGCCGTGAAATGGCATGGCGGGTTCGTCTTAGGCATTGTCTTCTCCCGGAAGCAGTGAACGCAAACGCAAAAGCGCGATCTTCTCGACCTGCGCAGATGCCGTTTCAAATTCCTCTTCCTGGCTATTGTCAATCCGCCTTTCGAAGGCAGACAGAATATCGTCCTTGTTCAGCCCCTTGACGGCGATGATGAAAGGAAAGCCGAATTTCTCCGTATAGGCGGTATTCAACCCGGTAAACCGCGCATGTTCGGAGGCACTAAGGCGATCAAGCCCTGCCCCAGCCTGCTCCGCCTTGGAATCCTCGGTCAGCCCACCGGCAATGGCGAGTTTACCAGCAAGATCCGGATGAGCGCGGAGAACCGCCAGCCGCTCGGCATGCGAGGCCGCACGGAACGGCGCAACCAGCGCCTCATGCACATCGTCAGACGTCAGCGAAATATCCGGTACCGTGTCGAAAGCACGCTCGGCGACCCAAGGAGAATGCTCGAATACGCCGCCAAACCGCGCGACAAACTCGTCCCGCGCCAGCATCACAGGCCACCTTCCGGCTTGTGATGCTCATGCCAGTGCCGGGCGATGTCGATGCGCTTCGGCGTCCAGACCTTTTCGTGGCTTAGAACGTAATCGACGAACCGGGCAAGCGCCGCGGCCCGACCTGGCCGGCCGACGAGACGGCAGTGCAGACCGACATTCATCATCTTCGGGCTGCCTTCCTTACCTTCCGCATAGAGCACGTCGAACGTGTCCTTCAGATAGGCAAAGAACTGGTCGCCGGAATTGAAGCCCTGCGGCGTCGCAAACCGCATGTCGTTAGCATCGAGCGTATACGGAATGATCAGATGCGGCTTGTCCTTGGTCAGGCCCGGCACCCAATAGGGTAGTTCGTCGGCATAGCTGTCAGAGGAATAGACGAAGCCGCCCTCTTCGATCACCAGCTTCAATGTATTGTCTGAAGGCTTGCCCTGATACATGCCAAGCGGGTGCGATCCCGTCAGTTCGGTGTGAAGGCGCACGGCCTCGCGGATATGCTTGCGTTCCTCGTCTTCGGAAAAATCCTTGTACTCCAGCCAGCGATAGCCGTGGCTGGCGATTTCCCAACCCGCTTCCTTCATGGCGGCAACCGCCTCCGGATTGCGCGCCATGGCCAGCGTCACGCCGTAAACGGTGACATCGACATTGCGGCTGGTAAACATCCGCCACAGCCGCCAGAAACCGGCACGCGCGCCATACTCGTAGATCGATTCCATATTGAGGTTGCGCTGGCCGGCCCAGGGCTGTGCGCCGACGATTTCCGACAGCAGCGATTCGGATGCCTTGTCGCTGTCAAGAATGCAGCTCTCGCCCCCCTCTTCATAGTTGACCACGAATTGCACGGCGATGCGCGCATCGCCCGGCCAGCGAACTTGCGGAGGATTGCGGCCATAGCCGACGAGATCGCGTGGATAGGATTGGTCTGTCATGAAATCACCCTTCGAATTTGCCGGAACGGTATCATCCGGGACCGGAAAATCGAAGTCAAAATGGTGACCGGTAACGCTCTGTCCAAAGCTTGCAGAGGCTGGAGCTTTAACAGTCAGAACGGCATCTGCGGCTCAGCAGCTCGCCTGCAGCAAGCGGGCAGCCACAGCCGCCCTTGATTCGGAAATGCGCGGCACAGTGATCAATGCCGAGGCACTGGCTTTTGCGCAAGCAGCAGCGGGCCGGTGCGCCGAAAGCTTGCCGAGCGGATGCTGCGAATGGACCCGCAACGGCGCGCCGGGTTCCTGCTCGACGAACAGGGCAAGGCTGGAAATTTTCAACGGATCAGCGATCACCGGCTCGAAGAAATCGCGCAAGGCGGTTTCGAAGCGGGCGTTGAGTTTGGAATTTACCGGCCCCGTCAACATCATATGAAAACGGAATTCATCCATCACATAGGGATAGCCCCAGCGGTGGAGATTGGAGAACTGCGGGGCCGTCAACCGGTCCGGATCCCGCCGCTCGATCTCGATATCGCTCAAGGGTGCGCGAAATTCATCGAAGACCTGAACCACGGAAGCTGCGAGATGGTTCATCTGCTCGCAGGGGACCGAGGGTGCGAGCCCGAAAAACTCGCCGAGCCGTGCGATTTCCATTCGCGGAATCTCAAACGGCGTCATGGTGCTGGCAAAATGCATCAGCGCCTTCAAGAGTGCCGATTCGCTGGTATCGTCATGCAGGCGGAAGGGGGCCTTGATCGTCCCGTGAAATCCGTAGCGGCGCGGCACGGCGGTGTGAAACGCCAGCTCCTGCCGGCTGAAACCGGCGATAGAGGGCGCCTCGGGCGCTTCGCCGGAATAGACGTTGCGGCCAAGCCAGCTTGCCGCGGCGACCGACAGGGGATCGTACATCGACGGCGTAAAATAGATGGCGTACCGCATCGGCCCCGCTCCGTTGAAACTTGTTCTGGAGCCGGGGTTAAGTGATTTGCATGACACAATGACGAATGGCGGCGGCCAATACAAACTTACGATCTATCCCTGCAAAAATGAATGGCTGCCCGGAAATACCGGTTTCTGAACGGAACCAACTGGCATTTGCTTCGTTTTCCAAGCGATACCATTCAAAAACGGAGACTGATCATGACTTACCAGGAAAGCATGAACCGGGATGCCAGCATCAAGGAAACGCACGACCTGATCGCCAGCGACAAGGTCGAAGGTACCCGCGTGTATGGCCAGGACGGAAAGCACATCGGCTCGATCGAGCGGGTCATCCTGGAAAAGCGCAGTGGCCGTGTCTCCTATGCCGTGCTCGGTTTCGGTGGCTTCCTCGGTATCGGTGAAGACCACTATCCGCTTCCGTGGCAGAAGCTTAGCTACGACGAGAGCCTTGGTGGCTATCGTACTGATATCACCCGCGAACAGGTGGAAAGTGCGCCGAAATATCACGGGAATGACGAGTACGACTGGAACAAGGAAAACGGCCGCCGCGTCTACGATTATTACGGCGTGCCGCCATATTGGATGTAATTCAGCCTGAACCGCCAGCGAAAAGCCTTGCTCACCCGAGCAGGGCTTTTTTGCATGAACGGCACGCCACTTATGACGACGTCAGCTTTATGAGCCGCGGAGCAGCGAAAAATGGCTGGCACAGCGGAACGTCTCCGGCAACGCTCCATCCGCCCGCCCGGTGATTTCGCCGATAACACTGGCCGCAAGACGATGCGCCAGTCCGAAGCTGATCTTGAAGCCGCCGGTCAGGGTATAAAGGCGGGAATGATCCGGATGGCGGCCGACCATCGGATCGCGGCCGATGGCCTTTGGCCGCAAGCCCGCCCAGCGCTCGACCACAGGCGCATCGGCAAGCGACGGAACAACCGCCCGAGCCCGGGAAAGGAGATCGTCCAGCAGATGGTCGTTTGACAACGGATCGGCAAATTTGTCTTCGCTGGTGCTGCCAATGGCAACAAGGCCGTTGTCATGCGGCACGATGTAGAGACCATCCATAAAAATGACAGGTAAGGCGGGATCGATATCGGCTTTCAACACCGCCGCCTGCCCCTTGACGGCCGCGCCGCTGGATGCCGCCATCGGGGTTTCTTCCAGGGCATCCAGCTGCCGGAAGGCGTCGACTCCGCTGGCAAGAATGCACGCACCGAAAGAAATGGAGTGTCCGTCCGAAAACGTCGCCTTGCCGACAGCCGGGTCAAGACCGGCAAGCGCCCGCCCCTCCTCAATCTGCACGTGGCGAGACTGCAGAAGCGCCGCGCTCAAAACCCTCAGAAGCAAGCGCGGATCGATACGTGCGGCCAGCGTATCGAACACGACACCGCTAGCCATGGCTTCGGTTTCTGGCCAGCCAGCCGCCGCCGGGTTGTCTCGAACATGCCAAAAGAACTGCCGGTCCTTCTGCTTCCAATTCACGAGCGCGTCTTGCTCATGGCGAAGAGCGATGGTGCGCAAATGTGGTTTTGGCAGCGGGATCAGCCGGCCCGAGCGGCGATAACCGGCCGATAGCCCAGTTTGCGCCTCAAGGTCGACAACTTCTTCTTCAAGCGAGAGCAGTGCATCAAACTGGAACTGCTTCTTGGCATTCCAGCGATCCGGCATATGCGGCATCAGCGCGCCGAGCACGCCGCCGCTGGCACCGGCGCCGATCCTGTCACGCTCGACGAGAACCGTTTTCAACCCAGCCTGATCGGCCATGACGGCAGCCCAGAGCCCCATGATGCCGCCGCCGACGATCAACAGATCCGTCATCGATTGACCTTCCTGCATGCGGAGATTATCGGTTCGGCATGTCCACCAAGAACCCTGAAATTGCAATCGTGCCAGAGGCCGATATTCCCGACCGGCAAACGCTTGAATGGCACGCGGGCGATATGCCCTATTCGCAGGAATTTGGCGATCACTTTTATTGCCGCGAAGACGGGCGGCTGGAATGCGGCCATGTCTTTCTTGCGGGCAACGGCCTGCCCGGACGCTGGCGCGGCCCCGGCACATTCCGGATCGGCGAACTCGGCTTCGGCACCGGGCTCAATTGTTGCGAGACATGGCGGCAGTGGAAAACGGCCGCTGCCGAAGGGACAAATCTGCATTTCGTCTCGTTCGAGCGGTTTCCGATGCAGGCGGGCGACATCGGCCGGGCGCTGTCACATTGGCCTGAGATCGATGCGGAGCGGCAAGCGCTCTGTGCCGCATGGCCGGACGCACCAAACGGCCGTATCGATCTCGATCTTGCCACCGATGTGCGGCTGACCGTCGTCTGCGGCCCGGCGTTCGACACGATCCCTGGGTTCCCTGCCCCATTCGACGCCTGGTATCTCGACGGTTTCGCGCCCCGGCGCAATCCGGATATGTGGTCGCAAGAGCTGATGCGCGTTGTCCAGGAAAAGACTGTCGAGGAAGGCACGTTCGCGACCTATGCCGCCGCCGGTTTTGTCCGCCGTAATCTGCAAGCGGCCGGTTTTATCGTCGAGCGCAGGCCGGGCTTTGGCAGCAAACGGGAAATGCTTTGCGGCGTGAAATCGACATCCGGCGTCGCGGAATAGCCAACCCTCCAAAACCGCCTACTCTTTCCAGGAAGTTTGCTGTCGCAAATGGTAGCGCCTTTCGAGCACCGGATATGCAACATGACGCTCGGTCCAATCCGATGGAAGAATCATGAGCGAGAACCTATTTCCGCAGACCACCCCGAGCGACCCAGAAGCTCCGGTGGAACGCCGGCGCCGAACCGGCGGCCGCGGCGCGGATCGCTCGCGCAGGGGCGGCGGCAGCTCGAAATATCTCAACCTCGTCAACACGATGGCAAAATCCGTCGTGCTGTCGGAAGACGCGCTTGAGGCCATTCACGACGCTTCGCTGACAATCCTTGAAGAAATCGGCATGGATGTGATCCTGCCGGAAGCCCGCGACCGGATGAAGGCGGCAGGTGCAGATGTCACACCCGGCACTGATCGAGTACGTTTCGATCGCGGCCTGATCATGGACATGATGGCGTCGGTACCATCAGGCTTCACCATGCACGCCCGGAACCCGGCGCGAAACGTCCAGATTGGCGGCAACAATCTTGTCTTTGCTCAGATCGCCTCGGCCCCCTTCGTCGCCGACCGCGAAGGCGGACGGCGCGCCGGCAACCAGGAAGACTTCCGCAAGCTCGTCAAGCTCGCTCAGTCCTACGATATTATCCACACAACCGGTGGCTATCCGGTCGAGCCGATCGATATCCACGCCTCTGTGCGCCATCTCGATTGCCTCTCCGACATGGTGAAGCTGACCGACAAGGTGTTTCACTGCTATTCGCTTGGCCAGCAGCGCAATATCGATGCGCTTGAGATAGCCCGGATCGGGCGTGGCATTTCCGCCGAGCAGATGGAAAGCGAACCATCGCTGTTCACCATCATCAACACCTCCTCGCCGCTGCGGCTCGACGGGCCGATGCTGCAAGGCATCATCGAAATGTCGTCTCGCAATCAGGTCGTCGTCGTCACACCGTTCACGCTCGCCGGTGCCATGGCGCCAGTGACGATCGCAGGCGCCATGGTCCAGCAAAATGCCGAGGCGCTGGCGGGTATCGCGTTTACCCAGATGGTCCGGCGCGGCGCTCCGGTGATGTATGGCGGCTTCACCTCGAATGTGGACATGAAAACCGGAGCACCCGCTTTTGGCACGCCGGAATACATGAAGGCCGTGATTGCCGGCGGACAGCTCGCCCGCCGCTACAAGGTGCCCTACCGCACCTCCAATACCAATGCCTCCAATACACTGGATGCGCAGGCCGCCTATGAATCGGTGCTGTCATTGTGGGCGCTGACGCAAGGCGGTGGCAATTTCATCATGCATTCGGCCGGCTGGAGCGAGGGCGGCCTGACCGCATCCTTCGAAAAATTCATTCTCGATGTCGACATGCTGCAGATGGTGGCAGAGTTTCTCACCCCCCTTGATGTCAGCGAGGATGCGCTCGGTCTCGATGCCGTGCGCGACGTCGGCCCCGGCGGTCACTATTTCGGCACCGCCCATACACTTGCCCGCTATGAGACGGCGTTCTATTCGCCGATCCTGTCGGACTGGCGCAATTTCGAGACCTGGACCGAGGCCGGACGGCCGACGACCTATGATCACGCCAACCGCGTCTTCAAGGAAAAACTCAACGAATACGAGAAGCCGCCACTCGATCCGGCCATCGAGGAAGAGCTTGACGCGTTTGTTGCCCGCCGCAAGGCAGAGGGCGGCGTTGCGACTGATTTCTAACGGAAATTTAATGAAAATCTAAGGCAACAAAGCCACATTCCGGCGCATTAATATCCTTGTTCGAGCAAGACATGACCGGTCGGCGGCCATCGCCCGGACATAGGGAACAAGACCATGCTTTCGTTGAGAACAGCAATTTCCACCGGTCTGATTGCCTTGACAATTGCGGGCGCCACAATTGCCACCGCCTCTGAGGCCACTGCGCATGATCGCTTCTGGCCGGGACTGGCCACCGGCATTGTCGGGGGTGCCATCATCGGCGGAGCGCTCAGCCAACCCCGCTATTATGCGCCTCCGGCCTATTATGCCCCTGCCTATCGCCCATATTATGTGTACGGCGGCTATTACCCTCGTTGCCACATTGTCTGGCATCAGGATCGTTGGGGTGATCAGTACAGAACCCGTGTGTGCTACTAAAAAGCCGAAGGGGCAGGCATCGCTGCCTGCCCTTGTCGTTGCGATCAGTTTGACATTGCAGCGCGCACCGACGAGATCAGCTTTTTCGTTGGTAGATTGCTGTAGTCCTTGCTGATCTCCGCCGTGGTCTTTGCCCGTGTCGCGGTGGAAAGCATGCCCCGCAGGTCCCCCAGCGTCTGTGGCGCTGCACAGACGACCAGACGATCGAATGCACCTTCCTGTTCGTAGCTGTCGATCCTGCTGGCAACGTCGGCGGTGAATTTCTGCTGTTCCTCGCGGACCGGATCGCTGGAGTACTCCATCGCCGAACGGCCATGTCCGACCGACGAATGACTACGTCCAGGCTTGTCCGCCATGATGTCCTGGACACGCTTGGTGTCCATCTGAAAAATCTCCTGCTCGGGGTTCTGGGGTTCGTCTTTGAGGAAATTCACGCCCTTCAAAAGACGGGCCTGATTTCCATCGGCAGCAAGAATCCAAGTGGTGGTCATTGTTCACTCCTCGAGCGTGGTATCCCGGCATTCACATGGCACAGCACCGGCGGCACCGCGACTGAAGACCGGCCGCGCCTCCCGGATGGCGAGGCGCGCAATGGAATCAACGCATTGGAAAAAAGGATAGTTCCGCAGAAAATCCGATGATCGATCCTACTGCCAAAAACCGTCCTACGCTCCCGGCAGAACAGCCATTATGGTTGATAGGAATCACAGGACGGACACGGCATGGCTGAACCACTGAAAAACCTTCTGCATCCGGCGCTCGTCGAAACGATGGCCACGCACATTGCCGCGAACGCCACTGGTTTCGACAGGGTACGCTTTGTCGATATCGCCTGCCGGAATATGGAGCAGCTGGAATTGATGCAGCGCGCCCTGCAGATACGTGACGCGCTTGAGGAAACCCTGCCCGATGATTTCGAAACAGCCGCTGCAATCCTGTCGGCGAGCCTGCCGCAATCGGGCCGCTCAGGTATCACAGGCTGGGCGCTGCTGCCCGTCAGCCAGTTCGTAGCGCAAAACGGCCTTGGCCATTTCGATCTGTCCCTGGCGTTGCTGAAACAGCTGACCCCGCATTTTACCGCCGAGTTCGGCATCCGGCCGTTTATTCTCGCGGAGCAGGAACGCGCCCTGGCAACAATCAGCACATGGACCACCGACAGCAACTATCATGTTCGGCGGCTGGCAAGCGAGGGTACCCGGCCCCGCCTGCCCTGGGCGATTCGTCTACCGGCGCTGATGCGTGATCCGCAACCGATCCTGCCAATCCTCTCCACGCTGCTGGATGATCCCGAGGATTACGTGCGCCGCTCCGTTGCCAACAGCCTGAACGACATCGCCAAGGATCATCCTGATTTGGTCGCATCCTTCGTCGGTGAGCATATCGAAACGGCCTCCCCCGAGCGGCGGCAGCTTTTGCGGCATGCCTCGCGCACGCTCTTGAAGAAGGGACATGCGGCCGCATTGTCGAATTTCGGCTTTGCGCCGCTTTCCGGCATCGGCGCGGCCATGGAGATAGAGACCCCGCAGGTGGTCTTCGGCAATGCCCTCGCCTTCAAGCTCGCCATCGCCAATGAGGGGCCGGCACCGCAACAGGTGATGATCGACTATGCCGTCCATCATCGCAAAGCCAATGGCAGCCTTGCCCCAAAAGTCTTCAAGTGGAAAAGCCTCGTGCTCGCTCCCGGCGAAACTGTCATCATGACACGCCAGCATGCGATTCGCGCCATCACCACGCGGCAATATTATCCCGGTAGCCACCGCGTGGAAATTCTCGTCAACGGCACGGTGCTCGCTGGCGGGGATTTCCAGCTGGCCATGCCGTGATCCGCCGGTCTCTTCGCAGCTGCAAAAACTATCCCTTGACTTTTCGCGGCAAAACAACGACATGAGGCCCAGCGTCACCTTCCGGCCGCCGCGTGAGCGAGCCCTGCGGGATCTCAACGATCCGTAACGAAGGATAAGCGCAACACAGAATGTCCTGCCAAACGCGGCAGGATGCAGCGCAGACAGCAGAATCAACCCACAAGTTCCCAAATCACGCGGGGTTCTTGACGCGAAGCGAAACCGGAACCGCATGGTGCAGTTCCGGCAAATCTCGTTTTGCGCCCCGAAAAGGTACTACATTGACCACTTTCAAAGACCTTGGCCTCTCCGAGCACGTGCTTTCGACCCTCGCCTCCCTCGGGTTCGAAACGCCGACACCGATTCAGGCCGAATCCATTCCGCTTGTCATGGAAGGCCATGACCTGATCGGTCTTGCCCAGACCGGCACCGGCAAGACGGCCGCATTCGGCCTGCCGATGATCGAAAAGATGATGGCCGACGGCAAGCGTCCCGATCCGCGCAACATCCGCGCGCTCGTGCTCGCCCCGACCCGCGAACTGGTGAACCAGATCGCCGCCAACCTGAAGGACTTCGTCAAGAAGACCCCGATCAAGATCGGTCTGGTCGTTGGCGGCGCCTCGATCAACAAGCAGTCCGAACAGCTCGCCCGCGGCGTCGACATCCTTGTCGCGACCCCTGGCCGCCTTCTCGATCTGGTTGCCCGCAAGGCCGTGACGCTGACACAGGCACGCTACCTCGTGCTTGACGAAGCCGACCAGATGCTCGACCTCGGCTTCATCCACGACCTGCGCAAGATTTCCAAGCTGGTGCCGAAGAACCGCCAGACGCTCTTGTTTTCGGCCACCATGCCGAAGGCCATTGCCGATCTCGCGGCCGAATATCTGAGCACGCCGAAGCGCGTCGAAGTTTCGCCTCCGGGCAAGGCTGCCGACAAGGTCGAGCAGTATGTGCACTTCGTTCAGGGCGCCAGCCAGAAGACCGAAATCCTCAAGAAGACCCTGACCGAAAATCCCGATGGCCGCGCCATGGTCTTTTCGCGCACCAAACATGGCGCCGAAAAGCTGATGAAGCATCTGGAACATGTCGGCTTCTCCGTTGCCTCCATTCACGGCAACAAGAGCCAGGGCCAGCGCGAGCGCGCCTTGAAGGCCTTCCGTGATGGCGACACCCGCGTTCTCGTTGCAACCGACGTTGCGGCCCGCGGCATCGACATTCCGGGCGTCACCCACGTCTACAACTATGACCTGCCGGAAGTGCCGGATGCCTACGTTCACCGGATCGGCCGTACGGCCCGCGCCGGCCGCGACGGTATCGCCATCGCCTTCTGCTCGCCGGATGAAATCCGCCTGCTGCGCGATATCGAACGCCTGATGAAGATCGATATTGCTGTCGCCAGCGGTGAAGTTCCGGCCGACCGCGCCCGCCCGAAGGGTGCCCGCGGTGGCAACGGTGCCCGCAACGCCGCACGTCCGGCCGGCAACGGCCACAACGAACGCCGTCCGCGCCCGCAGGGTGGCAGCGACAACGTTCATCGCGCTGAGCGCACGGCTCCAAGCCCGTTTGCCGGTGACGATCTCTTGGCTGGCGACAACGCCTCGCCGAAAAAGCCGCACCGCAAGGGCCAGGGTCCGGCCGCACAGGCAGCCCATGAAAATGCTCTTGCCAAGCGTCCGGGCGGCAACCGCAATGGACGCCCCGGCCACAAGCAGGGCGAATGGCGCAACCGCAACCATGGCGGCGGCAATGCCGCCGGTGGCCAGAGCCGCGAAGGCGGCGCCGGCTCCCAGGGACAGCGCAAGCGTACCAACGCTGCCCCGCGCCGCGACGAGGCATAAGCTTTTCGCGATAGTGAATTGAAATGAAGAACGGCGGGCTGGACCCGCCGTTTTTTTTATGCCGGAACCGCTGCCGGCTTGCGGTTGGTGAGATAAACACCGGCCACCGCAATGACCGTCCCGATGATCATCGGCAATGTCAGCGCTTCATCAAACAGCAACCAGGCTTGTAACGCTGCGAGCGGTGGGACCAGATAGATCAGCGAAGCGGCTTTCGAGACCTGACCACGCCGGATAAGATAGAGCAGCAAGGCGATTGCCCCCATCGACAGGCCAAGCACCGCCCAGGCAAGAGCGGCAAACAGCTGCACGCTCCAGATGACCCGCATGTCCTCCAACAGAAACGCGGCAGGCACCGTGACGATCAGCGCCCCGACATATTGCAGCGCCGCGGTCGAGCGGATGTCTCCCGACTGAAGATGGCGTTTCTGGTAGATCGTGCCGTAGGTCACAGCCGCCATGCCGATGACATTGACGATGACAGGGAACAGATGGATCGGTGTCATGCCGGTATCGATCGCCAGAACCTTGGGAATGACGGCCAGCGCAATCCCGAGGAAGCCGAGTGTCAAACCGAGCCTCTGCTGACCAGACAGATTTTCGCCAATCAGGACCGGCGCCACCGCCGCCGTCATCAACGGCTGCAGGCCGGCAATGATGCCGGAAATCGCGGCCGGCACGCCCTGCCCGATCGCCCACCAGACAGCCCCCAGGTAAAGCCCGTGCAGGAAGATGCCGGAGACGACTGCGTGTCCGGCTGCCGCCCATGTCTTCGGCCACTTGGCTCCGGTGACTAGACAGAAGCCGACGAACAGCAGCGTGGCGAGGATGTAACGCATCACCAAGAATGTCAGCGGATCGGCATAGATGTCGGCATATTTCGCCATCACCCATCCCGTCGACCAGAGCAGTACGAATATGGCGGGTGCCAAGCGGTCGAGGGTCATGCGAACTCCAGAGGCAATCTTTGCGTCGCCGACTGCGATAGGGCCGCTTCCTGTGATGGTCAAAGCAATATTCCTGATGTTTATCTTCAGCAGCGGCAGGATCGCGATCTTTTGGCCGCACAAAAATCAGGCACTCGACAAGCATCCGGCTTCCATCTCGAGACCAGAATGGAATGGCTTGGCAACGTTTATGCAAAAACATGATGAAACTGGTGGCAGGCCGATGCAGGCGCCCCGTCATTAGCCTAAAAAAGCAGCGATCCCCCGCCTGAATTTCTTTTGAGCATGCTTCTTGCATTGCCCCTGTTGTTGGTCTCAAATGACAAAAAAGGGGACACACCGTTGGCATTTGACGAAATGATGAATGCGGACAACAGCCCGCGCCAGCCTTACTCGACTTACAATGATTGGTACGCCGCCCAGGACAAGGCCCGCCTGATCGCCAAATCGCGGGAGGCGGAAAACATATTCCGCAAGACGGGCATCACCTTCGCGGTCTACGGGCACGCAGACAGTTCCGAAAAGCTCATCCCCTTCGATCTGATCCCGCGTATCATTTCCGGCCGTGAATGGCGAAAGCTCGCTCAGGGCATCGAGCAGCGGGTCATCGCCCTCAACGCCTTTCTCGATGACATCTACCACAAGCAGGAAATCATCAAGGCGGGCCGCGTACCGCGCGAACTGATCGAGCGCAACGTCGCCTTCCTGCCGCAGATGATCGGCTTCCGCCCGCCGGGCGGCGTTTATACCCATATCGTCGGCACGGATATCGTTCGCACCGGCGAAGACCAGTTCTATGTGCTGGAAGACAATGCCCGCACCCCCTCCGGTGTCAGCTACATGCTGGAAAACCGCGAGACGATGATGCAGATGTTCCCGGAACTCTTCCATCAGAACCGCGTCCGCCCCGTCGAGAACTATCCTTATCTGCTGCGCCACTCGCTGGCGTCGCTTGCCCCTCCCGGCTGCGAGGGCAAGCCGCGTGTCGCCGTCCTCACCCCCGGCATCTACAACTCGGCCTATTATGAACATGCCTTCCTTGCCGACATGATGGGTGTCGAACTGGTCGAGGGCTCGGACCTGCGTGTCATCGACGGCAAGGTGAAGATGCGCACCACACGCGGCTACGAGGCGATCGACGTGCTCTACCGCCGCGTCGACGACGACTATCTCGATCCGCTAACCTTCAAGCCAGAATCGGCGCTCGGCATCCCCGGCATCATGGATGTCTACCGCGCCGGCAATATCACCATCGCCAATGCGCCGGGCACCGGCATCTGCGACGACAAGGCGATCTATTCCTACATGCCCGAGATCGTCGAGTTCTATACCGGCCGCAAGGCGCTGCTCGAGAACGTTCCGACCTGGCGCTGCTCGGAGGCCGACAGCCTGAAATACGTGCTGGAAAACCTCGCCGATCTTGTCGTCAAGGAGGTCCACGGCTCCGGCGGTTATGGGATGCTGGTCGGGCCAACCGCATCGAAGAAGGAGCGCACGCTGTTTGCCGAAAAGCTCAAGGCGCGGCCAGCCAACTACATCGCCCAGCCGACACTTTCACTTTCGACAGTGCCGATCCTCGTCAATAAGGGCATCGCTCCACGCCATGTGGATCTCCGCCCTTACGTCCTCGTTTCCGACAAGGTGCAGATCATTCCGGGCGGGCTCACCCGCGTGGCTTTGAAGGCCGGATCGCTGGTGGTGAATTCCAGCCAGGGCGGCGGCACCAAGGATACCTGGGTTCTGGAGGACTGACACCACATGCTTGGAAGAACCGCAAACGGCCTCTACTGGATGTTCCGCTATATCGAACGGGCCGAAAACAGCGCCCGGCTGATCGACGCCGGCCTGCGCATGTCGCTGACCCGCTCGGAGGCGACCGAAGACGATTGGGACGGCGTGCTGCAAAGCTCCGGTGTCCGCGACATCTACGACGAACTCTATCCAAACCTGACCAGCGCCGACGCCATCGATTTCCTGCTGCGCGACAAGGCCAATCCGTCGAGCGTCATGTCTTGTATCGACACCGGCCGCAACAATGCCCGTATGGTGCGCACCGCGCTGACGCGGGAGACCTGGGAAGCCACCAACGAATGCTGGCTCAACCTCAAATCCACCCTCGCCCGGCGTATCAAGCCGGCCGACCTTCCCGAAGTCATCGACGGCATCAAGCGCATGACCGGCCTCATTCGCGGCGCGTTCCACGGAACGATGCTGCGCAACGAGATTTTCAACTTCTCCCGCATCGGTACCTTCATCGAACGGGCCGACAACACAGCCCGCATTCTCGATGTGAAATACTACGTCCTGCTTCCGGCGGTGTCGCAGGTCGGCTCGTCGATCGATAACGTGCAATGGGAATCGATCCTGCGCTCGGTTTCGGCGCACCGCTCCTATGGCTGGGTCTATGAGGCGGAATACAAGCCATCCAACATCGCCGACTTCCTCATCCTCAATGGCCGCATGCCCCGTTCGCTTGCCTATTGTTATGACAAGATCGTCAGCAATCTCGGCTATCTGGCACGTGAATATGGGGAAGCCCACGCGGCCCATGCGACAGCGGAGGAAACGCTGTCGTCGCTGCGCAACCATTCGATCAAGGACGTGATGGATCAAGGCCTGCACGAGTATATCGAGAATTTCATCAGCCATAACAACCGCCTCGGAGAGGAAATCTCCAACGGCTACCGGTTCAACTGAGATTCGGATGGGGAGCAATCAATGCGTCTGAAAATCAGTCACACCACCGAATATACCTATGCCGAGCCCGTACAGTATTCCCTGCAACGCTTGCGCCTGACACCGTTGTCGCAGCCCGGCCAGAGCGTGATCAGCTGGGAAACATCCGTCGAGGGCGCCAAGATGGAGGTCGGCTATGACGACCATTTCGGCAACCGCGTCAATCTCGTCAGTGTCAACGGCGACCAGACCTTCATCCGCGTTGTCGCTTCCGGCGAAGTGGAGACCGAGGACAAGGCCGGCGTCTACGGCGCGCATCAGGCCTATGCCCCACTCTGGCTCTATCTGCGCGAAACGCCATTGACGAAGATGGCAAAACCGATCCGCAACCTTGCCAAGGCCATGGATGGCGATACCGATCTTGCCAGAATGCACGCCCTGATGGGAAAGATCCACGAGCTTGTCGAATACCGGCAGGGCGAAACCGGAACGGAGACCACAGCGGAACAGGCTCTGTTGCAAAAGAGCGGCGTCTGTCAGGATCACGCCCATATCATGATCGCCGCTGCCCGCACGCTGGGTCTGCCGGCCCGCTATGTGTCGGGGTATCTGATGATGCAAGACCAGCCTGAACAGACGGCAAGCCATGCCTGGGCCGAAGTGCACCTCAACGGCCTCGGCTGGGTCGGCTTCGACGCCGCCAACAAGATGTGCCCCGACGACCGCTACGTTCGCATCGCTTGCGGCCTGGATTATCGCGACGCAGCACCGATTTCCGGCCTGGTGCATGGTTCGTCGAGCGAAGCGTTGAAGGTTTCCGTGACGGTGGAGCAGCAGGGCCAGAGCCAGACGCAAAGCCAGTAAAGGGTGATATCGATCGCCGCGGAAAATCCCGCCATTCCAGCTGGCGGGATTTTGCTTTTTGCTATTGTCAGCGCGAAGCGCTTGCCTGCAGCAGTCGGCAGAGACTGACTAGACTGGCATCATAATCTGACGAGCCGGCAATATCCCGGCAGCGGCGGATGAGACGATGCTGTTCGCCTGCCGGCAAACTGTTGAACGCCGTCATAGGTGGCGTTGCAGGCTTAACGTCCGGATTGCTGCTGCCATCGCCACCACCGGGATTGGGCTTCACCGGCGTCTTGCCACCGCCATCGCCGCCGTTGTTGCCAACACCAATACCGACATCGATACCCCGCCCGCCGCCTATTCCTACATCGACATCTGCATTGAGGCCGCGCGATCCGCCAAGCCCGACGCCAGCATTGGCATTGACACCCTTGCTTCCGCCTGCGCTTGCACTGATATCCGCTGTCAGACCTCGGCTGCCACCGACGCTGGCATCGACGTCGGCGTTGATCCCTGACCGTCCTCCGACAGAGGCATTGGCATCGGCGTTCACACCCTTGGCACCTCCCACTGAAGCATTGACGTCGGCATTGACGCCATTACGCCCGCCCAGTGATGCTCCAACGTCAGCGTTGATGCCATTTTCACCGCCGATCGATACACTCACACCGAGACCGCGACCGTTGCCGTGACTGTCCTCAGCCTCAACAGGCGGCACAAATACAACCGTTGCAGCGAGAAAGCCGAGAGACAGGATTATGATAGCAATTTTCATAACGTTCTCCTTCCCGAATACCGGATCAGCCCGGCGATGGAGAAGCAACCAGCTCAGGCACGCCTTCGTTCCGACCGCATTCCGGCTTCTGAAAAGCCGCGTGAATGGAAAGTAATCACAGGCGATAATACCTTAGAGAAGTGCATTGAAATGATGCATTTGCAGCCGGACGGGAAATTTTACTGGCAAGAGACCACGATTTATCTGGGGATTTATACGGCTCTGTGGCATGCCCCGCAAACATTCATAGCCAGGCAACATTCATGTATGTCTCCGAAATCCTCGCACTCGCCGCAGCAACCTGCATTGCCATGAGCGGCATGCTCATTGGTGAGCTGAAAGGGCGCGTAAATGTCTTCCGGCTGGCCCGGTGGCAGATGGTTGCGTCATTCCTGATGACAGGTACGGCGTCGCTTGCCGTTGGCGGCTGGCACTCGCTGGAGCCATGGCAGATCGGATACCTCGCACTATCCAGCGGCTTTGGCATTGTCATTGCGACCACGACCTATTTCGCAGCGATCTACATTGCCGGCGCGCGAACAACCGCCCTGTTGTTTTCGCTTGCGTCTCCTTTCGCACTTCTGCTCGGCTATGCCGTGCTTGGCGAAACGGTCAGCCTGCAGCAGAGCGCCGGCGTTCTTCTCGTGCTTTTGGGCATCACACTGGCGATCGGCCTACCGTTAGGATCGAAGGCGGCATTATCGGCTGGAACGCCATGGCTAGGCATCGGCCTCGGGGTCATTACGGCGATAGGTCAGGCTCTCGGAAGCCTATGCGCCCGTCCTGCGATGGCAGCAGGTGTCGAACCGTTTACCGCCATGATGGTCCGCGCCGGCTTTGCGGCACTGGTCTTTCTCCTCGCCAGCCTGCTGCCGATCGCACAGCTGAGAGACCGTTCGCCGATGACAGCCAAAACACAAGTCACGGCTCTTGGATCTGCCTTCTTCGGCACGGGTCTCGGCATGTCATTGCTGATGGCGGCGCTTGCAAATGGCAATGTCGGTATTGTCTCGACGCTGTCCTCGATGACACCCGTCGTGATCCTGCCTATGGTATGGGCCAGAACCGGGGTCGCACCACCGAAAGCTGCGTGGGTCGGCGCTGTCATCGCAGTATGCGGTACTGCTTTGATCAGCCTGTAATCTGGCGCGGGCAAACAAAAAAGGCGAGGTTTGCACCCCGCCTTTTTTATTGATTGCTGCCCAGCGGTTAGTGGCTGTCCTTGCCAACAGCACTACCACGACATCCCTTGAGGAAGTCGAGGTCGGCGCCGGTATCGGCCCCTTCGACATGCTGCTGATGCAGGAAAGCATAGCCCGATGTCGGTAGCTCGTGCTGCGGTTTCCATGCAGAAAGACGCTGGGCCAGTTCCGCATCGGAAATGTCGAGATGCAGGCGGCGGTTGGGAACGTCGAGCTCGATCATGTCGCCATTCTTGACCACGGCGAGCGGCCCGCCAACAGCGGCTTCCGGCGACGTGTGCAGCACGACCGTGCCATAGGCGGTGCCGGACATGCGGGCATCGGAGATGCGCACCATGTCGGTGATGCCCTTCTTCAGCACCTTTGGCGGAAGACCCATGTTGCCGACTTCGGCCATGCCGGGATAGCCCTTCGGTCCACAGTTCTTCATGACCATGATGCAGGTCTCGTCGATGTCGAGATTGTCATCGTTGATCTTGGCCTTGTAGTCGTCGATGTCCTCGAACACGACAGCGCGGCCACGGTGCGTCAACAGATGCGGCGAAGCGGCGGACGGCTTCAACACCGCGCCCTTTGGAGCGAGATTGCCACGCACCACGACGATACCGCCGGATTGCGTCAGCGCCTTCTCGGCCGGCAGGATGACGTCTTCGTTCCAGTTGACGACATCCTTGACTTCGTCCCACATGGTTTCGCCCGAAACGGTCAGCGCATCCTTGTGCAGCAGGCCCGCCTCACCGAGGCGCTTGATGACGACAGGCAGACCACCGGCATAGAAGAATTCTTCCATCAGGTATTTGCCCGATGGCATCAGGTTGACGATGGTCGGCACGTCGCGGCCGCAACGGTCCCAGTCGTCCAGCGTCAGGTCGATGCCGACGCGGCCAGCCATGGCAAGCAGATGAATGACGGCATTGGTCGAGCCGCCGATCGCCGCATTGGTGCGGATGGCGTTTTCAAAAGCCTGCTTGGTCATGATATCTGATGGTTTCAGGTCGTCCTTGACCATCTGCACGATGCGCCGGCCGGTGAGTTGCGCCATCACCTTGCGGCGGCTGTCGACGCCCGGGATCGCGGCGTTGCCGGACAGCGCCATGCCGAGTGCTTCGGCCATGGAGGCCATCGTGGACGCGGTGCCCATGGTGTTGCAGGTGCCTGACGAGCGGCTCATCGAGGCTTCCGCCTCAAGGAATTCGTCCTGCGTCATCTCGCCGGCCTTGACCATTTCGGAGAACTTCCACAGATGCGTGCCGGAACCGACACGCTCACCGCGGAAATAGCCGTTCAGCATCGGGCCGCCTGTGACGACGATCGAAGGCAAATCGACGGAGGCAGCTGCCATGATCAGCGACGGGGTGGTCTTGTCGCAACCGACCAGAAGCACGCAACCATCCATCGGTTGGCCGCGGATCGTCTCTTCGATCGCCAGAGCCGCAAGGTTCCGGTACATCATCGCGGTTGGTCGGAAGGTGTTTTCCGAAGCCGAGAATACCGGTACTTCCATCGGGAAGCCACCCGCCTCCCAGATACCGGCCTTCACCTTTTCGGCCAGCTCACGCAGATGGCCGTTGCACGGCGTCATGTCCGACCAGGTATTGAGGATGCCGATCACCGGGCGTCCGTCGAACAGGTCGTGCGGATATCCCTGGTTCTTCATCCAGCCGCGATGGTAGATGACGTCGCGGCTCGTGCCGCCATACCAATGCTGCGAACGCAGCTGCCGCGGCCATTGTGCTTTCTTGAACATTACCCTTGTCCTTTGACATGCCGGATCGACACAGCCGATCCGGCGAAAATGCGTTATGCCAGCGTGTAGGCCGTCTTCACCACAGTGAAGAACTCGGCTGCATACTTGCCCTGCTCGCGTGAGCCGAAGGAGGAGGCCTTGCGGCCGCCGAACGGCACGTGGAAATCGACACCGGCCGTCGGCAGGTTGACCATCACCATGCCGGCTTCCGAATTGCGCTTGAAATGGGTGGCATGCTTGAGGCTCGTCGTGGCGATACCCGCCGACAGGCCAAACGGCGTGTCGTTGGCGACCGACAAGGCTTCCTCGTAATCCTTGACACGGATGACCGAGGCGACAGGGCCGAAGATTTCCTCGCGGCTGATGCGCATCTGGTTGGTGGCTTCGGTAAACAGCGTCGGCTGCAGATAGAAGCCCGGATTTTCCCGTTCGATCGTCTCGCCGCCGAAGGCGAGCTTGGCGCCTTCCTTTTTGCCGATGGCGATATAGTCGGTATCGGTGGCAAGCTGGCGCTCATCGACCACCGGTCCGATATGGGTGCCAGCCTTCAGCGCATCATCGACCACCAGCGTCTTCAGCTTTTCGGTAAGCGCCGCAACGAACCTGTCATGAATGCCTTCAGTGACGATCAGGCGTGAGGAGGCGGTGCAACGCTGGCCGGTCGAGAAGAAGCCGGAATTGGCAGCAGCCTCGACGGCGACCGTCAGGTCGGCATCGTCAAGCACGACCATCGGGTTCTTGCCGCCCATTTCCAGCTGGAACTTGCGGTTATGCTCGATCGAGGCGGCAGCCACCCGCTTGCCGGTTCCGGTCGAACCGGTAAAGGTGATGCCGGCAAGATCCGGGCTGTCGAGCATCGCCTGACCAACGACAGAACCCTTGCCCATCACCAGGTTGAGCACGCCCTTCGGCAGACCGGCGCGATGAAGAATATCGACAATCGCCCAGGAGCAGCCCGGCACCAGTTCGGCCGGCTTGAAGACGATGGTGTTGCCGTGGCAGAGCGCCGGGGCGATCTTCCAGGCCGGAATAGCGATCGGGAAATTCCACGGCGTGATGATGCCGATGACGCCGATCGGCTCGCGGGTGATCTCGACGCCGATGTTCGGACGAACCGATGGCAGAACCTCACCGGCCAGGCGCAGCGCCTCACCAGCAAAGAAATCGAAGATCTGTGCCGAACGGATGGTTTCGCCGATCGCTTCGGGAAGCGTCTTGCCCTCTTCGCGAGCGAGCAGGTTGCCAAGCTCTTCCTTGCGGGCGAGGATTTCGTCGGCCGTCTTCTTCAGGATCGCGTGACGTTCAAGGATGCCCGAGCGCGACCAGGCCGGAAATGCGGCCTTGGCAGCGGCGATCGCGGTCTTGGCATCGTCGGCGCTGGCGGTGGCATAGAGGCCGACAATCTCGTTGGTGTTCGACGGGTTGATGTTCTCGACGCCATTGCTGCCGACCCATTCGCCAGCGATCAGGTTGTGATGAAGTGTCATGGGCTCGAAGCCTCCTTTGGTTCAGCGAGCGCCCTGGGATAGACGCCCGCAGTCAAATGCACGGAAATCAGAGCTGGCCGATCGTGACCTCGTCTTCGCCAGCAATCGCCAGCGTGTTGCGCAGCGGCAGGCCGAACTCGGACGCCTCGATTTCGAAGATATCGCCTGCCTCGGTCTTGATGCCATCACCGAAGGATAGCGTCGCAGTCCCGAACATATGGACATGCACATCGCCCGGCGCACGGAAGATACCGTACTTGAAGTGGTGATATTCGAGGTTGGCAAACGTATGGGACATGTTGGCTTCGCCGGACAGGAACGGCTTTTCCCAGAACACGGCGCCATCGCGGATGATGCGCGAGGTCCCACGGATATCGCTCGGCGCTTCGCCCACCCGGATTTCCGGACCGAAGCTTGCAGGCCGCAACTTCGAATGAGCAAGATAGAGATAGTTGACGCGCTCGGTCACGTGATCGGAGAATTCGTTGGCGACCGCAAAACCGATGCGGAATGGCGCGCCCTTGTCGGAGATCACATAGATGCCTGCCATTTCCGGCTCTTCGCCGCCATCCTGCGCAAACGATGGCGAAACGAGGTCGCCGCCAGGGGCCACGGTCTGCGAGCCATTGCCCTTGTAGAACCATTCGGGCTGAACGCCCTTTTCGCCCGGCTTCGGCTTGCCGCCTTCCAGGCCCATCTTGAACATTCTCATCGTGTCGGTGGCGCCCTCTTCCACCTTGGACACAGCCGCGTGCATCGCATCGCGCGTCGAGGCAGAGCCAAGATGGGTAAGGCCCGTGCCGGTCAGGTGCAGGTGGGCATCGTCCGGATGCGTGATCGGCGGCAGGAAATTGCCCTTGGCATAAGCGTCCTGAAGATCGACTTCGTCGCCAAGTCCATGTGCCTCGACGACAGCCTTCAGGCTCTTGCCGGAATTGGCCGCTTCCATCGCCAGTCCGTAGACACTGGATGCGTTCTTGACCGCACGCGCGGCCTGCCCCGCGTCGCGAACGGCGACCGTGATCGAGCCATCATTGTTCTTCACCTGGGAAATCAGCACAGCACTATCCTTTTCTCGATCCGGGCTGTCTTTTCAGCGTCAAGCCGCGAGCTTTCGGCAACAACAACCCATTGGGAGACATGGCATATGCTCCCGTTGGTGGCGGCAACGCCGCCGTTCTCGTTATGATGCGTGGGCCGGAGCATCTCGCCAAATGTCAGCACGAAACGCGCCCCGGCACCAGTTTGCGCCGGACAAGGCCCGGCGCGCAGGACAGACCGGACCCGGTCAGCCCTTGTTCTTGTTGTAGACGTCGAAGAACACGGCAGCGAGAAGCACAAGGCCCTTGACCAGTTGCTGGTAATCGATGCCGAGGCCCATGATCGACATGCCGTTGTTCATGACGCCCATGATCAGAGCACCAATGACAGCGCCGGTGATCTTGCCAACGCCGCCCGAAGCGGACGCACCACCGATGAAGCAGGCCGCGATGACGTCGAGTTCGAAGCCGACACCGGCCTTCGGCGTTGCCGAATTCAGGCGGGCCGCGATGATCATGCCGGCAAGAGCGGCAAGCACGCCCATATTGACGAAGGTGTAGAAGGTCAGGCGCTCGGTATTGATACCGGAGAGCTTTGCGGCCTTCTCATTACCGCCCATCGCATAAATGCGGCGGCCGATCGTCGAACGTGTGGTGACGAACGTGTAGAGCGCGATCAGCAGAGCCATGACGACCAGAACGTTTGGGAAACCCTTGTAGGTCGAGAGCTGGTAGCCAAGGAAAATTGCGACAGCAGCAATGATGAACATCTGGCCGGCAAAGAACGCGAAAGGCTCGTTTTCCGTGCCGTGTTTCTCATTGGTGCGGCGGTCGCGAAGACCGTAGTAGATGGCCAGGGCTACCAGGGCAACGACGACGACAAGCGAGAAGAAATTGACGATCGTGTCCGGCGCCGGATTGAGGAAATACAGGAAATCAGGAACGAAGCCGGTCGACAGCGACTGGAAGTCCTTCGGGAACGGACCAATCGGGCGGTTCTGGAGAATGAGATAGGTCAGGCCGCGGAACACGAGCATACCGGCCAGCGTCACGATGAAGGCCGGAATTTTCTGGTAGGCGACCCAATACCCTTGAGCGGCACCGACGAGACCACCCAAGATCAGGCAGAGCGGCACCACGATCGAGTAATGGATTCCCCATTTCACCAGCATAATTGCCGACAGGCCGCCGGTGAACGCCACGATCGATCCGACGGACAGATCGATATGTCCGGCAACGATAATCAGAAGCATGCCCAGCGCCATGATGACGATGAAGGAGTTCTGCAGGATCAGGTTGGTCAGGTTGACCGGACGGAAGAGGACGCCATCCGTCAGATACTGGAAGAACAGCATGATAACCACGAGCGCGACGAGCAGGCCGTATTCGCGGATATTGTTCTTGAGATATTCCCCGATGGAGGGTGTGGTTTTCGGAGCGCTGGTTTCGGCGACCATTAGTGTTTCTCCCCGGAGCGCATGATGGCGCGCATAATGGATTCCTGGCTTGCTTCTGCTTTCGAAAGCTCGGCGACGATGCGTCCTTCGTTCATCACGTAGATGCGGTCGCAGGTTCCGAGAAGTTCGGGCATTTCCGATGAGATCATCAGGATACCCTTCCCTTCTGCGGCAAGCTGATTGATGATGGTATAGATTTCATACTTCGCCCCGACATCGATGCCGCGTGTCGGCTCGTCGAGGATCAGCACTTCAGGCGTGGTAAACAACCACTTGGATAGAACGACCTTCTGCTGGTTGCCACCCGACAGATTGACGGTCTCCTGATAGATCGAATGGGAGCGGATGCGCAGTTTCGTCCGGTAGTCGGTCGCGACCTTGCGCTCCATGTGATCGTCGATCACGCCGCTGCTTGCGACAGCGCCCAGATTGGCGAGCGTCGTGTTGTGCATGATGTTGTTGTTGAGCACCAGGCCGAGCTGTTTGCGGTCTTCGGTAACATAGGCAAGGCCGGCTTCGATGGCACGCGGGATGGTGCTGACATCAACAAGCTTGCCATGCATATGCACTTCGCCGGTGATCTTGTGACCCCAGGACTTTCCGAAAATGCTCATCGCGGTTTCGGTACGGCCGGCTCCCATGAGGCCGGCAATGCCGACGACTTCGCCGGCGCGGACATTGAAATTGATATCATGCAGGAACTGGCGGTCGCGGTGCTGCTGATGGAAGACATTCCAGTTTTTCACTTCCATCAACGTTTCGCCGATCTTCGGCTCGCGCGGCGGGTAGCGGTCTTCCATGTCGCGGCCGACCATGCCCTTGATGATGCGGTCTTCGCTGATATCTTCGTTGTGACAGTTCAGTGTTTCCACCGTGCCGCCATCGCGCAGGATGGTGATCTTGTCGGCGACCTTCTTGATCTCGTTCAGCTTGTGCGAAATGATGATCGAGGTCATGCCCTGCTTGCGGAATTCCATCAGCAGCTTCAAGAGCGCATCGGAATCCGTTTCATTGAGCGACGCTGTTGGCTCGTCGAGGATCAGCAGCCGGACCTTCTTGGAAAGTGCCTTGGCGATTTCGACGAGCTGCTGCTTGCCGACGCCGATATCGGTGATCCGGGCCGACGGTGGCTCCTTGAGACCAACCTTTTCAAGAAGGCCTTGCGTGCGGGCAAATGTCTGCTTCCAGTCGATGACGCCGTTGGTGGCGATTTCGTTGCCAAGGAAGATGTTTTCGGCAATCGACAGAAGCGGCACAAGCGCCAGCTCCTGGTGAATGATGATGATGCCGAGATGCTCGCTGTCCGAGATGGTCGAGAAGTTGCGAACTTCGCGATCGTAGTGGATTTCGCCGTCATAGGTTCCAGCGGGATAGACACCGCTCAAAACCTTCATCAGCGTTGATTTGCCGGCTCCGTTTTCGCCGACCAGCGCGTGAATTTCACCCTCGTGAACCTTCAGATTGACATTGTCCAGGGCCTTGACGCCCGGAAACGTCTTGGTGATGCCCCGCATTTCGAGAATGATGTTGTCCATGTTCAGGTAATCCTGCGGCAGTCCGTGAATGATGAGGCCAGACGCAATGACAATACAAGTCTCTCATCAAGATAAAAGGGCCCGCAGGTGATGCGGGCCCGGAATGGAGAAGACGGGATCAGTTGTTGATCTGGTCTTCCGTGTAGTAACCAGCGCCAACCAGCACGTCCTTGACGTTCGACTTGTCAACAGCAACCGGCTTCAGGAGGTAGGACGGGATGACCTTGACGCCATTGTCATAGGTCTTCGTGTCGTTGATTTCCGGCTCCTTGCCGCCAATGATGGCGTCCGTCATCGAGACGGCAACCTTGGCAAGCTCGCGGGTATCCTTGAAGATCGAGGAATACTGCTCGCCAGCGAGGATCGACTTGACCGAAGGAAGCTCAGCGTCCTGACCGGTAACGATCGGCATCGGCATGTCGCCGGAACCGTAGCCAACGCCCTTCAGAGCCGAGATGATGCCGATGGAGAGACCATCGTAAGGCGACAGAACGCCGTCAACCTTGGCATCGGTGTAGGTCGAGGAAAGCAGGTTTTCCATGCGGGCCTGTGCAACAGCACCGTCCCAACGCAGCGTGCCGACCTTTTCCATGCCTGTCTGGCCGGACTTGACGACGATCTTCTTGGCGTCGATCAGCGGCTGCAGAACCGACATTGCGCCATCGTAGAAGAAGAAGGCGTTGTTATCGTCCGGCGAACCGCCGAACAGTTCAACGTTCTTCGGCTCGGTCGCGCCGTCGAGCTTGAGACCCTGAACCAGCGTGGTTGCCTGCAGAACGCCGACCTGGAAGTTGTCGAACGTTGCGTAGTAGTCGACATTGCCGGAATCGCGGATCAGACGGTCATAAGCGATGACCTTGACGCCGGCTTCATGAGCCTTTGCCAGGATGTCGGAGAGCGTCGTGCCGTCGATGGCGCCGATGATGAGAACCTTGGCACCCTTGGTGACCATGTTCTCGATCTGGGCCAGCTGGTTCGGGATGTCGTCGTCAGCAAACTGCAGGTCCGGGGTATAGCCGGCTTCCTTGAACAGCTTTTCCATGGTCTCGCCGTCCGAAATCCAGCGGGTCGAGGTCTTGGTCGGCATCGAGATACCGACAGTGCCCTTGTCTTGGGCGATCGCCGGAACGACGAACGACGCCACGCTGAGCGCTGCGGCGGCGAGAAGCGAAGTAACTAATCTCATGTATCTCTCCCTGAGTGTTGATCCAGGCGGCGATCAGCCGGCCTTGATATGTGCAGCGCGTCGCGTAGCCGAGAGATCAGAAAATCTCTTGGCGGAGGTTTAAGGGGTGAAAGAAAGCCCTCCCAGGCCTTACACGCTCCCGAGCACGCTGGCGCACATGGCTGCAAACTGGAATCAAACATCATAACTGTCAAATGCAATATATGTGTATCCATATAGCAATTTTGGTATAATGTGGCGGAACAGTGTGATTTTTTGCATATGCGAAGGCATTTTTCTCGGAAGGTGGGTAAAATATGGACGATTCAGCGCCGCACTCATCCACAGCTGTCGATTATTCGGAGCGCGGAATTTTTCGCTTAGGCTTAAAAATGAGTCATCTTCAGCTGATTTTGGCCATTGAGGAGCACGGGCAGATCAGTGCAGCGGCCGATTCCCTGAGCATTTCACAGCCAGCCGCATCGCGCATGCTGGGTGAGATCGAGACCATTCTCAAGGCGCCGCTCTGCGCCCGCGTCGCCCGCGGCGTCGAGCTGACACAGTATGGCCGGGCGCTGGCGCGGCGTGCCCGCACGATCTTCCTGGAACTGCGGGAAACGACCCGCGAGATCAACGAACTGAAAACGGGCAGCGGCGGCTCGGTGTCGCTCGGTTCTGTCACCGGCCCGGCCCTCAATCTCGCCGTTCCCGCTATCCGCCAGGTTTCGACCGCCTATCCCGGTATCGAAATCAACATCCAGATCGAAAACAGCAATGTGCTCGTGCGCGAACTGTTGGCCGCGCGGCACGACTTCGTCATCGGCCGGATACCGGACGACATGGATCCGCGGCAGTTCAATCTGATCGAACTCGGCGAGGAAGACGTCTGCCTGATTGTCCGTGCGGGTCATCCGCTGCTCGACAAGAGCATCATCAGCTCGTCTGATCTACCCGGTTACGACTGGGTTTTCCAGCCGTCCGGAACGCTACTGCGGCGCGCCGTTGAAGACAGCTTCCTGTCGGCCGGCACGCCCCTGCCCTCAACCATCATCAACACCTCATCGACGATCCTCACGGTCTCCATCGTCCGCCACACCAATGCCGTCGCTCCCGTCGCCCGTGACGTGGCAACGCTGATCGCCGGGAGCGGCAGCCAGGCAGGCGAAATTCGCGTCCTGCCCACCGATTTCGACATCAAGATCAGGCCGTACAGCCTGATCACCGCTCGCGGTCGCGCCCTGCCGCCAAGCGCCAAGCTTCTTTATGATCTGATCCTCAAGCAAAGTTCCGCCTGATCAGGCCCGCAAAACCTTGCCATGCTCTAAGGCGGCAAAACGGGAAGACGCGCATGTTCGGAATGTCGGTGTTCCAGTCCGTTCTGGAACGGCTGAAAACGGAAGAAGACGCGGAAGGGCCTGCTGAGGACGAGCAGCCAGCGCATACCAGTATCCGCGGCCTCAACGGCGGCTTCGTCGGCAATCTTGCCGCATCCGGGATGGCAGATAGCGGCGCAGTTCAGCGCGCCTATTTCGACACGGCCAGCGACGAGATGCTGGCGCCTGCCAAACCGGTACCCAAGCCCGTCATGCCGGACCATCTGGGCCGGATCCGCCCGGAGCAGATCGCCGCCGACCTGGCGCTGACCGAGATGGAAACGCCGCAGACACTCACCGACAAGCGCCGGCGCTTTGCAGCCGAAAATCATCCTGACCGGCACCACCCGGACTTTCGCTCCAACGCGACGATCCGGATGAAGATCGCCAACATGCTGATCGACGAGGCGCAACGGCGGTTACGGTTGATGCAGCGGCGGTGATGATCAGGCCGGGTCGTCGGTCTTGGCCTCTTCGGCAACCTCGGCCTTCGGCTTGAAAAAGATGATCAACACGCAGGCCGTATAGGCAGATACAGCAAGAAAGATCATCCCCCAGGTATTCGCACCGTTCCAGAACTCGACAGCCGTCCAGACACAGCAGAGCGCCACGATCAACAGCCGGACCCAAAGCGGCTTGTAGAACGGGTGATCCGGATCGATGAACTTCATCATGCAAACTGTCCTTGGAAATTTTCCGGCCTTGAAGGCCTTACATCACAACGTCACAGCTTTATGGCCAAAAGGACATTTGCCGCAAGGGGCCGGACGGTTTAACAGCTTGACGGCGACGGCGTAAATGGAATAAAAATTCCGAAAATAATGTTCGTTACGTTTTCATTCTGATTTTCGCTCGTGCCGGAGGAGATATACGGTATGCGCGCCGGAGTGGAAAAGAACAGGGAGAGAGATTGCCCCTGCCCGCAATACAGGGCCGGCCGACGCCTGAAACAACCTTGAAAGCATCAGCGCGGACCTGTCTTCCGCAACGCCTGTCCGGAGTGAGCGTCATCACCCCGTCCCTTCGCGGCGCTTTGCCGCTCGTCAAAAAGAGATGAACATGACCGTCAGATTTGGTCTTCTCGGTGCCGGCCGTATCGGCAAGGTCCACGCTAAAGCCGTCAGCGGCAATCCGGACGCCGTCCTGATCGCTGTTGCCGATGCCTTTCCCGAGGCCGCCAACGCGATCGCCAAGCAGTATGGCTGCGCGGTCCGCACGATCGAGGAAATCGAAAAATCGGCGGATATCGATGCCGTCGTCATCTGCACCCCGACAGACACCCATGCCGACCTGATCGAGCGTTTCGCCCGTGCCGGCAAGGCGATCTTCTGCGAAAAGCCGATCGATCTTGACGTCGGCCGGGTGCGTGAATGCATGAAAGTTGTCGAAGAGACCAAGGGCAAGCTGATGGTCGGCTTCAACCGCCGCTTCGATCCGCACTTCATGGCCGTGCGCAAGGCGATCGACGACGGCAAGATCGGCGACGTCGAAATGGTGACGATCATTTCGCGTGATCCCGGCGCCCCGCCGGTCGATTACATCAAGCGTTCCGGCGGCATCTTCCGCGACATGACCATCCATGATTTCGACATGGCCCGCTTCCTGCTCGGCGAAGAGCCGGTCGCCGTCACCGCCCATGCGGCCGTGCTCGTCGATCCGGAAATCGGCAAGGCCGGCGATTATGACAGCGTTTCGGTCATTCTTGAAACCGCATCCGGCAAGCAGGCGATCATCTCCAACTCGCGCCGCGCCACCTATGGCTACGACCAGCGCATCGAAGTGCACGGCTCGAAGGGCGTCGTCTCTGCCGAAAATCAGCGCGCCGTCTCGATCGAGATCGCCAACGGCGACGGCTATACCCGCCCGCCGCTGCATGATTTCTTCATGACGCGCTACACCGAAGCCTATGCCAACGAAATCGCCGGCTTCATCTCGGCGATCGAAAAGGGCACGAAGATCACGCCTTCCGGTGCTGACGGTCTCGCAGCTTTGGCCTTGGCCGACGCCGCCGTCAAGTCGGTCACGGAAAAGCGTCAGATCCGCGTCGGCGCCTGATCGATAAACCGAAGTCAGAAAGGCCGGGTTCGCCCGGCCATTCTTGTATCAAGACTGCTCTATCGACGACGGCAGCGGCCTGAAGGCGGCGATATCGTGATCCATGTCGGTCAAGGCCCGATCCAGATGCCCATCGAAAACCAGCCGCTGCTCATCGAAGATCACCGAAATTTCCGGTTTGCCCTGCAGCCGAACCTCATGCGACTGCTCAAGCCCCTCGTCGATGCCACGCTGCAGAAGATCGAAGTAACGCGTTCCCGGCCCGGTGATGTGGATCGGCATGCGGTCGTAGAGGCTGAGCAGCCGGGACAGACCATTGCCGAGCGCAATGCCGGCCTGCCGGAAAGCATAACCCGCCATGCGGTTTCCCTGGCGCGCGCTTGCGGCGATTTTGTCCATTTCCGCCAGAGGCACGAACTTGGCCGGGATCGTATCGGGCGGCACTTCAAAGGCTGTACGCAAAATCCCATAGAACCCCGCCGACGCCTCGATGCAGCCGAAGGAGCCGCAACGGCACAGGCAGCCATTGGTGGCATGCAGCATATGGCCGAAATTGGGTGCCGTCACCTCCAGCTCGCCAAACCTATCCTTGCGGGCAACGCCAAGCCCGATGCTGTGGCCAAGCGACAAGGCGGCAAGCACGCGAAAAGACCCGGCCTCGCTCGCATCCGCCTTCATTCCCAAGGCCTGCGCCACCAGAAGCGTCTCGTTGTTCAGGGTGACCTTGGCGCGCCAGTCCGGCTGCAGCAACGATACGAAATCGATCTGCTCGCCACCAAAGACCGGCGACCACAACAGCCGCTTGCCATCCGCATCGACCGTGCCCTTGCTGCTGATCGAGACGGCAAGGATCTGCGCCTTGTCCAGTTGCGACCGGTGAATAAGGCGGGCCAGCGCATCGAGGAACCCCTCGGCAAAAGATTGCGTGCCCACGGCCTTGTGATTGCGCAGCTCCTCGAAACGGTCGATCAGCCGCCCGGAATAATCGACCAGCGAATATTGCACGACATCCGAGGAGATTCGCACGGCAATCAGAAAGCCGCTGTCGCGGCGCTGCGCAAACAGCACCCGCGGCCGGCCGCGTCCCGAAGGCGCCTGCTGTTCCGCCTTCTCAATGACCCCTGCCCGCTCCAGTTCGGCGGTGATCGCAGAAACGGTTGCAGAGGCCAGCCCCGTATGTTCGGATATGTCGGTATGGGAGAGCGGCCCCAGACGCCGCAGCGTTGCAAGCACGAGCGCGCTGTTTTGCTGACGCACCAGTTCGGTGCTCGATTTACTCAGCATTGCGCATCCCTGTTGCTCACGAATCCCACAAACACATGCTCCTCCCAAAGCATCTGCCCGATGTCAAACGGCCTTGTTCAAAGCATTGTTGACAGCCCCGAAAAACTCTGACATCTATTTTCTCGACTGTCGAGAAAAAACTCTTTTGGAGCTGGCGACAGGCAAATTTGCTGGCCGGGGGCCGTGCGGGAGGTTCGCGCGGACGGCCAGCGGTCACTTGGGAGGACTTCATGAAATCAGTTTTGACACTGATGGCAGGCGCTGCCATCATCGTATCTCTGCACACTGCAGCCATGGCCAAGGATCTGGTCGTTGGCGTTTCCTGGTCGAACTTCCAGGAAGAACGCTGGAAGACCGACGAAGCCGCCATCAAGGCAGCCCTCGAAGCCTCCGGCGACAAGTACATTTCCGCTGACGCCCAGGCATCCGCCGCCAAGCAATTGACCGACATCGAGTCGCTAATCGCACAGGGCGCCAACGCCATCATCGTTCTGGCGCAGGATTCGGAAGCCATCGGCCCGGCCATCGAAAAGGCCGCCGCTGAAGGTATTCCGGTCGTCGGCTACGACCGCCTGATCGAAAATCCGGCTGCCTACTACATCACCTTCGACAACAAGGAAGTCGGCCGCATGCAGGCTGCCGAAGTGTTCAAGGTCAAGCCGGAAGGCAACTACGTTTTCATCAAGGGCGCATCAACGGACCCGAACGCTGACTTCCTGTTCTCCGGGCAGTTGGAAGTGCTGAAGGCCGCCATGGACGCCGGCAAGATCAAGAATGTCGGCGAAGCCTATACGGACGGCTGGAAGCCGGAAGTTGCGCAGAAGAACATGGAGCAGTTCCTGACCGCCAACGACAACAAGGTTGACGGTGTCGTCTCCTCGAACGACGGCATGGCCGGCGGCGTTGTCGCAGCGCTCGAAGCCCAGGGCCTGGCAGGTTCTGTTCCGGTTTCAGGCCAGGACGGCGACAAGGCCGCCTTGAACCGCGTCGCACTTGGCACCCAGACCGTATCCGTCTGGAAAGATAGCCGCGAACTCGGCAAGAAGGCCGGCGAAATCGCTGTGGCGCTTGCCAGCGGCACCGCCATGGATGCGATCCCCGGCACTGTCAAGTTTGCCGGCGGACCGAAGGGCGTCGAAATGCAGTCGTTCTTCATCGCACCGCAGCCGATCACCAAGGACAATCTGAACGTCGTCATCGACGCCGGCTGGATTTCCAAGGAAGAAACCTGCCAGGGCGTCAAGGCCGGAACCGTTGCAGTCTGCAACTGATCCGATCCTGAACATGGGCAGATAAAGTCCCGTTACCAGCGCCGCAGCGATCACGTTGCGGCGCTTCTCCGATGTACGGTACTTTAGACAAGAATAAAGGGGGAGTAATCAGGAAATGGCAAACACCACCATTGCCACGCCTTCCAGCAGCGTGCGCCAGACACAGGGGAACGCCTTGCAGCGCTTCCTGCAGGCGACCGAGATCGACACCCGGCTTCTGGGAATGATCGCAGCGCTGATGTGCATCTGGCTCGGCTTTCAATTTTTTACCGACGGGCTTTTCCTGACGCCACGCAACCTGTGGAACCTGACGGTCCAGGCTGCATCGGTCTCGGTCATGGCAACCGGCATGGTGCTCGTCATCGTCACCCGCAATATCGACCTGTCGGTCGGCTCGATCCTCGGCTTCGTCGGCATGATCATGGCGATCACCCAAGCCAAGATCCTGCCGCCGCTGATTGGTTTCGACCACCCGGCCACCTGGATCATAGCGTTGACAGTCGGCATCGCGCTTGGAACTGCCATCGGCGCCTTCCAGGGCATCATCATCGCCTTTCTCAACGTTCCCGCTTTCATCGTCACGCTGGGCGGCCTGCTGATCTGGCGGGCTGCGGCCTTCCTCGTCATCTCCGGCGCCACCGTTGCGCCGATGGATTCGACCTTCCGCCTGATGGGCGGCGGCGCGGAGGGGTCGATCGGTGCCACGGCCAGCTGGGTCGTCGGCGTCATCGCCTGCGTCATCATCGTCGCCTCGATCATCAACTCGCGCAAGCAGCGCAAGCGCTTCGGCTTTCCGTTGCGGCCGATGTGGGCGGAGTATTTCCTCTCCACGGTCGGTTGCGTCATGGTGCTGGCCGCCGTCTGGGTGCTGAACAGCTATTACATGCCGGTCAATCTCGCCAAGAAATATGCCGAGGCCAACAACATCCCCTGGCCTGAAGGCGGCTTGCAGATCCCGCTCGGTATCGCCATCCCGGTGCTGATGGCCGTCGGCATCGCCATCGCCATGAGCTTTCTTACCACCCGCACCCGCTTTGGCCGCTATGTCTTTGCGATCGGCGGCAACCCTGAAGCAGCCGAACTCGCGGGCATCAAGACCCGCTGGGTGACGGTGCGCATCTTCGCGCTGATGGGCGCACTCTGCGCCATCGCAGCCGCCATTTCGACGGCCCGCCTGAACGCAGCAACCAATGCGCAAGGCACGCTCGACGAACTCTATACGATCGCTGCTGCAGTCATCGGCGGTACGTCGCTTGCCGGCGGCATGGGCACGATCTCAGGCGCAGTTCTCGGTGCGATCGTCATGCAATCCCTGCAGTCCGGCATGGTGTTGTTGCGCATCGATACGCCACTGCAAAGCATCGTCATCGGCATCGTGCTGGTCATGGCCGTCTGGCTGGATACCGTTTATCGCGGCCGGGCCAAGTAAAGGAGTACGACAATGACGGAACAACGCACTCCGCTGGTGGAAATGAAGAACATTTCCATCTCTTTCGGCGGCATCCACGCCGTCGACAACGCCTCGGTCGATCTCTATCCGGGCGAAGTCGTGGCTCTGCTCGGCCATAACGGCGCCGGCAAGTCGACCCTGATCAAGATTCTGTCAGGCGCCTACAAGCGTGACGCCGGCGAAATCCTGATCAATGGCGATCCGGTGCAGATCAACAATCCCCGTGACGCCAAGGGTTACGGCATCGAGACGATCTACCAGACGCTCGCAGTCGCCGATAATGTCGATGCGGCCGCCAACCTCTATCTCGGCCGTGAGCTGCGCACCCCCTGGGGCACGCTCGACGATGTCGCGATGGAAGCCAAGGCCCGTGAAGTGATGGGGCGGCTCAACCCGAACTTCCGCCGCTTCAAGGAACCGGTGAAGGCACTGTCCGGCGGCCAACGCCAATCGGTGGCGATCGCCCGCGCCATCCTGTTCGACGCCCGCATCCTGATCATGGACGAGCCGACCGCGGCACTCGGGCCGCAGGAAACGGCGCAGGTTGGCGAACTGATCAAGCAGCTGAAGCGCGAAGGCATCGGGATCTTCCTGATCAGCCACGATATCCACGACGTCTTCGATCTCGCCGACCGCGTTTCGGTGATGAAGAACGGCCAGGTGGTCGGTCATGCCCGCACCGAGGATGTCACCAAGGACGAAGTGTTGGGGATGATCATCCTCGGCAAGGTCCCACCGAAGGCCATCCCCGGCCCCGGTGCGATGCAGACGGCCTAGGCAATTCTGTGCCTGAAAGAACAATGCCGCGCCTCCAAAGCGCGGCATTTTTTCGCCCGTCCCTTGCCCGTTGTTCCCTTCCCTCCGCTCTGGCAGCGATTGCGAGCCGTACCATTTTCAATGAACAGGATTTTCCTGCCGCCGGGACGCTTTCACCATTGATGCGCGGCACGACCTAGGCTATGAACCGGTCACAGCTTGCTTCGACGGCCTCAAACCGTCGCGGATGCACCCGTAGCTCAGCTGGATAGAGTGTTGGATTCCGATTCCAAAGGTCACAGGTTCGAATCCTGTCGGGTGCGCCATTTTTTCTACGTCGCCACATAAGTGCGGACTGGCTACCATATAACGCGGACTGTGAACGCATAAACGCGGATTAGTCTGACAGATTCCGCCTCCAGAGGCGTTTCTTACGGCGAGATCGCTTCATCCCTGTTCCCTTCCGGCGTCGTCGTCACTGCAGCCTTGCACCATGTCTATCGTTGAGGGGGCGATGCCGGCGCTTGTCGGGTGATCAGTGTTCGGTTAGATTTTTGGTATTTCGTCGCCCATCCGCAGCGCCTCATGCTGCTCGACACATGTTTCAGGTCATTGTAATTGTTGACATTGGTGGCCGACGGTCGCGAAATGACCGAAAGTGGGCTTCGTCGCGCACTTCTCAAGATCACAGTTAATTTTTGGTAGCACGTCTTTCCTGCCCAAAACGCCGACCACCTTGTTCAGAATAGCCTCCAATTAATACTTAGGGCCGATGAGACCGTGATGAAAATTCAAGTCTAATAGAGATTATCGGCAGCTCAAAACAATAGAAATATAGCGGCACAAATAATGCGCAACATATACTTTGAATTGTTGACAATCGCCATGGATTCATCGTCGAATCCTATAAATGTTGACAATAATGCGGCTAGCGAAGGCCTGAATGATTCTTGCGGATTTGGCTTTGTGAATCCTTGCTGGCTGCACGCTGGCTCTGAAGAGACGTTGGGGATCGGGTAGTGGGAGTTACACGCCCTCACTTTCAAAGTGTCGATATGCAGATTCCTGACTTATCCCGAGCACATTCCCAAAAGCCCAAGGTTTCAATCCGCGCCAGCCAGCTAGATTGTCGCTTTGCGCCAGAAGCAGTCATCCTGCCTTTCTTCAAAGCCGTGTGATCCATTCATGTCCCGGATACATTGCCTCAAGCCAACATCGTAAATCGGCTTTTTCCTGATCGTGAAGCTTCGGCAAGGCAGCATGCAGGTCTTCCTCATCCTTCGCTCGAACGTGTTTTGCCTTAAACAACAGGGCAAGAGCAGGAGCGAGATAAGGAATTCCGGTCGGTGTTTCTCGAACCGCAGTCGATCTGGGCAGACGGAATGATGGATCGCGCTTGTAAGTCCAATTTTCTCGGGTGCCATGTTCGATCATCATGTCCACGCGCCAGCAAAGGTTCGCCATGTCGGCTCCCCATAATTGGGTGGTCTCTGGCCGAGGCCTCGTTTCAGGAGCAAGATAGGCAAAATTGCCGTTGCGGACCTCGAAGAAATCCAGCTCGGATAACTCGTCGCGAAAAATATCGACATCGTCCGAAAGTATGCAGAACTCCAAGTCCTCGTGATCGCGGGTCTGGTAACCGTGCCACAGGTCTAGTGCCCAGCCACCGACAATATACCAGGACGGGTGCTGGTAGCGGAAACGCTCAGAAAGCAGTTCCGGTGTCCAAGCATCCCGCGCATCATCTGGAATATGTTGCATCCTCACCACCTGCATTCGCTTGATTCGACCGTCGCATTCCTCAGTGAGCGATATCAGCCCTTCGCCCTGCGGAGGAAGATACCGTCGATGCATCTGGCCTTTCGATAGCACATACCGCCAATGACCTCTTCGGGCCGGAGGCCGTCATGACGCAGACGCGCCAACTGGGGACGTGAATTACGCCGCTATTTTTCGACATAGGCCGCCAGTTCTTCGGCAGATCCGGAGGGAAATGCTTCCCTGAGATAGTCGAGGAAAGCAGACACCCGCGCGCTGAGAAGGCGGCGTGAAGGATAGAGCGCCCATAGCGCCGTTTCCGGCCCTTCGACATCTCCCCAGCGAACCAGCCTACCCTCAACTATGTCATGGCTGACGAGCGATAGGGGAAGGCGGGCGGCACCCACGCCCAGCCGCACGGCGTCGCGAACCATGGTCATTGAGGATAGGCTTAGCACGGGGTCGATGTTAAGATTGGCGCGGCCCGTCGGTGTGGTCATCGTCCACGAGCGCGTCTGGCCGGGTGCTCCACGGACGACGGCTGGCACAACACCTCCGGCTGGATAAACAAGGCTTGGCGCTGCCACGACGACCAATCCATCCCGCAGGAAGGCTCGGCCCACCAAGCTCTCATCCGGGGCAGGATTGACCCTGATGACTAGATCATACCCTTCCTCCACCATGTCGACAGGCCGATCTTCCGTCGTGATTTCAAGACGCACCTCCGGATACTTTAGGGCGAAGCCGGCAGCCAGCTTGCCCATCGCCGTCTGCGAGAACAGCAATGGCGCGCTGATCCGCAGCCTTCCGCGCGGCCTGTCTCCGCCGGAAGCGATGGCGGTGGCGGTCTCGTCAAGCTCGGTCAGCAAAGCCCCTGCCCGTTCGTGAAGCGCCCGTCCTTCCTCTGTCAGCTTGAGCATCCGCGCGCCGCGTTCGAACAACCGCAGGCCGAGGCTCGCCTCCAGTTCCGCTACGCGGCGCGAGAGCGTTGCCTTCGGCCGGCCGGAGGCGCGGGAAGCGCGTCCGAAACCGCCATGGCGGGCGACGGTGATGAAATCAACAAGAGCAGCCAAATCCATGAGTGTTCCATCAGTGAGACGATGCGTCTATTTTTAGCGCCTATTGGTGCGAATGTGAACCGTCCATATTCGGCGTGTCTTCAACACCGAAGTCTTTGACACACCGAACCAAGGAGAACACACATGACCATTCTCGTAACAGGTGCTACCGGTCGCGTTGGCCACCATCTCGTCAACCAGCTCGTGGCACGCAATGCCGATGTCCGCGTTCTTGTGCGCGATCCCGCCAAGGCCAACTTTGCTTCCAGCGTCGAGGTGGTTCAGGGCGACATGCTCGACATCGACGCGCTCCGCCCCGCCTTCAAGGGCGTGCGGACGCTGTTTCTGCTGAACGCAGTCGCCGGTGATGAATTCACCCAGGCCATCATCGCCCTGAATATTGCGCAGGAAGCTGGCGTGGAACGTATCGTCTATCTCTCGGTATTCGATGCCGACCGCGCTGTGAATGTCCCGCATTTCGCGGTGAAGTATGGTACGGAACGCATGCTGGAAGCGATGGGCTTCAGCGCCACGATCCTGCGCCCAGCCTATTTCATCGACAACGAAGTGATGATCAAGGATGTCATCCTGAACTACGGTGTCTACCCAATGCCGATTGGCAGCAAGGGCGTCGCGATGGTCGATGCCCGTGACATTGCTGAAGTCGCAGCGATCGAACTCGTGCGTCGTGACCGTGCCACGGAAAAACTACCAAGCGAGACCATCAACCTGGTTGGCCCGGATACGCTGACTGGCGCAGAGCTCGCGGTCATCTGGTCCGAGACCCTGGGCCGCCCTGTCGTCTATGGCGGCGATGATCCGTCCGGCTTCGAACAGAACCTCGCCAACGTCATGCCCAAGTGGATGGCATACGAAATGCGCCTGATGGCCGAGCGTTATGTCAGTGACGGCATGGTTCCTGAGGCCAGCGATGTCGAGCGCCTGACGCAAATTCTGGGTCGCCCCCTTCATACCTACCGCGCGTTCGCCGCGCAGCTTGCCGCCTCAGCCTGAACCGGACGTCCATCCTCTGAAGGAGATACGATCATGATCTATTCCACCGCAACCGTTCCCGTAAATCCGAAGGGTGAAGTCACTTTGACCCGCGCACAGATATGGGCGGGCCTCGAACTGAAGGCGCTTGATGCGTGCCTTTTTCTGCCGCCCGGGTTATGCACGCGATGCGATGTCATCGAGGAAAGCGCCACCCATTTCGTCCGTGACGCCACGATCGGCGGAACCGACCTTCGCGAAATCATAACGATTGAAGCCGATCGCAAGGTCACCTTCTTCCAGGCGGAAGGCCCACGCGAGGGTGCAATAGTCAACGAACTTTACGAAGACGAGAACGGCGCATTGCAGCTTCGCTTCTATTGCTACCTCGGCTTGCGCGGCAAGCAGCCGGGTGGAGCTGAAGAACAGGCCGAACAGGCGCAGTTCGATGGCGAAAGAGGATACAAGGCCGCATTGCTTTCGACGCTCGCCCGAACACGCGAACTGGTCGTGGAAGGCAAGCTCTGACCATCCACTTGAAGACGTGAACGGGCGCCCCTCGAAAGTGGCGCCCGCTGTTGCTGGGCATCCCTTCAGTCTACCGAACGAACTGCCTCAAGAATGACATCGGCCGTTTCCTTGGGGTAAGACATGTAGACCATGTGACTGGACGCCACCTCTGTTACCTTCGTGTTTGTGCGCTGATACATCCAACGAAGAAAGTCGGGTGATAGCACCTTGTCCTCGGTCGTCACGATGCCGAACGACGGTTTTTCACGCCATGCGGCATTGTGGAAGCGGGCCTGGAATGTATCCACCCTCATCGGCTTGGCAGACGCAGACATGAAATCGGTGATATCGCGCGGGAGGTCCCCGCCGAGCATCTCGCGATAGGTTGCCGGGTTTGGCACAAACCTCTTGTCATCGAGCATCTTCATGTCGATGCCCATGGGAAAGCGGCTGCTGATCTCCGCGAGAGTTTCGCCCTGATCTGGTTGGAGAGCCGCGACATATACAAGCGCCTTGACGCTGGGCGCCACACCAGCCTCGGTGATAACCGCCCCGCCATAACTGTGGCCAACCAGAACGGTCGGCCCGCTTTGGACAGCGACGGCCAGTTTTGCCGCCGCGATGTCGTCATCGAGGCTCGTATGGGGCAACTCCACGACAGTGACAACCAACCCTTTCGCCCGCAGGATATCATGGACTTGTTTCCAGCCCGAGCCGTCCGTGGTGCCACCATGCACCAGGACGACATTGGTTGCATCGGCATTGGCGGGGCCGGAAATTGACAGCGCCAACAAAACGCCTGCCAGAAGTCTTATCATCATCATCTTATTCGCTTTCGATTGTATCATGCCCATGAACTTGAGATTTTTGGCCAGCGTCAGACCGCCGCCACGCCGCCATCGACGAAGAGTTCATGCCCAGCGACGAAGCTGCTTTCGTGCGATGCAAGGAACAGGACCGCGCGTGCGACATCTTCGAGGTGGCCCAAGCGCCCAAGGGGAACCCCCTTGATCACCTCCTCTTCAGCTCCCGGCGTATTGTCGAAGAAACTCCGCATCAGGCGTGTTTCAGTGCCGCCTGGCGAGACGACGTTCACCCGGATGCCTTGTTCCTTGAGATCGTTGGTCCAACTCCGTGCGAAGGAGCGAACCGCTGCCTTGCTGGCATTGTAGAGGGACTGGCCAGGATAGGCTTTGGAACCAGCAATCGACCCATTGAGGACGATCACGCCGCCTTCCGTCATCAGCGGCAGAGCCTTCTGCACCGTGAACAGCAAACCTTTCACGTTCAGGCCGAACGTCGCATCGAAATGAGCCTCTTCAATCGCGTCGAGCGGAACGGGCTGATGCATGCCGGCATTCGCGAAGACGACATCGACCCTGCCGTGGTCATCGCCAATGCGCTGGTAGAGACTTGCCAGATCGGCGAGGTTCGTGACGTCGCCCTGCATACCGACCGCGCCATGACCGATCAGGCCGACGGCCTCATCGAGCAACTCTTGTCGCCGCCCAGTGATGTAAACAAGCGCACCCTCCTGCGCGAAGTGCTGCGCGGAAGCCAGCCCGATACCATCACTTCCGCCGGTGATCACCACGACCTTGTTTTCGAAACGGTTAGTCATCATATTGCCTTCTATTAAGTGGAATGCATCTCCACTTACTATATGGAGGGTTCCTCCACTTTGCAAGATGAGGACAAAAAAATGGTTGAGACTGCCCTGCGTGCCGATGCGGAACTGAACCGCCAACGCATTCTCGTTGCGGCAGAAAAATTATTTCTGGAGCAGGGTGCCGGTGTAGCGCTAGAGGAAGTAGCAAAGCGCGCAAAGGTCGGAATCGGTACGCTCTATCGTCGTTTCCCGACGCGAGAGGCCCTTCTGGCCGCCACCAGCAACGAGCGGTTCACGGCTGTGGCACAGACAAGTCGTGAGCGGGATGCGGACCATGACCCCGGAGACTCGATGCGCCTGTTTCTTGAGGATCTCGCGATGAACACGAGCGTCTATCAAAGCCTTGCCGCCACGCTCGGGACCGTCATTCAGCACGGGACACCCGGCTGCATCGCGATTACCGAGGAAGGACAACGATTGCTTCGGCGCACCCAGGAGGCCGGAATCATTCGTGGCGATGCGAACTTCGACGACATTATCTGTGTGGTAAGTGCAATATCTATCGCGGTCGAAAAGGAGGATGCGCCGATGGCGCGCATTGCTCATTTGGTAGACCTGCTTCTCAATGGGATGCGTGTGCGTTGACCGCTCAGGGTCGATAGCGGGCTCCAGCATGTCAGGACGATGAAACGAGGTTTTCCATGCTTAGTGGAAATTCCGCGCCTTCACCTTCAACGTATCGATGTGCAAATCCCTGACGTAGATTTCCCGCGCCTCCGGGCACCGATTTCGGCCGATCCCGCGCATCCCCTCCTCCCGGAGATCCGTGCGCGAACTCGTCTCCGCGTCCACTAGGACTCCGGAATTCCGTGTCGCGATCCGCCAGTATAGATAGGTCTCCTGAGAGACCTTCGAGGTGTCGGGCGATCAGATGGACAACCATCAATGTCGTACAGAATGCCTGACGTTCCTCTTCTAGGACCTGCCGGTAAGTGACCGGCTTTATTGAAGAGAATTTCGTTGACACAGCTAAGAGAAGCTACCTGGACCTTGATCAAGGACTTCACCAGGATATTGTCGGCGACGTGGACTGACGGACGTCCGCTTCACACCCTCGTTTCCGGAGCCGTACTGTGGCCATCTCGCTCACGAACATTGTCGATCTCTTTCGCCGGAGAAAGCCGACGTTCGCGGAAGCTCTCGCGAAATCTGGTTACCTGCCAGCCAAGACCCCGCGGATCGCAGTCAGAGAGCGGCGCAATCGAGAGCGGCTGCTCCGGCATCGCGGATGAAGAGGCTGGCCGATCTGTTTGCTTGGATCGAACATCCGAAATCGTCTTATGCCCCGTTACGCACCGATGGGCGACTAAGGTAGCTGATAGCCGCCAGTCCATAGTGGGTCAGCGCGACAAACATACCGACGATAGAAGCGTAGTTCAGGAAGAAACCGAGTGTCGTCTCGCTGAAATCCCACATATCGAGCGAGTAGGTCAGCATCAGCTTCGATCCGAACCCCATCTCCGAAAAACTTCTCACGCCCCAGATGATGATAGCGAGTGTCAAACATCTGGCGATCCAGGCCAGCACGGCGGATTGTTGTACTCCAAATGTTGAGCGCACGACGTTCATCACCACGCTCCACCGCGTGCCCAGATGGACGGCGATGACCAGCAGGACCCAGTAGCCCGCAAACATATGGGTCTCACGGACGGCGAACGCGCCGCTCAGAGCCGTGAATGGAAACAGATCCCGGGAAAGGAGAAAGCTTGTCACCAGCATGACCGTCATGCCGATCGCGAGACAGACGATGGTGGCGAGATTGACGATGCGAACTGCATCCATCTTTCGCTTCGCCACGCCGCCATACCAGCGCTTATTGAAGACGTTGTGTAGGATGACGAATAAGAACAGTGCGGTTCCGAACAGTTCATGGGACAAGTTGTCCAGCCACCAGTATGCGAGGCACTCGATGATGAGGGCGACTGCCAGGAAATCGAGCAGAAGACGGACACGGAAAAGGTTCATTCGAATTCGAACCGCCGCATGTCGTTGAACGTGTAAAGGAAGTCCCGATCCGAACGGGACATGTGACAGCTCTGACAGCGGGCCGTGTTCTCGGCCTCGTTGATGCTGCCATCCGGCTTGAACCATTGGAACTGCCAGTCAGCGGTACGTCGGCCCTCGGGATAATCCTGCCCCCAGTTCTCGCCCTTTTCCATGATGAAGTAGCGGAACACCTTGCCGTCGCGATAGTCGACCAGCGCGACATGGGTGCCGTTCGGGATTGGTTTTCCGGCCTTGACGGCCTCGATCGCCTCGCGGGTCGTCATGATGTGCTCGGTGACCTCGCCGCGTGTCACCGTGGTGTAGTGAACCAGCTTGTCGATGTTCGGCATCGTCGCGCGCGTTGGTTCCGCGTGGACCTGCATGCCAACGAACAGGACCGTCAGCCCCGCAAGCACTGCACCGCCAATGCCGCCGATTATCTTCTTCATCGAAACCTCTTCGTTCAGTGCCCGACCTCAGGTCAGCGCGTGTATTGTTCGTCGGTGACGTGTTCCATCCACTCGACCGACTTGCCGTCGAGGGACTCGGAAATGGCGATGTGGGACATGCCGTTCGTTGCAGTCGCCCCGTGCCAGTGCTTTACGCCCGGCGGAATCCACGCGATGTCGCCCGGACGGATTTCCTGGACGTCGCCGTCCCAGTGCTGGACGAGACCGACACCAGCCGTGACAATCAGCGTCTGCCCGAGAGGATGGGTATGCCAGGCGGTCCGCGCGCCGGGTTCGAAGGTCACGGTCCCGCCACCGACGGTGGCAGGTGCCGTCGCGGCGAAGCGGGAGTCGACCCGGACGGCTCCGGTGAAGTTGCTCGCCGGTCCTACCGTGGAAGCATGCGTGCCTGCACGCGTCACCGTGACACTCTTGTCAGGCTCGGCGACGGCGGCGGGCGCACCAAGGGAGAGAGCGATGGTCATTGCGGTCTTCATGTTCATGGATCACCTGTCATCGTAAGCCCGAGGGGCGCTTCTTGCGGACTACTCGGCAAAGACTTCCTTGGCGATCGCCACGGCCGACACTGCGCTTGGCCAACCGGAATAGAACGCCATGTGGGTTATGGTTTCGATGAGCTGTTCCTCCGTAAGGCCGTTGGCCTTCGCGCGGATCAGATGGGATCGGAGCTGGTCCGGACGATTGAGGGCGATCAGCGCCGAGACTGTCACGAGGCTGCGATCCCGCTGGGAAAGCTCTGGCCGCTCCCACACGTCGGCGTAGAGAACGTCGTCGGTCAGCTCGGCTAGCTTCGGCGCGATATCGCCCATCAATTGCTGTGTCCGCGACTTTGCGGAATCAAGGTTCGATGCTGGTGCCTGTGCCATGCTGGACTCCAATCCGGCTGTAAGGACGATCGTTGCGACAAGAATTCTTGGGATGAGCTTGTTCAAATCTGTTTCCTCTCGACAGGTGGTCCTGCGGCCTTGGGCCGATTTTTGTGAAGGCGTGTCCTCACGTGGAGGCGAGATGGCGCTCGAAGAACGGCGCCAGCTTACCGAGAGCGGCTTCGACATATTCCGGAACCCAATAGGTCTGGATGTGCTTGGCACCCTCGATCTTGAAGAGTTCCTTGTCCCTGGTGCCGGTTGCTTTCGAAAATGCATCCTCGGTCATATAGAGCGTGTCCGCAGCGCTGCCCGCGATCATCAGCAATGGCACGTCGATCAGCGCGATCTCGTCCGTCGCATCCCAGCGCATCAAATCCATCAGGCTGCTGGTCGTATATCGGAAGGTAGAGCCAGGATGCGCATGCGTGCGCCGGTAGTATTCGTAACCCTCGCGATAGAGATCGAATGGCAAGGCGGCGATCTGCGCGTCAGTCATGTTCGCATCACCGGAATAGAGAACCTCGCCGCCGGCAGCTTCCTGGGCGCGGGCCGCTGATGCCTGCTGAAGACGCTGCTGGATAGTCCCCATCTGGCTGTCCTGGAAGCCGTTGCGACGGACACGCCCTGAGTTGAACATGCTGAGCGTCGCCAGTGCCTTGAAGCGCTTGTCGGTCTTGGCGGCCGACAGCGAGTATCCGCCACCGCCGCAGATGCCGAAAAGACCGAGGCGTGCGGTATCGACACCGGGGAACTGGCTGATGAAGTCGGCCATTCCGTGGATGTCCTCGATACGGTACTGCGGCTTGTCCGTGCTGCGCGGCGCGCCACCGCTGCCACCTTGATATGCGGCATCCGCCGTAATTGTGATGAAGCCACGTTCCGCAAGACGCTGGGCGTAGAGACCTGTCGTCTGCTCCTTCACGCCGCCGTTTGGATGCGCCAGCACGATCGTCGGATGGTTGCCTGCCTGGTCGTAATTCGCTGGTGTATAGACGTTGGCGACGATGTCGAGACCGTTGAGCTTGTACTTCACCGGATGGATGTTGACCTTGCCCGGCTCGTTTTTCGTGATGGCGCCGTCATAGACCAGCGTGAACGGATTCTGCTTGTAGTCGGCGGCGACGGCTCTGGTTGCCATGGATGACACTCCCAACATTGCACCGGAAATCACGAGAGCGGATGCTCCGAGAAACTCACGACGTCTGGTATCGATAATTTCATTGGCCATTGGCTGGCTCCTTTCCTGTCGTGGTCGACGCGCCCGAAGCGATGCCTCGAGCGCGATGACGGATCAGTCGAGCTTCTTGTCGGCCAGGAACTTGGACACCTGGTCTGCGATCTCGACGTTGTTCAGGTCGGACATCAGGAAGTGCGTGCCGCCCTTGATGCCGATGTCCGGCAGATGGACGAGCGTCGCATCGCCGCCATGCTTGTTAACGGCCTCGACCCAGAGCTTCGCCATGGCGAGGCGGACGCGCCAGTTATCCTGACCGCGCTCGGTCGTCGGTTCGACGGGGAAGTTGTCGCCATAGTAGATGACGATCGGCAGTTTCGTCAGCTTTTCGAAATCTGCTTTGGAAACAGCCTCTCCCTTGAGGGTGCCGGCGGCGCTCGGCATGTCGGCGGGAACCTCGCCTTCCGGGAAGATGAAGCCGCTGCCCGGCTCCAGCGATACGATGCCCTTGACGTTCGTGTTCTTAATCGCCGTCAGCCAGCCTGGACCACCGGACTGAGAATGCGTGAACAGGATTCCCGGTCCAGTCTTATCGAACAGCGCAGACATGGCATCGGAAATCACTCCCGCATCATAAGGCCCGGTGTTCGGCGTGACCGAGCGGAAGAACTGATCGAGTGCGGCCGGTCCCTTGTCGAACTGGACGTTCTGGTAATAGTCCGGCCACTTGCCGAGGCGGAACTGGTCGAAGAAGAGCTGGTCGTAGGGTGTCGGCTCGATCGTCGTGGCGACGGTACTGTTACCCGCGCGGCCACGGCGGGGCTGGTCGACGAGATAGGTCGAAAAACCGCGACGCAGGAAGATCGTCTGGAAGCCCTCGCGGCCATCAGGGGTCGTCTCCCAGCTCCGGGCAGACTGGAATGCTCCGTGGAGCATGACGATCGGCAAGGACTTCGCGTTCTGTGGGATCTGATAGGAGACGTAGGCGTGGTCACCATGGATCGACTGACCCTCGGCAGTCGGCGCGTTGTTGTTGTACGTGCCTGCCGTCTTCTTGACAGTGCCGCCGACTGCGAAGCTGCCCTGCTCCTGAATGACGAGCGGCTCGGGCTTCGATCCAGTCTGGGCAAAGGCGGCGCCCGCGATGAGGGTCGAGAATGCGAAGGCGGAAACAGTTCTGAAAAAGGCTTGGTGCATCTGGATCTCACAACATTAGGTTGGGAGAAAGGTAGTCGACGGCCTTCTAGCGGATTAGCCGCCTATTTCCGATTGAAGTCATTAGGCTGGCTTATTAATCACATTCAGTTCATTAGTGCGTTATCTGCGGTATCGCAACGCGTCAAGAACCAGACTGAATGCAGGTGATGCGTGCCGACGATTGGGATAGTAAAGGTGATATCCCGGAAACGGCATGCACCAGTCCTCCAGGACTCGCACAAGCCTCCCCTCGCGGATATGCTGCTGGACCAGATCCTCCGGCATGTAGGCAAGGCCCAGGCCCCGCAGGACAGCATCCATCCGCATGGCGATGTTATTGAACACGAGTTGCCCGTCTACGCGGACGTTGAGTTCGCGCCCGTCTCTCTCGAACTCCCACTGCAGGATGTTGCCATGCGTCGGCATGCGAATCTGGATGCAGTTATGCGCTGTCAGGTCCTGGGGAACTTCGGGCCATGGATTGCTCTGGAAGTAGGATGGTGATCCGACCACAGCCATCCTCATCTCGGGTCCGATCCTCACTGCAATCATGTCCTTGGCGACCTGCTCACCAAGTCGCACGCCTGCGTCGAATCTCTCAGCCACGATATCGGTCAGGCCATAATCGACGGTGATCTCGACCTTCACGTCCGGATTGTCCGGCAGAAACTTGTCGAGCGCAGGAGCGAGAACGGAGATCGCGGCATGTTCGCCCGCCGTGATGCGCACCGTCCCGGCAGGCTTGTCCCTCATCTCGGTCAGCGCCGCCAGTTCTGACTGGATTTCCTCAAACCGCGGTCCCGCTGTCAGGAGAAGACGCTCACCTGCCGCCGTCGGCGAGACCCGCCGCGTTGTCCTTGTCAGAAGCCGTATCCCCAGACGCTCCTCAAGCGCCCGCACCGTCTGGCTGAGCGCGGACTGCGATACGCCGAGTTTGACAGCGGCTTTCGTAAAGCTCTCCTCGCGCGCCACCATGACGAAAGCGACCAGATCGTTGAAGTTCTCCTGCGGCATTCATTAGGCATCCTTATAGCTTCATCCCGATTACTGCCCCTAATCGAAATGGTCGGCAAGGAATATCTTGATCCCATGGAAACAGACGCTTTGCCGTGGAGGACGGCGCTGCCAGTCCCCGAACGGAAAACGAGATGCCGGACCACCAACAGACTTCCGCTTCACCGAACAAGAACGCGATCCTTGCGATCATCCTGATCAGCTACGTGATGATCGTGCTCGATATCTCGATCGTGCTGACGGGACTGCCAAAGATCCACGCCGAGCTTGGGTTCAGCGATGCCGGTCTCTCATGGGTGTCGACCGCCTACACTCTGGCTTTCGGCGGATGCCTTCTGCTCGGGGCACGGGCCGGAGATATATTCGGTCGCAGACGGATGTTCTTCATCGGCCTCACGATCTTCTCGCTCGCGTCGCTTGCTATCGGGATATCGCAGACCCCGGCGGTCATGATTGCCGGGAGAGCCGTGCAGGGTCTGGGTTCGGCGATCCTCGCGCCATCGACGCTTGCACTTCTGCAGACCAATTTCGAAGCCGGACCTGAACGGACGCGCGCCGTATCCTACTACGCCGCCGCAGCAGGTGTGTCCGCCGCATTTGGCCTGGTGATCGGCGGGCTTCTCGCCGACTGGCTGTCATGGCGCGTAGGATTCTTCATCAACCTGCCGATCGGCATCGCCATGATGATCGCCGCGAAAAGGTTCATCCATGAGACGGATCGCAATCCCGGCACCTTCGATATCGGTGGCGCGATCGCCTCGACACTTGGCATCGTCGCGCTTGTCTACGGTGTGATCCGGTCGGCATCGACGGGATGGTCGGACGCTATGACAGAGGCATGGGTCGGCTCCGGCATCATCATGCTGATCGTGTTTGCCTTCATCGAGCGCCGCGCAAGCCAGCCGATCATGCCGTTGTCCCTATTCGCCGACCGGGAGCGCTCGGCTGCATACGGTGCCCGCGCCCTGTTCCTTGGCGCGAACGTCGGCTTCTACTTCTTTGTCGCGCAGTTTCTGCAGAGCGTCATGGGCCTGAGTTCTGCCGAGGCAGGCATCGCCTTCCTGCCGACCACCGTGGTCAATTTCATCACCGCCATGTCGGCGCCGCGTCTGATTGCGAGATACGGTGCAGGACGAGTCCTCATCACCAGTGTCGGGGCGGGGCTGCTCGGCATGATCTGGTTGAGCCTCGCCATGCAGCAGGCATCGCTCCTCGGCCTCGCCATCCCGATGATGCTGATCGGCGCGGGTCAGGGCGGTGCTCTCGGCCCGCTGACAGCATCGGGTATCGTCCGTGTTCCGTCAGAGCGTGCGGGCGCCGCCTCCGGTGTCGTCAACGTCGCCCACCAGCTCGGAAGTTCGCTCGGCCTCGGTGTCCTGGTCGCCACCGCGGCAGTTGGATCGCAGGGTCTCGAGGGTGTTGAACTTCTGGCCCAGCGCGCGAGCGTTGCGATGGAAACCGGATCGCTCCTCATCGCCGCCACCTTGATCCTCGCCATCGTGTTCATGGCTCGTCCCCGCACCCGCCCGGAGACTGCATCGACGACAGCCTGACAGAACGCGGAACCACATTTGAAAGGAAAGACACAATGAAAACCAGAAAGCTCGGAAACCTCGAAGTCTCCGCCCTCGGCCTCGGCTGCATGGGCATGAGCTCGGCCTATGGTCCCGCCGCCGACAAAGGCGAAATGATCAAGCTGATGCGCTTCGCCCATGATCAGGGCATCACCATGTTCGACACGGCGGAAGCCTACGGCCCCTTCGTCAACGAGGAGCTTGTCGGCGAGGCGTTGGCCCCGATCCGTGACAAGGTCGTCATCGCGACCAAGTTCGGCTTCGACATCGATCTCGAAACTGGCGCTCGTCGTGGTGGCACAAACAGCCGCCCGGAACATATCAAGGCCGTGGCGGAGGCATCCCTTAAGCGCCTAAAGACCGACCGCATCGACCTCTTCTACCAGCACCGCGTCGATCCGGCCGTTCCGATCGAAGATGTCGCGGGTGCGGTGAAGGGCCTGATCGCGGAAGGCAAGGTCGAGCATTTCGGTATGTCTGAAGCGGGTGTCGCAACGATTCGAAAGGCGCATACTGTCCAGCCGGTCACCGCGCTTCAAAGCGAGTATTCATTGTTCACGCGAGATCCGGAAGCGGAACTGCTTCCCGTTCTCGAAGAACTGGGGATCGGTTTCGTGCCGTTCACGCCACTCGGCGCGGGATTACTGACAGGTAAGATCGACGCGAGCACGAAATTCGATGCAACAGATTTCCGAAATCTCGTCCCGCGCTTCGACGCTGATGCTCGCGAGGCCAATCTCGCACTGGTGGCGGCGATCACGTCGATTGCCGTTGGGAACCGCACTACTCCCGCTCAGGTCGCGCTGGCCTGGTTGCTGGCGCAGAAACCCTGGATCGTGCCGATCCCCGGTACGACGAAGCAGCACCGTCTCGAAGAGAACATTGGAAGCGTCAATCTCGAAATGACCTCGGCCGACTTGGCAGAGATCGAAACCGTTCTTGCGAAATTCGAGGTTGTTGGCGAGCGACTTCCCGAAGCCGTCCTGAAAATGACGGGCCTCTGATATGGATGGCGTGTTGACCTGCCATTTCGAGTTCGATGCCATAGGCACGTCTTGGGAGATCGACACGCCTGCTCCGCTCTCTCAAGAGGTCAGGTCGCGGATACTCGACCTGATCGAGCGCTTCGACAGCGTCTATTCCCGATTCCGTGATGACTCCATCGTTTCGCGGATCGCAAATGCTCCCGAAGGTGGGACGTTCACCTTTCCGTCCGGGGCGATCCCGATGTTCGATCTCTACGATCGGCTTCACGACGCGACGGGCGGAGCGGTCGATCCGCTCGTCGGATGTGATCTCGAGCGTCTGGGATACGACGCTGGCTACTCGCTCCTTCCGGATGAAGACTCTCTTGCTTCCATGACGACCAAGCGTCCGAGCTGGTCTCGGGACCTCGTGCGGAATGAACGAACCGTGAGCACCCGCAAGCCGCTCGTGATCGATCTCGGTGCAGTCGGAAAAGGCAGGCTCGTCGATCTTGTCACCGACATTCTGACGGAAGAGGGCGTCGTTGAGTTCGTGATCGATGGCAGCGGGGACATGTGCCACCGTGGAGACGGTACCCTCACCGTCGGCCTCGAGCATCCCCATGATCCGGACATGGTGATCGGGATCGCTAACCTGAAGGATTCGTCCATCTGCGCCTCGGCGTCCAATCGCCGCCGATGGGGTCATGGTCTTCACCACGTCCTGGACGGGCGGACCGGGCGACCGACTATGAACGTCATCGCCACATGGGCGATTGCCGCCGACGCGGCAACGGCCGACGGGCTCGCGACCGCTCTCTTCTTCGATCCGCCGTCCCGGTTGATGTCGACCTTCGATTTCTCGTTCGTCCGCATGTTCGCCGACGGCCGCGCCGAAATCTCGGACAATTTCAATGGCGAAGTCTTCACTTGAGAAAGGAACAGCAATGCGAAGCCAGACACGGAAAATGCTTCTGACCACGGCACTCACGCTCGTGCTTGCCGGGGCGGCGGAGGCTGAAGGCGCGCGCAAGACGCCGTATGCCGACGGTGTCTATACCGCGACGGGCGAATACGGCGGGCAGCCGTCGCATATCACGGTCAGAGCAACCCTGAAGGACGGCATCATCACCACCGTCACCGTAACCCCGCATGCCTATGTCCCGCGCTCCCTGGAACTCCAGCGCGCCTTCGCGGCGGCCGTGCCCAAGGTCGTCGTCGGCAAGAGGATCGATGAGGTCCGGGTCCGAAAGCTTGCTGGCTCCAGCGGCACGCCCAAAGGCTTCAATGATGCCATCCGCCAGATCAGGCAGCAGGCAGCACGTGGATAAGCAGGACAAAGCCATGCCAGGCGAGAGGAGATTTCATTGTTAAACAGCATCAAGTCGGTTCTGCTCGCGTCGCTGCTGGTCCTGTCTGACATGTCGGTAGGCAGATCGGAAAGCAGGAACCTGTCTCCGACGAACACGATCGGCGACATCCTGCGACATCCGGCATTCTCAGGATACGCGCCTCGGGTCCTACCGTGGGACGATCGGCGATACGACGAGGACATGACACTCAACGGCTTGCAAAAACTGCTGCCCTATCACAGCGCCGTGGACGTGCAGACGGTTCTGGGCGGCCTCAACCGCATTATCGACGATGTCGCAGGCGGCCACCAAGTGTTCTACGACATCTATTCCGACGAGGAGAAGAGGGCCGACCCAACCAAGCAGAACACGGGTCTCTTCTTTTTCCGGGGAAAGCCAGGAGCACCGTTCGCCATCGTCTCCCCCGGCGGCGGCTTTGCCTATGTCGGATCCGTCCACGAGGGCTTCAGGGACGCGAGGACAGCGCACTACCGCGATCTTGGTGCGAGATACCTCCTTCTTTCTGAAACCACTCTTCGGCTGCCAGTCCTCAAAGACCTGAAACGGATGTGGATGCACAGGCAGGTCGAGGGGGAACATCCTCAGATGGCGGAGCTTCGGCAATGCCTCCGCAGAGCGACCTACCCGGCCACGATCGAGAGCCTCGTCCGCTCGATGCCGATCAACGGGATCTTCACCCATAGCCGCACCGAGGGCAGATCATCGGCCCGCCACGTCACCGAATGCAATCCCGTGTTCTCCGCCGTGATGCAGATGGCCATCCGAGGTGAACTCGATGTCGATCTCGCCAACAGCCTTTCGCCCTCCACCATCGTAACCAGAAGGAATGCCGCTCATGCGTGACGATATCATCTGGCAGAAGATTAAGACCTACCACGAACTGGATCTGCCACCTGATCGCGAGAACGCGCCGACGATCCAGGCGTGGGAGCTGAAGGATCGCCAGCAATTCTTCATCCTGAATCCGCGCCGAACGAAGTACGGCATCTTCTCATTCGGCGGGACCCTGCAAGCGGCAAAGGATTCCAATCCGCAGTCGGAATTCACTCATCTCGGCACCAATGACAGGATCTACCTCTCGGATTGGCAGATCAGCGAACTCGCCCGCGCCAAGCGTATCCGCCCAGTCATTGGGCCGACCGACGGGGCGAGGAATGTCCCCGGCTCGTCATTTGCCTTGAAGCCGAACCAGCGAAAAAAGGCGGTGACGAAGCTGGCCTATGCGGACGGGTTCGAGACCTTCATGCGCGAGAACGATCTTCGGTCGATGACCGATGAGCAGAAGGCGCAGGTCATCAAGAAGGTGGCCGCGGAAATCGGCGACGACAAACCACCCGGGCGATCTGGGTGGTACAAGATCATCAGGATCGCCCGCACCGGAAATCAATACGACAGGCTTGTCAGTTTTGCGGACAACGATGCGGCGAAGGGCAACCGTCGCCTCCGTTACGGGCCGACGACGAATGATGCGATCATCGATGCCGCCCAAGCGGCGGTTGCGGCGCGCGGCGACTGGAAGACAATCCGTGCTCTGCTCGAAAAATGGTCAAAGCTTGGTGGGCGCTATTACCACAGCGGCCTTCCGCGCGTTCAACGACGGGTCCTCTCACATCCTCATTGAACATCTTCGACATGTCGTCGCGACCCGGCTGGCACCCGACGACTCCCACAATTATTTCGGTTATCGCCATGCTGCATGATCAATTCCGTCTCCAGCGCATCTTCTCGAGATGGCGCGTGCGTCCGTGCTTCGGTGAAGGCGCACGCTCCTATTTCACCCGGCTCGTGATGGATGGGGAGGAACTCACTCCGCGCGACTTCGCACTCCGCAGCGACATGTACCGCGGCGGTGACCCGATCCGGCAGATCCTGAAAGCGGTGACGGATCTGCCGATCGCCGAGGAGGAGAAAGCATCTCTCGTTCGGTGGACACCGATCCCCGCAACCAGGTCGAAAAACACGACCGCCCCACCGCGGGCATCCCGTCGAAGCCTTCGATACTGCCCGGAATGTGTGAAGGAAGCGCCATATCACCGGAGTTGGTGGGATGTCCGGAGCCTGACGCGTTGCCTTTTCCACGGAAACTCGCTGCGTCTCGGTGAAGGCGATAGCTCATATCCATTCTATGGCCACCTGAAGGGCGGGCTGGGAGTCGGGCGCGGCTCTTGCCCCAACGACGGCTCCTACGATTGCTACCAGCTTCAGCGGATGGGGATTGTGGAGCCGCTGGTTCCGCGCCCCCTCCTCGACGGCATCCCGTTCGATGTCGTCGTCCACTTCGTCGAACGCATCGGTCGGTTACTGTCACAGTCGAAGGTAGTCGCCACGCCTCGCATCTCTCGGACATCCCAGGAGACGGGTTTCGAGGCACTCGGAAAGGATGTCGATCACCTCGAAAGCCGTTTTGCCGACTGGCTGGCTGCGAACAACTCTCTGGAAGAACTAAAAACAGGAAACCTGGCCAACTATGGTTGGGGTGAACATATCGGACAGTTCCTTCACGCAATAAGGGATACCGAACTGTTCCAGAATGTTAGCCTCGCCCAGATCCGCGCATGCGCCCGGCATGGAATGCTGTCGCGACGTCTGCTTACCGCCGGTCCCTCTGGGAGGTCTCGACATGACGGAAAACGGAGCCTACGGCGAGACGCTGCGGCGTACGTTCAAGACCGACACGGCACCCTCGTTTGTCGCTCGGACATTGAAGAACGCCAAAGTGGCGGTGACGGAAATCCGCTGCGACAAAGAGGACACAGGTCTCACTGAGCCGATCCCCGTCGAAGATGCGTTCCTGGTGACGATACAGCTCCGCGACGTACACTCCCATGGGCTGTTTATCGACGGCCGCCGGGTACAGACTGATTTCCTTCCTGCCGGAACAGCGAACATCTACGACCTGCGCTCCTCGCCTGTCGCCGACAGCATAAGCACGTTTCATCACCTGAGCTTCTACCTGCCGCGCGAGGCTCTTCTGGAAGTTGCAGAACGAGAAGGCCTGCCAGACGTAGACAGTTTCGATCAACATCCGGGACTGGGCGTGAAGGATGTCATCCTCCACAATCTGGCGCGGGCGATCCTTCCGTGTTTCCGGGCTCCGCGGGATTCGAACCGTCTGCTGGTGGACCACGTCAGCATTGCAGCCACGGCTCATGCGATCAAGACTTATGCTGGATGCAGGATCGGGACAACAACGATACAACGTCTGTCACGTGGTCAGGAAGCTCGAACGAAGGATCGCATCGCGGAGCATCTCGACGGCGACCTGTCCCTTTCCGAACTATCGACGGAGGTCAGCATGTCGCCGCTTGATCTAGCTGCATCCTTCGAACTGAGTGCGGGAATGACCATTCACCAATGGCGGGCCAACCTTCGAGCAGAGCGTATACGACGTCTGATCGTGCGGGGATACGATCTGCGGACGATCGACCGAATGTTGGCAGGTTGGGAATCTCATCGCCTCAGCAACGATCACGAGTAGGCCATGCCAGCAGGCTCTCCGATGTCGTCTCGATCTCTTATAAGCGAAACTTCGGGAGGGACGGATGGATGGATGAACGCGCCATTGAAAGAAGCGTAGCATCTCGCGCGCCCGGCACCGGACGATGCAGGGAATCGAGATGGACGAGAATCCTGGACCCACACCTCGGTAGCTCTTGCTCCGCCTCTATTCTGGATCTTTTCGAGGCTGAATCCTGTCATTCAACGCCTCCATCACTTCCCGCCCTGATAGCTCAGACCGTTCCATCAGGCTCGCCGCCAAGTGTTCGCAAGCGCTCCGATTCCGCTCAAGGAGCTCTTTCGCACGGTTGAGCTGGTGCTGGAGGATAGTGTTCCCGTTTGCCATGAAGGCATTAATGAATGGTGGCGTTGCGAAGATCGATGACGTTGATCATTGATTTCAGCCTTCGAAGCAAAAAGACGCTTTCTTCCAGGTTCACGTCTTCCGACCTCCTGGAGGCACCAGCTTCAAGTGCAGGGAGCAGGATCGCAATTTTCAATCCTATCAGATACTTCAGAACGACATCCTGAGGCGTGATAGTCCCTCTAATATCACACTCTCCGTGCAAGCAGAGGCCCGACCAGACATCAGCCGATCAACACTCTCGACGAACCGGACGAGATGGGATTCCTTGCTCGGACCGACCATGCTCACGTATATCTTTCGTAGTGACTGTTCGGAGAGAGAATTCTTTGCGAAATGCGCATAGTGCTCTCGCTCGTGGCTTTGGATCCCGTCACTTCGCTGTGATCCGTCGTTCCTGATGTTGTCTGATGGCATGAAACACTCTCCCTGACATAGATGATGAATCCTATCTGCATCGACTTCAATCGGTACGGCTGGGATACGTTACCACTGGAACGTTACTGCCAATAAGATCGGCATCGAGCGCATCCAGAACTTCCTGCCCCCGCCAGGCGCAGATCATGAGCCGCCAGGGCGTTGATCTCGACCGCTCAACACTCGCCGACTGGTCGGTCGGGCTGCTTTCGAACTGCGCCCAGTCTTCGACGCCTTGCTTGCCGACTTGAAGCGGTCGACGAAGCTGTTCATGGACGAGACCCGTGCGCCGGTGCTTGATCCTGGTTACCGTAAAACCAAGACCGGATACTTCTGGGCGCTGGCCCGTGATGACCGACCGTGGGACGGAGGTGCGCCGCCGGAGGTAGCCTTCACCTATGCGCCCGGTCGCGGCGGGCTACATGCCGAGCGGATATTGCAAGGATTTACAGGCATCCTTCAGGTGGATGCATCACATCGATCGCCCTGATGGCCGTTGATGCTTGACAGCGATTATATATCCGTTATTCTGGATACATGGAATCGAAAAACGCAATCGCGGCGCTGGCCGCCCTGGCGCAGACAACGAGGCTTGAAACCTTCCGTCTGCTTGTCAAAGCCGAACCGGACGGCATTCCGGCGGGCGAACTGGCGCGCAGGATGGACATCCCGCAGAACACCATGTCCGCCCACCTCGCGACATTGGCGCGGGCTGGCATCGTCAAGAGTGAAAGGCAGAGCCGCTCCATTATCTACCGGGCGGATCTCGAAGGTTTCCGCGAGCTTACGCTGTTTCTGCTCAAGGACTGCTGCGGCGGGAATGCGGAACTATGCGCTCCTCTGATTGCCGATCTCACATCCTGCTACCTGCCGGGGAGCTCGCAACCATGCGTGAATTGAAGCTAGAACCCGTTCTGGTTTCCGATGACCTTCGAGTGGCCCTGACATCGGCTGGACTGCTGGTCGACGATCTGGACGGTTCGGATCGCAGCTATTTCGCTTTGGTCGCCGCTGATCGTCGCGTGGTCGGCTACTCCGGGGTCGAGACGTGCGATGACGAGGCCGTTCTTCTTCGCTCGGTAGTGGTTCTTCCCGAGTACCGATCGAAAGGATACGGGCGGCATCTGGTTGAGTTGACCCTCGCCAAGACATCCCCCTCGGCCGAGGTCTACCTCGCCACGACGACCGCGGCATCCTTCTTCGAGCCCATTGGCTTCGCCTCCGTCCAACGCGACCAGGTGCCGCCGGCGATCCTTTCAACCCGCCAGCTCTCGGGACTCTGCCCCGCCTCTGCGACGATCATGAAACTGGAACGGCCTCCGACCTAACCACGGAACACGACCATGACCGACAAAACCTACAACGTGCTCTTCCTGTGCACGGGCAATTCCGCACGCTCAATCCTCGCCGAATCCATTCTGAATAAGGTGGGCGGCGGACGCTTCAAGGCGTTCTCCGCGGGCAGCCAGCCCAAGGGGGAAGTGAACCCGCACGCGCTGAAGGAGCTGGACGCTCTGGGCTATCCGTCGATGGGCTTCGCTTCGAAGAGCTGGGACGTGTTCGCCACGCCCGACGCTCCCGAAATGGACTTCATCTTCACCGTCTGCGATAGCGCCGCAGGCGAAGCGTGTCCGGTCTGGATCGGCCATCCGATGACTGCCCACTGGGGTGTCGAAGATCCAGCAGCGGTCGTCGGTTCCGAAGTTGAAATCCAGCGCGCCTTCGCACAGGCGGCCCGCTTCCTGAAGAACCGCATCTCCGCTTTCATCAATCTTCCGCTGGCCTCCATCGACCGCCTGGCGCTCCAGCAGCAGGTTCGCCAGATCGGTACGCTCGAGGGCGCATCCGTGAAATCCGCAAAGGCCTAATGAGATGTCCACGTTCGAACGATACCTGACCGTCTGGGTCTTTCTCTGCATCGTCGTCGGGATCGCCCTCGGCCACATGATGCCTGGCGTCTTCCACCTCATCGGCGGCGCCGAGGTGGCGAAGGTGAACATCCCAGTCGCGGTGCTGATCTGGCTGATGGTCATCCCGATGCTGTTGAAGATCGACTTCGGCTCTCTGGCCAAGGTCGGCAGCTATTGGCGCGGGATTGGCGTCACGCTCTTCGTCAACTGGGCGGTCAAGCCGTTCTCAATGGCACTGCTCGGATGGCTTTTCGTCGGATGGCTCTTCCGCCCCCTGCTCCCGGCCGATCAGATCGATTCCTACATCGCGGGTCTGATCATCCTTGCCGCCGCACCATGCACGGCCATGGTGTTCGTCTGGTCGAACCTCACCAAGGGCGAACCGCACTTCACCCTGTCTCAGGTCGCGCTGAACGACGCAATCATGATCGTCGCCTTCGCTCCGATCGTCGGGCTTCTTCTGGGACTGTCGGCGATCACCGTCCCGTGGGACACGCTGACGATCTCGGTTGTCCTCTACATCCTGATCCCTGTCGCCATCGCCCAGGGCGTGCGCAAGCTGCTCACCGCCGACGGCACCACGAGATCGCTCGACCGTCTTCTCGGTCGACTGCAGCCGCTCTCCCTGCTCGCACTGCTCGCGACCCTGATCCTGCTGTTTGGTTTCCAGGGCGAGCAGATCATCGCACAGCCGACGATTATCGGCCTGCTGGCGGTTCCGATCCTGATCCAGGTCTACTTCAACTCAGGACTGGCCTACCTGCTGAACCGGATGTCGGGCGAACAGCATTGTGTCGCTGGTCCGTCGGCGCTCATCGGGGCCAGCAATTTCTTCGAACTCGCAGTCGCCGCGGCAATCAGCCTGTTCGGCTTCCAGTCAGGTGCAGCCCTCGCCACCGTCGTCGGCGTTCTCATCGAGGTTCCGGTGATGCTGTCGGTCGTGTGGATCGTGAACCGTACGAAGGGCTGGTACGAGGCAGCGCCTGCCGTCGCCAAGAACACCGCAACCGAAAGGACCTGACGATGGACGTCAAGATCTACCACAATCCCGCCTGCGGGACTTCAAGGAACACGCTGGAGATGATCCGCAACGCTGGCATCGAGCCGACGGTGATCGAGTATCTCAAAACCCCGCCGTCGCGCGAGGAGCTGGCGAAGATGATCTCCGATGCCGGCCTTTCTGTTCGAGAGGCGATCCGGGAGAAGGGAACGCCATACGAAGAGCTTGGTCTCGACGACCCGGCGCTCACGGATGACCAGTTGCTCGATGCCATGCTGAAGCATCCGATCCTCATCAACCGGCCGTTCGTCGTCACGCCGCTCGGCACTCGCCTCAGCCGCCCGTCGGAAGTCGTGCTCGACATCCTGCCCGACACCCACAAGGGCGCCTTCACGAAGGAAGATGGCGAGCGGGTTCTCGACAAGGAGGGAAAGCGCATTGTCTGAAGGATTCCCGGCTCTCGATGAAAGTCATCTCCGCCAGCCCGATCTCGACACCCTTCGTCCGTCGTTCTCCGCGCACAAGCCTCGGATCCTGATCCTCTATGGATCGATCCGTGAGGTCTCGTACAGCCGGCTGCTCGCCCACGAATCCCGTCGCCTGCTGGAGCGTCTCGGATGCGAAGTCAGAGTATTCGATCCGAAGGGGCTTCCGCTGCCGGACGATGCACCCGTCAGCCACCCCAAGGTTCAGGAACTCAGGGAGCTGTCAGAATGGTCCGAGGGGCAGGTCTGGGTCAGCCCGGAGCGCCACGGCGCGATGACCGGCGTTATGAAGTCCCAGATCGACTGGATTCCCTTGGCGGTCGGGTCGGTTCGCCCGACGCAAAGCAAGACGCTTGCGGTGATGCAGGTATCGGGCGGCAGCCAGTCGTTCAACGCCATCGGCCAGCTTCGAATCCTCGGTCGCTGGATGCGGATGATCACCATCCCGAACCAGTCGTCGGTCGCCAAGGCGTTTCAGGAGTTCGACGCGGACGGGCGGATGAAGCCGTCGTCCTACTACGACCGCGTCGTCGACGTCTGCGAGGAGCTCGTGAAGTTCACGCTGCTGACCCGCGACGCCTCGTCGTATCTGACCGACCGCTACAGCGAACGGAAGGAGGACGCCGCCAAGCTGGAGCAGCGGGTGAAGTTGAAGTCCATCTGACGCTTCCTTGTGCTGCACCCCTTGACTGCGGTCAGAGCGGGAAGCAGAACCTGACCGACGCAGTAGCAGGAGCAACGGGTTATGGATCAAGGAATTCGGCGGATCGTACTAATCGTCGCGCTGGCGAACCTGGCATATTTCAGCATCGAATTCGTTGTTGCACTCAGAATTGGATCTGCATCGCTTTTTGCGGACAGCGCTGACTTCTTCGAGGACGCGTCCGTCAATCTGTTGATTTTCGTGGCCATGGCCTGGTCGGCAAGAAATAGGGCGCGTGCTGGCATGGCCATGGCGGTCATCCTGCTCCTTCCGGCGGTCGCGTTCCTGTGGACAGCGTGGAATAAGTTCGAAGTCCCTATTCCTCCAGAACCGTTCGCACTGGGTCTGACAGGGCTCGGGGCACTCGTCGTTAACGTATCGTGCGCCTATCTTCTGGCGGCTTACCGCAATGCCGGAGGATCGCTAACCAAGGCCGCGTTTCTATCCGCTCGCAACGATGCGTTCGCCAACGTCGCGATCATCGCGGCGGGAGCGGTCACGTTCTACCTATGGCGCTCGCCGTGGCCAGACCTCATTGTGGGCTTCGGTATAGCTTGGATGAACCTGGATGCAGCGAAGGAAGTTTGGGTGGCGGCGCACGAAGAGCATCGGGCCGTGGCGTAACGACCTAACTGACCGACCGCTACGGCGAGAGGAAGGAAGACGCCGTAAAGATCGAGAAGCGAGTGCAGTTGAAGTCGATCTGATGTCTACTTGTGTCGCCAGACCTTCACGGCGGACAGCAGAAGGATCACCGCCAAAGCCGGAAGCAGAAACGCGTTGGGCACGATGCCAAGCAGCCGCCCCCCGATGAAGGTTCCCACGATCGAGCCAGCGGCCATGACGATCAAGAACGCCTTGTTACGTCCGAGCACGGAGAAGCTCTGATCCTGGCTGTATCGGGTGAACCCCACAAGCATCGTCGGCAGGCTGACGGCAAGCGACAGCGATCCTGCCAGCTTTATGTCGACTCCGAACAGAAGCACGAGGGTCGGGATCAACAGTTCCCCGCCCGCCACTCCGAGCAACGCAGCGACGATGCCAATTCCGAAACCGGCTGCGATGCCCGCGATCAGTTGGGCAACGCCCGTCAGCAGCGGCTGCCCCGAGGTCGCGTCGTGGCCGACGATGAGAATGATCGCGATCGCGACCAACAGCGCGGAGATCACCTTGTAAAGGGTCTCCGAGCGAAGGCGGGTCGCCCATCCTGCGCCTAACCAGGCGCCCGCGAGACTGCCGGCAAGCAGATTGACCACGATCTCCCAGTGGGAGCCGATCTCGCTGAACGGAACAGTCTCGGCACGAAACGGCAGCGCAGTCGCAACGACGACCAGGCTCATGGCCTTGTTGAGGATGACTGCCTCCAGAGCGGCGAAATTGAAGATGCCGATCAGGAGAGGAAGGCGGAATTCGGCTCCGCCCAGTCCGATGAGACCGCCCAACGCACCGATGACCGCGCCACCGAAGAAGGCGGCGGGCTTGCTGCGATCCACTGGCGCATTGGCAGAACCGTCCATGCTCGTTATGTTCCCCGCGATATCACGTCGAGAAGTCTTATGCTGACAAGCCAGACCGCATGCAAGTGGTGTTCGACGGAAGAGGTGACACTAGCCCAGAATCGCTCGCATGAGCATCGTCGCGAGACCCGAAAGCGTCGACCTCGTCGATGAACAGGATTGCCGGCGCCGCATCTCTGGCTTCCTTGAAATTCTTCTGCATCGCCTTCAGGAAGTCGTTGAGGTATCCCTTCGCCTGCCACTTGGCGTACGAGGTGGCGATCAGCTTGACCCGGCATGAAGCAGCGAGGGCCCGGGCGAACATCGTCTTGCCCGTTCCGGGCGGTCCGGACAGAAGCACTCCCTTGTCGACGTCCTCCCAGGTGATCGCACCCGCGCGCCAGTCGGCGAGATCGTGCGCAAGTTCAAGGCCCCACTCCTTGGCTTCGCCGTAGCCCTCCATTTCTTCGAGACGGATATCCGAGAGCGCTTCGGGATCCTTCGTCTGCCTTGGTGCTGACGGCTCCTCCTGCGACATCTTTTCCAGAATTGCGAACACCCGCGAGATTGGCCGACCGCGTGTCATTGCAAGCTTCAGGCGCTTCCAGTTGGATTTTGCGAGGGACTCCGCCTGCTGCTCGGTGACACCGATGCCGTATGCCCAGCGAACCACGCCACGCACCAAGCGACTGTCGGGCGGCGGCACCTGGACGATTGCGTCGAGAGAGTGTCGGAGATCTGACGGGACTGCTTCTGCCGACTTGAAGAGGATGATCGTCTTCGTGTTCTGCAGCATGTCCAGCACCGACTCGATCGAGGATTCGGCCTTCTCGTCATCAAAGGCCCTAACCTGATCCCGGAAGCGGAAATCGAGTTCGCGGTCAACGAGTACGAGCGCCGCCCGGATAGCCGCCTGAGCCCGCAATGAAGCTTGCTATCCGGCCAAGCTTATCCAGCTCGACTTCGGAAAGGTTCCGGAAGACCGCAAGGGCTTCTTCCGGGGAGTAATGCTCTTCGTCAGGCTGTCCCACCTGCTCCTCCGCTTATTCTTGCTCATGTGTCGACCTCCTCCTTGATCTTCACTCTGTTTGCGCGCGGCCACGTAGATTCCGACAAAACTTTTTTCGTGTCGGAATCGTCGGCGTCGCACGCAACCAATGTGGACGAACGTGTCCTCCCAAACTCTATCAACTAGGAATCACAGACCATGACTATCGAACATCAGGAAACTGGCCGCGGCAAGAACACCGACATCGAAATCGCCGGGCTCGACCTCAACTTCCACGCTTTTGCGCTGGATATGGGGGTCACCCCGCCTTCAGTCCGCACTTACGCTAATCGCGTCCGAACTTCGGACATGCTCTCGGAGACTTTCTTCAATTAAATCAATTGGCGGAAATCCGGACTTATGTGCCGCTCTAAAATTTTGATGATCACAGCAGCAGCAACTTCTTTACCAGGTCGAACACATCCTTGAACGGTACCCGCGTCGATGCGACGATCGCGAACGGGAGAAGTGCCGCCGCTGAAACAGGGATCACTGCGGCGCGGTTCATCAGCAAGGTTGATAGCTTGCGCGTGGTATCGAACTGCTTTGAAGGATCCACGACGTCCTGAAATTGCTCGGCTTCGGCTACGTTGTTGGCAACAACGTTGAAGCCTGTAAGCTTGCGCTCCGACAGCCGATGATACTGCGTTGCCTGGGCGCCGAGAACAACCAGCGTCGCCTTCTTGAGATCGCTGAGAGGCTTGGAAAAGGCAGAAAGCGGAAAAGCGAACAGCGCCAATACGATCAGCAGCCAGCTAACCATCAAAATGGTGATGTTCGTCATCGATGCTGTTTCATGCAACAGGTTCTGGCCAACTGCGGCGGCAACGGCGCAGCTCATGCCGAAGATGAACGTGGCATAGGCGTTTGGATAATCCCCCAGAAATCCCAGACCGGCGCGGCCGTCCGGATGCGTCGAGACCAGCCGCAATTCCAGTCGCGCCAGTTTCCGCAGGAGCAGCGACCAGACGAAATGACGCCAAAGCCCGCGCATGACGAGAAACCAGAACAGGGGCATGCTGACAATGACGAACCACCAGCCCGCCAGGGTGATCGAGTTTGCTCCCGGCGCTGCTGCGACAGCCCAGCTTGACGTGTCGACCGTCAGCAGGTGCCGAAGCGCAATGCCCGCAGCGATGATTGCATTGACGAGGCAGACAGCTTCCGCGACGCGGGAATCGCGCCGCTTCAGCGCCTGATTGACGGCTTGTGCTGCTTGCGAAAGGGAAGACGGCGCAACGATCGGCGCCACCGTCACCTGCTGCAGCTTCGCCCGCAAGCGTTGCTCAACCTGTTGCTCAGCCAGCATGAACGCACCGATCGCGACGAAAAATTTCGCCCAGGCGCCCGCATCCAATAGATATGGCAGGCCGTTTGCGGCATCAAACGACAGACTGTGCGGCAGGCCGAGCAGAAGCGGCACCAACCAGGCGAGCCCGATAAAGATCACGGCACGTCTGCCAACTTGCAAGGTGCGCTCTTGCAAAAGACCGAGCCTCGACTGCAGCTCATAAAAGGGACCGCCACGGGAGGCGAGGAAATCAGCGACCGTTTCCGGTTGGTGGTCAACCTGCACATCATTCATCGAGACAGTCTCTCCGCGCATGTCTGCCATCGGGTTCAGGGAGTTCAGTCTGACGTTACGGTCCAGTTGTCATCCGGATTGAACGTGTTGATCCCTGCAGCCATCTTCGCAGTGTCAGCCCCCAGGTCTGCCTGATAGACGATGCCATTGGCATTGACCTCGAACGTATGGATACCCGTCTCGCCATAGCGGATCGGCCACGCAATCAACGCAAACCCGGCGATCATGTTGCCATTGATGATGTAGTCGAATTTACCGCCGGCAATGTTCGGGCCTTGGCTGGTCAAAATCTTGTAGTAATAGCCGAAATATCCTGCGCCCGCTTTCGCCTTGCTCAGCACCGCCTCACTTTTAAACGCGTCGCCTGCCGGGCTATCACCAACGCCGACATCCGGTGCCCAATACAGCCCGTCGGTCTTGCCATCACTGCTGATCAGTTTCTGGGCGTATTCGAGAACGCCGTCATCATCATGATCGACGGAAGAATATTCATGCTGGGCATCAACATAGGCACGCATCGTCGCAATGGCCTGCAGTTCATTCTCTCCGACACGGCGGTTAATGATTTCTTCAAACCCGGCATAGGTGTCGAACGACCACTTGCCGTCCGTTCCCTTGACAATGGGGAATGGCAGCGGCCACAGCCTCTCACCGATATCGAGGATCTTGCGGCCGTCGATATCCTGGATGACGACTTGTTTCTTTGCCCCATCGCGGATCTCGGCGTAGGTGTCCATCACCCCTTCACCCGCCTTTGCCTTTGCCGGATCAAGGCCGAGCAGCGTTGCAAGCTTGCCGAAATCATCCGCCGCGAGCGCGGCCTTGAAGGCATCGACTGCCTGCTCCGGCGTATCGAAGACAGGCGGATCATTCGGAGAGGCAAAGCTCGCAATGATACTTGCCTCGGACGGTTCTGCGGCGAAAGCTGAAACAGCAATAGATGCGTCCCCCATGAGCAGTGCGGCAAACACCGAACCCAGGAGCATGCTTTTGACTGACTTGGTCATAACGGTCTTCCTTGTCCCTGGGATTTAGCGATGACGTCCGCCGCCGCGGGGCATTTGCCGATGCCCGCCGCCGCCACGGTTACCGCCACCCATGGCCTGCCTGCCGCGATCGGACTGCATCTGCGTGCGCCGACCATTGTCGACTTGGCCGAGCGCGGATGGTTTCGCCGCCCGATTGTCAGCCCGCGCCGCAGGCTTCGGCCGCGAGACCGGGCGGTCGAAATTGGCCTTATTCTTGATGTCGCCCGCAGGCTTGTTCAGCTTGCCGCCATCCGGCTTGCGGTTCTGAACCGCCTGGCCCGGCCGGTTGCCTGCCGGGTTGCCGATCTTGTCGCGATTGATCCTGTCTGCATCGATCTTGCTGTTGCGGACATCCTTAACGCTAATGTTTCCCGGCTTGTTGCGGATATTTGCGGCACGATCGTTGCCGATCACATTGGCCTTTGCCTTGAGGTCGTTGCCGCCATCCGCCTTGATGCTGTTCCTGAAGGAGGTGTTATCCAATTTGTTGAACTGGTTTTTGTCGAACTTGATCTTGCTGCGGTCGACATTCTTCCAATCGACGTCGTTGATGTTCACCCGGCCATTGATGTTGTTGAAGCATTGGTTGCAATCAATGTCGACGTCACCTTTCCAACGGCCGCCCCAGACACCCCAGTCGTCCCAGTCGACCACGGAGGCCCAGATTGCCCCCGTAACAGCACCTGCGAAAAAAGTGGCTGTCGGGTAGTAGTAGTTCGGATAGGGATCGGGATAATAACTGATGGGAGCTGCGGCATAGCCCGGCTCATACAGCATCTCGGGCGCATATTGCGGGACGTAGACCTTTTCCGGGTTGGCGGAGACGATAACGACTTTGTCATTCTCCTCACTCACCTTGATCTTGTCGTCACTCTTGATGATGCCGTTAGCGACCGCCTTGTCGCGTAGTTGCTGGATGGCGATCAGCACATCCTTCTGCTGATAGGACAGCGCCCCGCCCAACGACTGTGTCCAGTCCAGATCTTCGCTCATCATCTTGACGATATCGGGATAATTCAGCAGCGAGACGATACTGCCGTCCCAACTCGCCTTCGGCTTGAGCTTGGCATCCTTCTTGAGGTCATCGAGGTAACGTGCCGCTTCGATGACCTGCAACGGATAGAGCGAGGCGGATGATATCACTGCGACGAGTTCATCGGGGTAAAGCGCGATGCGGGCAACCAGTACCTCAAGCTCATCTTCACTCAAGGGCGCCGGCGTATCGTCTGCCGCTGCCGCAGTGTCCGCAGAGGCAGCCTCCTGTGCCAGGGCGACGGACATGATGATGGGCGAAAAAGACAATCCAGTAAGAGCGATCAGGCATACGCCCGCTGCAAGGAGCACTCCATAAGGTCGAGGCATAATGGCAATCCCTTGTATATGTCGGACTTCTCTCAAAGATTAGACGGGCTGGCCTTCCCTGTATCATTCAACGCCTGGCACGATGAATGCAAAGCTCCGTTTATTGCCCTTGGCCGGCTGTCTGTAGTGAACGCGGTCAAAACCTAAGACCTAACCGCAGAAGATATTGAGACCTGCAATAGTTGCAACATCTTTCCTTCACTCTTGAAAAGATATTTCTATCTCGAATTTTAACAGGGAATTGCCGTGTCAGAACTGCCGTTAACGGACGGCAGGCGCAAAGAGCGGACAGCACGGCAGCCGTCGAAGAATGCAGGCTGCCGGTTGGTCGGATGAGCTGGCGCATCCACTTCAAGAAGGGAGTGTCTCCTTCAGACTACCCCGCCTGCCCTTTCGGCTTCACATTCTGGTTCAGACGAAACAGATTGTCGGGATCGTATCGCCGTTTGATCTCGCCGAGCCGCTGATAGTTGCCGCCATAGGCGGCAGCGACGCGGTCGCCCTCGTCTTCCGGCATGAAGTTGATATAGGCCGTCCCGGCAGAATGGGGTTTTGCCGCCTCGAAGAGCTGGCGCGCCCAGCCAATGCAGGCCGCGTCCATCGCCGGTTCGCGCCAGCGGGCATGCACATTCATGACGAAATGTGAGTTCCGCTGCGGGAAAGCGGTGGCATCAGCCGCGATGCGGCCAGCAGCACCACCGACATGGCCGATGAAGATTTCGCATTCCGGACCCGGAAGCTTGCGGACGGCATCGAGCAGAACAGCAATCGCTGCATCGGAAAGCTCGATGAAATCATGGCTCTTCCAATAGTTACGGGCGCCGGGTGTCAGCAGCGGATCGAATGCCTGCTGCCAGCCGGTAAACGGACTGGGGCCGACGACGTCGGCGATCGGCTTGCCAATCGAGCGTAACCGGGCGGTGGCCGCATCGGCTGATGCAGCGTCGCCGCAGTAGCATATGGCAAGGACCAGCACCTCCTTGCCATGCCACTCCTCGGGCAAAAATGGCAGCGGCGGCGCCTGCCGCATCACTACCCAGCAGGTCAGTTCGTCTGGCGCGGTTTGCAGCGCTTGCCGGTACTGCTCGAGCACTGTTTTCGCGTCGGCGAATGGATGAACGACGAGACCGGCGGTCACCTGCGGGCCAAGTTGATGGAGCTTAAATTCGAAAGCCGTGACAATACCGAAATTACCGCCGCCACCTCTCAATGCCCAGAACAGATCACTGTTTTCCGTCGCACTTGCACGCACCAGATTGCCGTCCGCGGTCACCACATCGGCAGAAACAAAACTGTCGATCGTCAGGCCGAACTTGCGCGTGATCCAGCCGAAACCACCGCCAAGCGTCAGTCCGGCAATGCCCGTCGTGGAATTGATCCCGGTCGGTATCACAAGCCCGAAGGACTGGGTTTCGCTATCGACATCAGCCAGCGTTGCTCCGGGCTCGACCCAGGCCCGTTTTGCCGCAGCATCGACGCGTACGGACTGCATCGGCGACAGGTCGATCATCAGGCCACCGTCACAGACGGCGTTGCCGGCAATATTGTGCCCACCGCCGCGCACTGCGACAAGCAGCTGATTGTCGCGGGCAAAGCGTACGGCCCGTACAACGTCCGCAGCGCCGGCGCATCGCACGATCAGGGCCGGTTTACGGTCGATCATGCCATTCCAGATGGCCCGTACGTCGTCGTAGGACGCGTCGCCGGCATCCAGCACGTCTCCGCGCTGCTGCCACGCAAACGCTTCAATGGCCGCCGCGCTTACGGTCGTCTTTCCTGCCTGCAGATTCATGAGGCTCATATCGTTCATGACATACCCCTCCAAGGTAGACCATGCCCCAGCACTGGTATTTTGCGCCTTTCTAATAAACGGCGCAAGGCGGGTCAGACGGAGATCATCAGGCTAGCACGACCGGTGTGGAGGCGGCGTCACGAGCCGGCACAGCAAGCGCCGGAGTGGGACTCAGGCGATGCTTGCGTCGCGCACAAACCCCTTGCTCGCCACCATCAGGTTCTTGGTGTAATCCTCCTTGAGGCGACCCGCGACCAGATCGGCAGACGACAGCCGCTCGACGACTTTGCCGTTCTTCATCACGGCCAACCGCTCGCACATATGCGTGACGACGCCGAGGTCGTGGCTGACCATGATGTAGGTGAGCTTGCGATCGCGGCGGACCTGTTCAAGGAGGTTGAGGACTTCGGCCTGAACGGACGCATCGAGCGCCGAGGTCGGCTCATCAAGCAGCATAATCTGCGGTTCGATGATCAATGCCCTTGCAATCGCAATACGCTGGCGTTGGCCGCCGGACAACTGGTGCGAATAGCGGAAGCGGAACGACGAGCCGAGACCGACTTCATCCAGCGCCCGCAAAATGCGCTTTTCGGCATCGGCAATACCGTGAACGGCCAGCGGTTCCTGCAACAGCCGGTCAACCGTCTGGCGCGGATGCAGCGAGCCGTAGGGGTCCTGAAACACCATCTGAACCTGTCGATAGAACGTCTTGTCGCGGCGCTTGACGTCAAGCGGCTTGCCGTCAAGCACGATCCGCCCCGACGCCACCGGCGAAAGCCCTGCGATAGCGCGCAACAGCGTCGATTTTCCGGAGCCGGATTCACCGACAAGACCGAAGGATTCGCCCGGCGCGACATCGATGCTGACAGCGTCGAGCGCCAGAAAATCGTCATAGGCGACGGTCAGGTTTTCAGCGGAAACGATCGCGGTCATAGTGCCCACTCCGGCTGGCGGTCGAGCACGGGCAGCGGATGTCGGTTGGTGCCGAGCGCCGGCATGCAGTTGAGTAGCCCCTGCGTATAGGGATGCTTGGCATTGCCGAGATCGGACGCTGCCAGTTCCTCGACGATCTTGCCCGCATACATGACGATGACGCGGTCGCAGAAGGACGAGACCAGCCGAAGGTCATGCGAAATGAAGATCAGGCCCATGCCGCGTTCGGCAACGAGCTTGTCGAGAATACCGAGCACCTCCAGCTGCACAGTCACATCGAGCGCCGAGGTCGGTTCGTCGGCAACCAGCAGTTCGGGACCGGCAATCAGCATCATCGCGATCATCGCTCGCTGGCCCATGCCACCGGACACCTCGTGCGGATGAAGATCGAAGACCCGACCCGCATCACGGATCTGAACGGCCTCGAGCATGGCGATAGCCCGGTCGCGAGCCTCGCGCTTGCTGACATTTTCATGTGTGCGCAGCGTCTCGACGATCTGGCGGCCGATGCTCATCACCGGGTTAAGTGAGTACTTCGGATCCTGCAGGATCATCGCGACGCGGTTGCCGCGCAGATTTCGGCGGACCTTCGGCGGAGCCGTCAACAGGTCGATGCCGTCGAAGTTCAACGTCTTTGCCGAAATCTTCGCATGCGCCGGCGTCAGGCCCATGATCGCCCTGCCCGTTTGTGATTTCCCGGAGCCGCTTTCGCCGACAATGCCCAGCCGTTCGCGCCCAAGCGTAAACGACACACCGCGCACCGCCTCGATCACACCGGTGCGGGTGGGAAACGAGACCCTGAGATCATCAACCGTCAGCATCGTGCTCATTGGCCACTCTCCCGTGGGTCGAGCGCGTCGCGCAGGCCATCGCCCAGCAGATTGAAGCCGAGGCTGACGATCAGGATGGCGATGCCGGGCATGGTGGCAACCCACCACTGGTCGAGAATGAAGCGGCGGCCGGACGCAATCATCGCGCCCCATTCCGGCAGCGGCGGCTGTGCGCCGAGGCCGAGGAAACCGAGGCCGGCGGCGGTCAGGATGATGCCGGCCATGTCAAGCGTCACACGCACGATCAGCGACGACGTGCACATCGGCATGACGTGCCGGAGCACGATGCGGAATGGCGAAGCGCCCATCAGCCGGACGGCAGCGATATAATCGGAATTGCGCACGCTCAGCGTTTCGGCCCGGGCGATACGGGCATAGGGCGGCCACGATGTAATGGCGATGGCGATGATGGCATTCTGGATACCCGGCCCCATGGCGGCGACAAAGGCGAGCGCCAGCACCAGCTTCGGAAACGCGAGGAAAATGTCGGTGATCCGCATCAAGACGGCATCGACCCAGCCACCGGCATAGCCGGAGATGGCGCCAACCAGAAGGCCGATCGGGGCCGCAATGATTGCCACGAGCACGATGACCAGCAGCGTCAGCCGCGATCCGTGCAGCAGGCGCGAGAGGATATCCCGGCCCTGATCGTCGGTGCCAAGCAGATAGCCGGGGCTTCCCGGCGGCAAAAGCCGTGCCCCGCCGAGATCGCCGATGACTGGCGAGTGCGGCGCCAGGACGTCGGCAAAGATGGCGACGAGAATGAGCAACAGGATGATGCAGAGACCGGCAACGGCCAGCTTGTTGGCGGAAAACCGCTGCCAGGTCATGTAGGCCCGGCCAAGACGCGCCTGTAGGCGCGATTGCGGCCTGTCGGACATCAGCCATTGGCGGCGGGTCATGGGCGTGGTCTGGAGGCTCGACTGGCTCATCGCGCGCGCGTCCTCGGGTCAAGTGTCCGGTAGAGAAGATCGGACAGGATATTGATGGCGATGAAGACGGAACCGATGACGATGGTGCCGCCCAGAACCGCGTTCATGTCGGCATTCTGCAGCGAATTGGTGATGTAGAGCCCAAGCCCCGGCCATGCGAACACCGTTTCGGTCAGCACCGAGCCTTCGAGAAGCCCGGCATAGGAGAGCGCAATCACCGTCACCAGCGGCACTGCCGCGTTGCGAAGCGCATGGCCCCAGATGATCCGGGTTTCCGACAGGCCCTTGGCACGCGCCGCAACGATATATTCCTGGCTGAGTTCGTTGAGCATGAAACTGCGGGTCATGCGGCTGATATAGGCAAGCGAGAAATAACCGAGCAGGCTGGCCGGCAGGATGATGTGGCGGAACACATCGCGGAACACATCCCACTGCCCCTGCCAAAGCGAATCCACCAGATAAAGCCCGGTAATCGGCGTGAAACTGTATTCGTAGACGATATCGATACGGCCCGGATAGGCGACCCAGCGCAGCTTGGCATAGAAGAACAGCAGCGACAGCAGCGCCAGCCAGAAGATCGGCACAGAATAGCCGACGAGCCCGACGACACGAACGATCTGGTCGGCGATCGAGCCGCGCTTGACGGCAGCAAGCACACCGAGCGGAACGCCGATCAGGCTGCCGATGATGGTGCCAAGCGTTGCAAGCTCCAGCGTGGCAGGAAACACGCGGCGAATATCGGCCATGACCGGATTGGTTGTTAGTACCGATGTGCCGAAGTTGCCGGTCAGCGCATCACGGACATAGATATAGAACTGTTCATAGAGCGGCTTGTTGAAGCCCATCAGCTCGCGGGTTCGCTCGACGACATGCGCCGGCGCCCGGTCACCGAGAACGGCGAGAACCGGATCGATCGGGATGACGCGGCCGATGAAAAAGGTCACGGCGAGAAGGCCGAGATAGGTCGTGACGATGACGACCAGGAAGCGCAGGACGCTCTTTACCCAGCCGTTGGCACGGGCGCGTGAGCGCCCGGCCGTTGGTGCTGTTTCAGGAATGCTCACCGTCTATCTCGGGCTCAATCCTTGGAGACCGTGAAGACGTAGTTGGTATCGAAGCTCGGACCGAGCTTGAAACCCTTCACGTTACCACGGACACCTGCAACTTCGGTCTGCTGAAAGATGACCACGAACGGGCTCTTTTCCAAGACCTTCTTCTGCAGGTCCTTGTACATGTCGGCGCGCTTGGTTGCGTCCTTTTCGAGGAGCGCAGCCTTGCTCTCCGCTGTCCACTCTGCCGGAACATCCCAGGCATTGCGCCAGGCGAGCGTCTTGTTCTTGCCCTCGTCGGAATTGTCCGGGTTGACGGTGAAGGTTTCAGCGTTCGAATTCGGATCGAAATAATCCTGGCCCCACTGGCCGATATAGATGTCGTGCGTGCGGGCGCGGTATTTGGTCAGCGTCTGCTTGCCGTCGCCGGGGACGATTTCCATCTTGATGTTGGCCTGAGCCAGCGTCTGCTGGATGGATTCGGCGATACCCGTGATCGGCTGCGTATTGCGCACGTCCATGGTTACCGAGAAACCATCGGCAAGACCGGCCTTGGCCAGCAGTTCCTTGGCCTTGGCGACGTCGAGCTTGTAGGGGTTTTCCGGCAGTTCGCCGAGAACGCCCTTCGGCAGGAATGTCTGATGGATTTCGCCGATACCCTTGATCAGGGTCGAGCCGATCGCATCATAGTCGACCAGATATTTGAAGGCTTCTGCCACTTCCGGCTTGGCCAAATTGGCATTCTTCTGGTTGAGGCTGAAGTAATAGACGGTGCCCTTCGGCGCGTTGGTGGTGGCGAGCTCGGCATTCTTCGAAACGGCATCGAAATCGCCCGGCTCGAGGTTGCGCGCCACGTCGATGTCACCGGCTTCTAGCGCCAGACGCTGACCGGAGCTTTCCTTCATGTGGCGGTAGATGACGCGCGCAAGCGGCGTCTTTTCGCCGTAGTAGTTGTCGTTGCGTTCCATGACAACGACTTCGTTGGCGCGCCATTCGCGCAGCTTGAAGGCACCCGAACCGGCATAACCAGTCTTCAGCCATTCATTGCCGAAATCGTTGTCGTACTTGTATTCGGCCGACGGAGTGACCGCAGCCACATGCTCCAACACCAGCTTCTTGTCGACGACGGCGCCGACCGTCGCGGTCAGGCAGTTGAGCACGAAGCTTGGCGCGTAGGCCTTGTCGACGGTGAACGTGAACGTGCTCGCATCCGTCGCCTTCGCCTTTTCCGCAACATTGTCGCCGGTCAGGCCAAACTGGGTGAGAATGAAGGCCGGGCTCTTGTCGAGTTTGACGACGCGTTCGATAGAATAGGCAACATCCTCGGCAGTTACCGGATTGCCGGAGGCAAATTTCGTGTCGGGCTTCAGCTTGAACGTGTAGGTCAGGCCATCATCCGAAACCGTCCAGCTTTCGGCGAGATCCCCAACAACCTTCGACGTATCGTTGATATCGAGGCGGACGAGATAGCTATAGGTATTGGCGGTCACTTCAGCGGTCGACAACTCGAACGCTTCGCCCGGATCCATGCTGATGATGTCGTCGATCGCCCAACCTTCGACCAGCGTATCGGCCGGTGTTTCGGCGAATGCGGGCGCACCCGCCATCAAGATCAGCGACATGGCGGCACCGGCCGTCAACATGCGGACATGCTTGTTCAATGAATGCATCATCTTTCTGTTCCCTTTTTGGAGCCCGTGCTGGGCTTTCTCTTCTTGGTTCAGGCGGCTTCGTGCCAGGCCTGAGCCAAAACCCTCAACCAGTTTTCCCGGCATATTTTTGTCAGTTCGGCGTCACCATATCCGGCGCCTCTGAGAGCAGCAATCAGGTTCTGGTTGCCAGCCGCATCGGTTACGCCTTCCGGAATGGTTGCGCCGTCAAAATCGGATCCAAGTGCCACGCAATCGATGCCCATGCGCTCGACCATGTAATCGATATGCCGGACCATGTCGGAGATCGGCGTATCGGCATTTTCCAGCCCGTCGGGCCGCAACATGGTCGTCGCATAGTTCAGGCCGGCCAGCCCCTTGCTGTCACGGATCGCATCCAGCTGACGATCTGTCAGGTTGCGGGCAACGGCGGTTAGGGAATGGGCATTGGAATGGCTGGCGATCAACGGCTGGTCGGTGGTTTTCGCCACGTCCCAGAAGCCTTTTTCCGTGATATGGGCCAGATCGATGAGAATGCCGAGACGATTGCACTCGCGCACCAGATCAAAACCGGCGTCCGTCAGGCCTGGGCCGGTGTCCGGCCCCATCGGATAGGCGAACGGCACGCCATGGCCAAAGATGTTGTTGCGGCTCCACACGGGACCAAGCGAACGCAACCCGGCAGCATGAAATGTTTCAAGCGCGGTGAGATCGGCACCGATCGCCTCGCAGCCTTCCATATGCAGCACGGCGGCAAAGATGTCGTTTTCCATCGCGGCGCGGATATCAGCGGTCGAACGGCAAAGCTTCCAGGCACCGGCCCGATCAAGCCGGAGTGCGATGGCGGCAAATTCCAAGGCGATGTCGAGAGACGGCTGCCGCCCCAGCGGCTCGGACAGCTCGGTCGCATAATGACCGTTCTCGTCGGGCGTCTTCAGGACGAGGTGATCGGACGGGATATAGATCGCCGACAATCCGCCGATGAGGCCGCCCTTCCGGGCGCGCGGGCCGTCGATATGACCTTCCGCCGTTCCTTCGGAAAACTCGATGACCGGATCAGCGCCAGTCTTGGCATTGCTCCACAGTCTCAGCAACACATCATTGTGACCGTCGAAAACCGCCTGCATTAAAAAAAATCCCGTCCTGCGTGATAGATTTATCGGCGTCAGCCAATTTTTGTCCGATTGGTCAAGAACGCGATGCTATTCAAACATATGACAAATAACAATGCGGCTCTTGCAAAATTCAACAGGCAAAAAACAATGGTGGTATAACAGCTTAACTGCCCGCATCCGGTGAGGCTGTCGCCATCGCAGAAACGGCCGACATGCGCGCTTGCATCGCCGGAAAATGCGGAAAAATAAAAAAACGATGTCTGTTTGCGGGAAAATCTGGCATTGCAGAACAGGGAAACGAAGGGGGCTGTCATGGACATGAAATGGCACAAAGGGCTTGCAATGCAGGCCTCCATGACAGTTGGCGCACAATGAGCGAACCTGTTCAACGCCCCCGCTTTCACCTCTTGAGCTTCATCATCCGGGTGATTTCAACCCTCGCCATTCTTGGTTTTGCAATCTGGGGCGCGATGGCGCTCTTCTATCAGGCGCCCGGGCCAGCCCCTGTGAGAATACTCATCGCTGCAGTTTGGGCCTTCGTTTCGCTTTTCGCACTCTACGCCTATCTGCGCTGGCATCCGCGTCTTGCATCTCTGCTCTATCCGCTGCTGATCGCCGCTCTCCTGTTTTGGTGGAACGCCATTCCGGCCAGCAACAGCCGAGACTGGGCAGACGAGGTGGCCCATATCGTCGCAGGCGTCGTCAACAGTCCCGAGGTCACGCTTGCCAATGTCCGCAATTTCGACTGGCGGACATCGACGGACTACACGGCGCGCTGGGAAAACCGCACCTACAACCTCGACAAGCTGGCCTCCGTAGATCTGCTCCTGTCCTATTGGTCGAGCCCGGCGATTGCCCATACGCTGGTGTCCTTCGGTTTCGAGGACGGCCAGTTCGTCACGTTTTCAGTGGAAATCCGCAAGGAGCGGACGGAGAGCTTTTCGGAAATCGGCGGATTCTTCAAAGAGTTCGAGATGAGCATCATTGCCGCCGACGAGCGCGATATCGTCAGGGTGCGGACCAATGTCCGCAAGGAAGACGTCTATCTCTACCGCCTCAACATTCCAAAGCCGGCAATGCGGTCGCTTTTCCTGTCCTATGTCGATATCGCCAACGGCCTCAACGAGACCCCGCAATATTACAACACGATCACCGCCAACTGCACGACGATCGTTTTCGCAATGATCAATCACATCGCTTCCGGCGCGCTGCCGCTGGATTACCGGCTGATCCTTTCCGGTTACCTTCCCTCTTATATTATCGGCGTGAACGGGTTCACACCCGGCTTTACGCTGGAGCAACTCCAGAGGGGTGGCGCCATCAGTACGCGAGCGCAGGCAGCAGACAACGCCCCGGATTTTTCCCGCCGAGTTCGCGAGGGCGTGCCCGGTATAGCCCCTTTGCCACAGCCGTAAAGCCGCCTACACTGAGACGCAAGCAACAGGAAATTCCGCATGAACCTCAAGGAGTTCGCAAACCGGCTGGAACTGTCGCAGACGACGGTCAGCCGCGCCTTGAGCGGCTATCCCGAGGTCAAGCAGGCAACCCGCGAACGGGTGTTGAAGGCAGCGCTCGAATATGGCTACCGGCCGAATACCAGCGCGCTCGGACTTGCGACCGGCCGGGTCGGTGTCATCGGCATCGTACTGAAGGGCGGCGGCGAATTCGGGCCACATACCAGCGAATTCATGGGCGGGCTTGGCGGGCGGCTGCAGCAGGAGGAAATTGACATTCTCGTCTCGACGGTGGATTCACCCGAGGCGGAATTGGCCACTTATCGCCGCCTTGCCGCCAGCAAGCGCGTCGATGCCATTATCCTGCACTCGCCGTTTCTCGACGACCCGCGCATTGCCCTGCTGAATTCGTTGCGCCTGCCGTTCATCGTGCATGGTCGAACCAATTCAGACGGCAATTTCGGCTGGCTGGACATCGACAATTTCGGCGCGGTACGCCAGTCAACCAGCCATCTGCTCGATCTCGGCCATCGCCGCATCGCCCTGCTCAACGGTTATCGCGGCCGGATTTTTGCCGAACACCGGCAGGATGGCTATCAGACGGCGCTGAGCGCCCGTGGCGTCACGATCGATCCGGACCTCTGTGGACATGGCGAGTTCACCGACGAGATGGGCTTCCGCCTGATGCAGGGTTTCCTGAAACTCAAGGACAGACCAACCGCCGTCGTCGCCGGATCGATGATGTCGGCGCTGGGCGCCATGCGGGCGATCCGCATTGCCGGCCTGACGGTCGGCGAGGACATCTCGCTGATCGCGCATGACGACGTCTTTCCCTATATCAGCCCGGACCACCTCGTGCCGACGCTGTCGACGACACGATCATCGATCCGCGCGGCGGGCGCGCGGATCGGCGAAATGGTGTTGGAAATGCTGCAGGGAACACCGGCCGAAAACCTGCGCGAGGTCTGGCCGGTGGAACTGGTCATCCGCAACTCGACGGCTGCGGTGAAGAGGACTTAAACCGCGAGTTCGCGGCGTTCCTTCTCGGTGACCATGGCGAGATCAAGAACCTTCTGCAGATCGGCAGCATGGCGGAAGCCCGGCTCGACGGTCTTTCCGGCGCGCACCGCATCGATGAAGCGCTGGTAGTTGGTCAGCTCGGTTCCGGCATCGATATCTTTCCAGATGCCCTTTTCGATGTCCTCACCCAGGCAGGCCTTGAGCGTCGAACCATCCGGCGTATGGATGACCTCGATCGCTCCCTTGTCACCATGCATGCGCAGGCGCAGTTCATTGAGATGGCCGACAGCCCAGCGGCTGGCGTGGATCACGCCCATCGCGCCGTTATCGAACTCTGCCGTCATGGTGAAACTGTCATTGGCGTCGAGATCGTATTCGCCGATCCGGTTGCCAGGCGCCTTGTCGAAGGTCTTCAACCGGGCGAAAATGTGCTCCACGTCGGTTGCCGCACCATATCCAGCAAAATCGAGGATATGAATGCCGACATCACCGAGTACGCCATTGGAGCCATGCTTGGTCGATAGCCGCCAGAGCCACTGCGATTCCGTTGCCCAATCACCCCACGCCTTGGAAACCAGCCAGCTCTGCAGGTAGGACGCCTCGATATGGCGGACCTTGCCAATCTCACCGGCGAGAACCATCTGGCGGGCCTTCTGCACTTCGGCGACATTGCGGTAGGTGAGGTTGACCATTGTCACCAGACCGGATTTTTCCGCAGCTGACGCCATCTCGTCGGCCTTGGCATAATCCTCGGCCAATGGCTTTTCGCAGAGCACATGCTTGCCGGCAGCCAAAAGCTTGAGCGTCGTCGGATAATGAATCTTGTCGGGCGTCACGTTGGTGACCGCATCGAATTCGCCCCAAGCAATCGCCTCGTCGAGCGAGGTGAATGTCTTGGCGATCTTGTGACGCGAGGCAAACGCATCGACCCGAACCTGATCGACATCGACAGCCGCCACAAGTTCGACGCCATCAATGGCGGCGAAGTTCATGGCATGGGTATTGGCCATGCCGCCGGTACCGAGAACGAGAAGACGGATGGTTTTCATCACTTGTACCCCTGCTCACCCGCCTGATGCAGGCGCGGGCCGCGTTCGACGATCGGCTCCAGCGCCTTTTCGACGGGAACGTTCGGCGCATCATGGATGGCGCTGTAAGTACCCTGCGGATTGTAGGCCCACTTCACCGAATTGCGCAGGACTTTGTGGACGTTGGCGTCATGATAGGTCGGATAGGTCTCATGACCGGGGCGGAAATAGAAGATGTTGCCCGCACCACGGCGCCAGGTGAGACCGGAGCGGAACACTTCTCCACCGGCAAACCAGGAGATGAACACGGTTTCCAGCGGTTCCGGCACGGAGAACTGCTCGCCGTACATTTCTTCGTTTTCGAGCACGAAATTCTCGTCCAGGCCTTCGGCGATCGGATGGCGCGGGTTGATCACCCACAGGCGTTCCCGCTCGCCCGCCTCGCGCCATTTCAGCGCGCAGGGCGTGCCCATCAGCCGCTTGAACGGTTTTGAGAAATGGCCGGAATGCAGGACGATCAGGCCCATGCCTTCCCAGACCCGCTTGGCAACGCGCTCGACGACTTCGTCCGACACCGCGCCATGATCCTTATGTCCCCACCAGAGCAGAACATCGGTCTTTGCCAGACGCTCGACGCTCAGGCCGTGTTCCGGCTCCTGCAATGTCGCTGTCGTCGCCTCGATCGCCGGATCGGTGTTCAGCGCTGCGGCAATCGTGTTGTGCATGCCGTTCGGATAGATGCTCCTGACGATCGCGTTGGTCTGTTCGTGGATGTTTTCGCCCCAGACAACTGCCTTGATGGTCATGACCAATCCTTCCTTCAGCGCAGCGTTCATCAGCGCTCGATAAAATTGAAACCGCTTTCAATTTGAAGCGATAGAATCCGTCCAGCACTTTTGCAAGTGAAAATCTGGTGACGCGATACGTTTAATGGAAGGTGGATTTGGAGAAGACGTTGAGGACGACGACACCAGCAATGATCAATCCGAGACCGAGAATGGCAGCAAGATCAAGCTTCTGACCGAAGACGAAATAGCCGACGAGCGAGATCAACACGATGCCGAGACCACTCCAGATCGCATAGGCGATCCCGACCGGAATGACCCGCAACGTATAGGAGAGCAAGTAAAAAGCGATGGCATAGCAGACCACCATGATCAGCGTCGGCACCAGTTTGCTGAAGTGCTGGGCGGCCTGCATGGCCGAGGTGCCGAGCACTTCGAAAACGATGGCGCCAACGAGGACGGCGTAAAGCATGACGGGATTCATTCGAGGCTCCGGTAGCCGGTTACTGCAAGGAAAGTGCGATGAGTTGCGCCCGCATCGCCTGGCGCAACGGCTGGTCGATATCGTGGCTCTTGAGAGTATCCGCCAGCCACAAGCCATCGGCGGCAAACCGCGCCAAAAGGCAACCCGGTGACGAATCGGTGCCGACGAATTCATCGGCATGATCAGCCACCCACAATCGCCAGCGCTCGCGCAGCTGCGGCTCCGACAAGAGCGCGATGGTCAGGACCTGCCAACCCTGCGCATCCGGATCCTCCCCCAACGCAAAAACGACCGACAGATAGGCGCGGGTGAAACGGCCGTGAGCGACCGGATCGTTGCGCATTTCTTCCTCGATCGCGCGCTCCATTTTGCCGGTGAGATCATCGAAGAGGCCGTTCAGAAGCGCCATTTTGTTAGGGAAATGATGCAGCAGCCCGCCCTTGCTGACACCGGCTGCCTGCGACACGGCGTCGAGTGTCACGCCTGCAGCCCCCTGCTCAAGCGACAAACGCGCGGCGACCTCCAGCAATTGCTGACGGACCAGTTCCGGTTGCTTGCGGCGATGGTGAGCGATAGACATCAATAAATAATCATACCGTCTGGACGGTTTGTCAAGTTCGATCGGTTTGCGCGCAAACGGCGCGGTCAATCGACGCAACCCCATCCCCCTCATGAAAAATGGTTGGAACGGCGAAACACGGCACGCTAGAACCACCAGTAATCAGGGACACGATGATGACGGACGGCCAGACCGAGACACTATACAACGCAATCGGCGGCGACAGGACTGTCCGCGCGCTCACCCACCGCTTCTACGAACTGATGGATACGTTGCCGGAAGCTGCCCGCTGCCGTGCAATCCATCCGGCCGACCTCTCCGGCAGCGAGGAGAAGTTTTACGAATACCTGACCGGCTGGCTCGGCGGACCGCCGCTGTATACCGACAAACGCGGCCATCCACGCCTGAGAAGCCGCCATTTCGGTGCGGCGATCGGTGCCGAGGAACGCGATGAATGGTTGCTCTGTTTTACCCGGGCGCTGGAAGAGACAGTGCAACATCCGCAATTACGGACGATCATTCTGGAGCCGGTGACACGGCTCGCCCACCATATGCAGAACAAGGACGAATAGACATGCAGAACGGGCAATTGCGGCCGGTTACCCTTTTCATCGCTGGCTTGATGGGGCTTTTCGGCGTCATCAGCGCCGCTGCCGCATCCCATGGCGCCGATCCGCGCCTGCTGGGCGGCGCTTCTGCGATGTGTCTGGCGCACGCCCCTGCCCTGATCGCGCTTTATGCCGCCTGGCCCTTCATGCGGACGGCCCCGATTGCAGCCTTGCTACTGTCAGCAGGGACGGCCCTGTTCGCCGCCGACCTGACGGCACGCCATTTCCTGGGTCAAGGACTGTTCCCGATGTCGGCACCATCGGGCGGCGTGTTGATGATGCTCGGCTGGCTTTCCGTCGCCGCCGGCGCATTCTTCATGCGCAAGGTGAGCTGAGCTTCGCGTGCGTGCCAAAACGCTCTACCTCTGTTTTTGAGCCATTCCGGCAAACTCATCCCGCACTCTTGCTGGAACTGCTTTAAGCGCCCTCGACGGCCGAGAAACCTTCAAACTTCGGCGGGCCGAGATACATCGCCCGGTTATCGCCGGCACTTTTATGGGCTGCCCGGAAATTCTCAGATTTGGTCCAGGCAATAAAGGCTTCACGGCTTTCCCAGATCGAACTGGAGATGAACAACGTATAGCCTTCATCGGCCACGGTATCGCCTCGCAACAGCTTGAACTCCTTGAAGCCCGCATTGTCCGCAAGGCTGGAATCCCGGTTCTTCCACACGTCTTCGAACGCCGTCTCGTGGCCGATCGCGATCCGAAAGCGGTTCATGGCGAAATACATGCGAGAATCCTCAAGCTTGATCCTTGGTCTGCACCGTACCGGACGGAAACGGCAGGATATTGTCTCTCGGCTCAGGCGCAAGCCCCAATGCGGAGCGCACCGGCGGGCGCGCCTGCCAGGCCGGAAATTCCGTGACGTTTGGATTGTCTTCAATCATGCGCGCACGGCGTGACAGAAGCTCGTACAGTTCCGGAACCAACCCGTCGCCGAATTGCGAGGCCAGTTTGTGCAGTCCGATCATCGTGAACTGATCGGGACGCTCGTTGTTCATGTCTAATCTCCAGAGAGTCGGGCGAGGAAAATGCGCCCGGATATCGACCTGAACCGCAAATCAACTGGCGTTGCTGCGGCTCGCCTTCAGGTCCAGGAAAGCGCGTTCCAGGCTCGACTTGCTGCCGTTGCGAAGCGGTACGAAGGCCTTGCCCCACTTCTTGCAGCCGGTCTTTACCCGCAGACACGCATCATGGCTGATACAGTCGATCGGGCAGAAGACGCAGTCGACGGACGGAAGGATATTGTCGATGCGGGACACCGCCTCGCGCAGGCCGCCATCATGATGGATCAGTTCTGCACCATGGGAACTGGCGATCTGGCGCAGATGCGCCACCTGGCAATCGCGGCCACCGACATAAAGAAAGCTGCGGCCTTCAAGCCGTGTTTCCTGCGTCTTGGCGGAAACCGGCGCGTTGCGCGCTCCTGCCTCCCGGCTCTGCTTCTGCTTCGGCTTGAGCTGCTGCCGCTTGTCACCCATGTCAGTCTCCGCGTGTTTCGGAATCGGCCGTCCGGCTGATCGTGCAGGAACCCTATTTAACTTGATAAAAAGAGTAAAGTATAAAGATGAGTTTTTTTGTCATATTATCCGCGGGCGTTTTGCCGCAGTATTCCAGATGTGGCGTAGGCCCGTGATGTTCCAGACAAAACGGGCTTACGTGGCACTAACGGCCGAACTGGAGCGGGATCACAAAAGGCCAGCTGCCGCGATTGGCGGCCTCGGGAATTTTAGGAAATGGTTCCGCCTTTTTCACCGCACTCACCGCAGCGTCATCAAGCACCGGTGATCCGGATCCCTTGACAATCCTGACGCTGGATACACCTCCGCTCGCAGATACCGTAAAGCTCACCGTCACCGTTCCGCCCAAACCTTCACGATTTGCCGATTTGGGATAACGAAAGTGCCGCTGTACTTTCGAGCGGACCTTGCCCTTGTAATTGCTCTCAGCCGCATTTCCGAATTCTTGGGCAGCCTTGCCCTTCTTGCCGGTACTGGCGGTGGCGGCAGCACCTTCGACCCCATCCGCCTGCCCCTTGGTCACCGTTTCGACCTGCTTGCCGGCATCGCCCGCCTTCTTGCGGACAGGCTTCTTCTTCGGTTTTTCCTCGTCCGGTTCCTTCTTCGGCTCCGGCTTCTTTTCAGGTTCAGGCTTTATTTCCGGCTTTTCCTCCGGAATGACGGTCTCCACCGGCGCAACGGTTGCCGTGATCTCCGGCTGCTCGGCAGTGGCCGGCACTATTTCCTCGGCCGGAAGAATGACGTCAGCTTCGGTGGGAACGATATCGGTCGGCGTCTCCGCAGTCACCTCGGATTGAACGGGCATTATCTCCGCCACTTCCATCGGCTCCGGCTCGACCGGCTCAGGTTCCACCTCTTCCGGTTCGATCGCTTCGCTGGGATCACCTGCCAGGACGGTCTCTTCGAACGCGTTGCCGAGGACGGCTATTTCCATGGCCTCCCCACCTGCGATCAGTGCCTGCTCTGGCGGTTTTTCGTTGGGCTCAAACAGCTGCGTCGCGCCGGCATGCGCCAATAGCGACAGCAAGATCGCTCCGGTCCATTTAATCGTATTGTTCATCACAGATACCGACGCAGAATCCGCATCAGCCCTTCAACTCAACAGCGGATTTCGACCCTGTCTTCAACGCCTTCATGCAGGCGTCCTTGGCAACACCGTCACCAGCGCAGACCGGGGCATCGTTGATCAGCAGGCTCTTCACAGCCTCGCATTTCGTTCCGGGCAGATCAAACTGCCTAACCTTCGTCTTGCCAGCGGGCAGATCGCGGAAGTCGAGGACGGCCATCCGCTCCACCAAGCCCTTTTCATCGAAGAGCACGAATTCGAAGGAGACTTTCGACAGCGCTTGCGGCAGCTCGTTCGCTGCCACGAATGTCAACTTGCAGCCTTTTTCGGATGGCGCAAGATCATTGATCTCGATCGACAGATTGCCGGACGTGCCCGCATCCTGCGCTAAAGCCGCCGCGGCAGAACACGAAGCCGCCAAAATAGCCAGAGAGAGCAGTCTAACAAATTTCATCATCGTTTATCCATCCTCACAGAGTGGCGTACCGCAACCGGCCATCAGCCCCTGTCAGCCCGATCCTCCGACCGCGCATTTCGGCCCGGCGATTAAACTGGACTAAAAAAATCCTGTATTGCGTCCATAATAAAAGGTGAGTAATGAAGTCAAGATACTAATCACAATGCCCCGGCTAAAGAAGAAGGAAAACCCTTGTTTTTCGGCCGCATGATCAGGACCGGAAACCTGTGACACCGAATGAATCAGATGCCGCGCCGGCCGTCGTGCCGGCAGGCCAGACGCAGCGCATCGTTGAAAGCCGGGAGCTTTTCCGGGGCGCAAACGAAATCCTCATTGCACATGAAGGCGCGATCTACCGCATGAAGATCACCCGCCAGGGCAAACTTATTCTGAACAAATAGGCCAGACACATGACCCAGACATCCCGCTCGACTCCATCCGAAATCCGCGCCTACCGGGCCGCCAATCCGAAGATGCGCGAGCGCGACATCGCGGCTCAGCTTGGCATTTCGGAAGCAGCCCTCGTCGCCGCGGAATGCGGCCTGACCAGCATTCGCATCGATGGCAGCGCCAATCGCTTTCTGGAACGGGCGGCGGAACTTGGTGAAGTGATGGCGCTTACCCGCAACGAAAGTGCGGTTCACGAAAAGATCGGCGTCTTTGAAAACATCACCCCCGGCAAACACGCCTCGATCGTACTTGGCGAAAATATCGACCTGCGCATTTTTCCGGGCGCCTGGGCCCATGGCTTTGCCGTGACCAAGACCGATGGTGACGACGTGCGCCGCAGCCTGCAGTTCTTCGACAAGCAGGGAACAGCCGTCCACAAGATACACCTGCGCCCGGCTTCCAATCTCGACGCCTATCACAGCATCGTCGAAGCATTCCGGCTTGAGGATCAGTCACAGAATTTTATCCCTGAGGCCAAGGTCGAGAGCATTGCCGAAAGCGAAACAACGCCAGTCGATGTGGCGGCGCTGCGTGACGAGTGGAGCAAGATGACCGATACGCATCAGTTTCATGGATTGCTGCGCAAGCTGAAAGTCGGCCGCCGCGAGGCGCTGCAATCGGTTGGCGAAGACTATGCCTGGAAGCTGCAGCCCGAAGCTGTCGAAGCGATGCTGCGCGAAGCGGCCAGGATCGAAGTTCCGATCATGTGTTTCGTCGGCAATCACGGCATCATCCAGATCCATTCGGGACCGGTCGCCAATATCCAGACGATGGGGCCGTGGCTCAACATCATGGATCCGACATTGCATCTGCACCTGCGCAGCGATCACCTGGCCGAAGTCTGGGCGGTTCGCAAGCCGACCGCCGACGGCCATGTAACCTCGCTCGAAGCACTCGATGCCAAGGGCGACATGGTCATCCAGTTCTTTGGCAAGCGTAAGGAAGGCTTTGCCGAACGCGAGGAATGGCGCGCCGTCATGGAAAATCTCGCACGGCTCGACATCACCGAAGCGGCCTGAAGGAACGGTCATGAAAGCTCTCTATGATTTCCGCCGGCTGCGTTCCTGGGAGCTGGCGCTGGCGATTTTCGCGGTCTCCACCCCCTTCGTACTGCCGGCAGTCCTGCCGGATGGTGCATCGTTCGTCCGTACCGCCGTCGCACAGGAAATGCAGAAGGCCGACACGTCCCGGCTCGTTTCCGTCGGGGGCGCCATCACCGAGATCATCTACGCGCTTGGTGAAGAAGGAAAGCTCGTCGGCCGCGACTCGACCAGTCTCTATCCGGAAGCGGCTACCAAGCTTCCCGATGTCGGCTACATGCGGCAACTATCCCCGGAAGGCGTGATCGCCATCAATCCGAGCGCCATCATCGCTGTCGAAGGCAGTGGCCCCGCCGAAACACTGGCTGTTCTGAAAGACGCCAATATTCCCTTCCAGACCGTTCCGGAAACCTATGACCGTGAAGGCATTCTCCTGAAAATCCGCGCTGTCGGCGACTTCCTCGGCGTGCCGGAGAAGGCAGCCGCCCTTTCCGGTCAGGTGAAGGTGGATCTCGACGCAGCCGTGACCGACGCCGCCAAGCGTCCGGAAGGCGAACGCAAGCGCGTGATCTTCATCCTCAGCACGCAGGGCGGCAAGATCATGGCATCCGGTACGGGAACGGCTGCCGATGGCATCATCGCTCTCTCCGGCGCCATCAACGCCACCGGCACATTCCAGGGCTACAAGCCGCTGACCGACGAAGCGATCATCGAAGCAAAGCCCGATGTTGTCTTGATGATGACCCGCAGCGGCGGCCATGCCGCCAGCGACGATGAATTGTTTGGCCATCCGGCCCTGAGCCTGACCCCTGCGGCAAAGACCAGGACGGTCATCCGTATGGACGGCCTGCATATGCTGGGCTTCGGTCCGCGCACCGCAAGCACGGTGCGCGAACTCAATGCAGCCATCTACGGAAAAAAGCCGAATGCCTCGCAGTGAAATGGTAATGGGTGACGGCCGGTCGCAGTCTTTTGCGGCACGCTTGAAATCCGATTGGCAACTGGGCGACCGTTCACGGCTCGCCCAGTTGCTCATCTTTGTGCTCATGGTGGTCGCTGCAGCGATGTTCGCAGCATCGATCATGACCGGGGCAGCCGATGCCTCACTCAGTAACGTCCTGCGTTGGCTCCTGGGTATGGAGGGCGCCGAGCAGGCTTTAAGCGTGCGCGATCGTATCATCATTCTCGATATTCGCCTGCCGCGCGCCGTACTCGGTCTGATGGTCGGCGCGTCGCTGGCCGTCTCTGGCGCCGTGATGCAGGGCCTCTTCCGCAATCCGCTGGCGGACCCGGGTCTGGTCGGCGTTTCTTCTGGTGCCAGCCTTGGTGCCGTGTTGCTGATCGTGCTTGGCAGTTCGTTTTTCGGCCCGCTGTTTGCAATCTTCGGCTTCTATGCACTGCCGGTTGCGGCCTTCGTCGGCGGTCTCATCACCACGTTGCTGCTCTACAAGATTGCTACCCGCAGCGGCCAGACATCGGTGGCAACCATGCTGCTCGCCGGTATCGCACTCGGCGCTCTGGCCGGTGCCGTCACCGGCGTTCTGATTTTCATGGCCGACGACAAGCAGTTGCGCGACCTGACATTTTGGGGTCTCGGTTCGTTGGCCGGCGCCAACTGGATGAAAATCCTGTCGGCCGGTCCGATCATTCTTGTATCGCTCGCAGTTGTTCCCTTTTTGGCGCGCGGCCTCAACGCCCTGACGCTTGGAGAAGCCGCGGCCTTCCACATGGGCATTCCGGTTCAGCGGCTGAAGAACATCGCCATCGTCAGCGTCGCGGCCTCCACCGGCGCTTCGGTTGCCGTCAGCGGCGGTATCGGCTTTGTCGGCATTGTCGTTCCGCACGTGCTGAGAATGGTGATCGGGCCTGACCACCGGTATCTTTTGCCCGCATCGGCGCTGCTCGGCGGCACATTGCTGATCTTTGCCGATATGATCGCCCGCACCATCGTTCCGCCGGCCGAATTGCCGATCGGCATCATCACCGCTTTTGCCGGCGCGCCGTTCTTCCTATGGATCCTGCTGCGCGGCCGCTCCCATATGGGGCTTTAGACCATGATCAAGGCCAGTAATCTCTCCGTCCGGCTTTCCGGCACGCAGGTGCTGCACGGCGTCAATATCGAGGCTACGGCCGGACAGTTGACGGCGATCGTCGGGCCGAACGGCTCCGGCAAGACCACCAGCCTCAAGGCCATTGCCGGTGAAATCCCCTATGACGGCACCGTCAGCATCAACGGTCATAACATCACGACGTTGAAGCCCTGGGAACTGGCATTGAAACGGGCCGTACTGCCGCAATCCACCGTCATTTCCTTTCCGTTCACCGTGCGAGAAATCGTCCGCATGGGCCTGTCGGTCGGAGCAAAAGCGGATGCCGCCGATACCGACCGGATTGCCCGCGATGCGCTTGAAGCCGTCGACCTGTCCGGTTTTGCCGGTCGCTTCTACCAAGAGCTTTCCGGCGGCGAGCAGCAGCGTGTTCAGCTGGCGCGGGCGCTCTGCCAGATCTGGGAACCGGTCCAGCATGGCGAACCCGCCTTCCTGTTGCTGGATGAGCCGGTATCGAACCTCGATATCCGCCATCAGTTGACCATCATGCGGCTGGCCAAGGATTTTTGCGAACGCGGCGGCGGCGTCATCGCCATCATGCACGACCTCAATCTGACGGCGATGTTTGCCGACAGGATGATCATGATGAAGGCCGGACGGGTCCATGCGACGGGGCATCCGAACGAGGTGATGACAGATGCGGTGATGGAAGCGGTGTTCGGTTGCGCAATGCGGGTCAACGCAACACCGCCGGGCAATGTCCCGTTCGTGCTGCCCCATACGGCAGCCTAGATCACTTCGAACTATGGAACCAAATTCCAACTTGCGCGTTGATGTGGCGAACCGCTGACACGGTGACGATGTCACTTGCCGGCACGACAGCACATCGGGATACGGCTTGAACCTCCGGTTCCGACGCACGAAGGAGTTTATTCATGGCCACAGGTCTCTTTTCCGGCGCAAGGAAGCGCAATGGCAGCCTTCTCGATGCCCCGATTGAAGATCAGATCAGCGAAATCCGTGACGAGATCGCTTCACTGGCCAAGCTTCTGTCCCAACGCGGCGCCGACGCTTCGAGAGATGTGCGTTCAAGGGCCTCTGAAGCATCCAAGGACGTTCGCGAGCGGGCTCATGATGCACGTGACCAAGCGGAAGCCGGGCTCCAGGATCTTTTGGAAAATGCCGAAGCGCTGTTTGCCGAATTGCGCAGCCGCTACTCGGTGACAGAGAAACAGGTTCGCCGGACCGTCCGCCAGCACCCTGTTGCAACTTTGGGCGCCGCTGCGGCCCTCGGCCTGCTGGTTGCTTCCATGATCCGCCGATAAACAAAGCGATTGAGACAGGCGGCAGTCCAAAAGGCCGCCTGCTTTCCTGTCAGAGGCTGGCGAAACAATACGGTTGTCATCCTGCCTTTGTGAACTCCCTCCTGGAGAAAAAAATGGGTCCTCTGGCCGCAATGCTTTCGGCGCTTGTCGTGACGGATGTGAGCGCTACCGTCTCGCGCTACAGGCGCAATGGCGCGATGTGGGCTGTGGCGTCGCTGTTCTTCCTCACTGCCTACATCTTCGCACTCGTCGCAGGCGCGATTTATTTGAGTGCACTCTACACGCCCTTGAAAGCCACCATCATCCTGGCAGCGATCTCCATCGTTATCGGCCTCATCATTATCGGCCTCATCTATGCGCTCAATGCACGCGATAAGCGCGTCGCCGCCGAAAAGCGCCGCCGATCGCAGGCGCAAACCACTTTTGCGATTGCCACAGCGTTGACACTGTTCCGCAAGCAGCCGCTTCTGGCCGCAGGTCTTGCGGTCGGCGTGGGTACAGTCCTTGGACTGATGCGAAAGTCTGGCGACAGTGACCAGTCTTGAGAAAGAGCAAAAGATTTTTTCAGAGCGGCAGGCGGACAATCGCGGTCAAGCCTGCCGGTAGATACTCGACCTTCACCGAACTGCCCATCACCTTGTCCAGGCTGCGTTCGATCAGGATAGAGCCAAAACCGCGCCGTTTCGGCTCCTCGACTGGCGGCCCATCGACCTCCGTCCAGGTCATATGCAGGACACGGCGGCCCTCTTCATCGACACTACGGGCGGTTAAAACCACCCGGCCGCCATAAACCGACAGCGATCCGTATTTCGCCGCATTGGTTGCCAGTTCGTGCAGGACGAGCCCCAGTCCAACAGCCTGATCCGGTCCAAGCAGGATCTCGTCCTTGTGGACCTCGATCTGTTTCGCATAATCCCGGACATGCGGCGCCAGTTGTTTGGCCAACAAAGCCGACAGGCGGATTTCACCCCATTCATGGTCCGAAAGCAGCCCATGCGCTTCGGAAATTGCCTGCAGCCGCCCGGCAAAGGCGATCATGAATTCTTGCGGGTCACTTGTCTGCCGCAGCGTCTGGCGCGCCAGGGATTGCAGCATGGCCAACGTATTCTTGACGCGGTGATTGAGTTCGCGCAGCAAAAGCCGGGTCCGCTGGGTCGCTCCCTGTTCCTCAGTCACATCGACATTGATTCCGAGAAAAACAGTCGCCTTGCCCTCGGCATCGCGCTCGTGAACACGGCCGCGGCCAAGCAGCCAGCGTCCCGTCGATGCAACCCGGAAGGTGCCGTCATATTCCTGGTCGTGCGTCATGGCGGACCGGAACTTCGACAGGGTCGCCACGCGGTCCTCGGGGTGAATGGCACTAAAAATATCGCGGGCCTGGACATTTTTGGCGGATGGCATGCCGAACATCCGCAGCATTGGCCCGTTGCAGGAAACATTGCCCGAGCGGATATCCCACAGCCAGCTGCCGACATTTGCCGCATCCAGCGCCATTGCATGCCGCTGCTCCTCGCGGGACAGCACGGCTTCCTTCAAGGCGCGCTGCCGAGCTTCGTGCTTCAGGGTGAAGAGAGAAGACGCGATGCGGGACAGCCGTTGCAACTGAACAACAAGATGGGGTGCGAGATCGGCGCGTGGCTTGACATCGAATACACAGATCGTGCCGACTGATTGGTCGTTGATGACCAGCGGAACCCCTGCGTAAAACCGCAGGAAGGGTTCACCGGTAACGCGCGGCTGATTAGAGAAGCGAACGTCTGCAGTTGCATCTGCAACCACCAATGCGCCATCCACTGCCCCGGCGACCGTGTGCACACAGAAGGAATCAGCCGCAGGTGCCTGCGTCTCGCTCACGCCACTGGCTGCCTTGAACCACTGGTTTTCAGCATCGACAAGGGTCACCAATGCGACGGGTGCATCGAAGAGATTGGCAGCGATTTCCGCAAGGTCGCTGAAATCAGCATCCGATTCAGCCATATCTGGTACGACCGCGCGCAGAACATCAAGCCTTTCGGCTGATGTCAGAGCAGCTGCCACAGCCGGCTGCAGATGGCTCGTCTCTTTGTTCATGAATTCCATATCCAGCTCAGGCAGCACCACAATCCTGTACCGCCCTAGCGCTGCAACGCGCCCGCCACAGTTTCTGCACGATTGCTGCCCGCGACGCAATCATGCCGTATGACACTGTGCATCGCCCGCCCCGCCAAACTTTGGAGGTAAGGTTTTTTTCAGGCGGACGATGCAGAAATCAGGAGATGAAAGCGCGCGACGTCATGGGCGCTGATGTAGCATCCGGACCGTATTCGTTTACACCGGTCACGTTGAGGATATCCTGCAATCGCTGACGCGCACGATTGACGCGGCTCTTGATCGTGCCGAGCGCACAACCACAAATTTCCGCCGCCTCCTCATAGGAAAAGCCGGAGGCACCGACGAGGATGATAGCCTCGCGTTGATCCGGCGGCAGCGTTTCCAGCGCCCGCTTGAAATCCTGCAGATCAAGCGAGCCGTACTGCGCGGGATGCTGGGCAAGCGACTCGGTAAAGTAACCGTCGCTGTCCTGAACCTCCCGGCCGCGTTTGCGCATCTGACTATAGAGTTCGTTGCGAAGGATGGTGAACAGCCATGCCTTCATGTTGGTTCCCATCTCGAAATGGTCCTGCTTGGCCCACGCCTTCATGATGGTATCCTGAACCAAATCGTCGGCACGATCATGCCTGCCGATCAGCGACATGGCAAAAGCACGCAGACTCGGAAGGGCCGCGAGCATTTCACGCTTGAAACTGGGCTCCTCAGACTTCATGCCGCCACTCATTCTGCCACATCCGGCATCGACTGGCGCTCGACGGCGTCGAGCTTCTCAAGCAGGTCAAGAAAGCGGTCCGGAATGGCTTCTTCCTGTACAGAAAGATAAAGCGCACGAAGCTTTGTTGCAATCTGTGCGTTTGGATTGTCGGTGCGCGCAGGCCTGGTAGTCTCGCGCCCTGCCCCAAGTTTGTCGGTCATCAATGCCAAATACCTTCAATATTCATCTGGCAGCATAATGCGCGGCGAAAAAAAATGTTCCGCCGATAAGGAACCTTTTTTTCCGCCTGGCGTTTTCGAGCTGTCATGGCCATTACCTCGGCCAGATTGAGGGAGTTTTTACATGTCACTTTCCACCCGGATCGCTCCGTTCCTGCCCTATCTGCGCCGGTATTCCCGCGCATTGACGGGATCGCAGACATCGGGCGACGCCTATGTCGCAGCCGTTCTGGAAGCGTTGATCACCGATGTCAGCATTTTTCCCGAAGCCAGCAATGACAGGGTTGCCCTGTTTCAACTTTATACCAAGTTGTTCGGCTCGTCCTCGGTCCTCATCCCGGAACCGGTTTCACCCTTTGCCTGGGAAAAGCGTGCTTCGATCAATCTCGCTTCGGTCTCGCCGCTCGCGCGCCAGGCCTTTCTCCTCGTTTCGGTTGAAGGGTTCCGCACCAGCGAGGCCGCCGAAGTTCTCGATACTACCGAAAGTGGGATGAACCAGTTGCTTGAGCGCGCGTCCGAAGAGATTTCGCGGCAGGTGGCAACCGACATCATGATCATCGAGGACGAGCCGCTGATTGCGATCGATATCGAGCAGATGGTCGAAAGCCTTGGGCATACCGTTACCGGCATCGCCCGCACGCGTGACGAGGCAGTTGCACTGTTCAATGCGACGCGGCCAAGCATGGTGCTTGCCGATATCCAGCTCGCCGATGGCAGCTCCGGTATCGATGCGGTCAATGACATCCTGAAGAACACCGCCATTCCGGTGATTTTCATCACTGCATTTCCCGAACGACTGTTGACCGGCGAACGTCCTGAGCCAACCTTCCTGGTCACAAAGCCGTTTAACCCGGACATGGTCAAAGCGTTGATCAGCCAGGCATTGTTCTTCAATGAATCCACCAAGGCTGCGGCCTGAGCCTGGTTCCGCCTGAAAAAGCACGGTTAACAGTCTCGCTGAAAAGGTTCACGGGGGGCAAATAGGCACCCCGTCTACATCTATTGGCATAGAGCCGGTTTCATTTCCGGTCAGAAAGCCGATCGAATCTGCCGCTTTCCCGAACCAGGGAAGTCCACACAGAGCCGATCAGAGAATGGAAGGCGCTTCGTGTGGTCACTGCAGGCAATCCCGCCCCGATCAAGACCGGCGCCAGCGTTAGCAAGGTCCTGATGGAGCTGGTTTTAAAAAAATCAGGCTCGGGTTATGTCTACCAGTCGGACAATTTCGATACTGTTCTTTCCGGAAACCTGCCTGAAGAATTGCAGCTGCTGGCAACCGCGCCCGACGCAGATGAAACCGTTTTTGGCGCAGACGACGGCGCCCGCCTGACCGCTCTGAAACGCGGCGTTGCCGGAACCAAAATCCCCGCATCGACCGAAATCGACGTCCCATCGCCCACTGGAATGCTGACCTACCGGCTCGATATCGAACGCGTCGAGACTTCAGACATGACTGGAATTCTCTCCGTGATCACCGACATCTCGGAAACTCGGCATCGCGAACGTATCCTGAAGACACTGCTGCGCGAACTCAGCCATCGCTCCAAGAACCTGCTCGCCATTATTCAAGGGATTGCCACGCAGACTGCACGCCAGGCCCTATCACTCGACTATTTCCTGACCAAGTTTCGCGGGCGTATCCAGTCACTATCCTATTCACAGGACCTCGTCACCGATTCCAGCTGGCGGGGGGCTTATCTGTTTGCGTTGACCGAGCGCCAGGTCAGCGCCTATTGGCCCGATTCCCAAGTGCCGATCGCGATCACCGGCATCAATGCCCATCTGTCGCCAAATGCGACGCTGCACATTGGCCTTGCGCTGCACGAACTGATCGTCAATTCGGCATCCTACGGTGCCATCTCTGCGGGCGTGAACTCCCTGACGATCGACTGTTTCGAGACCCTGTTTGATGATAATGCGGCCATCGAGATGGCCTGGGTCGAACATGTGCCGCTGTCAGTCGTCCAGCAGGAAGTAGAGGAACATACATTTGCGCGCACGGTGCTCGAGCGTGTCGTGCCGGTGGCGATCGGTGGCAAGGCGACGTACCTGACGGCACCCGATCGCATCGAATACCGCCTGATCATTCCATCCCGGGAATACGAAATTATCGCCGAAGCATGATACCGCAAGGCTGAGCGGCCCGCGGCAAATCCTGACCTCAGAAAACAGGTCAAAAAAACAGCCAGCGCCGGGGGATGGCACTGGCTGATATTGACAACTCACCGAGGGGGCGTGTGAGTTGATTGCTGGATATAATTATTGGGGTTCCCATTGGGGGCGATGTGAACCTCTATCCAGACATCATGGAAACGGACGCACAAAGAAAAGGTTCCGTCCAGTTGCGATTTTTTTTGAAGCCTGAAAACTCCGTTGCCTACAGCGTTTCCAGCTCGGCGCGGTGCCTGTAGAGGCTCAAGAACTTGCGGTAATCGCGATCGTAGGTTTCCCGCATATCCGCATTCGGGTGTTGCGCATGACCACCGGGAGACATGGCCGGTCCGGCAGCGCGCAGGTCCGGATAAACACCGCCAGCAACCGCCGCAACCATGGCCGTACCAAGCAGCACGGCATCATTGGTTTCCGGAACAACGACCGTGCAACCGGTCACATCGGAATAGAGTTCCATCAGCAGCACATTGCGGACGTGACCGCCGGTGATGTGCAGGGTATCGAGATCGTACCCCGCCTCCTTCATCATTTCGAGAATATGGCGAATGCCGAGCGCTATTGCGACGCAGGTCCGCCAATACAGGCGGCAGAGCGCATCGAACGAACTGTCGAGCGTCAAGCCGCTGATGACACCGAGCGCATGCGGATCGGCAAGCGGTGAGCGGTTACCGTGAAAATCCGGCAGAACGTGCAGGCGCGCTGCAAATTCGCTCCCGTAGGCTGCACGCAATTCCTGAATACGCAGCACGATCCGCGCATGAACCTCCGCGTCCGGCTCGCCACCGGCGCTATGGCTGCGCACCACGTGATCAAGCAGCGCGCCGGTTGCCGATTGCCCGCCCTCGATCAGCCAGCTGTCTGGAAACGCCGCCTCGTAATAAGGCCCCCACATGCCGAAACCCGGCTTCATGTCCTTGGAAAAGGCGACGATGCAGCTGGAGGTGCCGGCGATCAAAGCGAGTTGCCGTTCCAGCCTGTCCGGCTCGCCAGCAAATCCGCCAAGCACGCCGATCGCGCCGGCATAAGCGTCGATCAGCCCCGTCGCCACGGCGCAGCCCTCATGCAGGCCCAGCTCCGCCGCAGCGGCCGCCGTCAGGTGTCCGACCGATTGCCCGACGGACAGCGTCTTTTCCGGCACGCCGCCTCGCTCGCGCAAATCCTCGAGCCCGATCTCCTGGAGAAACTCATCCTGCCAGCCGTGGTCCTTGTGCGAAAGATAATTCCACTTGGCCGTCAGCGTGCAACGCGACCGGGCGGCATTGCCGGTTGCCCGCCAAGACATGAAATCGGCGAGGTCGAAGAAATAGCCCGTCTTTTCCCATTGCTGCGGCAGGTTCTGCTTCAGCCACATCAGCTTCGGCATTTCCATTTCCGGAGACATGACGCGGCCGGAATGGTTCAACACCGGATGTTCGGTGGCCGTGCAGAAATCAGCCTGCTTGAGCGCCCGATGATCGAGCCAGACGATCGTGTCCCAACGGGGCTCGCCCTTGCGATTGACCGACAAGGGAGCACCGTCCTTGTCCCGGACGACCAGCGAGCATGTCGCATCGAAACCGATTGCGGCGATCGATTCGGCGGTCACCCCAGCCTTTGCACGGGCCGTCTTCACGGCGATGCAGACGGCAGCCCAGATATTTTCTGAATCATGCTCGGCGTGATTTTCTTCCGGCCGGTTCATGGCGATCGGATAATCCGCGCGGGCCAATTGCTTGCCATGCCGATCGAAAATGCCAGCGCGAGCGCTGCCGGTTCCGACATCGACAGCAACGATCAAATCCGCCATCAGAGCCCTGCGTTCCCATCCCTTTGTTCTTTACGGACAAAATGGATCAATTCACGCATGTCGTCAAACAGCACGTCGGGCGAAAGCCGCCGTAATGATTCCAGATGCCGCTCGGATTTTGCATGGGAGGCACCGGCGAAGGCAAACACTCGCATGCCTGCAGCCTTGGCCGCCTCGATCCCGGCGGGGCTGTCTTCAACAACGACGCAGTTTTCCGGCGGCGTGGCCATCGCGGCAGCGGTGTGCAGGAAGAGATCCGGCGCTGGTTTGCCGTGCTTGACCATGCTGGAGCTGAACAGATGGGGCTCGAGCTTGCCGATCAGCCCGGTGATCGTGAGCGAGAGCCGGATGCGTTCCATTTGGCTCGACGAGGCTACACAGCGCGGTAAATCAAGCTGATCAAGCGCCGTGGCGATTCCGGCAACCGGCTGCAATTCCTGACGAAACCGCTGGTAGAGATCAAGCCGCATCTGCTCCAGAAAATGATCATCGACTGCAAGACCGTAATCCTCGTGCAGTATATCCGACATGGTCTTCAGGCTTTTACCAAGAAAGCGCTCGGTTGCCTCTTCGGCGTCCATATCGACGCCAGCGTTGCGAAGGACACGAACCAGCACGTCAAGCGACAAGGGTTCGCTATCGACCAGAACCCCATCGCAATCGAAAATCACCAGTTTTGCCGGATGCTTAATCATGTCCGTCAAACCACAGCTTGCCCGCCAGAGTGGCCGCAGTATGCGGCCACGACGTTACCCGGGGGCTGAAGCGTCATGAGGTCATTCTCCAAGTTTTCCGTCGAGATAGAGCTGCAGCGTTGCCCGCGTGCCCTTGTCCCAGAGCGTCCGCAGAGCATGCGCAAACCGCTTCTGGAACAGCGTTGATTGCGCAACATCGCCGAAGATGTCCGAAAGCGCAAGAAAGGCCTGTGGATCGTCCTTGGCTTTGATTGCCGCCGCATGAAGCCGGTCGGCACTGCCGTCGTTGAAGGTGATCGGCTTGCCGCTATCGGTGGTACCCGCAAAATACCGGCACCAGAGCGCCGAGACCAGTGCCAGGCCGATGACATCCTCGCCGAGCCGCAGCCGGTCTGCCGTCGTCGGCAGAATGAATTTCGGCTGGCGGTTGGAACCGTCCTGCGCCAGACGCGGAATGGTGTCGGCGATTTTTGGATTGAACAGCCGCGATTCGACCTTTTTGAAATAGGCATTCAGATCGGTGTTGGGCACCGGCGGGATGACCGGGATGATCTCGTCTTCCTCCAGCTTGGCGAGGAAAGCGCAGACAGTCTTGTCCTCCATCGCTTCGTGGACGAAGTGGATATCGAGAAGCGCTGCCGGATAGGCGATTGCCGCATGGCCGCCGTTGAGGATACGAATCTTCATATGCTCGTAGGGCGCAACATCCGGCACAAACTGAACCCCAACCTTTTCAAGGGCCGGACGTCCGGCCGGAAAATGATCCTCCAGCACCCATTGCTTGAACTCTTCACAAAATACCGGCCAGTTGTCGTCGATACCGTAGACGTCAGCGACGATACCGACTTCACGCTGACCGGTCGCCGGCGTGATGCGATCCACCATGCCGTTCGGGAAGGCGACATTGGCCTCAATCCACTCGGCGAGCCCCGGATCGGACAGACGTGCAAGACCTGACACCGCTGCATGCGTCACTTCACCATTGCCCGGAATGTTATCGCAGGACATCACCGTAAACGGCACGATGCCCTTGTCCTTGCGGGCCTTCAACCCGGCAATGATCAGACCGAAGACGGTCTTCGGATCGCCAGGGCTCTGGCTGTCGGCGACGATGGCCGGATGGCTCGGGTTGAACACGCCGGATGCCGGGTCGATGAAATAGCCGCCCTCGGTGATCGTCAGCGACACGATGCGGATCGCCGGGTCCGATAGAGCAGCAATGGTCGCTGCCGCGTTGCCCGGCCGCAGATAATCGATCATTGGCGCGGTGACGCGGGCCGAACTCTTGTCGTTGTCCTGCTCGACCACCGTCGTCAGAAAGTCCTGCGCTTCGAGCTTTGCCCGCATCGCCTCGTCGGACGGCAAGACCCCTGCCCCGACAATCGCCCAGTCATGATCGCTGCCGCTGTTGAACAAGTCGTCGAGATAGATTGCCTGATGAGCGCGATGGAAATTGCCGACACCAAAGTGGACGATGCCAGCCTTCAACGAGGATCGGTCATAGGCTGGGGTCGCCGCTGTCGCCTTGATGGCATTCAGGTTGGCGAGCGAGAGTTTGGTCGTCATGTTCATTCCTTTCGACGAGCTTTAGCTCAGCTCATCCAGTTGCCGCCGTCGACATTGTAGGTTTGCGAAACGACATAGTTGCTGTCTGCAGAGGCGAGAAAGACCGCCATCCCCGTCAGGTCTTCAGCCGTACCCATGCGGCCGAAGGGGACTTCGGCGCCGACAAGCCTTTTCTTTTCGCCAAGCGGCCGGTTCTCGTACTTGGCGAACATCGCATCGACGCCATCCCAATGTTCACCATCGACGACACCGGGCGCGATCGCATTGACGTTGATGCCGTGCTTGATGAGATCGAGCCCGGCCGATTGCGTGAGGCTGATGACCGCGGCCTTGGTGGCGCAATAAACGGCCACAAGCGCTTCACCCCGGCGCCCCGCCTGGCTGGCCATATTGATGATCTTGCCGCCGCGTCCCTGCGCAATCATCTGTTTTGCAGCGGCCTGCATGGTGAACAGCGTGCCGGAGACATTGATCGTAAACAGCCTGTCGTAACTGTCCCGCGTAATCTCGACGATCGGTGCGAGATCGAACAGGGCCGCGTTGTTGACCAGAATGTCGATACCACCGGCCTTTGCGACCACTGCCGCAATCGCTGCATCGATTGACGCTTGGCTGGTCACGTCCATCTCAACGGCATAGGCCGAAGGTCCAAGCTCGCCGGCCGTCACTTTGGCCCGTTCAAGATTGATATCGGCAATGGCAACGGTAGCCCCTTCGCGGATATAGGCTTCCGCGAACGCGCGTCCGATACCACGCGCCGATCCCGTGATCAGCGCGTTTTTTCCCAAAAGCCGTGTCATCGAATTGCCAGTCCCTTGTCGTTGAATTTGTGCACCCGGCCGTCTTCGGGCGTGAGGAAGACCTTGTCGCCGTGTTTGACGGCGAAATCGCCGCCGACGCGGGCCGTGACGAGGCCGATGCCATCGACGTGGATGTGCAGGAACGTGTCGGACCCCAGATGTTCGGCGACACCGACGGTACCGCGCCAGGTGCCGGTCTCGGTCGAGAGCTTGAGATGTTCCGGACGAACGCCGATCGTATGGGCGTCGTGCGGCTTGGCAAATTCACCCGTGGCAAAGTTCATGCGTGGCGAGCCGATGAAGCCGGCAACGAAGATGTTGTCGGGCCGGTGATAGAGGTCAAGCGGCGAACCGACCTGCTCGATATTGCCGGCGCTCAACACGACGATCTTGTCGGCCATGGTCATGGCTTCGACCTGATCGTGGGTCACATAGATCATCGTCGTCTTCAACTGATGATGAAGCTCGCTGATCTCCAGCCGCATCGTGCCACGCAGGGCGGCATCGAGATTGGACAGCGGTTCGTCGAACAGGAAGGCCGAGGGCTCGCGCACGATGGCCCGGCCGATGGCAACGCGCTGGCGCTGGCCGCCGGACAGCTGGCCGGGGCGCCGGTCGAGATAGTTGGTAAGGTTGAGGACGCGGGCCGCCTCCGTCACCTTCTTGTCGATCGCCCCTTGATCCATCTTCGCCATCTTCAAGGGAAAGGCGATATTGTTGCGCACCGTCATGTGCGGATAGAGCGCGTAGGACTGGAACACCATGGCAAGCCCCCGCTTGGCAGGGGCTGCACCGGTCACATCACGGCCATCGATCTCGATCGTGCCGGACGTGGTATCTTCAAGGCCGGCGATCAGCCGCAGCAGCGTCGATTTCCCGCAGCCCGAGGGGCCGACGAAGACGACGAACTCGCCCTCGTTGATCGTCAGGTCGATACCTGGAATGACCTGCGTCGCGCCAAAGCTCTTGTTGACCTTTTTCAGAGTGATATTGCCCATGCGTGCCTCCCAAGTCTTTTCTGTGCGTTACTTCACGGCGCCAAAAGTCAGGCCGCGGACAAGTTGTTTCTGGCTGAACCAGCCCATGATCAGGATCGGCGCGATCGCCAGCGTCGAGGCAGCCGACAGCTTTGCCCAGAACAGGCCCTGCGGTGAGGAGAAGGAGGCGATGAAGGCGGTCAACGGCGCTGCATTGGTGGTGGTCAACCGGATCGTCCAGAACGCTTCATTCCAGGCGAGGATGATGTTGAGCAGCATGGTCGAGGCAATGCCCGGCACCGCCATCGGCGTCAGCACGTACCAGATCTCGCCCCACAGCGACGCCCCGTCCATCCGCGAGGCTTCGAGGATTTCGCCCGGAATTTCGCGAAAGTATGTGTAGAGCATCCAGACGACGATCGGCAGGTTGATCATTGTCAGCATGATCGTCAGACCGAAGCGGCTGTCGAGCAGGCCAAAGTCGCGGAACAGAAGGTAGATCGGCACCATCACGGCTGCGGCCGGCATCATCTTGGTGGACAGCATCCACATCAGGATATCCTTGGTCCGATTGGTCGGCGAAAACGCCATCGACCAGGCGGCCGGCACAGAGATCAACAGCGCGATCAGCGTCGAGCCCACCGAGATGATCACCGAGTTCAGGAAGAACTTGAAGTAGTTGCTCTGCGCCTGAACGGCCTGATAGCTTTCCACCGTGCCCGAAGGAATGAGGTTAAAGCCTTGAATCGCCTCCGTTTCGGATTTGAACGAGGTGATGATCGTGTAAAGGATCGGGAAGAAGATCACCAGCGCGATGATCCAGGCGGCGATGGTGAAGACGACGGTTCTTCTGGTCGAAACGGCACGGGCCATGGTCTTGCCTCCCTTACTTGTCGAGGTTCTTGCCAACGGCGCGCATCAGGAAGAAGGCGACGATATTGGCGAGGATGACGGCGATGATGCCGCCTGCCGAAGCGCCGCCGACATCGTAGCCAAGAAGGGCCGTGCGGTAGATCAGGAACGGCAGGTTGGTCGATGCGTAGCCCGGGCCGCCATTAGTGGTGACGAGGATTTCGGCATAGACGCCCAGAAGGAAGATCGTCTGGATCAGGATGACAACCGTGATCGAGCGGGCGAGATGCGGCACCGTCAGGTAGATGAAGCGGTTGACGAAACCCGCACCATCCATCTCGGCCGCTTCCTTCTGTTCGCCATCCAGCGACTGCAGCGCGGTGAGCAGGATCAGCGTTGCAAACGGCAGCCATTGCCAGGCGACGATGATGATGATCGAAAACAGCGGATACTGCCCGAACCAATCGACCGGCTGCAGCCCGAAGAACCGGCTGATATCGGCAAACACCCCATATTGCGGGTGCATGATCATGTTCTTCCAGACCAGTGCCGCAACCGGCGGCATGACGAAGAACGGCGAGATCACCAGGATGCGGACAAGCCCCTGCCCCCACATCGGCTGATCGAGCATCAGGGCGATGGCGATGCCGCCGATGACCGTGATAAAAAGCACGCCGCACACGATAAGCAGCGTGTTCCAGATGGACTGGAAAAAAGCCGGATCCGTATAAAAATACTGGTAGTTGAACAGGCCAGCGAAACTGACATTGCCGGGGTTGAGCAGATTGTAATTCTGGAACGAGAACCACAGCGTCATCGCCAAAGGCACGATCATCCAGATCAGCAGAAGCCCAACGGACGGGGCCATCATCCAGCGCGCAAGCGCACGCGTGTTCTGCGTTGCCATTTCAACACCCTCCCTCTGATGCCGGTACGGACACCCGCCCCGCCGGGAGGGCAGCAATCCGGCCGCCTTGGTCGTCTTTTAAGAAAAGCCTGGCGTCATGCGCGGCGACAACAGGCCTCGCAGCGAATAACGCCAGGTTTAAGTTGGCAACCCGGATGGTAGTCCGGGCCGCCTGTCCTTGGGAAGGAACCTACTTGATGTAGCCGCCGCGTGTCATTTCGCGGGTGGTTACCTGCTGAGCCTGCGCCAGCGCATCATCAACCGTCATCTGGCCGGCCAGAGCCGCCGAGAAGAGCTGCCCAACCGTCGTGCCAAGCCCCTGGAATTCCGGGATGGCGACAAACTGAACACCAACGTAAGGCACGGGCTTCACGGATGGGTTCTTCGGGTCGGCAGCGTTGATGCTGTCGAGCGTCATCTTGGCGAATGGAGCCGCCTTCTGGTACTCGGGGTTGTTGTAAAGCGAGGTGCGCGTGCCCGGAGGAACGTTTGCCCAGCCTTCCTTGGCGGCAACGATGTCGAGATAGTGCTTGCTGGTTGCCCAGGACACGAACTTCTCGGCCGCTTCCGCCTTCTGAGTGCCTGCCGGGATGGCCAGGTTCCAGGCCCACAGCCAGTTGCCGCGCTTGCCAAGACCCGTATCGGGAGCAAGAGCGAAACCGACCTTGTCGGCAACGGTCGAGTCCTTCGGGTTGGTCACGAACGAAGCAGCCACCGTGGCATCGATCCACATGCCGCACTTGCCCTGCTGGAACAACGCCAGGTTTTCGTTGAAGCCGTTGGACGAAGCGCCTTGCGGGCCGGCATCGTTCATCAGCTTGACATACATGTCGAGCGTGTTCTTCCACTCCGGCTGATCGAACTGCGGCTTCCAGTTTTCATCGAACCAGCGTGCGCCAAAAGCATTCGACGTAGCGGTCAGGAACGCCATGTTCTCACCCCAGCCAGCCTTGCCGCGAAGGCAGATGCCATTGATGCCGGCAGCACGGTCGGTCATCTTGCGGGCAGCATCGCCGATGAACTCCCAGGTCGGAGCATCAGGCATGGTGAGCCCCGCCTTTTCCATCAGGTCCTTGCGGTACATGACCATCGAGCTTTCGCCATAGAACGGTGCCGCATAGAGCTTGCCGTCCGCGGTCAGGCCCGAACGGATGGCCGGAAGCAAGTCATCGACATCGTAATCGGCTCCGAGATTGTCGAGCGGCAGAAGCCAGCCCTGCTTGGCCCAGATCGGGACTTCATAGGTGCCGATCGTCAGCACGTCGTACTGGCCGCCCTTGGTGGCGATATCGGTGGTGACGCGCTCGCGCAGCACGTTTTCTTCGAGCGTGACCCATTCCAGCTGAATGTCCGGATTGGCCTTGGTGAAATCGTCCGTCAGCGTCTGCATGCGGACCATGTCGCCATTGTTCACCGTGGCAATGGTGAGGGTTTCAGCCTGGGCGAAACCCGCGATGACGATTGCCGAGCATGTGCCCAGCAGGAAAGTTTTCAAGTTCATATATCTTCCTCCCAGAAGAGTTGTGAGCATTTGCCTTGCTCGTGGGCAATTACTCACACAACTACGAAAAATGTCAATCGGCATTCGTTGCTGCAGTGCAGAAACGTCCGATGGCTCACTTGATTTTGTTCAGGAAAATTTCTGTTTATTCGCTCAGTTGGCGAGCAAAAACTCAGCAGTCGACTCGTCCGTAATCAAACCGTTGATCACGCGCCCCCGGAGTGCCGCCCTGAGCGCCACGTACTTCCGTTGCCCCTTGGCAATACCGATGACGGTCGCCGAATCGCGCGACGGCAACGGCACGCTGGCGACGCGCTTGTTGATGCTGCCAGGCAAGAGCTGTCCGTCGCGGTCAAACATCCAGCCACAGATCTCGCCTGCGGCCCCTTCTTCTTCCATCAGCCGCGCCATTTCGTCCGGCGCAAGAAAACCGTCCTCGCACAGAGGCGCCTGCTGGCCGAGTTCGCCGACGCCGACAAAGGCGACATTGGCTTCCGAGCCCAGCTGCAATGCCGATTTGACCAGCGCCTGATTGTGCAACAGCGCACGCTCCTCCGGTGAAGAGACCAGAACCGGCAGCGGCATCGGAAAATGCCGCGCCTTCACCGCATCCGCCATCGAGAAGATGACGTTGTAATAGGCAGCCGATCCATCGAGGCCGATATTGCCGGTCAAGGACACGATGCGATGCTGCGGACATTCCATCGCCGGCAACTGATCAATCGCCGCCTTCAACGTTCGGCCCGTGCCGATTGCCAGAATGATCGGATCGGCCGATTTCAGCCAGCGCTCGATCTCGGCCGCCCCCGCCTCGGCAATGCCGACCGTCGTCGATGAAGAACCGGGATCACTCGGCACGATATCCACTTGCCGCAGATCGAATTTCTCCTTGAGGCGAAGCCCGAGCTCGAGGCAGGCAGCGATCGGATGATCAAGGCGGACCTTGATCAGGCGTTCGGCCATGGCCAGCGAAACGAGCCGCTGCGCCGACTGGCGCGAGATACCCATCGTGGCCGCGATTTCGTCCTGTGTGCGCCCGGCAACGTAATAGAGCCAGCCCGCACGCGCGGCGTCATCGAGCCTGTTATTGCCGTCCGGTCTGCGCGCCATTGTCCGTACTCCCTGTGCGATGTGCTGACATTTTTTCCCGGCGTCTGTCAAACACAGACCTTGGCACCTTCCCTGACAGACCCTTTCAAACCCCTACGGCGCTGGGATTCCTGCTATTTTCATTTTAAAATTTTACCGTTTGATAAAAAAATAAAGCGTGTTACCGTTTCGACATCCTGAGGCACGACATTTGGGAGCAAACAATGGGAACGACTGAAACTGGAATACTGAGCGGGCGCCTGTCTCCCGTCGAATACGAGAGAAATTTTTCCGATCTGCACCCACCGCTGGATGAGCATGAAGCACTGGTCGCCTCCGACCGCTGTTATTTCTGCTACGATGCGCCGTGCATGACGGCCTGTCCCACCTCCATCGATATCCCGCTGTTCATCCGGCAGATATCGACTGGAAACCCGATCGGGTCGGCAAACACCATCTTCGACCAGAACATTCTCGGCGGCATGTGCGCCCGGGTCTGTCCCACCGAAACGCTCTGCGAGCAGGCCTGCGTGCGCAACGAGGCCGAGCACCGGCCGGTCGAGATCGGCCGACTGCAGCGTTATGCCACCGATATTGCCATGCGCGAAAACCGCCAATTCTACCAGCGCGCCGAACCGACGGGTAAATCCATTGCCGTGATCGGTGCCGGTCCGGCTGGCCTTGCCTGCGCCCACCGTCTGGCCGTCAAGGGTCATGACGTCGTCATCTACGATGCCCGCGAAAAAGCCGGCGGCCTCAACGAATACGGTATCGCCACCTACAAGGCGGTCGATGATTTCGCCCAGGCCGAGGTCGACTATGTGCTTGCCATTGGCGGCATCGAAATCCGCAACAACCAGATGCTCGGGCGCGATTTTTCGCTGAGCGACCTGCTCTCCAAGCATGATGCCGTCTTCCTCGGCCTCGGCCTTGCCGGCGTCAATGCGCTCAGGGCGGAAGGTGAAACCGCAGAAGGCGTCGAGGATGCCGTCGATTTCATCGCAGCGCTGCGGCAATCAGCAACCAAGGCCGACATCGCCATCGGCCGCCGTGTCGTCGTGCTCGGCGGCGGCATGACGGCCGTCGATGCGGCCGTACAGGCCAAGTTGCTCGGTGCTGAGGAAGTGACCATCTGTTATCGCCGCGGCAAGGAGCACATGAACGCTTCCGAATTCGAGCAGGATCTCGCCGCCGCCAAGGGTGTCACAATCCGCCACTGGCTGCAGCCCAAGCGGATCATTGCCCGCGACGGCAAGGTTGCCGGCATCGAACTCGATTATACGAGCATCACCGACGGCCGCCTGACGACCACCGGTGAAACCGGCGTCCTCACAGCCGATCATGTTCTCAAAGCCATCGGCCAGACCTTCGAGGCTGACGGCCTCGGCATCATCACCCTGCAGTCCGGCCGCATCGTCGTCGATGCTGAAGGCCGCACATCGCTCGACCGCGTCTGGGCGGGTGGCGACTGCGTTCTTGGCGGCGAAGACCTGACGGTTTCCGCCGTGGCACAAGGCCGCGACGCCGCCGAATCGATCAACCACGTGCTCGCCGCTGCTTCGCAGCCGGCCGTTGCCGTCGCGTGAAGGGGAGAATGAACAATGGCTGATCTGCGCAACAATTTCGTCGGCATCAAGTCTCCGAACCCCTTCTGGCTGGCGTCGGCACCGCCGACCGACAAGGCCTACAATGTCGAGCGCGCCTTCAAGGCGGGCTGGGGCGGCGTGGTCTGGAAGACGCTCGGTGAAGAAGGCCCACCGGTCGTCAACGTCAACGGCCCGCGCTACGGCGCGATCTGGGGCGCCGACCGCCGCCTGCTTGGATTGAACAATATCGAACTTATCACCGACCGCGACCTCTACACCAACCTGCGCGAAATGAAGCAGGTGAAGATGAACTGGCCGGATCGCGCCCTGATCGCATCGATCATGGTGCCCTGCGAGGAAAATGCCTGGAAATCGATCCTGCCGCTGGTGGAAGAGACAGGCGCTGACGGTATCGAACTCAATTTCGGCTGTCCGCACGGCATGTCGGAACGCGGCATGGGCGCTGCGGTCGGACAGGTGCCGGAATATATCGAGATGGTGGTGCGCTGGTGCAAGCAGTACACCCGCATGCCGGTCATCACAAAGCTGACGCCGAACATCACCGACGTCCGCAAGCCGGCGCGTGCGGCAAAATCCGGCGGCACCGATGCCGTGTCGCTGATCAATACGATCAACTCGATCACCTCGGTCAATCTCGACACGTTCTCACCGGAACCGTCGATTGACGGCAAGGGCAGCCATGGCGGCTATTGCGGCCCGGCGGTCAAGCCGATCGCACTCAACATGGTGGCCGAGATCGCCCGTGATCCGGAAACCTACGGCCTGCCGATTTCCGGCATCGGCGGCATCACCACATGGCGGGACGCGGCCGAATTCCTCGTTCTCGGCGCCGGTAACGTGCAGGTCTGCACTGCGGCGATGACCTACGGTTTCAAGATCGTTGAGGAAATGATCACCGGCCTCTCCGCCTGGATGGATACCAAGGGCCATCGCACCCTCGATGACATCTGCGGCCGGGCCGTGCCGAACGTCTCCGACTGGCAGTATCTCAACCTCAACTACATCGCCAAAGCCCGGATCGACCAGGATGCCTGCATCAAATGCGGCCGCTGCCACATCGCCTGCGAGGACACCTCGCACCAGGCGATCACCCAGTATGTCGATGGCAAGAGACATTTCGAGGTGATGGAAGACGAATGCGTCGGCTGCAATCTCTGCGTCAACGTCTGTCCCGTGCAGGACTGCATCACCATGGTCGGCCTTGAGCCGGGCGTGCTGGACGAACGGACTGGCAAGACCGTCGATCCGAACTACGCCAACTGGACCACCCATCCGAACAACCCGATGGCCCGTCAGGCCGCCGAATAAACCTTCTGGGCATGACGTATCAGCCGCCTCGCTGGAAATGCGAGGCGGCTGATCGCCGTTCAACCCTGACAAATACGGCGGGATTTTACGGCAGTGCCGCCAGGCACCGGATTGGACACGAAATTGCGACGCTGCGTCCACAAAAACGTGCGTTGCCCCTCACCGCGAACTCGTCAATAAGAGGATATGACGAGATGCGGCCTGGCCGCCAACACCGGATGCCTGCTTGAAGATCGCTTCCTCACGAACCCGCAAAAGGCTGCATCTGCTGACGGGCGCCTGCCTGGGCTTTTTCCTGCTGACGCATTTCTCCAACCACGCCCTCGGCCTTATTTCCATCGACACCATGGAAGACGCGCGCCGGATTTTCAACATGATTTGGCGCAGTTGGCCGGGCACGGTGCTGCTCTACGGATCCCTGCTCGTCCATTTCGTGCTTGCGCTTGAAAGCCTCTATCGCCGCCAGACTTTACGCATGCCAATGCGCGAGGCGCTGAAAATCATCTTCGGCCTTACCTTCCCTTTCCTCATCGTCAGCCATGTAGTGAGCACCCGGGTCGAGTGGATGCTTACGGGCTACGGCGACGGCTATTATCAAGTGTTACCCGCGCTCTGGTCGAGTTCTTACAACGCGACACGGCAATCGCTGGCTTTGATTCTCGCCTGGGCGCATGGGTGCCTGGGTGCCTGGTTCTGGATGCGAGGCCGCAGCTGGTATCCACGCTATTTCCTGTTTTTCTATTCCTTCGCCATCCTCGTTCCACTGCTGGCTCTCCTGGGCTTTGCCGTCAGCGCCCGGTCGCTGGAGGTGGGCCTACCATCGACAACCTGGTTTATGCCTCACCGCACCCCACCCGAAATGCTCGGACAAATCAGGACATCCATCGTTGCAGGCCTGCTCGCGATGATCGGTGGAACCTTGATCCTGCGCGCCATTCCGGTACGGGGAAAAATCCGTGTTACCTATCCCGACCGGGTCATTTCGGTGGCAAAAGGCTTCAGCGTACTGGAGGCAAGCCGCGCCGCCGGTATCCCGCATCTGTCGATCTGCGGCGGCCGCGGCCGCTGTTCGACCTGCCGGGTGCGCGTAACCGAAGGTCTGGAACGCCAGCCACCGGCCGGCGACGCCGAACGGGCAACGCTGACTCGTATCCGCGCGCCCGACAATGTGCGCCTCGCCTGCCAGCTGCGGCCGAGCCACAATCTGTCCATTTCGCCCATTCTTGGGGGCGACAATATCGGCCTCAAGGCTCAACCGACCGAGCAACAGGCAGCCGGCCGTGAACGCCATATCGCCGTCTTGTTTTGCGATCTGCGCGATTTCACGCTGCTTGCCCAAAAGCAGCTGCCCTTCGATACGGTCTTCCTGCTCAACCGCTATTTCGAGACTATCGGGGAAGCGGTAGAAGAGTCGGGCGGCGTGATCGACAAGTTCATCGGCGACGGCGCGCTGGCACTTTTCGGATTGAACAACAGCATCGAGGAGGCCTGCGCACAGGCGCTGACCGCGACCGCACGCATCGCCAAGGGAATCGATGTCCTCAACCGCAATTTCATGAGCGAACTGGACAAGCCGTTGCGCATCGCCATGGGGATGCATGCAGGCCCGGCGATTATCGGCCAGATCGGCTATGGCAAGGCCTCGTCGCTGACCGCTGTCGGCGACACGATCAATGCGGCAAGCCGCCTGGAAGGCTTTGCCAAGGAATATGATGCCCAGCTTGCCGTTTCCGCCGACCTGGTCCGATATGCCGGGCTGAACGTCAGTGACCGGGAAAGCTACAACATTTCCATCCGGGGCCGCAGGGGCACGCTTGAAACCTTGATCATCCAGAACGCAGCCGACATCGAGGCGATGATGGACGCGGAAAAGCACCAAGCCAGCCCGCCGGCCTGACGCAGGATAGCGCGGGGAGTTACTATTGCATGCACTGCGTGCATGCCTGCAATCCAATCGCGGGTGACGACAGGAGTGCAGAATACCCCTAGAATTTAATGGTACTGTTTGATTAAACTGACGTTGCGTACAACAAATACGCACAAGAGCGACGATACTATGCCAACGTATATATGGCTGCCATGCCTCCACTGATCGCCCAGAACTGGAAATCGTCACAGGGCACTCTGACTGGAACCGCCCGGGATGCAATTATTCTGGCCGGTATCGTCTTCGTCGCGGCTCTCCTCGGTATTCTGACGCGTCCGATGGGCCTGCTTGCCCTGTTGTGGCCCGCAAACGCCGTCCTGTTGGGCGTGATGGTCCGGCGCCCCGGTTTTGCTACCGCGTTTGGCTGGGCGGGAGCCATTGCCGGTTACATTGCCGCCGACATGATAACCGGCGGCACCCTGACCAAGACCCTTTGGCTTACCGGCGCCAACGTTACCGGTGTCTTTGCCGGCAGTCTGCTCTATCGTCTCGCCGGCCGTGGTCACCAGCGCCTTCGCGAGCCTCAGTCCGTCATCATCATGTTCGCGATCTGCAGCGTTGCGGCCCTCGCCAGCGGGCTTGTCGGCGGCTTTGCTGCAGGATTTTCGCTTGGGCAAACCTATTTTTCCGGATTCTGGTTCTGGCTGGTTACAGAGCTTGTGAATTTCATCGTCATTTTGCCCGTGATACTCATCGCGCCGTCGTTCCGCGAATGGCCTGCCAAGCTGGCAGCCTCCAGCCGAACGGCGCTGTCAGAGAGACGCCATGCTCTTCCCTTGGCGGCCCTTTTGCTGTCGATGCTCGCCAGCAGTTTCATCGGCGGCCCCGGAGCTTTCGCGTTTCCAGTTCCGGCCCTGCTTTGGTGCGCCACCAGTTTCTCGCTGTTTCCGATGACCCTGCTGACTATGGTCTTCAGCATCTGGGGTATGATGACCTTCAGCACGAGTGCACCAGAGGCCGTGGATCCTCTTTTGTGGATGCAATCCATCCGGCTGGGCCTTGGCATGATTGCGATGGCCCCGCTTTCGGTGGCAAGCATTACGACGACCCGAAACGGGCTGCTGCAGCGCCTTCAGGATTCTGTCGACCATGATTTCTTGACCCGCACGCTCGCCCGCGGCACCTTCATGGCACGCAGCGAAAACGCCATTTCGCAGGGCGGCAACGTCGATGGCTCGGCCGTTCTCGTTCTCGACATCGATCACTTCAAATCGGTCAATGATCAGCACGGGCATGCGGTCGGCGACAATGCGCTAATTGCCTTTTCATCCGCCGTCACTTCAACGCTGCGGAAAGACGACCTCTTCGGGCGGACCGGAGGCGAAGAGTTCTGCGTGGTGCTGCCAAGGGCCTCGGCAGCCGCCGCAAGAATGGTGGCGGAACGCATCCGGCAAGCCGTCGAGCGCCTGGAAATCGATGCCGGCGATGGAACAACGCTGTCGATCACGGTGAGTGGCGGCCTGGCCGTTTGCAGCAGCACTTCAAAATTGTCGTTCGAGGAAATGCTGACCCGAGCCGACATGGCGCTGTACCGCGCAAAAGCGGAAGGCCGCAACCGGATCGTCAGCGACGACTGCTAATTCCGGATCAGGCGCCACCGTTGCGGATTTCCAGCCCACTGACGAAGAGCTGCTCGAGGAACCGCGCAGCATCTTCGAAACGCCCTTCGCCGGAGTGCTCCTCGCCGAGCACTCCGCGCACCTGAACGTCGAAATCCGCATAATGCTGCGTGGTCGACCAGATGGCGAAGATCAGGTGATAAGGATCGCATTTGGCGATCTTGCCGGACTTGGCCCAACTGCGGATCACCTCGGCCTTCTCGTCGACAAGCGATTTCAAGGGGCCCTTCAACTCGTCCTCGATATGGGGGGCACCTTGCAGGATCTCGTTGGCGAACAACCGGCTTTCGCGCGGGAAATCCCGCGCCATCTCCAGCTTGCGGCGGATGTAACTCCGGATTTCCGTAACCGGACTCCCCTCCGCATCGAACTCGCGCAACGGGTCGAGCCAGTTGTCGAGCACCCGGTCGATCAGCGCCCGGTGCATTGCTTCCTTGGTGCGGAAATAATAGAGCAGGTTGGGTTTGGACATGCCCGCCACTTCAGCGATCTGGTCGATGGTGCTGCCGCGAAAACCGTGGGTGGCAAAGACGTCGAGCGCCGCCTCGAGAATCAGTTCTTCCTTCTCCTCCTGGATGCGGGTTCGCCGTTGCGTTCGGGCTGCCCTCGGAAGTACCATCTTTCCCCCAGTCTTCTCACCAATCGCCGCCGGCGTACGGCTTGAAAACCTCCGAAAACCGCGTGGTCCAAAAATTCGGACGGCACTGACGTTTTTTCTGTTTTTCGTCTTGAGTGCGGCAACGGAAGTTGTAATGTTTTACCAACCGGTCAAATTATCAGTCAGTTCAAACTCAAACGCAACGGCTGATCGCAGGGCAATCGAAAAAACCAGATGCCCCGATTTGACCACGGGAACGATGGGATGCGCAGCCAAATCTGCCTCCCTTAAAAAGAATGAGGAGAACCGTCATGGCTCATGCACCGGGCGAGAACATGCGCGTCAACGCCGACCGTCTGTGGGATTCCCTGATGGACATGTCCAAGATCGGCCCCGGCATTGCCGGTGGCAACAATCGCCAGACATTGACCGACGAAGATGGCGAAGGCCGTCACCTGTTTCAAAGATGGTGCGAAGACGCCGGCATGACCATGGGCGTCGACAAGATGGGCACGATGTTTGCCACCCGCCCCGGTACCGATGCCGACGCCCTTCCCGTTTATGTCGGCAGCCATCTCGATACCCAGCCAACCGGCGGCAAATATGACGGCGTGCTCGGCGTTTTGGGCGCATTGGAGGTCGTGCGTACCATGAACGATCTCGGCATCAAGACGAAGCATCCGATCGTCGTCACCAATTGGGCAAACGAGGAAGGCGCGCGCTTCGCGCCCGCCATGCTCGCTTCCGGCGTCTTTGCCGGTATCCATGAGCTGGATTACGCCTATGGCCGCAAGGATCCCGACGGCAAGTCCTACGGCGACGAATTGAAACGGATTGGATGGCAAGGCGAGGAAGAGGTTGGCGCGCGAAAAATGCACGCCTATTTCGAATATCACATCGAGCAAGGCCCGATCCTCGAGGCAGAAGAAAAGACTATCGGTGTGGTGACGCACTGTCAGGGCCTGTGGTGGCTGGAATTCACCTTGACGGGCCGCGAAGCGCATACCGGCTCGACGCCGATGAACCTGCGCGTCAATGCCGGGCTGGCGATGGCGCGGATCGTTGAAATGGTCCAGGGGGTCGCGATGGAAAACCAGCCGGGTGCCGTTGGCGGCGTTGGCCAGGTGTTCTTCTCGCCGAATTCGCGCAACGTGCTGCCGGGCAAGGTTGTGTTCACCGTCGACATCCGCTCGCCCGACAAGGCCAAGCTCGACCGCATGCGGGCGAAGATCGAGGCCGAAGCACCGAAGATCACGGAAGCGCTCGGCGTTGGTTGTTCCATCGAGGCCATCGGCCATTTCGAGCCGGTGACCTTCGATCCGGCGCTGGTGACCGCCGTACGCACCGCCGCCGAGAAACTTGGCTATAGCCACATGAACCTGATCTCCGGCGCCGGCCACGACGCCTGCTGGGCCGCCAAAGTCGCCCCCGCCACCATGGTCATGTGCCCCTGTGTCGGCGGGTTGAGCCACAACGAGGCCGAGGAGATCTCCAAGGAATGGGCTTCCGCCGGCTGCGACGTGCTGTTCCACGCGGTGGTGGAGACTGCGGGGATCGTGGGGTGAAGACCGTGGCCGTGGCCCCCTCATCCGGCCCTTCGAGCCACCTTCTCCCCGCTGAGGAGAAGAGGGTGTTTGCCGTGCTAACAATATCGCCCTTTACCTCTGCGCTTTCAGAACTATCCGTAATGCGCGGGGCCTCCACGCACTCCCTCTTCTCCCCAGCGGGGAGAAGGTGGCCCGAAGGGTCGGATGAGGGGGCCTTCCGATGAATGCCCAAAAGAACAACGACATTACCAAGCACCGCAGCGGAGCAACAGCCAAGGCTCGCCACCTGCGGCAGGAAGAGACAGAGGCCGAATACAAACTCTGGAGTGAACTGCGCAATCGCCTACTCAACGGGTACAAGTTCACACGGCAAGTGCCGCTTGGACCTTATGTTGCTGACTTCGTCTGTCGCGAAAAAAGCCTCGTGATCGAACTTGATGGCGCGCAACATTCAGGTTCGCTTTCCGATATTGTTCGAACACGCTGGCTGAACCAGAACGGCTATTCAGTTCTGCGGTTTTGGAACGACGAAATTCTTCGGGAACGGCGCGCGGTTCTCGACACCATACTCGCAGTCCTGTCCGGCGAGATTTCCGCACGCTGCGATGCGGCCCGCTTCTCGCCCGCAGGCGTCTTCGCGAACACCAAAGAGGTAACAAGATCATGACCACAGTCATCAAGAACGGCACCATCGTCACCGCCGACCTCACCTATAAGGCCGACGTCAAGATCGACGGTGGCAGGATCATCGAGATCGGGCCGAATCTCTCGGGCGACAAGACGCTGGATGCGACCGGCTGTTATGTCATGCCCGGCGGTATCGATCCGCATACCCATCTCGAAATGCCGTTCATGGGAACCTATTCCTCCGACGATTTCGAAAGCGGGACGCGCGCGGCCCTGTCCGGCGGCACGACCATGGTCGTCGATTTCGCCCTGCCCGCGCCCGGCCAGTCGCTGCTCGAAGCGCTCACCATGTGGGACAACAAGACCTCGCGGGCCAATTGCGACTTCTCCTTCCACATGGCGATCACCTGGTGGAGCGAGCAGGTCTTCAACGAGATGCAGACCATCGTTCAGGACAAGGGCATCAACTCGTTCAAGCACTTCATGGCCTACAAGGGCGCACTGATGGTGGATGACGACGAGATGTTCCACTCGTTCCAGCGTTGCGCTGAGCTCGGTGCGCTGCCGATGGTGCATGCCGAAAACGGCGATATCGTTGCGCAGATGCAGGCAAAGTTGCTGGCAGACGGTAACAATGGCCCGGAAGCCCACGCCTATTCCCGCCCCGCCGCCGTCGAAGGCGAGGCGACCAACCGCGCCATCATCATCGCCGACATGGCGGGGGCACCGCTTTATGTGGTGCACACCTCCTGCGAACAGGCGCACGAGGCCATCCGCCGCGCCCGCCAAAACGGCATGCGCGTCTACGGCGAGCCGCTGATCCAGCATCTGACATTGGACGAGAGCGAATATGCAAATCCCGACTGGGATCATGCCGCCCGCCGCGTCATGTCGCCGCCGTTCCGCAACAAGCAGCATCAGGACAGCCTCTGGGCAGGCCTCTCCGCCGGTTCCCTGCAGGTGGTCGCGACCGACCACTGCGCCTTTACGACCGAACAAAAACGTTTCGGCGTCGGTGACTTCACCAAGATCCCCAATGGCACCGGCGGGCTTGAAGACCGTATGCCGATGCTCTGGACAAACGGCGTCGCCACCGGCCGCATCACCATGAACGAGTTTGTGGCTGTGACCTCGACCAACATCGCCAAGATCCTCAACATGTACCCGAAAAAAGGTGCGATCCTCGTCGGTGCCGATGCCGATCTCGTTGTCTGGGATCCGAAACGCTCGAAGACCATCTCGGCCTCAAGCCAGCAATCGGCGATCGACTATAACGTCTTCGAGGGCAAGCAGGTGACCGGCCTGCCGCGCTACACGCTGACCGGCGGCGTGGTTGCCATCGAGGAATCGACGGTCAAGACACGCGAAGGCCAAGGCAAATTCGTCAAGCGCGAACCTTTCACCGCCGTCAACAAGGCGCTCTCTACCTGGAAGGAGATCACCGCACCGCGCAAAGTCCAGCGCACCGGCATTCCGGCCAGCGGGGTATGATGGTGAGGGCGGCGTACACGAGGGGGCTTTGAAAAAATGCACGTGAGCAGGCCCCCATCCTCCAGATCGCTCTGTCGCCGGCCGGCGGGCCAGCGGCGATACCAGCCCGTTCACGCAAGACAACAATTACAACGGCACGAGGGCCTCCAGTTCAGGCAACAGGACGACGCTTTCCTGCTCGTTCGGGTCTGTGCGCGCAATGACGGCCGAAGCGGCCTGATCCGACAGATTGGCCGGCAGATGCGGCACGCCAGCCGGGATATAAAACATCTCGCCCGCGCGCACGATCACATGGTTCTCCAGCCTTTCGCCAAACCACGTATGGGCTTCGCCAGACAGCATGTAGATCGCCGTTTCATGGGTTTCGTGTTTGTGGGCCTTGGCCCGGCCACCCGGCGGAATGGTCAGAAGGTGCATACAGATGCCCGCCGATCCGACAGCCTCTGCCGAAATCCCCTCGAAGTAACTGAACCCCTGCTTACCATCATAGGTCTGGCCGGGACGGACGATCCGGCAGGTGGGTTTCGATGATTGCAACATTTTCATATCTCCTCCGCAGGAACGCCGCAGGCAGCATACCCCATTCAAAAAATATGAAGTACGACTATCGGAGGCAGAAAACCGAATGACGTCACACCAATCTTCCAGCCAATGGCATTCAGGGCGGAGCGCACCGGATACAATGACAGGCACAGCAACATCCGTCGTTTCGGCGCGCGATCTCGGCCTCACCTTCGAGACCAACGACGGCCCGGTCAACGCGCTGACAGGCGTCAATCTCGACGTCAACAAGGGCGATTTCGTCTCCTTCATCGGCCCCTCCGGTTGCGGCAAGACCACCTTCCTGCGCGTCATCGCCGATCTGGAAAAGCCGACATCCGGCGCGATCACCGTCAATGGCACGACACCGGAAAACGCCCGCAAAAACCGCTCCTACGGCTATGTCTTCCAGGCCGCCGCCCTCTACCCGTGGCGCACCATCGAAAAGAACATCGCTCTGCCGCTCGAAATCATGGGCTACAGCGCCGCGGACCAGAAGGCGCGGATCGAGCGTACCCTCGAACTGGTCAACCTGACGGGCTTTGGCAAGAAATTTCCGTGGCAGCTTTCGGGCGGCATGCAGCAGCGCGCCTCGATCGCCCGCGCGCTCGCCTTCGATGCCGATCTTCTCCTGATGGATGAACCGTTCGGCGCACTCGATGAAATCGTCCGCGATCACCTGAACGAGCAGCTCTTGAAACTCTGGGACCGCACCAACAAGACGATCTGCTTCGTGACCCACTCGATCCCGGAAGCCGTCTATCTCTCCACCAAGATCGTCGTCATGAGCCCCCGTCCCGGCCGCGTCACCGACATCATCGAATCCACCCTGCCACGCGAACGCCCCTTGGGCATCCGCGAAACCCCGGAATTCCTCGCGATCGCCCATCGCGTGCGCGAGGGTCTGAGAGCGGGGCATAGTTATGATGAGTAGGGCGACCGAGATTGCGGCGAAGGCCCCTCCCCAACCCCTCCCCACAAGGGGGAGGGGCTCGACCGGTCGGCCTTTCGCTTTTTCAGACTTCCAACAAGACAAAATTGCTGCACGTACGATGCGCAGAAATTCTAACTCGAGTTTTGAGGGATCGCCGCAGGCGATGCATTTTCAGTTTGGCGATGCAGGCGCCGCGGTTTTCTCCCTCCCCCTTGTGGGGAGGGTGGTGAGCGCAGCGAACCGGGAGGGGTCTTTCTTGCCGCACTCAAATATCGACCCAAAAACCAGAACGAGGGCCAAGAAACTACGCACCGAACTGACCAAAGCCGAAGCCAGAATGTGGAATATGCTGCGCGACTTCCGTTCACGCGGCGCACGGTTCCGCCGTGAAACTCCGATTGGTCCTTATGTCGCTGATTTTGCCTGGTTGTCGGCGCGCATTGTGATTGAAGTCGATGGCGATAGCCATGAAACGACAGATGGACGGAGACACGACAACCAACGCGATCGGTTTCTTCAAGCCCAGGGCTTTAGCGTCCTCCGTTTTGACAACGCTCAGGTAATCGACGGCCCGGACTATGTTTTCTTAACAATAGAACAAGCCATTTCGAATTTTCTGGAGGCCGAGCCAAACCAATGAACCTCTCCTTCATTCTCTGGCTCGCCGCTTCCATGGCGATCTTTCTTGGCGGCGCCACGGCATCGCGTTATTATGTTTCCACCAATAACATCCTTATCCTCCTGTTCTCGCTCGGGCTCTATTGCCTCGGCAATCTGATGATGGTGCGGCTGATGCGTGAGGGTGGGCTCGGGCTTGCCATTTCGGCATCGGCTATTGCCCAACTCCTCTTGGTCAATTTCATCGCCTTTGCCGTCTTCGGTGAGCGCATGACCTTGCCACAACTGGCCGGAGTGGCGCTGGGTGTCGTCTCCATGGGGTTGATGTTGCTGCCCACGGGAGGAAAGGCTTGAACATGGAAAAGCCGAACCTTTTCAAAGACAGCATCATGCCGGTGGGCGTCATCCTGCTTGCCGTCCTGATTATCTGGTATGTTTCCGCAGTCTTCCTCAACGCGCCATTCGAGCGCGACACGGCTGCGCGGGCGGGAACGGAGATTACCTTTTCCGAAATCCTGCCGAAAACCATGTTCCAGCAACGGCCGGTTCTGCCTGCCCCGCATCAGGTGATCGCCGAAATCTGGAACACGACGGTTTTAATGCCGGTCACCTCCAAGCGAAGCCTCGTTTACCATGCTTGGATCACACTCTCCGCCACACTGCTCGGGTTTGGCATCGGCACCGTGCTCGGTATCCTGCTGGCGGTTGGCATCGTCCATAACCGGGCGATGGATCGCTCACTGATGCCCTGGGTCATTGCCAGCCAGACCATTCCGATCCTCGCCATCGCGCCGATGATCATTGTCGTCCTCAATGCCGTCGGCATATCCGGGCTTTTGCCCAAGGCGCTGATCTCCACCTATCTGAGCTTCTTCCCGATCGTCGTCGGCATGGTGAAGGGGCTGCGCGCGCCTGAACAGATCCAGCTTGACCTGATGCACACCTATTATGCCAGCCCGTCGCAGACCTTCTGGAAGCTGCGCTGGCCGTCGTCCATGCCCTATCTCTTCGCCTCGTTGAAAGTCGCCATCGCCATTTCGCTGGTTGGTGCCATCGTCGGCGAATTGCCGACCGGTGCCGTGTCCGGTCTCGGCGCCCGCCTGCTCGCCGGTTCCTATTATGGCCAGACGGTGCAGATCTGGTCGGCTCTGTTCATGGCGGCAGCGCTCGCCGCAACCCTGGTGATCATTGTCGGGCTTGCCCACACCGCCGTCCTCAAGCGCATGGGGATGAAACCATGAACTATAGTCTTCTGTTCGGCGCCATCGTCTTCTGGCTTGCGGCCTGGGCAACCAATGAATGGCTGGTGCGCAGGAAATTCCGCATCCCGTCAGCAAACAGCGTTGTTCGTCTGGCAGTTCCCCTGCTGTTCGGCGTCAGCATTCTGGTTCTCTGGGAAGGACTGGTGCGCGGGCTCAATGTTCCCTCGGTGCTGCTACCGCCACCGTCGATGATCTGGACGCGGCTGATCAACTCGGTGCCGACACTTTGGGCCGATTTCCAGCAGACGTTCCTAAAAGGCGTCATCACCGGCTATGCGCTTGGCTGCGGGCTCGGCTTCCTCGTTGCGATTGCCATCGACCGTTCGCCTTTCCTGCAGAAGGGCCTTCTGCCGCTCGGCAATTTTGTCTCCGCCCTGCCCGTCATCGGCGTCGCACCGATCATGGTCATGTGGTTCGGCTTCGACTGGCAATCGAAGGTGGCGGTCGTCGTCATCATGACGTTCTTCCCGATGCTGGTAAACACGGTTTCAGGCCTTGCTGCGGCAAGTTCGATGGAGCGCGACCTGATGCACACCTATGCCGCCAGCTGGTTTCAAACCCTTGTTAAATTGCGTCTTCCAGCGGCATGGCCTTTCATTTTCAACGCACTCAAGATCAACTCCACTCTGGCGCTGATCGGCGCGATCGTCGCGGAATTCTTCGGCACGCCGATCGTCGGCATGGGGTTTAGGATTTCCACCGAGGTGGGACGCATGAATGTCGATATGGTTTGGGCCGAAATCGCCGTTGCGGCGGTGGCTGGCTCCGCCTTTTACGGGATAGTCGCGCTCATCGAGCGGGCTGTCACGTTCTGGCATCCGTCCGTGCGGAATGCGCGGACGGCTTAAAAAATACCTGCCCGTGGTGGGCGGGTACAACAAAAAAGAGGGAACTGACATGAAGACAAGACTTGCATCATTGCTGCTGGCAAGCGCTTTTTCGCTGTCCGCATTCCATGCCATGGCCGCCGACAAGGTGGTGCTGCAGCTGAAATGGGTCACGCAGGCCCAGTTCGCCGGCTATTACGTCGCCAAGGACAAGGGTTTTTATGAAGCCGAAGGTCTCGATGTCGAGATCAAGCCGGGCGGCCCGGACATCGCACCTCCGCAGGTCATCGCCGGTGGCGGCGCCGATGTCGTCGTCGACTGGATGCCATCTGCGCTTGCAACCCGCGAAAAGGGCGTGGCGCTCGTCAACATCGCCCAGCCGTTCAAGTCCTCGGGCATGATGCTGACCTGCCTGAAGGAATCCGGCGTCGCCTCTCCTGCCGATTTCAAGGGCAAGACACTCGGCGTCTGGTTCTTCGGCAACGAATATCCGTTCCTGTCCTGGATGAGCCAACTCGGTCTCAAGACCGATGGCGGCCCGGATGGCGTCACCGTCCTGAAGCAGGGCTTCAACGTCGATCCGCTGATCCAGAAGCAGGCTGCCTGCATCTCGACCATGACCTATAACGAATATTGGCAGGTCATCGACGCCGGCATCAAGCCGGATGACCTGGTGGTCTTCAAGTATCAGGATCAGGGCGTCGCAACCTTGGAAGACGGTCTCTACGTGCTTGAAGACAAGCTCAAGGATCCGGCCTTCAAGGAAAAGATGGTCAAGTTCGTGCGCGCTTCGATGAAGGGCTGGAAATACGCCGAGCAAAACACCGACGAAGCCGCCGGCATCGTTCTTGAGAACGACGCTACCGGCGCCCAGACGGAAGAACACCAGAAGCGCATGATGAGTGAAGTTGCCAAATTGACGGCAGGCTCGAACGGCGCGCTGGATGACGCCGACTACAAACGCACCGTTGCTTCGCTGCTGAAGGGTGGATCCGACCCCGTTATCAGCAAGGAACCATCAGGCGCCTTCACGCATGAGATTACTGACGCCGCTCTCAAATAGGCGTTTTTATAGTACTTTTGACAGAAGAAACGCGCGGGCTGGTTCCCGCGCGTTTCTCATTTGCAACACTTGCAAATACGTTTGCGCAACAAAAAGACATAAAACGGAAGTTGCATTGATGGCACCCAACAAATAAAATAATGAGGCACCATTCTTTATTTCTATGATCTTGCATAGCCGAATGGCTCTAACTAAATAGAGCCCGAAGGCATTCTGAGGAGGATGCGGGAGAAAATTTACGCGTAACGTAATTGCAACCGGCGCGCTATTTCCTTCCTTTCCTGCATATGACGGCGACCGGCCCATCCAGGCAATGTTTTCGGCGTCAGCGAACTGATTTATCCGGAATTCGAGGAAAGTGAGCCGATGGCCCGTAACACGACGTTTGCGTTTGGAATTTCCACTGCTCTTTTGCTGACTTTGCTATCCGGCACGGCATTCGCGCAGGAGGCCGCCAAGCCGGAAGCCACGCAGACATTGCCGTCCATTGTCGTAACCGAGGTGGCATCCAGGCCGATTGTCGATCGGGTCGTGGCAACCGGTGCGGTGAAAGCCGTCGATGAGACCTATGTCTCCCCGCTGGTCGACGGGCTTTCCATTCGCACGCTGAACGCCGATGTCGGTGACCGGGTTGAGGCAGAGAGTACGCTCGCCACCCTGAACCAGGATATGCTTGTGCTGCAAAAGAGCCAATATGCCGCAAGCCTTGCCAAGGCTGAGGCCGCTCTTGCCCAATATCAGGCACAACTTGCGGAAGCGCAGGCCAATGCGGATGAAGCCGTCCGGGTCAGCGAACGATCAAAAAAGCTCGCCGAGGCGGGTTCGATGTCGACAGCGCAGCGTGACCAGGAAAAAGCCGCCGCCACCGCAGCGCTTGCGCGCGTCCGCTCGGCTGACCAGTTGGTCTCTGTCGCCAAGGCGGATATCAAGGTCGTTGAGGCGCAGATTTCCGATGTCGATCTGCGGCTTGTCCGCACGGATGTGAAAACGCCAGTAACCGGCGTGGTCTCGGCACGCACCGCAAAGGTTGGGGCCATTGCGAATGGCGCCGGTGAGCCGCTGTTCACCATCATTCGCGATGGTGCCGTCGAGATGAAGGCGGAAGTTATCGAAACCGACCTGCCTAAGCTTGAGATCGGCCAGAAGGCAAAGGTAACGCTTGCCGACGGCAAGACGCAGATCGACGGGAGAATCCGCCTGATTTCGCCGGTGATCGACACCCAGACCCGCCTCGGCAGTGTCTATATCAGCCTGCTGGAACCCGAAAAAGCCAGGGTTGGCATGTATGCACGGGCGCAGATCATCGTCACGGAAAAACAGGCGCTCGTCCTGCCGCTTTCGGCGGTCACCAATACGAAGGACGGCATGGTCGCCCGCAAGGTCGAGGGTGACGTGGCACATGTTGCGCAAGTTGAAACCGGCATACAGGACAACGGATATATCGAAATCCGCAGCGGGCTGAAGCAGGGCGACCGGGTGATTACGAAAGCCGGCGCCTTCGTGCGCGATGGTGATCGTATCAAACCCGTGCTTGCGGCCGCCGAAACCGTATCGAACTGATCGAGGTCAAAGAGATGAACTTTTCTGCTTGGTCCATCCGCAACCCGATCGCGCCGATCCTGGGTTTCGCGCTTCTGCTCTACCTGGGAATTCAATCGTTCTACGCATTGCCGATCACCCGGTTCCCGAACATCGACGTCCCGGTGGTCGCGATCACCGTGACCCAGAACGGCGCCTCGCCGTCGGAACTGGAAATGCAGGTGACCAAGGAGGTCGAGGACGCCGTTGCCTCGATCGCCGGTGTTGACGAAATCCAATCCACGGTTACCGACGGACAGTCGGTCACTTCAGTCGTTTTCCGTATCGAAAAGCCCACGGAAGAAGCCGTCCAGGACACCAAGGACGCGATCGACCGCATCCGCAGCGATCTGCCTGCCGACGTTGAAGAGCCTGTCGTCACCAAGATCGATGTCGAAGGCCAAGCCATCCAGACTTTCTCCGTCACATCGCCTGATATGACGCTGGAGGAACTCTCCTGGTTCGTCGATGATACCATCAAGCGCGCCCTGCAGGGTCAGGTCGGCGTTGGCCGGATTGACCGTTACGGCGGCTCCGACCGGGAAATCAAGGTCGAGCTTGATCCGAACAAGCTCGATTCCTTCGGCATCACAGCCCCGGATGTCAACAATCAGCTGCGCAGCACCAACGTTGACCTCGGCTCGGGCCGCGGTCAGATCGGCGGGAACGAGCAGACCATCCGTACACTCGGCGACGCCCGCAACGTGGCCCAGCTCGCCAATACGACGATCGCGCTGCCCAATGGCCGGTTCGTAAAACTCTCCGATCTCGGCACCGTCACCGATACCTATGAAGAGCAGAAATCCTTCTCTCGCTTCAATGGTGACGCATCGGTCACCTTCGCAGTGTTCCGATCCAAGGGCGCCAGCGAAGTCACCGTCGCAGAAACCGTGGCGAAAAGCCTCGATACGGTTCGTGCCGCCCATCCCCAAGTCAACATCGCAATGGTCGATGACTCGGTCTATTTCACCTACGGCAACTATGAAGCTGCGCTGCACACGCTGCTGGAAGGCTCGATCCTTGCCGTTATCGTCGTGCTTCTCTTCCTGAGAAACTGGCGGGCGACGCTTATCGCCGCGGTTGCCCTGCCCCTGTCCGCGATCCCGACATTCTGGATCATGGATCTGATGGGCTTCTCGCTCAATCTCGTCAGCTTCCTGGCATTGACACTGGCGACGGGTATTCTCGTCGATGACGCGATCGTCGAAATCGAGAATATTGCCCGGCATATCAAGATGGGAAAGACGCCGTACCGGGCCTCGCTCGACGCCGCCGACGAAATCGGGCTAGCGGTTATCGCCACCAGCTTCACCATCATCGCCGTCTTCGTGCCGGTCTCGTTCATGCCCGGTATTGCCGGACAATATTTCATTCAGTTCGGCTTGACGGTCGCCTTCTCCGTCTTCTTCTCGCTGATGGTCGCGCGTCTGATCACGCCACTGATGGCAGCCTACCTGATGAAGCCCGAGGACGGCGTTGACGACCATCATGACAATGATGGGCGCATGATGAAGGGCTATACCTGGCTGGTCAGCGCCACGACCCGGCGCTGGTATATGCGCTACGCAACGATGCTCGCCGCTTTCGCCTTCCTGGCAGGTTCCCTGGCTCTGATGGCGCAGGTGCCAGGCAGCTTCATGCCGCCGGACGATTCATCGCGCGTCGTGCTGTCGGTCGAATTGCCGCCAAACGCAACTCTTGCTGAAACCGACGCCACAACTGAACAGATCTACAACGCTGTGCGCGGTATCGATGGCGTGGAGAGCGTCTTCGTGCTCGGCGGCGCCTCGCCGAAGGGCGATCTTGAACTGCGCCGTGCAACGGTCCGCATCATTCTCGGGACCATCGACCATTCGCTTGTCAAAACCCTGGTCAACAAGGGTCTCGGCAATCTTCCGCTGATCGGGCAGTATATGCCGAAGATGAAGATGGATGGCAGGACACGTCCGCAGTGGGACGTCGAAAAGGACATCTTCGCCAACCTGCGCGGCATTCCGGATGTACGCATCACCAAGCTGAACGATCGCGGCGAACGTGAACTGACCTTCAACTTCCTGTCGTCCAACGAGGACGACCTGAATGCGGCCGTCAGCCTGCTGGAAGGCAAACTGCGCGCGTCACCCATCCTGTCCAACGTCAGCTCGGAAGGCGCCCTGCCCCGGCCGGAACTGCAGATTCATCCGCGGAAGGATGAAATCGCACGTCTCGGCATCACGCCGCAGCAGATTTCCCAGACGATCCGCGTTGCTACGACCGGTGATGTCGATGCAGCACTGACCAAGATCTCGCTCGACAACCGGCTGATCCCGATCCGGGTACAGACGTCACTTGACGTTCGCCGTGACCTCGCAGCGATCGGCGCCCTGAAGGTGAAGACCGCGTCTGGCTCGACGGTTCCGATCGATAGCGTTGCCGATATCAGCTATTCCGAAGGACCAAGCTCAATCCTGCGCAATGCTCGCAACAAGGTGGCCTCGATCGGCTCCGATGTGCCGCAGGGGACCGCGCTCGATACCTCGACCGCAGAGTTCAAGCGGATCGTCGACGAGACGAAGCTGCCATCGACCGTTCGGCTTGCCGAGAGCGGCGATACCAAGATCCAGAGCGAGATGATGCAGAGCTTCGGCAACGCCATGCTGCTCGGATTGCTGATGGTGCTGGTGGTGCTCATCCTATTGTTCAAGGATGTGATCCAGCCCTTCACCATTCTCCTGTCGCTGCCGCTGGCAATCGGCGGCGTCGCTGTGGCGTTGATCCTGACCCGCAATGCATTCTCGATGCCGGTCATGATCGGTGTCCTGATGCTGATGGGTATCGTCACCAAGAACGCCATCCTGCTGGTCGACTTCGCCGTCGAGATGAAGCGTCAGGGCATGGAACGTGTCCAGGCCATGATCGAGGCCGGCCGCAAACGCGCTCAGCCGATCATCATGACATCCATCGCCATGTCGGCGGGTATGATTCCCTCAGCACTCGGTGTCGGCGAAGGCGGTTCGTTCCGCGCACCGATGGCGATCGCCGTTATCGGCGGCATCATCGTATCCACCGTGCTCTCGCTTCTCGTCGTGCCGTCGTTCTTCCTGATCATGGACGACGTATCCCGCCTGATGGGCTGGCTGTTCGGCCGCATGGTCGGCAAGAAGGATGAGGAACTGGAGGTGCTTGAAAACGAAGCATTGACGGGCATCGTCACGGATCAGGGCAAGACGATCGACGAGTTGCAAAAACGGCTCGACAAGCTGGAAGCCCCCAAACGCGGCGGCAACGTCATCAACCACCCCGCGCTCGCAGCGGAATAGTTCCAGCTCGCCCCCCTCAAAAAGCCCGGCCGCCTCATAAATGCGGCCGGGCTTTTTCGTCTTGAAACAGCGCTCTCTTCACAGCCCGCCTTCAACCCTCAGAAAATCGACGATCGTCTCGATACCGTCGCCGCGTTTCATGTCGGAAAACACGAAAGGCCGCGCAGCACGCATACGGTTGGCGTCCCGCTCCATGACGTCGAGATCGGCACCGACATAGGGCGCCAGGTCCTTCTTGTTGATCACCAGAAGGTCCGAGCGTGTGATCCCCGGTCCGCCCTTGCGCGGGATTTCCTCGCCCTGGCAGACGGAAATGACATAGATGGTGATGTCGGCAAGATCAGGCGAAAAGGTCGCTGCCAGATTGTCACCACCGGATTCGATGAAGATGACGTCGAGATCCGGAATGCGCCGGTTGAGATCGGCAATGGCCTGCAGGTTGATCGTCGCATCTTCCCGGATTGCCGTGTGCGGACAACCGCCGGTCTCGACGCCAACGATCCGGTCCGACGGCAGTGCCTGCATGCGTACCAGCGCCTCGGCATCTTCCTTGGTGTAGATATCATTGGTGACGACGGCGACCGAATATGTTTCGCGCATCGCCTTGCAGAGCTTGTCGGTCAACGCTGTCTTGCCGGAGCCGACTGGACCGCCGATTCCGACGCGAAGGGGGCCATTGGCAGATTTCATCGTAATATTCCTTTCAAGAAAGCGGGCTCGAAACTGTCAGGACCGAAAGAGCCGCGAATGCAAAGTCTCATGGCGCAGCGCTGAAATATCGGCCGTGATGGTCGCGGAACCAAGATCGTCCAGCGTGCTCGTCGCAGCCCGTGCCGCTGTTTCAGCGATCACCGGTTCCAGCCCGGCAAGCACAGCAACTCCGTGTGTCTGCCCGATCACCCCGCAACGGATTGCCACCGAAACCAGATTGGATGCCGTCGAATGCAGGTAGGCAGCCAGCGGCGGCTCAAGTCCCGTGCCATGCGCGCCCGCAATCGCCCCAACGGCAACAGGATAGGCAACCGCACCTGTCAGGGTATCGAGCACCGGATGCGGCCAATGGGCAGCTGCCATCAGGAACGCCTCTCCTTGCAGCATGGTTTCCATATGGCGCTCGCGCGATCCGGCAAGGGCTTCAGCGAGTTCTCTTAACTCCGCCAGTCGAGGTGTATCTCCACAAGCCCGATAACTCTCGGCCAGAAGTACGGCATCATTCCAGCTCGAACCATGTTCGATCAACGCCTTCAGCCATCGCGTAAGCCCCGGCGCGTCACGCACCAGACCATCGTGCACCGCCTGCTCAAGCCCACCGGAATAGGAGAACGCCCCGACCGGAAAGGCTGGCGACAACCATGTCACCAGCCGCAGCAGCGCTTTGGTGTCGGCATGATCAGTCATGGGCGTGATGGTGGCCGCCATGACCATGCGAATGTCCACCGGAGCCATGATAGGCACCGCGCATCGGCTGAAACGGTTCCGTCACCTCACTGATCGCAGCGCCCAGACCTTCCAGCATCGCCTTGATCACCGGATCACGCAGAATCAAAATCCGCTCCAGCCGGATTTCTGCGGCAAGGTGCCGATTGCCGAGATGCCAGGCGAGTTCGATCAGGTGGAGGGGATCTCGCGGGCGAATGTCATAGAGCGGCTCATCAATCGCAGCGATGCGGACATACTCCCCGGTGTCCAATACCAGAAGATCGCCATCAGCCAGCATGACGGGCTCCTTCAGGTCAAGCATCACCACATCGTCATTGTCGAGATGCAGCAATTTGCGGCGCAGGTGCCGCTTGTCATGGGCAAGAGCAATCGTATGCAGCGCTGTCTTGTCGGTTGGACCGGGCGACAGGATCTCAGTCGAGCGATAGGGCATTCAACGAGCCTTCAAATTCAATCATATGACTGTAACAACAAAAAAATCCGGCGCCAGACCAAACAGGCCCGGCGCCGGATTTGACGAAAATCACCCTTGCCTGAAATCAGGCAGCGATCTTTTCCGACTGCAGCGCGCCGAGGATGTTCTGCGGCGACGAGACGCCATACGGGTCGTTGTCGGCATTGTCGCAATAGCCTTCTTCCTCGAACCACTGTTCGACGACACCGTCATTGATGACGGCGGCATAACGCCAGGAACGCATACCGAAGCCGAGATTGTCCTTGGAAACGAGCATGCCCATCTTGCGGGTAAACTCGCCGGAGCCATCAGGAATGAGCTTGACGTTTTCGAGGTTCTGCGACTTGCCCCAGGCATTCATCACGAAGGCGTCGTTGACGGAGATGCAGTAGATTTCATCAATGCCCTCGGCACGGAAATCAGCCGTCAGCTTTTCGAAGTCGGGAAGCTGAAAGGTCGAGCAGGTCGGCGTAAACGCGCCCGGCAGCGAAAACAGGATGACGCGCTTGCCGGCGAAATAATCGGCCGACGAAACATCCTGCCAGCGGAATGGATTGGCACCGCCAACGGCTTCGTCGCGAATACGCGTGCGGAAGGTAACGGACGGAACTTTTCTGCCAATGATCATGATGGATACTCCTTGAAAGATAAACGTCCCGCGCGGCAGGTCTTGGGAGGAACCCGGCGCAGGAAGTGACCCTTTTTCTATAGCAATGGCTGCTGCGATGCAGCACAAAGGCGACGAAAAACACTCGCCGCATGGCTGACCTGCACTCAGCGCATGCCTGTGCCTGCGACAAAAAGTCAATTATTTCAATTATACAGCGCCAGCGATGCCGACAGGGAAATCGGTAATGGATTCCACCAGCCGGTTCGCAACCCTGCCTCGCGAAGCGCCTTGGCCGTCCAGGTATTGCAGCCAAGGACAGCAGTGAACCAGCCGTTGGCCTCGAAAAAACGGTCATTGGCGCCGTAGGCAACATCCGGAATCGCCTCGATTCGGCCGCCTGCTGACATAAAGCTCGCTTCGATGAAGGATAGCAGCCGTTCGTATTCATCCGGCCCGATCTCAAAACCCGCAACATGATCGGCGGGCTCGAGAATCTCGCCCGCGACATCGGCATGGATGACCGAGCGATCAAGCGTCAGCCCCTTGAACAATGGCACCGGTTTCAACTCCGACCATGTGGGCGTCTCGATATAAAACGCCCGGCCACCCCAGCCGAAAACCAGCCAGCGTGCGTCCGGATGCGCAACCGGCATGCCGCTTTCCGCGAGAAACGGAAAACGGCCCAGCGTTTCGGCAGTGACTGGAATGGCAATGTCCGTATGGATCGGGTTGGACAGCACAAGAATCCGATGCGTCTCCCTCGTTTCCGCATCGGCTTTCGCGGTATGCCACAAAGGCCGAGGCACGAATGTCCCGGCAACAATCGCCAAGACCGCGGTAAACACAGCGGCCGCCAGCCAGCGCACGGGCCGTCTCCAGGACATCAGCATTCTTTCTCGATCAACAACCGCGCTAGAACATGAAGTAGCGCTGCGCCATCGGTAGCACCGTTGCGGGTTCGCAGGTCAAGAGCTCGCCATCGGCCCGAACCTCGTAGGTTTCGGGGTCCACCTCAATATGCGGCGTCAGGCTATTGTGGATCATCGAGGCCTTGCCGATGCCACCACGGGTGTTCTTCACCGCAACGAGCTGCTTGGCAACACCGAGCCGCGCCTGCAGCCCACCATCGAGCGATGCCTGCGATACGAAGGTGACGGACGAATTGGTTCGTGCCTTGCCAAAGGCGCCAAACATCGGCCGGTAATGCACCGGCTGTGGCGTCGGGATCGAGGCGTTCGGATCCCCCATCGGGGCAGCCGCGATCATGCCGCCAAGAAGCACCATATCGGGCTTCACCCCGAAGAACGCCGGATTCCACATCACCAGATCGGCACGCTTGCCGACTTCGATCGAGCCGATCTCATGCGAAAGGCCCTGCGCGATCGCGGGGTTGATCGTGTATTTGGCGATATAGCGCCGGACGCGAAAGTTGTCGTTCTCGCCGGTCTCCTGCGGCAGCGGGCCCCGTTGCCGTTTCATCTTGTCGGCCGTCTGCCAGGTGCGGATCGCCACCTCGCCAACGCGGCCCATGGCCTGACTGTCGGACGAAATGATCGAGAACGCGCCGATATCATGCAGGATGTCTTCGGCTGCGATCGTCTCCTTGCGGATACGGCTTTCGGCAAAGGCAATGTCTTCCGGGATCGACGGCGACAGGTGATGGCAGACCATCAGCATGTCGAGATGCTCGGCAAGTGTATTGACCGTGTAGGGCCGGGTCGGGTTCGTTGAGGACGGGATGACGTTCGGCTGGCCGCAGATCTTGATGATATCAGGGGCATGGCCGCCGCCCGCGCCTTCGGTGTGAAAGGCATGGATCGTGCGCCCCTTGATGGCCCCGATCGTATCTTCGACGAAACCGCTTTCGTTCAGCGTATCGGTGTGGATCATCACCTGCACGTCAAAGGCATCGGCAACCGACAGGCAATTGTCGATGGCGGCTGGCGTCGTGCCCCAGTCCTCGTGCAGCTTCAAGCTGGAGGCCCCGGCAAGGATCATCTCCTCGATCGGCGCCGGAAGCGAGGCGTTGCCCTTGCCAGCCAGCGCGAGATTCATTGGAAAGGCATCAAAGCTCTCGATCATCCGCTCGATATGCCACGCGCCGGTGCACGTGGTTGCCAGCGTGCCATGCGCCGGGCCGGAGCCGCCGCCAAGCATCGTGGTGATCCCCGACATCAGGGCTTCCTCGATCTGCTGCGGGCAAATGTAATGGATATGGGCATCCATGCCACCTGCCGTAATGATTTTGCCTTCGCTGGCAATCACCTCCGTCGACGGACCGACAATGATGGTCACCCCCGGCTGGGTGTCCGGGTTACCAGCCTTGCCGATCGCAGCGATCCGGCCGTTCTTCAAGCCGATATCGGCCTTGACGATGCCGGTATGATCAACAATCAGCGCATTGGTGATGACGGTATCGACCGCCCCTTGCGCCCGCGTGGCCTGGCTCTGGCCCATGCCGTCGCGAATGACCTTGCCACCGCCAAACTTCACCTCGTCGCCATAGGTGGTGAAATCCTTTTCCACCTCGATGAACAGCTCGGTATCGGCCAGCCGAACCTTGTCGCCGGTGGTGGGGCCGAACATGCTGGCATAGGCCGCGCGCGACATTTTGTAGGACATGGCTTTCAGGCTCCCTGAGCAAAGGCGGGTAAACTGGTCGGATCGAGGCGCAACAGCTGCCCCTTGGAAATCAGGTCATCGACATAACGGCGCTCGGCAGAAAAAGGATGCCACTCCCAGCCCGCATGGCCAAAACCGGCAAGAACCACGCGATTCGTCGGGCGGCGCCAATGAGCCAGCACTTCGGCAATCGCAATCAAACCGCTGCTCGGCACGACATATTCGCCGGGGTCGAATGGCTTCAGCCCCGCATCGACACGCTCATGCGTAGACGCCGGGATCGTATGAAAGGCGCGGCCGGTCGCCTGGGCAAAGGTGCGAAAACCATCGGTATAATCGTCGCAGAGATCATCAAGATCCGGATGCGTCAAAGCCAGCTGCGGCCGCAACGCCTGAAACTTGTCTCCATCACGAACGCACCAGATCGCGCTTGCCCGCCGCACCGCCGCTTTCGTCTTCCACATCCCGCCCCCCAGCATGGCCAGCGCCGGACGTCCGGTGTTGCAGACGGCAACGATATCCGTCTTCTCCCCACCCGCTCCGCAGGAACGGCAATCGTTGAAGCGGATCACCAGATCAGCCGCATCGATGATGGCGGCCGCACCATCCGGCACCGGACCATTGCCAACGATCATGATGGTCCGGCTCGCGGTCACGGACACCTCAGTTTCCAGCACCTTCCGTCAGGCCCTTCAGTTCCTCGGTTCGCTTCTTGGTCAGGTCCGCCAGGCAACCGGAGACCAGCATCGGCTCCATCGAACCGCCCCGCGCCTCGAAACCGGCCAGTTCGCATTGGCCGTCGCGATAATCAATCCAGGCGCGCTGGGCCTTCTTCAGAGCTTCGACGGCACCGACATAGCTGGGGGCGATACCGGCCATTTCCTTGTCGGTATCCTTCATCGCCGCCATGGCCTTCTTGTAGACCGCGTTCAGCTCCGTATCGGCCGCCTCATAATCCTTGTTGGCGCAAATGTTCATATCCGCCTGGGTCATTGCATTGGCGCAATCGACCTGCGGATCCTCTTGCGCCTGTGCAAGGAGAACGCCTTGAAACAACGTGACCGCAAGCGAAACTGACGTGAGGAGGAAACGCCTCATAGCTTGCCCATGACCTTCTGGCGGAAGCCGTAAACCTCGCGCTTGCCGGTAAAAGGAATGAGCGTGACGCTACGCGTCTGTCCCGGCTCAAAGCGCACCGCGGTTCCGGCTGGAATATCCAGGCGCCTGCCATGTGCCACGGCCCGGTCAAACAGCAAGGCGGCATTGGTTTCGGCAAAATGATAGTGGCTGCCGACCTGGACGGGACGGTCACCGCTATTGGAAACCTCCAGCGATACCGTGTCCAGCCCGGCATTCAGCTCGATCTCGCCCTCTGCCGCAAGGATTTCACCGGGGATCATCGTATCGTCTCTCCTCTTCAGGCAGCCTTGATCGGCGCGCAGCCTTCGGCTTTCAGAACGCGCTCGGTGGAGGCCGGAAACTTGCCGAGCTTGGCTGCTGGACGAACCGGGCGGCGCACGAGTTCGCCACTACAGTTCGGGCATTGCCCATCGAGAACATCGGTGACGCACTGCGTGCAGAAGGTGCATTCGAAGCTGCAGATCATGGCTTCGCGGCTGCCAGGCGGCAGATCCTTGTTGCAGCATTCGCAATTGGGTCTCAGTTGCAGCATGGTCTTTCCTCAGCGAATGGGTTCATGGACGGTGACAAGCTTTGTCCCATCCGGAAACGTCGCCTCAATCTGGATATCGTGGATCATCTCGGGAATGCCTTCCATCACCTGAGCGCGGGTGATCACATGAGCGCCCGCCTCCATCAGGTCAGGCACCGAGCGGCCATCGCGCGCACCCTCGACGACAAAATCGGTGATCAGGGCGATTGCTTCGGGATGGTTGAGCTTGACGCCGCGCTCCAGCCGCCGGCGGGCGACCATGGCTGCCATCGAAATCAGCAATTTGTCTTTTTCACGAGGTGTCAGGTTCATGCGTGGTCACCGGGATTATGGGTCAATTACAGGTTCCAGACTTTCGGCACAGAGGCGCCCTTGCGCAAGTGCGAAATGACCGGGATGAGGATTTTTCTCAAGGCAAAACCATCGGCGGCAACGAGGCGGGCAATCAGCTTGTCTTCGCCTCCCACCCGATAGCAGCTCACGCCGCCCGCAATGCCGCCGATCAGACCGCGCAGCTTGTCGAGATGCAACTCGCAATCAGCGCCGGTGTAAAACACGGTCGCGAAAGCCACCTGCCCGCCGAGCACCGCGCGTTCCTGCGTCAAACCGGAGATATCGCCGGAAAGCCGCAGATTTTCGGCATGCAGCAGCGCGCCATTCTTGCGAATGCGCCAGCGATCCTGAAACAGGCCTTCCCGCATCGCCTCGCCCATCGCCTTGCGCCCCAGAAGCACGGCCTCGACCGCCAGAAATTCCGCCCCATCAGCAAGATCGACCTCCAGCTTTCGCGATATCGAGGCCCGGTCAAACAGGATGGTTTCCTGCGGCAGCCAATGCACTGTGGCTCCCTGCCCCAGCGAAATCCGCGCACTCACCGCGGCCGTCCCGGCGCTGGCTTTATAGATTTTCTCGCAGGCCTGGGTGGTCAATGTCAGGTGGGTGCCGTCACCGGCTGCAAACGACCATTCTATATGATCGCCCCCCGTCAGACCGCCGGAACTGTTGATCAGCACCGCTTCCATCGTGGTGTCGAATGTGTCCGGCAACCGGATCTTGGCGCAGCCTTCCTGATAGAATTCGGCAAGCCGGGTACGCCCCGCAAACGGCTTTGCCACCAGCCGCCCTTTGCCCCACGCCCTTTGCGGAGCGATCCCTGCTGCTACTTCAGCCATCTGCCGTCAAACCGTCAGGTGGCGGCGCGCTTCCGGCGTATCCAGCGTCTCGGCCGGGCCTTCATGCACGATCTCGCCACGGTCCATGATGTAAACATGGTCTGCAAGCTCCCGGCAGAAGTCAAGATATTGTTCCACAAGCAGAATCGCCATCCCGGTGGAATCGCGCAGATACTGGATCGCCCGGCCGATATCCTTGATGATCGATGGCTGGATACCCTCCGTCGGCTCATCGAGGACGAGGATTTTGGGCCGGGTGACCAGCGCCCGGCCAATCGCCAGCTGCTGCTGCTGCCCGCCCGACAGATCGCCGCCGCGGCGGCCGAGCATCGAGCGCAGGATGGGGAAGAGGTTGAAGATATCCTCCGGAATGAACCGGTCCTTGCGCGCCACCGGCGCATAGCCCGATTCCAGGTTTTCCTTGACCGTCAGCAGCGGAAAGACCTCGCGCCCCTGCGGCACGAAACCAATGCCGTGCTTGGCCCGATTGTAGGGCGCCATGCCGTTCAGCACCGTATCGTTGAAGGTAATCGTGCCGGCGCTTGGCCCATGCTGGCCGGTAATCGCCCGAAGCAGGCTGGTCTTGCCGACGCCGTTGCGGCCGAGAACGCAGGTGATCTTGCCCATGGGCGCTGTAATGGAAACGCCACGGAGGGCTTGAGCCGCACCGTAATGGAGATTGATGTTGTCGACGGTCAGCATAGTTGATCACCTTCAGAAGTTGTGGCTTCACCCCCCTCTGTCGGCGGCGTCGACATCTCCCCCACAAGGGGGGAGATTGCCATTGGCATCAGCGCAATCGAGGAAAGAGAATGATCTCCCCCCTTGTGGGGGAGATGTCGCAAAGCGACAGAGGGGGGTGAAACCGGCATCCACCGGCCGCAGAACATCGAAACGTTATAATGCATCTCACCGCCCCAGATAATTCTCGATCACTTTCGGATCGTTGCTGACGAAATCGATCGAGCCTTCGGCCAGCACCGAGCCTTCCGCCAGGCACGTCACCTTGACGCCGAGATCGCGGATGAAGCCCATGTCGTGTTCGACGACGACGACCGAGCGGGTCTTGGCGATTTCCTTGAGCAGGATGGCGGTTTCGGCGGTTTCCGCATCGGTCATGCCGGCGACGGGCTCATCGACCAGAAGCAGTTTCGGCTCCTGCGCGAGCAGCATGCCGATCTCCAGCCACTGTTTCTGCCCGTGCGAGAGATTGGCGGCCAGATCGTCCTTGCGCGCGGTCATGCGCACCGTTTCGAGGATTTCGTCGATACGCACCTTGTCCTCCGCCGTCAGCCGGTAAAACAGGGTCGAGAAAACGCCGCGTTTCCGGTTGAGCGCCAGCTCGATATTGTCCCAGACGGTATGGCTTTCGAACACCGTCGGCTTCTGAAACTTCCGGCCGATGCCGAGCTGGGCGATGTCGGCCTCGTCCTTCTTGGTCAGATCGATATCGCCGTTGAAAAACACCTGGCCGCTATCCGGCCGGGTCTTGCCGGTGATGATATCCATCATCGTCGTCTTGCCTGCCCCGTTCGGGCCGATGATAGCCCTGAGTTCACCGGGCTCAACCACGAAGGACAGCGAATTCAGCGCCTTGAACCCGTCGAACGATACCGAGACGCCATCGAGATAAAGCAGGCTGCGTGAGGTCTTTGCATCCATCGATCTTACTCCGCAGCCAGGGGTTCAAGCGTGGCCAGCCGGCTTTCGGCCCTGGCCGCAGCCTTGTCCTGATAGACTTTTTCAGCGGCATCTGCTTGTTTCTGTTCCTTGCGCCGGGCGAGGAACTGCTGGACCGTGCCGACCACGCCCTTTGGCAGGAACAAGGTCGTGGCGACGAACAGGGCGCCGAGTGCAAACAGCCAGAATTCCGGGAAGGCCGCGGTAAACACGCTTTTGCCGAAATTGACGAGGATGGCGCCGATGATCGGGCCGATCAGCGTGCCGCGCCCGCCAACCGCCGTCCAGATCACCACTTCGATCGAGTTTGCCGGGGCGAACTCTCCCGGGTTGATGATGCCGACCTGCGGCACATAGAGCGCACCGGCCACGCCCGCCATCATCGCCGAGACGGTGAAGATAAACAGCTTCATATTCTCGACCCGGTAGCCCAAAAACCGGGTCCGGCTTTCCGCATCGCGCACGCCGACCAGCACCTTGCCGTATTTTGAGCGGACAATGGCGGAACTCAGAACCAGAGCCAACGCCAGCGCGATGGCGGTTGCCGCAAAAAGTGCGGCGCGCGTACCACCGGCCTGAACGTTGAAGCCGAGAATTTCCTTGAAATCGGTCAGGCCATTGTTACCACCAAAACCCATCTCGTTGCGGAAGAAGGCTAGTAACAGAGCATAGGTCATCGCCTGGGTGATGATCGACAGATAGACGCCGGTAACGCGCGAGCGGAAGGCAAACCAGCCGAAGCCGAAGGCCAGCAATCCGGGCACCAAAAGCACCATCAGCGCTGCAAAGGCGAAATGGTTGAAGCCATACCAGTACCACGGCAGTTCCTGCCAGTTGAGGAACACCATGAAATCCGGCAGCAGCGGATTAGCATAGACGCCGCGATCGCCGATCTGGCGCATCAGATACATGCCCATGGCATATCCGCCGAGTGCGAAGAACGCGCCATGACCGAGCGAAAGAATGCCGCAATAGCCCCAGACGAGATCAAGCGCCAAGGCCAGAAGCGCATAGCAAAGATACTTGCCAAGCAGCGGCACCAGATAGCCAGGGACATGAAAGACACTGTCTTCCGGGATCAGAAGATTGGCGAGCGGTACGAGGATTGCGGCAAGCAGGATGAGGCAAACGGCCCAGACCGTCTTCTTTTCGTGCTGGCTGAAAAGCATTTGCGTGATCATTGTTCGACCGCCCTTCCCTTGAGCGCGAACAGGCCGCGTGGCCGCCGCTGGATGAAAAGAATGATGAAGATGAGAATGAGGATCTTGCCGAGCACCGCACCGGCATAGGGCTCCAGAAACTTGTTGGCGATGCCAAGTGTCAGCGCGCCCACCAGCGTCCCCCAGAGATTGCCGACACCGCCGAAGACCACGACCATGAAACTGTCGATAATGTAGTTCTGGCCGAGATTGGGCGAGACATTGTCGATCTGGCTGAGCGCCACCCCCGCCATGCCGGCAATGCCGGATCCGAGCCCGAATGTGAGCGCATCGACCCAGGGGGTACGGATACCCATCGACGAAGCCATCCGCCGGTTCTGGGTGACCGCGCGCATCTGCAAGCCGAACTTGGAGCGTTTGAGCAGCAGCAGCAAGGCGACGAAGACACCCAGCGAAAAGACGATGATCCACATGCGATTGTAGGTGATCGCAAGCCCGCCGATCTCGAACGCACCCGACATCCAGCTTGGATTGTCGACCTGACGGTTGGTCGGGCCGAAGATGGTGCGGATCGCCTGCTGCAGGATCAGCGAGATGCCCCAGGTGGCCAGCAGCGTTTCGAGCGGACGGCCATAAAGCCAGCGGATGACGCTGCGTTCGATGCCGACGCCAACCAGGCCGGTGAAGAGAAAGGCCGCAGGAACCGCAAACGCCAGCGAAAAATCGGCCATTCCCGGCGCGACCGCAGCGATCGTCTGCTGCACCACGTAGGTCGTGTAGGCCCCGAGCATGACCATCTCGCCATGGGCCATGTTGATAATGCCCATGACCCCGAAGGTGATGGCAAGGCCGATGGCCGCGAGAAGCAGGACGGAACCGAGCGACAGGCCATACCAAACGTTTTGGGCGATATCCCAGACGGCAAGGCTTCGCTCGATCGCATTGACATGGGTCTGGATCACCGGCTTCAGGTCATCAGGCGCATTGGCCATCGCTGCCGTCAGAATCGTCAGGGCGTCGCGGTTTCCGCGCGCGGCAATCGTGTCGATAGCGGCTTTCTTGTCTTCGGCTGTGGCGTCGGTCTTGAGCAGGATAACGGCACGCGCCGCTTCCATGGTCGATTTGATCTCGGCATCCTTTTCCTCAACCAGTGCCGAATTCAAAAGGGTCAGATTGTCCGGATTGGCGTCCTTGAGCAGGTCCTGCGCCGCCGCAAGGCGGGCGGAACGATCCGGACTCAGAAGCGTCAACTGGCTGAGCGCCGTGCCGATCGCCCCGCGCAGGCCATTGTTCAACCGGATTTTCGCAAGGTTTCCGGGAGCATCAGAGACCGCGGCCCCTGTCAGCACATCAAGATAGGTACCGTCGGCCGAACCTTCGAGATAGACCGCACCGCCGGTCTTCGGCGCATAAAGCTTGCCGTCGCTGAGGTTCTTCAGGATGTCACCGACCTTAGGATCACCCGATGCGGCCAACGCTTTGACGGCCTCGATCTTCTGCGGGAAAGCCGTAGCGCCCAGCGCATCGACCAGCGGCCGGATGTTCTCCTCAGCGCGCAGGCCCGTTGCCAGGCAGCTGATCAGCAGGCAGAGAGCAACAAGGAAGGTTTGGATGGCGCGATACATGAGCTCTTCTTGTTCCGTTGGCTCGGGCGCCGTGCATTGACGAAACACACGTTATGCCGGCGCTGTTGCTTAAGTTTTCCGCACTCCGCTCGCTCGACGAGCACATCGATGGGGACCGGCATCCAGGAGCCGCGTCCCAACTGAGCCAAGCAGAAAACATGCCAGATGTCGGGATGCAGGTCCCTCCGCCCAGACAGGGTCTGGACGGAGGGTATTGGCATTTCAATCAAGACGTCATGAGAATGATTTCTGGGAAATGGCCGTCAGGCCGTTGCCGGAATATGCTGAGCTTGATGAAATCAGCGGGTAATCGTTGACATCAGGAGCCTTTGCCGCCGCACTTGCCCGTTGCAACGTTGAAGTTGCCGCAGGACATCGGCTTGCGCCAATCGGAGATCAGATCCTTCGAGTCCGGCAGGAAGTCCGACCATTCGTCGCCAACGACCTGTGGGGTCTGCTGGACGATTTCGAACTGGCCGTCGGCCTGGATTTCACCGATCAGCACCGGCTTGGTGATGTGGTGGTTCGGCATCACGGTGGAGTAGCCGCCCGAAAGGTTCGGTACGCTGGTGCCGATGATCGTGTCGAGAACGGCATCGGTTTCGGTGGTTCCAGCAGCCTCGACGGCCTTTACCCAGGCACTAAAGCCGATATAGGCGGCTTCCATCGGATCGTTGGTGACGCGCTTGTCATTCTTGGTGAAGGCATGCCACTGCTTGATGAATTCAGCATTGGCAGGCGCATCGACGGACTGGAAGTAGTTCCACGCGGCGAGGTGACCAACCAGCGGCTTGGTATCGAGACCGGCCAGCTCTTCTTCGCCGACGGAGAAGGCGACGACCGGGATATCGGTTGCCTTGATGCCCTTGTTGCCGAGCTCCTTGTAGAACGGCACGTTGGCATCGCCGTTGATGGTCGAAACGACGGCCGTCTTCTTGCCGGCCGAACCGAATTCCTTGATCTTCGTCACTTCCGTCTGCCAGTCGGAGAAGCCGAATGGCGTGTAGTTGATCATGATATCCTCTTTTGGGATACCCTTGGCGATCAGATAGGCTTCGAGGATCTTGTTGGTGGTGCGCGGATAGACGTAGTCGGTGCCTTCCAGCACGAAACGTTCGACGCCCTCGGTGTTCATCAGATAGTCGACGGCCGGGATGGCCTGCTGGTTTGGAGCGGCACCGGTGTAGAAGATGTTGCGCGAGGATTCCTCACCCTCGTACTGGACCGGGTAGAACAGGATCGAATTCAGCTCTTCGAAAACCGGCAGGACCGATTTGCGCGACGACGACGTCCAGCAACCAAAGACAGCAGCGACCTTATCGACGGAAATCAGCTCGCGGGCTTTTTCAGCAAACAGCGGCCAGTCAGAGGCCGGATCGACAACGACGGCCTCGAGTTTCTTGCCGAGAAGGCCGCCCTTCTTGTTCTGCTCTTCGATGAGCATCAGCATGGCATCCTTGAGCGTCGTCTCGGAGATTGCCATGGTGCCGGAGAGCGAATGCAACACGCCGACCTTGATGGTGTCTTCAGCGGCATGAACGCTGGAAAATGCTGTTGTGGCGAGCGCGCCAGCCAGAAACGCGCCCAGAATCTGGGATTTGAATTTCATGATGTGAACCCCTCTCGTTCTTTTGACGACGGCGCTTGGGAGACCTTTGCCGTTCGTAGGCAAACTATCCGCCCGGGTTTCCGGATTCTGTATACGTCAATTAACGTAGTCGCCGGGGCGAAGTGTGCACTGCAATACAGCTGGGACGACATTCACCGGACGCCCGTGGCAAGCGGTTCCGCGTTCGCCGTCCCTGCGGTGAAAACAAATCCCCATCCCCAAATCAATCGGCATCTCGCACTTGCAAAAAATCGTAGACCGGAGGACATTGCCCAATCATTGATCACATAAAGAACGGGAATATAAATTAGGCATGACCGCACGCCAGCGCATCATCCCGGTCCGCCGCGAATACAATCGCTGGGTCGCCAACCAGACGCTGGAAGACTACGCGCTGCGGTTCACCGCCAAGAGCGCCCGGCAATTCTCCTCGCAGCGCATTTCGCAGACGGCGATCGGGGCGATCTCGTTTCTGGCGCTGGAGGCGATCGGCGGCGCCATCACGCTGTCCTACGGCACCACCAATGCCATCATCGCCATTCTCGTCGCCAGCCTCGTCATGCTCGGCGTCGGCCTGCCGATCAGCCGCTATGCCATCCGCCACGGCGTCGATATCGACCTTTTGACGCGCGGCGCCAGCTTTGGTTATATCGGCTCGACGATCACGTCGCTGATCTACGCCTCGTTCACCTTCATGCTGTTTGCCATCGAAGCCTCGATCATGTCGGCGGCGCTGGAGCTGGCACTCGGCATCCCCGTCTGGATCGGCTATATCATCAGCGCCGTTATGGTCATCCCGCTGGTGACCCATGGTGTCCGGCTGATCAGCAAGTTTCAGCTTTTGACCCAGCCGTTCTGGATCATCCTCAATATCGCACCCTTTACCTTCATCGCGCTGGCCGACTGGAGCAAGTTCGACCTCTGGCTTGCCTTTCCCGGCACCAGCAAGCCATTCGGCGAACCCGGTACGCTCGCACCGTTCTCGCTGCTGGAATTTGGCGCAGCCTCCGCCGTTATCCTCGCCCTGATGGCGCAGATCGGCGAGCAGGTGGATTTCCTCCGCTTCCTGCCGCCGGAAGGCCAGCGCAAGCTGCATCACCGGCTTGCCGTATTCCTGGCCGGCGCCGGCTGGGTAATCGTCGGCGCGCCGAAGCTGCTGGCGGGTTCGTTCCTGGTCGTCCTCTGTCTCAGCGCCGGCGTTCCGGTCGAGGATGCCGCCGACCCCGCGCATATGTACCTGACAGCGTTCGGCTACATGATCCCGTGGCACAATGCGGCGCTGTTGCTGATGGCCGCCTTCGTCGTCGTGTCGCAGCTGAAGATCAACGTCATGAACGCCTATGCAGGCTCGCTCGCCTGGTCGAATTTCTTCTCCCGCCTCACCCATAGCCATCCCGGCCGCGTCGTCTGGCTGATGTTCAATGTGGCCATCGCGCTGCTGTTGATGGAACTCGGCATCTACAAGCTCTTGGAAGAAACGCTCGGCATCTTCTCGATCATCGCCATGGCCTGGCTATGCACGATCTCCGCCGATCTGTTCATCAACAAGCCGCTGGGGCTGGCACCACCCAACATCGAGTTCAAGCGCGCCCATCTCTACGATATCAACCCAGTCGGCACTGGTGCCATGACGGCATCGGCGCTGATCGCGTTGACGGCGCATTTCGGCGTGTTTGGCGCCATGGCCGCGTCGCTTGCGCCCTATATCGCGCTGATCACCGCCTTCCTCGTCTCGCCCACCATCGCCTGGGTGACAAAGGGCAAATATTACCTGGCCCGCAAGCCGCGCCAGAGCTGGAAGACGCTATCGACCGTTACCTGTTCGATCTGCGAACACCCGTTCGAGCCGGAGGACATGGCCTGGTGCCCTGCCTATTCCGCGCCGATCTGCTCGCTGTGCTGCTCGCTCGACAGCCGCTGCCACGACATGTGCAAACCGCATGCGCGCTTCAACGCGCAGACAGCGGTGGCGGCCAAGGCCTTGCTGCCGCAAAAGGTGATGGAAACGCTGTCCACCCGGCTCGGCCGATATGGCATCGCCGTCGTTCTGTCGGTTGCCGGTATCGGTATCATTCTGGCGATGATCGCCCATCAGACCGGCACGGCCTCGCCGGAGACAGCCTCGGTGATCAACCGCACCGTCGGCGTGGTCTTTTTCGTTTTTGCCGTGGTGACCGGGGTCGTCTGCTGGTTTTACGTGCTGGCGCATGACAGCCGCCTGGTGGCCGAGGAAGAATCCTCGCGCCAAAATACCCTGCTGCTCAAGGAAATCGCCGCCCACAAGAAGACCGACGCCGCCCTGCAATATGCCAAGGAGACGGCGGAGGCCGCCAACCGGGCCAAGAGCCGTTATGTGGTTGGCCTCAGCCATGAGCTGCGCACGCCGCTCAACGCCGTGCTCGGCTATGCCCAAATTCTCGAGCGCGACGAAACGATACCCGCCCCACGCCAGTCGGCGATCAAGGTCATCAAGCGCAGCGCCGATCATCTCTCCGGCCTCATCGACGGCCTGCTGGATATTTCCAAGATCGAGGCGGGGCGCCTGCAGGTCTATTCCAACGAGATCAATATCCAGGATTTCCTCGACCAGATCACCGATATGTTCCGCCCGCAAGCGCAGGCCAAAGGGCTGTTTTTCGAGCACGAACGCGCAAGCGCCCTGCCGCAATATGTCCGCACCGACGAGAAGCGCCTGCGCCAGATTCTCGTCAACCTGCTCTCCAATGCCATAAAATTTACCGATACCGGCACCATCCGTTTCGACGTCGCCTATCGCAGCCAGGTGGCGGCCTTCACGGTCTCCGACACCGGCCGCGGCATATCACAGGCCGACCTGCCGCGGATCTTCGAACCCTTCCAGCGCGGCGAGGCCGAGCATATCCGGCCGATGCCCGGCCTTGGCCTCGGCCTGACAATCACCCGGCTTTTGACCCAGACACTCGGCGGCGAGATCGTCGTCGATAGCGAGCGCGACAAGGGGTCGACCTTCCGGGTGCGGCTAATGCTGTCGGCGATCAATCGCCCGGCCGCCACCCTTCCCTCGGTCCGCAAGATCGCCGGCTACGCCGGACCACGCCGCACCATCGTCGTGGTCGATGACAACGAGGATCATCGCGACCTGATGCGCGAAGTGCTGATGCCGCTCGATTTCGTCGTGCTGACGGCTGCCGGTGGCATGGAATGCCTGACCTTGATCGAGGGGATCAAACCTGACCTTTTCCTCATCGACATCTCGATGCCCGGTATGAACGGCTGGCAATTGGTCACACGGCTGCGCGATCATGAACAAACGGCGCCGGTCATCATGGTGTCGGCCAATATCGGCGACGGCACGGCCGCCGACACCCATACGGGCCACAACGATACGTTGGCCAAACCCTTCGATATCCGCCAGTTGCAGGACAAGCTGGCGGTGCATCTGACCCTAGAATGGATCTATCGCGACACGGTGCAACCGGCGTTCAAGGCCAAGCCCAAACGCACCATGACGAACCCCGGCGCTGCCCATGTCGAGGAACTGATCCGGCTCGGTGAAATCGGCTATGTCCGGGGTATCGAGGCCAAACTCGCCGATCTCGCCCGGCAGGAGGAAAACCAGCCGTTTACCGATGCGGTCAAGACCTATGTCCAAGCTTTCGACCTTGCCGGCTATGCCGACTTCCTGCAGAACATCAACAAACAGGGGGGATCGGCCGGTGAATGAAGCAGTGCATCCGCGCGATATCGTGCTCATCGTCGACGATTCCCCGGAAACACTGGGTTTTCTCACCGACGCACTGGAGCAATCCGGCTTCTCCGTGCTGATCGCCACCTCTGGAAATGCGGCCATCAATGTCGTCGACCGCATCACGCCGGACGTCATCCTGATGGATGCCGTCATGCCCGGCATGAACGGCTTTGAAACCTGCCGGACACTGAAGACCAATCCGTCCGTGGCGCAGGTGCCAGTGATTTTCATGACCGGGCTGACCGAAACCGAACACATCGTCCACGCACTCGAATCCGGCGGCGTCGATTACCTCTCCAAGCCGATCAATATCGACGAACTGCGCGCCCGTATCCGCGTTCATCTCGCCAATGCGCGCTCGGCACAAAGCGCCCGGGTGGCGCTGGACGCGGCAGGGCGGCATCTGCTTGCCGTGCGCAGCAATGGCACCATCCAGTGGTCGACACCGCAGGCGACCCGCCTTGTCAATGCTGCAACAGGCCGCGACGACGGCCTGGATACGCTGGCGGTGCATATTTGCGGCTGGTTGCAGGAACGTGAAAAACACGGGGTATCCAAGGATGGCCCGCTGATGATCCATCAGAACGGACAGCCGGTATTGCAACTCGCCTATCTCGGAGCAATCGGCGGTGACGAATTCCTGTTCCGGCTGACCGGCGTCAGCCAAACCAGCGACGACGAAATCCTTCGACAGAATTTCTTACTGACGGTGCGCGAGGGGCAGGTCCTGCTCTGGATCGCCAAGGGCAAATCCAATCGCGATATCGGCGAGATTCTTGGCCTGAGCGCCCGCACCGTCAACAAGCATCTGGAACAGATCTATGTGAAGCTCGGCGTTGAAAATCGGGCGTCTGCGGCTGTGAAGGCCGCAAACGCGTTGCGCCAGGAATAGTCGATCAAGCAACCTTGTCGGGCGGCTCCCGGCCTTCGAAGAACGCGGTGATATTCTCCACCACTTTCATGCCCATGGCCGTGCGCGTTTCTTCGGTCGCACTGCCAAGATGCGGCAGGAGAACGACGTTCTCCAACGCCCGTAGGCGCTCCGGAACATTCGGTTCCGCCTCGAAGACATCCAGCCCTGCGCCCCGAATCGTGCCGGTTTCCAGCGCCGTAACCAACGCAGTCTCATCCACCACATCGCCGCGTGCCGTGTTGATCAGATAGGCGCCCGGCTTCATCACTGCCAGCCGCTGCGCATTGATCAAATAACGGTTTTCGCCGCCGCCCGGGCAGTGCAGCGACACAAAATCGGCAGCCGCCAACACGTCCTCCACGGTATCCAATTGCCGTGCGCCATAGCGTGCGGCTTCCACCGGATCGATCTTCGATCTGTTGTAAAAAACCACGTCCATATCGAACCCGAAATGGCAGCGCTTGGCCATCGCCTTGCCGATCCGCCCGAAGCCGATGATGCCCAGCGTCTTTCCAGTTACCTTAGTCCCGATCATGTGCGTTGGCCGCCAGCCGGTCCATTGTCCGGCACGAACCTCCCGCTCACCTTCCCCCGCCCGGCGCGCCACCGAAAGCAGCAGCGACATGGCGATATCGGCCGTGCAATCGGTCAGTACCCCCGGCGTGTTGGTGACGGTTATCCCGTAATGTTCTGCCGCCGCGATATCGATGTGATTGTAACCGACACCAAAATTCCCCAGGATTCGGGTGCGCAGATCGCCCTCTTCAAACAGCGACGCTGGCAGACGGTCGGACACCGTCGGCAACACGGCATCAAACGATTGCAGCGCCTCGGCAAGAGCTTTGGCATCCATAGCAACATCCGAGGTGTTGAATGTCGCGTCGAACCGTTCGGCAAGCACACGCTCGACGGCATCCGGCCAGCGCCGGGTCACAAGAATGCGTGGTTTTCCGTTCATGGTCTGCTCCGATTCAAAACTTCAAATCAGACATCTAACACAGGACGGCCCGCGATCCAGCCGCTGGTTTGTTGAAACAGACTTGCCAAAAACGGCAACCGGCGATGACGCATGCCGAATGCAAAAAGGCCCGGCAATGCCGGGCCTTTCGCAGTCCAGAAGGACTATCAGTGCTCACCTGAGAACGATTATTTGTCGTTTTCGAAGTAGCTGTACTTGCCGTCGTCACCCTTCTTCCAGGTGTACATGACGTAGTCCGGACGGGTGATGTCGCCCTTTTCGTCATAGCCGAACTCGCCGATAACGGTCTTGAACGGACCCTTGCCCTTGATGTTCTCGGCAACAGCCTGCGGATCGTTGCCGCCGGTGGTCTTGGCAGCTTCCGCGATAACCTGCAGAGCGGAGTAGGAGTAGAGCGTGTAGGCTTCCGGCTCAAAACCGTTGGCACGGAACTTCTCAACAAGTTCCTTTGCAGCCGGGTTCTTGCGCGGATCCGGAGCGAACGTCATCAGCGTGCCGTTGACTGCGTCACCAGCGATCGAAGCAAGTTCGTTCGAGACGATGCCGTCGCCGGACATCAGGGTTGCCTTCAGGCCCTGGTCAGCCATCTGGCGCATGATCAGGCCAGCTTCCGTGTGCAGACCGCCGTAGTAAACCAGCGATACACCGGCTTCCTTCATCTTGGCGATCAGAGCCGAGAAGTCCTTGTCGCCAGCGGTGATGCCTTCGTAGACGGCTTCCTTGACGCCGGCTTCGTTCATCGCAGCCTTGGTCAGGTCAGCAAGGCCCTGGCCGTAAGGCGTCTTGTCGTGAACGACGGCAACCTTGGCGTCCTTGAAGTTTGCAGCGATATAAGCACCGGCAACAGCACCCTGCTGGTCGTCACGGCCGCAGGTACGGAAGGTGTTCCACAGGCCGCGTTCGGTGAAGACCGGGTTGGTGGATGCAGGAGTGATCTGCAAGATGCCGTTTTCAGCATAGACTTCCGAAGCCGGGATCGAGACGCCGGAGTTGAAGTGGCCGATTACGAATTTGACGCCGTCAGCAACAAACTTGTTGGCAACGGAAACGCCCTGCTTCGGATCGGAAACGTCGTCGCCGAGCACGATCTTGATCTGTTCGCCATTGATACCACCGGCAGCATTGATGTCTGCTGCGGCCTGCTCAGCACCCTTCTGGAGCTGTGCGCCGAAGGCTGCGTTCGGACCCGTCAGCGGGCCAGCAACACCAACCAGCAGGTCAGCCCATGCAGTGCCGCTGAAAGCGACCATTGCAGTCAGCGCAACAGCTGACAAAAGTGACTTTTTCATCTTGTTACTCCCAAAAAAATTGAGCGGGTGCCTTTTTAAACCAGTCACGATACCCACCATAATCGCGCCGGTATTCTTATCTCCGTGTCAGTATCAAAGGCTCTGACGCGGGGTTCCCTCTGTCATTTTGACTTCCACGAGAAGGGCGACACCTTCTCGTAAAGCCAGTAGTAATTATTGGTCATCTGCTGCGTACGGTAGTAACGATAACCGGCCGTAGCAAACAGCAAAAGAATGATCGTGTCCACGACATAGTACTGTAAAGTCAACATGCTGCCGTTGAAAAGCGCATGATGGATGAACCGGATCGCCACACCCAGAAGTAGCGTATAGAATACCAGGACCCGGTAGCCGCTCCAGCCTTCGGCCGCACTCTTTCCAGTGCGCCACGCCGTCCATCCACCCATCACGATGGTGATCAGCGCGAAGTACAGAACCGAGGGTTCTTCGTAGAGAATGCCTTGCATTCCGTTTCTCCCCTTCAAAGCGCCGTGCGGTTTTCAAACCGCATGCGAACGCTCCAATATATCGGATGTACAAGCCGGCCCAGGCCTATGAAAATTTCTGACACGGGCCGGAATGCCATCAATGATGACCGCCTTCGAGATAGGCGGCGCGCACTTCCGGATTGGCCAGCAACTCCTTGCCGCCGCCGCTCATCGTCACCTTGCCGTTGACCATGACGTAACCACGGTGCGACAGCTTCAGGGCGGCAAAGGCGTTCTGCTCGACGAGGAATACCGTCAGGCCTTCCTCTTCATTGAGCTTCTTGATCGCGGCAAAGATGCCCTTGACGATCAGCGGCGCCAGACCAAGCGAAGGCTCGTCGAGAAGCAGCAGTTTCGGACGTGCCATCAGCGCGCGGCCGATCGACAGCATCTGCTGCTCGCCGCCCGAAAGCGTTCCACCACGCTGCGCCTGGCGCTCCTTGAGGCGCGGAAACAACGTGAAGATCTTTTCCACGTCCTCGTTGAAATATTTCAGATTGTCGAGGCTGGCTCCCATCTGAAGATTTTCATACACCGTCATGCGCGGAAAGATCCGGCGGCCTTCCGGCGACTGGGCGATCCGCAGCCGCGCGATCTCATGCGTCGGCATCCGGGTGATGTCCTGCCCGTCAAAAATAACCGAGCCGGTTTTGGCCTGCGGGCTACCGCAGATCGTCATCATCAGTGTCGACTTGCCGGCACCATTGGCGCCGATCATGCAGACGATTTCACCGCGCTTGACTTCCACCTCGACGCCCGCAAGCGCTCGGATGTTGCCGTAATAAGTCTCGACGTCTTTTACATGCAGAAGGTTACCGCTCATTTGTGCGTATCTCCCGGCGCAACTTCGGCGATTTCCTCGATCTGTTCGATCACCTCTTCGACCTCATCATCTTCAACGCCGAGATAGGCCGCAATAACCTTCGGATCGTTCTTCACATGGTCCGGATTGCCATCCGAAATCTTCTGACCGTATTCTAGGACGACGACATGGTCGGAAATTTCCATGACCACGGACATATCGTGCTCGATCAGCAGGATCGAGGTCCCCGTATCCTTGCGGATTGAGCGCAACAACTCGTTGAGCGCCAGCGATTCGCGCGGGTTGAGACCAGCTGCCGGTTCGTCGAGGCAGAGGAATTCGGGCCCGGTGCACATCGCGCGGGCAATTTCCAGACGGCGCTGGGCGCCGTAAGGCAGATCGCCCGCCGGATCGTCGGCCCGGTCAATCAGGTTTGCCTTGTCGAGCCAGTATTTTGCCTGTTCGATCGACTGCGCCGCCGCCCGCTTGTAGGCAGGAAATCCAAGAAGACCGAGAACCGTATAGCCCGATGCCAGCATCAGCTTGTTATGCTGCGCAACCAGAAGGTTTTCCAGAACCGTCAGGCCCGAGAAAAGCCGGATATTCTGGAACGTACGAGCCACCTTGGCGTCGCGGTTGACCTCGAAATCCGACATGCGCTCGAGCAGGTATTCCTTGCCCGCCTTCTGCCGCATCGTGATCATGCCCATCGTCGGCTTGTAGAAGCCGGTGATGCAGTTGAACACCGTGGTCTTGCCGGCCCCGTTCGGGCCGATCAGTGCAGTGATGTCGCCACGATAGGCTTCGAACGACAGGTCGTTGATGGCCATCAGGCCGCCGAAGCGCATCGACAAATGGTCGACTTTGAGGATTGGATCTTTCGTCATCGTATTCGTTCCGGCCATGATCAACCGTGACCTTCCTTGGTGAAGCTGCCGGAGACATTCTTGCGCTCTCGCAGGAATGCCGTGGGTTCGCGCGAGCCGACAAAGCCGCGTGGTTTCCACACCATGACAATGATCATGGCCAGGCCGAAGATCAGCATGCGATAGAGTTCCGGGGTAAAATCAGGCCCGAAGATATGTTTCAGGAATTCCATTTCACGCAGCAACTCGGTGCCACCGATCATCAGCGTCGCCGCAACAGCGATACCGATCAGCGAGCCCATGCCGCCCAGAACCACGATGGCAAGAATGATAGCCGATTCCAGGAAGACGAAGCTTTCCGGCGAGACGAAGCCCTGGCGAACGGCGAAGAAGGAGCCGGCAAAGCCACCGAACATGGCACCCGTTGCGAATGCCGTGAGCTTGGTCGTCACCGTATTGATGCCGAGCGAGCGGCAGGCGATCTCGTCTTCGCGCAATGCTTCCCAGGCACGGCCGATCGGCATGCGGCGCAGACGGATCGTCACGAAGGCTGTCAGCAGGCAGAGCGCCAGGATCAGGTAGAACAGGAAGATTTTGTAGTATGCCGACGACATCGGCAACCCGAATACCTTGGCGAAATTGTTCGATGCACTGACATCGAACGACCAGATACCGAAAACCGAGGCCTTGGCGATACCGGAGATACCGAAGGTACCCTTGGTAACGGCGGTCCAGTTGATCAGAACCAGCCGGATGATTTCGCCGAAGGCGAGCGTCACGATCGCCAGGTAATCGCCCTTCAGGCGCAGAACCGGGAACCCGAGGATCATGCCCCAGAGAGCCGCAAAAATGCCGGCCATCGGCAGCAGGACCCAGAACGACAGACCGAAGTAAGACGACAGCAATGCGTAGGAATAAGCACCGACCGCATAGAAGGCGACATAACCGAGATCGAGAAGGCCAGCGAGGCCAACAACGATGTTCAAACCCCAGGCCAGCATCACGTAGATCAGAATCTGGATGCCGAAATTATCGACCCATTTCAACGAGCCTTGGAAACCGAAAATGGCGACCATGATCGGCGGATAGACAAGCAGAACCGCGACCGCGATCATGCTGAAGTTGCGCGTCACGAAGCCGGGTTCCTTCACGCCTGCACTGGCCTTTGAAGCCTTGCGCTCAGCGAGATAGGGACGGATGAAGGCCACCGACAGGAAGCGTCCAACCGCGGCGATGGCGACGAAAACCGCCAGCAATCCCCAGCGTTGAACGAGGACCAACTCGTTCAGGATGTTCTGGTCGGTCTTCAGGCCGACGAACAGAACGAACAGGCCAAGGGCGACGAGGCCCGCATAAAACGCCTCGCGCAGAGCCCGCGCCATCAGATTGCTGCCGGCGCTCTCAGGTGTGTTGGTAATGTTTGCCATTGAATTATACCTTCTCGACTTCCGGCCGACCCAGAATACCAGACGGCTTGAAAATCAGCACGATGGCGAGGATCGAGAATGTCGCGACATCCTTGTAGTCGATGGTGAAATAGGCAGACCACAGAGACTCGATGAGCCCGATCATCAGACCGCCCAGCACAGCTCCCGGCAGTGAGCCGATGCCACCCAGAACCGCGGCCGTGAAGGCCTTGACGCCCGGCGTGAAGCCATCCGTGAAGACGATGACACCATAATACATCAGGTACATGGTTCCGGCGACAGCAGCCAGCGCCGCGCCCATGACGAAGGTGATCGAGATGGTTTTGTCGACGTCGATGCCCAGCAATGCCGCCATCTTGCGGTCCTGCTCGGTGGCGCGCTGCGCACGGCCAAGCGGCGTGTGGTTGACGATATACCAGAAGATCGTCAGCAGAACCGCAGTCACCACAACAATGATGATCTGTTTCAACGAGATCGAGATGCCGAAAACATTGTAAACCGACGACACCAGCGGCGGGATCGGCTTGTTGCGCGGGCCTTGCGTCACCTGAATGAAGTTCGACAGAGCGATGGACATGCCGATCGCGGTAATCAGTGGCGCGAGGCGAAACGAACCGCGTAGCGGGCGGTAAGCCATCTTCTCAATGACCCAGTTCCACAACCCGGTCATCAGCATCGCCACGATGATCATGACGAAAAGGGCAAGTGCGATCGGAACACCGCCGAACAAACCCACAAGAACCAGGTAAACAATAAGTGCTGCGAAACCGCCAAGCATGAAGATATCGCCGTGAGCGAAGTTCACCATGCCGATAATGCCGTAAACCATTGTATAACCAATGGCAATCAAACCGTAAATAGAGCCAAGAGTCAGCCCGTTGACGAGCTGCTGGACAAAATACTCCATCAATATCCCCCGGGTCTGATCCTAGTAGGTCAGACCTCTTCTTTTCGTGGCTCTTTCTGAGCCTTTTCGATAGAGGATTCCATAATGCTTTCAGACCAAAAGTGAAGCTTAAAATGATGCTTTCCTGAATTTCTTTCCCATTTTAGTGATATTGACGCTTAAACAGTCGAAAAATCAAAAATAGTGCAGTTTAGGCCCTGTTTTTGGGCATAAGACCGTGAATTATACGGTTAAACATGGCCTCGCCCCGGCGAGCGCGTTCAACGCCAGCCGGGTCTATGAAATGCCGCGACTGCAATCGAACGGTCAGGATCGCATGCGCGAACCGTTGGCATCGAAAAGCGGCTGCATCTGCAGGCGGGCGGGCAGCATCTCGCCCAGCAATTCAACTTGCCACCCCTCGACCTCATCCGCAACCTCCTTTGGAACATAGCCTATCGCCACCGAAACACCGGACGCATGGGCATAGCCGCCCGATGTCACCCAGCCACAGACCTTGCCGTTCAGCGAGATCGGCTCGTCGCCGATCACATCAGCGTCCCTGGCCTCGATGATGAAAGTGCGTAGCCGCAAGGTGCCGCCTTCGGCCTTTTCCTTGGCCGCCGCCTGCTTGCCGATGAAGTCAGCATCCTTCTTCAGGGCAACGAATCGCCCGAGCCCGGCTTCGAATGGCCCGTAAAGCGGGCGGTATTCGCGCGACCAGCTGCCGAAGGATTTTTCGACTCGCAGCGCGTTAAGTGCCCGCAGCCCAAACGGCCTGATATCAAATTCTGCACCAGCCCCCATGATCAGGTCGTAGAGATAGCGCTGATATTCCGGCTTCATCCAGATTTCATAACCGAGATCGCCGGTGTAGCTGACACGGCCGACGATTGCAGGCGCCATGCCGAGATCCATCCGGCGGATATCCATGAAGGCAAAGGCGTCGTCGGACATATCGAGATGCGTCAGCTTGGAAATCAGCGCACGGGAATTCGGGCCGGCAATCGACAGCCCGACCAGCTGCAGGTTCAACGCTTTCAGCGTCACCGAGCCGTCCTTCGGCAGATGGCCCTCGAACCAGCGCATATGGTAATCCTCGGCAATGCCCGAGCCGATGAGCAGGAAATCCCCTTCCCCGAGCTTTGCCAGCGTGAAGTCGCCGATCAGCTTGCCGTCGTCCTTCAGCATCGGTGCCAGTGACATGCGGCCGGTGGCCGGGATACGGCAGGTCAAGATCCGGTCGAGCCAGGCTTCCGCGCCCTTGCCGGTGATCGTGTACTTGGCAAAGCCGGAGGTCTCCATCAGCCCAACGCTGTCGCGCACGGCCTTGGCTTCCGCACCAACAACGTCGAAATCGTTCGAGCGGCGCCAGGAGAATTTGTCTTCCTCGCCCTTCGGCGCAAACCACAGTGGTGATTCGAGGCCATAGGAGGCGCCGAACACAGCGCCGGCATCCTTCAGCTTGTCGTAGATCGGCGTGGTCAGGAACGGACGCGCACCCGGCAATTCTTCATTGGGGTAACGGATCGAGAAGCGGCGGGAATAGTTTTCGCGAACCTTGGCATTGGTGAAGCCGAGCGTGGCGAAATCACCGAAACGCGAGACGTCCATGGCAAACACGTCAAAGCCCGGGTCCCCATAGATGATCCAGTTGGCCAGCGCCAGACCGACGCCACCGCCCTGGCTAAACCCGGCCATGACGGCGCAGGCCGACCAGTAGTTGGTGAGGCCACGCACCGGGCCGACGAGCGGGTTGCCGTCCGGCGAGAAGGTGAAGGGGCCGTTGATGATCTTCTTGATGCCGGCATTGTTGAAGGCCGGGAAGTGGCGGAAACCGACTTCGAGTTCAGGCGTGATACGCTCGATATCCTCGGCCAGCAATTCATGGCCGAAGTCCCATGACGTGGTGATCGGCGACCACGGGCGGCAGGCCTTTTCATAGGTACCCATCAGCATGCCATTGCGTTCCTGGCGCAGGTAAATCTCGCCATCGAAATCGACGCAATGCATCAGTTCCTTGCCGCGCGTCTGGTTGAATTCGATGACTTCCGGCATGTCCTCGGTGATGAGATACATGTGCTCCATGGCCAGCACCGGCAGTTCCAGCCCCGTCATGCGGCCAACCTCGCGTGCCCACAGACCAGCGGCGTTGACGACATGCTCGGCGATGATCTCACCCTTGTTGGTGATCACCCGCCATGAGCCGTCCTCCAGCTGGACAAGATCCTCCACCTTGGTGTGCAGGTAGATATCAGCGCCGTTCTTTTTGGCGGATTTGGCATAGGCATGGGTGGTGCCATAGGGATCGAGATGGCCCTCGACCGGATCGAACACGGCGCCAACGAACTGCGTGGGATCAAGCAGCGGCATCAGCTCATGCGCTTCCTTCGGCGTCAAAAGCTCGGCTTCCAGCCCCATATATCGGCCCTTGGCAAGGATCGACTTCATCCAGTCGAACCGCTCCTTGGTTGCCGCCAGCATCATGCCGGACGTCATGTGGAGGCCGATGTCCTGGCCGGAATACTCCTGGATTTCCTTGTAGAGTTCGACCGTATATTTCTGCAGCTTGGCGACGTTCGGATCGCCATTAATCGTGTGCATGCCGCCGGCCGCATGCCAAGTGGAACCGGAGGTGAGTTCCGAGCGCTCCAGAAGTACCACATCGGTCCAGCCGAACTTCGTCAGATGATAAAGGATCGAGCAACCGACGACGCCGCCGCCGATAACGACGACCCTGGCATGGCTTTTCATGGATATTCTCCGGTTTCGGGATTGCTTGCGAAAAGCATCCCGCTCAGTTAAGCGAAATCTTGGCTGTCGAAACCGTACCGGCAAAGCCGCCGCTGTGAAAGATATCCCTGCGAACAGGTCTTGCCCATTCCCGCCATCGGCTACTTCAGGAGCGCCGTAAAAACGTCATGCGATGCCGCTTTTATCCCCGGACGGAGAAACCGGCGGAGAGATCGAATTCCCGGCCCATCACTTTCAGATCATCGAAGAGCGCGACGGCGAAGCTGCGCATGACGATCAGCTCGAATTCGTTCTCACCGGTGCGGGCCAGATTGACGCTGATATGGCCGCAAAGCACATTGACGGATGTCCCGGTCTCGAAGATCGCCGGATGCAGATCGGTGGCAATGCCCTTGGCAAGGATCCGCCGGACATTGGGGCCGGACAGCCTGAAAACGACGCGGCCATCGCTCTGATCGACAATGTAGGCCGTCTCTGCCAAAAGCAGGGACAAATTGCGATGCAGGCTTTCCGCCGTTTGCGGCTGCGACACAGCCAGCCACTCGCCGGGTCCCGAAAAGCGGGCTGACGCATCGCCCGAAGCAGCCAATCCAGCAGCCACAGAAGCCTCCTCGCCGTCCATAGCCATAACCGAAACGATTGCGACAACGCGCGGAATATCCAGATGGTCAACCGCGCGAATGCCCGGTTCCAGCGGCAGCAGATCATCCAGGGGATGGCGGGAAATATAGGTTCTGCTCATGTCCGCATCCGCCTCAGGAGTTCAGTTTCGTGTTGCCGGGATCGACGAAGACAGGATTGCAGATTTCCGCCACCGTCTCGGCGCCTGCCAGCTTGTCCCAGACGACGACCCGTTCGCCATAGCGCTCGCGGCCCGATTTGAGGAAGGCCAGCGCGATATCGTGTCCAAGCGTCGGCGAGAAGCAGGCGGAGCTGACATACCCCTGATCGTTCAGTGTCGATGGCTTTGCACCCTCGCGCAACAGATGCGCTCCGGCGCGGATATGCTGGTCCGTTTCCACCGGCTTCAATCCAACCATCTGCATGCGGTCGGCGGCCGTCAGACCGTAACGGGTCGAAAGCCGCTTGCCGATGAAGTCCTGTTTCTGCGCCGAGACCATACGGCCGAAGCCTGCATCGTCAGGCGTTACCCGGCCATCGAATTCGGCATGCGTGACGTGTCCCTTTTCGATGCGCAGAACGTTCAGGGCCTCCAGCCCGTAAGCACAAATCCCATGCGCCCTGCCCTCTTCCATGATGGCATCGGCAACGGCCTCACCAAGCCCCGCAGGCACCGCAAGCTCATAGGCCAATTCACCCGAAAACGAGATCCGGAACAACCGCGCCTTCAGTCCGCCCCTCAGGGTGACGGTACCGGCGGCAAGGAACGGAAAGGCCGCGTCGGAAATATCATCCTCGACCAGCGTTTGCAGGACCAGGCGCGCCTTCGGCCCAGCAATCGCCATCTGCGCCCATTGATCGGTCGAGGAGCAGAAGCGCACCTTGAGATCCGGCCAATGCACCTGCGCGCAATATTCCATATGGGACATGACGCCGCCGGCCAGCGCCGTGGTGGTAGTCATGACAAAATGCTCGTGCGACAACCGGCTGGTCGTGCCATCGTCATAGACCATGCCATCCTCGCGCAACATCAAGCCGTACCGTGCCTTGCCGACCGGCAGCTTCAAAAACGGATTGCAGTAAAGCCGATTGAGAAATTCCGCAGCGTCCGGCCCGAAGATCTCGATCTTGCCGAGCGTCGAGACATCGCAGAGACCCACATTTTCTCTGATAGTGAGGACTTCCCGGTCGGTGCTTTCGCGCCAGGTCTTTTCGCCACCGCGCGAAAAATAGGCGGGGCGGAACCACAGGCCGGAATCGACGAACACGGCACCGTTTCGCTGTGCCCAACCATGCAACGGCGATTTGCGCACCGGCGCGGCATGCTCGTCGCGCGATGTTCCCGCCAATGCGCCGAAGGCGACCGGCGTGTAGAACGGCCGGAACGTGGTCGTGCCGACATCGGCCGGACTGATGCCCTGCATCGCGGCCAGAAGGCCAGTGGCATTGATGCCGGAGAGCTTGCCCTGATCGGTCGCCATGCCGTTTGTCGTGTAACGCTTGGCATGCTCGACATGGCCAAAGCCCTCTCGCAGGGCAAGCCCGATATCCCTGACGTGGACATCGTTCTGGAAATCGACAAAGGCCTTTGCCTTGGCGCCCGGCGAATACCACAGCGCCGTAAACGAGGGATCGATTTCGCCTTCGACGGCAGGCGCCGTGTGGGAAACGGCCGAAAATCCGAGATCGGCAGCGAGAACCGCCGCTTTGTCCGCACCGTCCTTCAGACAGCCAGCCAAAGTGTAGCGCCCCGCCGCGGCCCCGGCGACAACAAGCCCATTGCCAACGTCCGGCGCCAGAAACGTCTTCAAATCCTCGGACCAGACGGCCTTGGCTCCGCGCTGGCAGGCAAGATGGATAATCGGGTTCCAGCCGCCGGACATGCCGATCGCATCGCAGGCAATCGTCTGCTCGAAGCCCGAGCGCTCTACCACGACACCGGCTACGCGCTGACGCCCCTTGGTGTCGATGACCGACGCCGATCGAATGACCCGAACGCCGTCCGGCGCACGATCAGAACCATCAGCGCGGCTGTCGATGATCGCAGCAATGTCGACACCATGCGCCGTAAGATCAGCGGCTGTGCGGTAACCGGCGCTGCCATTGGTGAAAATTGCCACCGATTTTCCGGCCGCCACACCGAAGCGGTTGGCATAGGTGCGCATGGCGCCGGCCATCATCACACCCGGCTTGTCATTGCCGCCGAAGACCAGCGGCCGTTCCTCGGCACCTGTCGCCAGCAACGCCCGCTTTGCGATGATCCGCCAAAGCCGTTCGACCGGCAGTTTCGCCTGCGGCAGCGCCACATGCTTCTGCACCCGCTCGACCGCGCCAAACACATTGTCATCGTACCAACCGAAAACAGTGGTGCGCGGCATCATCGTCACATTTGGCAAGGAACGGAGTTCCGCGAGGAACCTCTCGGCAAAATCCTGCGCAGAAGCGTCGCCGATCCGCGCAGTCTCGCCAAGCAGCGAACCGCCCAGCCTGAAATCCTCGTCCGCCAAAATGACCCGCAAGCCCGCGCGGCCAGCGGTAAGCGCCGCCATCAACCCCGTGGGGCCAGAGCCGACAACCAGCAGGTCGCAATGCGCCCAGCATTTTTCATAGGCCTGCGGATCGCGTTCAAGCACTGCGCGTCCAAGCCCTGCCGCCTTGCGGATGATGGGCTCATAGATCTTCTCCCAGAAGGCCGCCGGCCACATGAACGTCTTGTAGTAGAAACCTGCTCCAAGAAACGGCGACAACAGGCCGTTGACGGCGCCGATATCGTATTTCAGCGATGGGAACCGGTTCTGGCTGCGGGCGTCCAGACCGGAATAAAGTTCGGCAACCGTTGCCTTGGTGTTCGGGTCACTATCCGCGCCCTTGCCGACGGTGACGAGCGCATTCGGTTCGGACGGCCCGGCGGTGACGATGCCGCGTGGCCGGTGATATTTGAAGCTGCGGCCGACCAGAAGCTGATCATTGGCAAGCAACGCAGAGGCGAGCGTATCGCCCGAAAATCCGGTCAGGTTCCGGTTATCGAACCGGAAATCGAGAGGCGCACTGCGATCGACCAGACCGCTGGAGGCAAGGCGATACGCTGTCATCGGCCAGCCTCCCGCGCAACAGTGGCAGCGGCAGCATCCGTGACGGAAAACACCTCATGGGTGAATGTATCGCGCTCGACCACCAGCCAGCGGCGGCAACCGGCAACATGCTGCCAATGCTCGCGGTAGCGGCCGCGCGGATTGCTGCGGATATGGACGTAATCGTTCCAGGCCTCGTCGGACGCTTCCGGATCGGGGCGGACCAGCGACGCGTCGCCGCGGATCGAAAACTCTTCCTTCGGCCGGACGCCGCAATGCGGGCAGTGAATGAGGCTCGCCATGCTTTTCAGATCTCAATGCAGGTTGGGCTGTGGACCAGCGCCGTGTTCATCGATGGGATAGCCGCGTTCGAAGCGATCGAGGCGCAGAAAGCGGGCGACGGGATGGGTTTCGTTCTTGGCGATCAGATGCGCAAAACACCATCCGGATGCCGGCGTCGCCTTGAAGCCGCCGTAGCACCAGCCACAGTTCAGATAGAGATTGTCGATGGGCGTGTGGCTGATGATCGGCGAGCCGTCCATGCTCATGTCCATGACGCCGCCCCAGGAGCGGAGCACACGCACCCGCGACAGGCCGGGGATCATCGTCACCCCTTCTTCCATCACGTGCTCGACCGTCGCCAGATTGCCGCGCTGGGCATAGGAATTATAACCGTCGATGTCGGCGCCGAAAACAAGGCCGCCCTTGTCCGACTGGGAAATGTAGAAATGCCCGGCGCCATAGGTGATAACATGATTGATAGCAGGTTTCAGTCCTTCAGTAACAAAGGCCTGAAGGACGTGGCTTTCGATCGGCAGCTTCAGGTCGGCCATCTCTCCGACGCGCGAGGTGTTGCCGGCTGCCGCCAGCCCGAGCTTGCCGCAACCGATGAAACCTCTGGATGTCTCGACGCCGGTGACGACGCCGTTGTCGCGGCGGATGCCAGTGACTTCGCAATTCTGGATGAGATCGACACCAAGACGATCGGCGGCGCGGGCATAACCCCAGGCCACGGCATCATGACGCGCCGTGCCGCCGCGCTTCTGTAACAGACCACCCATGATCGGAAAGCGGGCATGATCGAAATTCAGGAAGGGCAACATTTTCTTCAAGGCGGCGCGGTCGAGCAACTCGGCCGGAACACCCTCCATCCACATGGCATTGCCGCGGCGGATATAGGCATCGCGCTGGCCGTCATTGTGGTAGAGGTTGATGATGCCGCGCTGTGACAGCATGGCGTTGTAGTTGAGGTCCTGCTCCATACCTTCCCAGAGCTTCATCGAAAACTCGTAGAACGGCTCGTTGCCGGGCAGCATGTAGTTGGAGCGCACGATGGTGGTGTTGCGGCCGACATTGCCAGAGCCGAGATAACCCTTTTCCAGCACCGCGATGTTCTTGAGGCCGAATTCTTTCGCGAGATAATAGGCTGTCGCCAGCCCATGGCCGCCACCGCCAACGATGATCACGTCATAGTATGGCTTCGGTTCCGGCTGGCGCCAGGCCGGCTTCCAGTTGACGTTGCCCGTCAGCGCGTTCTTAACGATGGAGAATGCCGAATAACGCATGCCAGTCCCAGTTCCACCCATCCTGTTGCAGTGCAATCGCAGCTCTACCGCACCAGCGCAAAAGACACAGTGCCAAATGCGGCACAGTCGGCAAAATTTCACGCGCGAATCTTGAAAAGACCGGTAAGGAATGCGGATGTATGATGCGCGTTCCGGACGTTGAAATTCAACGTCCGTGAAAAACTCGGAGACGATAGCCGTGGATGGCTGCAAGGCACAGGAAGCACAGATGCTCGACATTCTGGAAGGAGCGGCGGTGGCTGCGGGGAAAGCGATCCTCGACGTCTATCACGCCGGACCGGAAGTCAGCTACAAGGCCGACAGTTCCCCCGTCACCGATGCCGACCAGAGCGCCGAAAAGATCATCCTCGACATTTTGGCAGCCGCCTTCCCCGATATCCCCGTCGTGGCCGAGGAGGCCGTCGCTGCGGGCCACGTCCCCGATATCGAAGGAAAATCCTTCTTCCTGGTTGATCCACTCGACGGCACCAAGGAATTTGTCTGCCGCAATGACGATTTCACCGTCAACATCGCCCTGATCGAAAAAGGCGAACCGGTTGCCGGTGTCGTCTATGCACCCGCGCTCGGCATTCTCTATGCAGCCAACCGCAACAAGGCTAAAAAGGCCGTCGTTACCGGCCAAAACGATATCGGTCCGCCAACGATCATTGGCTGCCGCAGCCGTGGTGACCGGCTGGTGGCACTCGCAAGCAAGCATCACAATAGCCAGGAAACCGTCGCCTACCTGACCGAGCATGGCATCACCGATTATGAAGCGATCGGCTCTTCGCTGAAATTCTGTCTTCTTGCCGAAGGACTGGCCGATATCTATCCGCGGCTGAGCCGGACGATGGAATGGGATACCGCTGCAGGTGACGCCGTCCTGCGCGCCGCCGGCGGCGAAACCGTGACCATGGATGGCAATCCGCTCACCTACGGCAAACGCAACCAGGCATCCGACGCCGATTTCGCCAATCCGCATTTTGTCTCGCGCGGCAAGGACTGACTCCTGCCAGCGGCCCCTGTGGGGAATTGGCGGGCATACGCGGCCTTAATCTCCCTTTTAAAACAACGATACGGCAGCCTCCGCATCCCCTGCATTCCATCAGCGGCTACCCTTCTCCTCACCGCAAAGGAGAACGGACCCGATGAGCGAAACAACCGTCAACCTGGAACTGCCCTATATCCTGCCGTCGCAGGCTCAAAAGCACGTCACCCATAATGAAGCCCTGCAGCGCCTCGATGCGCTGACACAACTGACGATCATCGCTTCGCTCTCGACCCCGCCCTCGGATCCGCAGGAGGGAACGTGTTTCAATGTCACGGCATCGCCCACGGCAGCGTGGGCCGGAAAGAGCGGCAAGCTTGCCTTCCGCCAGGATGGCGACTGGATTTTCATCACGCCGAAGGATGGCTGGCGCGGCTGGTTTACGGCCGAAGACAAGCTGAAGATTCACAACGGCACCGACTGGGCAACCTTCGACGCGATCGGCACGCCCGCGTTTCTCGGCATCAACACCGCCGCCGACAGCACCAACCGGCTCGCTGTCGCAGCCGCTGCCACACTGCTGACCCATAACGGCAACGGACATCAGGTGAAGGTCAACAAGGCGGCGGCGTTCGACACGGCAAGCCTGCTGTTCCAGTCGGGCTGGTCCGGCCGTGCCGAAATGGGGCTTGCCGGATCGGACGAGTTTGCCATCAAAGTCAGTCCTGATGGATCCACCTGGAAATCGGCGCTGGTGATCACCGGTCACGGACAGGTCAGCATGCCGCAGCGGCCATTGGCGCGCGCCACGCTCGGCGGCGGTCTGCTGACCCCGGTTTCCGGTTCGCAAACCGGCTTTTCCATCCTGAACATCAATCAGGGCGGCTTCACCCTCGGCGCCGCCGCCACGGGTGGCGGCAATCGGCTCGTCGTGCCTGTTTCAGGCCCCTATCTCATTTGTCTTGGCGTCGAGGCCAATCCAGCGGGCGCCTTTTCCGTTACCGTCAAAGTCAATGGCATAACAGCCGTCGCCACTATCAATGACAACGACACGGCGTCCGCGTCCTATAGCAATTGCGCCATCGGCGTGGCGATCCTCAACGCCAACGACTGGCTCGTGCTGGAGCACGCCGGCACTACACCGCTCGATTTCGCCCATGACAAGACGGAACTGACAGTGGTGATGCTGTAAACATCCTAAACCGGAACGGCATCATCCGGGGTCGCGACCGCCGTTCCTTCCAGCGTGACTTCCTCGGTCTTTTCCGGCGGCTTGATGCGAAACCATGCGAGGTAGAGAGCAGGCAGGAAGAGCAGGGTCAGAACCGTACCGACGATGATGCCACCCATCATCGCATAAGCCATTGGCCCCCAGAAGATTTCCCGCGCGATCGGGATCAGCGCCAGGCTGGCGGCCGCGGCCGTCAGCATGATCGGCCGCATCCGGTGCTCGGTCGCGTCCTGCACCGCCTGCCACGGCGCAACACCCTCGGTGCGCAGATGTTCGATCTGCACCACAAGAATGACCGAGTTTCGTATGAGGATGCCGATCAGCGCCAGAATGCCGAGAATGGCGACGAAGCCCATCGGCGAATTGCTGGATAGCAGGGCGGCGACGACCCCAATCAGCGCCAACGGGGCAACGGCAAAGACGAGGAACAACCGCGAAAAACTCTGCAGCTGGATCATCAGGATCGTCGCCATGACAAACAGCATCAAGGGCACGACGGCGGCAATCGGCGCCTGGCTCTTGCCGCTCTCCTCGACGCTGCCGCCGACATCGATCTTGTATCCGGGCGGCAGTTTTTCCGCGAAAGCGTTCACCTCCTTGGAAAGTTGCGCGACGATCGTCGCCGGCTGTGTCGCATCGAGAATGCCGGCCTTGACGGTCAGCGTCGGTAGACGCGAGCGGCGCCAGACGACCGGCTGCTCCATTTCGTAGCGGAAGCTTGCGACGGCGGCCAGCGGCACGGAGTTGCCACTCGCACCGGGAAGCTGCAGGTCGCGCAGCAGCTCGATCGATTGCCGCTCGGACGCCTTGGCGCGGGCAACGACATTGATCAGGTAGATATCGTCACGGACCTGCGTCACGGTCGTTCCGCCGACGATGCCGTTGAGTGCTGAGGCGATATCCTGCGAGGTGACGCCCAGTTGGCGCGCCTTGTCCTGCAGCACATCCACCTTGATGACACGTGCCGGTTCGTTCCAGTCATAGACGACATCGCCAAGCAGAGGGTTGCGGCCAAGAACGCTGCCGAGTTCAAGTGCGTGCTCGCGCACCTTACCGATATCCGGGCCGCTCAGCCGGTACTGTACCGGGCGGCCAACGGGCGGCCCGATATCCAGCAGTTTCACATAGGCATCCGTGCCGACGAAGGTTTCCTTCAGGTACCTCTGCAGGTCGGCACGCAGCTTATCACGAACCTCAAGGCTCTTCGTCACGATGATCGTCTGGCCAAACGACGTATCCGGCGGCTGGACATCAAAGGACAGAACGAAGCGCACAGCGCCCTGCCCGACATAGGTGGACCAGCGCTCGACATCGGGATTGCCGACCAGCTTGTCCTGCTCGAACTTCGCCATCTGTGCATTGGTGTCGGTAATCGACGCATTCTGTGGCAATGACCAGTCGACGATGAGCTCAAGCCGGTCCGATGACGGGAAGAACTGCTGCTGGACCTTGGTCATGCCGAACAGCGACAGGCCGAAGACGGCTATCGTCAGCGCAATCGTCGTCCATTTCCAGCGCATGCACCAGCCAAGCACGCTGGAAAAAAGCCGCGCCAGACGGCCCTTTTGCTCGTGGTGCTGTTTCATGGTTTTCGGCAGGATGGTGACGCCGAGCAATGGGGCAAACACCACGGCGACGATCCAGGACACCACCAGCGAAACCGCGATGACGACAAAAAGCGTGAAGGTGAACTCACCGGCGGCGCTGTTGTTGAGCCCGACAGGAATGAAGCTGGCGACGGTGACCAGCGTGCCGGTCAGCATCGGAAACGCCGTGGATGTATAGACATAGGTCGCCGCCTTGCGCAGCGAGTCGCCCTCCTCCAGCCGCGCCACCATCATCTCAACGGCAATCATCGCGTCATCGACGAGGAGACCGAGCGCGATGATCAGCGCGCCGAGCGAAATCCGCTGTAGCGAAATGTCGAAATAGGACATGACGACAAAGGTAATCGCCAGCGTCAGCGGGATCGACAAGGCAACCACCAGCCCAGCACGAACGCCAAGGCTGACGAAGCTGACGAGAAGAACGATGATGACGGCCTCCGCCAGACCGCGGGTAAAACCGGAGACGGCCTCCTCGACGATCAGCGGCTGATCGGAAACCAGGTGAACACCAACGCCGACCGGCAGCTCCGCCTCGACCTGCTTTATCTTTTCCTCGACATGATCGCCGAATTCCAGAAGATTGGCGCCCTGCTTCATGCCGATGGCAAGGCCGATCGCCGACTGGCCGTTGTAGCGGAACAGCGCCGATGGCGGATCGGTATAGCCCCTTGTGACGGTAGCAATATCGGTGAGGCGGAAGAAACGGTTGTTGACCTGCAGATTGACGGCGCGCAGGCTGTCTTCTGAGGAGAACTGACCGTTGACGCGAACGCTGACGCGCTCACCCTTTGCCTGTACGACGCCTGAAGGCGCAATCGCGTTCTGGGCCTGCAGCGTGGCAACGACATCATTCTGGTTGATGCCGAGTGCTGCCAGTTGCCGTGTCGAGAATTCGAGATAGATCACCTCGTCCTGCGCCCCGACGATATCGACTTTGCCGATATTCGGAACCGTCAGGATTTCGCGGCGCGCAGTCTCGACATAATCGCGCAATTGCCGCTGGGTCAGCCCGTCTGAGGTAAACGCGTAGATGTTGCCAAACACGTCGCCGAAGCGGTCGTTGAAGGAAGGCCCGACAACGCCGGACGGGAACTGGCCGTGAATATCGCCGATCATGTTGCGGACCGTCACCCAGATCGACGCAACATCCCGGGCCTTCGTCGTGTCCTTCAAATTGACAAAGACGAGTGTTTGCCCCGGCGTGGTGATGCTGCGCGTGTAGTCCAGCGATTCCAGTTCCTCGAGCTTGCGCTCGATCCGTTCCGTCACCTGGCGGGTGGTTTCCTCGACCGAAGCGCCCGGCCATTGCGCCGAGATCGTCATGGTCTTGATGGTAAAGGATGGATCTTCCTCGCGGCCAAGGCTCAGGTAGGAGAAGAAACCAAGCAAGCCGAAGACGATCATGAAATACCAGACCATCGATGCGTGATCGAGCGCCCAGTCGGACAGGTTGAATTTCTTCATGACTGCGCCTCGTCTTCAATCTTGATCTTCTGGCCGTCCTCCAGGCTATGGACCCCTGCCGTTACCACACGCATGCCGGCATCGATGCCGGAGGTGATGACGACCACATTGCCCGTCTGCGGCCCGGTGACCACTTCGCGGGTCTCGACCGTTACGCCGCCCTCATCGACCACCCAGACATAGGATTTTCCGTCACGCACGAGGATGGCGGTTGCTGGCAGCACCAGTTGCTCGACAATAGCTTCTTTGAGCGTGGCGGTGATCGTGGTGCCAAGCCGGAAAGCTGCCGGTGGATTTTCAAGCGCGATCTTGACGCGGCGCGTGCGTGTTGCCGGATCTGCTGCCGGTGCGACCTCACGGACAAGGCCGCTAACCGTTATCGCTGGATCGATCTGCAGGGAAACAAGGAATGGCGTCCCCACATGCAAAAGCGCATTGCCGTCTGGAACGTCCACCACCGCATCCCGGGCATCCGGCCGGGCAACAGTCACGACTGCCGCACCGGCGGCGACCACTTGGCCCACCTCCGCCCCGGTCTCGGTCACCACGCCGTCGAAGGCGGCCTTCACCTGTGCATAGGAGAGTTGCTCCTCAGCTTTCAGCAGCGCCGCACGCGACTGGACAACCGACGCTTCCGCCGCGGCACTCGCCTGTTCGGTACTTTCCACCGACGCTTGGGTTTCCGTACCGATCTTGAACAGCGCCCTCGTGCGCCGCTCGACCGAAACGGCATTGGCAAGCGTCGCTTCCGCATTTGCCAGATCGGCACGGGCCGACCCGACGGCAAGCTCAAGCGCTGTTGGATCGAGCGCGGCCAGAAGCTGGCCCTGCGTCACGGTATCACCGGTATCGACATCCCGGGCAACCAGCAGGCCCGTCACGCGAGGGCCGAAGTTGGTCTGGACCTTTGGCTGCACGGTGCCCGCGAAGCTGGGAGCAGGCAGCCGTTGCAGCACAACGATTTGCGAAAGCACCGGGCGGATTGCCGGTTCAGCCTGCTCTTCCTTTTCCTGGCAACCGGCAAGTATTAGAAATGCGCATGGCGCAACGAGCAGGCCGAGGGATATCCGGTTCATTTCGCCCGCTCCTTGATCACATAGACGGTCTGGCCGGGGCGCAGCATCTTTCCGCCTTCGGTCACCACGGCCTCCCCGTTGGACAGGCCTTCCGCAACAAGCACGCGGCCTGTCTCGTAAGATGCCACCTTCACAGGCTTGCGGCTAACCGTGTTGTCCTTGTCATTGACCACCCAGACGGCCGGTTTTCCATCCAGCGAGGACAGCGATGTCCATGGCAGCACGACCAGCTTTGACGGCTTGGAGCTGGCAAATCCGGTCACCGGCGCGCTGAGCGTCATGCGATCAGGCGTCGTGTCCATGGCAATCTTGACGCGAACGGTTCCCGTTGCCGTATCGATCGTCGGCGAGATCTCACTGATCGTTCCCTCAGTTTTGACGGAAGGATCACTGACGAGCGCCAGCTGGATTTTCGGCTCCGCGGGCTTTTCGAACAGCAGCGATTCATAAACGTCGAATATTGCATCGCGGGGACCATCCCTTGCGACGGAAAACATCGTTTGCGCGGCCTGAACCACCTGACCCGTCTCGGCATTGCGTGCCGTGACGATCCCATCCGCATCAGCCTTCAGTTCGGTATAGGAGAGCGCGTCCCGGGACGTGCCGAGCAGCGCTTTCGAAGATTCAAGCGATCCTTGCGCCGTCTGCAAAGCGGTCTGTGCCTGATCAAAGGCTTCCTGCGTGGTGGAATTCTTCGCCAGCAGCGATTTTTGCCGTTCAAACGCAGCGGAAGCCTGCCGAACCTGCGCTTCGGCAGCCCTCACAGCAGCCTCCGCGGCCTCGACATCGGCCTTCTGTTCGCTCGGATCGATGCGCGCCAAAACCTCGCCGGCGGAGACATGCGAGCCGACATCCGCGAGCCATTCCGTTATCTGGCCACTGACGCGGAACGAAAGATTGGTCTGGACATGAGCGACAACCTCGCCGGTCAGCGTCACTGTCTGCCGGTGATCGGCAAATTCGGCAGTCTGCACCCGGACAGTGATTTTTGCCGCTTCCGGCTGTTTCGTTTCGCCCTCGCAGGATGTCAGGGCCAAGGCTGCGAACGATGCCAACCACCATCCGGATCGGCGGAGTTTTCGTTTCTCACTCATCTGCGCCCGCTCATTCCGATATTCAAGCTGAACCATTTATTGTGGCCCCTCAATATACGCGACCCACCCCAATGACAAGCGGATGGGATCGACGGAAATCATTCGTTACAAGATGAGCAAGCATGCTCCTCGCTGCATTGACGGCAGTAGGGAGGCTATGCGGATTTTTTACATAAGCATAGCGAAAACCGCAGGTTGAGACCCAAGGGGAATGGCTATGCGGGAAAATGCTTGCCGGGGGGAAAGGTCTAGCGCCGGTTGGCCAGTCCCGCGCCGAGAAGACCAGCCACGGAGCTCTCGTTGAAAGGCTTGGTAATGCGGGATATGTCGCGCAGTTCGGGGGGAAAGACGAAGTCGTCGCCGTAACCGCTGACAAAACCGAAGTCTATGGCCCGCTCGATGAGGATCGTGGCGAAGTCGAAGCTTGTTTGAGTACCCAGATTGACGTCGAGAAGCGCAAAATCGAAAGACTTCTCCTCGATCAGCGCCTGCGCCTCGGCAACATTTCCAGCAATGTCGACATGCTCAATGCCGATCGACTTTAAAACATCCTCGGCGTCCATGGCGATAATGAAGTTGTCTTCGAGCACCAATACACGCTTGATCGAGACTGGAATTTCCGTGAGCGTCACCGATAAGTCCCTGTCCGCGAATCGCCTGCACCATTCGAGCGCAAGCCCTGAAACCAACACGTATGACAACGAAGCGGTCACGGCATTTAAATAAGACACGTACCGACGCAATTGGGCAACACCCCACTCAGATAAACGGGCGGTGCTGCTCACGATACCCCTCCCAGCCCGAAATCTTCATCAGCCCGTCGTCGTCCAGAATATCACAGCCGCGGTCGGCCCAGCGGATGAGCTTGCGCTCGCCGAGCTTCTTCAGCGTCTTGTTGGTGTGAACGATGGAAAGCCCGAGTGTATCGGCCACATGCTGCTGCGTGATCGGAATGGAAACACGTTCGCCCTTGAACAGGTTGCTTGCCTTGGCGCGTTGATAGAGGAAGGCCAGCAAATAGGCGGCCCGTTCGAGCGCTGACCGCCGGCCGATGCTCAGCAGATTTTCGTCGAGGATTCGTTCTTCCTGCGCAGCAATCCAGGTCAGGTCGTAGGCAAGATCCGGATAGTTGCGGTAGAGTGCACCAAGCTTGTCACGCTCGAAAACGCACAGAGTGACTGGCGAAAGCGCCTCGACCGAATGCTGCATTTCGCCCATCAGGCTACCCTGCAGGCCGATCAGGTCTCCCGGCATCATATAGTTGAGGATCTGGCGGCGGCCATCATCGAGCATCTTGTAGCGAAAACCCCAACCGGACAGAACCGTAAACAGATGAGCGCTATGCGACCCTTCCACCAGGATGGTGGTTCCCGCGTCGACCGCCAGTTCTCCAGTCTTGAAGTTGGAAACGAATTCCAGTTCATCCGGCTTGAATTCGCGGAAATGCGGAAGCGCCCGCAAAGGACATTGTTCGCAAGGCGTCTGCCGGCTGTTCCGGGTCTTCGATGTGGCCATTGGGTTCCTCTGCGCAACGCCCGGACGGAAAATCAGGGCAGTGAATTCCTGTAAAAATTAGGGCCGCCTGTCCTTCCGGCAAGAGGACGGCCCACGGCAATGGTGGACTTATCCCGCCAGCTTGCCTAGTTTTCCATCCATGACCATACCCTCGAAAACGAGATGGAAGCGATGAATCATCCAGCCTTTGCCAATCACCATGTTGCCGTCGTGACCGGAGCGGCGTCCGGGATCGGCCTGGCGGCTGCCAGGCGCTTTGCCGGACTTGGCATGAACGTTGTTCTCGCTGATCTACCGGGTGAGCGTCTGGACAAGGCCGCCCGGGAAGCAGCAGCCCTTTCCCCGCATGGGGCCGGAAGTGTCATTGCGATCGCGACGGACGTATCGAGCATCGACTCTCTCAAGGCGCTGGAAGCCGGAGCCATTGAACGCTTCGGCCGTGTACATGTGCTGATGAACAATGCAGGCATCCAACCCGGCAGCGCAATTTTGGGTGCACAGGATGCGTGGGAAAAGGTCTTCGCGGTCAATCTCTGGGGCGTTATCAACGGCTCGCGCGTCTTTGCTCCCGCCATGATCGCCCACGGCCAGACGGGCCTGATCATCAATACCGGCTCCAAGCAGGGCATCACCACTCCGCCTGGCGACCCCGCCTACAATGTTGCGAAAGCCGGCGTCAAAGCCTTCACCGAAGCGCTCCAGCACGATCTGCGCAACACGCCCGAGTGCCACATCACTGCCCATCTGCTGATCCCCGGCTTCGTCTATACCGGACTGACCGCAAACGGCCGCACCGAAAAGCCGGACGCAGCTTGGACGTCCCAGGAGACGGTCGACTTCATGATGCAAAGCCTTGAGGGCGGCGATTTCTACATTCTCTGCCCGGACAATGACGTGGCGCGCCCCACCGATGAAAAACGCATTCTCTGGGCGGCCGGGGATATCATCGAAAACCGCCCTCCACTATCGCGTTGGCATCCGGACTATGCTGACGCCTTCAAGGCCTTCCTTGTAAAGGACAGACCTGGAATCAGCTAAGACGGCTGCGATAGGTGCCCTTTTGGACGCCCATTCGGTGGACAATGTGTTTACGCAGAAGCGCTGGCACCGCACTCTGTTTGCTGCTTTTGTGCAGCCAAAGCAATGGATTGGAAGATATGACAAGCGGCATCCACCACATCACCCTGATCACGCGCAAAGTACAGCCGAATGTCGATTTTTATGCAGGATTCCTTGGCCTTCGCCTCGTCAAGCGCACAGCCGGGTTTGAGGACGCAGCACAACTTCATCTGCTTTACGGTGACGAGACTGGTTCGCCGGGATCGCTGGTCACATTTCTCGTCTGGGAGGACGGCGCACCCGGCCGCGTCGGCTATGGCCAGCCGAGCGAGATCGCCTTTGTCATTGCGCCGGAAAGCCTCGGCTTCTGGCTGACACGGGCGCTTCGGTACAATGTGGCGGCAACTGGCCCGACACATGAATTCGGCGAACCGGTCATCCGGCTGAAGGATCCCGACGGCGTCATCGTCAAGCTCGTCGGCAGCGATGCCGTGACCAGCCCCTCTCCGCATGTAACGGCCGATATTCCGCAGGAAGACGCGATCCGGCGGCTGCGCGGCGCAACCATCCTGACAGCCACGCCCGATGGCACAGCCGCTTTCGTGACGCGGCATTTCGGCTATGCCGAAGCGGACCGAACGGACGCGATCCAACGCCTTGTCTCCGATTCCGGCGATATCATCGATGTCCGCGATGCCGGCGGCTTCTGGACGGCGGCCCCCGGCACCGGCACCATCGACCATATCGCCTTCCGCGCCTCAAGCGTGGCGGCTGTCAAGGAGCTGCGCATGCAGCTTGAGGCGGAAGATGCGGGCGAAATCAACGCCCATAACCGCAAGTATTTCTATTCGCTCTATGTCCGCGAACCTGGCGGCACGCTGTTCGAATTTGCCACCGACACGCCAGGCATGACGGTGGATGAAAGTCTTGAGACCTTGGGAACGAAACTGTTCGTGCCCGAGCATTTTGGCGGAAATCTGCAGGACAACCTCGTCATGCTGCCGCAATTCGGCCTGCCCGGCGAGGAACGTTTCACGGAACGCGACCTGCCGTTCATTCACCGCCTGCACCAGGCGGATGATCCCGATGGCACGACATTGGTGCTCTTGCACGGCAGCGGCGCCAACGAAACCAGCCTTCTGCCGCTCGGCCGCCAGATCGCGCCGAACGCGCTGCTTCTCAGCCTGCGCGGCCGCAGCACCGAGGAAGGACACCCCCGGTTCTTCCGCCGGATCACGCCCTTCACCTTTGATCAGAAGGACATCGCCTCGGAAGCCGAAGCCTTCGTGGCGATGATCGAAGGGGCTGTTTCGGGCTACGGCCTTGATCGCGACAAGATGGTTTTCGTCGGCTATTCTAACGGCGCCAACATGCTGATCGCTACCATGCTGTTGCACCCCGGACTGATCCGCAAAGCGGCGCTGCTGCGCATGATGAACCCGTTGGAAACAGTACCGGAAGTGAATCTATCCGGCACTGAGATCCTGCTGGTAACGGGAAAGACCGATGGCTATTCCCGCTATGCCACACCGCTGGAGGGCGTGTTGCGCGACGCGGGCGCAACACTTGCAACCGTCACCCTGGATGCCGGCCACGAGATTGGTCCGATGGACGCAGACGCGGTTCGCGATTGGCTGAAAACGATCGGGGGCTGACGCCCCCGCACGGCCTTACTTCGATTTTTCTGCAACATAGCTGGCGAAGGCCTCAACAAAAGCCTTCAGCCTCGCCTTCGCCTCATCATCGGTCAGATGGCCTTCCTTGTCGAACAGCGACGCCGCCTTCGGCAGTATCAATCGCTTGCCGGACCAGAGATCCGCACCAAGTGTGCGCAACACGGACAGCCACGCGTTCTGGCTGAGCAGCGTCCCAAAAGGTCCAGGTGACGTCCCGGCAATGGCAAAAGCGCGTCCGGCAAACACATTCGGCGCACCGGTCATCGACGAACTGACCCAGTCGATGGCGTTCTTGAACACGCCGGGCATCGAATTGTTGTATTCCGGCGTGAACAGGATGACACCATCTGAAGCGGCGATCTGATCCTTCAGCAATTGCACGGCCTCCGGCACGCCTTCACGCTCGACATCGGCATTGTAGAGCGGAATGCCTTCGATGGTGCCGGATGTAAACGCCACACCATCAGGCGCAAGCGTCAGAGCCGATTTCAAGAGAGCAGTGTTGAACGACGCCTTTCTCAGGCTTCCGGAAATGCCGATCAGTTTTGTCATGCGGGAGAATCCTTCCATACTTTGCCGGAAGAATGCTGCGAAATGCAGAAAAGTACAGACAAAAAAGCCGGGAGTTTTGCTCCCGGCTTTTGTTGTCGTTAGACCAGCGGCTTCAGCCGGGCCTCGATCTGGACACGCTTGTGCTCCAGGAACGGCGGTAGCGACAGGCCTTCGCCCAATGTTTCCATCGGCTCGTCCACGGCGAAGCCGGGGCCGTCGGTGGCGATCTCGAACAGGATGCCGTTCGGCTCGCGGAAATAGAGCGAGCGGAAGTAGAACCGTTCGACCTCGCCGCTCGACGGAAGGCGGAAGCCCTCGAGACGTTCGGTCCATGCGTGCAGCGCAGCCTCGTCCGGTGCGCGGAACGCGACGTGGTGAACGGCACCGGCTCCCTGGCGGGCCGTCGGCAGGCCGGGCTGAACAGCAACATGCAGTTCGGCGGCCGGGCCGCCTTCGCCCATCGAAAACACATGCACCTCGCCATTGCCATCCGGCGACGGGTACTGGCGCTGCTTCGTCATGTTCATCACCTGCTCCAGCACCAGTTGCGTATTGGTGATATCCGGAACGCTCATGGTGATTGGGCCAAGACCCTTGATCTGGTGTTCGGCTGGAACCGGGCTGCGATCCCAGGGATGCGACGGCGCAAGCCCACCATCGTCGATCAGGCGGAACCGCTGGCCCTCGCCGTCTTCAAAATCAAGCGACAGGCGGCCGTCGATCTCGATGACATCGCCGGACGCGACGCTCAGTTCGCCGAAGCGGGCCTTCCACCATTCGATGCTCTCCGGGCTGCCGACACGAAGACCGGTGCGCGAAACACTGTGAGTACCGCGGGTTTCGCGATTGACGGGCCAATCGAAGAACGTCAGGTCGGTACCCGGCGTTGCCTCACCATCGGCATAGAACAGATGATAGGCGGTGGTATCGTCCTGGTTCACGGTCTTCTTGACCAGACGCATGCCGAGGACATGCGTATAGAAACGCACGTTTTCCTTGACGTTCGCAGTGATCGCGGTGAGGTGATGAATTCCTGTCAGTTGCAAGCTCATGGCTGCCTCCATTCGTTATGTCTGGAGCGAATATCGGCTGCATGAGCTGTTTTATAAAGATGCCCTGCGCGGACAGAACGTTCACAATATGTGAACGATGATTTGGGCCTTGCTGCATCAAGCCGGTTTGGACAGGTGTCAGGCTTTTAACCCTGAGCCAAAACATCAGTCGCCGGATCAGGCGCGATGCGTGAGGTCGGTGAGATAGGTATTTTCGGTTTTCGAGACCTGAAAATCGGCAGGGTTGATGCTCGTGAGCATCAAGGCCTCGCCGTGTGGAAGTGCCTTTGCCAGCAGACTGCCATCGGGTGCTGCGATCCGCGACGATCCGGCGAATGTAAATCGTTCATCCGCACCGTGATGATTGATGTAGGCGACGAAAACCTGATTTTCGAAGGCGCGTGTCTGGATCATGTGATCGGCAATGAAGGTACCGGAGTAACCGGCCGGCAACGCCGTCGGCACCAGCACCGCATCCGCCCCCGCCAAGGCAAGACGGCGGACATTTTCCGGGAACTCGACATCGTAGCAGATCAGCATGCCGCATTTGACACCACGGTGATCGAACAGGACGGTGCCCGGTTCGGGAGCCGCAAACAGCCCCCGCTCGTAATCACCATAAAGATTGGACTTGCGATAGATGACGGGGGCCGCCGGACCATCCACATAAACGGCACTGTTGAAGACCGTGCCCTCTGCCCTCTCGGCGAAACCTGCAATGATCGCGATGCCAAGCTCCGTCGAGATCGACTGCAACCGCCGTACCAGAGGTCCGTCCACCGGCTCCGCCAGTTCGCGAATTATATCACCGGCGCCGTAGCCGGTAAGCCCGAGTTCGGGCGTGATCAGCAGGCTTGCACCTTTGGCCGCCGCGTCCCGCGCCGCCTGTTCGATGCGGGTGAGATTGGCGGCGATATCGCCGCTTTCCGATTTCATCTGCAAAGCGGCGATGGTGATCATGTGTCGTCCGATGACATGGCGCCGAGCAGTTTTGGCAGATCGCCGAACCGCGCGACAAGGGAGAAGATGATGGCGGCGGTCGCCACGAACAGGATCGTCACGGATGCCATGGTCGGCGTGTAGCCATAGCGCAGGGCATTAAAGATCTTGATCGGCAGCGTTTCCATGGTGAAGCCGACGGTCATGTAGGCAACGATATATTCGTTGAGCGACAGCACGAAGGCAAAGGCATAACCCGACACGATATAGGGCAGGATCAGCGGCAGCACGACCGTGCGGAAGATCGTCTTGTCATCGGCGCCCATGGTTGCGGCGGCCTCGACCAGCGAGCGGTCGATCGCGGTAAAACCGAGCGACAAGGTCACCAGCGGCAGCGTCACGAAGAAGATCGCGTGGCTGACGACGGCCGTCCACGGCTGGCCGTAAAAACCGGTCGTCGCCCAGAACGTCAAAAGGCCAAGGGCTGTGATCACAGGCGGCAGCGTAAACGGCGCGATGCCAAGAAGCTGAAAGATGTTCGCCCAAGGCGCGATCCGCCGCCAGAGAAACCAGGCGAGCGGCAAGGCGATCGCAACGGCCAGAGCCGCCGACAGGATGGCGAGCGTCAGCGAGGCAAACAGGGCGTTGCGCCACTCCGGATTGAGGAAGATTTCGCCGTACCAGGACAACGAAAACCCCTTCGGCGGGAAGGCCAGCGTCTGCTTGGCGTTCACCGACACACCGGCAACGACGATCATCGGCAAGGCCAGAAACAGGCCGATCAGGAAGAAATAGACTTTGCTGAGCGCACCGGTCATGCGGCTTCTCCCTTGCGTCCGGCAAGAACCGTTAACGCAACAAGGCCGAGCGTCACCAGCACCAGGAACACCGCCATTGCTGCCGCAAAGGGCATGTTCGACTGGTAGATCGCCTGATCGGTGATCAGCACCGACAGCGTCCAGTGCTGCGGCCGGCCGAGAAGCTGCGGCAGGAGGTAAGACCCGAGCGCGAAGATGAAGACCATGATCAGTGTTGCGGTAATGGTGTTGCGCAGCGCCGGAACGACGACCGTGAAGAACGCCTTGATTGGCGAAGCGCCCAGCGTGCGGGCCGCTTCGGTCAGGGTCGGGTCAAGCCGCACGAGGGCCGGATACAGCACCAGGACGGTGTAGGGAAAGGCCTGATAGACCATGCCGGTCAACACCGCTCCGAAACTCGGCAAAAGAGCTTTCGCCTCGCTCATGATACCCGCCATGACGAGCAGGTTGGTAATCCCGGCAGTCCGCGAAAACAGCGTCGACCACGCAAAGCCGATGATGACTTCCGACAGCGACAGAACCGAGAGCAAAGCCACCAGCCAGACGATCTGCACTTTCCGCGTCATGCGGGTCAGAAGATAGGTGAAGGGAACGGCAAGCAAGACGCAGCAGATCGCCACCGTCACCGCCAGCATCAGCGAGAAGCCGAGCACGTTGGCAAAGAACAGGCTGAGAAAGCGCTCATAATTGGCGAACTGGAAGGCAGGTACATAGAAGCCGCCCTGCTGGCGCTGGAAGAACGAGACGGCAATCATCGTCGCGAACGGCACGACGAAAAAAACGATCAGCATCATCGCCGGGAAGAACAACGGGCCGTAATCGCTAAGTTTTTGCGGGGCTTCGCGTCTCATTTGGCCAGCACCACGCAGACGTCCGGCAAAAGCACCACGCCGACCGGCTGACCGACGGTGACATCGGGGCGGGCGCGCGGCGTCGAGACTGCAACGAGCTGACGGCCGGCAATATCCACAAAGGTTTCGATCGTGCCGCCGAGATCGCGCACGAAGGTGACGGTGCCGGACAGCGCGCCATTGCCGGGTGCCGTCAGATGCACGTCTTCCGGCCGGATCGACAGCGTCGCTTTGCGGACACCTCCCCCGAGAGAAACGCCGGACACCGGCTGGCCAAGAACGGTGACGCCACCAGTGCTGTCGGCTTCCGCCTCGAGAAGATTGGTCGAGCCGATGAAGTCGGCAACGAACGTGTCGGCCGGACGGCGATAGATCTCGATGGGCGAAGCGGCCTGGCGGATTTCGCCGCCCTTCATGACGACCACCGTATCGGCCATGGTCATCGCTTCGCGCTGGTCATGGGTGACGACGATGGTGGTGATGCCGAGCTTCTGCTGCAGCTGGCGCAATTCTACCTGCATCGCTTCGCGCAGCTTAGCGTCGAGCGCCGACAGCGGCTCGTCGAGCAGGAAGAGTTTGGGCGAGATCGACAGTGCCCGGGCGATCGCGACGCGCTGGCGCTGGCCACCGGAGAGTTTTGCTACCGGCCGGTCGGCATAGCCGGAAAGGTGGATCATCGACAGAAGCTCATCGACACGCTTCTTCTGATCTTCCTTCGGCACGCCGCGAATGCGCAAGGGGTAAGCGATGTTCTCGCCGACGGTCAGGTGCGGAAACAACGCCAGCGACTGGAACACCATGCCGAGATTGCGCTTGTGCGTTGGAACATGGGTGATGTCTTCGCCGTCAAGCCGGATCGCGCCGCCGGTCGGCAGGTCGAGGCCGGCGATCATCCTGAGCAGCGTGGTCTTGCCGCACCCGGACGGTCCGAGCATGCAGACGAACGTGCCATGCGGCACCGTCAACTCGACATTGTTGACCGCGGTGAAAGTCCCGAATTCCTTCGTGACATTGTTGAGGGCGAGGCCTGACATTGTTTTTGCTTCTCAAACATGGTGGTTAGAAAAGCCCCTCACCTAACCCTCTCCCCGCAGGCGGGGAGAGGGGATGACGGAGCACTCCGCATATCCCTTCTCCCCGTAAACGGGGAGAAGGTGGCCGAAGGCCGGATAAGGGGCTTTCCCCCTTCAACCGACGATCAGTTCGGTCCATTTCTGGTTCAGCCAATCCGACTTCGTCTGGTAGAGATCGTAGCGCGGAATGATCGGCTCGATGTCGGACGAAACGGCTGCGAATTCCGCATCCGTCAGGTCCATCAGCTCGCGCTTCACCGTCGGCGACGTGCCGACCTTGCGCGACAGCAATGCCTGGATCGATGGCTGGCTCATGTAATCGATGAAGACATGTGCTTCCTCGACCTTCGTCGATGCGCGCGACAGCGCCCAGCAACCCGAGTCCTGAATGCCGCCTTCCTTCGGGAAGGTCGAGCGGACAGGATTGCCATCGGCAGCGGCAAGGCCGGTGACGTCATGGTAATACTGGCCCATCGGGATTTCGCCCGATTTCAGCGCCTGCTCGAACTGGGCTTCATCACGATACCAGAGGCGAACGTTCGGCTTGACCTCGGCCAGCTTGTCGAACGCCTTCTGCACGCCTTCTTCGGTATCGAGCGCATTGGTGCCGCCGAAGAACGTCTTCGCCGTCACTTCGAGCAGGAACGAGTTGGACACGAGCGCAAGAAGGCCGAGCTTGTCGGCGTTTGCCGGGTCCCAGAATGCCTGCCAGGATGTCGGGGCTTCCTTGTAGACGTCGGTATTGGTGACAAGCGTGATGTACCAGGAAACGGCACCGATACCGGCAACACGGCCGTCTGGATACTTGTTGACAAAGCGGTCGATCAGGTTGGAGCCGTTCTTGATCTTGGCCATGTCGAGCGGCGCCCAGAGATCGGTCGCCTGGCCCTTCAACATCGCCACCTGCGACATCATCGAGACGTCGGCCGGAGCCCGACCCGCCTTGGCGGCCTGGTCCAGCTGAACCAGCCAGGCTTCACCGGTCGGCTCGGCAATCGCTTCAACGGCAATGCCGGTTGCCTTGGTGAAGTCCGGGAAGATGTTCTTGTCGAACGAATCCTTGAAATAACCGCCGTAGACGCCGACCTTCAGCGACTTGTCCTGCGCACGCAGGATCGACGGCATCGCCAGCATCGATGCACCGGCAAGACCGGCGCCGAGTACGGCACGCCGGCCGATGGGCTGCTTGAGAAAATCTGTCATCATGGTTCTCCTGTTTATGCCGGTGCCGCTTTTGTGGCTTCCGGTCTGTTCCCAAGTTTTGGTCCGGCTTGCAAGCCCCGGACCATGGTTTGATCAGTGTTTTAAAGCACGAAGTTCGAGCATCTTTGCGTAACGCGTCAGCGGAAAGCACAATGCGAAATAGATCAGCGCCACAAAGCCATAAACCTTGAACGGTTCGAAGGTCGCATTGTTGATCGCATTCGACGTTCTGACCAGCTCCTCAAAGCCGATAATCGATGTCAGCGCGGTGCTCTTGATCAGCTGCACCAAAAAACCGACCGTCGGCGCCCGCGTCATCGCAAAGGCCTGCGGCAGGATGATCAGCCGCAATTGCTTCAGATAATGCAGGCCAAGGCTGCCTCCGGCATCCCATTGCCCGACCGGCACCGCCTGCACACCCCCACGCCAGATTTCCGCCAGGAACGCGCTTGCGCAGAGTGTCAGGCCCAGCACCGCCGCCGTCCAGGGTTCGATACGCAAGCCCAGCAGCGGCAGGCCAAAAAACAGCAGGAACAGCTGCATCAGAAGCGGCGTGCCTTGAAACAGGCCGATGTAATATTCGGCAAACCGCTGCACCCAGAGCCGCTTGGAAATGCGCATGAACAGGATCAGCAAGCCGACGATGGTGCCGCCTGCGAAGGCAACGGCGGACAACAGGATCGTCCAGCGCGCCGCCAGCAGAAGATTGCGGATGATGTCCCAGAGGGTGAATTCAATCACGACACGCCTCCGGAGAGGAAGCGGTTACCGCCGGCGACAAGCAGGCGGCGAAGGCCGATACTCATGGCGAGATAAACCAGCGTGATGACGAAATAGGTCTCGAACGCGCGGAATGTCCGGGCTTGCAGCAGATCCGCCTCATAGGTCAGTTCGCGCACGGCGATCTGCGAGACCACGGCCGATTCCAGCATCATGATGACGATCTGGCTGGTCAGCGCCGGATAGATCACCTTCAGCGCCTGCGGCAGCACGATCTTGATGAACACCAGGCGCGGCCGCAGACCGAGCGCAAGTGCCGCCTCGCGCTGCCCTTTCGGTACCGCGTCAAGACCGGCACCGACGATCTCCGTCGTATAGGCCGTCATGTTCAAGGTCATCGCAAGAATGGCGGCGGCTACCGGATCAAGGCGAATGCCAAGACTGGGCAGCCCGAAGAAGATGAAGAACAATTGCACCAGAAACGGCGTGTTGCGGATGAGCTCGACATAACCGGCGATCGCGCGGCGCAGCCACGCATGACGGCTGCGACGTCCTGCGGCACCCAAAACGCTGAGCACGATGCCGGCAACAGCCGACACCGCGATCAGGAAAAGCGTCATGGCCGCGCCGCTGGCGATCAGCGAAACCGCATCGCCCAGCCAGCCAAAATCGAGCACATAGCCCAAAGGATCAATCCTTCAGGTTTTCAGGATTGAGCGGCACTTTCAGCCATGCTTCCGAACTTGCATTCAGCTTGCCGTCGGCCAGCATCTTGGCAACCGCATCGTTGATCGCCGTCTTCAGGCGGTCTTCGCCCTTGTTCAGCGCCAGATGCGAGGGCGAGGTCAGAAGCTGAAACTTCTGTTCCGGCTTCAGGGCTTCCTGACGGGCCAAAACCTGGGCACCGACGTCATTGCCGACCACCATCAGTTCGGTCTGGCCGGAGATGAAGGCCTGGATCACCGAGTTATAGTTGTCGAAACGCTTGATATCGGCATCCTTGGGGGCTGCTTCCGTCAGCGAGGTGTCTTCCAGCGTGCCGCGGTTGACCGCGATGCTCTTGCCGGCAAGATCTTCCTTGCCTTTCACTTCCGTTGCAGCCGGGCCGATCACGGCGATGTAGTATGGCGCATAGGCGGCTGCGAAATCGATGACTTCGGCGCGTTCCTTGCTGAAGCCGACGCTGACCAGCATATCGACGCGCTTTTCGGTGAGGTACGGAATGCGGTTCTGACCGGTGACCGGCACCGGATTGAGCTTCACTTTCAGGCTGTCGGCGATGTATTGCGCGACGTCGATATCATAGCCCTTGAGGCTCATATCGGCGCTGGCCGAGGAAAAAGGCGGGAAATCGGCGAAGACACCGACGTTGAGCACGCCAGCTTTGGTGATGTCGTCGATGGCATCGGCATTGGCAGCCGATGCGAAGCCGAGAACAGCGCCGCTGAGCATCAGGGCGGCGGTCAGGCCGGATTTGAAAGTCGAGAGTTTGGCCATTGTATTCCCCTTTGTGATTTTTGTTTGCAATAGGCACGGCTGAGTGTGTGGCGTCTGCCCCTCACCCCATAATCGGGACGAGGGAAATGTTGGTTGCTGCCTCTTCTCCCCAGCGGGGAGAAGTGCCGAGCGTATGCGAGGCGATGAGGGGCCGCGCATCGAGTATCGAGCGGGCCGCCCCCTCATCCGGCCCTTTGGGCCACCTTCTCCCCGCAGGGGAGAAGGGAAACGTCTCTAATCCCGCGTGCCGTTGACGAACGGGCTGAACACCATCAGGCTCAGGATCTCGAACAGGACCTGCGAGCCAACATGCGCGGTATTGGTGGTCGAATCGTATTGCGGCGCCACCTCGACGACATCGCCGCCGACCAGATTGAGACCCTTCAAGCCACGGATCAGCTCCAGCACTTCGCGGGTGGTGAGACCACCGATCTCCGGCGTACCGGTGCCCGGCGCAAAACTCGGATCGACGCTGTCGATGTCGAAGGAGAGATAAGTCGGACCATCGCCGACGATCTTCTTCGCCTTCTCGATGATCGCCGGAATGCCCATGCCGGTCACTTCCTCGGCATGAACAACGGTCATGCCGGACTCGTAGGAGAACTCCCACAGATATTCCGAGGAACCACGGATACCGATCTGGATCGTCCGGGTCGGATCGAGCACTCCGTCGAGCACTGCGTTGCGGAACGGCCCACCATGGTGGAACTTGGTCAGATCGTAGGCGCCGCCGGTGTCGCAATGAGCGTCGATATGAATCATGCCGACCGGGCGCTTCTTGCCGACGGCCTTCAGGATCGGATGACTGACCGAATGGTCGCCGCCGACAGAAAGAGGAACCACACCGGCATCGACGATCTGGTTGATGCGCTTTTCGATGTCGTCATGGCTGAGTTCCAGCCGGTAGCGGCTCTGGAACGGCACGTCGCCAATATCGGCGACGCGCAGGTCATGCACCGGCGCGCAGCCGAGAACGTGGTTGTAAGGACCGATGCGCTCGATCGTGCGCATGGCGCGCGGCCCGAAACGCGAACCCGGACGATTGGTGACACCGAGATCCATCGGCACGCCGACGATGGCGACCTGAAGATTGCCGAAATCCGGCTCATTGGCATCAACAGGCATATGCGGCGCCATCAGGAAGGTCGGAACGCCCGAGTAAGGCGCAAGACGGGTGCCGTTCTTGGAGAAGATCTTGTCGGCCACCTTGCGGAAGGTCGGATCGAACATCTCGCCGCCATGGGCTTCGCCGTACTTCGCCTTCAGTTCGTTGAGCTTGCTGTCATCCCACGCCATGTCCGCTTGACCTTCTGTTGGGCCTGGAAGACGTGCGATTTTGGGCGAGTTGGCGAGCGTAAAATGAGACTGCTCGTGGCGCCTAAAGCCGGAAAACCGCCGTTGTTTGCCAGCGATGGTACCGGATGCATGTTCCCCAGGCTTTTGCCTTTGTTGATCTCATTAGGAAACAAATTGATTGGAAAATCAATTGACATTGTTATAGCTTTTGATGTGAGAAAAACTAACATCGATTTCGATGCCGTGGAGCGCATTTTTGTCCAGCCGCCTGCCCCCGTTGAACCCCTTGCGCGCTTTTGAAGCGACTGCCCGGCGTGGTTCGGTTTCGGCAGCAGCCCGCGAGCTCAACGTTACGCATGGTGCGATCAGCCATCAGATAAGAGCGCTGGAACTGTCCTTCAACGCCGCTTTGTTCGAGCGCGGCGGCAAGCGGTTGAAACTGACCTCGCAAGGTGCGCTGCTTTTGCCCGCCGTCACCCATGCCTTCGAGGGCATTGCCGCCGCCACCGCCGCGATGACCCGGCCGACCACCAGCGGCGAGCTGCGCATCGTCTGCGTGCCCGCACTTTTGTCCTTCTGGATGATCCCGCGCCTGCACCAGTTCACCGAACAGTTTCCGGACGTGCAGCTGACGCTGATCGCCTCCAATGACGCCGCTAATCTGTTCTCCGCCGATGTCGATATCTGCCTGCTCTATGGCGACGGCAACTGGCCGGACTGCTGGGCGCGGCTGTGGAGCCGGCTGGAACTGTTTCCAGTGGTCAGCCCCACGCTTCTCAACATGCGGCCGTTGCGGTCGCTACGCGACCTGCGCGATCACGTCATCCTGCACGGTGACGACGGGCGCGAATGGAACACCTGGCTTGCAGCAGCCGACGGCATCGATATCCAGCGTGGCCGCCAGCATTTCATGAGCGACGCCCGGCTTTCGACCGAGGCCGCCCTGCATAATCAAGGCGTAGCGCTCGGCGATACGATTACCGCCGGCAGCCTGATTGCCAAGGGTGAACTGATCGCCCCGTTCGATCTCACCGTTCCGGCCAACGATGCCTTCTATGTCGCCTGCCGCAACGAGGTGCGCGCGGCCCCGATCGTCAAGGTCTTCATCGACTGGTTGTTTTCCGCTCTTGAAAACGACCCGATGCCGGAGTTACAGACCTCGGCACGCACCATCATCCGCGCCCGCACCCACAAGGTCAGTGCGCCGGAACGACAATCCGCCAAGGACAGCTTTCAGCCGGTATCCTCTCCCGCCCGCAACAGGCGTCCGGAACCCGCGCCGAAACGCCGCGCCAAATCTTAAGAATAGCCAAGCCTTATAACCACAGGACAAGCCGATGCCGCATTTCAACCCGCTGATCGCCAAGCTCTCGCCGCCACCGGTGCCATCCGTGCTTGCCTGGGCCAAGGAATATGATGGGTCGCGCGGACCGCTGATCGATCTCAGCCAAGCCGTTCCCGGTTATCCCGCTCATCCGGACATGTTGAACTGGCTGGGTGAAGCCGCCGCCTCCCCCGCATTCACCGGCTATGGCGCGATCGAAGGCGAACAGGTTTTGCGCAGCGCCTATGCGGAACATGTTTCCGGCCTCTACAATGCCAAAGTCAGCGCTGGTAACATCCACATCACCTCCGGCTGCAACCAGGCCTTCATCTGCACGGCCATGGCGATTGCCGGTGCGGGCGATACGATCCTGATGACCAACCCCTTCTATTTCAACCAGCAGACGACGCTGGCGATGCTCGGCATCGGTATTGAACTGGTGCCTTGCGACGCAGGCAGCGGTTTCCTGCCAGATGTCGATGCCATTGCCGCAGCGTTGAAGCCTGGCATTCGCGCGCTGGCGCTGGTGACGCCAAACAACCCGACCGGCGCCGTCTATCCACCCGCGCTGCTGCGCCGAATCTATGACCTTTGCCGCGCCAACCGCACATGGCTGATCCTCGACGAGACCTATCGCGACTTCCTGCCGGAAGGCAGCGATGCACCGCACGATCTTCTGTCTGTCAAGGGGTGGCAAAACAGTCTCGTCTGCCTCTACAGCTTCTCCAAATCATTCTGCATCCCCGGCCATCGGCTTGGCGCCATCACTGCCGGACCGGCCATGGTCGAGCAGGTTGCCAAGATCATGGACAATCTACAGATCTGCGCTCCGCGCTCGGCCCAGGCAGCCGTTGCCAAGGCCATTCCCGCACTTGGCGAATGGAGAGCGGGCAACCGCGCCGAGATCGCCACCCGCGCCGATGCGCTGAAAGAGGTGATGAGCAAGCTCAAAGGCTGGAAGCTGCAGGCGATCGGCGCCTATTTCGCTTACATCCGCCATCCCTATCCGGATATCCGTTCGGAATTCGTCGCCGAAAAACTGGCGAAGATCGCTGGCGTCGTCTGCTTGCCGGGTGATTATTTCGGCGAAGGCCAGGAAGGCTATCTGCGCTTCGCCTTCGCCAATGCCGATGCGCCGACCATCCTGAAACTCGAGGAACGGCTGTCGGGCTTCAACCTGCCGGGAATCTGATCAGCGGAAAATCAGCCCCGGCGGGCGATGAGGATACCGGCAAGCACCACCGCTCCGCCGATGGCCTGCATCAGCCCGACCGGCTCGCTGAGCAACAGCCACGCGAGTATTGCCGCCACGACCGGCTGTAACAGCAGCGTCAGCGATGAAAACGCCGGCGGCAGGAAGGCCAGCGCATAGATGATCAGCCCCTGCCCGCCCGCATGGCTGATGAAGGCAAGGCCAAACAGGATCGCCCAGCCGAACAATGCGGTCGGCATGAAACTCGCCTCGAAGAAGAACGCGATCGGAAGCATGCAGACGGCGGCCGATCCCGTGCTCCAGATCATGATCCGGTTGGTGGAGAAGCGGCTGCGCAGACGGCCGATCGACAGGATATAGCCGGCATAGAAGACCGCAGCCAATGCCGCCGTCGCATCACCCGCCAGTTGGCCGTCACCGAGCGCTGCCGGCCCGCCCTTCAAGATGACGACACCCGCGAGCGCTGTCGCAAGACCCGCAATGAACACACCACTGACATGGGCGCGAAACAAAAGCCATGAGCCGAGCGTGACAAAGATCGGGGCCAGATTGGCAAGCAACGTCGCATTGGCAACCGATGTCATGTGCAGCGCCAGATGCCAGGCGGCGAGATCGACAGCGAGAAAGACACCCGGCAACACAAGCAGAGCGTAATCCGCCAGTCCGGCGGGACGTTGATCGGTCACCGTATTCCCGGCCGTCCTCGACCAGATCACAAGCGGCAGAAGCGCCAGCGCCACTCGCCAGAACGCCGTCGCCATCGGCCCGACTTCCGAAAGGCGCACGAAGATGGGCGAACCGCCGATCGCAGCGCCACCGATCAGAAGGGCAATCAGTGCAAGCCGGTTGGCAGATGGCGAGGCCGTGGAGGATACGGGAAGTGCGGTGTCTGACACGAAAGCTGTCCAATAAAACGGGCGCAGCACGTGCCACACCATAGGGCCCCGAAACTATCAGAACGGTTCGCGGGGAAACAGCAACTTCCATACATGGAATGATCAGAAACGGTGAACTTAGGCCCGCAGACGCTGCGTCTGCGGGCATCGGCTCAAATCAGACGAACGGTCTCAGGCCGCATCCGGCCGGTGAACCGTCTTCACCTCGAGGAAATCCTCCAGCCCGAACATGCCACCTTCGCGGCCATTACCGGATTGCTTGTAGCCGCCGAACGGGCTGCCATAGCGATGCGGCCCACCGTTGATATGGACCATGCCTGCGCGAAGCCGCGAGGCGACGCGCTCGGCACGCTTGGGGTCACCCGTCTGGACATAGGCGGCAAGACCGTAATTGGTATCGTTGGCAATCTCGATCGCTTCTTCTTCTGTCTCGAACGGCATGATGGCCAGCACCGGACCAAACACCTCTTCGCGGGCGATGCGCATGCCATTGTTGACATCGGCAAAGATCGTCGGCTTGACGAAATAGCCGGTCTCAAAACCTTCCGGCTTTCCGGCACCGCCGACGAGAACGCGCGCGCCTTCGGCGATGCCCGCCTCGATCAGCGCCTGCACCCGGCCGAACTGAACGTCGCTGACCAGCGGCCCGATATGGCTGCCTTCCTTGGTCGGATCGCCGACTTTGGCTTCTTTACCCACCCGCGTGGCGATTTCGACAGCCTTGTCATAGACCGACTTCTGGACGAGCAGGCGGGTCGGCGCATCGCAGGACTGGCCGGAATTGTTGAAGCATTCCAGCACGCTGCCTGCAACGCGGTCTTCGAGATCGGCGTCTTCGAAAACGATGTTCGGCGACTTGCCGCCCAGCTCCAGCGTCACGCGCTTGACCGTTTCGGCCGCATCCTTACTGACGGCGATGCCGGCGCGGGTCGAGCCCGTGAACGACATCATGTCGACGTCCTTGTGCTTGGAAAGGGCCGCACCGACATTCAGGCCATCGCCATTGACGAGATTGAAGCTACCGGCCGGGAAGCCAGCCTCATGCACCATCTCGGCATAGAGCATCGCGTTCAGCGGCGTGAATTCGGACGGTTTCAACACGCAGGTCGAGCCGGTCGCAAGGGCGGGAACGACCTTCAGCGCAATCTGGTTGATCGGCCAGTTCCATGGTGTGATCAGCCCGCAAACGCCGATCGGCTCGCGCAGCATGACGTCGCCGTTCGGCAGCACTTCGCGCGTATGCAGACGCTTCAGGGCATCGATGAAGCCCTGGAGATGGCCAACGCCAACATCGGCCTGCTGCTCGGTGCTCATGGTGATCGGCGCGCCGAGTTCCATGGTGATGGTCTGCGCCATCTCTTCATAGCGGCGCTTGTAGATGGCCAGCAGCTTTTCCAGAAGTACCAGCCGCTCTTCCGTCGTCGTCCGGCTATAGGTGGCAAACGCCTTCTTGGCGGCGGCTACAGCGCGATCGATATCGCCTGCCGTTCCCATGGAAATAACCGCAACCGGCTTTTCGGTTGCAGGGTTCAGAACCTCGAGATCATTGGCAACCAGCGGAGCGACCCATTCGCCGTTGATGTAGAACTTGCGTTTATCGAGCATGCTTCTTGTCCTTCCCGTCAGATCGTCTTCTGTTTTTCGTTGAGCCAATCGCTGATCAATTGGCGGTAGCGTTCACCGCTGAAGCTTGGAAAATGACCGCCATGCACAATGCGGACGGGGATTTTCAACAGGCGCTCCATCGAGGAGAGATAGTCTCCGGCGTCGGAATGATAGGTATCCTCGATCAACGGGCCGTCGTAGAGAATATCGCCGGAGAACAGAATTTCGGTCGCCTTCTCGTAAAGCGCAATCCCCCCGGGCGAATGACCGGGCGTATGAATGACCTCGAAAACCCGGTCGCCGAGATCGATCACATCGCCATCTTCAAGGATGCGCGTCGCCGGCGCTTTCTTCACCGCATAGCATTTCGAGCAATACGGCTCCGGCGGCAGCGCATCGAAGATTTCGTCGGTGACATAGGGATCGGCAAGCGTGTTTTCCCGCGTCGGATTGGCGAGCAGCCCGGCCTCGGCCGAGTGCACGGCGCGGCATTCGAACTCGTGATGGCAACCGATATGGTCGAAATGCGTGTGGCTCGCGACAGCGATCAGATCGCGCCCTGTGACCAACGGCACATGTTCCCTGAGCGAGACGACGCCCATGCCGCTATCGACCAGCATGTCGCGGTCCCGGCCGCGCACATGCCAGATGTTACAACGGTAGAATTCCTGGATGAACGGCTCGGAAATGGCGGTGACATCGTCATCGAGACGCTTCACCTGATACCATTTGTCCGCGCTGATGCGTTGCATGTTCAATTCCTGCTCTGGGGCAAGGCTACGATATCGGCGAGACTGACCGCAAGGGGGACGATCTGGCCGTCAGCCACCGCTGCGGATTGCGGCATATGCGCCACGATGGACAGATCCGGAGCCTTCGCCGGTTTCAGATGGCAGCGGTAATGCGTGCCGAAAAAGGCACTGCCGGTGACCTTGGCCTCCCCCAGCGGCACGACCGGATCGTCGGCCTCCCCCGCCCGGCGAAAATGTTCCGGCCGGATACAGAGCACCACCCGCTGGCTGGAAACCAGCACTGAAGCCGTAAAGCTAGTGATCGGCAGCGCTATCGAGCCAACCGCCGTTTCGACGAGAGCAGACGCCGCATCGACGCTTTTCACTTGGCCCGGGATGAAATTCACCTCCCCCATGAAACCTGCGGAAAAGACCGAACGCGGCCGCATGTAGATATCGGCGGGCGGGCCAAAGTCCTCGATCCGGCCCTGGTTCATGACAACGATCCGGTCGGCGATCGCCATCGCCTCTTCCTGATCGTGGGTCACATGCACGAAGGTGGTGCCGACCCGCTTCTGGATCGCCTTCAATTCATCCTGCATCTGCCGGCGCAGTTTCAGATCAAGCGCCCCCAGCGGCTCATCGAGCAGCAGCACATCGGGATCGACGGCAAGTGCGCGGGCTAGGGCGACGCGCTGGCGCTGGCCGCCTGAAAGCTCATGCGGCTTCTTGTCGGCGGATGATTTCAGGCCGACAAGATCGAGAAAGCCGAGCGCCTTTTCGTCCCTCTGCGCCCTTGCCACGCCGCGCATCCTGAGCCCAAAGCCGACATTGTCGCGCAACTTCATGTGTGGAAACAGCGCATAATCCTGAAACATCGTCGTCGTCGGGCGCTTTGCCGGCGGCACGCTGGTCATGTCCTTGCCACCGATCATCACCTTGCCTCTGGTCGGAGACTGGAAGCCACCAAGGATCGACAGCAATGTGGTCTTGCCGCAGCCCGACGGGCCGAGCAGGACAATAAACTCACCGGCCTTGATATCGAGCGAAACGTCATTCAGCGCGGTGAAGGCGCCAAACGTCTTGGTGGCGTTATGAACCGAAACCGCAGCGGTCATGATTTTTTCGTCCTTCCGAACAGGGTCAGTTCCAACACCGCCAGCACCGCGACGGATACAAGGAAGACCAGCGAGCCGATGGCGTTGGTTTTGGGGTTAAGACCGGAGCGTAGCAGGCTCCAGATTTCAACTGGCAGCGTCACGTCGAAGCGCGACAACAGGAACGCGATGATGAACTCATCCCAGCTGAAGGTGACCGACAGGAAGAATGCAGCAAGGATCGACGGCATCAGCATCGGCGCGGTCACCAGCACCATCACCTTGATATCGCTGGCGCTGAGGTCTCGTGCAGCGCGCTCGATGTTGATGTGATGATCGCCCATCGAGGAATAGATGATGGCAAAGCAGAGCGGCAGGTTGATCACCACATGGCCGATCCCGACAGTCCATAGCGACAGTCTGATGCCGAATGTATTGAGCACCGTCAGGAGCCCGAGCGCGATGATCAGATAGCTGACGGTCATCGGCGCTATCAGCAGACCGCGCTGCAACGCCGAACCCGGCAGCTTGTAACGAGCGAGCGCATAGGCCGCGAGAAAACCCAGCAGGCAGGCGATCAGCGACGAGACGATGGCGACAATGAAGGAGTTTCCGAGCGCCGCCATCAGCTTGCGATCGGCAAAGACAGCCTCGTACCATTGCAGCGAAAAGCCGTTGAACGGCGGCACCGGCAGGCGGCCATCCTGAAAGGAGAACAGCACCAGCACCGCAACCGGAAGGAAGATGAAGCCGTAGATCAGGCCAGCATAGGCATATGAGGCGATCCTGGTCATCATATCGCGCATCTCAAGCCCTTTCGATCTTCAGCCAACGGGCGCAGAGCACATAAGCTGCGGTTACGGCCAGCATCAAGATGATCGACAGCGCCGCCGCCATCGGGAAATCCGCCCGGCGGCCAAGCTGCAGCATGACGATCTGCGGCAAGACCAGCTCGTTGTTGCCGCCAAGAATCTGCGGCGTGACATAGTCACCGATGCAAAGGACGAAGGTCAAAAACGCACCGGTCATGATCCCCGGCAATGTCAGCGGCAGGATGACATGCCAGAAGGTCTGCAGCCCATTCGCGCCGAGATCGGCCGCCGCCCGGCGATAGTTCGGCGAGAGCTGGATCAGATTGGCGTAGATCGTCAGCGTCAGCAGCATGACGAAGAAATGCACGAAGCCGATCACCGTTGCCGTCCGGTTGCTGGCGATCTCCAGCGGTTCGGCCACAACACCAAGCGTCATCAGCGTCTGGTTGATCACACCGTTCTTCGACAGCACCAAGAGCCAGGAATAGGACCGCACCACATAGGACGTCCAGAACGGTAAAACCGCCATGATCAGCGCCAAACGTTGAAACCGTTTCGGCACCCGCTCGGCGATGATCCAGGCGAGCGGGTAGGCAAGAAGCACCGACAGCACCGTGACGATCAGGGTGATTTCGAGCGAATTCATAAGTCCCTTGAACAGTGAATCCTTGGCAAAAAAGGCGATGTAGTTGTCGAGATTCCAGGCGCGGACGATCTGTCCGCTCTCCCGCGACCACAGGCTCATCGCCGCCATGAACAGGAACGGCAAGACGAAGAAGGCGATCGTCCACAAGAGTGCCGGCGCGACAAAACCCCAGGCCTTGCGGCGTTCGGTATCTTCGAGGGTGATGGTGGACATGATAATAGCTCCAGTGCCGGAATAGCCCCTCATCCGGCCTGCCGGCCACCTTCTCCCCGTCAACGGGGAGAAGGGAGATGCCGAAATCTCTGTCGTCCCCTCTCCCCGCAAGCGGGGAGAGGGCTAGGGTGAGGGGCAATGCTTGCGCAGTCTTGTTACTGCTGCATCATGTCCGTCCAGGCATCCTGCATCTTCTGGTCAAGCTCGGCGCTCGGGATCGGATAAAGCTGCGTCTTCTTCAGATATTCGGCCTGGTCGTTCCAGCGCAGCGCCGCTTTCTGGGCGTCGGTCAGGTGCTCGCCGGCCTTCATGTTGGCGGGCATTGCCCAGTAGCAGGACGAGGTCGCCAGCCGCGCCTGCCCTTCGGGGCTGACAATATACTGGACGAATTTCAGCGCCAGATCCTGTTTCTTCGATGCCTTCATCACGCCAATCGATTGTGCCCAACGGACCGCGCCCTGATCCGGCACCGTCCAGTCGAGGTTGGGCTTTTCGCCCGAGAGTGCAGCGGTAATCCATTCGCCACCGCCGACGAGAATATCGACCTCACCGGTTGCCAGCGCCGTCTGCGACGAGACGACGTCGCTCACTTGCTTGGAGACTTTCTTCATCTCCGACAGCTTTTCGGTGATAGCCGGCATGTCCGCGTCGGACAGCTCGGCGGTCTTCTTGCCAAGGCCAAGCGCCACAAGGCCGATCATCGGGAGATAATAATCATAGAGCGCGATACGGCCCTTGTACTTGTCTGACCAGATGACCGAGAGGTCCTTCATGTCGGCGGGATCGACCTTGGTCTTGTCAAAGGAGATCGTGTTGTAGCCAAATTTTTCGGTGACGGCGTAGGTCTTGCCGTCCTTCATATTGTTGGCTTCCATCCGCACTTCCGGGAAGATATCGGCCGTCGGCAGCTTGTCGGCGGGAATTTCGGCAAGAAGATCAAGACCGACGGCGCGCTGGACATCGACGCCGTCGATGACGAGCACATCCCAGTCACCTGGCTGCGACTGTTCGAGGATCGACAATGCCGCGCCGGTTCCCTCGTAGTCCTTGAGGTTGACCTTGACATCATTGGCCTTTTCGAACGGCTCGACCAGCGCCGGGTCCGTATGATCGCACCAGACCAGGGCATTCAGTTCTTCGGTCGCAAACGCCGGTGCAGGCGCGGTGACGGTGGAGACGGCAGCGAGCGAGACCGCAGCCACGGAAGAGAAAAATCGACGCGCGAAAGCGCCATTCACGGAAGTGATCATCGCGTTGCCCTCTGGTTTACAGCGCTCATTGCGGCGCCTTCACAAAAAGATTGAATGAATTCAATTTTTAAGTCAATGTCATTTTTGAGGACATTCAAAAAAAGGAAAAAGGCGGCATGACCGGGCTTCGTGCACGACAGAAAGCCGATAGGAACCGGCGCATTTTGCAGGCAGCGACAATCCTTTTTCGGGAAGTTGGTTATGACAGCGCCCGCATCGAAGATATCGCCGAGCGCGCGGAAGTCTCGGTGGGCACGTTCTACAATTACTATCAGAACAAGGGCGATATCCTGGTCGCCGCCGTGTCCATGGAAGTCGAGGAAGTGCTTGCAGCCGGTAAAGCGATCGTTGACAGCCCGCCCGAGACCGTTGGCGAGGCGCTGAAAGTCCTGATTGGTCAATATTACGATCATTCCCTTGTCTATCTCAGCAAGGAAATGTGGCGCACCGCCATGGCGATCTCGATCCAGCAGCCGGAGAGCCCGTTCAGCCGGCGTTATACGGAGCTCGACGGCCGGCTCTGCGACCAGGTCTCGACGCTGATTGCCAAATTGCAGCGGCGTGGCGGTGTCATGCCGGGTATCGACACGGCCGCCACCGGCCAGATGTTCTTCAACAATCTCAACATGATGTTCATCGAATTCGTCAAGGACGAGGCGATGACGCTCGACGCACTGAAAGACATCGTCAGCAGGCAGAACCGGCCGCTGGCAACACTGATCAGTAGTCCGAAACTACAATAACAATCAGGATATCAGGGATGGAACATACAGACACTGCGGTCCTTACAGCTGCCGACAGCCTCGTCGAGGCCTTCTCGAAACATGACCGCGATCGCTATTTCGCGGCCTTTTCAAAGGACGCGACCTTCATCTTCCACAATCTCGATCGCCCGTTGAGAAGCCGCGCGGATTATGAAGCGGAATGGGCGCTCTGGGAACGCGACGGTTTCAAGGTTCTCTCCTGCACCTCCAGTGATCGCAACCTCCAGATGCTCGGGAGCGTAGCGATTTTCACCCATGATGTTGAAACCCGGGCGGAATTCGGCGGTAAAACCATCACAAGTCAGGAACGGGAAACGATCATTTTCGAAAGACAGCCGGACGGCAAATGGCTCGCCGTCCACGAGCACCTTTCCCGCGCCTCCTGAAAATCCAAAGCCCCTGCATCCAGAGGGATCAGGGGCTTGATACAAACATCGATGTTATGCTGTCTGTTAAACTCAGATCGCGCCGCAGACCATTGCGGTCACAAACAGGAAGGCAGCGGCCAATGCAGTGGCCTGCGCTGCCATCGTCCAGGATAAATGCGGCGCAGAATGCGCGCCAAAGCTCACCGGACTTTTCTGCATGACTGGTTTCGAACCTTGCATATTGTCCTCCACGAGAGTGTTGCAGATGTCTGCCGCCATCACGGCCGCAGCGCCATACGTTTTCTCCGTTATTTTACACCAAGTTTATAGATATTATTTTCTGCTTTTGGCGCCCCGCAGGAAAAAACCAACCCAAAGGCCCGTCTCCACCGGATGAAAGCCACCGCGTTCTCAATGTCCCCTCTCAAGCGCCCTCTGCTGGACAAGCCGGGACCAGCGTTCGCTGAACCACGGCGTCAAAAGGGAAACATCCGCCTGACTGTGCGGTTTGGTCAACGCACCGTCCGTCTCGGTGGATGTCCATACCTTGAAGGTCGTCAACTCATGCTTGCCGAATGTCTGGATCAACGGGATATCGGCTGCATCGCGGCCGCGCGCCACGGCAATACGGCCAATACGCGGCACATTGTGGCGGGCATCGAACGTATACCAGCGATCATCGAGAAACACCTCGAACCACGCATTGAAGTCCATCGGTGCCGGATTGTCCGTTGCGCCAATATCGCCCATGTAACCGTTGACGTAACGCGCCGGCATGTTCATGGAGCGGCAGAGCGTCACGGCAAGGTGCGCATAGTCGCGGCACACCCCTGCCCTTTCCTCATGTGCTTCCATCGCGGTGCGTAGCGTTGCCGTGTAGCCGTAACTGAAGGTCAGGCGCTGATGCACGTAGTCGCATATCGCCTGAACACGCGCCCAACCGGGCTCGATTTCACCGAAAAGGCGCCAGGCAAGCGCACCGAAACGGTCGGTTTCGCAATAACGGCTGGCTGACAGGTAGGGCAGGCATTCGGGTGGCAGTTTTTCGACCGGCACAGCCTGAGCCCCTCGGTTCACGGAATCTGGCCACCCGCTATCCTTGATTACTGCATCATAGGTCAAGCGCAGGCCGCCTGCGGGAACAACCATCCGCATACAGACATTTCCGAAGGGGTCGGTAACCTCTCCCATTTTTATCACCGGATCGGAAATCGGCCCGCACTCGCTGACGATATCGTGCCGCCTTGTGCGATCCACAGACAAAAAGGTCATCATAGGGGTCGGTTGACTGCAATTGATGCCTATTTCGTAACCCAACCGAATAAACATGTGCCACCTCCACCACACGGCAGGAACGGACATGCCACCGATTTGTTCCGGTTTCAGATTCGCAAAAATGGCCGGGCGCGCCTCCCGCGCAGGAACACGTCCACACCGTGTCCCATGCCTCCAGACAGGCCGCTAGACGACCAGCATCGCCCGCAGATCATTGACATTGGTGCCAGTCGGGCCGGGCACGAACAGATCACCGCTGGCGCTGAATGCGCTCCAGGCATCGTGGCGGGCGAGATGATCGCGGGGATCGGCGCCCGCCGCCCGCATACGGCTCACAGTTGAACCGTCGGCAAAGGCACCGGCATTGTCCTCCGACCCGTCAATCCCATCGGTATCGGCCGCCAGCGCATGAACACCCTCGACACCGTCGATATCCAGCGCAAGCGAAAGCAGGAACTCACTGTTGCGGCCGCCCTTGCCATAGGCATCGCCCGCAATCGTTACCGTGGTTTCGCCACCGGACAGGATCACCACCGGCTTTGAGAACGGGCGGTTGCGCAGCGCAGTTTCCCGGGCGATGGCGGCATGCATCCGGCCGATATCGCGGGCTTCCCCCTCGATCGCATCCGACAGGATCACCGCCTCGACGCCCAGCGCGCGCGCTTTCGCCGCTGCCGCCTCCAGCGAGACGCTGGCTGATGCGATGACATGGTGCTGTTGATTGCCAAATGCCGGATGATCTGGGGTGGGTGCAGCGGCCTGCTCCGAGCGCAGATGCTGCATCACGGCTTCCGGCAGTGTCATGCCGTAACGGCTGACAATGGCCAAAGCCTCAGCAGGCGTGGACATATCGGGAATCGTCGGGCCGGAGGCAACAAAGGCCGGATTGTCGCCGGGCACGTCGGAGACGATCAGGCTGACGACCCGCGCCGGTGCAGCAGCAAAAGCCAGCCGCCCACCCTTGATGCGAGAGACATGCTTGCGCACCACATTCATCGCCGAGATCGGCGCGCCGGACGCAAGCAGGGCCTTGTTGACGGCAATTTCGTCAGCCAAGGTCAGACCTTGCGGCGGCGCGGGCAACAGCGACGAGCCACCACCGGACACCAACGCCACCACCAGATCGTCCGGTGTGAGCCCCTCGACCAGCCGCAGCAGCTCCGCCGATCCGGCAAGCCCAGCCTCGTCCGGCACCGGATGGGCCGATTGCAGCACGCGGATGCGCTCGCACACGGCGATCGGACCATGACGCGCAACGACAGCGCCCTCCAGTGGCCCATCCCACAGGCTTTCGAACGCCGCTGCCATCTGGCTTGCCGCCTTGCCTGCGCCGACGACGATCGTGCGCCCTTTCGGCTTTTCCGGCAGGTGGGCACGGATGGCGGCAAGCGGATCGGCTGCTTCGACGGCCGCCTCAAACAAGCTCGTCAGGAAGGCACGGGGGTCAGCAATCATCAAATCAGCCTGCAATCTCGAAATCATAAACGAAGACACCATCGACGCCGCCCTCGGTCGCGGCAACGATCCGGCCGCCCGCCTTTTCATGCGCCGGATGGACAAGATAGGCATCGCGCGCCGCCGCATCGGCAAAATCGATGATAAACCCGCTGTTATAGCCCTTGCCCAGGCCTTCCGGACTGACATTGGGACCAGCGGTAAAACTAAGATAGCCGGGAACCAACGCCTGCAGCGCGGCGATATCAGACAGGATCGACTGCCGCTCGGAATCAGCAACGGCTGACTGAAAGCGGATGAAGACACAATGGCGGATCATGGCAGGCTCCTATCGGATATCGGCGCGCGCCCGCGGCCGTTGATCGTTGCGCTCATGGCTGAAGATGGTGGCCGGAAGCGGTTGCCGCTCACGGATAATGTCCGAACCCTTTTCGCCCATCATGATCGTCGGCCCGTTGGTATTGCAAGAGGGAACGCGCGGCATGACCGAACTGTCGCAGACGCGAAGCCCCTCCAGTCCATGCACCCGCAAATCCAGCCCGACGACGGCGTCAGCACCGGTTCCCATCTTGCAGGTCCCGACGGGATGATGATCGGTCTTGGCATTGGCGCAGCCGTATTCGAACAACTCGTCATCGGTCATCACTTGCGGCCCGGGCAGTCGCTCGGCCATGATGTAAGGTTTCAGCGCCTGCTGCTGGAAGATTTCGCGGGCGATTTTCAGGCCTTCCAGCGACATCTTGCGATCATGCGGATCGCTCCAGTAATTCGGATCGATCAGCGGGGCGGCCGCCGGATCGGAAGACGACAGCCGGACGGTACCGCGCGAACGCGGATGCAGATAGGCGGAATTCAGCGTCACGCCGGCATTCTTCAGTTTCTCGACACCGGCCTCGATGCCGGAGCCGAGCCCCAGATGGAACTGGATATCGGGTGAGCGTGCATTCGGATCGGCATACCAGAAGCCGCCGGTCTCAAACAACGATGAGGCGACCGGACCGGAGCGGAACAGCACATATTGTAGACCGGCCCAGACGGTGCGGTGCAGTTTCGCGACGCCGTCATAGGTATGATCGCCGGTGCATTCGGAAATGACAAAGAGGTCGAGATGATCCTGAAGATTGCTGCCGACACCCGGCAGGTCATGTTTCACATCGACGCCGACAGAACGCAGATGATCGGCCGGGCCGATGCCCGATTGCTGCAGCAGTTTCGGCGATCCGATAGCCCCGGAAGAGACCAACACCTCGCGTTCGGCGCGGATGGTTTCCAATCCCTTTGCAGTCGCGACCTCGACGCCAACTGCGCGCATTCCCTCCAGCACAATCCGCGTCACCCGCGCGCCGAGCCGGACGGTCAGGTTCTTGCGATCCCTGATCGGGTTGAGATAGGCGAGCGACGCCGACGAGCGGCGGCGGTTGCGCTGGGTCAGCTGATAGAAGCCGACGCCTGCCTGCTGCTTGCCATTGAAATCGTGATTGTAGGGAATGCCAAGCTCCTGCCCCGCGCGGATATAGGCATCGCAGATCGGCAGGCCTGAGACCGGCATGGAGACGCCGAGCGGTCCGCCATAGGAATGGTAATCGTCGGCAAAACGCTGATTGTCTTCCGAGCGTTTGAAATAGGGCAACACGTTGCGGTAATCCCAGCCGGTGCAGCCGTCCTCGCTGGCCCAGAGATCGTAATCGGCCGCATTGCCGCGCGTATAAAGCTGCGCGTTGATCGACGAGCCGCCGCCGATCACTTTGGCCTGCGTATAGCGCAGAACCCGGTTCTTCATGTGCTTCTGCGGCACGGTCTCCCAGCCCCAGCTGGCGACACCCTTGGTCATCTTGGCAAAGCCAGCCGGCATATGGAACAGAGGATTCCAGTCGCTGCCGCCAGCCTCGAGCAGCAGCACCTTGACATCTGCGTCTTCGGTCAGCCGGTTGGCAAGCACGCAACCGGCCGGTCCGGCACCGGTGATGATGTAGTCATAGGTCATGTCGTCGTCCTTAAAACGTTGTCGCCTTGCGGCGATCTCAAACGGGGCAAGCCGTCTGCTCCCTCTTCTCCCCAGCGGGGAGAAGTGCTGAGCGCAGCGAGGCGATGAGGGGGTGTCGCCGCAAACTCGCGTGTGCTTGGCTCCCCCTCATCCGGCCCTTCGGGCCACCTTCTCCCCGCTGGGGAGAAGAGGATTACGCCCTGCCCTTCCCAGCCAAAATTCACTACAATCGCCCGATCGAAAGCCCACCGTCGGCATTGATCACCGAGCCCGTGGCAAAGCCGAAGCTGCCGTTGGCCAATGCCGCGACCATGCGGCCAATATCATCCGCCTCGCCCCAGCGTTTCATCGGCACCAGCCCGCCATCTATCAACGCGTCGTACTTGGCGGACACGCCGGCGGTCATATCGGAGCGGATAATGCCGGGGCGAACCTCGAACACCGAGATACCGGTATCGGCCAAACGCAGCGTCAGCCCTTGCGAAAACGATGCAAGCCCCGCCTTGCTGATGCAATAGTCCAGACGCTCCGGCGAACTCATCACCGCCGATACGGACGTGATGTTGATTACCGAACGCGGCCCGCGGGCACAGCCCGCCAGCATCGCCTTCACCACCGCCTGAGTGAAAAACACCGTACCACGCAGATTGGTGCCGATGATCGTGTCGAAGTTTTCCGGGGCAAGCTCAAGGAAATCGCCCCGCACCACCGATGCCATGCCGGCATTGTTGACGAGGCAATCGATCCCGCCGAATTCTGCCAGCACCGCATCGACCGTCGCCTGATGACCGGACAACTCGGAGAGATCCCCTTTCAGAAAAATCGCCTTGGCGCCGAGCGCAGCAAGCTCCTCCAGCACACCCGAGACCTGATCGGCATCGCCGATACCGGTGATGGCAATGTCGAAACCGGTTTTCGCCAGTGCCCTGGCGATGCCGAGACCTATTCCGCGGCGGCCGCCGGTGACGATGGCGACAGGGCGTTTGTGATTGCTCATGCCGCCAGATCCTTCGCGATGATGTGATCGGCTACACGCAGCGCCTGTGCGGCAACCGTCAGCGCCGGATTGACGGCGGCCGATGTCGGCAGGCAGCCGCCATCGACAACATAAAGGTTCGAGTGATCAAAGGCCCGGCAGTACGGATCGAGCGGCGCAGACGCCGGGTCGTTGCCCATGCGCACCGTGCCGCATTGGTGCGACGGTGTGCGTTTGTCGAACGGTTGGGACAACACGATCGGATAACCCGCCGCCTTGAAGTGGGCGCGCATCTTCGCCTCAAGCCCGGACAGTGCCTCCATGTTGGAGCGCCGCCACTGCATGATGATGCCCTTGCCATCGACCATGATGCGGCTTTCCGGATTCGGCAGATCCTCTGTCATCATGTACCAATCGATGGCGTGGCCAGCCATGAAATCGAGGGCGAAGCGCGGTGCGTAACGTGGCGCATTGGCCTTGAGGATGTCTCCGTTGATCTTGCCGAGCAGCTGGACATTGCCCAGCGGCAAGCCATCACGCCCACCGGTGAGGTAGTAGTCGTTCAGCATCAGCGTCTTCTGGTAGACGCTGTCGTTGCGCCGGAACGGGTTGATGGCCAGCATGGCGCTGCAATTGTGGTTCATGAAGTTGCGGCCGACCTGATCGGAGCGGTTGGCAATTCCCTTGCCATCGCCGGAGCGCAGCAGGATCGCGGCGGAATTGATCGCGCCGGCCGACAGGATCACCAGCTTCGGGGACAATCGTTTCCTCTCGCCTTTGTGGACGTAGTGGATCGCCTCGATCCGCCCGCCTGGCCCGGCTTCCAGCGTCTCGACATAAGCGGAGGTGATCAGCTCGATATTCGGGTCCTTCAGCGCGACGGCAAGCGGCGCGGTCTCGGCGTCCTTCTTGCCCTTGCCCGTGTTGGGAAAGCCATCCCACGGCGTGCGTCCGCCGGCCAGCCAGGTGTCGATATCGACGCCGAGCGGCAATGTCGCCGGATGCAGTCCCTGCGCCTTCAACTCGGCGCGGGCGCGGGCGATTGCGGGCTCGTCCGGTACCGGGCCGTGAGAATAGGGCGTCGAGTGCGCAGGTTCCGTCGGGTCCTGACCAAGCTCGCCGCGCACCGCAAACAGCCGTTCCGCCTTGCCGTACCATGGTTCCAGTTCCTCGTAGGGAAAGGGCCAGGCCGGCGAGACACCGCCGAGATGCTGCATTTCGGTAAAGTCCTCGGCGCGGTAGCGCAGAAGGACCGCGCCGAAGAGCTTGGAATTGCCTCCGACGAAATAGAAATTCCCTGGATTGAACGCCGTCCCGTCCGGTTCGCGCCACATCTCCTTTGGCCGGAAGTGTCCATCAACGAAGATGGATTTATAGCTGCGCGTTTCCGGCGTGTCGGGAAGGCGCTCGCCGCGCTCGAGGATGGCGATGCGTGCGCCCGACCCGGCAAGCGCCGAAGCGACCGTCGCTCCGCCGATGCCGGAACCGATGATGACGATGTCGGGCTGGTTGACCATGACGGAACTCAGCCGATGCGCTGCTGGTTTTGCGGGTCGAAATACACCGCCTTGTCCAGATTGAAGGCCAGTCTTGTATTCTGGCCGGGCGCGATACGGGCGTCGGCGCGCAGACGCGCCACCACTTCCTTGCCGCCAAGTTTGGTGACTGCGAACGTGTCCGAACCGGCTGGCTCCACCACTTCGATCAAGCAATCGCCTTCCACCAGAGAGCGGGCGTTGCGATCGGCGCCATCGGGATCGGTCAGCGCTTCCGGCCGGATACCGAAAACAACCTGCTTGCCGCTATAGGCGGCAAGGCCAGACACCTGGGCGACCGGCAGATGCAACGGCTCAGCATCTGGTCGAACCAGCGAGACACGCAGATCATTGCCGCCGCCCTCCACCGTTGCGGTCAACAGGTTCATCGCCGGCGAGCCCATGAAATCGGCGACGAACAGGTTGGCCGGATTATTGTAGATTTCGGCAGGCGTGCCGAATTGCTGCAGGATGCCGTCCTTCAGAACGGCGATCTTCGTTGCCAGCGTCATCGCCTCGATCTGGTCATGCGTCACATAGACGATCGTCGTCTTCATGCGCTGGTGCAGGCGCTTGATCTCGGTGCGCATATCGACGCGCAGCTTTGCATCGAGGTTGGACAATGGTTCATCGAACAGGAAGACCTGCGGATTGCGCACCAGCGCTCGGCCCATGGCGACGCGCTGGCGCTGACCACCGGAAAGCTGGCTGGGCTTGCGGTCGAGCAGATGGCCGATCTGCAACATGTCGGCAACCTGCTTGATAGCCTTGTCACGCTCGTCTTTCGGCACGCCACGGATTTCCATGCCGAAGGCGATGTTTCCGGCCACCGTCATGTTCGGATAGAGCGCATAGGACTGGAAGACCATGGCGATGTCGCGCTTGGAGGGATGCAGGCCCGCCACCGACTTGCCGTTGATCGAGATTTCGCCTGACGTGATCGGTTCCAGCCCAGCGATGGTGTTGAGCAAGGTCGACTTGCCACAACCGGACGGGCCGACCAGCACCAGGAAGCCGCCCTCGTCGATTTCCAGATTGATATCTTTCAGGATTTCCAGCGAGCCGTAGGACTTGCGAAGGTTTGTGATTTTCAGAAAGGACATGGCTTTAACCCTTCACGGCGCCGGACATCAGGCCACGGACGAAATAGCGGCCGGAAACGATGTAGACGACAAGCGTTGGCAAGGCGGCAAGGATCGCGCCTGCGAAATGGACGTTGTATTCCTTCACCCCGGTCGAGGAAGAAACGAGATTGTTGAGCGCCACCGTCATCGGCGTCGAATCCGCCCCGGAGAACGATGCCCCGAACAGAAAGTCGTTCCAGATATTGGTGAATTGCCAGATAACCGAGACGACGATGATCGGACCCGACGATGGAAGCAGGATGCGCCGGAAGATCTGGAAGAAGCTGGCGCCATCGATCTGTGCGGCCCGCACCAGTTCGGTCGGAAACGCCTCATAGTAGTTGCGGAAATACAGCGTCGTGAAACCGAGACCATAGATGACGTGCACCATCACCAAGCCAGGGACCGATCCGGCAAGACCGAAGATACCCAGCATGCGCGCCATCGGGATCAGGACGATCTGAAACGGGATGAAGCAGGACAGAAGCAGCATGCCAAAGAAGATGCCGGAGCCCGGAAACCGCCACTTGGTCAAGACATAACCATTGAGCGCACCGATGATCGTCGAGATCGCCACGGCCGGCACGACCATCAGGATCGAATTGATGAAGAAGGGACGCAAGCCTGTCGGCTGCACACCGATCTGCGCCGTCGACCAGGCGGAGCGCCAGGGATCCAGCGTCCAGCTCATCGGCAGGTTCAGCATGCCGCCTTGGCGGATTTCGTCCAGCGGCTTGAAGGAATTGACCAGCATCACATAGAGCGGCAGCAGCGAATAGGCCGCAAACAGGATCAGCACGGTATAGATCAGCGCGCGCGTCAGGCGGCCGGAAGAAATGGCGTTGTCAGGGCTCTGGACACTCATGCGCGCTTCTCCCCTTTGATTTCGGAATAGAGGTAGGGGATGATGATCGAGAAGATCATGGCCAGCATGACGATGGCCGACGAGGCGCCAATGCCCATCGAATTGCGGGTAAAAGTGTAGGAATACATGAAGGTTGCAGGCAGTTCGGTCGCCTGCCCCGGCCCGCCGCCCGTCAGTGCCACGACCAGGTCATAGGCCTTGATGGCGAGATGGGCGAGCACGACGAAGGCCGACAGGAACACCGGACGCATCAGCGGAATGATGATCCGCCGGTAGATCGTCGTGGTCGAAGCGCCATCGATCTGCGCCGCCTTGATGATTTCGTTATCGACGCCGCGAAGACCGGCCAGGAACATCGCCATGATGAAGCCGGTGGATTGCCAGACGGCTGCGATCACCACGCAATAGATCGCGTAGTTGCGATCCTTGATCCAGTTGAAGGTAAAACTTTCCCAGCCCCAGAGATGCATGGTGTTTTCAAGGCCGATGCCCGGATCGAGAAACCATTTCCAGGCCGTGCCGGTGACGATGAAGGACAGCGCCATCGGGTAGAGATAGATCGGCCGCAGCAAACCTTCGGCGCGGATCTTCTGATCGAGAAGAATGGCAAGGCCCAGACCCAGCACTGAGCAGATGAGAATGTAAAGCGACGCGAAGATCGCCAGATTGGAAATTGCCCGCCACCAATGCGGCAGAGCCCAGAGCTTGGAATAGTTGCTCAATCCCACGAAATTGTAGGACGGCAGCATCTTGCTGTCGGTGACCGACAGATAGCCGGTATAGACAATGAAGCCATACACGAAGACAATGACGATCAGAAAGCTTGGGGCAAGTACCAGTTTTGGCACAAGGTCCTGCAGCCGGCTTCGGCTATCCATAGCGAATACCACCGTTGTATGTGAATTGAATAAAGCAAGATGCCCCTCACCCTAGCCCTCTCCCCGCATGCGGGGAGAGGGGATTACAGAGGTCGCCGCCCGGTCCTTCTCCCCGTTACGACGGGAAGAAGATGCCCGAAGGGCGGATGAGTGGCATTATTCGCAGAACGATTACTGCGCAGCAGCAACAGCGGCCGGCAGTTCCTTGACGGCTTCTTCGGGGGTGAGTTCACCGTTGAATTCGCGTGTCACGACGTCGTAGATCGCATTCTTGACAGCAGCCGGATTGGCATGGCCGTGAGCCATGGAACCGAACAGCTTGCCGTTTTTGTCGGCGTCGGCGAGATCGGCGATGGCCTTCTTGCCGCAAGCGTCGAACGCTTCGTTCGATACGTCTGTACGGGCCGGAGCCGAACCCTTGACGACGTTGAAGGCCGACTGGAAGGTCGGGCTTTCGATCGCAGCGGCCATCTGCATCTGGGCCGGAACCTTGTCAGCGGCAACCTTGAACATCGCGAACTGGTCGGAGTTGAAGGTGACGGAACCCTGTGTTTCCGGGTAACGCATGCAGACGAAGTCGGTGCCGGGCACCTTCTTTGCCTTGACGAACTCGCCCTTTGCCCAGTCGCCCATGAACTGCACGCCGGCCTTGCCTTCGATGACCATGGCAGATGCCAGGTTCCAGTCGCGGCCGGAGAAGTTGTCGTCCACATAGGAACGCAGCTTGGTCATGCGCTCGAAGGCGGTCTTCATCTTGTCGCCGCCAAGAGCTGCCGGATCAAGATCGATGAAGGCCTGCTTGTAGAAATCGGTGCCGAGCGAAAGAACGACAGCATCGAACAGGGTCGCATCCTGCCACGGCTGGCCACCGGCTGCGATCGGGGTAATGCCCTGTGCCTTGAAGTTATCAAGCAGAGCGACCAACTCGTCCCAGTTCTGCGGCTCCTTGCCACCTGCCTTGTCGAGGGCTGCCTTGTTGATCCACATCCAGTTGGTGGAGTGGACGTTGACCGGAGCGGCAATCCAGTGACCGTCGTATTTGGAGAATTTCTGCAGGGCGGCCGGAATGACCTTGTCCCAGCCTTCCTTGCCGGCGATTTCGTCGAGATTACCAAGCGCGCCTTCCTTGGCCCAGTCGAGAATGTCGAAGCCGAGCATCTGAACGGCCGTCGGTGCATTGCCCGAGGTGACGCGGGCGCGCAGCACGGTCATGGCTTCCGTACCACCACCACCGGCAACCGGCATGTCGGTCCAGGAAATACCCTTGGTTTCCAGATCCTTCTTCAGGACGTCCAGAGCGGCCGCTTCGCCGCCGGATGTCCACCAATGCAGAACTTCAACGCTTTCAGCAGCCTGCACGGCAGAGCCGCCCATCACCGCGCCACCCGTCATCATCAATGCTGCAATTGCTGTCGTCGTCATAAACTTGCGCATCGTAGTCCTCCCGTTTGCAAGTCGGATAGCGGGAAACTCCTCCCCCGCCGTTGAATGCCATCCCCGCTCAAACAGGGAAGCAATTGGTCTGCGGTCTCCACCGCCGGTTCATTTAAAACGTTATAAATAGGCTCAAGTCAAGCACCGCACACCATAGCCAGACAATTCGAATTAACACTTTGAATTCCAGTGTTTATAAGCCGTGAAATTAATGCCGCACCGCCGCAAATCCTTACTAGCAATGCGCATTTGTAACGTTTGCATAAACACACATTGCGCATGTGTGCGTCTGACGTTACAAAGACGCCTTGTCGTCGCCTCAAGGGAGTATTTCATTGGTTGACACTCCCAAATCCGCCGCTGCCGAAACGAGACCGAAAAGCGGCAAGCCAACGCTGCGCACCCTCGCCGATCTCACCGGCTTTGCCGTGACGACCGTGTCGCGGGCACTCAGCAATGCACCGCAGATTTCGGCCGAAACCCGGCGCCGCGTGCATGAGGTGGCGGCAGAAATCGGCTACCTTCCCGACCGGGCGGCGCAGCGCCTGAAGACCGGCCGAACCAACGTCATCAGCGTTCTTCTCGACCCGCACGAGGAAATCCTCGGCTACGGCACCTCGCTGATGCTCGGCCTTGCCAAGGCGCTGACCGATACGCCCTACCACATCATCGTCACGCCGAATTTCATGAACGACAGCAATCTCGATGCGGTGCGCCACATCGTCCGCAACAGTATGGCTGACGGGCTGATCTTCTCGCGCACCGAACCGTTCGACCCGCGCGTGCGCTTCCTGCTCGAAAACGATTTTCCCTTCGTCTGCCATGGGAGAACGGAGCTTTCCACCCCTCACCCCTATGTCGACTATGACAATTTCTCCTTCGCCTACGAGGCAGCCAAGCGGCTGATTACGCGCGGCCGGCGAAAGCCGACGATCATCCTGCCGCCGAAGCGCATGACCTTCTCGCAGCACCTGATGCACGGTTTCATGACGGCTGTGCGCGAGGCCGGCGTCGCTTACGAAATCCCCGAAGAAATCCATCTCGACAGCCCGATCGACCATATCCGTGACTTCATCAGCCGCCGCGCCGGGCAACCGGACGCGCCCGACGGCTTTGTCTGCGGCGGTGAGGTTTCGGCGCTGGCGACGATCACCGGCATGAGCGATCACGGACTGGCGCTCGGCGTCGAATATGACATCGTCGCCAAACAGACCTCGAAACTGCTGGTCAACATCCAGCCCAAGGTTGAGACGATCTATGAGGATCTGACGGATACCGGTGAACAGATGGGCCGCGTCCTCATGGCTCGGATTGCTGGAACGAACACGGCCGACATGCAAGTCATGCTGAAGCCGACGATCAATTTTCCGGCAACGTGAGACCTTGAGAATGAGGCCAGTGCCCTGTTCCAAACTCGAATTCAGCTCCATGCCCCCTCCCCTCCTCTCATCGCCTCTGCTCAAATCTCCCTTATGAACGCGGCATCCACCAGCCGGTGCGGCCGCCGATATGCATGTTGAGCGTCTTGGTCTCGGTGTAATCTTCCACCGAATGGCGGCCGAGTTCGCGGCCAAGACCGGACTGGCGGTAGCCTCCGAATGGCAGCTCCGAGGCCCCATCCATGAAGGTGTTCATCCAGATCGTTCCGGCCCGCACCTTCCGGCCAACCGTCAGGCAAGTATCGAAATCGCGGCTCCAGACACCGGCCGACAGACCGTAATCGATCGAATTGGCAATCCGGATCGCCTCCGCCGTGGTCTCGAAGGTCAGCACCGAAAGCACCGGACCAAACACTTCTTCCCGCGCCACGGCCATGTCGGGCGTGACGGACGAGAGAATGGTCGGTGACATGAACTGGCCCGAGCCGAGATCAAGTGCGGCGCCGCCATGCGAAACCTTAGCCCCATTGCCGGAGGCGGCCGAAACGTAGCCAACGATCTTGTCCAGATGCTGCGGCGTAATGATCGCCCCGACCTGGGTTTGCGGATCGAGCGGATCGCCGACCTTGACCTTCGCCGAAAGCGCGGCGACACGGGCAATCACGTCCTCAGCGATCTCCTTGTGAACGATCAGCCGCGAACCGGCATTGCAGCATTCGCCGGCATTGAAATAGGCGCCGAACACCGCCGCATCGATGAAATCATCGAGATTGGCATCCGGAAAGACGATCTGCGGGTTCTTGCCGCCGAGTTCCAGCGAAACCTTCTTCAGCGTCTGCGCGGCATTGGTCATCGTCAGCTTGCCGATACCGGTCGAGCCGGTAAAGGAGACCATTTCGACGTCGGGATGCGAGGTCATGATCGCGCCGACATCCGGGCCAGTGCCAGTGATGATGTTGACGACGCCTGCGGGAACACCGGCTGCTTCGAGGATTTCGCCCAGCACCAGCGTCGATCCGGACGTGAGTTCAGACGGCTTGACCACCGTCGTGCAGCCGGCCGCAAGCGCAAACGGCAGTTTCTGGCTGACGATCAGGAAGGGGAAATTCCACGGTGTGATGATCGAGACCACGCCAATGGCTTCGCGCAGGACGACACCGAGCGTGCCATCGCCGAGCGTATTATAGCTTTCGCCGTGCAGATCGCGCGCAAGCGCTGCGGCATAGCGCCAGATATCGGCGGCGCCGCCAAGTTCGGCCTTGGCCTGGCTGATCGGCTTACCGCTCTCGATACAATCGAGATAGGCCAGTTCATCGGCACGCGCCGCGATCATGTCAGCAGCGCGAAGCAGCACAAGCGAACGCTCCGATGCCGTCATGCGCGGCCAAGGACCATCGTCAAATGCCTTGCGGGCTGCAGCGATAGCACGCTCCGCATCCACTTTCGTCGCAGCCGGATAGCGGCTGACGGTGACGCCATGACCGGGCGCCACGCGCTCCAGTGTCCGGCCCTCGGCAGCATTGCCCCATTTGCCGTCAATCAGCATCTGGAAGTCGCGCACCTTCGTGTCAGTCAAAGCCTTGGGCTTCACCAGAACCGTCATTACCATTCTCCCTTGAATTCCGCAGGGCGTTTGCCGCTAAAAGCCGCAACGCCCTCTTTCATGTCACCGGTCTTGGCCGCCAGGATCGATCCCAGCGCTTCCACAGCCGTTCCGTTGTCTTCGCCATTGGCGGACGCGATCATCAGCTTGCAGATTTCCAGTGCCGCCGGACCGCGCTTGGCAATGCGCCCGGCATAGTCCTTCGCCGTATCCCGCACCGTCCCAGTCGCCACGACGGCATCGACCAGCCCCAGTGCCTTCGCCTCATCGGCCGTAAACATCTCGCCGCCCAGCACCATGCGCCGCACCACTTGCGCGCCAAACCGCCGGACCAGACGCTGTGTGCCCGACCAGCCCGGAACCATACCGAGGCTCGTTTCCGGCAGGCCGATCTTCACCTGCTTTTCGGCAATGCGGATATCCGCCGCTGCCGCCAGTTCCAGCCCGCCGCCAAGTGTGTGGCCATTGATCGCGGCAATCACCGGCATGCGCAGGGTCGCCAGCCGCTCGAACACACGGTGGCCGAAACGCACCCAGGCGTGACCGAATTCGTTGGGGCTCATCGCCCCCCAGGCCTTGATATCGCCCCCGGCCGAAAAGGCCTTGCCCTCGCCTGTCAAAATGACGACGCGGATGGTCGCATCGGCCTCGACCGTATCGCAGGCTGCCGAGAGTGCCTTCAGCATGTCGATATCGAAGGCATTCAACTTGTCCGGCCGTGCAACCGTGAGGATGGCGATCGCCCCCTCGGTCTCGATACGGATGCGTTCGTCAGCCATGCGCCGCTCCTTCCAGCGTCCGAACCGGCTTTTGCGGCAACGTCAGCCCGATCGGCGCTTCATGAAACAGCGCCGCATCCATGACCTTCAACTTGTCAGACACGATCAGCGGGAATTCCGACTGGTCGAGAATATGGGTCTGCAGATCGACACCCGGCGCGATTTCGGTGAGCATGATGCCTTCAGGCGTCAGCTTCATCACGCAACGCTCGGTGACATAGGTGATATCCTGCCCCTGCTCAACGGCGCGGCGGCCGGAGAAGGTGACGTGTTCGACCTCGTTGACCAGCTTCTTCAGCTTGCCCTCTTTTTCGATCACCAGCTTGCTGTCGGTCATCGAGAGCTTAGCCCCCGCGTTGAACATGCCGGAGAAGACGATCTTCTTTGCCCGCGCAGTGATATCGACGAACCCGCCCGCCCCTGCGGTCACGTGTGGCCGGAAGGACAGTTTCGAGACGTTGACCGAGCCGGATTTATCGATCTCAAGAAACGACAGAAGCGAGGCATCGAAGCCGCCGCCCTGAAAATAGGTGAACTGGTAAGGCGACGGCATGAAGGCGTCGGCATTCGAGGCGCAGCCGAAGGCGAAATCAAGCAGCGGCACGCCACCGACCGCCCCCTGCTCAATCACCCAGGTGACCGAGCCGTGCAGGCCCTCTTCTAGCAGGATACGCGGCACATTGGCCGAAATGCCGAAGCCGAGATTGACGCAGGATCCACCCTGCAGTTCCTGCGCAACACGGCGGGCAATGACCTTCTGAATATTGAATTCCGGCACCCGAAAACTGTCGAGTGGCCGGAAGATTTCGCCTGAGATCGCCGGATCATAATCCGTCAGCGTCGTCTGCTTCTGGTCGGGATCGACGATGACATAATCGACCAGCATGCCGGGAACCCGCACGTCATGCGGCTTCAGCGAACCGGACTTGGTGATCCGCTTGACCTGCGCAATGACAATACCGCCATTGTTTCGAGCGGCCAGCGCCTGGTCGAGACCGCCGAGATAGGCGCCTTCGTGCTCATAGGTCAGGTTGCCGCGCTCATCGGCGGTGGTTGCCCGGATGATCGCCACCTGTGGCACGATCGCCTTGAAATACAGCCAGTCCTCGCCCTCGAATTCCATCTTCTTGACGACCGGTTCGGCCATGGCCGACGCATTCATGGCACAGCCTTGGCGCGCGGGATCGACGAAAGTGTCGAGACCGGTCTTGGTGAGCACCCCCGGACGCTTTGCGGCCGCTTCCCGGTGCATGTCGAACAGCACGCCGGAGGGGATGTTGTAAGCAGCCACTTCGTTGCTACCAATCATCTGCCAGATCAGCGGCGGCTCGGATGTCGAGGGGCCGGAGGGATAGGAGCCGCCGATGATCTTTTTCAAAAGCCCTTTCTTGGCGATGTAATCGACACCCTTGATGCCGCTCATGTCACCCGCGGCAATCGGGTGCAGTGTCGTCAGATCGCGCGGATGGCCGGTCGCGTCAAAACGCTCTCCGATCGCCTTCAGCATCAGGTCCGGGCAACCGAGCCCACTCGACGACGACACAGAAACGGTCGCGCCATCGGGGATCAAAGCGGCGGCCTCAGCCGGGGTGATATGCTTGCTCATAGACAGAACTCTGTTGAAATCATCATGGTCTTCAGTTGCGGCTGGCCCCCTCTTCTCCCCAGCGGGGAGAAGGTGGCCCGCAGGGCCGGATGAGGGGGCGGCTGCCTCGATACTCGATACGCGGCCCCCCTCATCGCCTCGCTCCCGCTCGGCACTTCTCCCCACTGGGGAGAAGTGGGAAGCTGCTATCACCTCCCCCAGGAAAGCATGCAGCCGCTCGACCGTCTCGCCAATCATGGCCTCAAAGCCCCGTTTCGACAGCGACGGCATTTCCGGTCTGCGCCGATTTCATCACCGCCAGCCCCGTCGCCAGCGACCAGATGCCATCCTCGCCGCCACAGAGCGGCTTGCCCTTGCCAGCAATGGCGTTGTCAAAGGCAGTCAGCGTGTTTTCATAGAGATTGCGGTGGTCGAGCGGCAGCTCCGTTTCACCCTCGACATTGCGCAAGGTCACCGTGCCAACCGGCTTCTGGCTCATGCAGTTGCGGGCGATCAGTGATCCGTCCGAGCCATGCACCTCAAAGCCGGTAACTGCATATTTGGTGGTAAAACCATCATGGAACTGAGCAATCAGGCCTGATTTGAACCGCAGGATACCCATCGCCGCATCTTCAAGCCCTGCCTTTGCCATGCCGCCATATTGGCCAAGCGCCACCGCCTCGACCGGATCGTCGCCGAGCACGAAACGCAGCGTATCGGTGTCATGCACGGTAATATCGAGAATGACCCCGCCACCCGCTTCTGGCTTGTCCAAGCGCCAGCCCTGCAGATGCGGCGGCAGGTAACCGGCATGGCAGACGCGGGCCGCCAATGGCTTGCCGATCTTTCCGTCGGCAATCGCATCGCGCATGGCACGATGGGTTGCGGCACCGCGAAGGTGATGATTGGTCGCCATGACGACACCGGCATCCCGTGCCACCTTGACCATGGCATGGGCATCGTCAAGGCTCATCGCCAGCGGCTTTTCGCAGAGAATATGCTTGCCGGCCTTGGCCGCCGCAATCACCTGGTCGCGATGCAGTTCATTCGTGGTGGAAATGTAGACGGCCTGAACATCAGGATCACCAACAAGCTCGTCAACACTGGTCACCGATTTTGCAATGCCGTGGTCTGCGGCATATTTGGCGCCGCGCTCGGCGCTGGTGCTCATCACCGAAACGATCTCGCCACCAACGGCGCGGATCGCGTCGATTACCCATTCATGGGCAATCGTGCTTGCCCCGATCAAACCCCAACGTGTCATAACAAGGATAGCCTTTCCCGCTTGTCGATGGCGGCACCACAGCTTTGGCGTACGACCAGCCGCACCGAACTGACGATCGCTTCCGCATCGGCCCGTCCGGCATTGATCTGTTTCAAAAGAAGCTGCGCCGCCCGGCGCCCCATGCCCTGCGGATCAACCGAAATTGTCGTCAACGCCGGCACCGCCGTCTGCGCCTCGATCACGTCGTCGAAACCGATCACGGCAAAATCCTCACCTGGATCAAGACGATGGGCGCGCAAGCCGTCGCAGACCCCGAAAGCGACCGCATCGTTGAAACACACTGCCGCCGTCGGCCGCTCGCGGAGCAGCAACGCCCGCTCGATGGCAGCGACGCCCCCTGCCCGCGACGGCGCCGAGCTGACCACAAGTTCGTCATGAAGAGCTAGATCCATATCGGACAGCGCGTCGCGATAACCCTGCAGCCGCTCATTGAAAACGGCCGTATCGGGAAAGCCGCCGAGGAACGCGATACGGTGATGGCCAAGCCCGGCCAGATGGCGGACGGCATCGCGCATGCCGGCATGATTGTCGGAGATCAGCGAGGAAACCTTGGCGCCGGTAACCTGCCGGACGACATTGACGACGGGAATACCGCTCGCCACCAGCGGCTTCAGGTCATTGGCATCTGTTCCACGCGCCGGCGACAGGATCAGCCCGGAAATACCGTGCTCACGCATCGAGGATATTACCTCACGCTGGCGGTCGACGCTTTCGGCGGTATTGGCAAGAAACTGCACGTAACCGGCCGACTGCACGACCATATCGACGCCGACAGCAAGCTCGGCGAAGAAACTGTTGGTCAGGTCGTTGACGACGATACCGATGATCTTCGATTTGGAATTGGACTGGCGCAGGTTGGCGGCGCCTCGATTGTAGACATAGCCGAGATCGCGAATGACCGCATTGACCTTGGCGCGGGTGGCCTCATTGACCAGCGGGCTCGCCTGCAGCACGAGCGACACGGTCGACTTCGACACACCGGCGGCGCGCGCAATATCGATCACTGTCACCCGGTCTTTTACCACATCACCCTCCCGGCCAAGGTCTTCCACCTCAGCATGCATGCTCAAAATAATTGGAACGTTCCAATTTTGTCAAGCGGATTTCGCCAAACTCGATCAGGCTCCCCTTTATCCACAGACAGCGAAACCGGATCGAAGAACACAGAAATAGACAAGCCATTGATATTAGCTTGTTAATTTAAAACACGGCGCCTTACATACAACGACAAGAAACTCGACGTCAGTCCAAAAATCTACTCTCTGCGCATTCGAAGCTTCGGTTTGGCACGCAAATTTTCCTTGAAATTTGGAACGATCTAAATTATTCGGCTTTCAATATCCAAGGAGGAGCCCGCATGTCCGCCACCCTGTCGCTGCCACACGCCGATGGCTCGCTTGAGATTTACCGTTTGACGGGAACACCGGTCTCGCGGCCGAAAACGGCCCCCACCTTCAATCGTATCGCCTATGCCGCCGCGCACGTGGTCTCCGATCCATTGCGCGATCTCGATCCATGGGGCCGCCCGGCCATCGACTGGGAGCGGACGATGGCCTTCCGCCATCATCTCTGGGCTCTCGGCTTCAAGATCGCCGAAGCGATGGACACGTCGCAGCGCGGCATGGGGCTGGATTGGGCAGGCGCGCAGGAACTGATCCGCCGATCGCTGGCCGAAGCCCGCACGGTGCCGGGCGCCGATCTCGCCTGCGGTGCCGGAACCGACCACCTTTTACCCACCGATACACGCTCGCTCGACGATGTCATCCGCGCCTATGAAACGCAGATCGGCTTCGTCGAGCAGCAAGGCGGCCGCTCGATCATGATGGCCAGCCGCGCACTCGCCCGCATCGCCACATCGCCGGATGACTACCGCAAGGTCTATGGCCGCATCCTGTCGCAAACCAGGGACAAGGTTGTGCTGCACTGGCTGGGCGACATGTTCGACCCGCAACTGAAGGGCTATTGGGGATCGGAAAACTTCGAAACGGCGCTCGATACGGTCCTGTCGATCATCGAGGAGAACAGGGCGAAGGTCGAGGGCATCAAGATTTCATTGCTCGACAATGCTTACGAGGTCGCCCTGCGTAACCGTCTGCCCGACGATGTGCTCTGCTTCACCGGCGATGATTTCAACTATGCCGAACTGATCGAAGGCGATGGAAAGAAATACAGCCACGCCCTGCTCGGCATCTTCGATGCCGTGGCGCCCTCCGCCTCCAAGGCGCTGGCCTCGCTTGCCGCTGGCGATACCGCCACCTTCCGCGCGGTGATCGAACCGACTGTGCCTTTGTCGCGAAAAATCTTCGAAGCGCCGACGCAATATTACAAGGCCGGCGTGGTTTTTCTCGCCTGGCTCAATGGCCACCAACGACATTTCACCATGCCGGCTGGCATGCAGTCGGCCCGTGGCGTTTTGCACTATGCCAATATCTTCCGTTTGGCCGACAAGGCCAACGTGCTGGATATGCCGGATATGGCTATGGAGCGAATGAAGGCGTTTCTGGTGATGCAAGGGGTTTGAGGGCTTCGGCAATAGCAGACATTCCCCTTCTCCCCAGCGGCGAGTGACGAGCGGCTGCGAGTCGATGAGCGATGTCTTTCCGGAAGTGCTTTGCCATGTCGCCTGATCCCGAATGATGGCATTGAGGATGGGCGGCAGTTTGCGCGTGGTGGTGACGAGGCCATCACGAAAAGCATTGAAATCGGGGGTTTGGACAAGCTTTTCAAAGACGCGTTGTCCTGAGTGGTCGCTGGGCTTCGGGTTCTATCCCATGCCAAAACGCCCGGCATTGCTACCGGGCGCCTGGCCGCGGCGCATCAGGGAGATCAGTTGCGCCGGGAATTGAAGCCCGTATCGATATGCGGCTCCCAGAACTCCACGGATTCGCGGATCATATCGACGACGAGATGATCGGTCGGCTCGCGTTCGCGAAAGGAGAGTTCAAGGCAGATTTCGTTGTCGGTACCACCGCCACGGCGAACCGTGTCGAGCAGCTTTTCAGGCACTATCCGGCCGTCCTTGTTATGGACGGCAATGAACGGCCAGTGCCCTCCCTTGTTCATCGAAGACTGCTTGATGTGGATAATCGGCGATTCCTTCGGAAACGCCTCCGCCCAGGCATAGGGATCGATGTCGTCCGGATTGCTGGAGGTGACGTCACCGTGGTCGATATCGACCATCATCTTCATTGGAATCGGCAGGCCCGACTGCGCCAGCCGCCCGTCGAGCGCGCGGCATTCTGCGATCGTATGGCCGAACTCGCGGCCGACTGACATGGGTTCCCAAAACAGATAGGTGAGACCGGCAACCTTGCCATGCTCGGCCACTTCGGCCCAGCAATCGATGGCGATCCGCATCAGTTCCTCGCGGCGCGCTGGGTCGTCATAGTCCTTGTGGGTGAAGATGGCGAATTGGGTGCCCATGCCGGAAGCACCGAGTTCGGCGGAAATATCGGCAAAGGTCTTGAACCAGTCGATATAATAACGGCGCACATCGATATCGGGATGGCCGAAATGGTTGAGCCGTCCATAAGGCCCAGTCATGCCCGAAGTCACCTTGACGCCGGTTCGCCCGAGCGCCCGCTTGAATTGGCGCAGCTGCTTGACGATCGTTGCAGCCGGCCAGCCCGGATTGACGAACTCGTGGGTCAGCTGGACATAGCCAATGCGGATCTTCTCGGCGATCGTATCGATCAGGTCATCGGCCTCGGCGAAACGGTTGACCAGTGGATTGGTGTTGAGCGACAGCGTGAACGCCATAAGCCTTACCTCTCAGACCAGATGAATGCCGGCAGGATGAAATCGGGAACTGCGCCATGCTCGGCAAACAGCGCCTGGCGATCAGCGTCGGACGCGGTTTCGAGAATACCGGTCGTCACCAGGATCGATGCGAGCCCCGCCCCGGCGGCACCGGCAATATCGTGCTCGATGCTGTCACCGATGCAGCAGATTTTCTCCGCGAAAACGTCCCCCAGAAATTCACGCGCCGTTGTATAGATGTCGGCGAATGGCTTGCCGATCCAGCGCACGGTGCCCCCCAGATCTTCATAGAGTTCAGCAATACGCCCCGCCCCGAAGGCAGTACCGTCCTTCGTCAACATGATCTTGTCCGGGTTGGTGCACAGGCATGGCACACCCCGCGCGGCTGCGGGCGCCAGGAGCGTTTCGTAGAACGTCAGCGGATATGCATCACCTTCGCTTGCCGCCAAGAGGATGAAATCCGCATCCTCGCCGCGATCGGTCCGTGTCAGATCAAGCCCGTCCAGCGGTGAGGTATCGCCATCGCGGCTGATCAACAGACATTTGCGTGCGGTGTTTCCGGCCTCCTGCCGGATTTCGGCCTGAAGGATACGCCAGGCGACCTCGCCGGACGTCAAAAACCAGTCCCAGCTCTGCGGATCAAAACCAAGAGCGGCAAGGCGGCGGTCATTTTCCGCCGAACGTTTTCCCGAGTTCGACAGGATGATGATCATCTTGCCAGCCTGCTTCAGCCGCAGAAGTGTCTCCGCAGCGTGGGGATACGGCCCTTTACCATCCCGCAGCACGCCGAACTGATCGATCAGGAAGGCATCGAAACGCTCTTCGATCTCAGCTAGGCCCGATATTGTCAGTGGCCCGCCCTTCATAGCACGCCCGCCGCTTTCGCGCCGGTCAGGGCAAGTCGCGCCGTTCCCGCAGCCGCCTCTTCCGAAGCCACCGGCAGAAAGGCAATGGATATCTTCCGGTTGCGGATCGCCGTCCAGACCGCGTTCTTCGCACCACCGCCGACTGTGCGGATGGAACCCAAGGCCGGGCTGCCGAGCGACACCAGCCGCTGATAGGCTAAAGCCTCGACGCCCGCGATGCCCTCGAAGATCGCTTTCAGGAATTCGGCATCGCTTTGCGGCCGCGGCGTCATGCGCGGCTTCATCGCCGGGTCGTTGACCGGAAAGCGCTCACCATCCTTGATCAGCGGATAATAATCGAGCCCGGTATCCGTCGCCGGATCGATCTCCGCGGAAAGCGCTGCGATCCTCTCGTTGTCGAAATGGGCGGACAGCACCACGCCGCCGGTATTGGAAGCACCACCAGCCAGCCACATATCGCCGATCCGGTGGCTGTAGAGACCATATTCCGGCGCAAACAGCGGCCGGTCGGACAGCATCTTTACCGTGAGTGTCGTCCCAAGCGCGGAAACGGCATCGCCCGGCTGACCGGCACCGGTTGCCAGAAACGAAGCACAGCCATCCGTCGTCCCGGCGACGATGACGACATCATCCGCAAGGCCGAACGCACTCGCCGCCTCCTGGGAAATCCCGGCGATCGGTGCACCCGCAGGCAGCACGTCCGGGAGCAGATCGAGCCGCGCGCCCGTTGCCGCGATCCAGTCCGGCCAGCGGCGCGATACCGGATCGTAGCCGGTCTTCAGCGCGTTGTTCTCGTCGGAAACATCATAAAGCCCGGTGAAATGCCCGGCTAACCAATCCGCTTGATGAATAATCCGGAAAACGCCGGGAGTGGACTGAAACACCAGCGCTTTCGCCAACCCGGACGTCGCCCCATGCACCGCACTTTCCTTCGGCGCATGGGTGGAGATCCGGGCGAGAATATCCGCATCCTCGACCGGATCATTGTACATCATCGGCGCCGCCAACGGCGCGCCGTTTGGGCCGACTGGCAGCACGGTGCCAGAGGTGCCGTCAATCGCAATTGCCCGGACCCGTGTCCGGTCGATGGCACCAAGTACCTGCCCAAGCGCGGTCTGTACCGCTTGCCACCAAATCACGGGATCGCGATGGTCGGCGGAAAAATCGGCAAGTCTGGATGCCCCGGATGCGGCTATGTCGAAATCCGCATCCATTGCCACAGCGCGGGCGCCGGATGTACCGATATCAATACCGATCACCAAAGGCCTGTTTGCGGCACTGGTCATTGCAGCGTCTTTCCGGCCCGGTTCAGTTCCTGCCGGTATTTTTCCGCGTCCCACCCAAGCAACTCGGCATTCTCGGCATCCGTCAGATAGCGCAACCGCGCGCCTTCGTTGATACGGCCAAGGACGTCCGAGAGGCAACGGGCCATGGCCAGCGCGCCGGCCGTGACCTCCTTGGAGACCAGGACGCCCTTGCCTGGAAACAACAGTGCTAGCGGCACGGACACTCCCTCGCCGCGATGCCGTTCCTCGATCGCGGCGGCCGTTTCGCCGGGCGCTGCAACAAACGATCCGCGGCCGAGGAAGATGACATGGTCCGGATAAAGACTACCACCAGCGGCAATACGGCAGCTTGCCAGATCGGTCGCGGCATCATGGATCAGGCTGTCTTCCGGCAGCGCGAAATTGCTGCCGACGGCAAGCCGCGAGAGGGCCGCAAGGTCGGCGTCCGGCGCCTTGCGCCGTGGCAGGGCCAGCCTGTTTGAGACCTCAGCCAGTAACAATTCCGCCTCTGCAACGGTTTCGGCTGCCACGGCCAGCCCGTGATTGCCGAGGATTAGCACACTGGTATCCGGCCGAATCCGCGTGGCGATCGCCTTTGCCAGCGGCAGGCCGGGTCGTGCATAGGGCACGAACGCATGCGGAATACCCGATAGTTTCGATGCGGCAATGGTTTCGCCGTTGACCTGCACAGCGGTCGCGATCGTTTCGACACAATGCACGTGGATCACGACTTTCTGCGGCATCAGGGCGTGCACCGTCGTTTCGATCGAGGGGCGCAAACCGGATGGATTGCGGTCCGCGATGACGAAATCCTGTGCTTTCTCGGTCGAGGGATCATCACGCTCCAGCGCGTCGAGCAACGCATCGAGCGCCACCGGCACCATCACATCGCGCTGCCTTGCCTGCATCAGCCAAAGGCCCGACGCCTTGATCCACAGCGTGCCGCCCTCCTTGATCGAGGTATTGCCGCCAGCTGCCTGCACCAGCGCCGGATCGGCACCGACCCGGGCCGAGACATCCAGAAGGGCTTCGAATTCAGAACTTCTCACCATTGTCTCCGATATCGTTCAAGCCGCCTGCGACTGCCGCAGACACCAGGCGGCGAAAGCCTCGCGTTCTGCCGGCGTCATGTGCAATCCGTGTTTGGTGCGGCGCTCCAGAATGTCCTGCGGCGTCTGCGCCCATTCGGTTTCGATCAGGAACCGCGCTTCGCGTTCACGCAACAGCTTGCCGAAGGACGTACCGAGATCGTCGAGCGATACCGCGTTGCCGAGCAGGTCATGGGCGCGCGTGCCGTAGAGTCTTGCGTAATGCTTGGCCAAATCGGCCGGAAGCCAGCGATATCGCGCCCGCAGATCGCCGAGAAACTGATCGAAATCCGCCTTTGGCATATCGCCGCCAGGCAGGATACCTTTCGAGGTCCAACCCGGTTTCATCGACGGAAAGAACGGCCTGATCTTCTCCAGCGCATGTTCGGACAATTTGCGGAACGTGGTGATCTTGCCGCCGAACACGGAAAGCAGCGGCGCTTTTCCACTCTCCGCATCAACCTCGAAAATATAGTCCCGCGTTACGGCTGACGGATTTTCGGCATTGTCATCATAGAGCGGCCGCACGCCGGAGAAACTATGGACGATATCGCTTTCGGCGAGCTGCTGCTTGAAATAGCGGTTCACCGATTTGATCAGATAATCGATCTCGTTGGCATCGGCTTTCACATCTTCCGGCCGGCCGTCATAGGGAATATCGGTGGTGCCGATCAGCGCCAGATCATTTTCGTAAGGGTTGATGAAGATCACCCGCTTGTCCGGGTTCTGGACGAGATAGGCCTGCCGACCCTCCCAGAATTTCGGCACGATGATATGGCTGCCCTTGACGAGCCGGACATTGCGGCGGGAATTCAGCCCGGCAATACGGCCGATGACATCGTTGACCCATGGCCCTGCGGTATTGACGACGCATCGCGCCTTCAGTTCGCTCTTGCGGCCCGTGCCGGCCTGAGTCATCTCGATATCCCAGAGATCGCCATTGCGGCGCACCGACGTGCAGGCAGTTCTCGTGTAGACTTTGGCGCCACGCTGCTTGGCATCCAGCGCATTGAGCAGCACCAGCCGGGCATCATCCACCCAGCAATCGGAATATTCGAACGCCTTGCGATAGTCCGTCTTGACCGGCGCGCCCTCCGGCGCCGTGCGCAGGTCAAGCGTGCGCGTACCGGGCAACCGCTTGCGGCCGCCCAGATGATCATAGAGAAACAGACCGAGACGAACGAGCCAGGCCGGGCGGTCGGACGAGCTGTGCGGCAACACGAAGCGCATCGGCCAGATGATATGCGGCGCGGATTCGAGCAGCACCTCGCGCTCGATCAAGGCCTCGCGCACCAGCCGGAACTCGTAATACTCGAGGTAACGCAACCCGCCATGCACAAGCTTTCCGGATCGCGAACTGGTGCCCTGCGCCAGATCATCTTTTTCGCAAAGAACGACGGACATGCCCCGCCCTGCCGCATCGCGGGCAATGCCTGCCCCATTGATACCGCCGCCGATGATAAACAGGTCGATGATGCCGGCTTCAGCACTCACGATCGTTTCTCCTGCAATCCGTAACTCGCAAAGCCCTTCCGGACACCGGCAATTTCCTCTGCCGAAAGCACGACCGGGCCGCCGATCAACAAGGCATGGTAATATTGCTTGGCAATGGTTTCGAGCTCGACCGCCGCCCACATCGCCTTTTCAAGGCTTGCTCCGGTGGCCAGCATGCCGTGATTGGCCATCAGGCAGGCGGTACGGCCCTCCATCGCCTTAAGAATATTGTCCGAAAGCTCCTTGGTCCCATAGCGCGCATAGTCGCAGACTTTCACGTCGTCGCCACCAAAGGCGGCAATCATGTAGTGACAGGCCGGGATCGGCTTGTGGGCGATGGCAAGGATGGTCGAATAGATCGCATGCGTGTGGATGACCGCATGAACCTCTGGCCGGCTCTTCATGATATCGAGATGAAAGCGCCATTCCGTCGAAGGTTTGCGCGGGCCATCCCAGGCGCCGTATTCGCCCTCCAGCGGCAACGAGGCGATCATGTCCGGCGTCATCTCATCATAGGGCGCTGCCGACGGGGTGATCAGCATCCGGTCTTCATAGCGCGCGCTGATGTTGCCGGATGTTCCCTGATTGATGCCAAGCGCATTCATCTTACGGCAATGGTCGATGATCGACTGGCGAACGTAATTCTCTGTCATCGTCCTGCCCTCAGCACGGGTTGACCGGCGGCAGGCCGGCGATATAGCGGCGCACCTCTTCGGCCGCCATCTCGGCGGCATAGGTGACGGTGCGTACCGAAGCCCCGGCAATATGCGGTGTCAGCGTTACGTTCGGCAGTTGCAAGAGCGGCCAGTCCTCCGGCACCGGCTCGACGGCGAACGTTTCGAGCATTGCAGACCCGAGCGGGCCATTCACCAAGGCCTCGTACAGGGCATCATAATCGCAAAGCGGCCCACGCGCCGTATTCACGAAGATCGCTCCCGGCTTCATCTTCGCAAAGCTCTCGGCATTCATCATATGCCGTGTCTCTTCCGACACCCGCGAATGCAGCGTCACGACATCGGAGCGTGACAACAGATCGTCGAAACTGACATGCTCGACACCCGCGTTGCGGTCATCGGCCGAGAGTTGGACATAGGGATCATAGACCACAACCTTGGTTCCAAACGCCCGCAGCAGCCGCACCACCTTGGTGCCGATATTGCCGTAGCCGACGACACCAACCGTCATTTCGGAAAGTTCGCGGCCGGTCTTGTCGGCGCGGTAAAGCTCTCCGCGCCATTCCCCCTTGCGCAGGGACTCGTGACCGGAGCGGATCAGCCGGGTTTCGGCAAGGATGGCGCCGAGTGTAAATTCGGCAACCGCACTGGCATTGCGGCCGGGCGTGTTGACCACCAGAACCTTGGCGTCCCGCGCGGCGCTCATGTCGATATTGACCGGTCCACCGCGCGACACTGCGATGAACTTCAGGCCAGGAAGCTGGGAAAACATGCCGCGGGAAAACGGCGCCAACTGAGTGATGACCATCTCAGCGTCACCAACGAACTCGACGATGTCGTCGGCCTTGCCGACATATTCCTTCAGGCCGTCCATGCCCTCGACGGCATAGCCGTGCTCCATCGGCTCATCCGGCCAGGGCTGTTCGAGAAGCCGGATATCATGCCCGTCGCCACAAGCTTCCACGACTTTGTCGCGAAAGACCGTTGGCAGCATGAACCGGTCTCCAATGATGGCGATTTTCTTCATTTCAGTCTTTCCTGTTCAGTTGCCGGGGCGGTGCCGTGGGAAAGGGCGTGCCAGACCGGACGAAGGGACAGGCGCGATTGCCTGTAGAGTGGAAACGCCGCGTTGAAACGCGCCGCCATGGCTGTGTCGGCCGGTTCCGCCGGCCGCTGATAGGGGGTGACCCATTGCTTGACGCAGTCTTCCATCGAGCCGTAGATGCCGAGCGAAACGGCGGCGATCATCGCCGTGCCGGCAGCGCCCGCCTCTTCGCGCTCGCTGGTCTGCACCGATGAGCCGAGCGCGCCGCCGAGAATGCGCCGCAAGGATGCGCTGCGCGCCGCGCCGCCGGTCAGCCGCACCCGCGACGGCAGCGGTCCCATCTCGACGTAGCAATCACGCGACGCCATCGCGAGACCGTTGAAGACGGCACGGACCATGTCGGCAAAGCCGTGGTTCAGATCGAGCCCGATGAAAGACGCCCGCGCCGAGGCATCGACAAACGGACCGCGCTCGCCTGCCTCGGAAATATAGGGATGGAACAGCAGCGAGGTTTCCTTGGATTCCGACAGCCAGCCTTCGACATGACCGAGCAGTTCGGCCTTGCTCTTGTCGATACCCATGCCCTTGAGCACGCTGCCCGCAAGCGACAGTATCCAGTCGATGTTCAGTGTCGCCGCCATGTTCGACTGCATCTGCGCATAATGGCCCTCAATCGGCAGGCACATCGTGTAACCGGTCAGATCCCTGTTGAGCTGGACATCATCGGCGCTCTTTGCCAGCCGCATATGCATGCCGGTCGAACCGATGATGGAGCAACCGGTATCGGTTCCCGGTTCGTAGAGACCGGCGCCGAGCGACGTGCAGACGACATCGACGTAACCGAGCACGACGGGCGTTCCGGCCAGAAGCCCGGTCAAAGCTGCCGCGGCGTCGCCTAAAGCATGCTGTGTCACCGCACCATCGACGATCTCCGGCAGCAGGTAGCGTTGTTTGCGCAGGTCGAGAAAGTCTATGACATCCTCGGAATACTGCCGGGTACGGAAATCTCCGAAGGTAAAGTTGGCCTCGGAAGGATCGGTCGCGCGCTTTCCGGTCAGCTTGAAATAGAGCCAGTCCTTGCAATGAAACCCTGTTGTCGCGCCATAGATCATCTCCGGTGCGTTTTCCAGAATCCACCGAAGCTGCGAGCCCATCTGGCAGGCGGCAAGACCTGAACCGGTATGGGAAAAGCGGGCGGCATCACCCCTGTCCTGCCGCAGCCGCTCCACCGTATCGCCGGCGCGGGCATCAAGCCAAAGCCAGCCCTTGCCGACAGGGTCGCCGTTCTTGTCGATCAGCCAAGTGCCATCGCCTTGGCCCGTCACCGATATCGCCGCAACCCGGCTGGCAAGATTTTCGACCTTGCCAGCGAGATCGGCAAGCGTCTTTGCAGTATCAGCCCAGGTCCGGTCGAGGTCCTGCACAACGCCCTTACCGCCTTCGCTTTCATAGCTGTTGGCGATGGCGCAAGCCGCGATCTGCTTGCCGCCAAGATCGAAAGCGACGGACTTAATGACGGAGGTTCCCGCATCGATCCCGATCAGGATATCGCGCATCAGGCAAGCTCCTGCCCATGGCTGATCGCCTTGCCGCTATCGCCGTCGAACACATGCAGGCTCGATGGGTCAAGGCGGATACCGACATTCTCGCCGATCGCCAGGTTCGTCCGGTCATGCTCGACCAGCACCATCGTGCCGCCGGCAAAATCAGTGGCGATATGCGTCTGGTCCCCAAGCCACTGGTTGACCGCCACTTTCGCGCCGACCCCGCCCTCACTGCGGCGAACCGCATAGGGCCGGATGCCAAGCACGACCTTGCTGCGCTTCATCAGTTCGGCCCGCACTTCATGGGAAAAGTCAGACGCCTTGTAATCGAGCTTGACACCGTCGTTGAGGCCGAAAGAGACCGTATCGCCAGACCCTGAAATCCCCGCAGAAAATACGTTCATCGGCGGTTCGCCAACGAAAGTGCCGGTAAACAGGTTGGCCGGACGCTCCTTGATCATCTGCGGCGTATCGAATTGCTGGAGTACGCCACCCTCCATGACGGCGATCCGGTCGGCCAGCGCATTGGCTTCCGTCTGGTCGTGGGTGACGAGAATAGCGGTCAGTCCGCGTTCCTTGATGAAATGTTTGATACGGCCGCGCAAAAGTGCGCGCAACTGCGGCTCCAGCTGCCCCATCGGCTCATCGAGCAGATGCAGGTCGGCATCCCGGATCAGCGCCCGGCCGAGCGATGCACGCTGCTGCTGGCCGCCCGAGATCGAGCTTGGATAGCGGCCCATGATATCCTCGATCTCCAGCAACTTGGCGATACTGGCGACCTTCTCATCGACGACACTCTGCGACAGCCTAGAGGCCTTCAGCGCGAAGGCAATGTTTTCACGCACGGTCAGCGGCGGGTAGAGCGAGTAGCCCTCGAACGCCATGGCGACGTTGCGCTTGACGGGAGCGAAGGTCTGAACCTCGCGTCCCTTCATCGAAATCGTGCCGCGCGACACGGCTTCGAAACCAGCGACCATGCGCAATGTCGAGGTCTTTCCACAGCCGGACGAGCCGAGAAGCGCGATGATCTCTCCCTTTTTCACGTCCATGTTCAGCTGTTTGACAGCATGGACGCCATGATCGATCGGGCCATAGAACTTGTCGACGCCCTTGATGAACAGTGCGGTCTCGCTCATGCCGCTTCTCCATTGCGTGTCATCGGGGTTGCGGCGGAACGGATCAGCCCGCCACTCTCCTTGTCGAACAGGAAGGCCGCCCGTCCGTTGACGGCGATATGGGCGGGGCCGGAGACCGGGCCGGGCGTCCCCGCCGGGCGCGACACCAGGATTTCCCGGCCACGTGCGGTCAGGACCAGCGTTACCGTCTTTTCATTGAGCGGCGTTTCGGCTTCCACCGTCACCGGAATAGCCCCCGGCGCACCAGCATCCGTAAAGGCTATGGCTTCGGGCCGAAGGCCGATGACGCAGGCTCTTCCGGCAACGTCCGCCGGCATGCCGGGCAAAACCACCTTCACGTTCGAAAGCTCGACATGGATACCCTCCGGTCCGGCTTTCGGCGTTACATCCAGGAGGTTGATGGTCGGATCGCCGAACAGTCGGGCGATCTCGATATCGGCCGGTGTATTGTAGATATCCTCCGGCGTGCCGATCTGGCGGATACGGCCCTGTGACATGACCGCGATGCGGTCGCCGAGCGCCATGGCCTCCTTGTAATCCTGCGTCACGTAGACAACCGTGGCACCCTGCGCGGCCAGCAGTCGTGGCAATTCCAAACGCATCTCGAAACGCAGCTTGGCGTCGACATTGCGCAAGGGATCATCCAGCAACAGCAGCGGCGGCGAACCTGCCAGCGCGCGGGCCAGCGCCGTGCGCTGTTTCTGTCCATTCGACAGCGCCTTTGGATGATGGGACAGCACGTGGTCGATCTTGAGCAGCTTGGCGACCTTATGCACGCCCGCCGAGATGGCGTCCTTCGTCGAATTCGTCGCCGTCAGCGGGCTGGCAATATTGTCGAAGGCACTCATATGTGGAAACAGCGCGAAATTCTGGAAGGCCATGCCGATGCCGCGATGCTCGGCATCGATATCGGAGACATCCTCGCCGCCGATCAGGATCTGCCCCTCTTCAGGATCGATCACACCGGCAACCAGCCGGAGCAGCACCGTCTTGCCCGCACCCGATGGGCCAAACAGCACCAGCGTTTCGCCATCGGCCACATCCAGCGACAGGTTGTCGAGGACCGTGTTGGTCTTGTAGCGCTTGACGATGTTTTTAAGCTGAAGTGTTGTCATGATTTATCCCTTCACCGCGCCAAGCGACAGGCCTTCGACAAGATAGCGCTGGGCGTAGAGTGCAAGTGCAAGTGTCGGCGTCACCGACAGCACGATGGCCGAGGCAATCTGGCCGTATTGGATGCCGGAAGACGTGACGAAGGCAAGCGCGCCCACGGTCACCGGCTGCTTGTCAGCCGAGGCCAGCACCAGCGCGAAGACAAAATTGTTCCAGGCGAAGATGAAGGCCAACAGACCGGCAGCCGCAATCCCCGGTCCTGCCAGCGGCAGGGCGATCTTGCGAAAGGTGGCAAACCACGAATGCCCTGCGATCCGGTAGGCATATTCGACGTCGGCCGAGATATCCTCGAAATAGCCGCGGACGATCCACAGGATGAGCGGTAGGCAGATCAGCTGGTAAACCCAGATCAGTCCGAAATAGGTGTCCGATAGCCCGAGCCACTGGAAATACTGGGTCAGCGGCAGGAGCACGAGCAGCGGCGGTGCGAACCGGAAGGACAAAAGCGTGAAAGCAATGTCTTCCGAGCCCTTGAACTTGTGGCGGGCAAAGGCATAGGCGGCCGGCACGCCAAGGACGAGCGCCAGGGCGACCGAGGTCACCGAGAGGAAGATCGAGTTGCCGAGATTGCGCATGAAGGCGATGTCGAGCGTGCCGGCTGCCGTCGTCAGCTTGCCGGTGATTAGTGCCGCATAGTTCGACAGCGTCGGCGTGAAGATCACCGATGGCGGGATCGCCAGGATCGTCTCGTTGGTCTGGAACGACATCAGGAAGATCCAGAAGATCGGGAACATGAAGAAGATGACGACGAGCGAGAGCGCGATCAGCCGCAGGGTCTTTTCGAGCGTGGATGTGGTTTCCATGGTTTTCCCCTCACGCTTCGCCGCGGGCGCGTTCGCGCAGCCGCAGCCAGTTCTTGATGAAGATATTGGAGAGCAGGTAGGTGATCGCCCAGAGGATGACCATCAGCGCCGCGGAGCGCCCGACATTGGTCGACTGGAAGAAGTTGAGATAGGCTTCCACCTGGAAAACGGTCAGCGTATTGCCTGGCCCCCCTTGCGTCATCGCGTAGATGATATCGAACTGCTGGATACTGTCGAGCAGACGGAACAACGTGGCCGTCAGGATATAGGGCGTCAGCATCGGTAGCGTAATGCGGAAGAACACGAAGGTCCGTGGCACGCCATCCAGGGCTGCCGCCTCGAACGGCTGGGTCGGCAGCGAGCGCAGGCCCGCCAGCAAAAGGATCATGATGAAGGGTGTATAGACCCAGATATCGACGAGAACGACGGTCAACAGCGCCGTGCTCGGGGAAGATGCCCAGCGGAAATCATGCAGGCCGATCAGGCTGGCGAGGTAGCTGAGGATGCCGAAGCTCGGGTTGGTCATCAGCTTCCACATCAGCGCGGCCAGCGCTGGCGCGATCATCAATGGCAGAAGCAGCATGATCGAGATGAAGTTGTTGACCGTCGAGCGGCGCTGCAGAAGAAGCGCAATACCGAGACCGAGCAACAACTCCAGCGTCACCGTGATCCCGGCATAAAGCAGCGAGACTTTCAGCGTGTTCCAGAAGGCCGGATCGGTAAAAAAGTTGAGATAGTTTTCACCCCAGTTGAACTGCCGCGCCCAGGGCTGGCTGAGCCGGTAGCGCTGGAAGGAATAAATCACGGCCGTGATGAAGGGGATCAGGATGCCGATGCAGACGAGCAGGGCAGGCAGGCTCAGCACATAAGGCAGCATCTTCCGGCTGATGCGGAAACCTGAAGCCGGTTTGCGGAGGGTTGCTGTTGAAGCCATGTCGAGCTCCGTTCTTTGTCTTTGAAGAAAGCGCGCGGCACGCGGTTTGTCCCGCGCCAGTCCATCGGCATCTCACGTTGTCTCAAGGCGGCTGTCAGCCGGTGTGCGGGTGCCCGGCGCTCTATTGAGCGCCGGGCTCTGCTTGGGAGGCAGATCAGCCGAGACCGGCTTCCTTCAGCTGGCGATCGATGCTCTCGACCAGCTGGTCGAGACCTTCGTCGACAGGAACTTCCTTGGCGACCATCTTCTGCAATGTCGCCGCCCATTCGGTGGTGACATCGAAGAACAATGGCTGCGGGGTGAACTTGATCGAAGCGCCGGCCGCCGATGCGTCGAACATGTCGACATAACCCGGATACTTGTTCAGCTTGGTCCGGAAGGCTTCGTCCTTCCAGACCGACTGGCGGACCGGATCGACAAAATCCATCTTGGTGGCGCCGAAGATCGCATGCTCCGGACCGGTCGCCCATTGCAGGAAGTACCAGGTGGCGTCCTTGTCCTTGGAGAAATTGGACATGGCAAGCGACCAGATCCAGATGTTTGGCGTCGAGGCCGTCGCATCCGGGTTGGCGGTGAAGGCGGCATAAGACAGCTGTCCGGCCATCTTGTTGTCGCCGCCGTTCATGAAGTAGCCCAGGCAATCGGCGTCGAAAATCATCGCCGAGGCACCGGCGCCGAGATCGGTACCGACCTGATACCAGGTATAGGTCGACCAATCCTTCGGGCCGCTTTCCTGGATCATCTGCACCCATTTGGCGTGGAAGGCCTTGGAGCCTGCCGTTCCCATCGCTGCCGACAGCTTGCCGTCGGTGACGTTCAGGTCCTTCTCGTTGAAGTTCGAGTAGGCGGACAGGAAGCCCGGATGGATCGTCGCCCAGGAGCGCGAGCCACGCACGCCGATACCGTAGATACCGCCGACATCCTTCTGCAACTTGGCCGCCACGGAAATCATGTCATCGAGGTTCTTCGGCACGGAAACACCGGCCTTGTCGAACATCGACTTGTTATAGGTGATGTTGTTCTGCTCGAACGCCCACGGAATGCACCACTGCTTAGCGTCGTCCGAACCCAGCGCGCCGCCGGGCTGGCCGTTCCAGGCGCAGGAATTCTTCACGCCCGGCAGGAAGTCGTCCCAGGCGTAGTTTGGGTTGGTCTTTTCCGGATCGTTGATCCATTCCTTGAGGTCGGTGATCCAGCCGGCCGGACCATAGGTCCAGGTCATGTAGGCGCCGGTCATGAACGCATCATATTCGGTGGAGCCGGATGACAGGGCAGCGGTCACCTTGTCGAAATAGACGTCTTCCGGAAACACGTCATACTTGACGTCGATGCCGGTCAGGTCCTTGAACGACTGCAGGTTGGCAATCATCGCATCGGCATAGGGATGCTTGTTCAAAAGCAGCTTTACGGTCTTGCCGGAATGTTTCTTCCAGTCGAAATCGGCAGCCATTGCCCTGGTGGACATCATGTTGAGCAGCGTGCCCGCCGCACCAGCCGTAACGCCCATGGCGCCGAGGCCCTTCAGCATTCCGCGGCGGTCCACCTCTCCACGCAGGAATGCACTGATCAGGTCTTTCTCTTTCTCATGCATTGGTCTTCTCCTCCTTCACGGGCAAAACATGCTCAATCCATTGAGCCGTACCGGCTTACCCGACCGGTATTTCCTCCAGATCGCAGCGCGTGCACCCCGCGGCACGGTGCCGGACGGGATGCAGCTGCGAAAGGCTTGAACCGAACCACTCCCCGGATCAGTCGCAAGCCGTCACTCCCTATGCGGGACAGCGCCGTTTCAGGCGGCATCCTCCATCAATGTCTGCGCCGTCTTCTCGTCGGTGATCAGCCCGCTCAGAAACCGGCTTTCCAGCACGGCACGAATGGCGCGCGCCTTCACCTTGCCGCCGGCAACAGCGACCGTACGGCGGTTTTTCAGGTCCTCACGGCTCAGCGTGAATGTGCGGTTCGATAGCGACGTCTCGATCGGCTGGCCCCTGTCGTCGAAGAAATGGCCAAGCAATTCGCCGGCACCACCACCATTCTTGATTTCCTCGATCTCGCTCTTTTCGATCATGCCGGTGGAGACCAGCGATGCTTCGCGCTCGACCGTGCCGATGCCAACCAGCAAAAGGTCGGCGCTGCTGGCAAGATCGAACACTTCGCGCACGCCGCGCTGATTGAACAGAACATCGCGATCCTCGACGGTATTGGCAAAGAACGGCACCGGCATCACATAGGCCTCCGCCCCCGTGCGCTCGGCCAGCCGGTGGATAACGTCATGGGGATTGGCGGAAAACCGGCGGGTCAGGCCACCGAGCAGCGAGACGAAGCGGACGTCGTGATTGGTGGTGCGCGGCAGATATTCGACGCAAGCGGCCAGTGTGCGGCCATGCCCCATGCCGATCAGCACCGGTCCCTCTTTCTCGATCTCCCGCTTGAGGAACTGCGCACCGGAGATACCGAGCGCTTTCAGCGGCAGGTCCTCCGGATCGAAATCAGGAACGACTTCACAATAGTCGAGGCCATAACGCGCCGACAGTTTCTGCTCCAGTTCAACGCATTCGGAGACTTCGCCGTCGATATAGACCTTCACCAGACCTTCCTGGTTGGCCTTGGTGATCAGACGATGGGCTTTCAGCGATGTCAGACCGAGGCGCTTGGCAACTTCGGACTGGGTCAATCCACCGGCATAGTGCAGCCATGCTGCACGCGTCGCCATGCTTGACTCATCGTCCTTGAAGGAGCCACCGCCCTGAACCATACCCCGCCTCCCGTTCCTGCTATTTTTTTCACTAGGTGATATTTTTATCTGTTGATGAAAGAATTTTCACGCAATGAAAAATTTGTCAAGCACGTTCGATGCGGCGGCGCACCAATTCGATATGCACCTGCAGCCTTAAAGAGCGTGACTGTGGACAAACGCAAAGCGCGCCCGGTTGCCCGGACGCGCTGGAAAAAAGAGAGGCGTGGAAGACTAGGCTTACGCCTCGGTCTTTTTCATCAGCCGGGCTTGCAGTACCACAACGACGAGAAGGAAAGAGCCGCGGATAACGGACTGCCAGTAGGCCGAGAGCGAAATCCAGCCGAGACCGTTTTCAAAATTGAGGACGTTGAACACCATGGCGAGCAGCAGTGCCCCCGCCAGCGTCGCGCCGACCGAACCGGAGCCGCCGGTCAGCAACGTACCGCCGACCACGACAGAAGCAATAGCAAACAGTTCCCAGCCCACGCCCTCTGTCGGCTGCCCCGCGCCGAACTGCGAGGCAAGGATAACCCCGGCAAGACCGGCAAGCAGACCGGACAGCGCATAGACGGCAAAAAGCGTTTTTTCGACCTTTAATCCCATCAGATTGGCCGTCGCCTCACCATCACCGATCGCCAGCACATGCCGCCCGGCAGGATGCCGCTCCAGAAAGACCCAGCCGAGCACATAGGCGAGCGCGGCAATCCAGGCAGGAATCGGAAATCCGAGAAAATCGTCCTGCCCGATCATCGTGAATCCGGTGTCATAGGACACCGAAACAGACTGGTTGTTGGCCAGCAGCAACGCTGTCCCGTAGGCAGCCAGCATCATTGCCAGCGTTGCGATAAACGGCTGGATCCGCATCCGGGTGATGATCAGGCCATTGATTGCGCCAGCAATCAGCCCGGCAACCATACCGCCGGCCAATCCCGGAAACCATCCATACGGCGACAGATAGGCGGCAACCACGCTCGCCATCGCCGCCACGCCGCCGACCGAAAGGTCGATGCCGCCGGTGATGATGACAAAGGCCATGCCGAGCGCGATCAGCGCGAACATCGAATTGTAGCGCAGGAAACTCAGGATGTTGAACGGCGAGATGAAATTGTCATAGCGCAGCGCGCCGAACAGGATCAGGCCCGCCAGCGCCAGAAGCACGCCGAGGCGGGCGAAGTCGCCGGAGGATTTGGCCATGAAGGGCCGCGAGAGGGTTTTCAGCATGGAGGTCATATCCGTTATGCCTTGGCACGTTGCTGGATGAAGACGGCGACGACGATCAGGCCTGCCTTGACGATCAATGCCGCCGCATCCGGCACGCCGTTGGCAAGAAGCGTATAGCGCACCAGCTGGATGACGAAGGCGCCCAACACCGTGCCGACGATATTGGCCCGGCCGCCCGTCAGCAGCGAGCCGCCAACGGCAACCGCGGCGATGGCATCAAGCTCCATCCCGAGCCCAACCAGATTGGCGTCGCTCGCCGAATTGCGGGCAACGACGATCAGCCCGGCAACACCGGCGAGAGCACCACTGACAATGTAGACAAAGGTTTTGACCCGCCGCACCGGAATACCTGTCAGCCGCGCCGCCTTCTCGTTACCACCGACGGCGATGATCTGGCGGCCGATGACCGTGTAGCGGATCAGGCAATGAGCGAGCACCGCGACAATGATCATGATGATCACCTGCGCCGGAATACCGGCGATACGGCCCATGGCGATGAACTGGAAATCCGGGTTCTTGAAAACCTGCAGATTGCCGTTGGTGGCGACCTGGGCAATTCCCCGCCCCGCAATGAACAAGACAAGTGTGGCAATGATCGGCTGGATCGAAAACCGCGTCACCAGCACCCCGTTGAACCAGCCAAATGCCATGACCAGCAGAACCGGGAGGATGAACGAGAGAAGAATGAGAATGCCCATGTTCTCGATCGGCAGCACCTTGCCCATGAAGATCATCGGTGCAACTGTACCCGCAATCGCCATGAGAGACCCGACCGACAAATCGATGCCACCGGTGGCGATCACCAATGTCATCCCAACGGCGACGATGACGATGGTTGCCACCTGCGTCAGGTTGACGTTGAGCGTCTGCCAGGAAAGGAAGTTCGGCGTGACGATCAGGTTGAACAGCACGAGCAGGATGAAGGCTGCAAATGTGCCGTAACGGCTGAGAAACTGCGCCATATTGGGGCGGGCGGCACGCTCTCCTGGAGCGGATGTATCGATCGTCGTCATGTCAGTTCACCTGATGGGCCATGGCGGAAAGCAGCGCCGTCTCACTGAGTTCGTTCCGGTTCAACACCGCAACCGAGCGGCCGTCGCTGAGCACCGTGACACGGTCTGCGGCCGCCAGAAGCTCCTCCAGCTCCGAGGAGATCATCAGCACGCTCAGGCCTTCGTCGGCTAGGCTGCGCAAGAGCTTCAGGATTTCCGCCTTGGCACCGATATCGATGCCGCGCGTCGGCTCGTCGATGATCAGAATGCGCGGATCGGTGCAGAGCCAGCGGGCAAGCAGCACCTTCTGCTGGTTGCCGCCCGACAGCTCCTTGATCGGCTGATCAGGGGAAGCGCATTTGACGCCCAATGCCTTGATGTACCGCGTGACAATCTCCTGCTGACGGGCACGGTCGACAATGCCGGCCTTCTTCAGCTTCGGCAGCAGCGCCAGCGTCATGTTCTCGCGAATGCTCATGTCCGGGATGATGCCGTCGATCTTACGATCCTCTGACACCAGCCCGATCCCGTCGGCAATGGCATCGGCCGGCTCGGAATAGCGGCGCTCCTTGCCATCAATCCGGATCGCGCCCTTTTCCATCCGGTCGACCCCGAAGATGATCCGCGCCGTTTCCGTGCGGCCAGAACCGAGAAGACCGGCCAGACCGGAAATTTCACCTTCGCGCACACTCATGCTGACATCGCGGACCCGCACGCCGGACCCGGCACTTTCAACAGAGAGCCGCACCGGTTTCATCTCGCCGTCATCGCTATCGCGTGCAATCGCTTGAAAGGCCGCCAGTTCCTTGCCGAGCATATGGCGGACAAGTTCCATTTTCGGCATATCTGCCATGGCGCTATGCGCCACCGTCTGGCCATCGCGCATGATGGTGACGCAATCGCAGATTTCATAGAGTTCATCCAGCCGGTGGCCGATAAACAGAACGGAGACGCCGTTCCTCTTCAGCGTCCGGATCGTTTCGAACAGAATAGCGACCTCACGCTCGTCAAGGGACGATGTCGGCTCATCCATGATCACCAGCCGGGCCTTCTGCGTCACGGCACGGGCAATCGCAATCATCTGCCGGGTGGCGGCGCTGAAATGTCCGACGGGAAGATCGACATCGATATCAAGATTGAAAGTCTTGAGCACGGAGGCTGCCCCCTCGCGCATCGCCCGCCGGTCAAGCAGCCCGAGGCCCGTTCTCGGTTCACGTGCCAGATAGATATTCTCGGCGACTGAACGCTGCGGCGCCAGATTGATTTCCTGATAGATCGTCGCGATGCCTCGCGCCTGGCTGGCGCCGGGCGTTGCGAAAACGACGTCCTCACCCTCGAAGCGGATCAGTCCGGTATCGCGCTGATAGGCTCCGGTCAAAATCTTGATCAGCGTCGATTTTCCAGCGCCGTTCTGGCCGACCAGCGCCATGACCTCGCCCGCGGCGATTTCAAGCGAGGCTGATCGCAGGGCGGGCACGCCGGAAAACGCCTTGGAAATATCCTGCATGGACAGCAGCATGTTTCCTCCATCCTCAATAAGCAGACATGAAAAGCCGGCCGGAATGGCGATGCCACCCCGGCCGGAAGCGACAGTCTTGGGAGATCAGTAAGCGCTCGACAGTTCGGCCGATGCATTGGATGCATCGTAGAACTTGTCTGTGTTGATGACCCATGGCTCGATCTTATCACCAGCGGCGTAACGCGTCATCGTTTCAAAAGCCTTTGGCCCGAAACGCGGATTGCACTCGACCACGGCATTGATCTTGCCATCGACCACCGCCTGAACGGCTTCCTTGCCACCGTCGATGGACAAGACGAGGATATCCTTGCCCGGCACCTTGCCGGCAGCTTCGATGGCTGCAATGGCTCCAATCGCCATTTCGTCATTGTGCGCATAGACAATGTCTGCATCCGGATGTGCCTGCAGCAGAGCCTCGGCAACCTGACGGCCCTTGTCACGGGCAAAGTCACCGGTCTGCGATGCGACAATCGTAAAACCGCCGGCAGCGGTGATGGCTTCGTCAAAGCCCTTCTTGCGATCGTTGGCCGGCGATGAACCGGTGGTGCCTTCCAGCTCGATGATCTTCGACTTGCCGTTGGCGTTCTTGGCCAGCCACTCGGCTACACGCTTGCCTTCGTCGATGAAGTCGGAACCGATGAAGGTGACATAATCTTCACCTGCCTTGGCAAGCGACTGATCGACGTTGCGGTCGAGCAGGATGACCGGAATGCCGGCTTTCTTCGCAGCCATGACGGCCGGGATCAGCGGCTTTTCTTCGCGCGGGGCAAGGAAGATCACGTCGACACCCTGGGCGATCATCGAGTTGACGTCGGCCACCTGCTTGGCAGCAGACCCGGCAGCGTCTGTATAGACCAGCTGGTAGCCCATCTTCTGGGCTTCCGCCTTCATGCTTTCGGTCTGGGCAATGCGCCAGGGATTGTTGGATTCGGTCTGCGCGAAGCCGACCTTATAGGTATCTTTCTTGGCCAGAGCCGGCAGCTCCGCGTAAGCGACGGTGCCGGCAAGCGCGATGGCGCCCATGGCTGTTGCGGCAGCCAGGAACGTGCGGCGTGAAATCATGGACATCGGTATTTTCTCCTCCGAAATTTACCGGTACTCCTCTACCGGGCAGTGAGCATTTTCCGCTTCACATACGTAAATCTTGCGCTAATAATATTATCAGTCAAGCGCTAATTTATTAGCATGCGCACAAAAAATAATTCTGCATCGCAGCAGAAACCGGGATGGAAGCGAGACAGGACGATGGCACGAGGAAACGGGCGGAACAGCGCTTCCAACAAGCAGGGAGAGACAGGCCGGCCAACCATGACGGACGTGGCGAGGATTGCCGGCGTGTCACAATCCAGCGTCTCACTTGTGCTCAACGAGATGTCCGGCGCCCGCATTTCAGCCGAGACCCAGATGCGGGTGCGCGAGGCAGCTCATAAAATTGGTTATAAATTACCAATGACGCGAAACGAGGTTGATACCGTCCCGCATGTGGAAAAGGACACCATCGCCTTCATCGTCGACGAGATTTCCACCAGCCCGCATCCCGTCGTCAGCCTCGACGGTATCCGTGACTATGCATTCGAACAGGGGCTGCTGGTCTCTGCCCATGCCACCCGCTCCAATCCCGACCTGCAGGATGCCGTTCTGCGCTCGGTCCTGCGTGACCGCTCCATCGCCGGCGTCATCTACGCGACGATCTTCACCCGCAAGGTCACCGTGCCGCCGCAGCTGAAGGGCATCCCGACGGTGCTGCTCAATTGCTATTCGGAACCGCGCCAGCATATGGCAATCGTGCCCGGAGAAGTCGCCGGCGGCTTTACCGCAACCGCGCATCTGACCAGTCTTGGCCACAAACGCATCGGCTTCATCAATGGCGAGCCCTGGATGGATGCCGCCATGGATCGCCTCAAGGGCTACAAGCAGGCGCTTGCCACCGCCGATATCGCCTTTGACGAAACGCTGGTGCGCGACGGCGACTGGTTGCCCTTACGCGGCTACGAGGCAGGACTTGACCTGCTCTCGATGCCCAATCCCCCATCCGCCATCCTCTGCGGCAACGACCTGATGGCGATCGGCGTCATGGAGGCGGCCGCCGAAAAAGGGTTACGCGTGCCGGAGGACCTGTCCGTCATGGGCTATGACGACCAGGAACTGGCCCGTTACACCCACCCGCCCCTCTCCACGCTTGTGCTGCCCAACTACGAGATGGGCCAGAAGGCCGCCGAAATCCTTATCGACATGGCAATCCACGGCAAGCAGCCACGGCCGATGACAATCAAGGTCGATGGCCCGCTGGTGCGCCGCGGCACGACAGGGAAACCGGCATAGCCTGGCGTTTTCGCAGAAACGCCTTCATTTCCCGCTCAATCTCGTGTTGAAGAAGATCAGCACACGATGGAGACGGGCAAGGCATGCAAGTGACGAAATCCTGGAAGCGCCGGCTGCGCAAGTGGCGCAATCGCATGGCAAAACGCCTGCTCGCCACCCGCATCGGCCGCGAAATGCTCGTCAACGCAGTGAGCCCGAAAATCCTGTCGATGACGGCAGATTGCGGCGACCATCTGATGACCTTCTCCCCACACGACTACATTGGCCGGAAGATCTACCGCAAGGGCCATTTCCAGCGCGAAAATGTCGTGCGGCTCCTCAGCGTCCTGCGGCAAAGGGCCTTGCTGCAACCGGAAAAGGTTCTGCTCGAACTCGGCGGCAATATCGGTACGCAGACGGTCTATTTCGCATTGAGCAAAGCCTTCCGCCACATTGTTACGGTGGAGCCAGACCCGCGCAACTTCAAACTTCTCCGTACCAATATCGACCAGAACAATCTCCATGAAGAGATTACGGCGATCAATGTCGCTGCCGGAGAAAGCGAAGGCACGCTCGATTTCTTCATGCACAGGGATAACCACGGCAAGAGCAGTGCGCTTCGTCAAAGTGAGCGGGACATCCAGATCAAGGTTCCCGTAAAACCGGTTACCGCCATGCTGACAGAGGCAGGCGTTGCGCCTGACGATATCGGCCTTATCTGGATGGATATCGAGGGTTACGAGCCGGTTGCAAGCCGGTCCATGCAGCCGCTTCTTGCCAGGCGCGTGCCATTCTATATGGAATTTTCGCCGGTCTTCTACGGACCGGCGGGATCACAGGCATTCGTCAATTATCTGGCAGGCTTCTATGAAAATTGCATCGTTTTCTATGAAGACAGCCAGGTGGACATGAAGGTCAAAGCCCTGCCCATCGGCAAGGATCAGTTCGACGTTTTGCTCCTGCCCTGAGCAACCCGTCCGCCAGATAGACGGGCAGCGGCAGCCAGATTAGCGCTTCCGGTAGAAATAGGTCCGGCCCGGATCGGCACCGGCAGGCAGTGGCAGCGGCTCAAGTTCAGGATGATCAAGCGGCAACCCGCTTGCGGCCACGCCACCGGTTTTCAGCGCGGCGGCGATCGACTGCGGCAGCCAAGTCAAGGTCTTGGCATCCTTTTCCCGATACGCCGTGCCGATATCGGCATGTGCGAACGCGATGCCCTTTCCGGAAAACTGGGCGATCGTCTCCTTGATGTCGCCAAGGATAAGGTCCGCTTCCGGCGGTGTCGAATCCGGATGCGACCCGACGGCGCGGTCGAAAACGATGATCCGGTTGTCCGGAAACAGTTCGCGGATATGGTCGTAGGTCCGGCCGTTGCCAAGGCCGATTTCAAGAATCACGCCATCTGGCGCGACCATCGAAGCCTCCTTGATATGGTTGAGAACAGCGCGCTGCGAGTGCATGCGGGAGATAAAACCATCAAGACGACTCATCTATTTCCATCCATCCATTCAAATCATGCCAGTCGCCTCGCTTAACACGAGTGCCCGCGCCTGGTCGACCATGAGAGCGGGAAAATATCGGTAAACTCAACCAGACGCTCGTGGGTCGGTTTCCCGTGTGATTTCCCGGTTCCTCCTTATCAAACGACATCGCCTGCCCTTGGCGAATATGTTAGCCTTCAAACATGAGCCAGCTTTCCAGCGAAACATTCTTCAGCGCGCTGCCGGTCTTCGTCGAATTCGAAGGCGTCGCCAACAGCGACAACTACCGGGCACTGCCCGCTGACTGGGCGCTGGCAACGGCCGACATCGTCGATTCCACCGGTGCGATCGAGGCGGGCCGCTACAAGGCCGTCAACATGGCGGGAGCCAGCGTCATCTCCGCGATTCTCAATGCGCTGGGCAATAACGACCTTCCCTTCGTCTTTGGCGGCGATGGCGCCATGGTCGCCGTGCCGCCGTCCGGCGTAGAGAAGGCACGCGATGCGCTCTCGGCAGTGCAAGGCTGGGTCGGCGAGGAATTGCAACTGACGCTGCGCGCAGCACTGGTGCCCGTAGCCGACGTCATCGCAGCGGGCCTTGCCGTTCGTGTCGCCCGGTTCCAGGTGAACCCCGATGTGTCCTACGCGATGTTTGCCGGTGGCGGTTCAAGCTGGGCGGAAGCGCGGATGAAGGAAGGCCTGTTTGCCGTGCCACCTGCACCGTCAGGCGCACGGCCGGACCTGACCGGCCTTTCTTGCCGATGGAACCCGATACAATCCCGGCATGGCGAAATCGTCTCCATCATCGCAATTCCTGCCGGATCGGACAACCTAACCGCCTTCCAGGCTCTGGTGGCCGACATCGTTGCGCTGGCCGCAGGCGAAGAACGGGATGGCCATCCGGTCGCAGCCGAAGGCCCGCAGATCGGACTGTCGATGGCGGGGCTGGCTGCGGAAACGAAAACAGCTCCGAAGGGAAAACGCTTCACCCACAGGCTGTTCATTTTGGCGCAATATCTCCTGATCGTCGGCCTTTATCGGCTTGGCCTGACACTTGGCCGTTTCGACCCAAGGGCATACCGGCAGGATGTTGCCCGCAATACCGATTTCCGCAAGTTCGACGATGGCCTGAAGATGACCATCGATGTTGATGCGGAACGGTTTCGCCTGATCGAGGCGCGGCTTGAGCAAGCCGCACGCGCCGGTATCTGCCGCTTCGGCCTGCACCGGCAGGATTCGGCGCTGATGACCTGTATCGTACCGACACCGCTCAGCCGCGACCACATGCACTTCATCGATGGTGCAGCTGGCGGTTATGCCATGGCCGCCAGCCGGCTGAAGAAGCATATGCCGGCCCCTTCCCCTATCGCGGCGGTGCGGCCAGCTATGCCTTGAGAATATTGGCGCCTTCGATCCCTCTGCAGGCAAAGGCGTTGCGCGTGTCGACGATCAACGGCGACCAGCGGGCAATCGCTGCATAGTCGACCGCATCATGATCAGTCGCGATCAGAACCGCATCAAACCCCTTGACCGATTGCTCGTCCAGCGACACCGATGTCCGCCCCTTCAACGCCATGTATTCGCGTGTCTTTGGAATCTCGGTGACATGCGGATCGTGATAGGCGGCATTTCCGCCCCGTTCCTCGATCAATTCGATCAGCTTCAATGATGGGCTTTCGCGGATATCCGGCACGTTCTTCTTGTAGGCAAGACCGATCACCAGCACCTTCGACCGGCTGAGCGCCTTGCCGCAATGGATATCCAGTGCCTCGGCAAGCCGCCCGACGACATGCTTTGGCATGGCCGAATTGATTTCGCCGGCAAGCTCGATGAAACGCGTTGGCAATTCGTATTCGCGCGATTTCCAGGTGAGATAAAAAGGATCGATCGGAATGCAGTGCCCCCCGAGCCCCGGGCCGGGATAGAACGGCATGTAGCCGAAAGGCTTGGTCTTGGCCGCGTCGATCACTTCCCAGATGTCGATGCCCATCGCCTCGTAGACGACCTTCAACTCGTTGACGAGGGCAATGTTGACCGCGCGAAAAATGTTCTCGGTCAGCTTGACTGCCTCGGCTGTCGCGGGAGACGACACCGGCACGACCGTGTGGACGACGGCGCCGTAAAAAGCCTTCATCAGCTCCGCGGCCGCCTCGCCGTCACCGGCCACGACCTTCGGGATGCTTGACGTGTGGAAATCGCGATTGCCCGGATCCTCGCGCTCCGGCGAGAAACCAAGGAAGAACTCCTGCGCCGATTTGAGACCAGTCTTTTCCAGGATCGGCCTCACCACCTCGTCCGTGGTGCCGGGATAAGTCGTCGATTCCAGAACGATCAGCTGGCCGGGCTTCAGTGTCTCGGCAATGCGATCACACGTACGGGTGATGAAAGACAGATCCGGATCGCGATGTTTCGTCAAGGGCGTTGGAACGCAGATGACGATGACGTCGCAGCCGGACAGCTGGCTGAAATCGGTCGTTGCCCGGAACCTCCCCTCCCCGGTTTCCGTTGCCAGGACAGCATCCGGAACCGCATCGATATAGGATCGTCCTGCATCGATCGCGACGATCTTCTGCGGGTCGATATCAAAGCCTGTGACAGAAAAGCCGTTTCGGGCAGCGGTGATCGCCAGCGGCAGGCCGACATAGCCAAGCCCGATCACACCCGCACGGGCGCTACGGTCTGCGATCTTCGAAAGGAGGGCCTCGCTCACGGAAGAATGGACGGTCAAATGCGTGTTCTCGACTGATCGTGGCGCACTGAAGCGCCTTTGCGGATGGGGGTCAGTTGAGGATAAATTGGCCCGAAGTCAAGAACCGCACCGGTTTCACCTGTTAGCGCGGCCGGAACAATTATCCAATTTTTGTCGGGCTGGAATCTGGTTTTGCCATTTTCGCCACTTATATGGGGAGGGTGCAAACGCCTGATCTATCGCGACGCAGACCGGACTTCGGGCGGCGCCGGGATTTCGTTGAGAAAGCGATACGCCGCCCAATGAATATTCACAGAACCACTGTTTCCACTCACCTGCTGGACCGCGTATCGAACTGGTTGCAACAGGCCGCCCTCAATGGTGAAACGCTCGAAACGGTCGTTACGGGCTTTTGCGAAAGGCTGGCCGCCTCCGGCCTGCCGCTCAACCGCGTCCACTTGAGCTTTTCGATGCTGCATCCGCTCTACGACGCGCTCGGGTTCACCTGGTTGCGCGGTCAGGGCGTCACAGTCGAAGGTTATCGCGCCGACCCGTCCGATGAGAAGCCGGACCGGTTTCTGCTCAGCCCCTATTATTATCTCCTGAGCAACAATCTCGAACATATGCGCCGCCAGATCGACCTCACGGGTCCGTCCGAGTTTCCGATATTCGACGAGTTGAAAGAGATGGGCGTCACCGACTATATCGCCTTCGTCCAGTCTTTCGGCGAAACCTCCGGCCAGGGCATGATCGGCTCCTGGTCGACCGATGCCCACGGCGGTTTCAGCGACAATGTCATCGAGGCACTACTGCGTATCCAGAACAATCTGGCCGTCGCCGCCAAGATGGCCGTTCTCGGCAAGCTCGCCGACAATATGCTGACCACCTATCTCGGCGCCAATGCCGGCAAACGCGTGCTCTCCGGTCAGACCCGGCGCGGCGATGGCGAGACCATCCGCGCAGCCTTGGTGATGGCCGACATGCGTCAATCGACCGTGCTCGCCGAAAAGGAGGGGCGGCAAGTCTATATCGACACGCTCAACCAGTTCTTCGATGCGATCGCCACCCCGTTCAGCCGCAATGGCGGTGAAATCCTCAGTTTTGTCGGGGATGGTTTTCTTGCCGTCTATCCCTGCGGCCGCCATCGCGAACCATCGCAGGTCGCAGCCCTTGCCGCGATGGCTGCCGTGCGTCAGGCAGCAGCGCATATGGGCGAACTCAATGCCGGCCGCCTAAGGCAGAGCCTCCCGGAGGTCCGATACGGCATCGGGCTGCATGTCGGCAATGTCATGTTCGGCAATGTCGGCCTCAACGACCGCCTAACCTTTTCCGCCTTCGGCGCTGCCGTCAACGAAGTGGAGCGACTGCAGGGGCTCACGAAGAAGTATGCCCAGCCGATCGTGGCCAGCCAATCTTTCGCAACCTATTGCGGCGGCGACTGGGTGACGCTTGGCCAGGAAAAGCTGCGCGGCGTTGGCCAGAAGGTCACCGTGCTGCTGCCGGGGCAGGACAATATGAAGCTCGACGATGGCGAAGCCATCCGCAACAATGCAATGGAGACGCGATCCGAGGCAGAGCAGGTCATGCTGCTCTACCGTAACAGCAAGAAACCGCAGCCGCGAGACCTGCTCTGGAACAAGCTGCTGCAGTAAAGATCAGCGCTTGATTGGCGGGATAGAGAGCAGAAGCATCCCGCTCGAATGATTGACATTTCCCCACCGCGCCGGTCAACCGCCGCTGCGAGTATATCCGTGCGCACTTTACCAGCCGAAGGTCATGGACACGTCAATTTCCGTGGGATAGTCTCCTTTTTTGAGGAACCGGGTTAAAGCCCGGAAGCGCGCTCCGCAAGATCGCGGGCCGCCGTGAAACAAGGACACTTGCTCGCATGAAATCAGGCGCGGACCTGCTGCGGATCGAGAATTTGAATATCTCGTTCGCGATGCTCGGTGGGCAGATCGATGCCGTCCGCAATGCTAGCCTGCGCGTCCTGCCAGGCAAGGTGACTGCGCTGGTCGGCGAATCCGGCTCCGGGAAATCTGTGATCAGCCAGGCGGTGATGGGCATCCTGCCGAAATCCGCCACCTGTAGCGGCCGCATTCTCTTTTGCGATCCTGCCCAGGACGAACAACCGGTCGATCTTCTGGCCATGCCGCGCGACGGACGGGAAATCCGCAATCTGCGCGGCAACCGCATCGGCAAGATCTTCCAGGAGCCGATGACCTCGCTGTCGCCGCTGCACACGGTCGGCAATCAGATCAGCGAGTCCCTGAAAATCCATACGCATATGTCCAGCCGCGAGCGGCGCGACCGCACCGAGGAAATGCTGGGACTGGTCGGGTTTCCCAAGCCGTCACGCGCCTTCGATATGTACCCTTTCGAGCTGTCGGGTGGCATGCGCCAGCGCGCCATGATCGCCATGGCGCTGATCTGCAATCCCGCGCTTCTGATTGCCGACGAGCCGACGACTGCGCTCGATGTGACCATCCAGGCGCAGATTCTGCAATTGTTGCGCAGCCTGCAGACCAAGCTGAACATGGCGATGTTGCTGATCACCCATGATCTCGGTGTCGTCGCCAATGTCGCCGACGAGGTTGTGGTCATCTATCACGGCGAGATCATGGAAGCCGGACCGGTGGAGGCGATTTTCCGCAATCCCTCGCATCCCTATCTCAAAGGCCTGATGGCAGCCGTTCCGCATTTCGACATGAAGCCCGGCGAACGCCTGAAGGCACTGCGCGAGGTCCCTGTCAATACAAGCAGCCTGCTTGGCAAGAAGAAGATCATTGCTGCCGACGAAGCGCTAAAGCCGGAAATCCTGCTATCCGTGCGTGATGTCAGCAAGACCTTCACCACCCGCAAATCGAGCTGGATGAGCAAGGACGCGGCAGCCGCTGTCAAGGCCGTCGACGGCGTCAGCTTCGACATCATGCGCGGCGAATGTCTTGGGCTGGTGGGCGAAAGCGGCTGCGGCAAGACCACGCTCAGCAAGATCCTGATGCGCGCAGTGACGCCGGACACCGGCGCCGTGATGCTCAACAGCAGCGACGGCCCGATCGACGTGTTGAAGGCGGAAGGTTCGGAATTGCAGGACCTGCGCACCAAAGTCCAGATGGTGTTCCAGGATCCGGTTTCCTCGCTGTCGCCACGCATGACGGTGCAGAACATCCTCAGCGAACCACTCGAAATCCATGGCCGCGGCAATGGCAAGTCCCGCGTGGAAAGAGTGACCGCGCTGCTGAAAGCGATCGGCCTCAGCGAACGCCACCTCAATCGCTATCCACACAGCTTTTCGGGTGGCCAGCGGCAGCGCATCGGCATTGCCAGAGCACTGGCGCTCGGACCTGACCTGTTGATCTGCGACGAGCCTGTTTCGGCGCTCGATGTGTCGGTTCAGGCGCAGATCCTCAACTTGCTGAAGGATCTGCAGAAGGAGCTGGGACTTACCTACCTGTTCATCTCGCACAACCTCGCCGTCGTCGACTACATGGCCGACCGGATCGCGGTGATGTGTGGTGGCCGCATTGTGGAAATCGCCCCGCGCGAGACGCTGATGGAAGCGCCCGTTCATCCCTACACCAAATCGCTGCTCGCCGCCGTGCCCTTCCCCGATCTCGACCGGCCACTCGACTTTTCGCTGCTCAATCCCAGTGGCGCCGCCGACAAGCGCAGCTGGGGCAAGCATTTTTCCGATGATGGAGACGCAAATGTGCTGGGGACGGCAGACCTCGGCAACGGTCATCTTGTTCTGGCGCGAAAGAGCGCCGATGTCAGGGAGCTCGTACCATGATCACACGGCGCACTACCCTTGGCCTGCTTGCTACCGCCCTCGTACCCGGCATCGCACGAGCGACACCGGAGCCGCCATTCCTGAGGCCCTTTCTGCGGGCTCAGGCCCTGCCTGACCTGCCGGATCGCCTGCCGAAAAACCCACGGCGCGTCAATCTCGCCGCCATGGGCCGTGAGCCCGGAAAGTATGGCGGCACCGTCCGGATGCTGATCGGCAGCCAGAAGGACATCCGGATGATGACGATCAACGGCTATGCCCGTCTGGTCGGCTATACCGAGGACCTGAAATTCCAGCCCGATATTCTGGAAAGCTTCGACGTTCAGGAAGGCCGGATCTTCACCTTCAAGATCCGTGATGGCCACCGCTGGTCGAACGGCAGCTACCTGACCTCCGAGGATTTCCGCTATACCTGGGAAGATGTCATCCTCAACAAGGATCTGCGCAAAGGCGGCGTCCAGCGCGAACTTCTCGCCGATGGCGAAGGGCCGACTTTCGAGATCATCGACGAACTGACCGTACGCTATACCTGGAAAGTGCCGAACCCGGATTTCCTGCCGGGCCTCGCAGCCGCTTCCCCGGTCGTCATCCTGATGCCGTCGGCCTATATGCGGCATTTCCACAAGAAGTATCAGGACGATTTCCGCCTCTCGGCGCTGATGAAACGGTATCGCGTCAAGAAATGGGCCGATCTGCACATCAAGATGTCGCGCCAGTACCGGCCTGAAAATCCCGACCTGCCGTCGCTGGATCCGTGGATTCCGCGCACGGCCCCGCCAGCCGAGCAGTTCGTGTTCGAGCGCAACCCGTTCTTCCACCGGATCGACGAAAACGGCTTGCAGCTGCCCTATATCGATCGCTGGCTGCTCAATATCAGCTCGTCGGAAATCATCGCGGCCAAGACGGGTGCCGGTGAAACCGACCTGCAGTCCACCGGCGTCGATTTTTCCGACTACGCCTTCTTCAAGGATGCGGAAAAACGCTATCCCGTGAAGGTCAATCTCTGGAAACGTATTCAAGGCTCCCGCCTTACCCTTCTGCCGAACCTCAACTGTGCCGACAAGGTCTGGCGCGATCTGTTCTGGGACGTCCGCTTCCGCCGCGCCCTGTCTCTGGCGATTGACCGGCACGAAATCAACATGGTCAGCTTTTACGGCCTTGCCAGCGAAAGTGCCGATACCATCCTGCCGGACAGCCCGCTGTTCAAACCGGAATACGCGGCGGCCTGGGCCAGCCATGATCCGGATCAGGCCAACAGGCTGCTCGACGAGGTCGGCCTGACGCAACGCAACAGCGACGGCATCCGTCTCCTGCCCGACGGACGGGAAGCCCAGATCGTCGTCGAGACCGCCGGTGAGAGCACGCTCGAGACCGACGTGCTGGAACTCATCAAGGACCATTGGGCGAAAATCGGTTTCGCGCTTTTTATCAAGACCTCGCAACGGGACGTTTTCAGCAGCCGGACGATGAGCGGCGAGATCATGATGTCGATGTGGTCAGGCATCGAAAACGGTGTGCCCACAGCCGATATGAACCCCGGCGATCTTGCACCCAGCAGAGACGACCAGTTTCAGTGGCCGGCATGGGGCATGTACTACCTGTCCATCGGACAGAACGGCAGTGCGCCAGAGTTGCCCGAAGCAATCAAGCTGATCGATCTGCTCAAGGAATGGCGAAAAACCGTCGAAAAGGAAGACAGAACGCGTATCTGGCACGAAATGCTGGAAATCTATACACAGAACGTCTTCTCGATCGGCATCGTCAACGCAGCACTCCAGCCGATCATGCACTCCGCCTATATCCGCAACATTCCCGAAAAAGGCCTCTACGGTTTCGACCCGACCTGCTATCTCGGGGTCTACATGCCAGATACGTTCTGGTACAGCGAAGAGGTTAGCTGACCATGTTGCGTTACATTTTCTGGCGTATCCTGGCGATGATCCCGACGCTGGTGATCATCTCAGCGCTGGTCTTTACCATCATCGAACTGCCGCCGGGTGATTACTTCGAGAGCTACATTGCCGAACTTCGTGCCCAGGGCGAAGCCGTGGACACCGCCGAGATCGATGCTTTGCGTAAGGAATACGGCTTCGATCAACCCCCGGTGATGCGTTATTTCCATTGGGCCGCGGGCCTGGTGCAGGGCGATTATGGCTATTCCTTCGAATACCAGCTGCCGGTCAACGAGGTGGTGGGCGACCGGCTGTGGCTGACCGTGCTGGTCTCCTTCGTTACCATCCTGTTCACCTGGCTGATCGCCTTTCCGATCGGCATCTATTCCGCCACGCATCAATACAGCTGGGGCGATTACGGCCTCACCTTCATCGGACTGATCGGCATCGCCATTCCGAACTTCATGTTCGCGCTGATCCTGATGTATTTCGCCAATATCTGGTTCGGCACCTCGATCGGCCATCTGATGGACCAGAAATATCTGGCCGAACCGATGAGCTGGGCAAAGGCGAAGTCCATTCTCGAACATCTGTGGATACCGGTGCTGATCGTCGGCACGGCAGGCACTGCCGGCATGATCCGCCGTTTGCGCGCCAATCTGCTCGACGAACTGCAGAAACAATATGTCGTGACTGCCCGCGCCAAGGGCTTGCATCCGTTCCGCGCACTGGTCAAATATCCGCTGCGCATGGCACTGAACTTCTTCATTTCGGATATCGGCTCGATCCTGCCGGCAATTATTTCAGGGGCGGAAATCACGGCGATCGTGCTTTCGCTCGAAACGACGGGACCGATGCTGATCAAAGCGTTGCAAAGTCAGGATATGTATCTTGCTGGTTCGTTCCTGATGTTCCTGGCCTTCCTCACCGTGATCGGCGTGCTGATTTCTGACATCGCGCTCGCATTGCTTGATCCGCGCATCAGACTGCAAGGCGGTAGCACCAAGTGACGGTATCCCTCCCCCAATCCGGCGAACCGCTGTCGCACTACGTTTCAACGGCACCCTTCGATCCGCACTCCGTCGATGCGATGACCGAAGAGCAATCGCGGATCTATCAGGCCTCGCAATTGCGGCTGATGTGGTGGAAATTCAAGAAGCACCGGCTGGCGCTGTTTTCCTTGTATTTCCTGGCCTTCCTGTACGCGACCATTGCGATCGTGGAGTTCCTGGCCCCGTACAACCTGCATACCCGCAACGTCGATTTCATCCATTCGCCGCCGCAACGCGTCCATCTTTTCCACGATGGAAAATTCGTCGGACCGTTCGTCTATGGCCGTACGATGACGCTCGATATGGATACGCTGCGCCGCATCTATACGGACAAGCCGGATCAGGTCGAACCGATCCGCTTCTTCTGCCGCGGCGATGGCTATAAATTCTGGGGCCTGGTGCAGACCAATGTGCATCTGGCCTGCCCTGCCAAGGACGGGCAAATGTTCCTGCTGGGGAGCGACCGGCTCGGCCGCGACGTGCTGTCACGTATCCTTTATGGAGCGCGGATATCGTTGACCATCGGCCTGCTCGGCATCACCATGAGCTTTGTGCTGGGCATCACCATTGGTGGACTTGCAGGCTACCACGGCGGTGTCTTCGACCTGATCGTCCAGCGTATCATCGAGGTGCTGCAATCGATACCGAGCATTCCGCTATGGATGGCGCTTGCGGCCATCATGCCGGTGACCTGGAGCCCGATCCTGATCTACCTGGGCATCACCGCCATTCTGGGCCTGCTCGACTGGACAGGGCTGGCGCGCGCGGTGCGCTCCAAACTTTTGGCCTTGCGCGAAGAGGACTATGTGCAGGCAGCCCAGTTGATGGGTGCCGGCTCAGGCCGTATCATCGGTCGCCACCTCGTGCCGGGTTTCATGTCGCACCTGATTGCAACGGCGACGCTCGCGGTCCCCGGCATGATCTTGGGCGAGACGGCGCTAAGCTTCCTTGGCCTTGGTCTGCGCCCGCCGATCACCAGCTGGGGTATTCTTCTGACCGAAGCCCGCAGCGTCAGCGTCATTGCTTTTTATCCATGGCTGTTGTTTCCAACCATCCCGGTCATCCTCGTGATTCTGGCGTTCAATTTCCTGGGCGACGGATTGCGCGATGCAGCCGATCCGTACAAGTGAAGTGGATACCCATATGCTAAGGACGCTCCTTCCGGAGATTGGCAACGCCATGGGAGATAAGAGGCCCCGCTTATGACGCGCCGGATCGAAGACGCCCGCATCCTCATGTACAGCCATGACACGTTCGGCCTCGGTCACCTCAGACGGTGCCGGACGATCGCGCATTCGCTGGTCGAGGACTATCGCGGCGTCAACATCCTGATCATTTCAGGCGCGACCATTGCCGGTGCCTTCGATTATCGCGCCCGCGTTGATTTCGTCAAAATCCCCAGCGTCATCAAGTTGCGCAACGGCGAATACACCTCGATGGACAGGCATATCGACCTGCACGAGACGATGAAGATGCGCAAATCGATCATCCGTCACACGGCAGAGACATTCCAGCCGGACATCTTCATTGTCGACAAGGAACCGATGGGGCTGCAGGGCGAAGTCGAGGACACCCTCGCCTATCTGAAAAAACAGGGAACGACCCTGGTTCTTGGCCTGCGCGAAGTCATGGACGCGCCGCATCTGCTTGATGCGGAATGGAAGCGTAATGACGTGATGCGAAAGATCGGCCAGTTCTACGACAGCGTCTGGGTCTATGGCCCACCGGATTTCTACGATCCCCTCGTCGGCCTCGACGTACCCCCGACCGTGCGCAGCAAGATGGATTTCGTCGGCTTTCTGCAGAGAAGCGTCTCGCAGGATGTCGAATCCGAACACAAGCCAAAGGGCGACTATATTCTGATCACCACGGGTGGCGGCGGCGACGGCTCCGACCTAATCCACGATGTGATCGATGCCTATCAGGAAGACCCGACCCTGACGCACAAGTCGCTGATCGTGCTCGGTCCCTATATGCCGGTCAAGCAGCGCCACAAGCTGTTGATAAAATGCGCGAAGATCCCTTATCTTGAGGTGATCGAGTTCGACAACCGCATGGAAGAGCTGATCGCTGGCGCCAAGGCCGTGCTCGCCATGGGCGGCTATAACACCTATTGCGAGATTCTGTCCTTCGACAAACCGGCGCTGATCGTCCCGAGGGTCATGCCGCGCGAAGAACAGCTTATCCGCGCCAGCCGCGCCGCAGAGCTTGGGCTGATCGACATGCTTCTGCCCGAAGAGGCGGCCGACCCGATGCGCTTTGCCGCCGCACTCAAGGCGTTGCCCGCGCGCGATCCACCCTCAAAGAGCGCCAAGGGCATGACGCTTGAAGGTCTGGCGAACATCTCGCAGATCGTCGGAGAATGGCTTGGCCGCCGCGACCGCGAGCATTTGAAGGTCGTCAAGGGATTGAGCCAGAATTGACTGAACGCCGCAAGATCGTCGTGGTGCTGAAGGGATATCCGCGCCTGTCGGAAACCTTCATTGCCCAGGAACTGCTTGGATTGGAACGCGCGGGCTTCGACCTTGAGCTGGTGGCACTGCGTCGGCCGACGGACAAGAAGCGCCATCCGATCCATGACGAAATCCGCGCCCCGGTCCATTATCTGCCGGAATATCTGCACGAGGAACCGGCTCGGGTCGCCCGTGCGCTCTTCCGCTGCCTGCCAAAAACCGGCTTCTGGCGCGCTTTGCCCGCGTTCGTCAGCGATCTTTGGCGCGACCGGACCCGCAACCGGGTTCGCCGCTTCGGCCAGGCGATGGTTCTCTCTGCCGAATGGCCAACGGGCGGCAAATGGCTGCACGCGCATTTCATCCATACCCCCGCCTCCGTCGCCCGCTATGCCAGCATGATCACCGGCATCGGCTGGACCTGTTCGGCCCATGCCAAGGACATCTGGACATCCCCGGAATGGGAACTGGCCGGCAAGCTCGCCAGTACCCGCTGGACCGTGACCTGCACGCAGACCGGCTTTGAGCACCTGCGCCATCTTGCCGGCGGCAAGCCCCATGTCCACTTGAGTTACCATGGCCTCGATCTCAGCCGTTTCGCACCCTTTGACGGTACTCGCCCTGACTATGACGGCTCCGATCCCGCACATCCCGTCACGATCGTCAGCGTCGGCCGCGCGGTCGAGAAGAAGGGCTTCGATATCCTTTTGCGGGCGCTGAGCCTCTTGCCTGCCGGTCTCAACTGGCGGCTCGTCCATATCGGTGGCGGCGATCTCTTGAAGAAGCTTCAAGCACTCGCATCCGAACTTGGCATCGCCGAGAAAATTGTTTGGCACGGATCGCTGTCGCAGACCGAAGTGCTGCAGCAATATCGCACCGCCGATATCTTTGCGCTTGCCTGCCGCATCACCGCCGATGGTGACCGGGACGGATTGCCAAACGTGATCGTCGAGGCATCGAGCCAGGCGCTGGTCTGCATATCGACGGATATTTCCGGGATACCCGAGCTTCTCACCGATGGCGAAAACGGCTTTGTGGTCCCGCCGGAATGCCCACAACCGCTTTCACGCGCGCTGGAGCAAGCCATCCGCGATCCGGCGCTGCGCAAGCGTCTCGGTGAAGCAGCCGAACGCAAGGTCCGTGGTCACTTCGACCATCAGACCAGCATCCGCCAATTGAAAGACCTGTTTGAGAGTGAGTGGCGGAATGACCGATAGCAGACCAAGAGGCCCCCGCGCCTTTTTCTATGTGCAGCACCTGCTCGGCATCGGCCATCTTGCCCGGGCAAGCCGTATCGCCCGCGCGCTGGCCGAAGACGGTTTCGAGGTGACGGTCGTTACCGGCGGCACCCCGGTGCCCGGTTTCCCCGGCCCACTCGTCCAGCATGTCGCCCTGCCGCCGATCACGTCAGGTGATGCCGGCTTTTCGGGGCTCGCCGATATCAATGGCAATCCGGTCGATGACGCCTTCAAGGAAAGCCGCAAGGAACAACTGCTCGCCGCCTTTCACCAAAGCCAGCCCGATATCGTCATCATCGAAGCATTCCCGTTCGGCCGCCGTCAGGTCCGGTTCGAACTTTTGCCGCTGCTTGAGGCGATTGCGGCGATGGAAAACAAGCCGCTGGTCGTCACGTCGCTGCGCGATATCCTGCAGGAACGCTCCAAGCCCGGCCGCGACGAAGAAACGGTTGCCCTGGTGAAGCAGTATTTCGACCGGGTTCTGGTGCATGGCGACCCCGCCTTTGCCCGGCTGGAGGACACGTTTCCGCTGGCTGCCGAAATTACGGACAAAGTCATCTATACCGGGTTGGTCGCAGCCCCCGCCCCTGCGCAGCCAACAGAGCGTTTCGACGTTATCGTCTCGGCCGGTGGCGGCGCCGTCGGCAATGCCTTGATCCGCGCCGCCCTCGAAGCGGCAAAATCGATCGGCGGTTCACTGTCCTGGGCCTTGATCACCGGCCCCAACCTGCCACAGTCCGACTTCGACGCGATCTCGGCCGATGCGCCGGCCCATGTCAGCGTCTACCGCTTCCGTCCGGATTTCGCGAGCCTTCTCGCCGGTGCGAAACTGTCGGTCTCACAGGCGGGCTACAACACCGTTTGCGACATCCTGCGGGCCGGATGCCATGCCCTGCTCATCCCCTTCACCGCTGGCGGCGAAACCGAGCAGACGGTTCGGGCCGAACGCCTCGAAAAGCTTGGGCTGGCCCATGTCCTGACCGAGGACGATCTGTCGGCAGAGAGCATGACGCGGGCGATCGAAACAGCGCTTGCAGCGACGAACCGCCCGCCGCACACGCTCGATCTCGACGGCGCCCATCGCACCGCCGAAATCCTGCGCGGATTGATCTGATCGAGGATCAGACCGTCCCGATCACCATGAAACGGGTATATTTCTTCATCTTCAGCGACCCGGCAAAGGCCAGGTGGCTAAGTGATGTCTGCTCCTTGAAGGCCTCCAGCGACGGCACGCAGTTGATGTGGGTCGGCTCGCTGAAATAATCGTTCGACTGCAGCAGCACCTTGGTGCCGCGCGGCAATAGAGCCAGCCATGCCGGCAGATCGGCAATGTGCTCGCAGCTGGTGTTGATGACGAGATCGGCGCCGCGGGTGCTGTAATCGACCGTATACATATCGTGCGTGGTCGTGCGGAAACGCTCACCAACTTTGGCGTTCAACGTCTCAGCGATTTCGGCGACGGCCGGATCGATGTCGATGCTTTCGAACAGGTCGATGTCGAAGCGGCTGTCATCGAAACACATGGCCGGAAGCACGCCATACCAGCCGCCGAGCAGGACGATGTGCTTAAATTTTCCGCCAAGGCTTTCAAACAGCTTTTCGCGTGCCCATATCTTGCTTCCAACCTGCTTGTGGTTGAAGGCCGTGCCGAGGTCCGCATCCGGATATTTGGCGATGACTTTCGCAAGGCCTTCTATCAGAGAGCTTCCCGTATAGGCGGACAGACCGCGGATGATATCGAAGGCACTCTCGTGCCAATCTGTTGTGTTTGCTTCGTTTGATCGGGTGGTTTTCATCATGCGCGTGTTGTAGTCTGGACTTTTCTGGAGTGCAAGGAATGCAAGTCAACCTGAAGGATGCCACCTCCGTTTCGCCGCCCCTGGAGGCGGGAAAGGACATACCGCATCTGGCAGGACTGGGCGCAACCATGCGGCAGGTCTTTGCTGCCCACTTCATGCGCGACTGCCCGCACATCCTGGAAATCGGCGGCCATATCCGTCCAATCACCCCTTATCTGACCCATCATCCGCTATCGGTCACCTCCGTCGATCCGAAGACGGAGGCCTATGAGGCAAACGAGCTGAACGGCCAGCATTGCCATGTGCGGCATATTCCGGCCAAGTTCCAGCAGATCGACTATCATTATCAGCCCGGAAGCTATGGTCTCGTCCTGCTCGGTTACTCGCTGAAACCGTTCGGCCGCAAGGATCCGCTCGGCGACCTGTTGTTCTCGCTGATCGAAAACGCCAAGACCGTCGTGATCGAATACGCACCGGAACTCGAACGCGCCGCCTCCCAGGTCCCGCATATCGTCAGCCGTCCGGCAGTGACGGTTCGTGGACAATTCGATCTTCATCTGCACGACCCGGAGATCGCCGGCACACCCTATGCTGCCCGGCGCTTCTACGTCCTTGACACCCGCTATACGGCCAGTTGAATCTCCCCATGGAAAAAAGCATAGCCCGCTACATCTGGACGCACACGAGAGGCCAGCAGCTCTGGATCCTTCTGGTCGTCGCCGTCTCGATGATCCCCTATTTCCTGTCCTTCGACCTGCCCAAGCAGATCGTCAACGGGCCGATCCAGGGTCAGGGGTTTGACCAGCCGGGCGCCACCCAAACATTCATGAATATCAGTTTCGACTTGCCATGGCTCGGAACCGTGACGCTGTTTGACGGCGTTGAACTGACCCGCATGCAGACCCTGTTTGCCCTCAGCATGGTTTTCCTGCTGCTGGTCATCATCAACGGCCTCTTCAAGTTCTACATCAACACCTACAAGGGCCGGCTTGGCGAGCGCCTGCTGCGCCGCATCCGCTTCGAACTCGTCGACCGGATTCTGCGTTTCCCGCCCGGCCAGTTCAAGCGGATGAAGGGCGCTGAAGTGTCCAGCATGGTGAAGGACGAGGTCGAGCCGCTCGGTGGCTTCACCGGTGATGCTTTCGTCCAGCCCGCCCTGCTCGGCGGCCAGGCCTTGACGGCCCTGTTCTTCATCTTCATGCAAAATGCCTGGCTTGGCCTGATCGCAGCCGTCATGGTCGGCGTCCAGGCCGTGATCATTCCGCGCATGCGCCGGCGCCTGCTGGTGCTCGGCCGTGAACGCCAGATCACCGCCCGGGAACTCGCCGGCCGCGTCAGCGAGATTGTCGACGGCATCGGCACCATCCACGCCTATGACACATCCAACTACGAACGCGCCGACATCGCCGCGCGCCTCGGCCGCATCTTCAAGATCCGCTACGACCTCTATCAGTGGAAATTCCTGGTCAAGTTCATCAACAACTTCCTCGCCCAGCTCACCCCCTTCCTGTTCTATTGCATCGGCGGTTACCTGGCCCTGCAAGGCCGTCTCGACATCGGTCAGCTGATCGCCGTGATCAGCGCCTACAAGGACCTGCCCGGCCCGCTGAAGGACCTGATCGACTGGGACCAGACCCGCCAGGATGTTCAGGTCAAGTATGTTCAGGTCGTCGAGCAGTTCAGTGTCGACAAGACCATCGATCCGGCCATCCAGGCCATAGCCGTCAAGGACGCCGGTTCGCTGAAGCATCCGCTGGCAGCCGTCAACCTGTCGCTGGCCGACGATAGCGGCGCCAAGCTTCTGGAGCGCGTGTCGGTCCAGATCCATCCCGGCGAAACCGTTGCCATCGTCGGGGGTGCCGCCGGTGGCGGCGACATGCTGGCGGAAGCGTTTGCGCGGCTCACATGGCCGGAGAGCGGCAAGGTAACGGCAGGTGGCGATGATCTGCTGGAAATACCGGAATCGGTCACGGGCCGGGCGATCTCCTATGTTTCCTCCGATGCCTATTTCTTCTACGGAAGCCTTCGCGACAATCTGCTTTACGGCCTCAAGCACGCGCCTCTGAAGGAAGCCGTTTATGAAGGCAGCGGCGCTGCGCATCGCAAGTGGCAGATCGCCGAGGCGAAACTCGCCGGCAATCCGGACTACGACGTAAACAGTGATTGGATCGATTACGAGGCCGCCAACGCGACCAACCGCGACGATCTCTTCACACCGGTTCTTTCGGTGCTCGACACGGTGCAACTGTCAAAGGACATTCTCGACCTCGCGCTTCGCAGTACCGTGTCCCCTGATGAGCACCCCGGCCTTGCCGAGGGCATCGTCGAGATGCGCCACGCCCTTCGCGACGAATTGGAAGAGGCGGGCCTCAGCAGCCTCGTCGTCTCCTTCGAGCCTGGCGCTTACAATACCGAGGCGACAGTCGGCGAAAACCTTCTGTTCGGCACTGCAACCGGCCCGGCATTCATCGGCAAGGCAATCGGCAAGAACGCCTATTTCCGCTCCGTCGTCGGCCGCTCCGGCCTAGACCGCATCCTGTTCGACATGGGCTACAGCATCGCCGAAAACGCGGTGGAACTGTTCGCCGACCTGCCGCCGGATCATCCGTTCTTCCAGCAGCTGACCTTCATGACGGCGGATGACATTCCCGATTATCAGCTGCTGCTGCAGAAGTTGAAGGGCAAGGGCTTTGATGCCGCCTCGGAAGATGATCGCGGCCAGATCATTCGCCTGAGCTTCCGCTATGTCGAACCGCGGCATCGTTTCGGTCTTTTGACGGACGAACTGATGGCCAAGATCGTCGATGTGCGCCGTCAGTTCCACGACGGCCTGCCCGACAATATGCGTGGCGATATCGAGCGCTACGACCCGGAACACTATCTGGCGTCAGCAAGCCTGATGGACAACATCCTGTTTGGCCGCATCAGCCACAAGCATAGCGACGGGTCGAAGCGCATTCGCTCGATCGTCAGCTCGCTTTTGAACTCGCTCGGCCTGCTCGAACGCGTCATCGATATCGGCCTGGATTTCAATCTGGGTGCCGGCGGCAAACGGCTGACTGCAGTGCAGCGGCAGAAACTCAATCTGGCGCGTGCCCTGGTCCGCAAGTCTGAATATTACATCTTCAACCGGCCCCTGCCCGGCCTCGATCACCGTCTTCAGGATGAAATCGTCCGCGACGTGCTGAAGCTGGTGCGCCGGGACGGGCGCGATCCGGCAGTCGTCTGGGTCCTTTCAAACACTGCGCTGTCCAGTCTGTTCGACCGTGTGCTTGTCTTTGACCGCGGCTTGCTTGTGGAAGAAGGAACGCATGCGGCGCTGGTCAAGAATAACGGTATCTTTAAGGAGCTTGTGTCATCATAATGCCAGTGGAGAAGTCCAAGCGTGCGACGGGGATGCAGGCAGGGCAATCCTCGCGATGCCAACGCCGGTGACCGTCACCGGCGGATGATCCGGGAGGAAGAAAAAAATGGGGAATGGGCACGACTATGCTGTTGAAGGATGAAGTTCAAATGCTGCGGCGCGTGCCGCTGTTTTCGAATGTCGAACCGGGCAAACTGAAACTTCTCGCGTTCACCTCCGACCGCGTGAGTTATGATCCGGGCGAAGCGCTTTTCCATCAGGGCGATACCGGTGATGCGGCCTATGTCGTCTTGGCGGGCAGAGCGGATATCCTGGTCGATTCCTCGACCGGCCCGATCAAAATCGCCGAAGTCGAGACCAACTCCATCGTCGGCGAAATCGCCATCCTTTGCGACGTTTCGCGAACCGCCACAGTGCAGACAACGACGCCGCTGGAAGCCCTGCGCATCCGCAAGGAACATTTCCTCAAGCTGCTCACCGACTTCCCCGAAATCACCATCGAGATCATGCGCGTCCTGGCTGATCGCCTCAGCCATACGACCAGCGAGCTGTCCGAAGCCCGCAGCCGTGCACGCAAGGACTCTGACCTGCACTGAGTGAGCACCTGTCTTCTAAGCAGGTTGTCGCAGGTTCGAACTCCGCAAGGGTCGCCAAAGCGTCAGCCTGCGGGAGGCTTCCACAGTTCGATCACTCCGCTTTTCCGGTCGATGCTGAAGTTTCGCGACGGCAGGCCGGAGAGGTATTTCGCCAACATCCGGAATATCACGGCGAACTGCGTCTGCACTGCGCCCGGCTCCTTGTTATCGCGATCCGAAAACAGTTGCCCGACGGCCAGGTAGGCTGAAATCTTGTCTGCGCCGATCCAGTCCAGCGCAAGTTCGCTTCCCATCCGGACCCGGTACCAGTCCGCCAGAAATGCCAGCGCTGGCATTCCGCGGAGTGTCCCGATCTCCGTTCCGCGTTCAGTCAAGCGCGTGGCCAACCGCTGCTGCAGCTCCGTGTCGTCGCGGGCAGAGGTGATTGCCATCATTGCATCCTCAGCGCCAACCGGCACATTGATCAACGCCAGAGCCGCCAGATCGGCGAGATCGAGACCGCGGATCAGCGCGGCAATATCCTTCGGCCATTCCCGCTTGAGATAACGCCGTCCGACCAGATGGCCGATATGTTCGAACAGGAAATCACCATAGCTGTCCACATCCAGCAGGCCGCCGGTTTCCAGCCGCGACGGTAAAATCTCCCTGCCATAAGCCTGCCGCAGATCATCATCGAGCGGCATCGCCTCGAGGCCAACCGTTTCGATGCCGAAATTGCATTCTCCGATGGTGATGATCTTGTAGGCGCCCGGAAATGCCACAAGCGACGGCATGGCGATATTGGTGAGGAAGCGCTCGCCGCTGCGGTACTGCGCCGTATCGTTGACATGCAGATGCCCACTGAAATGGATATCGATACCCGCGTCGATCAACGCCTCTGCAACGTCGATGCGGGGAATGCGTTCCGCCATGCCTGTCCGGCCAAGCAGTGCCACCTCGTCATCGACAGTTGCGTCAAGCGGATCCAGAACCGGATAGTGTGAGAACGCCAAAAGGCATTTGCCCTCGTCCCGCGCCCGGCGGGAAACATCGGCCATCCAGTCCAGAACGAACCGCTTGTGTACCAGCATCGCGTTCCAGCCGGCGCTGGTGCTGTCAGCGAGATCGCCGGCTTCGCCGGGGACGACCCCATCGACAGGCGCAAAGACATTGGCATCGATCATCAGCAGCCAGACGCCGGGAAAGGGCTCGACCAGATAGGACGCATCCATCAGCCGGCGCGTGGTGTTTCCATCCGGCGAATGGACCGCGTAGAACCGTGCTGCTGGATCGCCATCGATGCCAAACGGCGTTTCCCAGTGCAGATCGCCCGGCCGCGGATAAAACCCAAAATCCGCCATGGCATCCAGCCCGTCCGGATAACCCTGGCAATACATCCGATCACTGGCGATGACCGCATGCGCACCCCGGTCGCGCAGATGCGGGTCGCTGCTGAGAATGCTGTAGCCACCGTCTTCGTTGAGGAAGCGCTTGGCGCGGTGGCGCCCATCCGCCCCGAAAATATCGTGATTGCCGGTGGTGGCATAAAACCGCATGCCAAACCGCTCCGTGTAATTGTCGAGCACCCGCTTGACACCCTTGACGGTTTCCACCTGCCCGTCATCGGAATAATCGCCAAGCAGCACGACATGGCGGATGCCTCGTGCCGCGATATCATCAAGCGTGTAATGAAGCGCGAAATAACTTTCGTTGAAAACCCGCGTCGAGCGGGCCGTGTCGGCCAACAGCCGGAACGTCAGCCGGCGGTCATCCTGCATGATACCGGCAAAGCCGTAGTCGGCATAGAGATCATGGAAATGCGCATCGGCGACAATGGCGATGCGCGGGTGCTCTGCGGTCGGCATTCTGTCGGTATTTTCCGTCTGCACGTTCAAACCGGATTCGTTTCTCTCCGTCTCTCGCATATGTGCAAAGAAAAAGCGAATTGAAGTCTCGCTTAACCCAAGCAGTTTAGCTAACATGGCGGAAATGCGGCTTGGTTAATCAAGCACGACAAAAAGACGACCTTAAGAGTTAAGTGGGACAGTTGCAGACGGAAAGGCAAGATAGTTTTCCGTGACTGAGGCGAGAGAGTGAACGAAAACGTGTTTCGGGTGCGATTATGGGGTGTGCGTGGCAGCCTCCCGGTCTCGGGGGCCGAGTTCCAGAATTATGGCGGCAACACCATCTGCATCGAGATGCAATGCGGGCCGCATAGGCTATTGTTTGATGCCGGCTCCGGCCTGATGCCTGCCGGCCAGGCGTTGAAATCCGAAGGCGTTTCCGACTTCAACCTGTTTTTCACCCACTGCCATTACGATCACATTGTCGGCCTGCCCTATCTGCCGGCGCTGTTTGACCCGCATGCATCGGTAACTCTCTGGTCGGGACATCTGGCCGGACGCATGTCCACCCGCCAGATGATCGGCGAATTCATGCGGCCGCCGTGGTTCCCGGTGGAGCCGGATATCTGCCGCGCCTCGATCAACTGCCGCGATTTCCGCTCCGGCGATGCGCTTGTTCCCTATCCTGGTGTGACGATCCGTACGGGCAGTCTCAATCATCCGGGCGGCGCCATCGGTTACCGCGTCGAATGGGGCGGCCGCGCCGTGGCGCTGGTCACCGATACCGAACACAAGCCCGGCACGCTCGATCCCGCCGTGCTCGACCTGATCGATGGCTGCGACCTCTTCCTCTACGATTGCATGTATACCGACGACGAAATGCACCGCCATGTCGGCTACGGCCATTCCACGTGGCAGCAAGGCATCCGGCTCGCCAAGACGGCAAAGGCCAAGCAGGTCGCCTTCATCCACCATTCGCCGCTGCGCACCGACACCGAACTCGACGAAATCCAGCGGCTGGCTGGCCGGGAATTCAACGGCGCGATTACCGCCCGTGACGGTCAGGTGATCGATCTCTGAGGCAGCCTTAGACGGTTGAGGCCTGCTGCTCCCGAAGGATATCCGCAACCGGGGTCCACCGGCAGGCGGGATGGCCTGCGGTCACGGCAAACAGTGCATTCATGAAATCCCAGACCGCCGCGTCATGCACCAGATGATGGGTCAGAAGCCCCATTGCCCCGCCATGATCGAACATGAACCGCAAGCGCGCGGCAATCTCGATAGCCAGTGCCTGCCGGTCACGTCCTCCCCGCGTCCCATGCCAGTCCATCACATCCACATGCGTATTGATCAGCGGCAAGGCGGTCGGCTTTTCCGGGCCATAGACCGACAGGGCTTGAAATCCAAGTCCCGTCAATTCCGGCAGAAGTATTGCATCGATCCGGTTCCACGGCGGCACCAGCATCGGCACAAACTGTCCGCCATAGAGCGCGGCAAGCTGGTCGAAACCCCGCTTCAACTCGCCAAGGACGTCCTCCGCCGGGCGATGCCGGCCAAGTTCCTGCTTCTTCTCGTCGGCGCTTGCATGGTTGCGGTGTGACCAGCCGTGTACTACAACGGAACACAATGGTTCCGCCTGCAGCCGTTCGGCCAGCGCCGTGCCGGTATGCGCCGGAATGACCGCCAGCGTCAGCGGCACTGCGAACTTGTTTGATACATCCAGCAACCGGTCGAGGGCTCCCGTTGGCTCGATGGCATCGTCATCCCGCAGCCAGAACTGCGCCACCTTACCCGCCTGATGCCAGCGATCCAGTTCGCCAACGATCGCTGCTTCGAATTCACCCATCATGTGGTACCCGCTTTTATATATTCGTCGAGGATCGCACTTAACCGCACCGCCGCCCGCTCAAGCGAACGCTCCTCAACAGCAAAGGATCTAGCCGCGCCGGCAAGCGCCTGCCGCTCGCCGTCATCCGTCAGCAGCCGCCCGATCGCCTGCGCATAGGCATCGACATCTCCCGGCGGTGTCAACAGGCCCGTTTTCCCCTGCACCACCACCTCAGGCACGCCAGCAATCTCCTGTGCGATAACAGGCAACCCTGCGGCTTGTGCTTCGAGATAGGCTAGACCATAAGCCTCGCCGCACCCCGGCCAAACGTAGAGCGATGATCCCGACAGGAGATCGGCGATTTCGGTTGCCGATTTTTCGCCGTGCCAGACAATCCGGTCCGCATCGAACCCGGCAAACAATGCACGCACATCGGCAGCACGCGGTCCGTCGCCAACGACGGAAAGCTGCCAGGGCAGATGCGTCAGCCGCAAAAGCGCATCGGCCAGCATGACATAACTGTCCATCTTGTCGCCGGAGCGCATCATCGCAACCGTGACCAACCGTCCGTGTTGAGGGTGCGGTTGCGTCTCAAGCAATAGTGCCGGGTCAATGAACGGCGGCAAAAGCGCCAGGCGTGCCTCCGGCCCTGCCGCTGCAAGCCCATCGAAATCTCGCCGGGTCAGGCAGATATTCACCGATGCCTGTTTCACGGCATCCAGCACCTGTTGCTGCATATCCGCCCAAAGCCCTTGATTGCGCCGGGCAGAATAGGACGCTTCCGCCGTCACATAACCCAGGCCAAATTTCCGGGCGAGCGCCGGGCCGATCAGATCCGGCGCCTTGTAATAGGGGTGGTAGCAAAACCAGAGATCCGGTGCGCCGCGCTCGCGCCAGAGCGCCGAAATCCGCGCGCGTTCTGCGGCCATCGCTGCGGCCCGTGTTTCGATTGCATCAGCCGAAGCATCCGGCAGGAAAGCCCGAAGCTCTGAAGCAATTTCCACCTGATGGCCTGCCTTGACCAGCGCTGCCATCAGCAGGCGCGCCATCAGCCGGTCGCCGGAGGGAACGGGGTGATTGGGGGATTTGAGCGGGCTATAGAATGCGATCTTCATCAGATGCGTTTCTAGAACATAGCACCACCGTTGGGAACCAGCCCTGCCGGGTAGTTTGCAAACTGCGCTAACCGGGTGCCCGGTCAGCCGAGTGCGAGTTCCGTCTGCGCATCGAACAGATGCAGAGCGTCGTCGTCGAACCCAAAGGCCTGTTTCATGCCTACCGTCAGCTTGGTACGCGGCGGCAGGCAGGCGGTGACCTTTTGTCCACTGACCCGACCCGTCACCACCAATTCCGGGCCAGTCAGCTCGACAACCTCGATCTCCACCTGCAGCACGGGATTGTCCGCCGCATCATCCGTCAGGCGAAGCGCTTCCGGACGGACACCCAGCTTGACGCGCCGCTCGGCTGATGCTGCATTTTTGAAGCGCGCCGGCAGAGTGATGACCGTAGCCGATCCGTCCAGCTGCACGCCCTCGCCCGTGACCACACCATCCAGCACGTTCATCGGCGGCGAGCCGACAAAACCAGCGACATAGAGCGTCGCCGGATGGTCATACACCTCTTCCGGCGTGCCAAGCTGTTCGATCCGGCCGTTGCGCATGACAGCGATCCGTGTCGCCAGCGTCATCGCCTCGATCTGGTCATGGGTAACGTAGACGATCGTCGTGCCGAGCATCTGGTGCAACCGTTTCAGTTCGGTGCGCGTCTCCATTCTGAGCTTGGCGTCGAGGTTGGACAGCGGCTCGTCGAACAGGAAAACCTGCGGCTTGCGCACCAGCGCCCGGCCGATCGCCACACGCTGACGCTGGCCACCGGATAGCTGGCCGGGCTTACGATCCAGCAGATTTTCGATCTGCAGCAGTCTGGCTGTTTCCTGCACCGCCTTTTCCCGCTCCGCGGCCGGAACCTTGCGCATCTCCAGCCCGAAGCCGATATTGCGATGGACCGTGAGGTTCGGATAAAGCGCATAGGACTGGAACACCATGGCGATGTCACGGTCCTTCGGATGCACCCCCAGGATAGAGCGCCCACCGATCCGGATATCGCCGCCCGATGCCTCTGCAAGACCGGCAATGATGTTGAGCAAGGTCGACTTGCCGCAGCCGGAGGAACCGAGCAGCACCAGGAACTCGCCGCTTTCCAGCGATATGTCGATGCCTTTCAGCGTCTCCAGCGCGCCGTAGGTCTTGCGGATATTCTCGATTTCGAGCGCGCTCATGCGGTCTCTCCGGTCGCGGCCAACAATGGGCCGCCATAGTTGCGGGGAAGCGTGGAAATGGCGCGCGAGGCAACAGTGGTTCCGGCCTGCAAACATTCCTGCAGCGGCAGGCCTTCGGCAAGCGCCGCCAGAAACGCAGCATTGAAGACATCGCCTGCACCGATCGTATCGACGACCTTGACCGGCGGTGCCGGTGCAGACACCAGCGCACCATCGGCGCCGATCGCAAGAGCCCCATCCGGACCGCGCTTGACGACGACAATGGCATCCTTGGGCATATGGCGTTTGAGTTCACGGGCAGCTTCAACGGGGTCGGCAAGGCCGGACAGTGTGGTTGTTTCCACCTCGTTCAATAGCGCGCAGCCGCAGCGCGATAGCCATCCGCGCGTCGCCTGCCGGTTTTTCTCGGTCCACCCGTCGAGCGGCCAGCCGGTGTCGAGCGCCAGCGTGATGCCGTGTGTATCGGCCCAATCGAACAGATAAGGGTAATCCGCCGCCAGATCATCGGTAAGGAAGGAGCCGCAAAGCAGCGCATAGCCACCGGACAGCCGGGCGCCGTCAAGGGCTGCAAACACGCAGTCGAGTGAAAACCGCGGCAGATGTCCGCGGGTCGTGAAAAACGTCCGCTCGCCGTCGGGATGGGTGATGCCGACCGAAAGCGTCGTCCCTTCCGGCCGAACCGGCCATTTCTCCGCCTGAGAGCCGAAGGACTCGCGTAGCCAGCGGCCAAACTCGTCGGTGCCGGTATTGGCGGCGATCTCGAAATCGACCCCGAGCGCCTTCCAGGCAAGGGCCGCATTGCCGGCTGAACCGCCGACACGCAATTCATCGTGATCGACGATGATCTCGGTGCCGGCCTTCGGCCAGGGCTCCGCCGGTCCAAGGATCAGGTCGACATTGACGTTTCCGATCACCGCAAGCGGACGCATGTCATTCGCTCCGGGTAATCTTGGTGGAGCGCACCGGCGTTCCGGCATTCTCGACGCGGGCCTCGGCAAAGGCGATCATGAAGCGCTGGGCAACCGGCAGCATCGAGAAGATGGCCGCAAACCCCGTCGCCGGCGCAAAGCTCAGCGTCGTTGTCCCCGCCACCGGCGCTTGCCCCGACGCATCGAAAACAACAACCGGAGAGCCTGTCTCCACCGCCGATACAGCCATCGCCGTCACCAGATCGGCGGTTGCGTCATCACCGCGAAACAGCACGACGCCAATCTTCGGACCCAGCATTTCCATCGGACCGTGCCGAAGCTGTCCGCCCTCCAGCGAGAAACAGGGATAACGCGAAAGCTCCGTCAGCCCAAGCGCCAGCGCTTCCGCCAGCCCCTGCAGGCGGCGCCCCGAAGTGACCACCGCGCCGATGTTTTCAAAAGCCGTAAGCGCTGCCGTCACATCATTTTCAACAGGCGCCGAAAGCACAGCCAGCGCCGGGGCCGGGTCCTCGCCGAGCGCCGCGAGAATTGCCAGATGCAGCGCGAAACTGACCGTCAGGCTGCGTGTCGCGGCAAAGGCCAGTTCCGTACCACCGGCACCGACAAGGCAGGGCGTGGCTCCAGCCAGAAAGGACGTCCCCTCCAGCGTCAGTCCGAATGTATCTTCCGATCCACCGGTTTCTGAAAACCAGCGCAGGACCTCAGCACTCTCGCCGGACTGCGAGGTGATCAAAACGGTGCGGCCTTCGATCGCCAGCGGCATGCCGAGCTGTTCGGACAATGTGACGGCAATCGCCTCAATGCCAAGCGCACGATATAACGGTTCCACGGCGCGATTGACCGCATGCGACCCGCCCATGCCGAGCAAAAGCAGGCCGCCGGTCTCGCGCAGTGACGCGGCGATCACTTTGGCTCTCTCGCCTGCGCTCTCGAAGGAGGCAATCGCATCGGCATTCTGCCGTGCCATTTCGCGATCGATCGCTTGCAGTCCGATCGGGCGATAATCGTTGGAGGTCATGGTCATCCCTTGACGCCGCCGCTGGTGAGCCCGGAGATCAGGGCGCGTTGCATGACGAGGCCGATCACCACGGGCGGCAGGGCGGCAAGCACGCCCGCGGTTGCGATCAGTCCGTAATCGGAAACACGGCCACCGGCGAGATCGGCGATGGCAACGGTCAGCGTTTTGGCGCGCAGGTCGGAGGTGAACAGCAGTGCATAGAAGAATTCATCCCAAGCAAGCAGGAAGGCAAACAGCGCCGACGTCGCCATCACGGGGGCAGCCAGTGGCAGGGTGATGATCCGCAGCGTTGCAAACAGCCCTGCCCCGTCCATCATCGCCGCCGCCTCGATCTCCCTCGGGATGGCATCGAAGCCGGATTTCATCAGCCAGGTGGTGAAGGGGGCAAGGATGGTCAGATAGACCAGCGCCAGCCCGAAAACGCTGTTGAGCAGGCCAAGATGCGCAAGGCCGAAATAAAGCGGCACCGCCAGCGCCACCGGCGGCAACATATAGGTGGCGATCACCATATAGAGCGACCAGCCGACCGATGGCGTGCGCGATACGGCCCAGGCCGCGGGAATGGCAAGCGCCAGCGCAGCGATGGTCGCCATGCCGGCAACGAGAATGCTGTTGGTCAGCGACGCCACGAAGGCGGCACCGGCGCTGTTTTCAACGCTGGAAAGCAACGTCGCATAGCGTGAGAAGTCCACCGACTGCGGCCACCAGACAAGCGGCTTTGCCGTCAAGTCAGCGGCCGGTGAAATGCTCATGACGAACAGCCACAGAACCGGTGCAAGGATAATGACCGCAAGCAAGAGAGCGCAGGCATGGATGAAGAAGGAGAAGAGAAAACTCTTGCGTTCCATTATGCCGTGCTCCCCGCTGTGCGCCGGACAAGCATGGCATAAACAGCTGCCAGAACAGCCACCAGCAGCGTGACGATCAGCGCCAGCGAGGCACCGGATCCCGCCCGCTGGAAGGAAAATGCCTCCTGATAGACGAGGATCGACAGCGTGCGCGTGCTGTTGGCTGGTCCGCCCCGGGTCATCACCCAGATGATGTCAAACACCTTGAACGCCTCGATGGTTCGAAGCACCAGCGCCACGATCAAAGGCCCGGCCAGATAGGGCAGGATGACGAAGCGGAAACGGGCAAAGGGGCCGGCGCCATCGACCAGCGATGCGGCGGTGATGTCGCGCGGCACGGCTTGCAGGGCGGCCAGCGCAATCAGCGCCACCAGCGGAAAATTCTTCCAGCAGTCTGCGATGATCAGCGAAGCCAGCGCCGTGCCGGGCTCACCCAGCCAGGAGCGGTAGGCATCGAGCATGCCGATCTGGGTCAACGCTGCGTTCAGCGCACCATATTCCGGATTGTAGATCAGCCGCCAAAGCGTGGCGTTGACGACGGTCGGCAAAGCCCAGGGCAGGATCATCAGCGCACGCAGGACGGTGCGTCCATAAAATTGCTGATTGAGCAGAAGTGCCGCCAGAACGCCGAGAACCATTTCGGCAAAGACGGAGATGACGGCAAAGATCGTCGTCGTCGTCAGCGTGCGCTGGAAATTGGAGCTGGTCAGCGTCTTCACGTAATTGTCGATGCCGACGAAATTACCGGCCGTACCGACCAGCTTGGCATCGGTGAAGGAGAGCCCGACAGTATCGGCGAGCGGCCAGCCGATGACGGCGATCATGACGGCGAGCAGCGGTAGCATCAGCAGCCATGCACGTGTGGTCATCGATGTCCCGGACATGGGGCAACTCTTCCTGAAAATATCATGGGATGCAAGGGGGGCGAAAGGCCGGGCGGCAGACATGGTGCCGCCCGGAGATCGGTGGATGCACGGCGAAGGGGTGACCCCGGCGCCTTAGAGACCGCTATTCTCGGCGGCAGTCTTCAGGGCATCTTCCGGACTGGTCTGGCCAAGCAATGCTTCCTGAATGGCCTGCTGCAGGGCTGTCGAAAGCTCCTGGTATTTCGGCGTCGTCGGACGCGGATACATGGCGGCCAGCGACAGCTTGGCAGCCGCAATCAGCTCTTCCTGATCCTTGCTGACGGACGCATCTTCATAGGATGAAGCCCAGATCGGCAGGCTGAGCTTGGCATACTGGTTCTGCACAGCTTGCGAGGTCATGAAGGTGATGTATTTCCAAGCTTCGTCCGGATGCTTGCTGGTCGCCGTGATACCGAGGCCCATCGAACCGTTGACGGCCGAAACCTCGCTCTTGCCGGCAACGCCCGGAGCCGGAACGACGCCGACCTTGCCTGCCACCTTGCTGTCCTTGCCCGCGTTGGCGAGGTTGTACATGTAGGTCCAGTTCAGCGCGAACGCGGCTTCGCCGTTTTCAAACACCTTGCGGACGTCTTCCTCGAGGAATTCCTTGGAATTCGGATTGGAGATACCGGACGAATAGCTCGACACCATATACTTCAGCGCATCAAGGCCGCCACCGGTCTGGAAGTTGGGCTTGCCGTCCTTCAGGAAGTCGCCGCCATAGGCGCTGACCAGCGTCGTGTAATCGCAGACCGCAGCTTCCGCCTGCGACCAGCTCCAGGCGACCGGGGTGGCCAGAAGGCCCTTGTCCTTGATGGCCTTGGCCTGTTCGGCCAGCTCGTCCCAGGTCTTCGGCGGCGTCTTGATGCCTGCCTTTTCAAGGATTTCCTTGTTGTAGAACAGGTATTTCGTATCAAGGATCCATGGCATGCCATAATAGGCGCCGTCATACTGTACCGTCGTCCAGGCGCCGGGCAGCACGTTCTTCTTCATGTCGTCGGTGACGCGCGAGGACACATCAACCAGAACCTTGTTGCTGGCATATTCGGCAGGCCAGATCACGTCGAACAGCACGACGTCATAGCCGCCGCCGGAACCCTGCGCCAACACGGTCTTGTCGTGCAGGCCTTCGTAAGGCACGAATTCGAGATTGACCTTGACGTCCGGATTAGCCTTGGCAAAGGCATCGGTCATGGCCCGGACATCGGCTTCGCTATAGGCGGCCTGCGCCATGAACAGAGCATTGAGCGTGGTTTCAGCATAGGCATTGGTCGCAAAAAATGCACCGACCAGAGCGGCGCCCATGAGCGCATTACGTTTGGCTTTCAACATGTCTTTTCCCTCCATTATTAAACAACAGTCGTCTTCTCGGCCCGCAAAACGCGCGCCTCTCCGCGAAACCGCGTGAAGCGGCTTCCGGCATGCCTTGTCGAAGTGTTGTGCGGCCACTAGGACTTGTTCCGTAATGCCGTTTGTTCCCGAAAAGCTCTGCGGCTCTTTTTTATTAAGTCAATTGCTTTGACTTAATTCTTGTTCAATATTCTAATGGTGTCAAGAGGGTTCCGCGGGATGAACGAGATGCGACCGATCCGGGCCAAAAGCGGCACCAATCAGGAGGGCACCAGCGCCCATAACCGCCGCGTCATGATCGACGCGCTGCGACTGAACGGGCAGTTGTCGCGTGCCGATCTCGCGCGGGCAACAAAACTCACCAAGCAGACAGTCTCCAACATCATCGAGGATTTGGAGCGCGACGGACTGGTGGTCTCGCTGGCGGCAGTCCGCAACGGCCGCGGCCAGCCCTCGACGCCCTACCGGCTGGTGCCGGACGGTGCCTTTGCCATCGGCCTGCAGATCGACCGGCATGTGACGCGGGCCATCGCGGTTGATCTCGTTGGCACCGTTCTGGTGCGCGCCCAGGCAAACCTGCCACCGGGCGGCCCGGCCAATGGCGCCAAGGTCATTCTCGACCTGATCGAACATGTGCGTACCGAACTGGCTGGCATTGCCGATCAGGCCGAGAAACGGCTGGTCGGCCTTGGCGTCGCCATGCCCGGCCCGTTCGGGCTGGCGACCGACAACGACGATCAGTGGATGATGGCCGCCTGGCAGAATTTTCCGCTGCTCGAGACACTGGCCGCCGGCACCGGGCTGGAAGTGGCACTCCAGAACGACGCCGCCGCCTGCGCCACTGCCGAGCGCATGGTTGGTGCTGCCCATGGCATCGATCATGCCGTCTGTCTGTATGTCGGTTTCGGTATTGGCGCCGGCCTTATTCTGAATGGTGAACTCTATGCCGGAACCAACGGCAATGCCGGTGAAATCGGCATGGTGCTGTTACCTCCCACCCAGCGGCGGCCGGACCAGACGTCGCTTGAGCACCGCGCGTCGCTTGCCTCGCTCTACGAGCATCTCGGCGCCGACCCGTCCGATCCCGGACTGCCAGAACACCTGAACATGCTGGTGAACACCGGCGATCCTGCGATGGCATCGTGGATCGATGCGGCCGCCGAAGAATTGCGCTGGGGGGTGCAGATCATCGAGACAATCTTCGACCCCCAGACCGTCATTCTCTGCTCAACCGGGCCGGAAGCGCTGACCCGCAAACTTCTGGAGGCCATCCACCCCCTGCTTCCGTCCAACGCCAACCGCCCGGGCCGCCCGATACCCCGCCTGCAACTGGGCATGACCGACCCCTGGTCGGTGGCGCTCGGTGCAGCCGCCGAACCGATCAGCCGCGCCTTCGACCCGCGTTTTTCGGCGATCCTGAAAACGCGGGCCAACGCGCTGGATTGAGGGCCGGGCCGCATGAACTTGCACCAAAGGACGGTCAGCTTTCGGCCCGAAGCGGTCAAGCAGCCCTGCCAGTGTATCGGTCTCACCGCCAGGTGGATGACGAAGGCACGAACGGTAGAACGAGTTTCTTCGAAGCGGGATAAAGGGATTTTCAATGACGATTGTTGAGCGTGCCCGGCCTGTTCTTGATCCGGTCGACCGGATGTCCGAGATTGTCTTCGGATTACTGATGGCGCTTTCCTTTACCGGAACGATGAGTGCGGCCGTAGCCGATGGGGAACAGGTCGGCGGCGTGCTGGTTGCCGCGCTGGGATGCAATGTCGCGTGGGGCATCGTGGACAGCGTGATGTTCGTGCTTGCGGTCGCAGTGGAGCGGGCGAGAAAACGACATTTGATGACATCGATCCGAAAAGATGCTGTGCCTGAAGCCCGCCAGGTTTTTCTTGAGCACCTTCCCGATGAGATCGGATCATGCCTCGACAACAGCCAGGTTGAGGCATTGTTCTCATGCATGCGGGCGAAGCCGGAGGTACAAGGCGGCAGAGTGGTTACGCTTGGCGATTTCAAGGCTGCTGTGCTGATTTTCGGACTTGTCGTCGCCTCGACACTGCCTCCGAGCATCCCTTTCTTTTTTATCGACGAATTGCGCTTGGCCATGCGCGTGTCCAACGCGACATCGCTAGTCATGCTGTTTATCATCGGCGCTCAGATCGGCAGATATACCGGACGGAAACCTTGGCCAACGGCCTTTGCCATGGCTTCGATCGGCAGTGTCCTCGTGCTCGTCACCATCGCGTTCGGCGGATAAACGGCGCGAAAAGGCAGTTTAGCTCACGGCACTGACGTGTTCAGGCCGTGCGGAAAGCCATCACAAAACACCCCAATGCACCGATCGACGACAATGTGCGCACATGGTTCCACCAGACCCAGTCGACGAGCGTGGTGGATGCCCACAGGCGGGCGGCTTCGTCGCTGCCCGGTTGCAGTGCTTCCAGCGCATTGTTCATCGGCACATTGACGATCATCGTCACCAGGATGACGCCTGCGAGAAAGAGCAGCCCGCCAGCGATCAGATAGAACCGCGCCGGCCCGCCATGGATGAAACCGCCGGCAACGAGGATCAACGACAGAACCGCCGTTCCCATGAAGACCAGCAGAAACCATGGATTGAGGATCACCACGTTGATCGCCTGCATTGCGGCGATGCCCTGCTCGGCCGGCAGCCGCGCCAGCGACGCCATGATGCAGACCGAGAAGATGAAGAACAGGCCGGCATTGAGCCCGGCGCCGATCACGGCCGAAAAGATCAGCCAGGGAAAAAGTGCGGCAATCATTTCGGCTCCTCCCAGACACCGGTTGCAACAGTTTCACGCACGAAACCGGCAAAACCACGCGGCGGACGGCCAAGCGCCTGGGCGACACCGTCCGTCAGGCTCTCGTTGCGGCCATCGAGAACGCTGGTGAACAGATACCGCACCAGTCCGATATAATCAGCCGGAATCTGCGCCTGTTCCAGCATGGCGGCATAGTCATCGATACCGACGGTAGTGAAGCGGATATCGCGGCCCGTCTGCCGGGCGATCTCCGCCACCGCCTCACCGAACGTCATCAACTGCGGCCCTGTCACCTCGTAGGTCTTACCCGTGTGCCCCGGCTCCGTCAAAGCGGCAACCGCAACATCGGCAATATCATCGGCGTCGATGAAGGGCTCCTTCACAGCGCCGACCGGCAGGAACAACTCGCCGGACTGGATGCCGTCGAGCAGGAAAGCCTCGCTGAAATTCTGGAAGAACCAGCTGGCGCTGATGATGGTATAGCCAACGCCGGACCGTTTCAGCGTCTCTTCCGCCGCCAGAGCCTCGTCTTCTCCGCGTCCAGACAGCAAGACCAGATGTTTGACGCCCTTGTCGGCCGCCATCCGGCAGAGAGTCCCGATCGCCTCGACGGCACCTGGAACAGCAAGGTCCGGCTGGTAGCTGACATAGGCGGCATCGGCACCGTCGAGCGCAGCCGCCCAGCCCGAAGGATCGGTCCAGTCGAATGCCGGAGCGGTCGAGCGCGACGCAAGCCGCACGTCCTTGCCCTTTGCCGCCAGGCGCTCCGCCACCCGCCGCCCGGTCTTGCCGCCACCGCCCAGGATCACAATCGTTCCGCTTGCTTCTGCGCTCATCAACCTGCTCCCTTTGGCCTCAACAATATGAGCAATCCTCACATTTGCTAAATGTGATAAACCCTCGTATTTTGATCGTCAAGCGAAATATCGAAAGGATGACCCTTGGCCCTGGACCAGACAGCCCCCTCGCCGGCACCGGAAGACGAAGGGGCAATGCGCAAATCGCCGACGCAAAAGCGCAGCCGCGAACGGGTCGAGCTTATTCTGTCGAGTGCCTCACGGCTGATTGCCGAGCGTGGCAGCGACACGATGCGGATGAGCGAAGTGGCCGAGCTGAGCGGCATTTCGATCGGTTCGCTCTATCAGTATTTTCCCGACAAGGCGGCGATCATCCGGACGCTGGCCGAGCGTTACAATGCTATCTCGCGCACCTGCATCACCGATGGCCTCGCCGATGTAAGGACGATGGCAGACCTGCAACGGGCCTTTTCGGCGCTGATCGATGAGTATTACGGGATATTCCTGGCCGAGCCGGTGATCCGCGACATCTGGTCGGCAATGCAGGCGGACAAGGCATTGCGCGAGATCGAGCTTGAGGCCAGCCGGCAGAATGCCATCCTTCTCACCAGGGCGCTGAAGCGCGCGCTGCCGGGCGAGAACGTGGACAAGCTTCAGGCGTCGGCCTTGCTGGTGATGTATTTTTGCGAGTGCGTCATGCGGCTGGCGATCTCGACCGGCGAGCCGGAAGGCCGCGCCCTCATCGAAGCCTATAAGCGCATGGCCTATCGGAGCTTTGCTGACGCCCCCGATACGCCGTGAAATCCCGGCGCATCAGGTTTGCCAGCAGGCTTGCCGCTCAGGCAGAGCCACTCGTCGCTCGCCGTATCGGATGCCTATCGAGCCGAGGCAATCAGCTCCGCCGCCTTTTCCGCGATCATGATGACGGGCGAATTGGTGTTGCCCGAAACGATCGAAGGCATGATCGAGGCATCGACCACCCGCAGTTTTGAGAGGCCATGCACCCGCAATTGCAGATCGACCACCGCCAGCGGATCGCTGCCCATCTTGCAGGTGCCGACCGGATGGAAGATCGTCGTGGCGATATCGCCGACACGGCGGATCAGGTCCTCTTCGCTCTGATACTGCGTACCCGGAAGCATTTCCTGCGGCCGGTATTTGGCGATGGCACCGGCTTCCATCAAGCGCCGTGCATGGCGGATGGAATTGGTCGCAACAATCCGGTCCCCGGCCGTCGAAAGGTAGTTCGGGCGGATTTCCGGAGCGACGGAAAGATCAGGCCCGGCGACATGCACGGTCCCCCGGCTTTCCGGCCGCAGGTTGCAGACCGATACGGTGACGGCCGGATACTTGTGCAGCGGTTCGCCCAGCCGGTCGGTGCTCAGCGGCTGCACATGGTATTCGAGATCGGCCGTAGCCACCGCCGGATCGCTCTTCGCAAAAATGCCAAGCTGGCTCGGCGCCATCGACAGCGGCCCGGAGCGGCGCAACATGTATTCGAGCCCCATGCCCGCCCGGGTGAACAGGTTGTGGTAGAGCTGGTTCAGCGTCTTGGCGCCCTCGATGCGGAACACCGTGCGGATCTGCAGATGATCCTGCAGGTTTTCGCCGACACCCGGAAGATCATGGGTAACACCGATGCCAGCGGACGCCAGCACATCCGCCCTGCCGACCCCGGAAAGCTCCAGAATCTTCGGCGAATTGATTGCACCGGCCGACAGGATGACCTCGCGGCTGGCGCGGGCAACATGCGCCTGCCCGTTCATCCGGAACCGCACGCCGGTCACCATTCTGCCGTCGAACTCCAGCCGCTCGGTTTCCGCCCCGGTCAGCACCCGCAGATTGGCCCGCTTCATCGCCGGGCGCAGGAAAGCCTTGGTGGTGTTCCAGCGCAGGCCGCCGCGCTGGTTGACCTCGAAATAGCCGGAACCCTCGTTGTCGCCATCGTTGAAATCGTCGGTTTTCGGAATGCCGAGTTCTTCAGCCGCATCCCGGAAGGCATCAAGGATCGGCCAGGACAGCCGCTGTTTTTCCACCCGCCATTCGCCACCCGCCCCGTGCATCCGCGACTTGCCGCGATAATTGTCCTCGGATTTGAGGAAATAGGGCAGCACATCGTCCCAGCCCCAGCCGGTATTGCCTGCCTGCCGCCAGCCGTCATAGTCGGCCGCCTGGCCGCGCATATAAATCATACCGTTGATCGACGAGCAGCCGCCGAGCACCTTTCCACGCGGATAAGGCAAGGAACGGCCGTTCAGCCCAGCCTCGGCCGCCGTCTTCATCATCCAGTCGGTGCGCGGATTGCCCATGCAGTAGAGATAGCCGATCGGCACATGCACCCAGTGATACCGGTCGCTGCCGCCAGCCTCGAGCAAAAGCACGCGGTTTTTCGAATCTGCAGAAAGCCGGTTGGCCAGCACGCATCCCGCCGATCCAGCCCCAACGACGATGAAGTCGTAGGTTCCCGCATCCAAGGTCTGGTCATTCACATGCATGTTCACGCCGCCACTCCAGCAACAACCGGCTCAACCGCTGTCAGACGCCGCCAGAGCGGCCCCATCGCCTCGGCAATATCGGTATAGAGAGCGTAGCGCCGGGCATAATGTGCATCAAGCGAGACGTTCGGACGATAATGCCGCTCGGTGCGCACCATGGCTGCGGCACCCGCACCGAAATCCTCAAAGATACCGACGCCGGTTCCAGCGGCGATCGCAGCTCCCAATGCACCGGTTTCGCGCGAGCGGGCAACGGTGACGGGAACGCCGAGCACATCGGCGAAGATCTGCGGCCAGATCAGGCTGCGCGACCCGCCACCGGAAAGGACAGCCTCGTTGAACACGGCACCGGCCTTGCGGATCGTCTCGATATGCTGGCGATGACCGAAGGCAACGCCTTCCAGCAGCGCCCGTACGAGATGCCCCTTGGTGTGCCAGCCGGCGATGCCGTAGAAACCGGCCCGCGCATGGCCGTCCTGCTGGGCGCCGTAAAGATAGGGATGGTAAAGCGGATCGTCGGCCGTGGGCTCGACTGCTCCGGCCAGCGCGCAAGCTGCATCAAAGGGCGAAACGCCGTCCGCATGCTCGCCTTCAAAGAACTCCCTGACCAGCCATTCGAGATTGGCGGCCGAAGTAGCGCTGTTTTCCATCGCCATGTACCGGCCACGGTCGAAAGTGGAGGACATGAAGACCGGCCCATCGAGATCGGGACCGTCGATGATCACCTGGTTGATGCTCCAGGTCCCGGCGATGATAGAGGCGCTGCCGGTGCGCGTGACGCCCGACCCGAGCGCCGAGGCGACCACGTCGAACAGCCCGCCCACCACCGGCGTGCCGGCGGCAAGACCGGTCTGGCTCGCCACCTCTTCCGTTACCATGCCGGCAATATCGGCACTTTCGATCAGCGGCGGCAGAAGGTCCATGCAATCGCCGAGGCCATAGGCCTCCATCAACGCCTTGTCGTAGCGGCGTTCGGCAAGATCAAGCAGCCCCGCGCCGGACATGTCGGAAACCTCGCTGACCCGCTCGCCAGTCAGGCGGTTGACGATGAAATCCTTGGAGAAGAACACAGTGCCGATACGGCTGAACTGCTCCGGCCGGTGGCGCTTCAGCCAGGCGAGCAAGGTCGGCGTCTGCGACGGCCAGGGACGCTGGCGGGCAATCGGATAGGTCCGCTCGCCGACGCCAGTTCCACGCCATTCGTCGACCAGGCCGGACGCCCGTGTGTCGAGCGACTGGATGCCGATGAGCGGTGCGCCATCGCGATCGAGCGCATAGAGACCGTTGCCATGCCCGGCGCAACCGATCGCGGCAATTTCCTCGGGCTGGATCTTCGCTCTCTCAATGCAGGCGCGAATAACCTGCCGCGCATTGGTCCACAGTTCATCGAGACCGCGCTCGACATGGCCCGGGTGCGGCATGCGGCTATGGCCTTCCTCGGCAGCGGCCGCGATTTCGTTGCCCGCCCGGTCAAAAATCACCGCCTTGATCACGGTGTTTCCGGCGTCGAGCCCCAAAAGATAGTCTTTCATTCTAAACCCCTCCCAAGGCTCTGACAGTTTTGCGCGGATCGGGCCGAAAACACAGGCCTTACTTCCTCTTCTCCCCAACGGGGAGAAGGTAGCCCGAAGGGCCGGATGAGGGGGCGGCAGGCTCTGAACTCGCCGCCCCCTCATCGCCTCGCTAAGCTCGGCACTTCTCCCCGTTGGGGAGAAGAAAGAACCTGCTCCTTACCCCTGCTGATAACGCGCAAACGCCTGTTCGCCGCTGGCATTCTCATGAATGATCGCCATCAGTCCGCGCACCACGGCACTCGGATTGGCATGCTGATAGATGTTGCGCCCATAGACCATGCCCATGGCGCCCTGCTGCATCAAGGCCGCCGATTTATCGAACACAGCCCGCAAATCTTCCTTGCCGCCGCCACGTACCAGAACCGGGCAGCGCGCCGCCTCCACCACCCGGTGGAAATCCGCGGCATTGTCGGTCGGGTCCGCCTTGACGATATCGGCACCCATCTCGCGGGCAAGACGCGTCAGCGTGACGATCTTGTCGGCATCGCCATCCACCATGTAGCCGCCTTTTTCCGTGACCGGCTGCATCACCAGCGGCTCGATCATCAGCGGCATGCCATACTTGTCGCAATCGGCCCGCACGCGGGAAATATTCTGCACGCACTGGCGGAACAGGTCCGGCTCGTCCGGCAGCATGAACAGGTTGACGACGACGCAGGCGGCATCCATCTCGAGCGCGCCGATCAGCGGCTCGGCCTCGTTCTGCAACACCGCCCACATGTCGCGGTGGCGGATGCGGTTATAGGGGTTGCCCATGTCGATGCGCATCACCAGTGCCGGCTTGTCCTTGCCAGGGATATCCTGCAGCAGGTCCGCCTGGCCGTAGTTCATCTGGATCGCATCCGGCCCGGCAGACACCAGCGCCTTGACGACCGCTTCGATGTTTTCCAGTCCATCGAGGAAAGACGGCTCGTTGCATACGCCGTGGTCTATCGCCACGTCGAGGCAGCGGCCATTGCCGAACAGCCGGTTCATCCGGACTTTGCTGTTGTTTCGCATTCTGTGCTCCTTGGTTCGTTCCTTGCGGAAAGCATATCTTCATCGACGCCATGGCGCCCGTTGAGAAGGGTGAGAAAACGGCTGCGCTCCTGAGCGCGCTGCGCCGGTGTCCAGTGTTTTTCCTGCGCCAGCAGATCCAGCACCGCATCGGCCATATCCAGCGACAGTTCGCCCGAAATCGCCAGCGCCGTCCGGCGCAACAGCAGATCGTCAAGATGCTCGACCGCTTCGCCGCGGATCAGGAACTGCAATTCGCGTACCGAATAACCGGCGTGCGGCAGCGCTGCGTCGGGGCCTGCCGCAATGAAGGCTGCAACGGCCTCGGCATCGGTGCCATAACGGGCAAACAGCTCGGCCATGCGCGCTCCGGAAAGCCCCTTGGCCGTGGCAGTGTTCTCAAGCCAGACCGGCGCATTGGCCGGAAAGGCCCGCCCGCCGCCGATTGGCCGGTCGGTTGTCGAAACACGGCGGCGTTTGCCTAGCCGTTCGAGCGCCATATCGGCGGCCATCTCCCCGAACGACCGGAACGTCGTCCACTTGCCGCCAATCATGCACAGCACCGGCGGACCACCATCCTTCGGCTCCACGACCGTGCAGAAATGATCGCGCGGAATGCGGCCGGTAAAGCTATCGGTGCTGGCAGGCAGCGGCCGCACACCGGCAAACTGGAAGACGATCTCCTCCGGCCTGATCTTGATATCCGGCAAGACGAAGGCGAGCGATTGCAGGATGTAATCGCGCTCGTCGGCTTCGCAGCGCACGGTTTCCGGATCATCGACGCGGATATCGGTGGACCCGACCAGCACCTTGCCGAGATAGGGAAACAGGATGCAAATCCGCCCGTCCTCATTTTCGTAATAGATCATGTGATCGGCGAGCGCGCCGCGCAGCGCGTCATTGTCGATGATCAGATGCGATCCCTTGGTGCCGCCCATCAGCGGTGCGGGGAGCGCGTCCGGCGAAAACAGGCCTTGGTTGGCGATATCGATCCAGCCACCAGTGGCATTGATGATCAGCGCCGGTTCAACGGCAACGGATGCACCGCCAATCTGGTCTTCCACGCGATACCGGCCGTCTTCCGTGCGGCGCAGCTCCGCATAGTTCAGCGCCTTGGCCCCGGGTGCCGCCAAAAGACCGTCCTGCAACAGTTCCATGCCAAGCCGTTCCGGATGACTGACCCAGGCGTCGAAATAGGTGGCAGAACTCTTGATGCCCGGATGAAGGGCTGGCCATTTGCTGAGCGTCGAACGCCGTCCGCGAAACTGATGGCGCGGCATCATCGCCCGCTTGCGTGTCAGGAAATCATAGATACTGAGACCTGCCTTGATGGCAATGGCGCCCCTGCGGCTCGGGCTGCGGCTCAAACCCAGAAACCGGACGAGACCATTGCCGAGACCGGAAAAGATATCGAAGACCGGCACCGTCGTCGGTAGCGGCGCCACGTAATGCGGCGCGTTGCGCAACAGCCGGTCCCGTTCGGCGAGCGATTCCTGCACCAGCTTGAACTCGCCATTTTCCAGATAGCGAAGCCCGCCATGCACCATGCGCGACAGCGCGGCACTGGCACCCGAGCAGTAATCATGCTTTTCGACGAGCAGCACGTTCAGCCCCTGCAGCGCCAGTTCCCGAAAGACGCTGATGCCGTTGATGCCGCCGCCGATGACACACACGTCCACCTTCGGGCTCTGGCGGAGCCCGTCCAATATTTCTTCACGTTTCATGATGGCGATCCGCTACCTGTCCATATCAGTCAGTTTCGCCGCTATCGCCGTATCGATGGCCGCGAGATCGGCCGCGTCGAGCCGGATGGTGCCTGCCCGCGCGTTGTCGATCGCCTGCGCCGGATTGCGCGCGCCGCACAGCGCGAAGGTCACGCCAGGCTGCGCCAGTGTCCAGGCAATCACGGTCTGGGCGATGCTGGCCTCATGCTTTTCCGCAACCGGCCGGATGGCGTCGGCCAGAGCCGCTGCCTTCTTCCGATTCTCGACTGAAAAGCGGGGATTATCCTTGCGCTGGTCGTCGCCGGAAAACACCCGGTCCGGACCGATCGTGCCCGACAGAAGCCCGAGCGCCAGCGACGAATAGCTGAGCGTCGCGATGCCGTTGGCCTTGGTCATTGGCAGAAGATCCACCTCGATCTCCCGATCGATCATGCTGAACCGTTCCTGGATCGCATCGAGACCACCCACCGCAATATAGGCATTGAGATCATCGCGGCTGACATTGCTCGCCCCGATGGCGCGGATCTTGCCGGAGGCGCGCAGGTCTTCCAGCGCCCGCATGGTCTCTTCGACCGGCGTCGTCGGGTCTTGCCAGTGGGTGATGTAGAGATCGATATAGTCGGTTCCGAGCCGCTTCAGGCTCTCCTCGACCTCGTGCAGGATTGCGTCCCGGCCGAGATAGCGATGAACCGGCTTGCCGTCCTGATCGAAGAAGTGGCGGCCTTTCTGCGTGTGCCAGACAAGACCGCATTTGGTGGCGATGACGGCCTTGTCGCGGCGGCCAGCCAAGGCCTTGCCGACGATCTCCTCCGAACGGCCAAGCCCGTAGGCCGGCGCCGTATCGATCAGCGTTACGCCGGCATCGAGCGAAGCCTGGATTGCGGCGATGGATTCCGCCTCGTCCGTCCCGCCCCACATCCAGCCGCCGATCGCCCATGTGCCGAGCCCGACCGCCGAGGCGGAAACGCCGGATGCACCGATCTCGCGTGTCAACTGTTGTCCGCTCATGCCCATTTTCCTTCGCCATTCGCCAATGCCAGCACGCGCGCACCGGTCGCTTCGTCCGTCACCAGCGTATCGAGATGATTGCCTCTCAGAACACTGAGGATCGGTCCTGCCTTGTTTGGTCCGCTCGCCACGCCGATCTTGGTGGGGATCGAGGCAAATTCCGGCAGTGTCAGCGACACCAGCGACCGGTTGAGGCTGTAGTCACAAACCTGCCCCTGATCGTCGAGCAGATGCGCCAGCAGTTCGCACGATGCGCCGGAACGCTCGATGGCCGCGCGGTCGGTGCTCGAAGACGGATGCAGGTCGTAGTAACTCGAGTCGTCCGACAGGATCGAGCCGATGCCGACCACGGCGATCTTCGCCTCGCGGGCCCGCTTGAACACGTCGGCAACGGAGCGCATGTTGATCAGCATGCCGCGCTCGGCCGCACTATCGGCAAACAGCGGCGCATGGATCTGGTAGGAACGCCCGCCCAGCCGGTCGGCCATCATCGTCGAGACGTGGTTGACGTCGGTGTAATGTTTGCCCTGGACGCAACCGGTCGCGGGGATCACCTCGACATCAAAGCGGCGCTGCGCTTGCAATCCGGCAACGACGGCGCTGACGCCCTTGCCACCGGTAATACAGATCGTATCGCCATCGATAATCTCTTCCAAAAGCAGCCGGGCCGCCGCCTCGCCGACCGCCTGCAGCGCTGTCTGCGGATTGTCCGACACCGTCGGCACCACCACGGCGCGGCCGATACCGCCGAGCGCCAGCAGCTGTTCTTCCATATCGACCAGCGGCTCGACCGGCGACTTGATCTTGATTTCGACGAGGCCCAGCTGGCGGCCGCGCTTGATCAGCCGATTGACGGTGGCGTGCGAGATGCCGAGCTGATCGGCAATCTGCGCCTGCGTCAGCCCTTCGAGGAAATGCAGAACCAGCGCCTGGTGCATCTGCCGCGCAATGACGATCTCCTCGCGCGGCGCATTGGCGGGTTTCAGTTTGGCAATCGGCCTATTGGGCGACATATCAGGCAGCCTTCCGCTTGTGCAGGAAATGGTCGATTGAAACAGCGGCGAGCAGAATGCAACCTTTGATCATGTCTTGCCAATAGACGGACACGTCGAGCAGGATCAGCGAGCTGGTGACAACAGAGAGCAGAGCGATGCCGAGGATCGCCCCCAGGATCGTGCCGGAGCCACCGTTGAGCGAAGCGCCGCCGATCACGGCCGCTGCGATGATGTTGAGTTCCATGCCAACACCGAACGTCGGGGTCGCGGCACCGAAGCGCGACATGTATATGACGCCGGCAACACCGGACAGGGTGGCGCAGAGCACGGTGACCCAGAATTTCACCTGGTTGGTCTTGATGCCGGAATACAGCGCCGCCTTCTCGTTGCTGCCGGTATAGAACACCTTGCGGAACGCGGTTGCCCGGCGCAGCAGGAAATCGAACAGCACGACGACCGCGACGAAGATCAGGATGACATAGGGGATGCCGTAGAACGTCCCCTGCCCGACCGCCTTGAACGACGGTGGCAAGGTAAACAGCGACAGCGGCGTGCCCTTGGTGATGATCAGGCAGATACCGCGCACGATCACCATGGCCGCAAGCGACGTAATGAAATGGTTGAGCCCCACCACCGTGACGAAGAAGCCCATGACGCAGCCGATCAGGCCGCTGGCAATGATGCCGATCAGCGATGCACTCCACGGATCAAGCCCCATCAGGAACAGCGATCCCGACAGCACCATCGAGAAGCAGACGACCGAACCGACCGACAGATCGATGCCGCCGACGATCAAAAGGATGGTCATGCCGACGACGACGATGCCTTCGACCGAAAAGGACATCATCATCGCCCGGAAGTTGCCGAGCGTCAGGAAGTGCGGCGAGGCAAACGTCATGGCGATGCAAAGCGCCAGGATGATCGCGATCAGTCCTGCCTCGCGCATCGTCCCCAGCCGCTTCCAGCCCGGCGCCCGCGCCTGATGTGCCGTTGCCAATGTAGCATCCGCCATGACCTTGTCTCCTGCCCCTGCTTGTTCTTTATGCGGCATGCTCTGATGCCTTTGAAGTGTTGTGATCGCCGACCCCCGATGCGAGCCGCATGATTGCCTCCTCCGTCATCGCCTCGCCCTCGACCTCACCGGCGACCGTGCCTTCGCGGATCACCAGAACCCGGTCGCAAAGGCCAAGGAGCTCCGGCAGTTCCGACGAAATGACGACGATGCCGATACCGGAGCGGGCGAGATCGCGCAGCAGCCGGTGGATTTCCGATTTGGCGCCGACATCGATGCCGCGCGTCGGCTCGTCCATCAGGATGACCTTGGGATTGACCGCCAGCTGCTTGGCAATCGCCACCTTCTGCTGATTGCCGCCCGACAGCGACGAGACCGGCATTTCGATACCGCCCATGCGCACGCCGAGCCTCCTGGTCAGATCACGGGCGCGCTCCGCCTCCGTCTTCGAATTCAGAAGCCCCAATGGTCCCGTCAGCGACTTCAGGTCGAGAACGGCAATATTCTGGGCGATGGACAGATCGAGAAAAACGCCAGAGCCCTTGCGATCTTCCGAGAGATAGACGACACCAGCCTTGACGGCCTGAGCATAGGACCGGGCGTTCAGCCGCTGCCCATGCAGCGTCACGTCGCCCTCTGTCACCGGCCGCAAGCCGCAGATGCCTTCCGCAATCTCGGTGCGGCCCGATCCGATCAGACCGCCGATCCCGAGAATTTCGCCCTTGCGCAAGTCGAAGCTGACATCGTGAAAGCGACTGCCATCGCCCAGCTTGCCGAGGCTCAAAATGGTTTCGTTCGTCCGCTCGCTCGCAGTCTGCTTTTCCGGATAGAGCTGCGTGATCTCGCGGCCAACCATGCGGCGGACGATATCGTCCGGCGTCAGATCCGCGACCTTCTCCGTCGAAACATAACGTCCGTCGCGGAAGACCGTGACCCGGTCGCAAAGGCTGAAAATTTCGGCCATGCGATGGCTGATATAGATGATTGAAATACCCTGTGCCTTCAGATCACGGATGATCCCGAACAACACCTGGGTTTCGGATTCCGTCAATGCGGCCGTCGGCTCGTCGAAGATCAGCACCCGGCAATCGAGCGTCAGCGCCTTGGCGATCTCGACCAGCTGCTGGCTGGAAATTGGCAACTCGGCCACCTTCTGGCGCACGTCGATCGGTGTCAGCTGGTTCATCACGGCCTGAGCCTCGCGCTCCAGCCTGCCATAATTCATGAAAGGCGAGCGACGCCGGTTGGTAGCTGCCATGAACATGTTTTCCGCCACCGTCGCATCGGGGCAGAGCGCAATTTCCTGATGCACGAGGCCAAGCCCGAGCGATTGCGCCACCGACGGCGACGTCACCTTCACCGGCACACCATCGACGAGAACTGCGCCCTCGGTCGGCTGCAATACACCGGCGATGATGTTCATCAGCGTCGATTTTCCCGCGCCGTTTTCGCCACACAGCGCATGAACCTCGCCCTTCTCCAGGCTGAAGCTCACATCCGTCAACGCCTTCACGGCACCGAAGTGCTTGCTGACATTGCGAATTTCCAAGACCGGCACCGGCGCCATGACATTCTCCCTGATACGCTTGCGGTGGCTGCCCGGAGCATCATGCCCCGGGCAGCCGGCACGAAAAGGCTTACTCCTCGATGCCCTTCGTACCACGCCGCTTCAGGTACTTGTCCCAGTAGAAGTCGTCGGCATTGTCGGCAGTCACGATCGACAGGCCGTTATCGACGAAGGGAATGCTCATCGGGTTGAAGCCGGCGCGCTTGGCGTCGTTCATCGGGTCGATGAGTTCCGGATGCTTGGCGAGCCACAGAAGCATGAAGCCCATGTAACCCTGCATGCCCTGGTTCGGGTTGATCGAGCCGAACACTTCGCCCGCCTTGATCATGTCGAGAATGTTGGCGTTGACGTCGGCGCACATGACGAGGATCTTGCCGCCGTTTTCCTTGCTGGCCTGCGACGCGCCGATCGCCGAGTTGGCTTCCGGCATGAACACGGCACCAAGGTTCGGATTGGCCTGGATGAGGCTCGACAGCGCCTGATAGGCCTTGGTCGGATCCTGGTTGGAAGCCGCACGGCCGACCAGCTTCATGTCCGGATATTTTTCTCCCATCCGGGCGATGAAGGCGGCGATACGCTTGTCGTGGTTGTCCTGGCCTGGATTTTCCAGAACCGCATATTCGCCCTTGCCGCCCATCTTTTCGGCAATCGCGTCGGCGGCATAGGTGCCTTCGCGGGTGTTGTCCGAGGTGATGAACGAGATGCGCTTGGAAAGCGGCGCATCGGCGGCGAAGGTCACGACAGCCGTGCCCTGGTCGATCGCGCGGTTGATCGGCTCGATGAACGGGTCGGAGTTCATCGGGTGAACGAGGATACCGGCCGGGTTCTGGGCCAGCGCCTGGTCGAATGTGGCAATCTGCTTGTTGACGTCATATTCCGGCGTGCCGGTATAGGCGGTTTCACAACCGAACTGCTGGCCCGCCTGCTTGAACATTTCATAGACCGGGAACCAGTATTCGACGCCCGAGACCATGACGTTCATGACATACTTTTCGCCCGGCTTGCAGCGGAACGGATTTTCCGTTTCAGCGCTGGCAGCGCCGGCGAACAGCGTGGATGCAAGGACCGCCAATGCGGTCGTGCTTAGAAATTTGCGCAAGATTCCTCCTTGAGGCCGAAGCCCCTCCCAAATACCCGGCGGCGCCTGAAAGGCGGCCCGATGATCCAATGAAGACCGGAGTTCCTCCTCGAAGTCCGGTATGGGCAGATAATCGCAACGGCGAAGCGCTGTCAATATAATTCATACTTTGAAATATATTTCACATATTCGGATAACGAAGCTCCGCCTTTTACTGTCAACGCCCCCAGCAAGACCACTCCCGTCCCGGCATCTCATCCATCATCACACGGCGTTCAGGCTGCTGTCAGCCCAAAACGTCAGAGGTGGCTGATCGAAACAGCCGTTGGTGGAACGATGTACAGATTTTTGAAGCTGGCCGGGCTGGCAGGTTGCGCCGCCGCTGTGGGGCTTGGAACCTATCTCTTCACCATTCAGGCCACCGGCAATTTTGCCGAGGTCGTCCCGGGCGCGCTTTATCGTTCAAACCAGCCAACGGCGCTGCAAGTGGCCGATTACGCTGAGCGCTACGGCATCAAAACCATCGTCAACCTGCGTGGAAGCAGCGAAGACGCCGCATGGTATAAAAACGAAGTCGCAGCTGCCCAGGCCCTCGGCATCAAACATATCGACTTCAAGATGATTGCGACACGAGAATTGAGCGTGGAAGAAGCCCACAAGCTCGTCACAGTGTTGCGCGACGCGCCGACGCCCATTCTCATCCACTGCAAATCCGGCGCCGACCGGACCGGCCTTGCCTCTGTCCTTTATCTCAACCGCATTGCCGGCGTCGATGAAGACATAGCTGAGCGGCAATTGTCGATCCGCTTCGGCCATTTCAGTATCCCGTTCCTCTCGCCCGCCTATGCCATGGACGAGAATTGGGAAATGCTGGAAAAGGTTTACGGCCTTTCCGGCTGATCAGCGGCACCGGCCAGTTACAGACGTCACCCGGCGGCTCAGGACACCAGGCTCTTCGGCCGGGCGATATCGTCTACCCCTCCCGCATCCGGCGCATGGCCGTAACTCATCTTGCGCATCTGCTCGATCACCCGCGCCATCTCATCGTCCGGCAACACCGGCGGCTCGCCGAGCGTCAACGCCTGCACATACATGCGCGACAAGGTTTCGATTTCGATCGCCAGCCAGAGCGCGCCTTCCAGCGTCTTGCCAAGCGAAATCTGGCCATGCTGACCGAGCAGGCAGGCGAGCCGGTCCTTCAGCGCCACCAGTGCATGATCCGAAAGAGCCTGCGTGCCGAATGTGGCATATTCCGCGCAGCGTACCGTCGTACCACCGGCGACACCGGTCATGTAATGAAAGCTCGGAATGGTCTTGTGATGGCAGGCAAGCGTCGTGGCGTAGATCGAATGGCAGTGTAGCACGACATTGATATCCGGCCGGTTCTTCAGAATGTCGCGGTGGAAGCGCCATTCTGAAGACGGCCGGCGGCCGGCATAGGTGCCGTCGAAATCCATCTCCACCAGATCGCCCGGCGTCATCGTGTCGTAGGCAAGTGAGGATGGCGTGACGAGGAAACCGGTGGCCGTGCGCACGGAGAGGTTCCCCGCCGTTCCCTGATTGATGCCGCTGGCGTTCATCTTGCGGCAGGTGTCGACCATGTCGCGGCGCAGCGCGGCAATATCGGTGTGTTGAGTGCTCATAGGGAGGACCTTTCGTAAAGCACGTTGAAATTCGTGGCCTGTCTGGCCGTGGCCTGCCAACGGCGGGCATAGGCCGCCAGATCGGCGGATGGATGGTTGAAGACCGGTGGTTTTTCGAGCGCGATCGCCGCCCGGGCGGACCGGGTTCCGTGGCTGGCGAGCAGCGCCGTGCCCGAGGCAACGCCATAGGTATCGAGGTTGGAAACCGTGTCACCCTGCGGCCGCAACGCCGCAACCAGCGCCGCATACAGAGGATCGCGCAGAAAGCTTCCGTCGAGGATCACCCGGCCACTGCTTCTCAGCGCATCCAGGCATTCGACCGTCAGAAGCGCCGTATAGAGCACCGCCAATGCCTTGCGTTCCGCCGCATCGGCCGGAGGCGGCCCGGCAATATGCCCCTTGCCCGCGCTGCCGGGAAACAGCCCATCGTCATCGCCAAAGGACGGCAGCGCCATCGTGCCCTGCCCGATCATCCGGCTGACGGCAGCCGCTTCGGCATTCAGGCGGTTATCGTCACGCCCGGCAACATGGGTGAACTCGCGCCCACCCATGGTCAGCGCCCCGCCGACCGGGTTGCCATCGACATCGCTGTTGCAAGTCATGCCGCGATGTTCGTCCAGTCGGTCAAGCGGCGTCTTGCCGCTCAGCGCAACGATCCACGTCCCGGTTGAAACCACCGTCGCATCATCGAACCCTGCCGCCTGATAGCGATAGAAGTTGGCGCTGCTGTCATGAATGCCGGCGAGAACCCGGATGTCCGGTGGCAGATCGTATCGCTTCGCGACAATCGAACGGATCGTCCCGATCGCCTCCCACGCCCTGGCGAAAGGCGGCAGCAGGTTTTGCCAGCCCTGCGATGCAACGATAGGCGACCAGTGCTGCTCTGCCACATTCCAGAGATGCGATTGCGCACCGAGAACTGTGGCTTCTGACACCGCCACACCCGACAATCGCCAGGCCCAGTATTGCGGCACGCCCAGAAACCACTTTGCCCGGGAAAAACCTGCAGGATCGGCCTGCTGCATCCAGAACATCTGGCGGGCATGATGGGTGGCGCCGTGCATCATGGCGCTGCCCCGGTCGAAGAACGAGCCGGACAAGGCGGCATAACGCCGGCGGATATCGTCCGGCAGAGCCTGTTCGTAATCGATCATCGGCAAGGCGGTACCGTCGCCAGCATCGGGATCCGGTCCAACGAGAACGCCGCCGGAGCCATGGCCGGAGGAAACGAAGGTCGATAGGGGATGGCGCTTTGCAAGACCGGCAAGCGTGCCGAACACCCAATCGCTCAGCGTATCCAGATCGTGATGCCGCCACGGCCCGTCTTCAGTCACCGGATTGGAAACCGACAGCGTTTCGAGAATGGTGCCGGATGCTGTGACCGCGTTAAGCTTCACATTGGTCTTGCCGACATCGAGGACCGCGACAGTTGCTTCCTGCCCGTCCCCCCTTCCTTCGCTCCACCGCCCGTCCGCCATGTCCGCATCCCGCATTGTCTGTCAGTTGGCGGTTGTTCCCGCCCGTGCGGGAACAACCCGGTCCTGTTGTCAGATCAAACCGTATTGCCGCGCCTTGTTGCGCAGGAACGGCAGGCCATTGCCCATCACTTCAGCCTCGTCCTTGGCCACCGGCCGCCAGACGGCAAGCCCATAGGCCACCTGCGGCGGCATGTTGATGAAGCTTTCCATGGCAAGGCCGCCCTTGAAGCCAATGGCAGCGAGCGCTGCATAAATCTCGTCCCACGGCACGTTGCCATAGCCCGGCGTACCGCGATCGCTTTCCGAGAGATGGATATATTTCAGGTGCTCGCGCGCATCGAGAATGCCGTTGGCAGCGCCCTTTTCCTCGATGTTCATGTGATAGGTATCGAGATGCACGAAGACATTGTCGGCACCGACCCTCTCGATCATATCGACCGCCTGCCAGCCGGTATTGATCAGGTGGTTTTCGTAGCGGTTGACCGCCTCGACGCCCAGTTCGATGCCGCGCGTCTTGGCGTGCTTGGCTGCCGCCTGTAGGGCGCGGGCGATATTGTCATATTCCTTTTCGGTCGGCGGAACGCCGGTGCGCTCGCCGATACCGCCGAAGATGACCCCGGACAGAGCTTCCGCCCCCATATCCGCCGTCTTGTCGATGGCGACCTTCAGGTGCTCGACGGCCTTTTCCGGATGCACCGAGGCCCAGGCATGTTCCGGCAGCCCGAGCGAGCAAACCGAACGCAGCTTGTGTTTTTCGAGCAGCTTGCGGCTATGTCCGGCATCGACCGCAGGCGCATCGAGAAGCGCGATTTCGATGAAATCCATCTCGTATTTGACCGCGGCGGCAATCGCCTTCTCCGCTCCCGCATGGTCCCATTTCATGGTCCACATGCTGGTATGAACGCCAAAACCTTCCATGGCCTTATCCTTTTTTTCGCTTGAGAGATTTGAAGTGGCCTGCGGCAAAACGCAGGATCATCACGGTGATGAGCAGGATGCCCCAGACGGCCGTCGCCAGATGCTGGTTGGCCCCGAGGATGTTGAGGCCCGAAGACAGGAGCTGCAGCACCACCAACGCCACGGCCACCGGAATGACACGGCCAAAGCCGCCGAACGGATTGACCCCACCGAGGAAGCAGGCAAGCACGGTGATCAGCAGGTAGGACTCGCCGTGGCCGACACGCACCGAGTTGAACCGGGCGAGCATGATGATGCCGGCAATCGCGCACATCGCCCCCGACAGCGTATAGACCAGCACCAGCACCTTGCGGGTATTGACGCCGGAATACCGCGCCGCCTCGATATTCGAGCCGATCATGTAGGTGTTGAAGCCGAGCTTCATGCGGGTCAAAAGCAGATGCCAGATCAGGACACAGCCGATGAAGACGAGCAGCGGCACCGGAAAGCCGAGAATGCTGCCATGGCCGAGCGGCTGCAGGAAGGCTGGAAAACCTGAGACATCGCCGCCGCGCGTCAGGAACTCGCCAAGCCCGCGTAGGAAGATCATCATCGACAGGGACACAAGGATCGGGTGGGCGCGGGTATAGGCAATCACCAGCCCCATCACCACGCCACTCAAAGCTCCGACGCCAATCCCAAGGACAGACCCAAGCAGGAAGGCAAACGGTCCGGCATCAGCACCGCCATTTTGCTGCAGCACCCAGGCAACCGTCAGCCCGGCAATATTGGCGGTAAAGGTGATGGCAAGGTTGAGGCCGCCTGTTAGCACCGGCAAAAGCATCGCCAGGGTCAGGAGCCCGAGTTCCGGCAGTTGGAAAGCCACCGAGCCGAAGGTCGCCCAGCTGAAGAATTGCGGCGAGGCCAGGCTGAAGACCACCAGCACGGCAATGAGCGCAAATCCCGGCCCGGCCATATCCGGACCCAGCGCCGCTTTGATGCGATTGAGGATTGCGGTCATTTGCGGCCCTCCTCCTGGCGCATGAACGGCCAGAGCTTTTCGATGCTGGTATTGGACAGGGTAATGGCGACGAGAATGATGGCTCCGACGATCATCTTGAAAGCGTAGGGCGAAACACCTGCCAGATTGAGCCCGTTCTGGGTAATCGAGATCAGAAGAACGCCGAGCACGCAGCCAAGCACCGAGCCCTTGCCGCCGCCGAGCCGCGCACCGCCGAGAACAACGGCGGCCAGTACGTCCAGTTCTCGGCCATACAGTGCATTCGGCACCACTTCCTGTGCATAATGCGCCTGGATCAGGCCGCCGATCCCGGCCATCAGGCCAAGCCAGCCGAAGGCGATGAACTGCATCGCGCCGATATTGATGCCGAACCGGCGCGCGCCCTCCGGATTGTCACCGAAAGCATAGAGCTGCCGCCCGGTCGTGGTACGGGTGATGAATACCCAGGTCGCCACCACGCAGATCAGCATGACCAGCACCGGAAGCGTGATCTCGATCCAGCTGCCATCAGCCATTTCGTGTTCGAACAGGATGACCCGCGACGTCAGCCAGTCCGGCAGATTGTAGATCGACACCCCGCGGGTGAAGAACATCAGCAGGCCGAAATAGATGTTGAAGGTGGCGATGGTCGCGACGATCGAAATGATCCGGAATTTATGGATCAGGAAAGCATTGACCGCACCGAGCAAGACGCCGAGCGCACCGGCGATCAACAACCCGCTGATCCACCCGCCACCGCCCATCCAGCCGAGCATCAGTGCAGCGACATACTGAACGACGGAAGCAGCAACCGCGAACGAGATATCGATGCCACCCGCAATCAGAACCACCAGCAGGCCGACGGCAAAGATGATATTGACGGAACTGGTGTTGAGCAGATCGAACGCATTGCCGAGCGAGAAGAACCGATCGGTTGCAAAGGACAGGAACAGGCTGATGACAGCGATGACGGCGATCAGCGCAAATTCCGTCGCATGGGATTGAACGGCCTTACGCATAGACGGCTGCCTCGATCTCGGCGAGCGAGCAGGCCGCTGGCAGGAACTGGTCGACGACACGCCCCTGCGCCATATGCAGCACGCGGTCCGCGTTGAAATAGACTTCTGGCACTTCGTCGGAAATCAGGATGATCGCGAGGCCCGTCTCCGCCAGCTTCGCGACGATATCGAAGATGCCTGCGCGTGCGCCGACATCGACGCCGACGGTCGGGGCATCGAGGATGAGCAGCTTCGGATCGGTCGCCAGCCATTTGGCAATCGCAACGCGCTGCTGGTTGCCGCCAGACAATGTCGAGATCGCATCGGTTTGCAGCCCGATCTTGACGCCGAGATCGGCGATCCATTGAGCGACGAGATCGCGCTTGCGGCTGTCGGACAACAGTCCGCCCGAGATGATCTTGTCGAGCGAGGAAATCACCAGATTGTCGGCGATCGATTGTGGCTGGATCAGCCCGAGCGACAGCCGGTCTTCAGAGAGATAGGCGATCCCTGCCGCGATGGCGTCACGATTGGAAGAGAAATGAACCGGCTTGCCTTCGAGTTTGACGGTGCCGGAACGCGGCTTCAGCATGCCGAACAGCGAGAGTGCCAGTTCAGTGCGCCCTGCCCCCAGCAATCCCGTAATGCCAAGGGTTTCGCCCCGCCGCACGGCAAACGAGATATCCTCGAACTGTCCGGGCCGCGAAAGAGCTTCCACCTCCAGCACCACCGGATTGGCATTGACATTGCGGGCGCGAACCGTCTGGTCGAAGGTCTTGCCGGTCATCAGTTCGGTAATGCGCGACTGGGTCATGCCCTCGGTCGAATAGGCGCCAACCAGCGCACCATCGCGCAACACCGTCAGCCGGCTGGAAATCTCCAGCACCTCGGCCAGCCGGTGGCTGACGAAAACAACGGCAACACCGGAGGCAGACAGCGTGCGGACAATATCGAGAAGATGGTCGGTTTCCGATTGCGTCAGCGATGCGGTCGGCTCGTCCATGAAGACGAGCTTCGCTTCGCCGACCAGCGCCCGGGCAATCGCCACGATCTGGCGCTGGGCGATGGCATAGTCCTTCAGCGGCCGGTCGACATCGAGCGTCACGTCCAGCCGCGCCAGGGCTTTGACCGCCTTCTCGCGCATGGCGTTATAATTGACGAAACGCGGCCAGCGGCCGAGCAGCGTCTGGAACGCAATATTCTCGGCCACCGTCATTTCCGGAAACAGCGCCAGATCCTGCCAGATCACCTGAATGCCGGAATTCTGCGCCGTCACCGGCGACATATGCGAATAGGTCTGCCCGTCGAACTCGATCACCGCGCCATCCTGCGGCCGGTAGACGCCGGTGATGATCTTGATCAGCGTGCTCTTGCCCGAGCCGTTTTCACCCGCTAGGCAATGCACCTCGCCCGGCAGGACGTCGAAACTGACATCCTTCAAGGCCCTGACGCCACCGAACGTCATGTTGATGTTGCGCAGGGACAGAAGCGGCTTTTGGCCACTCTTAGCGCTCTCGCGTCCAGTCATCGGTTCAACCTGTGAAATGCTGATTTTTTAGAACTTCCGGGCGCCGCCGAGCCGGCCGAAGCCAGCCCAGCAGCCCGGGAGAACCCATTCGGGAAGCGCGTTACAGGCCCATGCCTGCAAGCTCGTCCACGGTATCCTTGTTGATCGGCAAAAGCTGATCGACGATGATGTCGTTACCAGCAGGCTTGATGACGCCGAGACCCGGAATATCGTCACCATCCTTGACGCTTTCGCCCTTGATCAGGCGGTCAGCCATGGTGACGAAGACTTCGCCGGCCTGTTTCGGATTCCACATGAAGCCACCGGAGATCGCACCGGACTTGATCAGCTTCTGGCCCTGGCCGGGCGAGAATGGTCCGAGCACGAAGATTTCACCGGTCTTGCGGCGTTCCTCAACGGCACGTCCGGCGCCGATCGGCCCCTGGCTGCCGAAGGCAAGGAAGCCCTTCAGGTCCGGGTGAGCGGAGATCAGATCAAGCGCCGTCGAACGGCTCTTGTCGACATCCTCGGCCACGCCATAACGTTCGCCGACCAGTTTCATGTCCGGGTAGTTGGCCTTGAGATAACCGACGGCCGCATCCGCCCAGGCATTGTGCAGGGGAACAGTCAGCGAGCCGACGAACACGGCATACTCACCCTTGCCGCCCATCTTTTCAGCCAGGAGTTTGGCATGCGCTTCACCAAAACCGGTCGACGAGGCCAGCTCGAAATTCCAGTCGGCCCCCTTCTGGCTCGGCGATTCATGAGTGATAACGAAGATGCCGGCTTGCTTCGCTTTGGCAAGCACCGGCTCAAGCACCTTGGCATCGTTGGGGACCACACCGATCACCTTGACGCCCTGCGCGATCAGATCCTCGATGGCGCGCACCTGCAGCGCCGGGTCAGCGCTGGTCGGGCCAACCATGAAAGCATCGAGACCGAGCTTGGCGCCCTGCTCCTTGATCCCGGCATCCATCGCGTTGAACCACGGAATACCGCCAATCTTGACGACGACGCCAACCTTGTCGGCGGCCATCGCCGCAAACGAAACGCCAAGCGACAGCGATGCAGCGAGCGCCGCAATCATAAACTTTTTCATGCTCTTCCTCCTCCAAACGTTTCCGCGCACGGAAACAGGCCCGGGGCGCCCGGCTGGCGCTCCCTGTCAGTTTAGTTCGGATTGACGCGGGAAATCGCATCCTCCACTTCACCGCCTCCTCAAGCGGACCATGGTGCACAATCGATATTTCTTTTTTGCACAATCGATGGTGCAAATAATATGTTTTGGATTTAAACTTTCGTCAAGAGGAAATTGGCACTAAGCAAATGAAGGGAGGAATCGATGAAACCGCAGGGAAAAAAGAAGGCGACGATCTACGATCTATCGGTCCTGTCCGGCTGTTCAGCGTCCACCGTCAGCGCGGTGCTCAACGGCACCTGGCGCAAGCGCCGGATCAAGGAAAGCACGGCCGAACTCATTCAAAGCCTTGCCGAGCAGCACCAGTATACCGCCAATCTCCAGGCGCGCGGCCTGCGCAATTCCCGCTCCGGCCTTGTCGGCTTGCTTCTGCCCGTCCACGACAACCGCTATTTTTCCTCCATGGCCCAGACGTTTGAGGCGCAGGTGCGCAGCCACGGCAAATGCCCGGTGGTTGTCAGCGCGTCACGCGATCCGCAGGAAGAATTGGCGACCGTCGAAACGCTGATCTCCTATTCGATCGACGAACTGTTCATTGCCGGTGCCACTGATCCCGACAGCGTCCATGGCCTGTGCGAAGCCGCAGGCATCCGCCATATCAATATCGATCTTCCCAGCACAAAGGCGCCGTCCGTCATCAGCGACAATTATCAGGGCGCGCGGCTCCTGACACAGGCGATCATCAAGCGGTTCGACGATGCCGAAGCGCCCCTGAGGCCGCAGGAACTGTTCCTGTTCGGCGGCCGCAACGACCATGCCAGCCGCGAGCGCATAAAGGGCTTTCGCGACATCAAGACCGAACTGCTTGGCCACGACAGCGACGACTGCATCCAGCCGACCGGCTATTCGCCGGGCATGACGCAGAAAGCCTTCGAGGCATTTTACGAGCGTGAGGGAAAGCTACCGCGCGGACTGTTCATCAATTCGTCGATCAACTTCGAAGGCCTGCTCCGCTTCATGGCGCAGCACCCGCACGAGACTTTCGCCGATATCGTGGTCGGTTGCTACGACTATGATCCCTTCGGCTCCTTCCTGCCCTTCCCGGTGATCATGATCCGGCAGGACACGGAAAGCATGCTGGCCAAGGCCTTCGAACTGATCGAAGAAACCCGCCCCGCCGTGAAGATCCACCTGATCCAGCCGGAGCTGGTCCATCCGCGCACCGCGCTCAAAGGCCCACTCGATTCCATCCGCGACATCGATGCCTGAGCCCCCCCTCTTTCGATCCCGCCGCAAAATTGTGGAACCGATTGACTTGCTACCGCGAAGGATTAAGCTTTCGGGGATAGCGAACACTATGCGCACGGGAATTGTTGCGGATGGTGCAAGTGGCTAGGCATCCTTGAGGAGGATGAGGTTTGCCATGGATTATCGTGATATTCTGCTGATCAGCGCATCCATCATCGCTCTTTCTTCGTTTGATGCCCGGTCCGAAGAGGGCGATGCAACGGTAGGCGCCACCGTTTTCAAGAAATGCGCGATCTGTCATATCGTTGATACCGACAAGAACAAGGTCGGCCCGTCGCTGAACGGGCTATTCGGCAGAAAAGCCGGAACACATCCGGATTTCGCCTATTCGGCTGGGATGAAGGCGGCCGGAGACGGTGGCCTCGTCTGGGACGAGACGACGTTGCGGGACTATCTGCACAATCCGAAAGTAAAGGTGAAAGGCACCAAGATGGCCTTCGCCGGCCTGAAGGACGATCAGGATATAAGCAATCTCATCGCCTATCTGAAGCAATATTCCAAGTGACAGGTTGCGTGACGGGCATGTAGCCCATCCACAAACTGCTTTAATTGCTGCGTTTCTCACTTGCAGGACACTAAACCGATATTCTGTCGATGCGGCTTTCGGTTCACGGCCGGGTCGGCTCAGGGAGGGTCGGAAATGGCTGTCGTGTTGATCCTCGCCTTGCTGGTGGTGGGCTCCGTGCTGTTCCACCTGCTAAGCCCTTGGTGGTGGACACCGATCGCGTCCAACTGGACCTATATCGACAACACACTCATCGCCACTTTCTGGATTACCGGTGTCGTCTTCGTCGCGGTCGTCTCCTTCATAGCCTATTGTGTCTGGCGTTTCCGGCACAAGCCGGGCAACCGGGCGGCGTACGAGCCGGAAAACCGGAAGCTGGAGTTGCTGCTGGCATCGGGAACAGCCGTCGGTGTCGCCGCCATGCTTGTGCCAGGCCTTTTCGTCTGGAACCAGTTCATCACCGTGCCCAACGATGCCGCACCGGTGGAGGTTGTCAGCCAGCAGTGGTTATGGAGTTTTCGGCTGCCGGGCGCAGACGGAAAGCTCGGCCGGTCGGAGACGCGTGACATCACCCCGGAAAATCCGCTTGGCGTGAACAAGAACGATACGGCCGGCCTTGACGACGTCATCATCGAGGGTGGCGAGCTGCATCTGCCGGTCGGCAAGCCGGTCCACATCCTGTTGCGCTCCATCGACGTCCTGCACGATTTCTACGTACCGGAATTCCGCGCCAAGATGGACATGATCCCCGGCATGATAACCTATTTCTGGTTCACGCCGACACGAACCGGCACCTTCGATATTCTCTGCGCCGAACTTTGCGGCGTCGGCCATCCGCAAATGCGCGGGACTGTCGTGGTCGAGGAAGCGGAGGCTTATCAGGCATGGCTGGCGCAGCAACAGACATTCACCCAGCTCCTGGCATCGGCAGAGCCGCAGCCAGCAAACTGAACACGGCAGGAAGGCATCGGAGCGAAAGGAAGCAAAGATCATGGTCGAGATTCCAGCCGGCAGCGCAGACGCGGTCCCGGCCGCCGAAGTCGAAGACATGGAGCTTTACCATCCGAAAAGCTGGTGGACGAAGTATGTCTTCAGCCAGGATGCCAAGATCATCGCCGTGCAATACGCGATCACGGCCATCTCGATCGGTCTTGTGGCACTTGTGCTTTCCTGGCTGATGCGGCTGCAGCTTGCCTTTCCCGGATACTTTGCCTTCATCGACGCCGATCACTATTACCAGTTCATCACCATGCACGGCATGATCATGGTGGTCTATCTGCTGACCGCGCTGTTTCTCGGCGGTTTCGGCAATTACCTCATCCCCCTGATGGTCGGCGCGCGCGACATGGTGTTCCCCTATGCGAACATGCTGAGCTATTGGATATATCTGCTCGCGGTCCTTATCCTGGTTGCTGGGTTTTTCGCCCCCGGCGGGCCGACAGGGGCCGGATGGACGCTTTATCCGCCGCAATCCGTTCTATCCGGCACACCCGGCGGCCAGGACTGGGGCATCCTCCTGATGCTGTCCTCACTGATTGTCTTCGTCATCGGCTTTACCATGGGTGGGCTGAACTATGTCGTCACCGTTCTGCAAGGCCGTGCGCGCGGCATGACGCTGATGCGCATGCCCTTGACCGTCTGGGGCATTTTTACCGCAACGGTGATGGCGCTTCTGGCCTTCCCGGCCCTGTTTGTCGCCTGCGTCATGATGCTGTTCGACCGCCTGCTTGGCACCAGCTTCTTCATGCCCGCCATCGTTGAAATGGGGACGCAGTTGCAGCATGGCGGCGGCAGCCCGATCCTGTTCCAGCACCTGTTCTGGTTCTTCGGGCATCCGGAGGTCTATATCGTGGCGCTGCCTGCCTTCGGGATCGTCTCGGACCTCATCAGCACGCATGCGCGCAAGAACATCTTCGGTTACCGGATGATGGTCTGGGCGATCGTCATCATCGCAGCCTTGAGCTTCGTCGTCTGGGCGCACCACATGTATGTCAGCGGCATGAACCCCGCCTTCGGTTTCTTCTTCGCCACCACGACGCTGATCATCGCCGTCCCGACCGCGATCAAGGTTTACAACTGGGTGCTGACTTTGTGGCGCGGCGATATTCACCTGACGCTGCCCATGCTCTTTGCGCTGGCCTTCATCGTCACCTTCGTCAATGGCGGACTGACCGGCCTGTTTCTCGGCAATGTCGTCGTCGATGTTCCGCTGTCCGACACGATGTTCGTCGTTGCCCATTTCCACATGGTGATGGGCGTGGCGCCGATCCTCGTCATCTTCGGGGCGATCTATCACTGGTACCCAAAAGTGACCGGGCGCCTGCTCAACACCGCGCTCGGCCATATCCACTATTGGATCACCTTTCTCGGTGCCTATGCGATCTTCTTTCCGATGCACTATCTCGGCCTGCTCGGCGTGCCGCGCCGCTACTACGAGATCGGCGAGACCAGCTTCGTTCCGCCTTCGGCCCACACGCTGAACATCTTCATCACCATCATGGCCCTCATCGTTGGAGCAGCACAGGTGGTCTTCCTGTTCAACCTGATCTGGAGCCTTTTCCGCGGCAAGGAGGCCGGCGGCAATCCGTGGCGCGCCACGACACTCGAATGGCAGACGCCGCAAACGCCACCCGCCCATGGCAACTGGGGCAAGGACCTGCCGGTCGTCTACCGCTGGGCCTATGACTACAGCGTGCCGGGAGCGCCCGAGGATTTCATTCCGCAGACCCAACCAGCAACCGGCGGCCTAACGCGGGAGGTCATGAGATGAACGTCACGCTGCTTTTCCTTGCCGTCATCGGCGCCATCATCGCCTGGTGGATGGCGGGACAGCGGCTAACGTCAAAACCCTGGCTCGAAGCGAGCCCGGTGCAAACGGCAACCAGCATGAACGATCCGGCTGCTCCGGCGATAAAAATCGGCCTTTATGTCTTCCTCGGCGTCGTCGGCGCCCTCTTCAGCCTGTTCATCAGCGCCTATTTCATGCGCATGGCCTCGTCCGACTGGTGGGGAATGCCGGTGCCTGGGCTGCTCTGGGTGAACACCGGCCTGCTCGCTGCCAGCAGCGCCGCGCTGCAATGGGCAAAAACCGAGGCTCGCCACGGCCGCATGGAGACCCTGAAGCCTGCACTTGCCACCGGCCTCCTCCTTGCCGCGCTCTTTCTCGCAGGACAGATCGAGGCCTGGCGGGAGTTGACCGCGGCCGGCTATGTGCTGGCCGACAACCCCGCCAACAGTTTCTTCTATCTGCTGACCGGCCTGCACGGCCTGCATATCCTCGGTGGTCTTGCCGTGACCGGCCGCACCACCGTCCGGGCATTCGCGGCCAATGTTCCGCCTACCCAACTACGCCTCAGCGTCGATCTTTGCGCCACCTATTCGCATTTCATGCTTGCCGTCTGGCTCGTCCTCTTCGCGCTCTTTGCCGGCTGGGCGAACGATTTCGTCGATCTCTGCCGCCAGTTGCTCAGCTAGAGGATTTCCAGATGACACAGTCCGCTCAGACACACAGCGATCCTCCCCTCCGGCCGGGCGGTCTGCGGGGCATCGCTGCCGATTTCGGTTCGGACCAGCGCGCCTTCAAAACCGCCTCCTGGGGCAAGGCGATGATGTGGATCTTCCTTCTCAGCGACACCTTCGTCTTTGGCTGCTTCCTCTTGGCTTATATGACCGCCCGCATGTCGACGCCGGTCGCCTGGCCCAATCCGAGCGAGGTCTTCGCGCTGCATATCGGCGGGCAGGACGTTCCGCTGATCCTGATCGCGATCATGACCTTCGTGCTGATCTCAAGCAGCGGCACCATGGCGATGGCGGTCAATTTCGGCTATCGCCGCGAACGCGGCAAGACGGCAGTCTTGATGCTCGCAACCGCCTTGCTCGGCGCAACCTTCGTCGGCATGCAGGCTTTCGAATGGACGAAGCTGATATCGGAAGGCGTGCGCCCATGGGAAAACCCGTTTGGCGCGGCGCAATTCGGCTCGGCCTTTTTCATGATTACCGGCTTTCACGGCACCCATGTCACGATCGGCGTCATTTTCCTCCTCATCGTCGCCCGCAAGGTCTGGCGCGGTGACTTCGACACCGAACGGCGCGGTTTTTTCACCAGCCGCAAGGGTCGCTACGAGGCCGTCGAGATCATGGGCCTCTACTGGCACTTCGTCGACCTGGTCTGGGTCTTCATCTTTGCATTTTTCTATCTGTGGTGAGGAAGACGGTCATGAGTGAAAGAACGGCGCACATGCACGCACAGGCTCAAGCTCAAAGCGGACAGCATCATCCGATCCGGCTCTATCTTGTCGTCTGGGGCCTGCTCTTCGTGCTCAGCGCCTTTTCCTACATGGTCGATTATCTCGGCATGCAGGGTTATCTGCGGTGGTCGCTGATCCTGCTGTTCATGATGTTGAAGGCGGGCCTGATCGTCGCCGTCTTCATGCACATGGCCTGGGAACGGCTGGCGCTCGTCTATGCCATCCTGTTGCCCCCGCTGCTCGTGCTGATTTTCGTCGCGCTGATGGTATCCGAATCGCACTATACGATCTTCACCCGCCTCGCCTTCTTCGGCGCAGCATCGTAACCCTATCTCGCAAAGAACTTATGAGCCGGGCTGATGTCGGCGCGTCTCATACCTGCTTTCATCGCCAGTTGGCTTGTCATTCCTGCTTCTGCTTTGCGTTCAAACGCACGAAAGCCCGCTGGTTTTCACCATGCGGGCTTTTGTTTATGATTTGGTTGCGGGGGCAGGATTTG
>NZ_CAXUPW020000005.1:0-453014 GCF_964252935.1 Rhizobium sp. LjRoot98
CTCGCCGATGACAGGACGCAATGATGATGACACAGGTTTTGATCGCGGGGATTTTCGGTGCGATTGGGGTGCGCGGGCGTAGAGGAGATTGGGCGACAAGTATTTGACGTTAAAGGGAAGATGCTCGTTTTGTCCTGCTCACGCGAGATGATTTTTTAGCACCCGGGAGGATGGATATTTCCTCCGCCATCCCCGCTGCAAGGACTGACATGACGGAGAGATTTGAGGCCCCCCAAAAAATCCTTGCCGGAGATGACCGCCGGAAATAGTGGTAACAGCGCCGGCCTGCCTGGTTTCTGCGGCTTTCAAGCCGTCCGCAAAGCGATCTTTACCGGCTGGCTTCGCGCAGGAAGCGGCCGGCGGCCCAGCCGCGGATGCCGTCTTCGGTGGAGACGCGGCACCAGCGCTGGCCGGCCGACATGCGGCAACCCATGTTGCGCAGCAATTCGCCGTTGACCAACTGGGCGACGACGCGGCCCTGCGCCGAGGGCAGGGTACGGATGTTCAGCGTGTCGTTCGAGGAGACGCCGGACACCTGCCACCAGTCGGGTCCACCGGACAGGCCGTCGGCATAATCGCCACCCGGCTGTGGTTTGGCAGCGACGGCGCCTGTAGCGCTGACTGAAAGGGTGTAACGGGCCGTCTCGTTGCGCCGGGCGGCATTGCGCATCAGGTAGACGGTGATCTTGTAGTCACCACTGGAGGGAACCCTGGCCTGGAAACGATTGCCCTCGCTGGAGCCGGCGAACATGGCTTCGGCCGCGCCGGGGGCGGTCACGTTGAAATAATTGCTGGCATTGCTGGTCTGCAGATCGACGGTCAGCCGCTGGCCGGCCGACAGGTCGACGTGATACTCGACGCTTTCATAGCCGCGAATGGTATCGCGCACGACGGTGCCGGATTTGCCGCGGGGGAAGGCAAGCCGCTCGTTCGCCGTCTGGGCGAAGCTGACGGTCGGAAGGTTGACGAAGGCGAACGCGGCAAGGAAGAGGCCGAAGCCAAGGACGAAAGCCAATGGTTTGGGGGTGGTCAACGTCATGTCAGTCTCCATCTGATCTGCCAGCGGCCGGAATCTCGCAACGATCGCAACTTATTCCGTCTTCGTGTCCCCCGTCTATAACCCTTCGTTGTATCGGCGTTGCCGTGCCGGTATATGTTGCGGAACTGCCGTTGCATTGTCCGTTTCAGAAACCACCGAGCGAGTGTCCCTGCATCATGTCATTCCGTATAAAGCTTCATCGCGACGGCCCGGAATTTTCCAGAATGGTCTGGGGTGCGTTTCGCATTGCCGGCAATCCGGAAACGAGCGGAATCGCCTCGATTGCCCGCACTGTCGATACATGCCTTGATGCCGGGATCACCACGATCGACCATGCCGATATCTATGGGGGATACCGCGTCGAGGCGATGTTCGGCGCGATGTTGGCCACCCGCCCGGACCTGCGCAACCGGATCGAGCTGGTGACGAAATGCGGCATCGCGCTGACCGGCCCGGCTCGGCCGGAACATCGGGTCAAGCACTATAACAGCACGGCCGGGCATATCCGCCTGTCGCTGGAAAATTCGCTGCGCAACCTGAAGACCGATCATGTGGATTTGCTGCTGCTGCACCGGCCCGATCCGCTGCTGGACGCGGCCGAGGTGGCCGGGGTGTTGGAGGCACTGGTCAAGGAGGGCAAGACGCGGGCGGTCGGCGTCTCGAACTATACGCCGTCGCAGGTCGCGCTTCTGCAAGCGAAGCTCAACATCCCGCTCGTCGCCAACCAGATCGAGCTTTCGGTCAGCCATACGGCGCCGCTCACCGACGGAACACTGGACGATTGTCAGCGTCTGGGGATCTCGCCGATGGCGTGGTCGCCGCTGGGTGGTGGACGCCTGTTCGACCGGGAGAAAGGCAACCCGCGGCTTGTCGATCTCTTGACCGCACTTGCTGCCCAATATGGCGTTTCGGGACCGGGCACGGTCGCACTGGCGTGGTTGTTGCGGCTGCCTTCGAAACCGCTGCCGATCATCGGCTCGACGGATCCCGAGCGGGTGAAGGCGCTGGCGCGGGCGGTGGAGATCGAGTTTGATCTGCAGGACTGGTTTCAGGTCCTGGAAGTGGCGAGCGGGCGGCCGGTGGCGTAAGGACTGGCGGCGGTCAGCGCTGCAATTTCCGATCTGCCAAGGTTCGGAACATCGCCGGGCGTCACCCCACCCCGGCACGGCGGGCCGAGCCTCCCCCTCAAGGGGAGGGTGGAACGAGGCGGTGCCTCCTCATCCGGTCAGGTAATGACAGACGGTTCGGTGCGGCCGGTGCGGGTCTTGATACCGGCGATCAGATCGGCAACAGCGATCAGATCGGCAAGGGCTTCCTGGGTTTCCGTATCATGCTTGGAGGCATCGGGCTCATAGCGTTCGATATAGACGCGCAGGGTTGCGCCCGACGTGCCGGTGCCCGACAGGCGGAAGACAACGCGGGAGCCGCCTTCGAACAGGATGCGGATACCCTGGTTGTTTGAGACCGATTTGTCGATCGGGTCATTGTAGGAGAAGTCGTCGGCGGTGGCGACCTTCAGCTTGCCGAAGGTCTTGCCGGGCAGGGTGGCGAGCTGGTCGCGTAGCGCCGTCATCAAGCCGTTTGCGGCATCCGAATCAACTTCTTCATAGTCGTGGCGGGAATAGTAGTTGCGGCCGTAGGTGGTCCAATGCTGGCGGGCGATATCCTGGACGCTTTCCATGCGCACGGCGAGAATGTTGAGCCAGAGCAGAACCGCCCAGAGGCCGTCCTTTTCGCGCACGTGGTTTGAGCCGGTGCCAGCACTTTCCTCGCCGCAGATGGTGACGAGGCCTGCATCCATCAGGTTGCCGAAGAATTTCCAGCCGGTCGGGGTCTCGAACATGCCGATGCCAAGCTTTTCCGCAACGCGGTCGGCGGCGGCACTGGTCGGCATCGAGCGGGCGATACCGGCAAGACCCTTGGAATAGCCGGGCGCCAGGTTCGCATTGGCGGCGAGCATTGCAAGGCTATCGGACGGGGTGATGAAAATGCCCTTGCCGATGATCAGGTTACGGTCGCCGTCGCCATCGGATGCAGCGCCAAAGTCCGGCGCATCGTCGCTCATCATTTCCTCGTAAAGCGCGCGGGCGTGGACGAGGTTGGGGTCCGGATGGTGGCCGCCGAAATCAGGAAGCGGAATGAAGTTCAGCACCGAGCCCTTGGCAGCGCCCAGACGGTTTTCGAGGATTTCCTTGGCATAGGGGCCGGTCACCGCGCTCATGGCGTCGAAGACGATGCGGAAGCCGCCGCCGATCAGGTTGCGGATAGCGGGGAAATCGAACAGTTTCTCCATCAGTTCGGCATAGTCCGAGACCGGGTCGATGACGACGACTTCCAGGCCGGCAACATCCTGGCTGCCTTCGATATCGAGGTTGATATCGGCGACCTCGGCGATCTTGTAGCTTTCGATCGTGCGGGTACCGGCATAGATGGCGTCGGTGACCTTTTCAGGGGCCGGACCGCCATTGCCGATATTGTACTTGATGCCGAAATCCTCGGTCGGGCCGCCGGGATTGTGGCTGGCCGAGAGTACGATGCCGCCAAAAGCCTTGTATTTGCGGATGACGTTGGATGCAGCCGGCGTGGAGAGAATGCCGCCGCGGCCGACCAGAATGCGGCCGAAACCATTGGCTGCAGCCATCTTGATGGCGATCTGGATGACTTCGCGGTTGTAAAAGCGGCCGTCGCCGCCGATCACCAGCGTTTCGCCCTTGAACCCGTCGAGGCTGTTGAAGATCGACTGGATGAAGTTCTCGGCATAGTTCTTCTGCTGGAAGACCGGGACCTTCTTGCGCAGACCGGACGTGCCGGGCTTCTGGTCCAAATAGGGCGTGGTCTGAACGGTTCTGATCATGGTCTTAGCCTTTCGCAAGAAGACTGGAATAGAGGTCGGCATAGCGATGCGCACTCATATCCCAGGAAACGTCTGATTTCATACCCTGGGCCTGGAGACGAGCCCAGACTTTCGGTTGCCGGTAGGCGGTAAATACACGCCGAAGCGCCTGGCGCAAACTTGCAGCAGAAACGGGCGAGAATTGGAAGCCGGTGGCAACTTTTGCAGCGAGCGCCGCTTCGTTGGCATCGATGATCGTATCGGCAAGGCCACCGGTATGGGCGACGACCGGCACGCAGCCGTAGCGCAGGCCGTAGAGCTGGGTGAGGCCGCAGGGCTCAAAACGGGACGGAATGAGGATCGCATCGGCGCCGGCCTGCATCAGGTGCGACAGGGGTTCGTTGTACCCGATCACCATGCCGACCCGGCCGGGATGGCGGGCTGCGGCAGAGATGAAGGCACCTTCGAGGGCCGGATCGCCGGAGCCGAGCACGGCAAGCTTGCCGCCATTGTCGACGATATCGTCGATCACCTCGGCGAGCACGTCCATGCCCTTCTGCCAGGTCAAACGGCTGACGACGCAGAAGATCGGGCCGGGAGCGTTGTCGAAGCCGAACTGCGCCGACAGCGCCTTGCGGTTGGCTTCGCGCTTCTTCAGCGAGGTTGGGCCATAGGTTTCGGCGATATTCTTGTCTGTCTGCGGATTCCAGATCTCGGTGTCGATGCCGTTGACGATGCCCGAGAGGCTGGACAGGCGGGCCGTCAGCAGGCCTTCAAAGCCCATGCCGAATTCCGGGGTGAGGATTTCCTGGGCATAGGACGGGCTGACGGTGGTGATGGCGTGGGCCGTTTGCAGGCCTCCCTTGAGGAAGCCGACATCGCCGAAATACTCGACATAGTGCATCGAAAAGGCTTCCGGCGGCAGCGCCAGCTCGGCAAAGACATCCGGCCCGAACTGCCCCTGGAAGGCAATGTTGTGGATGGTCAATACCACCGGCGTCGCATGGGCGGGACCGAATCGCATATAGACCGGCGTCAGCGCCGCCTGCCAGTCATGCACATGGACGAGATCCGGCTTCCAGCTCGGCAGCAGGCCACCGGCGATCTCGGCAGCAGCCAGAGACAGGGCCGCGAAGCGGCGGAAATTGTCGGCATAATCGCGGCCGGTCTGATCGACATAGGGCCCGCCGTCGCGATCGAACAGTTCGGGTGCATCGAGCACGAGAAGATCGAGGCCATCGTGATCGACGGCAAGGATCGAGGCGGGGTTGCCGAAGAGATTGTCGAAGCCGCCGATCTTTTGCGGCTTCTTGAGCTTTTGCATCACCACCGGATAACCCGGCATCAGCGTGCGCATGCGCACGCCGTGCGGTTTCATTGCCGCCGGCAGGGCGCCCGCCACATCGGCGAGACCCCCTGTCTTGATCAGCGGAAAGACTTCCGATGCGACGGACAGAACTTCCATGCTCACAGATCCAGCTTGTCGATCATCGCCTGGGTGATCAGGCAGATGCCGTTTTCCGAGCGGCGGAAGCGCTTGGCATCGAATTCCGGATCCTCACCGACGACGAGGCCTTCCGGGATGACGACGCGGCTGTCGATGACGACGTTGCTGAGCTGGGTGTGCCGGCCGATCTTGACGTTCGGCAGGATGACTGCCCCATCGAGACGGGAATAGGAATTCACCCGGACGCCGGTAAACAACATGGAGCGGTTCAAGGATGCGCCGGAAATGATGCAGTCGCCTGATACCAGCGAGGAGGTGGCGGACCCGCGGCGATTTTCATCGTCATGGACGAATTTTGCCGGCGGCTTGATCTCGGCGAATGTCCAGATCGGCCAGGTGCCGTCGTAAATGTCGAGTTCCGGGGTGACGTGGGTGAGGTCGATATTGGCCTGCCAGTAGGCATCGATCGTGCCGACATCGCGCCAATAGGCTTCGCGCTCGAAATCGGAGCGGACGCAGGACTGGTTGAAGCGGTGGGCGACGGCTTTGCCGTGCTGGACGATGTAGGGAATGATGTCCTTGCCGAAGTCGCGGCTCGATGTCGGATCGGCGGCGTCGCGGCGCAGCACATCCATCAGGAACTTGGTGTGGAAGACATAGATGCCCATCGAGGCCAGCGCCATCTCCGGATTGCCGGGAATGCCCGGAGGGTCGGCTGGCTTTTCGACGAAAGCGATGATCTGGTCCTTGTCATCCACATGCATGACGCCGAAGCCGGTCGCTTCCATGCGCGGCACTTCCAGGCAACCGATGGTGACGTCGGCACCGGAATCGACATGCTGCTGCAGCATGAGTTCATAGTCCATCTTGTAGACATGGTCGCCGGCCAGGATGACCATGTATTCGACACCATGATCCTCGATGATATCGATGTTCTGATAGACGGCGTCGGCGGTGCCTTCATACCATTGCGTCTCGGAGACGCGCTGGGAGGCGGGCAGGATGTCGAAACTTTCGTTACGCTCCGGGCGCAGGAAGTTCCAGCCGCGCTGCAGGTGGCGGATCAGCGAATGCGCCTTGTACTGGGTCGCGACGCCGATGCGGCGGATACCGGAATTCAGCGCGTTGGAGAGCGCGAAATCGATGATGCGGGCCTTGCCGCCGAAATAGACCGCAGGCTTGGCGCGGCGATCGGTCAGTTCCTTCAGGCGGCTTCCGCGGCCGCCGGCAAGGACGTAGGCCATTGCATCACGGGCGAGGGGCTGGGTGCGTTTTTCCATTGAATTTCCTCCCGATAGTATAGTTCCAGGGCGATTTGACCGCTCGTTGGAACTGCGTCCTCTCCAAATACTATTGTGGTCCGCGACGTGAACGGGTCTTGGGAGCCCGCCATGGCGTGGACTAGTCCTGCTCCAGCATCAATGTCGCCAAAGGCGGCAGGGTGATGGTTGCCGTAATAACGCCTGCACTGTTTTTGGTTGCCTGGACGGCTCCTCCGTTGCCTTTGCCGCTGCCGCCATAAATCTCGGCATCGCTGTTGAGAATTTCTTTCCACCGCCCCTCCACCGGCAACGGTATCGTATAATTTTCCCGGTAGACCGGGGTAAAGTTGCTGATGACGGCGATGGTTTTTTCACCGGGCGCCTTGCGCAGCCAGGCGAAGACAGAATTTTCCCGGTCGTCGGCAATCAGCCATTCGAACCCTTCTCCCTCGCAGTCGCGGGCGTGCAGCGCGGCCTTGTTGCGATAGGTGCCGTTCAGGTCACGCACCAGCCGGCGCATGCCTTCATGCAGGGGATACTCCAACAGGTTCCAGTCGAGCGCGCGGTCTTCCGCCCATTCCTGCCACTGGGCGAATTCCTGCCCCATGAACAGGAGCTTCTTGCCGGGATATCCCCACATGAAGCCGTAATAGGCCCTGAGATTGGCGAACTTCTGCCAGTCGTCGCCGGCCATCTTGGCAATCAGCGAGCCCTTGCCGTGCACCACTTCGTCATGGGAAAGTGGCAGCACGAAGTTTTCGCTGAACGCATAGAGCAGGCCGAAGGTCAGGTCGTTGTGGTGGTGCTTGCGATGGATCGGCTCGCGCTGCAGATATTGCAGCGTGTCGTGCATGAAGCCCATGTTCCACTTGAAGCCGAAGCCGAGGCCGCCGGCATGGACCGGAGCGGAGACTTTCGGCCAGGAGGTGGATTCCTCGGCGATTGTGATGATGCCGGGATGGCTGCCGTAGACTTCCTTGTTCATGGTCTGGAGGAAGCGGACGGTATCGAGATTTTCGTTGCCACCATATTCGTTCGGCACCCATTCGCCATGCTTGCGCGAATAGTCGAGATAGAGCATCGAGGCGACCGCATCGACGCGCAAACCGTCCAGATGGAATTTTTCGGCCCAGTAGAGCGCGTTGTTGACGAGGTAGGAAAACACCTCGGCGCGGCCGAAATTGTAGATCGCCGTGTTCCAGTCGGGGTGGTAGCCCTGACGCGGGTCCTCATGCTCATAAAGGGCGGTGCCATCGAACCAGCGCAGGCCATGGGCGTCGGTCGGGAAATGGGCAGGCACCCAATCGAGGATGACGCCGAGGCCGACTTTGTGGGCGCCGTTGACGAAGCGGGCAAAACCTTCCGGCTCGCCGAAGCGGGCGGTCGGCGCATAGAGACCGGTGGTCTGGTATCCCCAGGAGGGATCATAGGGATATTCGGTGATCGGCAGGAACTCGATATGGGTGAAGCCCATATCGACGCAGTAGGGGATCAGGCGTTCTGCCAGTTCGTCCCAACTCAGCATGTCGCCATTGTCGCGCCGCTGCCAGGAAGCGGCATGAACCTCGTAGATCGAGATCGGCTGGCGGCGGGCATCGACGCTGGCCCAATGGGCGCGGTGCGCGTCGTCCTGCCAGACCTGTTCGATCTCTCCAGCCGTCATCGAGGCATTTTTCGGGCGCAGTTCCGAGCGGCGGGCGAAAGGATCGGCCTTCAGCGGCAACAACTCGCCATTCTTGCCGACGATCTCATATTTGTAGATGGCGCCCGGCTGGACGTCCGGCACGAAGATTTCCCAGATGCCGGTATCCTGACGCAGCCGCATCACGTGGCGGCGGCCGTCCCAATCGTTGAAATCACCGACAACCGAAACACGCCTGGCATTTGGCGCCCAGACGGCGAAGTGAAATCCGTCCGCGCCGTCATGTTTGATCGGATGCGCGCCCATTTTGTCGAACAGCCGCAGATGCGAGCCTTCACGGATATAGTAATCGTCCATCGGACCGAGCACCGGCCCGAAGCTGTAACAATCGGTGACGGTCCATTCACCGCCGCTATTGCGGGCACGGTAGCGGACCGGCTGTGCCTTCTTGACGGCAATGATGCCCTCGAAAAAGCCGGCATCGTCGCGCCGGGTCAGCGTACCGATCTCCTTGCCGGTCAATGTTTCGGCAGTCACCGTTTCGGCGCCGGGGATGAAACAGCGGGCGACGAACTCCTTGCCTGCGGGATGGACGCCGAGGGCGGCGAACGGATTGCTATGCGTGCCAGCGAGGATCGCCGCGATCTCTTCCGCCGACAGACTGGCTGGCAGAGCGGCAGGTGTGGCGTCTTTCGGCACTGATGTCATCCGGCTCTCCAAATTTCCCCGGCATATTGCCTGATTGTACGGTCAGAGGAAAACCAGCCCATGCGCGCGGTGTTACGAATGGTCTTGGAATACCAGCTTCCCGTGTCCGTCCAGATCGCGTCCACCTCGCGCTGGGCCTTGGTATAGGCATCGAAATCGGCCGCCACCATGAACCAGTCGTGATTGTAGATGCCGTCAATAAGGCCAGTGAAGCGATTGCGATCATCCGGAGAGAAGACGCCGGACGAGATCGCGAACAGGGCCTGCGACAGCTCACGCGATTGCTCGATGATGGCGCGGGGATTGTGGCCCTCGGCGCGCACCTTGGCGACTTCATCCGCCGTCATCCCGAAGATCTTGATGTTCTCTTCGCCGACCCAGTCACGCATTTCGACATTGGCGCCGTCGAGCGTTCCGATCGTCAGCGCACCGTTCAACGCGAACTTCATGTTTCCGGTTCCGGACGCTTCCATGCCGGCGGTGGAAATCTGTTCCGACAGGTCGGCGGCCGGTACCATGATTTCGGCCAGCGAGACGTTGTAATTGGGGATGAAGACGATTTTCAGCAGGCCGCGCACGGCCGGATCGTTGTTGATCACCTTGGCGACATCGTTGGCCAGCTTGATGATCAGCTTGGCATTGTGATAGCTCGGCGCCGCCTTGCCGGCGAACAGCTTGACCCGCGGAACCCAGTCAAGCTCGGGATGCGAGCGGATCTGATCATAGAGCGAGATTGCCTCGATGATGTTGAGGAGCTGGCGCTTGTATTCGTGGATGCGCTTGATCTGGATGTCGAACATCGCCGATGGATCCAGCCGGATGCCCATACGGCTCTGCACCAGTTGGGCCAGCTTGACCTTGTTGGCGCGCTTGATGGCGGCGAATTTTTCCTGGAAATCCGGCTTGTCGGCAAAGGGATCGAGCGCCTGTAGGGCTTCTGTATTGTCCATGAACTCATCGCCGATCGCACCGCGGATCAGCGTGACAAGCTCGGGATTGCATTGCATCAGCCAGCGGCGCGGCGTGATGCCGTTGGTCTTGTTGTTGATGCGCTCCGGATAGAGCCGGTGCAGATCGGCAAACACGGTTTCCTTCATCAGCTCGGTATGGAGCGCGGAAACGCCGTTGATGGAATGGGATCCGACAAAGGCGAGGTTGCCCATGCGCACGCGGCGGTCGCCGCTCTCGTCGATCAGCGAGATGTTGCGGACTTCCTGATCGCTGTGCGACTTCTGCTTGCGGGCCTCGAGCAGGATCTTGGCGTTGATCGCATAGACGATCTGCATGTGGCGCGGCAAAAGCCGTTCGAATAATGGCACGGGCCAGGTTTCGAGCGCTTCCGGCAGCAGCGTATGGTTGGTGTAGGAGAATGTGTGGCGGGCAATATCCCAGGCGGTTTCGAAATCCATGCCGTGAACATCCGTCAACAGGCGGACGAGTTCGGCAACGGAGACGGCCGGATGGGTATCGTTCAGCTGGATCGCCACCTTGTCCGGCAGCGAGGTGAAATCCGGATATTGCTGCAGATGGCGGCGCAGGATGTCCTGCAGCGAGGCGGACGAGAAGAAGAATTCCTGGCGCAGGCGCAGTTCCTGACCGGCTGGGGTTGCGTCTGCCGGGTAGAGGACGCGGGCAAGGCTTTCGGCCTTGTTGCTTTCTCTGAGCGCGCCGATGTGATCACCGGCATTGAAGGCATCCAGCAGGATCGGGTCGATCGGATGGGCTGTCCACAGGCGCAGCGTGTTGACGCGCTTGGCGCGCCAGCCGACGACCGGCGTATCGCAGGCCGTGGCGATAACACGCTCGGCCGGTTTCCAGACGTAGCGGGTGACTTCCTCATCGACATTGACGGTTTCGACCGAGCCGCCGAAGCCGATTTCGTAGGAGCTTTCGCGGCGCTCGAATTCCCAGGGATTGCCGTGGGCAAGCCAGGTTTCCGGCAGCTCGACCTGCCAGCCATCGGCCATCTGCTGGCGGAACAGGCCGTGGACGTAGCGGATGCCATAACCATAGGCAGGGATATCGACGGTTGCCATCGATTCCATGAAACAGGCGGCCAGGCGGCCAAGACCGCCATTGCCGAGTGCTGCGTCGGGTTCCAGAGCTGCGATGACGTCGAGATCGACGCCGAACGAGGCCAGCGCCTCGCGGAGTTCGTCCATCAGGCCGATATTGGTGACGGCATCGCGCATCAGGCGGCCGATCAGAAATTCAAGCGATAGATAATAGACGCGCTTGGCATCGGTGGCGTAGGTCTTGCGCGTCGATTCCATCCAGTTGTCGGTAATGCGGTCGCGCACGACCAGGATGGCCGCGGTCAGCCAGTCATGCGGTTTGGCGACTTTCGGGTCCTTGCCGATGCGGTAGGTGAGGCGCTCGATGATTTCCTGGGCAAGGACTTCGGCGCTCGATGCGCGGGGGGCAGCGCTCGGAATTTTCTCGTTGGACAAACGATCGATCATGGAAAAGGCTTACCCTCTGCGAGCGGTTTGGGAGACCGGAGGCGAACACCAACGGGGCATATGAGCGATTTATGCACCGATACGAAGCGCTTGCAATAGTGTTTTCAATAAGATGAAAATTGTAGAAGAGGGCCGGTTCGAAACGGCTTGCGATTTGCCGGATAGCGCGAAAAAGCCCGCGCCGGTATCTCGGAACGGGCTTTCGATTGCAAAGGGTAAAGCGGTTAATGCGTCAGGCGAACGGTCATGGCCGTGGCTCGCCCACCCTATCGGCCGTTTTACTTTGTCAAGCGGACATAGCTCCCGTCGGCGCCGCAGGTAGCGGTGACCGTGTAGAAAAAGTCCTGCCGGTCCCAGCCGCCGCCGTCTTCCCAGGCATGGTCCTGCGTTTTGGTGCAGCCGAAATACCTTTCCAGCGATGCCTTTACGCCGAGGGGGACTTGCTTTCCGTCCACGAACAGATGGTTGCTTGTGGCGGGGTCATCGGTGCGCAGAACGGAGTTGAAAGACTGGTCTGCCGTTTTGGTGCTCTTGTTGCACGTGACGGTGCTGTTCTTGACCGTGGCCTTGTAGCCTATGTCGCACCCATCGTTCTTGATGTCCATGCGGAGTGCCAAATTCGTATACTTGCCAAGGTCGATAATCCCTTTCGGGTTGGCCACGTAGGTGCCTGAACCGCCGCCCGCCTGGGTCGTAGGCTGATAAACCACCGTACCGACAACATCTTCAGTGGTGGCGCCTTTGCGCAGGACGAGAATGGAAATTTTCTTGTAGTACCAGCCCTGCGCCTTGGTTGGTGTGAAGGTGATCTTTTCGGGCTTCATCGGAGACAGCGCCGATGCAGTGACGCTCACATTGACGGAGTTTATCGATGCAATCTTCATCAGGCTCGTCGGCACCGGCTTGGTCATCGTGACGGTGAGTGTATTATCCTTGGCGCCGACCTTATAGCGCAACACACTGAGTTTCTCATCCGGGTTGGTTTCTTCATTGATAGCCTCTTCATCCAGCGCGCCTTTTGCCCGCGCTGCGATAAACTTCTCGGCCATCGCCTTTGCCGTCGAGAAATTGCTGCCGTCGAAAACCCCTCCACCGGCCAAAACCGCCCCATCGGCGATATCCTGCAACTTGGACTTCTCCGAGAAGGCAACGCTGTAATCGACCGCAGAACCACCCGCAACAAGAACGACGGGCAAGATGACGGCGGTCAACATTGCGAAATTGCCGGACTTATCGGCGGCAAGATTAAGGCATGATTGAAGAAGACGGGTTTTCTTGGTCACTTTTTACCTACCTGGAATAATCATTTTCCCATGAGGCAGGGTTTTATCCGGTAAATATTACGATCCCGTTCAGCGCATGGGTTGCAATTGAATACAATTCTAATTGTCCCTTGAACGCAGGCGTTTCCTCCGGTTCCGGGTGTACAAAAAGGGGACCGGGGATCTTCCCGTTTCGGGTCACTGTAGAGGAATGACGTCGACGGCCTGTTCGGTCTTGTGCGATCCGTAGCTTTTCAAAACACCGATGACTGGTGCGACATCGCTATAGTCGCGGCCGTGGCCGACGACGATGTGATCGAGGCCTGCGAAAATATTGTTGGTCGGGTCGAGTTCGAGCCAGCCGGTGGTCGTTCCACACCAGACACGCACCCAGGCATGCATGGCGTCGGCACCTTCGAGGCGTTCCTTGCCCGGCGGCGGGATGGTGCGCAGAAAGCCGCTGACATAGCCGGCGGGGATACCGAGGCTGCGCAACGCCGTGATCATCACATGGGTGAAATCCTGGCAGACGCCGCGCTTCAGCTTGAAGGCCTCGCGCGGGGTCGTGTCGACCGTGGTCGCTTTCGGGTCGTAAGCAAAGTCCGTGTGGATCTGGGCGCAGATGGCGGTGGCGATCTGGCGGATGGTCATGCCGGATTTGACGATGTTGCGGGCATAGGCCCCGATCGCTGCATCCTCTGGAAGACGCGGGCTGGCGCCGAGGAAATGATGGGGCGAATTGGCGTCGAGCGACCAGAGATTGGCGATCTCCGTGGGAAACCGTGACAGGTCCGGTGAAAAATCGGCGGCGAGCGGCTGTTGGTCCAGCTGGACGCGGGCCTGCATGCGGATCACCAGCTTTTCGTGCTGCTTGCGAAACAGGATCGAGGTCGAGGGATTGGCGAAGAAATCGATGCTGTCGCGCCGCTCTTCCGGTGCCGGCGTGCAGGTGACGGTGCCGGCAACGAGGCGCTGGCGATCGGGAAGCGACAGGGGGAGCACGCGCACGACATGGCGGCCGCCGGAGACCGGGACTTCGTAGGTGTAGGTGATCCGCAGATTGATATCGTAGAGCATGGGCTTCTCAATTCCGGCGCGGTGCGGCGTTTGTCGTATCTTATCCGAGATAGGTTTGCGCGAGGATGTCGGAGAAGCGGCCGAGTTCCTGTTCCAGATTGTTGTAGACGGCGGCATTCATGGCTTCAGGCGTCATGACGGCAAGGCCAGCGTGGAGCTTCATGGCTTCGCGATAGAAGGGCGACATCTGGCCGTTGGAGAAGGCATTCGGCAATTGCTCGACCTCCGTCTTGATCTCGTTCAGCTGGTAGAGGATCGAGCGCGGGTTGAGCGGGTCGAGCGCCAGAAGGTCGGTGACGGTGAGCGAGGCGGTGTTGACGTTGTAGCGGCGGCGGTGGGTCATGACGCTGTCGCCGATTTCGAGCAGCATGTCGTAAGCGCCATCGGGCGCGTCCTCGCCGGACAGGTGGCCAAGCAGACGGGTCATGTGCAGGCCGCGCTCGAGATAGCGGCCGATCGACAGGAAGCGCCAGCCGGTGAAACGGTACATGTTTTCATGCACCAGACCGGCAAAGCCTGCGAGCTTGCGCAGGAGCACGGTCATCGCATGGGTGGCGTCGTCGCCCGCCTGGACCGTCGACTGGAATTTGCGGGCGGTCTTGGCGAGATCGTTGAGCGCCAGCCAGCCATCGGCGGAGAATCGGTCACGGATGTTGCTGGCGGAAAACAGGGCGCTGTTGATATTGGCCATCAGGCTGTCGGGCACCGGCTGTTTCGTATCGATATCGAGCCCGGCCAGATAGTCGGTGATATCCTTCAACAGCGGCATTTCGGTATTGGCGGTTTCGGCGAAGCGTCCATGCCACGCGCGCAGGATGCGCAGCGCACCTTCGGCCCGTTCGATATAGCGGCCGAGCCAGAAGAGATTGTCGGCGGCCCGGCTCGGCAGGCTGCCGGGCATGATGCGGATAAAACTTTCCTCCGCCGGTAGAAGCGTCATCTGCTCGACGGGTTTCTGGCTGACGATCCAGACATCGGCGGCCGAGCCACCGGCCTGCATGGCGATGGCAGCGGCGTCGGCTCCGGAGCCGATGCGGGCAAAGCCGCCGGGCATCACCTGCCAGCCATCGCGGGTGCGGGCGACGTAGACGCGCAGGCTCATCGGCCGCGGCGTCAGCTTGCCGTTGATCCAGGCGGGCGTGGTGGAGAGGGTGACGACTTCCTGGCCGACGAGTTTCGGGCCGTCGGTCTGCAGCCATTCTGCAACGGATGTCTTGGCGGTATCGCGCAGCGACGAGCCAAGCACGGATTGGCCGTTATCGTCAAAGAACGGCCGGGTGGAATAGGCCGGGCCGATGACCATCTTCTCGATATTGCCCGCTACCTGATCACGTTCCGGCTGCTGGCCGCACCACCATGTGGCGATGCTTGGCAGCACGGGATCTTCGCCAAGCAGATGACGGCAGATGGTCGGCATGAAGGCGAGAAAGGCGCGGGTTTCGAGGATGCCGGAGCCGAGTGAATTGACGATCGAGACAGAGCCGGAGCGCAGCGCCTCGACAATGCCGGGCGTGCCGATATGCGAGCTCTGGTTCAGTTCCAGCGGATCGGCAAAGGCGGCATCGAGGCGGCGCCAGAGGACACCGACGGGTTTCAGACCAGCGACGGTGCGGACCATGACGCGGCCATCGACCACCGTCAGGTCTTCACCTTCCAGCAGCATGAAGCCGAGATAGCGGGCGATATAGGCGTGTTCGAAATAGGTCTCGTTGGCGACGCCCGGCGTCAGAACGGCGATGCGGTCGTCCGGATGTTTCTTGCGCGATTGCAATTCGTCGCGGAAGGCACCGAAGAAACCCGCGAGGCGGTGGACATGGGTTTCGGCATAGAGATCGGAAAAGGCGCGGGTGGTGGCGACGCGGTTTTCGAGCGCGAAACCGGCGCCGGACGGGGCCTCGGTGCGGTCCGACAGCACCCACCAATTGCCGTCCGGGCCGCGGCCGATTTCGAAGGAACAGAAATGCAGGAAATGGCCGTCGGCCGGCAGAACCCCGACCATCGGGCGCAGGAATTCCGGATTGCCCGCGACCAGCGACGGGGGCAGGAACCCTTCGGCGACAAGCCGGTTCGGGCCGTAGATATCAGCGGCGATGCGCTCCAGCAGTTCGGCGCGCTGGACAAGCCCCTTGGAGACGGCCTGCCATTCGGTGTCGTCAATCAGCACGGGGACATGCGAAAGCGGCCAGTTGCGCTCCGAATTCTCCTTGGTGCCATAGGCCCGGTAGAACACGCCGGCATCGCGCAGGTAGCGGTCGGCGCGGGCGAAGCGGTTGGAGAGTTCCGTTTCGTCCATGCGGCCGATGGAGGATAGAAAATGCTGCCAGACCGGCCGGACATTGCCCTGCGTATCGAGCATTTCATCGGCGATGCCGGGCAGTGCGCGATAGCCGAAGACCGGATCGTTGCCGATCCGGTCTTCGCTGCGCGTCGCATGAGCCGTCTGCTTCTTTGACATCAACGTCCTATATGCCTGCCGGACGCCGCAAATCGAGCGTCAGGGGAAACTCTGCCGATGGGGCTTCCGGCGCCAGCGTATAAGCGCCAGCGGTATGCCCCCATGGTTCGAAACGCGCCAGCCTGCGGGCTTCCGCCTCGTTGCCGTTTACCGGAAAAGTGTCGTAACTGCGCCCGCCCGGATGGGCAACATGATAGATGCAGCCGCCGATCGAACGCTTCGACCATGTATCATAAATGTCGAATGTAAGCGGCGTGTTAACCGGCAGATTGGGATGCAGACCCGACACGGGCTGCCATGCCTTGTAGCGCACACCGGCGACGGAAACACCGTTGAAGCCGGTCCTGGTGAGCGGCAGCGCACGGCCGTTGCAGGCAACGGTGTAGCGCTCCGGATTGGCCGTTTCCAGCTTCACCTGCAGGCGCTCGACGGAGCTGTCGACATAACGCACGGTGCCGCCGGGCGCACCTTCCTCGCCCATCACATGCCAGGGCTCCAGCGCCTGGCGCAGTTCGAGCTTGGCACCTTCATATTCGACCTCGCCGCAGAACGGGAAACGGAACTCGAGCTGGGCCTCGAACCATTCCGGACGGATATTGAAACCATTCGCCCGCAGGTCATTGAGCACGTCGAGGAAGTCCTGCCAGACATAGTGCGGCAGCATGAAGCGGTCGTGCAGGGTGGTACCCCAGCGCACCAGCTTGCCCTCGGCCGGGTTTTGCCAGTAGCGGGCGATCAGTGCCCGCACCAGCAGCTGCTGGGCAAGGCTCATGCGCGCATTCGGCGGCATTTCGAAACCGCGGAACTCGACGAGGCCGAGGCGCCCGGTCGGGCCATCCGGCGAAAACAGCTTGTCGATGCAGATTTCGGCGCGATGGGTGTTGCCGGTGACGTCGGTCAGCAGGTTGCGGAACAGGCGATCGACCACCCAAGGCAGGGGTGTTTGCGCCATGCCGGGCACGGGCACCTGCGCCATGGCGATTTCGAGCTCGTACAGTGTGTCGTGCCGGGCCTCGTCGACGCGCGGTGCCTGGCTTGTCGGGCCGATGAACATGCCGGAAAACAGGTAGGACATCGACGGATGGCGCTGCCAGTGCAGCACCAGGCTTTTCAAAAGATCCGGGCGGCGCAGGAAGGGGCTGTTGTTGGGATTGTTGCCGCCAACCACGACATGGTTGCCGCCGCCGGTGCCGGTGTGGCGGCCATCGATCATGAACTTATCGGCGCCAAGGCGGGTAAGCCGGGCTTCCTCATAGATCGCCGTGGTGATGGCGACACAATCGGCCCAGTTGGAAGCAGGATGGATATTGACCTCGATGACGCCGGGATCGGGCGCAACGCGCATGACATTGATGCGTTCGTCCTGCGGCGGCGAATAGCCTTCGATATGAACCGGCAGCCCGAGATCTGCGGCTGCCTTTTCGGCGGCCGCGACCAAATCGAGATAATCCTCGATCCGCTCGACCGGCGGCATGAAGACACAGAGGCGGCCATCGCGCGGCTCGACGCTCATGGCGGTGCGCACGGCGCCGCGGATGTCATCCGGCGAACCGGCGATCGTTTGTTCGTTGCGGTCCTGCTGCGGTTCGCTTGATCTACGCGATGCCTGCGCCAGCGTCCGGGACGGCGCGCTGTAATCCGGCAGGGGGCCACGCGGGATCGAAGGGTCGGCCTGATGGATATATGGGTACTGCGACGGCGGCACATAAGGCAGGGTGCCGAGCGGCATACGGAAGCCGATCGGGCTATCGCCGGGGATCAGGAAAATCTTGCCGCGGCGGGTTTTCCATTTTTCACTGATCCAGCGGCGTCCATCGGCCTTGGCGTTCCACGCCTGAACGGGCAGGATATAGCCGGTTGCCGTCGTCAGGCCACGCTCGAACACCTTGGCGATACGGGCGCGTTCCTCGGCGCTTTCGAGTTTGGAATTGGACGGGTCGACATTTTCGGGAAGGCTGCCTTCCTTGATGATCCATTCGGCCGGATCCTCGAAGGCCGGGATGATCATGTCCGGCTCGATCTCGAGAGCCGCCGCGATGCCGGCCAGGAGGTCTGCGGCATGCTTTTCCGTCACTGCGGTGTTTTGGCCTTCCGCGGCAATCAAGGCCGGATCGTGCCAGATCGGCTTTCCGTCCTTGCGCCAGTAGAGCGAGAACGTCCAGCGCGGCAGGCTCTCGCCGGGATACCATTTGCCCTGGCCATAATGCAGGAAGCCGCCGGGGGCGAAGCGCTCACGCAGCCGGCGGATCAGTTCGTCGGCCTTGTCGCGTTTGGTCGGGCCAACGGCGCCGGTGTTCCATTCCTCCGATTCAAAGTCGTCAATCGAGACGAAGGTCGGTTCGCCGCCCATGGTCAGGCGCACATCGGCATCGTTGAGCACGGTATCGACATGTTCGCCGAGGGCATTCAGCGCCTGCCAGCTTTCCTCTGAAAACGGCTTGGTGATGCGCGGATGTTCGGCGACGCGCGCCACGTTCATGTCGAAGTCGAAGGTCGTGTTGGCATCGCCATAGAGGCCGCCGGAGATCGGTGCGGCGTTGCGGTAATGTGGGGTGGCTGCGAGCGGGATGTGGCTTTCGCCGGTCAACAGCCCGGACGTGGGATCGAGCCCGACCCAGCCGGCGCCGGGGATATAGACCTCGCACCAGGCGTGCAGATCGGTGAAATCGACTTCTGTGCCAGACGGGCCGTCGAGCGCCTTCAGGTCCGGGGCGAGCTGGATGAGATAGCCGGAGACGAAACGGGCGGCGAGGCCGAGATTGCGCAGGATTTGGACGAGCAGCCAGCTGGAGTCGCGGCAGGAGCCGAGCGCCAGCGCCAGCGTCTCTTCCGGCGTCTGGACGCCGGGCTCCATGCGGATGACGTAGTTGACTGTCTGTTGCAGGCGGGCATTGAGGCCGACGATGAAATCGATGGTGCGGGTGGGGTTGAGGTCGATGCCGTCCAGATAGACCTGCAGCACCGGGCTCATCGGCTCCGGCTGCATGTAAATCTTCAGGTCGTCGCGGATGTCTTCCGGGTAGGTAAACGGAAATATCTCGGCCTCTTCCTCGATGAAGAAGTCGAAGGGATTGTAGACCGTCATGTCGGCGACGAGATCGACCTCGATCTTCAACTCGGTGACGGGATCGGGGAAGACGTAGCGGGAAAGATAGTTGCCGTAGGGGTCCTGCTGCAGCGTGACGAAGTGGTTTTCCGGCGTGACCTTGAGCGAGTGGCTGATGACCTTGGTCTTGGAATGGGCGGCCGGTTTCAGCCGGATCACCTGGGGGCCGAGCCGTACCGGCTTGTCATACTTGTAATGCGTCAGGTGATAGATGCTTGCCTTGATCGCCATGCTGTCCCCTTAAAGGCGGATCTATGCCGCCATTGAAGGGATTTTGTGCAATGCGAAGAGAGATTGCAAGGCGCAATTCCCGACGGAGGGATTCATGCGCCGCAGGAGTATCCGCGTATGCGTGACAGTTATTCCTGCGGCTCGATATTCTGATTGAGGCGGAACAGGTTTGCCGGGTCAAGGCGGGCCTTCAGCCGGGCAAGGCGCTGGTATTTTTCGGGACCATAGGCATCGCGGGCGATGTTTGAACCGCTGTCACCCTGCTCGTTGACATAGTTGCCGATGATCGAACTGTCGGACAGCAACCGACCGGTGGTGCGACCCCATTCGATACACCTGTCATCGTCGGCCATGTCATCCCAGATCGGTTCGGATAGCCAATAGTAGCCTGCGCTTCTTCCGGTGTAAGCGGTTGCGTCGTCCGGTATATCGCGGATCGCGCCGCCGAGCTGGATGGCGTAAATCTCACAATCCGGCGTCGGTGCTTGGGTGATCGCCGCCACAATATGTTCGATTGCCCCGTCGCTGATATCGGGCCAGAAGCCGCCCTTGGCATAATAACGGCGCGACCATGCGAAGGCCGCGTCGTTGCGGCTCTGTAAAGTGAGATAAGGCAGGTTCTCGAGGCCACCGGTGGCGCCGTCCGCCAGGGTACCGAAAGGGGATAAGGCGGCTCTTGCGAGCCCGGCGTCTCCGTACCAGACGGCTGTGACGTTGATGCCGGACGGGGATACGGTGAATGATACCGCAAAATCGTTGGATTGTTCACGCGCCAGGCCGTGCAATCCCGATAAGACCTGCCGCGCACGCTCTATCGGGTAGAGCCATTGACCTGCGACGATGCCGCTGAACGGATGCAACTGGAACCTGAAGCGGGTAATGACGCCGAAATTTCCGCCGCCGCCGCGGATGGCCCAGAAGAGTTCCGGGTTCCAGGTCGGGCTCGTCCAGGTGACATCGCCGGTGGCGAGAACAATTTCGGCGCCCAGCAGGCTGTCGATGGTCAGCCCATATTTCCGGCTTGCCCAGCCCATGCCTCCACCCAGCGTCAGGCCGGCGACCCCGGTATGGGAAATCACGCCCGCCGGGACGATGTAGCCTTTCGGAACTGTTACGCGGTCAAGATCGCCAAGCAAGGCGCCGCCGCCGACCTCGACGGTCTGAGCGGTGTTGTCGATGACGACGGAACGGATCAACGACAGATCAAGCACCAGGCCGTCATTGCAGGTGGACAGGCCGGGCAAGCTATGGCCACCGCCGCGCACGGCGAGCAAGGCTCCGGAGGCGGCCGCCGCCCGCACGGCCCTTTGAACATCCTCGATATCCTGCGGGCGCACGATCGCGGCAGGCCGCCGGTCGGCGATCCCGTTCCAGACACGGCGATAGCGATCATAGTCCGGATCGCCGGCCGTGATCACCGGACAGTGAAGTTCTGCAGCGGTCAGTGCGTCGAGCAGCGAATTGGACATGATGTTTGACCCGGACTGGTGGGCGACATCTAGCATATTTTAGCGGTTGCAGAAATGCCCCGTTTGGAGGCAGTGCAGCCGCGCGTATTTGCTGCCGGAGGGAATGCGTGATCAAGTGATTTCCTGGGCAATCTCCCAGACATGGCCCGAGGGATCGGCAAAAGCGGCGGTGCGGCGGCCCCAAGGGCGATCGATGGGACCGTTGAGCAGCGTTACGCCGCGGCGGCGCAGCTCGGTGCAGGTAGCATCGGTATCATCGACCTTGATTGTCAGGAGAACCCGGGACCCGGATGATGACTTGGCGACGATTGACGGTGCGACCAACCCGGGTGCTTCGGTTGATTTGAGCAGGTTGATCATCGTGCCCGAAAACTTCAGCACGGCGGATACCTCGTCTTCGTAGACGATCTCCGGCGTAAAGACCGTCTGGTAGAACGCTTTCGCTTTGTCGATATCATCGACGAACAGGGTGATGACCTCGATTGCATCCAGTTTCATGGGGGCTCCGGGAGCAGCCGGCGGCAAGGCTCCGGCGATTTGTGCCGGTGCCTTGCCGCGGGAGGAGTGGATTTAACGCTTCATCGCCACAAGATTGAAGTAGGCGCCTTGCGGATCGACGCAGTTGACGACCCAGGCGCCGCCGGGAACTTCCATCGGGCCATTGACGACCTTGCCGCCCTTGGCGGTTGCTTTTGAGATGGCGGCGTCGAGAGCATCGACGTTGAAGTAGAAGCCCCAATAGGGCGGTGCCGGGATGGCTTCCGGCTTTTTCATCATGCCGCCGATCTGCGCGCCATCATGGGAAAAGAGCTGGTAGACACCCATATCGCCCATATCCAGACCCTCGTCCTTCGTCCAGCCGAACATCTCCTGGTAGAAGGGCAGGTCGGTAGCAAGGTCGCCGGCCATCAGTTCATGCCAGCCGATGCTGCCGGGGTCCATCTGCTTGATATCCGGCATGTCGCCATCATCGGACCCGAACAGGGCAAAGACAGCGCCGTGCGGATCGGCGACGACGGCGAAGCGGCCAACGCCCGGAATATCCTCCGGCTGCCGGTGCACGGTACCGCCGAGCTTGGCGAGCTTCTTGGCTGCGGCATCGACGTCATCGACGCCGACATAGCCGAGCCAGGCCGGCGGAATGTCCATGTCGAGGGCGCCTTGCGGCATGGTCATCAGGCCGGCGACACGCAGGCCATTGGTCTTGAACAGCGTGTAGTTCGCATCCGGCATGCCGGAATCGGCAGAGGTCCAGCCGACCACGTCATCGTAGAAAGCTTCGGCGGACTTGGTGTCGGTGGTCATCAGTTCGTACCAGACGAACGCGCCATGCGGCTTTTTCATCGTATTCCTCCTGTTTGATGTTCACGCCAACGGGCCGGAAGCGGCCGCCCGGCTCTATTCAATTCGAGTGTAGTCGCAGGACATGACAGACTTCCACGAGCCATCGGCAAGGCGGATGCGGGACGAGAAATTGCGGGTGTTCTCGTCCTTGATGGTGATGATGTCCTGATAAGGCGCGGTCCGGCCAACGGTGTCGAAATCCGGGCCTTCGCAATCGAGCGTCAGCACCTTGCCGGTGTCATCGAGCCTGCCTTCGTAGATCCACAGGTGTGACATCGCGGAACTGACGAAGGATCCGACATAGCGCTTCTTTGCCGGATCGTAGCCGAGCGCCAAGATATTGGTTGCAGAGCTGCCGTCCGGCATCGTGCCGGTCATCTCAGCAACGATCCAGGCGCCGTCGAGCGAGCGTACGTTTTCTTCCCAGGTGCCGCCCGCGTCCGGCTCATCGCTTTGCTGCGGCATATCGAAGGCGAGGCGCCATCGTCCGGTCAGTTGCTGAAGCCAGCGGTGTTCGTCAACAAGGTCTGCCTTCATCGCGTCTTTCTCCTCTTGTGCGCGATTGCGGGTCAGTCTCCGTCAGGCGCAGCAGGAGTGCGCCTTCGGCTGCGTTTCATATTCGTCATGCCGTTTCACGAAGCTCAATGTTGACGTTTCATTGCGGCCTTTTGGTGCCCGGTCGAGGATCATCAGCGTCGTCAGGATTTCCTCGCCGCCGCGGGCATAGTCCGAATAGGTATGATAGACATTGCCACTCTCGTCGCGAATGAAGGCACTCATGCCGGGCAGCTCGTCATGGGCATCGTCGCCGGAAGTTTCGCGGAAATTGTAGAAAACCTTGCCGCTTTCCAGCTCCTCCTTGGTGAAGGAGACGTGGTAGTCGAAATTGAAATCGCTACCGAACGACGAGACCCAGGGAAACTTCCAGCCCATGCGCTTCTTGTAGGCTTCGATCTTGTCGAGCGGTGCGCGGGAGACCGTGACATAGGTGACGTCGTGATTGTTGAGATGGGTAAGCGTGCCGTCGATATGGTCGGACAGGAAAGAGCAGCCCGGGCAGCCGGCCTCCCAGTCGGGGCCAAACATGAAATGATAGATCATCAACTGGCTGCGGCCGTCGAATAGGTCAGCCAGGGTCTTTTTGCCCGCCGGTGTATTGAATGTGTAGGTCTTGTCGACCTTGACCCACGGCATTTTCTGCCGTTCGGCGCGGATCTTGTCGCGCAGCTTTGTTTCTTCCTTTTCGGTGGCGAGCAGCGCCTTGCGGGCTTCCAGCCACTCTTCGCGTGATACAACCGGATTGCTCAACATCGTTCATTCCTCCTCAGAAAATCGCGTTTCGTTCCGCTTGACTGAATAGGTTGATATCAACATTATTAGCACATGTCAAAGCCTGCCGTGATTCCCTTCGAGACCACCCTTCATGTGCGCGACACATGCCTGTGCCTTCATGTGCAGCGTGCGGCGCGAGCCTTGGCGCGGAAATTCGATGAAGCCTTGCGGCCGCTGGATCTGACCAATGGTCAGTTTTCGCTGCTGATGTCGCTCAATCGTCCGGAGCCGCCGGGCATGGGGCCGGTTGCCCATCTGCTGGCCATGGATCGTACCACATTGACGGCAGCGCTAAAACCGCTGGAGAAGCGTGGGCTGGTGACTGTCATGACAGATAACAAGGATCGCCGGTTGCGGCGGATGCAGCTGACGCCGGCAGGCCATGCCTTGTTGTCCCTGGCGGTGCCGATCTGGAAGAGCACTCATGCCGAGGTCGATGCGGCACTTGGCGAGGGGCGCCCGGAGCGGCTGCGCTCAGACCTTCTGGCGCTTGCCTAACCATCCATTTTCACCCCGCCTGAGGGCGGCAATCCCGATAATCAACGAGGAGACTGTCAATGAGGATGATTTTCGTAAATCTGCCGGTGAAGGATGTTGCCCGGTCGAAAGCGTTTTTCACCGGGCTCGGTTTCGGCTTCAACCCGGATTTTTCCAACGACGAGACGCTGTGCATGATCGTCGAGGAGAACATCTTCGTCATGTTGATGCACGAGGCCCGTTTCAAGGAATTCATCATCGACGAGATCAGCGATACGAGCAAATCGACGGAAGTCCTGACGGCGCTGTCTGCGAGCAGCCGCCAGGAGGTGGACGATACGCTGGCCAAGGCGCTGTCGCTGGGTGGCAAGGCATGGCGGCCGATCATGGACTATGGATTTATGTATGGCTGCAGTTTTCAGGACCCGGATGGTCATGTCTGGGAGCTGGCTTATATGGAGCCGCAGGCGGCGGGTTGATCGTGGCCCTCGCGGATGCTCAGGGATGCGCCGCGTCTACGGCGTAAGATGCGAGAAGTTCCGATTGAACAGTTCTCTCATGGCGCGGACGCGCCGTGGCTGGATTCCGGCCACAAGGGCGAGGATGACGGAGGATAAGGTTTGCCCACAAGGCTGACGCCTCGCTTTGCGGGACTCATTTGGGCAAATTCATTGCAAACCTACAATTCCCACCACAAAAGGCTGACATGACGGCACGCACCGAGCATGTCGGTATCTGTCCGTCGACCGCAGAAAGAATGGTGAACCATGACGCAGAACGTCTACGACAATCCCGAATTCTTCGAGGGCTATAGCCAGCTTGGGCGGTCGGTCGAGGGGTTGGACGGGGTGGCGGAATGGACATCGATCCGGGCGCTGCTTCCTAATCTGAAGGGCAAGCGGGTCGTCGATCTCGGTTGCGGTTTCGGCTGGTTTTGCCGGTTTGCAAAGCAGGAGGGCGCCGAAAGCGTGCTGGGTTTCGATGTGTCGGAGAACATGCTGGCGCGGGCCGTGGCAACGTCCGATCCGGCCATCCGCTATGAACGGGCCGATCTTGAAGTGCTGGAACTGCCCAAGGCATCCTTCGATCTCGTCTACAGTTCGCTCGCCTTTCATTACCTCAAAGACCTGGATCGCCTGCTGGCGCGCGTCCATGCGGCGCTGGTGACCGGCGGCCAGCTGGTGTTTTCGGTCGAGCATCCGATCTACATGGCGCCAGCCCATCCCGGCTGGTCTAAGGATGCCTATGGACGTGCAACATGGCCGGTCAATGGCTATCTCGATGAAGGCCCGCGCACGACGGACTGGCTGGCCAAGGGCGTCGTCAAGCAGCACCGGACGTTGGGGACGCTCCTGAATATGCTGATCCGCCTCGGCTTCACGCTCGAGCATGTCGAGGAATGGGGGCCGTCGCTGGAGCAGGTGGCCGCTCATCCGGAATGGGCGGATGAGCGCGAGCGGCCGATGTTCCTTCTGGTTTCTGCGCGTAAGTAGCAGCGCCAGGTTCAGCTTGGGGAAGCAAGGGCTATTCCGCCCATTCCGTATCCGCCGTAAAGGCGATGGTCAGCCAGCGGTTGGGGCCTTCGCTGCCGATGCGGGCGCCGATGTCGTCGCGCAGCTGATCCCACTCCTCGATCGTCCGGGCAGGCATGCCCGTCGGGACGATGAAATAGAGTTCCACTTGCATTAAACGGCCGATGCGGGCGACATAGGCGCGGTGGGAGAGGAAAGCCTGTTCCTTGACCACGTCTGCTGCCACGTCGTCGATCCTTGCCCGCAGCGGTTCCGGCGTCAGCAGCAGGATATCCGATAGCGCCTGGCGCACTGTTCCGATCGGCATCGGGATGATGACGACCGAAACCAGCGCCAGAATGGCCGGATCGATATAGGGCGCGATCCAGGCGAACGTTGTACCTTCAACGAAAAACCCGGCGATGAAAGCGATGAGCAGGGCTGCCGTGATGCCGGCAGACATGATCCACGCGGTGGCATCAAGCGCCAGAAATTCGGAGCGGATCGTTGTGTTTTTCTTCCGGACGACAATTGCCATCGTCAGGCACGCCACGAGTGTGATGGCCGCATAGAGGATGGCATAGTTGAACTCCAGCACATAACCACCGGAGAGGATACTGATGATGGCGTTGATCAGCGCGTAGACAGCGACGCTCATCAACAGGATGCCGTTCAGCCCGAGCACGATCGGCTCGAGATGCCAGAACCCGAGGGAGAACCGCGCCCGCAGCTTGCCCTTGCCGCGGCTCGGGTCCGCATCGATGGCGATCAGCCGGGCGACCACCAGCGCCAGCGTACTCATGCTGGCGTCGGCAAGCGAATAAACGCCGTCGAATGCAATCGAGAATGAGCCGGTGATGATGCCGAAGAGAATACCGGAACAGGCAATCAGGATTGTCATGCCGATGGATATTTTCAGGATGGTCTGTTCGGCTTGCATGGGTTTACTCGGGGCTAGGAGGCTTGACGTGCGATTGTGGGTGCGTTTGGAATATTTGCCTAGGGTAGAATGACGGCCGAATGGCGGCTTTGCCAGGAATAGCAAATATGTATGTAAGCACCATCGAACAGGCAGACGGGGCGGGGGGTTGCAAGGGATTGCCGAAGCCTCTTCAGCGCCGTTCCGTCAAACTCTGCTGAACTCGAGGTGATAGATGACGTCCTGTCCCGTTACCGGGTCAACGCCCGGCGCGTCGCTGATGATCAGCTTATCGCCGACAATCGAAAAGGGACGCACCTGGTCGGTTATGCCCCAGGCAGGATTCCAGCTGGTGTCGACGTGGTGGATGACCCTGCCGTCCTCAACCGTATAGGTGCCTGCATAGGCCAGCATGGAATCGAAGAGAGCAATTTTTTCATCGTCCGCCGGCGTCGTTCCCCTGAGCGCAGGCCGATGGCGATTGACGACCAACGCCATCATGCGTCCATCGGCGTGATAACAAATATAGCCGACGGGATCAGCCCCCATGGCATCAGCCACTTCGCCGGTGGTGATGAATGTCCTCTTCCAGCTGAGCATACGCCAGGTCCCGAGCAACGTGGCAACGTTCGTCATTCCCCCCTCCAAAGGTCATTCCTCCAGAAGGTTGGATCATAGCAGACAGCATGCGACTGAGGCCAGAGCGCGAGAGGCCCGATCAGTGCCATGTGAAATCGCCGATGCGGCGATTTCACATTTTTGAATGAGAAGGAGGCGGCAGGTCGATCTGGCTAGCCGAGATCGCCCAGATCGCGGACGGCGCCACGGTCGGCCGAGGTGGCGAATGCGGCATATGCCTTCAGCGCCGTCGTGACCTTACGCTTGCGCTGTTCGACCGGCTTCCAGCCCTTGGCGTCCTGTTCAGTGCGGCGGGCAGCGATTTCGGCTTCGTCAACGCGCAGCGAGATCGTCCGGTTGGGGATGTCGATGTCGATCATGTCGCCTTCGCGCACGATGCCGATCAGACCGCCATTCGCCGCTTCCGGCGAGACATGGCCGATCGAGAGACCCGAAGTGCCGCCCGAGAAACGGCCGTCGGTGATCAGCGCGCAGGCTTTGCCGAGACCCTTCGACTTCAGGTAGCTGGTCGGATAGAGCATTTCCTGCATGCCCGGGCCGCCCTTGGGGCCTTCATAACGGATGACCACGACGTCGCCGGCCTTGACTTCGTTGGCAAGGATCGCCTTGACCGACGAATCCTGGCTTTCGAAGACGCGGGCTGGGCCGGAGAATTTCAGGATCGATTCATCGACGCCGGCCGTTTTCACGATGCAGCCGTTGATGGCAATATTGCCCTTGAGGACTGCCAGGCCGCCATCCTTGGAGAATGGATGCTGGGCATCGCGGATGACGCCGTTTTCGCGGTCGGTATCGAGTTCCTTCCAGCGGGCGCTCTGGCTGAACGCGACCTGGGTCGGCACGCCGCCGGGGGCGGCACTGAACAGTTCAAGTGCTGCCGGATTGTCGGTGACGGCGATGTCCCACTTGGCGAGCGCATCGCCGAGCGTCTTTTCATGCACGGTCGGCAGGTCGGCATTCAGAAGGCCGGCGCGGTTGAGTTCGCCGAGGATCGCCATGATGCCCCCGGCGCGGTGCACGTCTTCCATGTGCACGTCGGCCTTGGCCGGTGCGACCTTCGACAGGCACGGAACCTTGCGCGACAGCCGGTCGATATCATCCATGGTGAAATCGACTTCGCCTTCATGGGCGGCAGCCAGGATGTGCAGAACGGTGTTGGTCGAGCCGCCCATGGCGATATCGAGCGCCATCGCATTCTCGAAGGCACCCTTCGAGGCGATGGTGCGCGGCAGTGCCGTGACGTCCTCGGCTTCATAATAGCGCTTGGCAAGACCGACGATGCGGCGGCCGGCTTCGAGGAACAGCTTTTCACGATCCGAATGGGTCGCCAAAGTCGAGCCGTTGCCGGGCAGGGACAGGCCCAGTGCCTCGGTCAGACAGTTCATCGAGTTGGCCGTGAACATGCCGGAGCAGGAACCGCAGGTCGGGCAGGCGGAGCGCTCGATGGTCTTGACGTCCTCGTCCGACATCTTGTCATCGGCGGCGGCAACCATCGCGTCGACCAGATCGAGCGCGTGGATCTTGCCATCGGAAAGCACGACCTTGCCAGCTTCCATCGGGCCGCCGGAGACGAAGATCACCGGGATGTTGAGGCGCAGCGACGCCATCAGCATGCCGGGGGTGATCTTGTCACAGTTGGAGATGCAGACCATCGCATCGGCACAATGCGCATTGACCATGTACTCGACCGAATCGGCGATGATCTCGCGCGACGGCAGCGAATAGAGCATGCCATCATGACCCATGGCGATGCCGTCATCGACGGCGATCGTGTTGAATTCCTTGGCGACGCCGCCATTGGCTTCAATTTCGCGGGCAACCAGCTGGCCGAGGTCCTTGAGGTGCACATGGCCGGGCACGAACTGGGTGAATGAATTGACCACTGCAATAATCGGCTTGCCGAAATCGCTGTCCTTCATGCCCGTCGCCCGCCAAAGGCCGCGAGCGCCGGCCATGTTGCGGCCGTGGGTGGTGGTGCGGGAGCGATAGGCAGGCATGGACGTCTTCCTTGATCTTGTCTGGGTGAACGGCAGATATAGGGTTCAGGGACCACAATTTCAGCGGTTCGTATCGCAAAACTGCGCCCGCGTCACGAATTTCGTAACAATATTTCGTGTTTTTTGGAGAGGGATCATAGCATGGATCTTTGCGCGCTGCACGCGTCGAGGGATTTGCCAATCGGCGTCCTAGCTCTGAATTGCAGGTTTGTGCGGTCTTGGTGAAATCGTGGCCATTCTGGGCCGGTTTTCTGCCCAACATATTGATTTCGAAGAATAACGGTCTCTGCCTACCTTGTTTGGGGGATGCGCAGTGCAGCATTTCATTCTTTACTGACGGTGCTGGACACTTTGCAACCCAGCAATTTTAGCACGTAAACCATTTTACCAATCTCCTCTCCGGCAACGGGGAGGGGATTTTTGGAGCTACACCAGCGGGCTTTTGCGGCCTGCGAGGTGATCCCTGTTCAGTGCCTCCATAATGTCCCTGGCGTCGTCGCGCTCAAGGCCTGTCAGATCACGGCCATCGGAGGCTGCAGGCAGGCTTGTGACGACGTCAATGACAGTCCAGGTGCCATTCTTCTCCTGACGAAGATCGTAACGTGGTTCGTTCACGGGTGAAAATCATCCTTGGTTCGTGGTGTATCGTTGATGGGCGCCTCAGCGCCGAGCGTGATCGCGACGGCCGGTGCAAAGCCTGCTGGCCTACAGACAAGATAGGGTCGGGACAGGCGAGTGCCAAACGAAAAAGGCCTCCCGGTTTCCCGAAAGGCCTTTAGAAACTGGATGGTGGGCGTGACAGGGATTGAACCTGTGACCCCTACGATGTCAACGTAGTGCTCTCCCGCTGAGCTACACGCCCATCCGATGTCGGCGCATAGACCATAAACCTCCTGGGGCGTCAATAGGCTTTTTTCGGCTTTTTGACAGGAAGTTTTGCGGCCCTTGCGGCGCAGGCTATGCGGCCAGCATCTTGTTCACTTCATCCACAAGATCACGCAGGTGGAAGGGCTTCGACAGCACCTTTGCATCCTTCGGAGCTTTCGAATCAGGATTGAGCGCCACGGCAGCGAAGCCGGTGATGAACATGACCTTGAGGTCCGGGTCGAGTTCGGTTGCCCGGCGGGCGAGCTCGATGCCGTCCATTTCAGGCATGACGATATCGGTCAGAAGAAGCGAAAACGGCTCTTCGCGCAGCCGGTCATAGGCGCTGGCGCCATTGTCGAACGACAATACCTTATAGCCGGCCTTTTCCAGGGCTTTCACCAGGAAGCGGCGCATGTCGTTATCGTCTTCGGCGAGGAGAATTTTTGGACTCATGGATTAAAGCCGTTGCACCTTAAATGTCGATGTCGGGAATTGCGGTAACGTCATGAAACCGCAGTTGAGTAAATATCCGGTGAAGACATGAGGTCAAACCCCGTTCACAGGCAGGAAACGACTATGGACATGATTGCTGCCTGCTGGCAACATACACGAACTATCAAGATTGTGACATGGTAAAAAAGGGCTGCGATGACGCAGAACGTCAGCGAAACCGAACAGTTCGAAGTTCGCGAGCCGGAAATGCAACGCATTCCCTTTGTCTTCAATTCCCCCCACAGCGGCAGGGTTTACAGCCGGTCCTTCCTGGAAAAATCCCGTCTGGACGATGTGTCGATCCGCCGGTCGGAGGATCATTTCGTCGACGAACTGTTCCATTCCGTAACAGATATGGGCGCGCCATTGTTAATGGCGCATTTCCCGCGGGCCTTCCTCGATGTCAACCGCGAGCCCTATGAACTCGACCCGAAGATGTTCGACGGGCCTTTGCCGTCTTTTGCCAATATCAGCTCCATGCGGGTGGCCGGCGGTCTCGGCACGGTGCCGCGGCTGGTGGCGGAAAACATGGAAATCTATCGCAGCCGCTTTCCAGTCGCAGAGGCGCTCGATCGGATCGAGACGATCTACAAGCCTTATCATGCCTGCCTGCGGCGGCTGATCGCCCGCACGCATGTGCAGTTCGGGCTGGCGGTTCTGATCGATTGCCATTCGATGCCGGGCAATATCCGGCTGGCCGGTACGGGCCAGCGGCCGGATTTCATCATCGGCGACCGCTACGGCACCAGCGCGTCTGCGGATCTGTCACGGGCAGCCGTGTCGCTGCTGGAGGATCTCGGATTTTCCGTCGCCCGCAACAAGCCCTATGCCGGCGGTTTCATCACCGAGCATTACGGCCGCCCGGCCCGCGGGCTGCACGCACTGCAGATCGAGATCAATCGCGGTCTCTATGTCGACGAAGCGACCCTGCAGAAGAAGAAGGACTTTCCGATGCTGGCACAAGCGATCGGGATGTTTCTCGGCGGGTTGGCGGCCCATGTGCAGACCTATTCGCCAAGCACCTCGCTGGCGGCCGAATAGGCCGGTCTTTTCCCTGACACAAAGACAAAAAAAACCGCGCTTGTGGCGCGGCTAAGTCTAGGGAGGAAACACCCAAGGAGGGTATTTACAGCCACAAGTGGCTGTAGGAAAAAGCTAATATTGCATTGCACAATTGTCAAGCAAGACTTGACCGTAATTGGTGCGTTGCATCAAAGCCGTATCGGCGCCGATCTGCCATAAAACAGGCGATGTTGTCCTTGTTTTCGATTTTTGAGGCACGTTCTTCGAAATTTCGGGGCAGGACCGCTTCCGCGATGGCCGGCTGGCACGATTTTTACCGATTTTTCCGTTCAAGACTTCTTTTTCAAAAAAATGTGCCATAAGCAGATTCAGCCTTCCAATTCCCGATTTTCGTGAGGTTTCATGCTGCCGGACCGTGAGTTTTTCGATCGCCTTGCCGATGCTGCCAAGGCACAGACCCTGCCGCGTTTCCGCACCGGCATCAGCGTTGCCAACAAGGAAGCTGCCGGTTTCGACCCGGTGACCGAGGGCGACCGGGCAGCCGAGACAGCAATCCGGGCGCTGATCGAGGCGCATTTCCCCGAGCACGGCATTCTCGGCGAAGAGTTCGGCAATGTTGGCCTCGACCGCGATTACGTCTGGGTGATCGATCCGATCGACGGAACACGCGCCTTCATTTCCGGCCTGCCGGTCTGGGGCACGCTGATCGGCCTTTATCACAAAGGCGAGGCAGTGATGGGGCTGATGGACCAGCCGTTTACCGGCGAGCGCTATTTTGCCGATGGCAAGAAGACCCATTATCGCGGGCCGGGCGAGGACAAGATCGTTTCGACGCGGCCTTGCGCCGATCTCTCGCAGGCGATCATGTTCACCACGTCGCCGCATCTCTACACCGGTGATATCAAGACTCGTTTCGAAGCGGTGCAAAGCAAGGTGCAGCTCGCCCGCTACGGCTGCGATTGCTACGCTTTCGCGCTGCTGGCGGCCGGTCACATCGATCTGGTCATCGAATGCGGCCTGAAGCCCTATGATGTCGGCGGGATCATACCGCTCATCGAACAGGCAGGCGGCATCGTCACCAGCTGGAATGGCGGCCCGGCGGAAATGGGTGGCGAAGTCATTGCAGCCGGCAGCGCCGAAGTTCACGCACAGGCTTTGGCCATTCTGAAGGGCTGACAGCCAAACTAGGCCGTGAGGTCTTCCTTTTCCATCAAGGCCATTTCCGCGGTGCTGCCGGGGATGAAGGCCTCGATGGCGGCGATCGCCTGGGCGCGGTAATGGTCGGCTTCGTGCAGAAGCTCATGCCGGGCGCCGTCGATCGGGATCATGTGGCCGGCACGGAAATTGCGGGCAAGGGTCTCCACCGCCAGATGCGGCACCAGTTTGTCCTGCGTCGGCGCCAGCACGATGGTCGGCACGCGGATTTGCGTCAGGTGCTCGCGGCTGGCGATGCGCTTGATTGCCTTGAAGGTCTCATGCAGCCAGCGGGCGGAGGGGGGACCGAGCGCCAGCTCCGGATGGGCATCGGTCAATGCCGTGTTACGGGCAAAGCGGCGGGCATCCGATGTCAAAAGGTTTTCCGAAAAGGGCCGCGAACCCTTGTCACGCATCAGCGGCAGGGAACCCAGGCCGCAGAGGCTGAACGCGGCGGCCATGAAACCGATCATGCCATGACCGACCTTCTGGCCACCGAGCGCCACGAACGGGGCGGCAACGGCAAGCCGGTCGATGCGGCTCGCCAGCATCGGTGCCTGCGACAGGGCCACCAGCGCACCCATTGAATGGGCCAGCATGAAGAAGGGCAGCCGCGTATCGGGCAGGACGATCTTTTCGAGGAACGTGCTGAGGTCGCTCTCATAGTCGGCGAAGCGCCGGACATGGCCGCGGCGCGGGTTTTTCAACAGGCGTTCTGAACCGGCCTGGCCGCGCCAGTCGAAGGTTGCCACCCACAGGCCGCGCGCCGTCAGTTCGCCGATCGTCTCGGCATATTTCTCGATCGATTCATTGCGGCCCTGCAACAGCACGACCGTGCCCTTGGCAACGGGTGTATCCGACTTGAAGATTGCATAGCGGATCTTGCGATTACCCACGCCTTCGAAGAAACCGACGGTATGATTGCCGGGGATCGGATTGTCCGGGGTGGAGTAAAGCGTAGGCGTCATGGGCAGGTCCGTGTCCGGCGGGTCTTTGCGGATGCGATAGCGGCACAGGATGCGCCGGCAATGCACCGGATGTGTGATGGCGCATCCTTGATCGATAGCGATTAAGGAAGGGTGCAGGCCAGAAAGCAGAGATACGGCAGAGGATTTGTCCCGTCAAAGAAAAGGATGGGAAAAGGGCCGGAAACGGTGGGGGACGATATACCGTTCCCGGCCAGAGACAGTCGATCGGGTGAGGACAGGCAGCATGTGGGAGAAGGGACGCTCACCGCCGCTGCCAGCCTCGTCTCCGATGTTGTGGTTTTACCGCCCTCAAGCTGAACGGTTCCGGAACCGGCCGTTCATCCTGCGTTTATCGGCGGATTGCGCTTTTGCGGCGGTGTTTTACTCTTGTGTCGAAGGGGGCTTGAAGGCCGTAAAAACAATTCCCATCTCCTTCTCACGGGCGCCGAAGTCGGGCTCGTTCCACCGGTTCTGCCATCGCCGCATACGGGATGACGGAGCCAAGATCGCACACCAGTTGCTCACAAGAGGACACCATGCGTCACGTTGATTTTTCCCCCCTTTACCGTTCCACCGTCGGTTTCGACCGTCTCTTCACCATGCTCGACAGTCTCGGCCAGCCGGACCAGTCGCAGACCTATCCGCCCTACAATATCGAGCGGACCGGCGAGAGCACCTACCGGATCACCATGGCCGTTGCCGGGTTTGACGAAAGTGAACTTTCGATCGAAGCCCGCGAGCACACGCTGACCGTCAAGGGCGAGAAGAGCGAAGAAAAGGCAACTGAAAACCAGTTTCTGTATCGCGGCATCGCCAAGCGCGCCTTCGAGCGCCGCTTCCAGCTCGCCGACCACGTGGAAATCCAGTCCGCTTCGCTGAAGAACGGCCTGCTTCACATCGATCTCCTGCGCGAGATCCCGGAAGCCGCCAAGCCGCGCCGCATCGACATCGTTGCCGCCCAGTCGGCGCCGAAGCAGATCGAAGCCACGCAGGTCACCGGCAGCACCAACTAAGCTGTTGATGAGACGATGCAGCGTCTGAGCGGGCGCTGTTGATAATCCAGAGCCGTTTGCAGCCGCGTGTTGCAAACGGCTTTTTTTATGAGGGAGTCTCGCCGCTGTAATAGCAGCGAGGCGGCGATTTTGCGCTGGAGAAAAAGAGGGTTTGATGAGCGAATTGTCCCCCGTGCTGCCCGTTGAGGCACTGCCACCGGAGTGGCGTATCCGGCTGTCGTCCTATCATTTCGAGCGCGACGAGGTTGGTCAGTCCGCAGCTGGCGTCTTCAAGCTGGTCGGGGATGGAAAGCCAGACCTCTTTGTGAAATGCGAGCCGGCTGGGCCGTTTGGCGAATTGCCCGACGAGGCAACACGATTGCTATGGCTGGCGGGGGCGGGGATTGCCTGCCCGAACGTTGTTGCGCCGGACGTTCACGACGGCCAGAACTGGCTGCTGCTCAGCGCTATCCCGGGGCGTGATTTGTCGGTTGCGCCGATCACGCCGCAACAGTGCATCGAAATCCTGGCCACCGCTTTGCAGCTGCTGCACGCCATCGATATCCGGACCTGCCCGTTCGACCAAAGCCTTTCCGGCCGGCTGGCGCTAGCCAAGGCGCGGATGGAGGCAGGCGAGGTTGACGAGGACGACTTTGATGAGGCGCGGCTTGATCAATCGGCCGAAGACCTCTTCCAGCTTCTTGAAACACAAAAGCCTGACGGCGCCGACCTCGTTGTGACGCATGGCGATGCGTGCCTGCCGAACCTGCTGGCGCAGGATGGGCGGTTCAGCGGGTTTATCGACTGCGCCCGTCTGGGCGTCGCTGACCGCTATCAGGACCTGGCGCTTGCCTATCGCAGTGTTTGTGACGATTTTGGCGAGGCTTGGGGACAAGCCTTCCTTGATCTCTACGGTGTCCCTCAGCCGGATCGCGCCAAGCTCGCTTATTATCAATTGCTGGACGAGTTTTTCTAAACTCCGGCGGCTTTACTCCGCCGCGGCAACCGCGAGGCGCCGTGAGCGTTCGGCATATTTCTGGGCGATCACCGCGCAGGCCATCAGCTGGATCTGGTGGAACAGCATCAGCGGCAGGACGATGCTGCCGATGCCCTGGCCGGCGAAGATGACGTTGGCCATCGGCACGCCGCTGGCAAGACTTTTCTTGGAGCCGCAGAAGGTGATGGCGATCTCGTCTTCCCGCGAAAAGCCCATCAGGCGGCTGCCATACATGGTGACGATCAGCACGATGGCCAGAAGCAGGATGTCGAGCACGATGACGACCGTGATGTCGCGGATGGAGAATGTGCTCCAGATGTGTTCCGTCACCGCCTCGCTGAAGGCGAGATAGACGACCATCAGGATCGAGCCGCGATCGACCGGCATCAATAGTTTCTTGCGGGCGCGGATGAAGTTGCCGATCCATGGCTGCAGGATCTGACCGAGGATGAACGGGGCAAGCAACTGCAGCAGGATCTGCTCCAGGGCATCGAGCGAGAAGCCTCCCTGGCCGCCGGAGGCAAACAGCAGGCCGACCAGCAGCGGTGTCAGGAACATCCCGAAAATGTTGGAAGCGGACGCGGCGCAGATCGCTGCGGGCACATTGCCGCCCGCCATCGACGTGAAGGCGATCGACGATTGTACGGTCGAGGGCAGGACGCAAAGGAAGAGGATGCCGGTGTAAAGGGCAGGGGGCAGAACGCTTTCCGGCAGGAAGCCGATGGCCAGACCGAGCAGCGGGAAGAGCACGAAGGTCGACGCCAAAATCACGAGATGCAGCCGCCAATGCAGCACACCGGCCACCACGACATCGCGCGACAGCCGCGCTCCATGCAGGAAGAACAGAAGGCCGATGGCGATTTTCGTCGCCAGGCCAAACCACTCTGCCGGTTTGCCGGAAATGGGCAAGAGCGATGCAAGGATCACCGTACAGACGAGCAGGATGGTGAAAGTATCGGGCAGGAAGCGGCGCATATTGATCGTCCAGGTCATCGGAAAGCAGATGGCGGCATCATTGTCATTATGATATCGAATGCAAGAAATAACGATTATCACATTTCAGGATGATCAATGCTGGATCTGGTGCAGCTTCGCAGTTTTCTCGCCGTCGAGCAGATGGCGAGTTTTACGCTTGCGGCCGAGCGGCTGGGGCTCGGGCAATCGACGGTCAGCCAGCATATCCGCCGGCTGGAAGCCGATCTTGGCCGCAAGCTGGTCGAGCGCGATACGCATCGGGTGTCGCTGACGGCGGATGGTGAAGCGCTACTGGGGCCGGCCCGCGCCATGCTGTCGCTGGATGGGCAGGTGAAGTCGCTGTTTGCCGAGCGCAGCCTGCATGGGCGGCTGCATCTTGGCGTGTCGGAAGATTTTGTCATGAGCCGCCTTCCGGCGGTGCTCGAGGATTTTACCCGGGCGCATGCTTCGGTCGATCTCGAGCTGACCGTCGCCTTGAGCGGCACGCTTTACCAGATGCAGGATGAGGGCGCGCTCGATCTGGTGCTGGCCAAACGGCGGATCGGCGATGCGCGGGGCCAGCTGGTTTACCGCGAGCCGCTGGTCTGGCTGGCGCGTGATCCCGAACGGGTGATGCGCGGTGATGTCTTGCCTCTAATCGCCTTTCCGCCGCCGAGCATTACCCGCAGCGTGGCGTTGGAAGCGCTTGAGCGGGCGAGTGTGCCGTGGCGGATCGTCTGCACCTGCGGCAGTCTCAGCGGTCTGACGGCTGCGGCGCGTGCAGGCATGGGCGTTCTGGTGCAGCCACGCAGCATGGCACCGGCGGGCTTGCGGGAAATCACCTCGGATCGGCTGCCGCGGCTTGAGGATGTGGAATTCGTGCTGGTGGCGCGGCGTGGCGCGGACAGGGCACTGGTGGAGGCCCTGTCCGGCGAGATCCTGACTACGGTCGGCGGCCCGCAGGCCGCAGCCGCGACAGGGAAATCAACGCTCTGATCAGAGGGCTTTCAGGAACTGGTCGACATTCTCCGGTGTGGTCGCGAAGCTGGCGACCAGGCGGTAGAGGCCTTCGTCTTCTGAAACGGAATCCGCCAGCGCATGAGGCACAGGCCAGTCATAGAAGACGGCGCCGTCTGCCTGAAGTTTTGCGGCAACCTCTTTTTTCAGGACGACGAAAAGCTCATTGGAGCCGGTCGGCCAGGCAAGGTGGGCGCTGTTCGACCGTTCGATGCCCGCGGCAAGCCGGTCTGCCATGCTGTTGGCATGGCGGGCGAGATCGAGCCAGAGATCACCTTCGAGATAGGCATCGAACTGGGCGGCAATGAAGCGGGACTTCGAGAAAAGCTGGGCGGAGCGCTTGCGCAAGTAGCCCATTTCTTCGGCCTTCGACGTATCGAACAGGATCAGCGCCTCGGCGCACCAGCAACCGTTCTTGGTGCCGCCGAAGGAGAGCAGGTCGATGCCGCGTTTCCAGGTCATTTCGGCCGGTGTTGTGCCGAGTGTCACAAGCGCGTTGGCAAAACGGGCGCCATCCATATGCAAGGGGAGCTTTGCAGACTTGGCGATGGCAGCGATCGCATCGATTTCGTCGAGGGTATAGGCGGTCCCAGCTTCGGTCGCCTGCGTCATGGTGATGGCCATCGGCTGGCCGCCATGGACACCGCCGCCACGGGTGCGCTGGATTTCCTTTTCCAGACGGGCCGGATCCATCTTGCCCATGGGGCCATCGACCGGGGCGAGCTTGGCGCCGTGCGAGAAGAATTCCGGCGCGCCGCATTCGTCGGCGTTCACATGCGCTTCACGGTGGCAGAGCACGTGGCCGCCCGGGCGATTGGTACTGGCCAGCGCCAGGGAATTGGCGGCGGTGCCGGTGGCGACGAAGAACACCGCGACGTCGCGCTCAAACACATCGGAGAGCTTCTTTTCCACACGTTTGTCGAGTTCGCTGGTGCCGTAGGCGGAGGCAAAGCCACCGGCCGCCTTGACGAGGCTTTCGGCAATCACGGGATGGGCGCCCGCCCAGTTGTCGGAAGAGAAAATCATGATGTGATCCTGCTATTTCGGGGGAAATGCCCCGAATTGATTGGTCCGGAGTGACCATAAGGATGCTGTGGCGGCAATCAATCCGTTCGAAGCGAGATAGGGACAATGTCAGACCAGTTTGAAACCAAATTGAAGAAAATGAGGAGTTGTCGAAAGAAAATTACAAAAAGACGAAATTAACCGCAATGTTCGGCAAAATTCGGTCGAATATTTTGCATTAGTGGTCTTGCGGAAGAGGGGGCTTTCTGGCATAGAGCCTATGAAATAGGACAGTATGACTGTCCTATTTCGGTCTCAAGACCGGAAAGACGCCGGAAAGCCCGCCTGATGCGGTTGCCGGCTGACGATTGTAGACCGCGCCGGACGCTCTGTCGTCCGGGCCGGCGGGACAGTCTCGATGGTCGTGAGCACTCTGTGCCTGATGCCATCGATGGTTCATTTGCGACCGCATCAGGATCATGCAACGATAATGCCGGTGCCGGCCTCGACGGGACTCTTGCCCGCAAAAGCCTGCCTGGACTGCGGAAATATCCGGCCATGCCGGGTTAACAGGAGGGAAGACGATGACGGACTTTACGCCATCCACCGTAACTGGTCTCAACACTGTGCGCCAAGCGGCGACGGTTGAGAAAACAACCGCATTTCCGGGCCTGCCGAAAAAACAGGGTCTTTATGATCCAAGCAACGAGCATGACGCCTGCGGCGTCGGCTTTGTCGCCCATATGAAGGGCAAGAAGTCCCACCAGATCGTCAAGGATGGCCTGTTCATCCTGGAAAACCTGACGCATCGCGGCGCTGTCGGCGCCGATCCGCTGATGGGCGATGGCGCAGGCATTCTGGTGCAGATCCCCGACCGTTTCTTCCGTGAGGAAATGGCCTTGCAGGGCGTCATTCTGCCGAAGGCCGGAGAATATGCCGTCGGCTACCTGTTCATGCCGCAGGACGAAGCGCAGATCGCCCATTTCAAGCAGGTGATCTCCGAGGTCGTGGCTGAAGAAGGCCAGACGCTGCTCGGCTTCCGCGAAGTGCCGGTCGACAATGCTTCACTGTCCAAGGCTCCCGATATCGCCGCGACCGAGCCGTATCATGTTCAGGTGTTCATCGGCGCTGGCCGCGATGCTGCGACCAATGCTGAATTCGAGCGCCGCCTGTTTACCCTGCGCAAGGTGATTTCCAACCGCATCTATGATGCATTCGAAGGTGCGGAGACCGGTTTCTATCCGGTGTCGCTGTCGACCAAGACCATTGTCTACAAGGGCATGTTCCTTGCCTATCAGGTCGCGGCCTATTTCAAGGACCTCGCCGATCCGCGCTTTGAATCGGCTGTCGCCCTCGTGCACCAGCGGTTCTCGACCAACACCTTCCCATCGTGGAAGCTGGCGCATCCCTACCGCATGGTCGCCCATAACGGCGAAATCAACACGCTGCGCGCCAACGTCAACTGGATGGCGGCGCGTCAGGCGTCGGTCTCCTCGCCGCTGTTCGGGGACGATATCTCCAAGCTCTGGCCGATTTCCTATGAGGGCCAGTCGGATACCGCCTGTTTCGATAACGCGCTCGAATTCCTCGTGCAGGGCGGTTATCCGCTGTCGCATGCCGTCATGATGCTGATCCCGGAAGCCTGGGCCGGCAACCAGCTGATGGCGCCCGAGCGCAAGGCATTCTACGAATATCATGCCGCCCTGATGGAGCCATGGGATGGCCCCGCCGCCGTCTGCTTTACCGATGGCAAGCAGATCGGCGCGACGCTCGACCGCAACGGCCTGCGTCCGGCGCGCTACCTCGTGACCGACGACGATCGCGTCATCCTCGCCTCCGAAGCCGGTACACTGCCGGTCAACGAAGAGAGCATCATCAAGAAGTGGCGTCTGCAGCCGGGCAAGATGCTGCTCATCGATATGGAGGAAGGCCGGATCATCTCCGACGATGAGCTGAAGTCGACCCTTGCCAACCAGCATCCCTACCGCCAGTGGCTGGACAACACCCAGCTCATCCTGGAAGACCTGAAGCCGGTCGAGCCCCGGGCGCTGCGCCGCGACGTATCGCTGCTCGATCGTCAGCAGGCGTTCGGCTACACCCAGGAAGACACGAAAATCCTGATGTCGCCGATGGCGACGACCGGCCAGGAAGCCATCGGCTCGATGGGAACCGACACGCCGATCTCGGCAATGTCGGACAAGACCAAGCTGCTCTACACCTATTTCAAGCAGAACTTCGCGCAGGTCACCAACCCGCCGATCGACCCGATCCGCGAAGAGCTGGTGATGAGCCTGGTCTCGTTCATCGGCCCGCGCCCGAACCTGCTTGACCATGCCGGCATGGCGCATGCCAAGCGGATGGAAGTGCGCCAGCCGATCCTGACCAACGGTGATCTCGAAAAGATCCGCTCGATCGGCCACACCGAAGACCGGTTCGACACCAAGACGCTCGACTTCACCTATGACGTGACGCGCGGTGCCGAAGGCATGCCGGAAATTCTCGACCGGCTGTGCGAGCGGGCGGAAGCGGCCGTCAAGGGCGGCTATAACATCATCGTGCTCTCCGATCGTCAGATCGGCCCGGACCGCATGGCGATCCCGGCACTCTTGGCCACGGCGGCTGTGCACCACCACCTGATCCGCAAGGGGCTTCGCACCTCCGTCGGTCTCGTCGTTGAAACCGGCGAGCCGCGCGAAGTGCACCATTTCTGCCTGCTGGCAGGCTATGGTGCCGAGGCGATCAACCCCTATCTCGCCTTCGACACGCTGACCGACATGCACAAGCGCGGTGAGTTCCCGAAGGAAGTCGATGGCAGCGAAGTCGTCTATCGCTACATCAAGGCGGTCGGCAAGGGCATCCTCAAGGTCATGTCCAAGATGGGCATCTCGACCTACCAGTCCTATTGCGGCGGACAGATCTTCGACGCGATCGGTTTGAGCTCCGAACTGGTCGACCGCTATTTCTTCGGTACGGCAACGCAGATCGAAGGCATCGGCCTTGAAGAGATCGCCAAGGAAACGTTCAACCGCCATCAGGCAGCCTTCGGTGCCGATCCGCTCCTGAAGAACACGCTCGATATCGGTGGCGAATATGCCTACCGTATGCGCGGCGAAGGCCATGCCTGGTCGCCGGACGCTGTTGCCTCACTGCAGCATGCCGTTCGCGGCAATGCCGAGGACCGTTACCGCGAATTCGCCGAGATGGTGAATGGTGCGGCTCTGCGGATGAACACCATTCGTGGCCTGTTTTCGATCAAGGGCGCTGACGCCATCGGCCGCAAGCCGATCTCAATCGACGAAGTCGAGCCGGCAGCCGATATCGTCAAGCGGTTCTCGACCGGCGCCATGTCGTTCGGATCGATCTCGCGTGAAGCCCACACGACACTGGCTGTCGCCATGAACAGCATCGGCGGCAAGTCGAACACCGGTGAGGGCGGCGAGGAAGCCGACCGTTACCTGCCGCTCTACGATGGCTCGCGCAATCCGGAACGTTCGGCGATCAAGCAGATCGCCTCCGGCCGCTTTGGCGTGACGACCGAATATCTGGTCAACGCGGACATGTTGCAGATCAAGGTGGCACAGGGGGCCAAGCCCGGCGAGGGCGGCCAGCTGCCCGGCCACAAGGTGGACGCGACTGTTGCCAAGACCCGCCATTCGACGCCGGGCGTCGGATTGATTTCGCCGCCGCCGCACCATGACATCTATTCGATCGAAGATCTGGCGCAGCTGATCTACGACCTGAAGAACGTCAACCCGGAAGCGGATATCTCCGTCAAGCTGGTCTCGGAGGTCGGTGTCGGCACGGTTGCGGCCGGTGTCGCCAAGGCGCGCGCCGATCATATCACCGTCTCTGGCTATGACGGTGGCACCGGTGCTTCGCCGCTGACATCGCTGAAGCATGCCGGATCTCCGTGGGAAATCGGTCTTGCCGAAACCCATCAGACCCTGGTGTTGAACGGTCTTCGTTCGCGCATCGCGCTGCAGGTCGATGGCGGCCTGAAGACCGGCCGCGACGTCATCATCGGCGCGCTGCTCGGTGCCGACGAGTTTGGCTTTTCGACGGCGCCGCTGATTGCTGCCGGTTGCATCATGATGCGCAAGTGCCATCTCAACACCTGTCCGGTGGGCGTGGCGACGCAGGATCCGGTCCTGCGCAAGCGCTTCAAGGGTGCGCCCGAGCATGTGGTCAACTACTTCTTCTTCGTGGCCGAGGAAGTGCGTGAAATCCTGGCGTCGCTCGGCTTTGCCAAGTTCGACGAGGTCATCGGACTTTCCGAACTGCTCGAGAAGGATGCGATGATCTCGCACTGGAAGGCCAATGGGCTCGACTTTTCCCGCATCTTCCACAAGGTCGATGCGCCGAAGGAAAAGACCTACTGGACCGAAAAGCAGAACCATCCGATCCACGACATTCTCGACCGCAAGCTGATTGAGCAAGCAAAGCCTGCGCTGGAATCGAAGACGCCGGTGACGATCGAAGTCGATATCAAGAACGTCGACCGTTCGGCGGGTGCGATGCTCTCCGGTGAAGTGGCCAAGCGTTACCGTCACAAGGGCCTGAAGGATGATACGATCACGGTGAAGCTCACCGGTACGGCTGGACAATCCTTCGGCGCGTTCCTGGCGAACGGCATCACCTTTGAGCTGATCGGTGACGGCAACGACTATGTCGGCAAGGGGCTCTCGGGTGGCCGCATCGTCGTGCGCCCGCCGGAAAATTCCAAGATCGTCGCTGCCAAGTCGATCATCGTTGGCAACACCGTGCTTTACGGCGCGATCTCCGGCGAGTGCTACTTCAACGGTGTTGCCGGTGAACGCTTCGCCGTGCGCAACTCCGGCGCCATCGCGGTTGTCGAAGGCGTGGGCGACCATGGCTGCGAATACATGACCGGCGGTGTTGTCGTGGTGCTCGGCGAAACCGGCCGCAACTTTGCAGCCGGCATGTCGGGCGGCGTCGCCTATGTCCTGGACGAGAGTGAAGACTTCCCCATGCGCTGCAACATGGCGATGGTCGAACTCGAGCCGGTTCCGGAAGAAGACGACATGCTGGAGAAGCTGCATCATCACGGCGGAGACCTCATGCACAAGGGCATGGTCGATGTCGCCGGCGACATGACGCGCCATGACGACGAGCGGCTTTACCAGCTGATCTCCAATCACCTGCACTACACCGGCTCGCCCCGTGCGAAGGAAATTCTCGATCACTGGGTCGAGTTCCGGCCGAAATTCCGCAAGGTCATGCCGATCGAATACCGGCGTGCGCTTGAGGAAATGGAGCGCATGCGGATGGGCATTGCGGCGGAATAACCGCCGATCTGTGACAACGCACCCCGGTGGCCGAAAGGCGCGGGGGTGCATCTGGCGCGCTCACAGCGAGCGTCTACTCGGATTAGAGATATCAGGAATTCACGATGGGCAAGGTTACAGGCTTCATGGAAATCGACCGGCAGCTGGCGAAGTATCAGCCGGCATCGGATCGCATCCGGCATTTCCGCGAATTCACAATCCCGATGTCGGAACCCGAAGTGCAGAAACAGGCGGCGCGCTGCATGGACTGTGGCATCCCCTATTGCCACGGCCCGACTGGCTGCCCGGTGCACAACCAGATCCCTGACTGGAACGATCTGGTCTATACCGGCAACTGGGACGAGGCGATCCGCAACCTGCACTCGACCAACAATTTCCCGGAATTCACCGGCCGTATCTGCCCGGCGCCCTGCGAGGAAGCCTGCACGCTGAACCTTGAAGATGCGCCGGTAGCGATCAAGACCGTCGAGCAGGCGATTGCCGACAAGGCCTATGAAATGGGCTACATCGTGCCGCAACCGGCTTTTACAAAGACCGGCAAGAAGGTGGCGATCATCGGTTCAGGCCCTGCCGGCATGGCAGCGGCTCAGCAGCTGGCCCGCGCTGGTCATGAGGTTCACGTGTTCGAGCGCGAGAGCAAGCCCGGCGGTCTGCTGCGTTACGGCATCCCGGACTTCAAGATGGAGAAGAACTTCATCGACCGCCGCGTTGACCAGATGCGCGGCGAAGGCGTGACGTTCCATTGCGGCGTCAACGTTGGTGTCGACCGCACCGTCGATAGCCTGATCGCCGAACACGATGCCGTGCTCTATTGCGGCGGTGCGGAAACGCCGCGCGATGCCGGTATTCCAGGCGTCGAATTCACTGGCGTGCATGACGCGATGCCCTATCTCGTCCAGCAGAACCGCCGTGTCGGCCGCGAAAACATCGACAGCGCCGGCTGGCCGTCGGACCCGATCTTGGCCGGCGCGAAGCACATCGTCGTTGTCGGCGGTGGCGATACGGCCTCCGACTGCGTTGGCACCGCCTTCCGCCAGGGCGCCGTCAAGGTCACCCAGCTCGACATCCGGCCGCAGCCGCCGGAAAAGGAAGACAAGCTGGCCGTCTGGCCGTTCTGGGCGACCAAGATGCGCACCTCGTCATCGCAGGCCGAAGGTGCCGTGCGCGAGTTCCAGGTGGCGACACTTGAATTCGTCGGCGAAGACGGCGTGCTGACCGGCGTCAAGTGCTGTCAGGTCGATGAGCGCCGCAAGCCGATTGCCGGTACGGAGTTTGTCATCAAGGCCGATCTCGCCTTCATCGCCATCGGCTTCAGCGGCCCGGGCAAGGACAGCGTGCTGAAGGATCTGGGCGACAAGCTGGTTATCGGCAAGGACAAGCGCGGCGGCTCCTTCGTGACTGCCAATGACAAGGACTACCGGACCTCGGTCGACAAGGTCTGGGCAGCCGGTGATGTGCGCCGTGGCCAATCACTGGTCGTCTGGGCGATCCGCGAGGGCCGCCAGGCGGCTCGGGCGATCGATGAAGCCCTGATGGGCTCGACGACCCTGCCGCGCTGATCCAGCGCGGTCGCGGGTGAAACCGGTTTGGAACGCCGCGTGCCGTCTGGTGCGCGGCGTTTGCCGTTCTGCGACTGCTGGAAATTGGGCTCAATGATGGCGGCGCGAATCGATGCAACATTAACTTGCTGCAATGAAACGGTAATAAACCTTTAATTTGTAAATATTCGTAGTGCCTATAATATTCATCTCAAGCGTAATTCTTGGGAGTTCAGTATTTTCCGCCAATACTGACGGTTTTCTGAAGTTTCTTCTTGAAAAGAACGCTGCCGATCACCCGACGCCGCGTTCCCATGACCGGGAACCATGACGCCGCACCCCAACGAGTTCGTAAGGGACCCTTTGTCATGTCTAACATTCTCCTGACTCACCGTGCCGCAGCGCTGGTCGGAGCCGCCTTCTTGGTCGGCGCGGCGGCGTTGCCCTTCACCATCCATTCAACAACTGCAATGGCAGCGTCCGCACCTGCCATCGCGCCGCTCGCCACCAACGGATCTTTCGCGGATGTCGTTTCTCTCGACAAGCCGGCGGTCGTGACCATTACCACGACGATGAAGGCGACCGACGTGAGCGATAGCGGCAGCAATTCGCCGATGGACGAGCAGTTCCGCCAGTTCTTCGAGCAGCAGGGTATTCCGATGCCGAAACAGGCGCCGCAACACCAGGACGGTGAACGCGCCATGGCTCTCGGATCCGGTTTTATCGTCAGCAGCGACGGCATCATCGTCACCAACAATCATGTCATCGACAACGCTATCGACATCAAGGTAACGCTTGATGACGGAACGGAACTGCCGGCCAAGCTTCTGGGCGCGGATCCGAAGTCCGACCTCGCCGTGCTGAAGATCACCGCCGGTAAGCCGCTTGCCACACTCGCCTGGGGCGATTCCGATACCCTGAAGCTGGGCGACCAGATATTGGCAATCGGCAATCCGTTTGGCATTGGCACGACAGTGACGGCCGGTATCGTTTCGGCCCGTGGCCGCGATTTGCACAGCGGCCCCTATGACGACTTCATCCAGATCGACGCACCGATCAACCACGGTAATTCCGGTGGCCCGCTTGTCGATCACTCAGGCAATGTCGTTGGCATCAACACCGCGATCTACTCGCCGAATGGCGGTAGTGTTGGTGTCGGTTTCGCCATCCCCTCCGATCAGGCGCAGAAGATCGTCGCCAAGCTCGAAAAGAGCGGATCGATCGATCACGGTTATCTCGGCGTGCAGATCCAGCCGGTAACGGCAGACGTTGCCGACGCCGTTGGCCTGACCAAGGCGGAAGGCGCTCTGGTGGCTGCCGTCAATGCGGGTACCCCCGCAGCACAGGCGGGCCTGAAGACGGGCGATATCGTCATGACGGTCGGCAATGAGGCCGTGAAGTCGCCGCACGATCTGTCGCGGCTGGTTGCCGATCTGTCGCCGGGTGCAAAGGAAGCCATGACCGTCTGGCGTGATGGCAAGATCGTCGACCTCAGCGTTACTGTCGGTGGCAATGATGGCGACCAGAAGCAGGCGTCCGCCGCCAAGGATGACAGCAAGGTGCAGACCGGGCCGAGCATCGGCGTGGCGCTTGCCGACCTGACGCCGGATGTCCGCCAGCAACTGAACCTGCCTGACAATGTCACGGGTGCCGTCGTTGCCAAGGTCAACCCGGACAAGCCGGCTGCCGCGGCCGGTATCCAGGCAGGCGATGTCATCGTTTCAGTCAACGACAAGGCTGTCGTGAGTGCCGGTGACGTCAAGACAGCGATCGCCAATGCGGTGAAGACCGGCCGCAAGTCGGTGCTGTTGCTCATCGAGCGCGGTGATCAGAAGACCTTTATCGCAGTGCCGTTCGCGGCCGCCTGACCTCGGTTGGCAGCCTTATTCGCAAGATGCGGGCTGCTGAAGACCCCATCCTCCTGGCGGAAGGAGGATGGGGTTTCTCTGTTTGCCGAAGGATCCCTGGTATCAGTTGCGAATGACGGGATTGCTGATCACCGTTTCCGGTTTTGACAGCCGGAAATCATCCACCCGGCCCACGGGGGCTTCGGCGACTTCGCCTTTTTCGACGAGACGGTCGCGCGGGCTTTTGCCGTTGCTGGTCAGGGTGGCGCCGCCGCCGAGCAGCGTGGCGCTGCCGTCAAGTTCAGGATCGTCAAGACCGATCGGCTGGGTCTGGATGATGTCTTCGTTGGCGGTGGGGGCAGCCACGACCAGATCCTTCATGCCGTCGGCGCCGGGAATGTCCTGGGCCGAGGCAGCTGCATCGCCCAACAGCTTGCGGATGTCCTTCTCCACGTAGAAGGCAAGCTTGCGCTTGCCGGCCTTGGTGAGGTTGATGCCGTCTGATCCGCGCAGGCGGACCTGCTGGCCGTTGATGTCGGAGCCCGTCATAACGAACTTGCCGTCCTCATCGACGAACCCGTCCCAGATATCGACAAACGTGCCACCCACCTTCTCGGTTTCCGTGCGGAAGATACCGTTCAGCGTCACCATGTCGGCCGTCATCGATGTCGACTGGAAGGGCGGCATGCCAACCCAGAGCAGCGGCGTCTTGTCCTTGCGGGCAAGGGCCGCGAAGGCGCCGGTCCTGCGGGTGTACTCGGCAAGCCAACTGTCAGTCCGGAACTTTTCCTTCTCGCTGCCGATCGCCATCTGCTGGCGCTCATTGGCACCGAGGCTGATGATAATCAGCGCCGGCTTCGTCTCAGTGATGTAGGCGGGCAGGTTTTCCGGCCAGTTGAAATAATCCTCACGCACGAGGCCCGATGAGCCGTTGGCGCGGGTTTCGATAACGATGCCGGGGGTTGTCTCGAAGGCAGTCTTCAATCCGTCACCGAGGCTGCCGGCCATGAAGTCGCCGACGACGAGGACTTTCTTGGCGGTCTCCAGCTTTTCGACGACGACAGGAGCGGGTTCGACCGGGGCCGGTTTCGCTTTCTGCTGCGTCTTTCTGGCCTTCGGGCGTTGCTGCTGTTGTGGCTGTCTCTGCCGCGGCTCGTAGATCGGAGCGTCGTCATAAACCGGTGGCGGCTGGCGGCGGCCGAACCCGAACAGCATGTCGAGAATGGTACGGCGCTCCTGCGCCTGCGCCGGGCGTGGTGGTTCCATGACGAATGCAGTCAAGCCGATCGCAACGACGATCAGACCGTTGAACAACCGGTGAAAGCCGTTGCTGCTGTTTCTGCCGCTCATGCACCTGTTCCGTACTGATCTGCACTGACGTTGAAAGTGTCTCTAGACAAATGCGCAACGCCTCTCCTTCGAAAGGCGTTGCGCGAAGCATGCATCCGCATTGTGCCGCAATTGAGAGCGTCTGATGCTCCCGGCCGCACCTATTTCCGCAGGGCCTTCAGCAGGTGCTGCGTCGGCTCACCGTCGGGGGAGAGGCCATTGCGGTTCTGGAAGGCCTGGATTGCGGCTTTCGAGCCGGAGCCGAAGTTGCCATCGACTTCACCGTCGTAATAGCCGAGCTCCTTCAGTCGGGTCTGCAGCTCGAACTTCTGCTTGATGTCGAGCGAACCATCCGGGCGGCTCCAGGCCTGCTGCATGCCGCCATAGCCGGCAATCTCGTCGGCCAGAAGACCGACGCCCAGGGCATAGGAGTCGGACGCGTTGTAGCGCTTGATGACGAAGAAATTCTTGGTCATCAGGAAGCCGGGGCTACCATCGCCGCCGGGCGTTTTCAGCTCAGCCCGGGTGTCGCCGTTGCGGAAGCCCTTGCCGTTGGGGCGCGTGAACCCGAGGGCTGCCCACTGGGCAACCGTTTTCGTCTGGCCGGCATACTGGCTGCCGTTTCTCGGCGGCGCGACTTCATAGCCCCAGGTCTGCCCCGATTGCCAGCCATTCTTCTTCAACAGGTTGGCCGCCGTCGCCAAGGCGTCCGGCACCGAGTTCCAGATGTCCTTGTGGCCATTGCCGTCGGCATCGATCGCGTAGAGCAGGTAGCTGGTCGGAATGAACTGCGTGTGGCCCATGGCGCCCGCCCAGGAACCGTTCAGTTCACGCGGGGTCACATCGCCATTCTGCAGGATCTTCAGAGCGGCGATCAGCTGCGTCTTGGCATATTTGGACCGTTTCGGGTCAGCATAGGCCAAAGTGGCGAGTGCGCGTGGGACGTAATGCAGGCGATCGTCCTTTTCCAGGACGGCACCATAATTGGATTCCATCGACCAGATGGCCAAGAGCACGTTCCTGTCGACACCGAAATGCTTCTCAAGTGCGGCGAGCGTACGGCCATGCTTGACCGACATCTCCTGACCAACCTTGCGGGTGTAGGGATTGACGCGGCTGTCGATATATTCCCAGATCTTGCTCTTGAACTCGGGCTGATAGGCAGCCTTTTGCAGCACATCGGGATCGGGTGTCTTCACGCCGGCAAAGGCCTGGCGGTAGGTTGCCTTGGTGATGCCGCTCTTGGCTGCCGTGGCATAGAAGCTGTTGATCCAGGTCTCGAAGCCCGCGTCAGCCGAGGCTGTCGACGGGGAAAACAGGGCTGCGGCGGTCATGAACGCGGCGGCAGCACAGCGAAGAAGAGTGTTTCGGGTCTTTGTCATCAGCTGTCGTTTCCGTTGGTCGGCGCTCTGCTGCGATCAGGAGGTTGACCGGCGGTGCGCAAATTTACAGTTTTAGAGCCAGCTTCATGTATGGGTTGCATACATGTGGTTCCATTCTCGGGCTGTCCGGCCCAGGAGGCAACCGCCAGGACCGGAATCTTACGAAAATGAAGTCAACAAATTCTTTACCATGAATGGGTGGTAAGGTCTTCCTTTGCAAAAAAATAGCAATTTGACGTTTATTCCCTATTGATACAAACCCTAACCGATTTAAATCACAGTGCCGTGATCCTGGAGATGTCAATGACTGACAAGCGTAAAGTTCGTAAAGCCGTTTTCCCCGTCGCTGGTCTTGGAACCCGGTTCCTGCCCGCGACCAAAGCCGTTCCCAAGGAAATGCTGACTGTCGTCGACAAGCCGGTGATCCAGTATGTGGTGGACGAGGCGCTGAACGCCGGCATCGAACATCTGATCTTCGTCACCGGCCGCAGCAAGCATGTGATCGAGGATTATTTCGACATCCAGGTCGAATTGGAACAGACCTTGCGTGAACGCAACAAGACGGCCGAACTGACGCTGCTTGAAGGCATTCTGCCGGTTGCCGGCAGCACCAGCTTTACCCGCCAGCAATCGCCGCTCGGTCTTGGCCATGCCGTCTGGTGTGCGCGCGAACTGGTTGGTGACGAGCCCTTTGCGCTGCTTTTGCCCGACATGATCATGCAGGCCGAAAAGGGCTGCCTCAAGGGCATGGTCGAGCTTTACGAGCAGAGCGGCGGCAACGTCATCGCCGTCGAGGAATGTGCCCCCGACCAGACCCATAAATACGGGATCGTCGGCGCGGGCGAAAAGGTCGGCGACGGGTTCAAGATCACCAAGATGGTCGAAAAGCCACCGCAGGGCACGGCCCCGTCGAACTTCTTCATCAACGGCCGCTATATCCTGCAGCCGGAAATCTTCTCGATCCTCGCCACCCAGGAGCGCGGCGCCGGCAACGAGATCCAGCTGACCGATGGCATGCTGAAGCTTGCCCAGACGCAGGATTTTGCCGGGTATCATTTCCGCGGCAACACCTATGACTGCGGCATGAAAGAGGGCTTCATCCTGGCCAACGTCGCGTTTGCCCTGGCGCGCGGCGACATCCGGCCGGGCGTGGAAGGCCCGCTGAAGGCTTTGCTTCAGGGCCTGAAATAAGCCCAGCCGATAGAAAAAGAGCCCCGCTGACGAAACCGTCAGTGGGGGCTCTTGTTTGACCACTTTCCGGATCAGCGGCGCAGCGTCAGCCCGACGCCGACGCGAGCGATGTTGGTCGAAGGGCCGCTGTCGCGATCCGTGTGCTCATAGCTGACATCGCCGGTCAGGGCGAGGTAGCGGTTGAGATCCCAGGTAAGGCCGGCACCCGTCAGCCAGACTTTTTCGTCATCTGAATTGCCGCTGGGGAAATTGCGGAAGGTCAGGCTGTTGGATAGCCGCGCCACGAGGGCGGTGCGCAGTTCGTGGGTTGCCCGGCTGCTCAGCGTATAGACCATGGCACCGCTTTCCCCCGGGGTCGTCGATGGATCGAGACCGGTGGAGACGCCATAGGCGATATTGGTACCGCGCTGCGGTGACCAGTTGATCGTGCCGTCGACGGTGAAGCCCCTCAACTCATCGAGCCGGTTGTCGTCGAACCTGTAAGTCTGATAACCGAGCGCGATCTCGCCGTTGAGCTTCTCGCCAAGATCGGCCTCGATACCAGCGCGGGCACCGTAGCTGTCATAGGATCTCTCGTATCCGAGCATGTCTTTGCGAAGGTCGTAAATCGACTTGCCGGCCGATGCCTCGATGAAGGGAATAAGCGCGGGCGAAAGCTCGTAACCGACCCGTACGGTGACAGCGCCCGCATTGCGGTTTCGATCCTTGCGCGACAGGCTGCTGCCGTTCTCAAGTTCCACGTCGCCATAGGTGTATCGATCGAAATCGACCTTGGCGGAACCCCGCAGGATACCGAAATCGCGTTCTATTCCGGCGCCGAGTGTATACTGGTTGACGTCGGACTGGCTCGTCGCCCTACTGATGGCGTTTGGATCGGACGAATCCTCGCGCTCGAAATGGTAACCGGCCTTCAGCGTCGCTGTGGTCTGCTCGGACAGGTCGAGCCGCAGGGCCGCTTCGATGTCGGCCGTCGGCTCGGTCTCGCCGGTGCCGGAAACATTGCGCTGCCATGTGCCTTCGCCAGTGACCGTCAACTGGTGACGGGACCAGTCCGAGGTGAGCGTGCCTTTCAGGCCGGTCTCCAGATAGCTGCGGTTTTCCTTCGAGTCGCCGGTCTTGTTGCTCTCGAAATTGTAGGTCTGGCCAAGCGTCGGCTTCAGGGTGAAGCTACCCAGGCGGATCCCCTGCGCATCGTTGCGATCGATATCGAGCTGCGACCGGAGGCCATCGACGGTATTTTCCCGCAGGTTGGTGCGGGCCATGTCCTCATCGATCATCGGGTCGTTGAGCAGCGGTTCGCCGGCATCGGTGCTGATCGAGCCGGTGGTGATTGCTGCATCCTGCACCGGCGTGGCGCCAGGAAGCGTTACGGCATTCGGCGTGGTTGTGTTGCTTGCAGCCGTGCCGTCCGTTGCGGGAAGAAGGGCCTGAGCGGAGAGAGTTTGCGGCAAAAACATCGCGCAGCCAGCCATCAACCAGGCCGCAGCAGCTGCCGGGCGCGGGAGGTTCGTCCTCTTCGTGCGTGGGTAGAATGGCGTCATCTGCCGAATGCCCGGAAATCCGTTTACCAGTGTTGAGCAACCGTAAACGGATGTAGTTAACCATTCCTTTCCGAAATGGCATTCGGCTTTAATTTCAGGCGCTTTCGACGATCAGGTGGCTGCCGCTGCTGCCAGTCACCTTGACGCGGCTACCCGCCGGCAGGTCCGGTCCGTTGATGGGCCAGGTGGTTGCGTCGAGCCGGATCCGGCCGCGCCCTTCGAGAATCGGCTGTTCCAGCACGGCGGTGCGGCCGATGAGACGCGCGCCGCGCTGGTTGAGCAGCGGTTCGTCCGATGTATTGCCCGAACGGGCAAGGAGCCGGCGGCCGATGACGGCGGCCGCGACCGAGAGAATGGCAAAAAACACCAGTTGCGCCTGCCAGACCCAGAAACCGGCCTCCCAGAACAGAAGCGAGAGGGCGCCGGTGATAATGGCGGCTATGCCGATCCAGACAAGAAAGACGCCGGGCGCGACGACTTCAGCTGCCAGGAGTACGAGGCCCAGCACCCACCAGCACCAGGGGCCAAGTTCGAGGATGATGCGTTCGATCATCGATCATCCTTCCTGCCTGGCCGTATCAAACGGATTGCGGACGGGAACCGTGCGCGGCGTTACCTGGCGTGCCGGTGCGGGTGTATCACCGCCGCCATTGCCGAAGACTTCGCGGGCAATCGCACCGATGCCGCCGAGCGAACCGATCAGCGAGGAAGCTTCCATTGGCATCAGCACGATCTTGGAATTGGGGGCGGTGCCGATCGAGGCCATCGCTTCGGTATATTTCTGGGCGACGAAGTAGTTGATTGCCTGTACATCGCCGGCGGCAATGGCTTCGGAAACCATCTTGGTGGCTTTGGCTTCGGCCTCGGCCAGACGTTCGCGGGCTTCAGCGTCGCGGAAAGCGGCTTCCCGCTGACCTTCGGCCTGCAGGATGGCCGACTGCTTGGCACCTTCGGCGCGCAGGATCTGGGCATTGCGCGAACCTTCGGCTTCCAGCACTTGAGCGCGCTTTTCGCGTTCGGCCTTCATCTGGCGGGCCATGGCATCGACCAGATCCTTCGGCGGCTGGATGTCCTTGATCTCGACACGGGTCACCTTGATGCCCCAGGGGCCGACGGCTTCATCGACCACATGCAGCAGCTTGTCGTTGATGATCTCGCGGTTGGACAGGAGTTCATCGAGGTCCATCGAGCCCATGACGGAACGGATGTTGGTCATCGTCAGGTTGAGGATGGCGCTTTGCAGGTCGGAGACCTGATAGGCGGCCTCGGCGGCATTCAGCACCTGGTAGAAGGCGACGGCATCGGCAGCGCAGCTGGCATTGTCGCGGGTGATGACTTCCTGTGTCGGGACGTCGAGCACCTGTTCCATGACGTTCATCCGTGCGCCGATCTTGTCGATGAACGGGATGATGATGTTGAGGCCGGGCTCCAGCGTGCGGGTATAGCGCCCGAACCGTTCAACGGTGTAGCGAAATCCCTGCGGTACTGTCTTGATGCCTGCGAAAAGTACGAGAACAACAAGTACGACGAAGGCAATGACGACGATGTCCAGTCCGGCCAGGGGCATGGGGGTGATTCTCCCTTGATGGTTTGCTTCACCGCACTCTACGCAACCGGGGCTGAGAAGTCAGCGGATTTCCCCATTCACAAACCGGGTTCTTTGGCTTAAAGAGCCCCTTCGCTTACCGGTCGCAGCCTACCCGGTCAAAACAAGGACTAAGATATGAAAACCATCGTGATCTGCTCCGGCGGATTGGATTCCGTTTCGCTTGCCCACAAGGTGGCAGCCGAACATACGCTCACAGCGCTTCTCTCGTTCGACTACGGCCAGCGCCACAAAAAGGAGCTGGATTTCGCCGCAGCCTGCGCCGTCCGGCTTGGCGTGCCGCATCACATCATCGATATCGGTCAGATCGGAGCGCATCTGACCGGCTCGGCGCTGACTGACGATATCGCCGTTCCCGATGGGCATTATGCCGAGGAAACGATGAAGGCGACAGTCGTGCCGAACCGCAACGCCATCATGCTGGCAATTGCCTTTGGCGTTGCCGCTGCGCAGAAGGCGGATGCTGTGGCGACCGCCGTGCATGGCGGCGATCACTTCATCTATCCCGATTGCCGCCCAGGTTTCATCGACGCGTTCCAGGCCATGCAGAACCACGCGACGGAAGGCTATGCCAGCGTCACGCTTTACGCACCTTATGTGAACGGATCGAAGGCCGATATCGTTAAGGACGGTGCACGGCATTATACGCCGTTCGCCGAGACCTGGTCCTGCTACAAGGGTGGCCTGCGTCACTGTGGACGTTGCGGCACCTGTGTCGAACGGCGCGAGGCCTTTCATCTCGCAGGCATCGCCGATCCGACGGACTACGAGGATGCCGATTTCTGGGTTTCTGCCACCGGCGGTTTTTCAGCCACGGAGGTGAAATGATGTTTCGCATCAGCAAGGAGTTTCATTTCTCCGCCTCACATCAGCTCACCAGCCTTCCGGCCGACCATCAATGCGCGCGGCTGCACGGGCATAATTATGTCGTCGTGGTGGAGCTGGCGGCCGAGGAATTGAACGAACACGGTTTCGTGCGCGACTATCACGAGTTGTCGCCGCTCAAGCGCTATATCGACGAAAGCTTCGACCACCGCCATCTCAACGATGTCCTCGGGCATGACCGGGTGACGGCGGAGTGCCTGGCGCGGCATTTCTACGACTGGTGCAAGACGCGCCTGCCGGAAACGGTTTCGGTGAAAGTCAGCGAGACGCCCAAGACCTGGGCGGAATACCGGCCGTGACGACCGAGGCGAGAGCCGGCCTCATTCGCGTGTCGGAAATGTTCGGCCCGACGATCCAGGGCGAGGGCGTGTTGATCGGGCTACCGACCGTGTTCGTGCGTACTGGCGGCTGTGATTATCGCTGTTCCTGGTGCGATAGCCTGCATGCGGTTGACAGCCGGTATCGTGACGACTGGGCGCCGATGACGCCGCAGGCGGTATGGAAAGAAGTGAAGCGGCTTTCAGGCGGGGTTCCGGTCACGGTGTCCTTGTCCGGCGGCAACCCCGCGATCCAGCCGCTCGGTGCACTGATCCAGCTCGGGCGTGAGGACGGGTACCGTTTTGCGCTGGAAACGCAGGGCTCCGTGGCGAAGGACTGGTTTGCCGATCTCGACGTGCTGGTTCTCAGCCCCAAGCCGCCGTCCAGTGGCATGGAAACGGACTGGGTTCTGTTCGATCGCTGTCTTGAGGCCGCTGACGGGAGGCCGGAAATCGTGATGAAGATCGTTGTCTTCGACGAAGCGGACTATGCCTACGCCCGCGATGCAGCGGTGCGCTATCCGCAACTGCCCGTCTATCTGCAGCCGGGCAACCACACGCCGCCGGGTGGCGACGAGGTGGATGCGGGGATCGACATGGACGGTATCGCCGAACGCATGCGCTGGCTGGTGGACCGGGTGACGCAGGATCGCTGGTTCGGCGCGCGCGTTTTGCCGCAGTTACATGTGCTTTTGTGGGGCAACAGGCGCGGGGTTTAGACCCAGCCCTGCAATTCCCGTCGTACCACGTGTTCCAGCACGGTCATGCCGTCCTTGCTGTCGTTCAGGCAGGGGATATGCGTGAACTTCTCGCCGCCGGCGTGGTGGAATGTCTCGGCGGCTTCTACCGCGATTTCTTCCAGGGTTTCCAGACAATCCGAAACGAAGCCGGGGTTGATCACGGCGATGCGCTTGACGCCTTCCTTGCCGAGCTTTTCCACCGTCTTGTCCGTATAGGGCTGCAGCCACTCTTCCGGTCCGAACCGGGACTGGAACGTCACCTGCAGCTTTTCCTTCCCCCAGCCGAGCTTTTCACGCAGCAGCCTCGCGGTTTTCTGACACTGACAGTAGTAGGGATCGCCCTTGTCGAAATAGGATTGCGGGATGCCGTGGAAGGAGGTGAGCACCACTTCCGGCTCCCAGTCGAGCGTGGCGAGGTGGTTGGTGATCGAATTGGCGAGCGCCTCGATATAGACCGGGTCGTCATGATAGGGCGCGACGGTGCGCAGGGCTGGCTGCCAGCGCATTTTCAACAGCGCCTTGAAGGCCTCGTCGTTGACGGTCGCAGTCGTTGCCGCCGCATATTGCGGATAGAGCGGGAAGAGAAGGATCTTTTCGCAGCCGTCCTTCTGCAGTTCGTCGATCTTCGACTGGATCGACGGCTGGCCGTAGCGCATGGCCCAATCGACGCGCACGCCCGGAAGATCGGCAAAGGATTTCGCCATGATCTCCGCCTGGTTGCGGGTATAGGTGCGCAGGTAACTTTCGTTCAGATCCTTGTTCCAGATCGTCTCATAGGCCTTGCCAACCTTGGCGGGACGCGTGTTCAGCACGATGCCGAACAGGATCGGGTACCAGAAGAACGGCGACCATTCGATCACCCGCCGGTCCATCAGGAATTGCTTGAGGTAACGCCGCATCGACACCTTGTCGGTGCCATCCGGCGTGCCGAGATTGACCAGCAGCACACCCACCTTGCCAAACTTGACGGGCGGGTGGTTGGTGGTGGTCATTTCAGTGGCAGCGGTCATGGCTTATCCTGCAAGGTACGGTGTTTGGCGCTTCTTATACGGCAAGCGGCGCCTGCGGTTCATGCCGTTCTTAAAAAGAAAAACCGGCCCGGGGAACCCCGGACCGGCCGATTGACGAGAGACATATTGTCTTACTTGGCCGGAATTGTCAGTTCCTTGCCGATTTCCAGGTGGCGTGGGGCCGGATTGCCGTTGGCCTTGGCAATCGTCCGCCATAGTTCGCCATTGCCATAAACGGCCTTGGCCAGATCCCAGAGCGTGTCGCCCTTGGCAATCACATGCTTGCTTTCGGCGGTTGCGGCTGGCTTGGCCTCCGGTGTTGCCGTTTCGGTCGCAGCCGGCTTGGCATCGGTGGTCACGGCCGTATCGGTGTTAGTCTGCGTCGATGGTTCTGCCGGGGTCGCAGCGGCAATCTCGGTGATGCGGCCGTCGGTCATTGGCTTGTAGGGATTGTTGGCGGTCAGATAGTCGGCAAGCACCGTCTCAAGCCCCGGACCGTAGTCATAGGCGTTTTCGGCCTTGGTCTTGAAGATGCTGTATCCATCGCCACCATTGCGCATGAAGTTGTTGGTGACGACATTGTAGGTCTTGCCCGCATCGAGCGGCACATAGGCTTCGCCCTCCTTGACCTCGACAACCGAAATCCGGTTGCCGATCGGGCGGCTTCTATCGAAAGAGAACTTCATACCGGCCACCTGCGGGAAACGGCCGCCGGCTTCCTCGATCTGGCTGAGGCCGTTTTCAAGTGCCGCGGCAATATCGGCGCCCTTGATCTGGAAGGTGGCGACCGTGTTCTGGAACGGCAGGACGGTAATCGCCTCGCTCATGGAAACGTCGCCCGCGTCGATGGAGGCGCGCAAGCCGCCGCCATTGGTGATGGCGATGGTAACGCCCTGGCCCTTGACGCGGTCGAGCATGGCGTCAGCGACGAGGTCGCCCATCTCGCATTCCTTGGCACGGCAGGATTCGCGGGTGCCGTCGATCGCCGCTTCCGTCTTGCCAATGATCTTGGCTTTCAGGTCGTCGATCGGCTTTCCCATTTCCTTGACGCGGGCGACCACGGCTTCGTCCGGCTTGAACTTGGAGTCGATCAGGATCGGGTCGCCCTTGGCGGATTTGACGACGCCGGTATCGTCGAAATTGACGACGAGATCGCCGAGATACTTGCTGTAGGAACCGGCCTGTACGACCGGAACCTTGTAGCCGCCGGGGTTGTCGACCATTGTCGGGTAGGGGCCTTCGGCCTTCTCGTCGGTGTTGGACAACAGGCTGTGGGAATGACCGCCGACAACGATATCGACATCGGGGATCTTGGCGATAACGGCGAGATCGCGCGGGTAGCCAACGTGCGTGAGCGCGATGATCTTGTCGACGCCCTGCTTCTTCAGATCCTGCACTGCGGTGGTAATGGTATCGACATCGACGCCGATCAGCACGTCGTCGCCTGGCGAAGAGATTTCGGGGGTATCATTGGCGACCGCGCCGACGATGCCTATCTTCTGGCCGCCGACGTCGAGCACCAGCGAAGGCTTGATACGGTCGATGAGTTTGGACTTGTAACCCGCCAGAACATTGGACGAGATGACCGGGAAGGTGACCTTGTCGAGGAACGGGACCAGGCCGCCTTCGCCTTCATCGAACTCGTGGTTGCCGATGGTCATGGCGTCGAACTTCATCAGATTGAGGAATTCGGCTTCAGCGGCGCCCTTGTAAGTGGTGAAAAACAGCGAGCCCTGGAAATTGTCGCCAGCGTTGAGCAGCAGAACGTTCTTGCCAGTCAATTCCTGTCGCTTCCCGTCAATCGCTGTTTTCAAACGCGCGACGCCGCCAAAGCACTCGTTCTTGCCCTCTTCTTCGGCCGAGCAGGTGGAATCGAACTTGTTGATCGATTCGATGCGCGAGTGAAGATCGTTGATATGCAGGATGTTCAATTCATAATCGGCGAAGGCGGCACCGGACGAAAGTGCAAAAATCGAGGCTGTCATCAGCCCGGTTCGCAAATGTCTGATCATGGATGTCTCCCGTTTTTCATGTTTGTTGTCAGCATAATCGAGCACAGCTTTGACACTTGGGCCGGAACGGATGGTTTCATTTGGGCGCGCCGACATCAAGCAGTAATTGCATCTATCTCCCGGCGGTCTCCCGGCAAGGTTAAAATCGGCGGCGGCACAAAAGAAAGCGCCGCTGGCGGGCAGCGGCGCCTGATCGGTTTTCGGGGAGACTGGCGGCGGTTCACAAGCCCGGGACGGCCAGCGGGTTTCTCGAGGCATCCAGTTCGAGCTTGGCAAGACGGCAACGACCGCTGCCTGACCGATGAGGAAAGCCCAGCCAAGGGCATTGGGGGCAATGAACCCGCTGACCGGCAGAAGAATGCTGGCGGCGGTCCAGAGGGCGTTGCCCAGAATGACGATGCCGACCGCCCAGCGCGATGATAAGGCAAAGGCCGAAGTTAGAGCCATGAAGGCCGCAATGGGAAGAAGGATCAGACCTGCACCCTGCAGAAGAGTTTGCGGAATCTGGGTGATGGCGCTTGCCGGAGCGGCAGCAACCAACAGTGCGGCGCCCATCGCTGCGCAGGTCAGGGCATCGATCGCCAGCAGTGTTTTCAAAGAGAGTGCGTTGAGTTTGGGCATGATCCGTCCTCGTTTTCTCGCCAACAGGCCTGCACCCATTGCAGCGCCCTGACCGCAATGTTGGCGCGGTCCGGTAGTCCAGTCGATTACGTCTGAGGTAATTGCGGATCTTACCGGATGCGGCCATATTTGTGGCATGATCGAGAAACCGTCCTGTGCCGGAGACCTGTTGCGTGACTGGCGTCAAAGACGGCGGCTGAGCCAGCTGGCGCTTGCCGCCGACGCCGATATTTCGCAACGCCACCTGAGCTTCCTGGAATCGGGCCGTGCCCTGCCAAGCCGCGATATGGTGTTGCGGCTGACGGAAACGCTGGCCGTCCCCTTGCGGGAGCAGAACGCCATTCTGGTGGCGGCAGGTTTTGCGCCGCTTTATCGCGACCGGCCACTGGATGCGCCAGAGCTTGCAGCCGCGCGGGGTGTGATCACGCGCATTCTTGATGGCCACGATCCGCATCCAGCACTCGCCGTCGATCGGCACTGGACGCTTCTGGCTTCAAACAGGGCGGTCGGGGTGCTGCTTTCCGGCGTTGCCGAACATCTGCTCTCGGGGCCGGTCAACGTGCTGCGCGTCAGCATGCATCCGGACGGGATTGCCGGGCGGATCCTGAATTTCAGGGAATGGCGCACGCACATTCTCAAGCGGCTGTCGCACGATATCGATATATCGGCCGATCCGCAGCTTGCGGCGCTTCTTGAGGAATTGAAGTCTTACCCGGTGCCGCCGCAGGCTGGCGCTGCACGCAAGCCGCAGCGCTCGGGGCATGCCGAGATCGCGGTGCCGCTCATTCTGGCGGGCGAGAGAGGCCCGCTGTCTTTTCTCAGCACGACGACGGTGTTTGGCACTGCCGTCGATGTGACCCTGTCCGAAGTCACGATCGAGGCGTTCTTCCCCGCCGACGCGGCAACAGCCAAGGCTATGGCGATGCTGGTTGGTCACGGGGGCAGCGAACCTTCCAGCTAACGGCAGGAGCCGCCCATCAACCCTTGCGGGACAACGAGAACTGTGCGCCGGAATCCGTGGTGCAGTTGAGCTGCGCCATCGAGACCATGGCGCAATTGACCTTGGACTGGGTGTTGCGGACCATCGAGGTCATGTTGATTTCAACCAGCTTTGGCGACAGGTTGATGTAGTTTCCGGATGCCAGAACCTGGTTGGTATCCGTGGTGCGGGTGGTGAACGTTCCCGCCGAGAATGTCGAGACGATGCCGTTCGGATCGACCCACGCGCCTTCGACACCGGCCGGTGCGACCTGACGGTTTTGCGGCAGTTCCCGCACTTGTCCCCCGCCCTGGCAGGAGGCCAGAGCTGCGGCGGACAGAACTGTCAGGATGGCGATCGGCTTCATATGTGTCTCCCGGAGGCTGCGCGGAAAGCTGTCTTTCGATTGAAAAAACCATGCCGTGATCAGGAGTTGAATGCAAGAGTAGGGCGTGAGCAGGGCAGGTATTATTCGATCTACAACGAAAAACGCCCGGAGATCGTTCCCCGGGCGTTCAATATTCAAGCGTAATCAGTCAGTTCAGCGAACGAGAATATTCTTGAACTGCCACGGATCCTTGGTGTCGAGGTCTTCCGGGAAGAGGCCCGGGCGGCCGTCGAGCGGGGTCCAATCGGTGTAGTGGCCTTCAACCGGGCCAAGATACGGGGTCTGCACTTCGAGGCAACGCTTGTAGTCGACCTCGTCGGCTTCGACGATGCCGGCGGTCGGGTTTTCAAGCGCCCAGACCATGCCGGACAGAACAGCCGAGGTCACTTGCAGGCCGGTCGCGTTCTGGTAGGGAGCGATGCGGCGGGTTTCTTCGAGCGACAGGCGCGAACCATACCAGTAGGCATTCTTGTCGTGGCCATAGAGCAGGACGCCCAGTTCGTCGACGCCATCCTCGAGTTCGTCTTCGTTGAGCACGTGGTGGACCGGCTGCGCATTGCCGCCATTGCCGAACATTTCGTGCAACGAAAGCACGGCGTCATTGGCCGGATGGTAAGCGTAATGGCAGGTCGGACGGAACGTGACGTCGCCATCCTTGTCCTTGACCGTGAAGTAGTCGGCGATCGAGATGGATTCGTTGTGGGTGACCAGGAAGCCATACTGCGGGCCAGGTGTCGGGCACCAGGTGCGAACGCGGGTGTTGGCGCCCGGCTGTTCGAGATAGATGGCGGCCTTGTTGCCCTTCTTGTGCTTCTTGGCATTCTTCGGCATCCAGTTTTCATGGGTGCCCCAGCCGAGTTCGGCTGGCTGCAGGCCTTCGGAAATGAAGCCTTCGACCGACCAGGTGTTCCAGAAGACGTTGAGCGGCTTCGGATGCTTTGTGCGCTGGGTGTCGCGCTCAGCGATATGAATGCCCTTGACGCCGGTCTTCTTCATCAGCTTGGCCCAGCCTTCGCGGTCATGCTGGTCGGGCTCTTCGAACTTGATGTCGAGATCGTTGGCGAGGTTCACCAGCGCCTGCTTGACAAACCAGGAGACCATGCCCGGATTTGCACCGCAGGTGGATACCGCGGTTGTGCCGCCCGGGTTCTTGGCCTTTTCCTTGCGCAGCGTTTCACGCAGCGCATAGTTGGTGCGCTCGGAGTTCTTCATGTTCTTGTCGAAGTAGAAGCCGAGCCAAGGTTCGATAACCGTGTCGATGTAGAGCACGTCGAGCTTGCGGCAGAACTTCATCAGATCAACAGAGCCGGTATCGACCGACAGGTTGACGCAGAAACCCTGGCCGCCGCCTTCGGTGAGAAGCGGCTTCAAGAGGTCCTTGTAGTTGTCCTTGGTGACATATTCCTTGATGTGGCGGACGCCATGCTTGGCAAGGATTTCCATGTCGGCTGCGTCTTCGCGCGGGTCGATGACAACCATCCGGCTCTTGTCGAATTTGAAGTGGCGCTCGATCAGGGGCAGGGTGCCGCGGCCGATGGAGCCAAAGCCGATCATGACGATCGGGCCCGTGATTTCGCCGTGAATCGGGTAGGTTGTTTCTGCCATTTCGCTTAATCTCCTGCGGACGGGTTCGTCTGGATATGGAGGGCATACCGTGACTGCCCTCTGGTTGAAAGGCCCTAGAGCATAGATTTCTGTCACAATAAAGGGCGGCACGGCAACTCAGCCGGTTTGTAGCACGGCGCCGATGACAGGTTTGTGGATGGTAGGCGAGGCCGTTTTCAAGCTGTCCCGATTATTCCGGCGGACCAGTCCCTGACTGTTTCAGCCATGCTCTTCAGGTGATCGGCCGTTGAGAAGCCGGAGAGCGCCTTGCGCGGCTTCAGATCGTGGTCACCGTCTTCAAGCCACAGAATACGGATGCTGCCGGACAGCGCGTAGCCTGCAACCTCCTCGCGCGTTCCGAATTCATCACGGGTTCCCTGGCAGATGAGCGCCGGCGTTTTCAGCTCAGCGAGATGCTGCGTGCGCAAGTTTTCGGGTTTGCCCGGCGGATGGAACGGATAGCCGAGGCAGAGCAAGCCGGTGATGGCACCCTGCAGCAAAAGATCGTCGGCCGCCATGCTGGCAACGCGGCCACCCATCGATTTTCCACCGATGATCAAGGGTCCGCTGGCACCGAGCCGCGCGATGGCCGCCATGTATTCGGGGATCAGCTTCTCAGCTTTCGGGGGCGGCTTTCGGGTTCCGGCGCTGCGACGGGCAGCCATGTAGCCGAACTCAAACCGGGCGACGCGAAACCCTGCAGCGGCAAGCGCTGCCGTAGCGGCATTCATCGATGTGGAATCCATCGGGGCACCGGCGCCATGGGCAAGCAGGATGGTGACGGCCGCATCGGCCGGTCCGTCGATGAGAAAATCCTGATCCATGGTAAAGCCTCTTCCCAGGCGGCCGTCATCGACCGGTATGACCCTTGTGCCAAAAACGGCTTCCGTGGAAAAGTGGATTGATAATTGCCGCGGTTATTTTGGGGCAACCTGATCCGGATGGGCTGCGGCAAAGGCCGGTAGCGCCGCACATCTGTCGGCGATCTCCACCGTGCGCGGGCAGGCCGACAGATCGGCATTCCAACGCCGGGCATTGTAGACCTGCGGCACAAGGCAGAGATCGGCCATGCTCGGGGTGTCGCCGTGGCAAAAGCTGCCGGTTGCTGGGTTGTCGAGCAGGCGTTCGAATGCGGTTAGGCCTTCGCCGATGAACTTGCGCATCCATGCGGAGCGCGCCGCATCGGGATCGCTGGATTGCTGCATGACATAGGCGGCGACCCCGAGATTGCAGACCGGATGGATGTCCATCGCGATTGCATAGGATAGCGCGCGGACGCGGTGGCGTCCGAGTGGATCGGCGGGCAAAAGCGTGGTGTCCGGCCGGGTTTCCGTCAGATATTCGACGATGGCAAGCGACTGGGTCAAAATGTGACCGCCGATCTGCAGGGCCGGAACCAGCCCTTGCGGATTGCGGGCAAGGTGTTCCGGTTGTTTGTGTTCTCCGCGTAAAAGATCGACAGGCACTGATTTGTAAGGGATGGCCAGCACGTTGAGCGCGATCCGCACCCGATAACTGGCAGAGGAGCGCCAGTAGTCGAACAAAATGGTATCGTTCATCGGGGCAGCCTCAGCGGGGTTCATATTTCGTGACGGTCTGCTCGATCGCGCCGAAGATCGAATGGCCGGCCTTGTCCTTCATCTCGATGCGGACTGTATCGCCGAAATGCATGAACGGGGTGGCTGGGGTGCCCTTCTCGATGGTTTCGATGGTGCGGATTTCGGCGATGCAGGAATAGCCGGCGCCGCCTTGCGAGACCGGTTTTCCGGGGCCGCCGTCGAGCTTGTTGGAGACAGTGCCGGAGCCGATAATGGTGCCGGCGCGGAGTGGCCGGGTTTTCGCGGCATGGGCAACGAGCTGGCCGAAATCAAAGGTCATATCGATGCCGGCATCGGCGCGGCCAAAGGGCTTGCCGTTGAGATCGACAAGCAGCGGCAGATGCAGCTTGCCGCCATCCCAGGCATCACCGAGTTCTTCCGGCGTCACCGCAACAGGGGAGAAGGCCGAAGACGGCTTGGACTGGAAGAACCCAAAGCCCTTGGCAAGTTCGGCCGGGATCAGGCCGCGCAGGGAGACGTCGTTGACCAGCATGATCAGGCGGATCTCGGCCCTTGCCTGCTCGACGGTGGCTGCCATCGGCACGTCATCGACGATGACGGCGATCTCGGCTTCCATGTCGATGCCATAGGCCTCGTCCGCCATGACAATCGGATCGCGGGGAGCGAGGAACGAGTCCGAACCACCCTGGTACATCAAGGGCTCAGTCCAGAACGCAGCCGGCATTTCGGCGTTGCGGGCCTTGCGGACCAATTCAACATGATTGACGTAGGCCGAGCCGTCCGCCCACTGATAGGCGCGCGGCAGGGGGGACGTGGCCTCATGTTCGTGGAAGCGGATGGAGGGCTGGGCGCCGGTCTCCAGACCTTCGGCCACCTCGCTCAACCGCGGGCCGACATAGGCCCAGTCGTCCAGTGCCGCCTGCAGCGTGCGGGCGATATGGCCGACCTCGGAACAGCGGGTCAAATCGCGAGAGACGACAACCAGGCGGCCGTCGCGGGTGGAGTCCTTGAGTGTGGCGAGCTTCATGGTTTTGGCTTTCGTTGTTTGTTCTACAGTACACGGCCGACGGATGTCTTTGCGGGGTTGCCCCTCACCCTAGCCCTCTCCCCGCAGGCGGGGAGAGGGGATTACAGAGTTTGCCGCTTGGTCCTTCTCTCCGTCTCGACGGGGAGAAGGTGCCCGACAGGGCGGATGAGGGGCGAGGATCATTGCAGGTCGGGCAACTGTTTCCACCTTACTTGATCCCCGGCGTGCCATCGAACTTGCGCTCCAGCCCGTCCCAGCATTCGAGATAATTGTCCTGCAATGTTTCGAGTTCGGCAGCGTAGCGTGTGAGTTGCTGCGGGTAGCGGGTCTCGAACATGAAGGCCATCGTATGATCGAGCTTGACCGGCTTGAGTTCGGTGTTGGAGGCTTTCTCGAAACCTGGCGCATCCGGCCCGTGTGGCAGCATCATATTGTGCAGGCTCATGCCGCCGGGCACGAAGCCTTCTTCCTTGGCGTCGTATTGGCCGTGGATCAGGCCCATGAATTCGCTCATGATATTGCGGTGGTACCACGGCGGGCGGAATGTGTGTTCGGCCACCAGCCAGCGCGGTGGGAAGATGACAAAATCGACATTGGCGGTGCCGGCTTCTTCGGTCGGCGCGGTCAGCACCGTGAAGATCGATGGGTCCGGGTGGTCGAACAGGATGGCGCCGACAGGCGAGAAGGTGCGTAGATCGTATTTGAACGGTGCGTAATTGCCGTGCCAGGCGACGACATCGAGCGGGGAATGGCCGATGTCGGTGACATAAAATTTGCCGCACCATTTTACATGTACGCGGCAGGGTGTTTCCTTGTCCTCGTAGGCTGCCACGGGCGTTTTGAAATCGCGCGGATTGGCAAGGCAGTTGGCGCCGATCGGGCCGCGATCCGGCAGGGTGAACTTGGCGCCATAATTCTCGCAGATATAACCGCGCCATGTGGAGCCTTCGCCGAGCCGCGAGACCTTGAACATCATGCCGCGCGGGATCAGGCAGATTTCCGAGGGCTCCACGTCCATGATGCCCATTTCGGTGAAGACGCGGATGGTGCCGAGTTGCGGAACGACCAGCAGTTCGCCATCGGCATTGAAGAAATAGTCGTCGGTCATGTCATCGTTGAAGACATAGGCATGGGCCGCCATGCCGACCTGGGTCATGACGTCGCCGGCGGCCGTCATGGTGCGGATGCCGGAGAGGAAGTTGAGCTTTTCAGCCGGTTCCGGGATCGGGTTCCAGCGGAGCTGGCCGAGTGGCAGCGAGTGATCGTCAAGGCACGGCGCCGATTTCCAGAAGGGGTAGCTGGCATTGGAAAAGCGGCGGGTATGGTGCACGCTCGGGCGGATGCGATAAAGCCAGGAGCGCTCATTGGTGCCGCGTGGCGCGGTGAAGGGTGAGCCTGACAGCTGCTCGGCATAAAGACCGTAATTGCATTTCTGCGGGCTGTTCTGCCCTTGCGGAAGGGCGCCGGGGAGGGACTCGGTCTCGAAGTCGTTGCCGAAGCCGGGCATATATTGCGGGCTGTTGGCGAGTGTATCAACAGTGGCCGTCCGGTTTTTTTCCAGCATGGCTTGTTCCTCCTTCATTCAATGGTTACAAATGTAACTGTCTATTTTGTAACCATCAAGGACGTCATGAGCGACGGGCAAGGCGATTTCGATCTCGATCAATTTCTGCCGTTCCGGCTCAATCGCGCGGCGGAATTCATCGCCCTGCGCTTTGCCGCCGCCTACAAGGCGGAATATGGGATGACGCGGCCGGAATGGCGCACACTTGCGGCGTTGGGCAGCTCAGGCCGGATGACGGCGACGGAGGTTGGTACTCATTCGACCATGCATAAGACCAAGGTGAGCCGTGCCGTGTTTGCGCTGGAGGAGCGCCGCTGGCTGAAGCGGACACGGGATGAAGATGACCGCCGTGCCGAGCATCTCGAGCTGACAACCGCCGGGGCAAAAGCGTACCAAGACCTGACGCGGTTGGCGCGCGACTATTCGCTGGAATTGTCCGAACTGGTAGGGCAGGAGGGTTTGCAGGCACTTTCGTCGGGGCTGACCGCCGTCGAAAAGGCGATGGCGAAACGGCCGCGCTAAGACCTGCCGCGCTGGCGCACCGGTAGCCCTTCAAAGTCCTTCAGCGTGGCGAGGACGATCGATGTCTTGACGTGCTGCACGCTGTCATGTGGCAGAAGCACGTCATTGACGAAATGGGCAAGCCCGGCCAGATCAGGTGTGACAACTTTCAGGTGATAGTCCATTTCGCCGGTCAGCGCGTAGCATTCCAGCACTTCCGGCAGGTCGGCAATCAGCGCAGCAAAACGCTTGGCATTGTCGCGATTGTGGGTAGCGAGCGTCACGGCGATGACGATCAACAGGTCAAGCCCCAGCCGGCCGCGATCGAGTACTGCGCGGTAGGTCTGGATGAAGCCTTCCGCCTCAAGTCTTGCCCGCCGCCTCGAACATTGCGACGGCGACAGGGCGATCCGTTCCGACAGTTCGTTGTTGGTCAGGCGGCCATCGCCCTGCAATTCGGAGAGGATTTTAAGGTCATATCCGTCCAGCTGTTCCATCTGTGCGTCAATTCACCAAGTTACGCATGATCCGTGCGTAGATTTTGCCAAATCGTGCAAGAATGCAAGCACAATGCGCGGAGTTTCCGTCATCATGGCCCCAAATTCTGACGTTCAAAGGAGAGAACGATGGGCCCCTTCCCGCATGATACCGCGCCGACCGGCATTACTGTTGAAAACCCGGCCGGAACCGATGGTTTTGAGTTCGTTGAATTCGCCCATCCTGAGCCTGAAAAGCTGCGCGAACTCTTCACCCGCATGGGTTATTCCTGCGTTGCCAAGCATCGCTCCAAGGATATCAGCGTCTGGCGTCAGGGCGACATCAACTACATTCTGAATGCCGAGCCCGGCAGCCACGCCATGCGCTTCGTCGAGGATCACGGCCCCTGTGCGCCGTCCATGGCCTGGCGCGTTTCGGATGCAAAACACGCGTTCGCTCATGCCGTCTCAAAAGGCGCGACGCCCTATGAAGGCACCGACAAGGCATTGGACGTACCGGCCATCGTCGGTATCGGTGGCTCACTGCTCTATTTCATCGATACCTATGGCCAAAAAGGCTCGCCCTATGAGGCCGAATTCGAATGGCTCGGCGAACGCAATCCAAAGCCAGCAGGCGTCGGCTTCTATTATCTCGATCACCTCACCCACAATGTCTATCGCGGCAACATGGACACGTGGTGGGATTTCTACCGCGAACTGTTCGGTTTCAAGCAGATTCACTTCTTCAACATCGATGGCCGCATCACCGGCCTGACGAGCCGGGCGATTACCTCGGCCTGCGGCAAGATCCGCATTCCGCTGAACGAGTCCAAGGACGATACCAGCCAGATCGAGGAATATCTGCGCAAGTACAAGGGCGAGGGCATCCAGCACATCGCCGTTGGAACCGACGGCATCTACGAGGCAACCGATAAGTTGGCCGCCAACGACCTGAAATTCATGCCGGGGCCGCCGGAAACCTATTACGACCTGTCGCATGCCCGCGTGAACGGCCATGACGAGCCGATCGAAAAAATGAAGAAGCATGGCATTCTGATCGACGGCGAGGGCGTGGTCGATGGTGGCATGACGCGTATCCTGCTGCAGATCTTCTCGAAAACCGTGATTGGGCCGATCTTCTTCGAGTTCATCCAGCGCAAGGGCGACGAAGGCTTTGGCGAGGGTAATTTCCGTGCCCTGTTCGAATCGATCGAGGCCGACCAGATCCGTCGCGGTGTGCTGAAGCCGGCGGCGGCCGCCGAGTAAACAGGCATTTCTCCATCAAAGGCCCTGCCGGTTGTCGACCGGCAGGGCCTTTTGCGTTTCGGGTCAGGAAGCCTCCGGGGTTCCTCGAAATGGCCGTCTTTCATCGAGGAACGGCGCTACCGGTTGCAGCGCAAGGATTGTTTCGCTTTGCTACATGTGGAAAGGTTTTGTTAAGCATGAGGATTGCCCATAGGGGGAAGTCTTACATTCCGCATTAATTTGACATGGTGAACGATATGGTTGGCGCCGTGTCTGCGGTGAAACGGAATCAGTGCGATGGATGACTTACAGGCGAGACTGGCGTCGTTGCGGGATGATACTGCGGTCTTCATCGGGCTCTACGATCAACAGGATCGCCTGCGTTATGCCAACCGGGCTTTTCGTTCAGCTTTTGCGCTGGATGAGACGGAAACCCCGCTCTGGCCGGACCTGATGCGGCGCAATCATGCGCTTGGTCTCGGCACTGTGATCAGCGTGCCGGATTTCGAGGCCTGGGTCGTTTCCGCGCAGTCGCGGCGCGGCAAGGTGCCATTCAGGGCGTTCGAGACCGATCTGGTCGACGGCCGCTGGCTCTGGATGACCGAGACGGTCAATCGCAGCGGCTGGATGTTGTGCATCGCCAATGACATCACGCATCTGCGTGCCGACGAACGGACCCTGCGGCAGGATCGTGACCTCGCGCTCAAGGCGTCGCAAACCGACGAGCTGACCGGTATCTCCAACCGCCGTTACATGATGACGCAGCTGGAGGCGATGATCTGCAGCCAACCGCAGCATGGTCCCGTCAGCGGTTGCATTTCCATTCTCGATATCGATTTCTTCAAGGGCATCAATGATCTCTATGGCCACCAGACCGGTGACGAGATCCTTCTGGACTTTGCCCGGCGGGTTCACCCGATCGTCCGGCGGCACGATTGCTTCGGGCGCATCGGCGGCGAGGAATTCATGCTGATCTTTCCGGAAACGACTCTGGCCGAAGGGGAGTGGATCGTCGCCCGGGTGCTGGAAACGGTGCGCACGGCCCGCCCGCTGCTGTCGGTTCCCTTGTTTTCCTACACCTGCTCAGCCGGCATTGCCGCCCTGCAGCGGGGCGAGACGGCAAAGGAAATCTATTCGCGTGCCGATGCGGCCCTTTACGATGCCAAGCATTCCGGCCGTGACCGGATGGCGGTCGGCGCCCGCTGAATAGCGTCAGTTTTCCGGCTGGAGTTCTGCACGGATCAGTCCGCGCAGCGAGTTGCCCATGTAAAGCGTGCCGGTTTGCAGGTCGGCCAGTGTCAGGCGCTGGATGCGGGCGCGGCGTGCGCAAATGAGCTCGGTTCGCAGCACGCCCGCCAGCAGGCCGCAGGAGATTGGTGGTGTTTTCAGGATGCCGGTGCCGTCATCGAGAAAGATCGAGGTGATGGTTCCTTCGCAGGGTTCGCCCTTTTCATTGAGCAACAGGACCTCGTCCGCGTCTGCCGCCGGATATTCGGCGCGCGCAGCTTCGTAGATCTCCCGGCGGGTGGTCTTGTGGCGCAGCAGTGTGTTGGTTGAATCGAGTTGGGTTGAAGCGATTGCGACACGCCAGATGGTGTCCTCGGGCAACGGGGAGAACGGTGCGGTGGTGACGGCAATCTCGCCGACGGGACTGAGCGTCAGGCGGACGCGGAGGGGTAGGTTTTCGCCCTGCATGTCGGCCAGCTTCTCTGCTGCCTGCTCCGCCCCCGCAAACCCCAGCCGTCCCGCCGATCGTTTCAGCCGGGCGAGATGCAGCCGCAGGCGGACGATGCCGGTGCCGGGCTCCCATCGCATGGTTTCGATCAGCGAGAAATCGCTCATCGGTCAATCCATGTATCGCCGACGGCAAAGCGGGCTTTGAGCAGGCATTCCTCATATTCGGCCTCGGCGGTGGAATCGAAGACGATGCCGCCGCCGACATTGAAGATGGCCTCGCCGTCCGGAAACAGCGACAACGTGCGGATGGCGACGTTGAAGCGCATCGTGCCATCCGGAGCGATGAAGCCGATCGAGCCGCAATAAGCATCGCGCGGCCCGTCTTCCAGATCGTGCAGAATTTCCATTGCCCGCATTTTGGGCGCACCGGTGATTGAGCCGCACGGAAAAAGTGCTTCAAATATTTCGGTGATGCCGATATCCGGCAAAAGTTTTGCCCGCACATGGCTGACCATCTGGTGCACGGTCGGATAGGTCTCGATATCGAACAGCTTCGGCACATTGAGCGTGCCGACCTCGGCGATGCGGGAAATGTCGTTGCGCAGGAGATCGACGATCATGCGGTTTTCGGCCTGGGACTTTGGGTCCTCCCGCATTTCGCGGATCAGGGCTTCGTCTTCTGCAGGCGTCGCGCCGCGCCGGGCCGTGCCCTTCATCGGATGCGTCTCGATCCAGCCGTCCTTGTCGACCCGGAAGAACAGTTCGGGCGAGCGCGACAGAAGCATCGGGCCGCCGAGCGAAACCAGTGCGCCATACTTGACCGGCTGCCGCTCGATTAGCGACCAGAAGGCGGAAAGTGGATCGCCGTTCCAGCGGGCATCAATCCGCATGGTCAGGTTCGCTTGGTAACAATCACCCTGGCGCAAATGCTGGTGCAGCCGGTCGAAGCGCTGCTTGTAGGTCTCGAAATTCCAGCTGGCGCGCGGCTCGGTGATGAACGGCTCGTTTTCGACGCGGCGCCTAGGCTCCGCCAGCGTATGCCCTTCCGCCGGACCGTCGAACACCCCGAACGACATCAGCGGCGTACGGCGGTTTTCTTCGGCGAAGGGGGCAAGCTTCTGTTCGAACAGGTGGCCCGCTTCATAACTCATGAAACCGGCCAACCACTTTCCGGCCTTGTGGGCGGCCTCCATGTCCTTCAGTCCGCGCCAGAACTCCGCCTTCGTATGGGCGGTGATGACGCGTGAGGGCTCGGCAAAGACAGTCGTCCTGTCTTCGCTGTCGTCCCGGAAAAGGACATAGGGGCCGGTGCCGGTCATGCTGCTCACGCTTGTGTCGGCGTGGATCCTCGGGTCAAGCCCGAGGATGACGGAGAATGGGGGTGCCTATGGAGTTCCGGCAACATGGTTCCAATCAGCCAAGCGCACGGAACGTCATCCTCGGGCTTGACCCGAGGATCCACGCCGGCATCCGCAAAGCACCCTGTCATCGCCAGTTCCCGCTCAAGAATTATGCCTGCCTATCAAGCGCCTCAAGCTCATCGATCAGCCCTTCCAGCATCGACAGGCCCTGTGCCCAGAACGACGGATCGGTGGCGTCCAGCCCGAACGGAGCGAGAAGCTCGGAGTGATGCTTGGTGCCACCGGCCTTCAGAAGTTCGAAATATTTCTGCTGGAAGCCGGTTTCGGCCTTCTGGTAGACGGCGTAGAGCGAGTTCACCAGGCAATCGCCGAAGGCATAGGCGTAAACGTAGAACGGCGAATGAATGAAGTGGGGGATATAGGCCCAATAGGTCTCGTAGCCTTCTGAAATGCGGATGGCCGGGCCGAGGCTTTCCTCCTGTATCGACAGCCAAAGCTGGCCGATATCGTCGGCGGTCAACTCGCCGTTCTTGCGGGCGGTGTGAACCTTGCGCTCAAATTCATAGAAGGCGATCTGGCGCACGACCGTGTTGATCATGTCCTCGACCTTCTGGGCAAGCATGGCCTTGCGTTCGCGCTTGTCCTTGGTCTTGTCGAGCAGGGCGCGGAAGGTCAGCATCTCGCCGAAGACGGAGGCGGTTTCTGCCAGCGTCAGCGGTGTCGAGGCCATCAGCGCGCCTTGGCCGCCGGCCAGAACCTGATGCACGCCATGGCCAAGCTCGTGGGCGAGCGTCATCACATCGCGCGGCTTGCCCATATAGTTGACCAGCACATAGGGATGTGCCGAAGGCACGGTCGGGTGGGCGAAGGCGCCCGGCGCCTTGCCGGGGCGAACCGGCGCGTCGATCCAGCCGCCATCGAAGAAGCGGCGGGCGATATCGGCCATTTCCGGCTCGAAGCCACCATAGGCCGACAGCACGGTCTCCTTGGCTTCGCTCCAGGGAATCAGCGTCGTCGGCGCTTCCGGCAGCGGCGCGTTGCGGTCCCAGAATTCCATCTGTTCCATGCCGAGCCATTTTGCCTTCATCGCATAATAGCGGTGCGACAGACGCGGATAGGCATCCTTAACGGCGGCGGCGAGCGCATCGACCACGTCGCGTTCAACGCGATTGGCCAGATGACGGCTATCGGCGATATCGGTAAAGCCGCGCCAGCGATCGGAGATTTCCTTGTCCTTGGCGAGCGTATTGGTGATCAGCGTGAAGGTGCGGATATTGTCCTTGAAGGTCTTGGCAAGCGCTGCCGCCGCCTTCTTGCGGATCTCCGGATCGGCTTCCTGCAGCATGCTGAGCGTCACTTCGAGCGGCAGCGTCTCGCCATCGACCTCGAAGGTCAGTGACGCCATGGTTTCGTCGAACAGGCGGTTGAAGGCGCTGGCACCGGTCATCGACTTTTCAAGGAACAGCTGCTCGATCTTGTCGTCGAGCTGATAGGGCTTGTCCATGCGCAGATCGACAATCCAGGGCTTGTAGTGGGCGGCCAGCTTATCGTTCTCCAGCGCGGCGTCGATGACGGCGTCGTCGATCCGGTTGAGTTCCAGCGCAAAAAACAGAAGATGGCTTGCCATGTCGGTGAGCTTGGCCTGGGCATCGCCATACAGCTTGCCATTGGCCGGATTGGATGTGTCGGAGAAATAGGTAAGTCCGGCAAAGGAACCGATCTTGCCCATCAGATCTTCCAGCACTTCATATTCGCGCACGGCAGTGCCGATGCCGCCGTCACCGGAAAGCGTTGCGGCATTGGCCAGCTTGCCCTTCCATTTGGTCTCGAATGCCTTGGACAACGTGTCGGCCTTCTCGAGGTCGCCAAGATATTCGGCCGACGTTGCCGAGGGGTAGAGATCTTCCAGCTTCCAGGAGGGCAGGTCACCGAGTTCGGCAGCCTGTGCGCCGCTGGACGAGGCGGCGAGCGCGATGCGCGACGATGTCTGGAAGTCGAAGAAATGATGCATGGACGGTCACTCTTTTTGTCGATGCCGGCCCGGATTTGGGCGGCGAAGCAGAGATCGGATATGGGGCCATGACCTAACGTCGGCAATGGATAAAATGCAAGCATTTCTCAAAAGAGGATTTTCAGGCCTTTCTGACAGGAATGCTTCTCACGATGCGGCACATGATGTGGCGATCGGGTTCTACGCGGAAAGCAGGAGGCCTTCATGACATCCCAAATTCTCGTCATCGATGACGATCCGGTTCAGCGCCGGCTGCTGACGAACATGATCGAGCGTCTCGGTCATATTGCCCATCTCGCCGACAATGGCCGCAGCGGTCTTGAACTGCTGGAGCGCAAGCGCGGGCTGATCAGTGTTATCCTTCTCGACCTGATGATGCCGGAAATGAACGGTCATGGTTTTCTCGAGGCGATCGCCGAGCGCGGCATCGATACACCTGTCGTCGTACAGACCGGGCAGGGCGGCATCGAGACGGTGGTGCTCGCCATGCAGGCCGGTGCCTTCGATTTCGTCGTCAAGCCCGTATCGCCCGAACGGCTTTCCGTCGCGATCGCCAATGCGCTGAAGATGGACCATCGCGAAGGCAAGAGCGGCCGCGCGGCAAAACGGTCGCGCAGCGGCACGGTCGGGTTCGACGATATCGTCTCGGCAAGCCCGGCGATGATCCGTGTGCTGGATCTTGCGCGCCGTGCTGCACAGTCGAACATTCCGATCGTGCTTGAAGGGGAATCCGGCGTTGGCAAGGAAATGGTCGCCCGGGCTATCCAGCATGCCAGCGAGCGGGCCGGCAAGCCGTTCATCACGGTCAATTGCGGCGCCATTCCGCATAATCTGGTCGAGAGCATTCTCTTTGGTCATGAGAAGGGTGCCTTCACCGGCGCTACCGAAAAGCATATCGGCAAGTTTGCCGATGCCGACGGTGGCACGCTGTTCCTTGACGAAATCGGCGATCTGCCGCTCGACGTCCAGGTCAAGCTGCTCCGGGCTGTCCAGCAGGGCGAGATCGAAACCATCGGCGCCCGTCATCCGCAGAAGGTCAATGTCCGGCTGATCTCGGCCACCAACAAGGACCTGATCAACGAGGTGCGCGAAGGCCGCTTCCGCGAAGATCTCTATTACCGGCTGAACGTTTTCCCGATTGCCATGCCGGCGCTGCGCAAGCGCAAGGAAGACATTCCGGTTCTGGTGCGCACGTTCGTTGAACGCTTCGCAGTGGAGCAGCGGCTGGCGTCACCGCTCTCGGTGTCGAGTGGGGCGATGGCGCTTCTGACCGCCTATGACTGGCCGGGCAATATCCGCCAGCTGGAAAATGCGATTTTCCGGGCCGTGGTGCTTGCTGAGGGTGCCGAACTGACGGTGAAGGACTTCCCGCAGATCGCTACGCAGATTCCTGGCTATGTCGTCGCGGAGAAGTCGGGCTTTACCTGGGAGGAAACCGGACCGGCAAAGGGAACAGTCCCTGAGGCCAATTATCTGCCGCCGGTCTACCCGCATTTCAGCGCTGCCGAGAAGGTGGATTTGCGCAACTCGGCGCCGGATCAGCATCCAGACAATGCGATCGCCAGCATCGATGATGGCGGAAATGTGCGGAAGCTGGCCGATGTGGAAGAGGAACTGATTCGGTTTGCGTTGAAGTTCTACCGGGGGCAGATGAGCCAGGTGGCCCGCAAACTCGGCATTGGCCGCTCGACTTTGTACCGTAAACTCAAGGATTATGGCATTAATCCGGACGATCCGTTCAGCGAGGCCGCGTAAAACCAGGGATAACAACCCGTAACGATCCGTCGCATTTGGCTGTTGTCGTTTAGACCTTGTTAGTGAACCATTCACTATATTATAAGGATAACCGATGACTGTGGCATATTTGCCATGCTGTCACCGCAATTGACAGTCATCTGAGCAGCCACGGGACGCTTTGTCCGTCGGACGGGGATTGAGTTTGCAAAATTTGTTCGGATTCAAGAAGCCTAGCGGCTCCGTGATAGCCCGCTTTTGCGCCGCGGCGGCCCGTAAGGCGCCGCGTGTTCTCGCATCGCTTCTGATCGCAGCCTCCATGGTCACGCCTGGCTTTGCGCCTCCTGTAGAGGCTGCGGGCCAGACGCGGACGCTCAAACTCTATTTCATCCATACCCAGGAAAAGGCGTCGATCACCTTCAAGCGCAATGGCCGCTACGACGCCAAGGGTCTGCAGGAGATCAACCGCTTCCTGCGCGACTGGCGCCGCAACGAGCCGACGAAGATGGATCCGCGTCTTCTCGACCTTGTCTGGGAAGTTTACCAGAAGAGCGGTTCGCGCGATTATATTCACGTGGTTTCGGCCTATCGTTCGCCAGCCACCAACGGCATGCTGCGGTCGCGCTCCAAGGGTGTGGCCAAGAAGAGCCAGCATATGCTCGGCAAGGCGATGGATTTCTATCTGCCTGACGTCAAGCTCAAGACCGTGCGTGAAATCGGCATGAAGTTCCAGGTTGGCGGCGTCGGCTATTACCCGACATCCGGCTCGCCCTTCATTCACATGGACGTCGGCGGCGTTCGCGCCTGGCCGCGCATGAACCGCAACGAACTCGTGCGGCTGTTCCCCGACGGCAAGACCCTGCATGTCCCGGCCGACGGCAAGCCGTTGCCGGGCTATGAACTGGCTGTTGCAGATTATAAGCGCCGTGTTGGCGCCAGCGGCATCGAAGTCGCGGGCGGCGGCGCCAAGGGTGCCGGCGATAAGGATACCACCAAGCGCAAGGGCAATCTGTTTGCCATGCTGTTTGGCGGTGGTGGCGACGAGGATGAAGAACCCAACGCAATTGCCAATGCCGATCTCGAAGGCTCTGACGAGCAGCCGGCTGCGAAGCCGAAGGTCACGCAGGTTGCTGCGGCAGAACAGGCTCTGCCTGGCGTCGAGAATTCCGTTGCACAGACAGAGGCCCAGCAGAAGGCTGTCGCTGCTCCCGTTCCCGGTGTAAGGCCGGCCTTCAGGGATGCCGATGCCGGCATTCAGACGGCGCTGGTTGCACCGACCAAGGAAACCTCGCAGGAAGCCTGGGCTGCCGCTTTGCCGACGCCGGCGGTGACGGCCGAGAGCGAATATGCGGATCTGACCGCCTACAAGATTCCAGTGCCGCAGATGCTCGGCAAGCGTGGTGCGAACGGTGATGCAGGCAGCGATACGCTGATGGCATCCACCGACCCGAATGCAGCGGTGTTGCCGGAAGATGTCGCAGCTCTCGGCTTCGTCCCGGTTCCCGGTGCGCGGCCTGCGGGCGAAGAAGCGCTGATGGCTGTCGCCGACGCCAATGTTGCCATCCCGTCGTTTGCCGAACGGGTACAGCCGCAGGCGGTCGCTCTTGCACAGCAGCCGGTGGAAGCTGCAGCCGAAGCGCAGACACGCGTTGCGCTGGCGCAGCCGACGCAGAAGGAACAGCCTGTCGAAATGGCTGCGTTCGTGCCGCAATCGGGTGCCGCAGCGCGCGCCACAGTCTTTGATGACGCTTTTGAAGGCAATGTCGAAGCGCCCGCCAAGGGCAAGCGTCCGAAGAAACAGGAGGCCGATGCAGCGACCCGTTCGTCCGTGCGGACCGAGCCGAAGCTGACGCAGCAGATCATTTCCTCCTGGGCTCTGACCAACGGCCGGATGGCGACCTTGTCCAAGCCGGTCAAGGCACCGCGCTTTGTCAGCAAGGCGCTGCGCGCTTCGCCGACGACGGTCTATTCGGCGGGCTTCTCGAACGAAGCGGTTTCCGCCGACACGGCCCGGTTCAGCGGCAACGCCGTCAACTTCCTGGAAGTGAAGAAATTCAGCACCAACTGAAACAACTGGTGAAACATCAGGAAAAGCCCGCTGGCGACAGCGGGCTTTTTGCATTTTGACCCCGTAGCATCGGTCCGCCGGCATCACGGAAATGTGCGGCTGAGGAAGAGTTTCTGTCGCCTGCGCCTGTGGCGAAAGCCCACCTGCGTTCCTATATCCCCGTCATCTCTTTTGCTGGCTGCGCGTTTCCCCGCTCGCTGTAGTTTTCTGCGTGACGTGGTACGCATGCACTGGAAGGCCGGAAAGATGATCCCGTTTGAAACGGACAAGGAGTGTGCGAATGCCGAAGTACAGCAAATCCCCGGAAGCGATTGCGAAACTGTCTCCGGAACAGTATCGCGTCACGCAGGAGAACGGCACGGAGCGGCCGGGCACCGGGCAATACAATGATAACAAGAAGCCGGGAATTTATGTCGATATCGTCTCGGGCGAGCCATTGTTTGCGTCGTCCGACAAGTATGAATCCGGCTGCGGCTGGCCAAGTTTTACCAAGCCGATCGAACCGGCCCATGTCGCTGAACTCCGCGATGTATCGCATGGCATGGTGCGTGTGGAAGTCCGTTCGGCCCACGGCGACAGCCATCTCGGCCATGTCTTTACCGACGGTCCGCGCGATCGTGGTGGACTGCGCTACTGCATCAATTCGGCCTCGCTTCGTTTTGTCCCGCGTGACGAGATGGAAGCGGAAGGCTATGGCGACTATCTCGCACAGGTGGAGGATATCTGATGACAACCGAACGCGCAGTATTGGCCGGTGGCTGCTTCTGGGGCATGCAGGACCTCATTCGCCGTTATGACGGCGTCATCGATACCCGGGTGGGTTACACGGGTGGCGATGTCCGCAATGCGACCTATCGCAATCATGGCAGTCACGCCGAAGGGATAGAAATCACCTTCGATCTGGCGCGGATCAGCTATCGCGATCTCCTGGAATTCTTCTTCCAGATTCATGATCCGTCGACAGAAAACCGGCAGGGGAATGATAGAGGCACCAGCTATCGCTCGGCCATCTATTACACCAGCGAGGAGCAGAAGCGCGTCGCGGCTGAAACGATTGCCGATGTCGACGCTTCAGGCCTGTGGCCGGGCAAGGTGGTAACGGAAGTGGAACCTGTCAGCGATTTCTGGGAGGCTGAGCCCGAGCACCAGGATTATCTGGAGCGGATTCCGAACGGCTATACCTGCCATTTCATCCGTCCTGGCTGGAAACTGCCGCGCCGGGACAAGGGCAGCGAAGTAGCCGCGTGAGACGATTCTCGTCGCTCAATTCATAGAGCGTTCAAAAATGACAAAAGGCCGGTCGAGACCGGCCTTTTCGGTGTTTATGCTGCAACGGTTTCGATTGCAGCGGCATCCATTTTCCCCGACGGCTTTACTCGGCGTCTGGAGCTTCGATCATGCCCAGTGCGGCGAGGTAGGTGTCGAGGATGGCTTCCTGTTCGGCGCGCTCGTCCTTGTCCTGCTTGCGGATGGCAATGACCTTTTTCAGGATCTTCGTGTCGAAGCCCGTGCCCTTTGCCTCGCCGTACACATCCTTGATGTCGTCGGCGATGGTCTTCTTTTCTTCTTCCAGCCGTTCGATGCGCTCGATGAACGAACGAAGCTGGTCGCGTGCGACGCCGTGGGCATCCGACATGGTGTTCTCCTTGTTGGGGGATATCAATGAGGGTGGACTGAATTTGTGAGGGTGTGACCTGCCGCGAAGTGCGGCTAAGGTCAAGTGACATTGCGTAACATGTGGCGGATTTCCGGCCTGAGCGGGCGATGAGGACCGTTATTCCTTTGGCTTGCTCGCTTCAAAGGCAGCCTTTTGTTCGCTCGACGCTTCCCGCTGGTTGAGCGCCCGCCATTCCTCGTAAGGCATGCCATAGACGATCTCTCGGGATTGTTCCTTGTCCATATCGATGCCGGCAGCGTTGGCGGCATCGCGATACCAGTTGGACAGGCAGTTGCGGCAAAACCCGGCCAGGTTCATCATATCGATATTCTGGACATCGCTGCGTTCGCGCAAATGGGAAAGGAGGCGGCGAAAAGCAGCGGCTTCGAATTCGAGCTGTTGTTGTGCTGTGAGGTCGATCATCGTCGGTCTCTTTCAGTTATCAGAATGCGTAGGGTCCCGTCCGTGACGGATAGCGCCTGATTTCGTGCAATTCGGGGCGGGCATTCAAATTTTCAAGGACAGGCCCAAGACGAACGTCCCATTCGGCAACGCCGCTATCGTCGCCGATCAGGTCCTGCCGCACCTCGATCAAGGCGTGGGCGAGGCCGGTTTCCATGCAGTGACGAAACATCGTGTCGCCGCGCAGCGCGCCATCATAAGGCTCGTTGTCGCCGACAACAATGTCACCGGAAACCTCCAGCGCTTCGATCAGCGGCGTGACTGCGCGCGGGTCGCTGTCCCAAAGGACGGCGGCATGCCATGGGCGGGCTACGCCCTTCCATGCCGGGGTATAGGAATGGATGGAAATGACCAGCGGTGCCTTGCCGCTTGCTGCACTGACATCCGCGATCGTCTGCGAGACGGCGCGGTGATAGGGACGGTGGAAACGGTTGAGGCGGTTTTCCCATTCCTCCGGTGTTATCGGGTGATTGCCGGGAATGATGGCGCCATCGGAAATTTTCATGATCAGTGTTGGATCGTCTTCGCCCCGGTTCGGATCGATCAGCAGCCGTGAAAATCGGCTGAGCACGGCGGGAACGCCAAGCCGCGCTGCCAGCCGCCGGACCAAAGCCTCGACACCGATATCATAGGCGATATGACGCGCAAAGGCGCTTTCGGGAAGGCCGAGCCTGCCATATTCGGCTGGCAAGAGGTTGGTGGCGTGATCGGCGAGCAGCACCAACCCGGCCGCATTGTTTCCTGCAATGATCTCGAAGGGCGATGTTTCCGGCATACAGTATCAACTCGTTTGGCTCGTGACGGAATTTGATGACACGCTGTGCTGGCAATCGCAAGACAATGGCGGATTTGCGATGTTTCCGACAATAAAAACCCGGATGTAATCGATTAGACTTACGTTGACATTCGAGCCCCATCGTCGCAAGAAAGTCTCTCGACTAATCCCAACGGAGACCCAGTGGAAACCGTGTCCAGATATCCTTTTTCCAGGCTTACTCTGCGGAACTGGTCCTTAAGCACCATTCTCCTCTTCGTTCTGACCGCGTTTTCGCCGGCCCTCATCGCAAGTGAAGCCCGCGCCGAGTTCCGTGTCTGCAATGGTACCCAAAATCTGGTCGGCGTGGCGATCGGCTACCGTGCCAAGGAAGGCTGGATCACAGAGGGCTGGTGGCAGGTTCCCGCGACCACCTGCGCCACCCTGATCGAGGGCGAACTCGAATCACGCTACTATTATCTCTATGCTGAAGATGCAGCTCGCGGTGGACGCTGGACGGGTGACGTCAATATGTGCGTTGCCGAAAACGAGTTCAAAGTAACCGGCGTGCAGGACTGCTTTGCGCGGGGTTTCCAGCGAATGGGATTCAAGGAATACGACACGGGGCGTCAGGGAAGCTGGATGGTTCAGTTGTCCGATACCCCAGGGACTCAAGAAAGCCATAACTGATGAAGCGGAATAGAAAAGTCAAAATCCTTGCAACGCTCGGACCGGCATCGAGCGAAGAAGAGATGATCCAGAAGCTGCATGAGGCGGGGGCTGATCTTTTCCGGATCAACATGAGCCATGCCAGCCACGACATGATGCGCACGCTGATCAAGCGCATCCGCAATGTCGAGGCGCGCTGTGGTCGTCCGATCGGCATTCTGGCCGATCTCCAGGGACCGAAGCTGCGCGTCGGCAAGTTCGCTGCCGGCAAGGTCGATCTGGTTCCCGGCCAGACGTTTACGCTCGACAACAAGGATGAGTTGGGCGACGCAACCCGCGTCTACCTTCCGCACCCGGAAATCCTTGAATCGGTCAAGGCGGGTCACCGCCTGCTGATCGACGACGGCAAGCTGCATCTGCGCGCCGACAAGTCCGATGGTAAGAGCATTGTCTGCACCGTTATCGCCGGCACCAAGATTTCCGACCGTAAGGGCGTCAGCCTTCCCGATACGCTGCTGAGCGTCGGCGCCTTGACCGAAAAGGACCGTGCCGACCTTGACGCTGTGCTAGAAACTGATGATGTCGACTGGGTAGCCCTGTCGTTCATCCAGCGCCCGGAAGACCTGTCGGAAGTGCGCAAGGTCTCGCGCGGCCGCGTTGGCCTGATGTCGAAGATCGAAAAGCCGCAGGCGATCGAACGGATCGATGAGATCATCGAACTGTCCGATGCGCTGATGGTTGCCCGTGGTGACCTGGGCGTGGAAATGCCGCTCGAGGCCGTTCCCGGCCTGCAGAAGCAGCTGATCCGGGCCGCCCGCCGCGCCGGCAAGCCGGTCGTCGTCGCCACCCAGATGCTGGAATCGATGATTTCGGCTCCGGTCCCGACCCGCGCTGAAGTGTCCGACGTTGCGACCGCCGTGTTCGAGGGCGCCGATGCGATCATGCTGTCGGCGGAATCGGCATCCGGTGACTATCCGGTGGAAGCGGTTGCGACGATGGCCTCGATTGCCAGCAAGATCGAAACCGATCCGCATTATCCGGGCATCATCTATGCCCAGCGCACCCCGCCGGAAGCCACTGGCGCCGACGCGATTTCGCTGGCTGCCCACCAGATCGCCGAGACCCTGAATCTTTCGGCTATCGTCTGTTACACGTCCTCCGGCACGACCGGCCTGCGCGCGGCGCGTGAGCGTCCGCAGGTTCCGATCCTGGCGCTTTCGCCGGTTATCCAGACGGCCCGCCGTCTGTCCGTCGTCTGGGGCCTGCATTGCGTCGTCACGTCCGATGCGACCGATCTGGACGACATGGTCAACCGCGCCTGCCGTATCGTTGCGACGGAAGGTTTCGGCAAGCCGGGCGACCGAGTGATCATCTCGGCCGGTGTGCCGCTTGGAACACCGGGCGCGACCAACATGCTGCGCATCGCCTATATCGGCTCCGACGGCCTTAGCGGCGTCTGAGACGGGCTTTGAACGATTGAATGGCCCCGGAGCCCATCCCCTGACTGAATTCGGGGTTGAAGCATCTGGGAGAGCTGAACCGCTTGCAGCGTTGACGTTGCAGGCGGTTTTTTTTGAGAAGATAGTTTCATCCTGTGTGCAGAAAACAGATCGGGACGAGGTTAAGCGCCATAAAGTGTATGGTGGGCCGATGCCTAAGGCGGACACTTCAATCCGTCAAACGATACGGCAGCGGCGAAGTTTGAAGTGGGTACCGCATCCGGCGGCACCACTAAGCGATGATCCGTACCTTCGCGAAGCGAAACTTGACCTTTATCTTTGCCGCCAGGACGGCGTCGTGAAGCCGCCCGCTCATAAAGAGCCTCCTTTCAAGCTTGCGCTCATGCCACAGGTCCGCCCCCTCGAAAGCCGCTGCTGTCAGCGCGATATCGCCGTCCTCGAGATCATCCGTCGCCCAGAGCTCGTATCCATTTTCCGCTACAGTCCGGAGGGAATACAGCTTGCGGCTTTCGCTCGTCACGAAATTGTCCTTCACCGCACCAAAGTTGAGCAGATAGAAAGGGCCAGGAAGCCGGGTTGTCTTATCGGCTTGGTAGATTGGAAATTCGATCAATCCGCCGCTGCCGAGGTCGAAATCTTTCAACACGTCAGCAAGTCTGCCCTTCACCGCATAGAAGGTCCCAGCACAGAACAGATCGCCCACCCGCTTCCAGTTGTTTTCGGCAAATACATACATTGCCTCGGGAAAGTCGGTGCGCTCGAGCGCACCACCTGCGATGTGGCGCCGGTGGGCTTTATACACATGCTCCGGTTCGACACCGAGTTTAAATGTCGGAGGCGCCCAATCTCCGCCATAGAATTTTTCACGGATGCCTTGCTTGTCTCCGATGCTGTAGTCGGTCATGACGCTACTGACCCAGACGGTATCCGGCATGCTGCCCCCACTCGCAATCATTCATTGCCCCACCTTCGGAAAGTCGACGTGCGGCAACCCACTGAATACAATAAAAAGTTGAATGAAGGGTTAGGCTGCAGCCTATCGAGCCGGTGGAAACGATGGGTTGGTTCGCGCGTTGTCAACATATCCTGATGGTGCAAAGCACGCATTCTCGCCCTCCAGTCGGGCGGTGGGAACGCCTCGCGGAACGAGCGGATCAGGGTCTGTCTTGCCTTCGGCGAAAACCGGCTTTTATAAAAGCAAGTCTTCCCCATGCGGTTCAGCTGCCGGGAAGCAAGCCGATGGCTTTCCTTGGACTATCGGCTCAGATGGTGATGCTGGCGGGGATCGCGACCACCATGCCCGGTGTTCCGGCCGCCGAGCCGCCGCCGAGTGCGGCGCTCAATCCCTGAATGGCCTGGTCCAGGTGTGCGCCGGATTTTTGCGCTTCGCTTATGGCATTCTGATCAGCATTCTTCTGCTCACGCATGCGGCTCACGGCTTCTTCCAGCAAAGCCTTGATCTCCTGCGCCGCCGCCTTGAATTCCTCAAGCGTCTTACGATCGGCGGCCGAGGTGGTCTTCTGCTCCGTGGCGTCCTTCATCGTGTCCTGGTAGGCCTTCTGGGCAAAGGATACGCCGTCACCGTCCGTCTCTGCCGTTTCAGGCTGTGCTTTCAGTCCTACCGCTGCTTCTGTCGTGTTGGCCGTAGCCGCTCCCCCGGCGGAATTGCCGGAAACAGCGGATGCAAAGTCCTTGGCTGCAGCGCCGACTTCGCGGGCCAGATGGCCCGCCTGCCGGGCCAGGACTTCCGGATCGAAATTCCAGCGGCGCAGAAATTCCAGCTGCTTCTTGGCGTCCTCCAGCCTTTGCTTGGCCCGCGCCTTTATGTCGGCCGCATCCGTTTCGGCCGTGTCTTTCAGCATCTCAAGTGCCCGGTCCCGCGGGCTTTGAGCATCGGCCGTCACCCCGACCGACGTGGCGTTTGCCGCTGCTGTCGTATTTCGAAGGGGATAGGTTGTGGCAATGCCGCCGATCTGCATAAGATTGACCTCCAGATTGAGGCCGCACGTTGCAATCGGCAACTTGCATGGGGCTTTCGCGTAAGCGGTAAGTTGCTGAAAGGAAGCTAGTTTACCACGGTAATCCTGGCCTCTGCCTGTGTGGCGAGTGCGTTCAGGTCACGCTTCTTGCCCGCCAGGGATTCGATCGCGGCGATCGCCAGGTCCGTGACGATGTAGTCCGGCTTGTGGCCGAGATTGTGGATACGCAGCAGTGTCGAGCCGGCGATGTCCGCGTGCAGTTGCCGGGAGTGGATTTCGGGCAGGACGACACGGTCGGCATCGCCAGTGATGATCACGGTTGGGGCCTTGATTTCCTTGTAGCGTGGCGAAACCCGCTTCACGTACTCCAGCAGATTGGCGACATCGATGGCATTGTTGCGAAAGGCGGCCGGTCTGATTGCCAGATAGGCGGCGGTATCCTTGATGTAGCTGTCGGGACGCGGATTGGGTGCAAAGACATATTTGGTCGCCTTGTCGATCGAAGCAAGACCGATTGGGGGCGCTACGAGGGTGGCGAACAGCCAGCCGAGCACCGGCGTTCTAGTGACGTTGTAATACCATTCGATACCGCCGGGCCACGGGTGAGTCGCCGGGGATAGAAACAGAAGGCCCGCCACCATGTCCTTGTGGTTCAAGGCAAAGGTCGCGGCAATCGCGCCGCCGAAGGAATGGCTGACGATGATGGCCTTCTTGATGCCGCGCTTTTTCATCAGGGCAGCGATGGCATCGGCCTGACCATCGGGATGGGCGTTCTGTGGCCCGCCGCGGTCGGAAAAGCCGAGGCCAGGGCGATCGAGAAACAGCATGCCGGCGCGACCTTCCAGCTTGCTGCGGAACGCGACCATCGGGTCGCGCAGATTGGCGCTTGCCCCATGGATGAACACGAGGGTGGGCAAATCCGCGTTTTTCGGGCGCGGTATGTAGACGCTGTTCATCCGGCGGCCGCCGACATCGATACGCTCGCCGGTATTCGGATTATCGCGTTCGAAGGCTGAAGCCTGATAGGAACTGAAGCCGAACCCGGTGGCGAGGGCGGCTAGGAACAGGGATGCGATGAACAGCATGACTTTCCTGAAGACGAAATTCATCAATCACTCTTCCGCGTGCTGGCCAATCGGCAGGATGGGCCGGTTATTGTCCGATACGAGGAAGGGGGCGCTACGGTTTCGCTGGGCGGGCGGAATTATGTGCGGTTGCCGGCAAGTTTTTCTTCCAGTTCGCCAAGCTGTTCCTGCGCCTTGCGGTCGGCCGGGTAGATATCGAGGAACTGTTCCCAGGCACGCAGCGCCAGTTCATCCTGTCCGGACGATGTCAGGATGGCGGCCATGCCGGCCAGCGCGCCGAAATGACGAGGTTCGATTGCCAGAACCCGATTGATGTCGGACATCGACTTACGGTAATTGCCCATCTGGTAATGCAGCGTAGCCCGCTGGTTCCAGCCTTCGACATAGTTCGGAGAGAGGGTAATGACCTGGTCGAAAATATCCAGCGCCGTTGCCTGCCGGTTGGTTTCGACGGCTTTGGAAGCCCATTGCATCAGGAGGTTGATGGTGGCGCTGCCGGAATCCTGCCACTCCACGCGAATCCGGTTGGAAATCTCGCGCGCCTTGTCCTGATCGCGTTCCCGCTTCAGTTCTGCAAAAAGGGTGTCGATCCGCTGCTTGGGTGTCGCCAGTTCAGACGTCACCGAGGCCTGTGCCGCGTCAGCTGCAAAGGCGGGCAGGGGACTGGTGGCTGTTGCCGCCAGAATGCTACCGAGAATCAAAAATGAAGACATGAGTTTAACCATGGCAGATAAGGTAGTCCGCCATGGCCGAAGATCAAATCAAATTTGAGACATCAAACTGATGAACCGCCTGGGACGCCAACTTTGTTGAAAGCAAGCGTACCCGAGCGCACTCAATCCATGCGTGGCCGTTCCGAAAGCACAAACTTCCGGCGCGCACGATGGATCAGCCCTGACGGGCCTTGAAGCGCGGGTTCAGCTTGTTGATGATGTAGACGCGACCCTTGCGGCGAACCAGACGGTTTTCGCGGTGACGGGCCTTCAGCGACTTAAGCGAATTTTTGATCTTCATTTTTCTGATCCGCAGTTTCGGCGGTTTTGAGTGCGCCGGTCTTTAACAATCAAAAGCGCGCTTGCAGACCGTTAAGGCCGAGCGCGCTCTTAGGGTGGCAGGCAAATAACCCGGCATCGTAAAAGTGTCAACCGCAGAGAGCCTGTTTTCGCAGCGGTTGGCGGCTTTTCTGTGGGTTAAACCCTCAGGCAAGCCAGGTGACGTGCCCCATCTTGCGCCCCGGCCGCGCCTCTGTCTTGCCATAGAGGTGGACGAGTGTGTTGGGCTTGGCAAGCCAGGCCGGCAGGTCGTTGATATCGTCACCGATCAGATTCTGCATCACGCAATCGGAGTGGCGGGCGCCGTCCGACAGGGCCAGCCCGGTGACTGCACGGATATGTTGCTCGAACTGCGAAACCACGCAGGCAGCCTCCGTCCAATGGCCGGAATTGTGAACGCGTGGGGCAATCTCGTTGACGATCAGGCTGCCATCCGCCAGCACGAAGAACTCGACGCCGATGACGCCGACATAACCGAGGGCGGTGAGGATAGCCGCGGCTGCAAGGCGGGCAGCCTCTGCCGTTGTCTCGTTGATCGAGGCAGGAACGGTCGATGTATGCAGAATGCCGTTGCGGTGGATGTTTTCGGCCGGGTCGTAGCAGGCGATGGTGCCATCGGTGCCGCGGGCGGCGATGATCGAGATTTCCCGCTGGAACGCAACGAAGCTCTCCAGAATCATTGGAACGTCGCCCAGTGCGGCGTAAGCGCCCGTGGCGTCGTCGCTGGCGCCCTTAAAGACACGCTGGCCCTTGCCGTCATAACCGAGACGGCGGGTTTTGAGGACGCCCTGGCCGGAGAAATCGGCGAGCGCCTGCTCGAGCTGTTCCTGGCTGTCGATGGCGTGGAATCGGGCGGTCTCGATGCCGCAACCATTGAGGAACTGTTTTTCGCTGACACGGTCCTGGGAAACGGCCAGAGCCTTCGGCGGCGGATAGACCGGAAGCGTCTGCGCCAGCATTTCGGCGGCGCCGACGGGAACGTTCTCGAATTCGTAGGTGACGACGTTACATTCAGCTGCCAGCTGTTTCAGTGCTGCCGGGTCGTCATAGGCCGCGACAATCTGGCCATTGGCGACCTGCGCGGCCGGACAGTCGATCTGGGGCTCCAGAATGATGGTGCGGAAATTCAGCCGGGCCGCGGCCATGGCCAGCATGCGGCCGAGCTGGCCGCCGCCGATGATGCCGACCGTCTTCATGCCTGGTCCACAGGGTATTCGGCGACGGAAGCGCTCTGTTGTTCGCGCCAGTCATCCAGCCGGTCGGCAAGGTCGGGGTCGCTCAGCGCCAGAACCGCGGCGGCAAGAAGGGCGGCATTGACGGCGCCGGCGCGGCCGATCGCCAGTGTGCCGACGGGAATGCCGGCCGGCATCTGGACGATGGAGAGCAGGCTGTCCTGGCCGGAAAGCGCCTTGGACTGGACGGGAACGCCGAAGACGGGAAGGGGCGTCATTGCTGCGGTCATGCCGGGCAGGTGGGCAGCACCGCCGGCGCCGGCGATGATGACCTTGAAGCCTTCGTCGCGCGCGCCTCTGGCGAAGTTGATCAGCCTGTCGACCGTGCGATGTGCCGAAACGATGCGGGCATCATAGGCGATGTCGAGGGCGTCAAGCGTGTCGGCGGCATTCTTCATGGTTTCCCAGTCGGACTGGCTGCCCATGATAATGGCGACGGGCGGAGTTGCAGCTTTCGTCACGTTGTTCGTTCCGCTTTGTTACAGGGCCGAAGGTCTGGCCGGAGCGTTTGCAGCGTATCCTGGCCGGACACGCACGGCTTTACGCGATGATATCAGGAATGATCAGGTCTTCGATCTTGGTGATCTTGTCCTTGATGACCAGTTTCTTCTTCTTCATCCGCTGGATGCGCAGGGCATCACAGCCCGTCTGGATCATGGCGTTGATAGCAACATCATAATCCTCATGTTCCTGCCTCAGCCGCGCTACGCTCAGTCTGAGTTCGGCCTGATCCTGATCTGGCATGCAATGTTCCCCATAAATCGAGCGTCGCTCTAGCACAGAATTGTTGGTAACGGGAAGTTATCCTTCGCCACGATTTCGCCTTCGACAAATGAAAAATAGCATGGCACACTATCTCGGTTAATACGTGGAACACCCGGCATCTACCGATCGGGTGCAAGCAAAAGGAAGGGACTGCCACATGACCATTGAGGCTCATCTTGCAACGCTTGAGAAAAAACATGGTGTTTTGGAGCAGGAGCTCCATTCGGCCCTGACACAGCCGTCTGTCCAGGATCAGCACATTGCTGACATCAAGCGTCGGAAGCTGCGCTTGAAGGACGAAATTGAGAAGATTCGTTCTTCAACTCACTGATTATATTTAGCAATCTCATTCATCGGGAGACTCTTGTTCCAGCGCATATGTTGAACCCCGGAAAGCCAACTTTGAGGACCGGCTTCAAGCGCTGTTGATACGTGGACTTGTTGATGCGGACATGACGTTCCCCAAAAGCCCGCAAGTATTGAGTTTCCCGATGACTGGCCTTTGGCGGCCGAAACCTCTCACGACCAGAACTGATCCAGCCAGAGATTGACCCGGTCAAAGCCCGGCTTGTTGATCGCATAAATCCGCTTCGTACCGCTGGCCGATACGGAAACCAGATTTGAATCCAAAAGTGCCTTCAGATGCTGCGATACGGCGGGGCGGCTGATCGGCAATCCTTCGGCCAATTCGTTCACGGTCCGCGGCGCGCGCCGCAATTCCTCCAGCAGATACCGCCGGTTGGGGTCCGAGATCGCATCGAAGGGATCAGCCTGTGACATAAGCAAAAGCTAGGAGAAATCAGGACGCCCGGCAAGTAAATTGTGCGGTGCGGTAGAGAAATTTTGCCTTGCGGTATGCAATCGCCGCGTGCCGAACCCGGGCAGTTGCCTCCGACATGCCGGGGCCGGTGCCGCCGGGCGTTCAGGACCCTGCAACAAGCGCGATAATTCCGTCGTAGACGAGCTTGGAGCCGGCCAGAAATGCCATCGTGTACATGAACGGATAAAATACCTGCGGCTGCATCCGCCGGACAACCCAGGCGCCCACCATGGTGGCCAGCATGGCCAGCGGAAACAGCGTCAGCGACGTGGTCAGATTGCTGAGATCGAGCTGCCCGAGCGCGAAATAGGGAATGAGCTTGACGGCGTTGAGGATGGCAAAGAACCGGACGATCGTGCCGGTATACACGCGCGGCGGCAGTTTCAGCGGCAGGGTGTAGATCTGGAACGGTGGGCCGCCTGCATGGGCGACGAAGCTGCCGTAACCGGCGAGGCCGCCAAAAAACGTAGCCTGAACCGGTCTTTGCGGCTTGGCGGGCGTGATGATGCCGCGTCGCGCGCGCCAGAGATTGTAGACGTAGCGCAAGACGAAAAGAACGGTAATCACCCCGATGATCAGCCTGAGCGCATCGCGCGGAACATACGCGGCTGTGGCCCAGCCGATGACGATGCCGACGAGGGCGCCCGGCAGGAGGATCTTGAGCGTCGTCATGTCGCCATGCTTTCGCCATGTCCAGAGCGCTACCAGGTCCATGGCAATCAGGATCGGCAAAAGAAGTGCCGCCGCCTGTACCGGCGAGACGGCCAGCGATAGAAGCGGCACGCCCATCAGCGAAAGTGCTTCTCCCATGCCGCCCTTGCTGAAGCCGACGAGCAGCACTGCGGGAATGGCAATGGCATAGAATTGGAAATCAGGAAGCATGGGTATCGGTTGATCCTTTTGCCGCTAGGGTCTATCGCTTTTGCAGATTGAAATCGAGTAGGGGTGACGCGCGGGTGCGTATTTCACCGGGAATAGAGATATTATGAGCAATACAGATAATCGCTGCCGCCTCGTCCTCATCGTGCCGGATATCGCCGATATCGACAGCCGGGCGCACATTTTGGGCGATGCGCTGCGCGGTGGCGATGTCGGCTCCGTGATCGTGCCACAATACGGCCTGGACGATCATACGTTCCAGAAGCACGCCGAAGTGCTGGTTCCTGTCATCCAGAAAGCGGGCGCGGCAGCGTTGATTGCGGGCGATACACGCGTTGCTGGCCGTGCCAAGGCTGACGGCCTGCATGTGACAGGCAATGCCGCGGAACTGGCGGAGACAGTGGAAAAATTCACACCCAAGCTGATCGTCGGCGGCGGCAATGCCGCCGATCGGCACCATGCACTGGAAATGGGTGAAATTCGCCCAGACTATGTGTTCTTCGGCAAGATCGATGGCGATATCAAGCCGGAAGCGCATCCGAAGAATGTGGCGCTGGCCGAATGGTGGGCCTCGATGATCGAAATTCCCTGCATCGTCATGGGCGGCACGGATCCGGAATCGGTGCTGGCCGTTGCCGAAAGCGGCGCCGAATTCGTCGCCTTGCGGCTGGCCGTGTTTGCGGCGCCCGAACAGGCCCGGGCCATCGTTGCAAGCGTCAATGCGCTTCTTGACGAAAAAGCGCCACGGTTTGAAGCTTAAGACATTTGCATGTTGATCCGTCGTTCTCCATCGCTGCGCCGAATTCCTCTCTTTTTGCTGGGAGTTGCCCTTCTGGCTGCGCCGTCCGGCCTTCGTGCCGACGACGCGCTGCCGGGTGTCAACGATGCTGCGCCTGTTGTCGCGCAAGACGAAAATGACGAGGGTGTGGTTGCCAAGCGCGGCCGCATCACGCCGTTCAATGGGGCTGCGTTGCCGGAGGGCGAAATCCCCGCCTTGCAATCTCCCGAGGAAGCCAAAAAGGCCGATGATGCGGCGAAAAAGGACGATGCGCAAAAGCTTGAGCCTTCTTCCGGTGTCAACGTGCTGGAGCGGATGGGCGCCGAACTGCCGGCCCTGCCGCAGGAAAAGCCGTTCGAGGGCAAGGCCGACGATGCCTATGGCGCCTTCCAGCGCGGCTATTACCTGACGGCGATGGAAATGGCTCTGCCGCGCGCCCAGCTTGGCGATGCGGCGGCGCAGACGTTGGTCGCGGAAATTTTCTCGCAAGGGCTCGGCGTTGCCCGCAACAAAAAGGACGCGGCGTTCTGGTATGGCCAGGCGGCTAACTCCGGCGATCCGGCGGCGATGTTCAAATACGCGCTGCTGTTGATGGAAGGCCGCGATGTGACGCGCGACAAGAAGAGGTCGGAAGAGCTGATGAAGAAGGCGGCCGATCTCGGCAATTCTTCGGCACAGTTCAACTATGGCCAGTTGCTTGTCGCCGACATGCCCGGCGAAAAGGGCCTGAAGGCCGCGTTACCGTATTATGAGAAGTCGGCCGAACAGGGCATTGCCGATGCGCAATATGCGCTGTCGCAGATCTATCTCAATGTCGATGGCATCGATGACAACAAGCGGGCGACGGCACGCGACTGGTTGCTCAGGGCCGCGAAGGCCGGGTTCGATACCGCCCAGCTCGATCTTGCCATCTGGATGGTCGATGGCATCGGCGGCGACCGCAACCTCGAGGAAGGCTTCAAGTGGATGTCGCGCGCCGCCGGAGGCGGCAACGTCGTGGCGCAGAACAAGCTGTCGCATCTCTATATCAATGCGATCGGCACGCGGCCCAACCCGGTCGAGGCTGCGAAATGGTATGTCTTGTCGCGCCGGGCAGGGTTGAAAGACGCTGCTCTTGAGGATTTCTACCTGGGGCTCACGGACGAGCAGCAGAAGGCGGCGCTGAGCGCTGCCAACAAATACCGGTCGTCCTGATCCTGTTTTTGCGCCAAGACTTGAACTTTCGGGGGTTTTGTGGTCTTGAAGCGCCGGATTGGCTGGCCGTAGGGGCGGCTTTCAGTTCTTTAGGGAATGCTCCCCATGAAAATCAATGGTAATGAAATTCGCCCCGGCAGCGTGGTCGAGCACAATGGTGGCCTCTGGGCTGCCGTGAAGTGCAACACCGTCAAGCCCGGCAAGGGTGGCGCTTTCAATCAGGTGGAACTGAAGAACCTGATCGATGGCACCAAGCTCAACGAGCGTTTTCGCTCGTCGGAAACCGTTGAACTGGTCACTCTTGAACTGAAAGACTTCCAGTTCCTCTATGAGCAGGGTGATGCGCTGGTGTTCATGGACAATGAGAGCTATGAACAGCTGGAATTGCAGAAGGATTTTGTCGGCGATCGCGCCACCTTCCTGCAGGACGGCATGATGGTGACGGTGAAGCTTTACGACGAGAAGCCGATCGGTATCTCGCTGCCGGACCAGGTGGTCCTGACGATCGCGGAAGCGGATCCGGTGGTGAAGGGACAGACGGCGGCGTCCTCCTACAAGCCGGCGATCATGGAAAATGGCGTTCGCGTCATGGTTCCGCCGTTCGTCGAGACCGGAGAGCGCATTCTGGTCGATACCAATGAAATTACCTATCTCCGCCGCGCGGACTGATCCGCAGCGGCATATCTGAATTTTTCCGGCCGTTCCTGCGGCCGGTTTTCTGTTTCGAAGGAAAGCCAAAATGGCACGCTCAGCTCTTCTCAATGTCATGGTTCAGGCCGCGTTCAAGGCCGGCAAGTCCCTGGCGCGCGATTTCGGCGAAGTGCAGAACCTGCAGGTCTCGCTGAAAGGCCCAGGCGATTACGTTTCGCAGGCCGACCGCAAGGCGGAAAAGCTGCTCCGCGAAGAGCTTTTGAAGGCTCGCCCGACCTATGGTTTCCTCGGCGAGGAAAGCGAAGAAATCGCCGGCACCGATGGCGCGCATCGCTGGATCGTCGATCCGCTGGATGGAACGACCAATTTCCTGCACGGCATTCCGCATTTCGCCATTTCGGTGGCATTGGAGCGCCAGGGGGAAGTTGTCGCGGCTGTCGTCCTCAATCCGGCGACCGACGAACTTTACACGGCTGAACGTGGCGGCGGAGCCTTCCTCAACGACCGCCGTCTGCGCGTTTCCGCCCGCAAGAACCTCTCGGATGCCGTCATCGGCACCGGCACCCCGCATCTGGGCGTGGCCAATCACGGCACCTATCTGGTCGAGCTGCGCCATGTCATGGGCGAAGTTGCCGGCGTGCGCCGCATGGGAGCCGCTGCGCTTGACCTCGCTTACGTCGCGGCTGGCCGGTTCGATGGTTTCTGGGAACGCGGCCTGATGCCGTGGGATCTGGCCGCGGGCATCCTGTTGATTCGTGAAGCCGGCGGCTGGGTCGCCGATATCGACGGCGGCAACAAGCCGATGGATGATGGCTCGATCGTTGCGGGCAACGAATATATCCGCAAGGCGCTGCACGATGTGCTGCACCGCCCCATTCCGGGCAAGTAAGCCAGCAATAACCTGAGCGGGCGGCTGTTTTCGTCCCGTTGATGTTGCCCGTTGTTCCCTTTCGGCTTGGCGAAAAGTCCGGCCACGGCAACGCGCGTCATTCGTGACGCGCGAAGGCCACTGTAGTGCTTTAAATTTGCAGCCTAATTTTTCCTTAAATCGATTCCGATTTGAGGAATTATGCAGTAGTCTCCGCCCAGCGCCGCCCTACCTGTTGGATAATGGCAAGGCCGCAGCACTGGCAAACCGGAGAGTAGAGCCCCATGGCGAAATTGGAACTGTCGGGATGGGATGCCGGCGGAGATTTGAACGAGGGGTATAATCCCAACAAGCTGTCGAGCCCGATGGTCTTCTTCTGGACCATGGTGATCTTCCTGATCATTGTGGGCTTCCTTGGGGCTATCCTGTTTCGCCAGGCACAGGCGGCTTTTCTCAGCAATCCCGGCTTGAATGGTCTGATTTTCGGCGTTCTCCTGATCGGTATCCTGCTGGTTTTCAATCACGTTTTCAGCCTGCGGCCGGAAGTTCGCTGGTTCAATTCGTTCCGCGCAGCCGGCAGCGCCGAGAAGGTGGGCCGCGATCCGGTGCTTCTGGCGCCGATGCGGGCATTGATCGGCCAGCGCCATTCGATGTCGATCTCGACAACCGCGCTGCGCTCCATCCTCGATTCGATTGCGACCCGGCTGGACGAATCGCGCGATACCTCGCGCTACCTGATCGGGCTTCTGGTCTTCCTCGGCCTGCTCGGGACCTTCTGGGGCCTGCTCGGCACAATCGGTTCGATCAACACCGTCATCCAGTCTCTGGATGCAGGAACAGGAAGTACAGAAGACGTCCTGGCCGCACTGAAGACCGGCCTGTCCGCACCTTTGACCGGCATGGGTACGGCATTTTCGACATCGCTCTTCGGTCTGTCGGGTTCTCTTATCCTTGGCTTTCTCGATCTGCAGGCGGGTAGGGCGCAGAACCGGTTTTATACCGAACTTGAAAACTGGCTGTCCTCCGTGACGGACGTCAGTTCCGATCAGATGGTTGCGCCCGGCAGGCAGACGGCTGCGCCGGTGGACGAACTGCGTCAACTGACCGAGCAACTGGCCCGGCTGAACCAGGATGGCGGCATGAACCAGCGCACGACGGCTGCGATGGCCAGCCTTGCAGAGGGCATTCAAGGGTTGGTCAAGAATATGCGCGGCGAGCAGCGGATGCTGCGCGACTGGATCGAGGCACAGCAGGAGGAAGCCAAGTCGATGCGCAAGACGCTCGACAAGCTCTCGGCCCGCATCGGCCAGGCAGACAGGATCCCGGCGCATCCAGACAGAGCACCGTCCAAGCTTGCCCGCGTTGAAGACGGCGGAGGTAATGACTGATGGCATTGGCGCGTAAGGGCCGCAGCCAGAGGACTGTCGATTACTGGCCTGGTTTTGTCGATGCTTTGTCGACGCTGCTCTTGTCCATCATGTTCCTGCTCTGCGTCTTCGTGCTCGGGCAGTTTCTGCTCAGCCGCGAAATCAGCGGCAAGGATGATGTGCTCAACCGGTTGAACAGCCAGATCAACGAACTAACCCAGCTTCTGGCGCTGGAAAAGGGCGGCAAGCAGGATCTTGAGGATTCACTGGCCAATCTGCAGGCTTCGCTGGCGACGTCCGAGGGCGAGCGCTCGCGGCTGCAGGCGCTGCTGCAACAGGGGGCAGGCAGTTCCGACAGCGCAAACCAGCAGATTGGCGACCTGACGGGCAAGCTCGATGCTGAAAAGCAGGTGAGCACAAGGGCGATGAACCAGATCGACCTGCTGAACCAGCAGATCGCCGCGTTGCGCAGTCAGATCGCTGCCATCGAAGGCGCGCTGCAGGCCTCAGAAGCCAAGGACAATGCCTCGCAGACAAAGATCGCCGATCTCGGCCGCCGCCTGAACGTGGCGCTGGCGCAGCGCGTGCAGGAACTCAACCGTTATCGTTCCGATTTCTTCGGCCGTCTGCGCGAAATCCTCTCCGACCGCGAAAATATCCGTATTGTCGGCGACCGTTTCGTCTTCCAGTCGGAGGTCCTGTTTCCGTCCGGTGGCAATGAGCTGAATCCGGCCGGACAGGAGGAGATGGCCAAGCTTGCCTCAGCGCTGCTTGATCTCGCCAAGGAAATTCCCTCCGAGATCAACTGGGTGCTTCGCGTCGATGGCCATACCGACAATGTGCCGCTGTCCGGCTCCGGGCGCTATGCCGATAACTGGGAGCTTTCCTCGGCCCGTGCGACATCGGTTGTCAAATTCCTGATTTCCAAGGGGGTTCCGGCCGATCGGCTGGTTGCTGCGGGCTTTGGCGAATTTCAGCCGATTGCCGAGGGCGATACGCCCGAAGCGCGGTCGCAGAACCGCCGTATCGAGTTGAAGCTCACCGAGAAGTAGCGGATGCCGCCGCCGTTTGGCGCGGCGGTCCATCATTTTTTGCTGCGGATTTTCCGGTCGTGTTCCCGTTGCCCTGACGTTTACGTGTGCGTAATGTCCGGTAAGGTGGAGCTGTGGGAGGATGCTGATGGATTGCGATGTGCTGGTGATCGGGGCGGGGCTTGCCGGTCTCGTGACCGCCGTGGAGGCTGCCGATCGCGGGCTGCGCGTCATCGTTCTCGATCAGGAAGGCGAACAGAATCTCGGCGGGCAGGCCTTCTGGTCGCTCGGGGGCCTTCTGTTTATCGACAGCCCGGAGCAGCGCCGCATGCGCATCCAAGACACGCTCGATCTGGCGCGGCAGGACTGGATGGGATCGGCGCAGTTCGACCGCCCCGAAGACTATTGGCCGCGCCGCTGGGCCGAGGCCTATCTCGATTTTGCAGCGAACGAAAAACGGTCCTGGCTGCACAGTCAGGGCATGCGCTGGTTCCCGGTGGTCGGCTGGGCCGAGCGCGGCGGAGGATTGGCCAGTGGTCACGGAAATTCGGTGCCGCGCTTCCATGTGACCTGGGGGACTGGTCCGGGCGTGCTGGCGCCGTTCATCGCCCGGGCACGGGCATTGGAGGCGCGGGGCCGCATTCGCTTTCGCTTCCGTCATCAGGTCGATGAATTGATTATGAGCAATGGCGCTGTCACCGGTGCGCGCGGTTCAGTGTTGAGAAATGACGGCGTGCCGCGCGGCCAGCGCAGTTCGCGCGAGGTGGTTGACGAGTTCTGGTTCGAGGCTGGAGCCGTCGTCGTCTCGTCCGGCGGCATCGGCGGCAATCACGATATTGTCCGCAAGCAATGGCCGGTTGACCGGCTCGGCCCGCCGCCGAATGTCATGGTCAGCGGCGTGCCGGATTATGTCGATGGGCGGATGATCGAGATCGCCGAGCATGCGCGTGGATCGGTGATCAACAAGGACCGCATGTGGCACTATACCGAGGGTCTGAGAAACTTCGATCCTGTCTGGACGAACCACGGCATTCGCATCCTGCCCGGGCCATCCTCGTTCTGGTGCGATGCCGATGGCAACCGGTTTGCAGCGCCCGCCATGCCGGGCTTCGACACGCTCGGCACATTGAAAGCCATCAGCAAGACCGGGGCCGACTACAGCTGGTTTATCCTGACCAAGGCGATCATCAAGAAGGAGTTCGCGCTCTCCGGTTCCGAGCAGAACCCGGATCTGACTGGCAAGGATATTCCGCTGCTGCTGAAAAGGCTCGGCAAAAATCCGCCGGGACCCGTGCAGGCTTTCATGGACAAGGGCGAGGATTTTATTGTTCGCGACAGGCTGGAGGATCTGGTCGAGGCGATGAATGCCCTGAGCGGCGAGGGGCGGCTGTCGCTGGACCATCTGCGCGGCCAGATCGAAGCGCGGGACCGGGAGGTCGATAACGCCTTCTCCAAGGACGCGCAGATTACCGCCATCCGGGGTGCGCGCAATTATCTCGGCGACAGGCTGATGCGGACTGCCAAACCGCACCGGCTGCTCGATCCCAAGGCCGGGCCGCTGATCGCAGTGCGGCTGAATATCCTGACGCGGAAAACGCTGGGTGGCCTGCAGACGGACCTGAATGGCCGGGTGCTGGAGCTGTCGGGTGAACCGGTTCCGGGGCTCTATGCTGCCGGGGAAGTCGCCGGTTTCGGCGGCGGCGGCATGCATGGCTATAATGCGCTGGAAGGCACGTTTCTTGGCGGCTGCCTGTTTTCTGGCCGCATCGCCGGACGCAGCGTCGGCGTCTAAGCGGACGCGGGAAATGCTCCCCGGAGTGACCGGGGAGCGGAACAGCATCAATCCAGCTGGACGTTGGCATCCTTGACGACCGGACCCCATTTCGCCAGTTCCGCCGTGACATGGGTGGCGAGTTCTTCCGGCGTCGAGGCAACGATCGTGGCGCTGAACTCTTTCATCTTCTCAGCCACTGTCGGGTCGGCCAGAGCTTTCTTTGCCGCAGCATTCAGCCGGTCGATGGCTTCCTTCGGCGTCCCTGCCGGAGCAAACAGAGCGTTCCACGTATAGGTCTCATAGCCGGGGATGGTCTCGGCGATCGTCGGCACGTCCGGGAAGGACGGCGCGCGCTCCTTGGTGGTGACGGCCAGCGCCCGCAGGGTGCCGGACTTGATATGGCCGGAGGAGGACGGCAGATTATCGAACATGATCGGCACCTGATTGCCGATGACGTCATTCAACGCCGGGCCTGATCCCTTGTAGGGAACATGTTGCATGCTGACATCGGCCATCTTCTTGAACAGTTCGCCGGAGAGATGCAGCGGCGTGCCGTTGCCGGACGAGGCATAGGAATATTGCTCCGGGGCTGCCTTCAGCAGAGCGACGAGTTCCGCAACATTCTTGGCGGGGAGTTCCGGATTGACCACCAGCACGTTGGGGACCAGCACCAGCAGCGAGACAGGGGCGAAATCCTTTTCCGGATCATAAGGCTTGGTCTTCAGGATCAACGGGTTGAGCGCGTGGGTAGCGACCGTTCCCATCAGGATCGTGTAACCATCGGTCTCGGCGCGTGCCACCCGGTCGGCGCCGAGATTGCCGCCGGCGCCTGCGACGTTCTCAACCACGACCTGCTGGCCAAGATCGTCAGCCATTTTCTGACCGATGATGCGGGCGACCACGTCGGTCGAGCCGCCGGCTGCAAAGGGTACCACGAGGGTTACCGGACGATCGGGGAATTCCTGTGCTTGCGCCGCAGTGCCAAGCGCAAGCGCCGATGCCGCCACCATTGCAAGGCCAAGCGCCGTCCGCCGCTTCAACAAAGACAAAGCCATTCAAATCTCCTCCCAAAGACGTTGCTGTCCGCAAAACGGCTCAAACCGTTTCTGCCTCCAACAATAGCGCTGGAGACCCGCAGGGCAACCTTAGGGATGAGATTAACCGTTAAGCGTGTCAGCCGAGCGTCACGACATTGCTGGCTTCCGGCGCATCATAGTCGAACTGCAGCCGGGCAAGCTTGGCATAAAGGCCACCTTGGCGGACGAGGGAAGCGTGCGTGCCTTCTTCGACGATCTTGCCCTGATCCATGACCAGGATGCGGTCAGCCTTGAGTACCGTCGCCAGCCGGTGGGCGATGACCAGCGTGGTGCGTTCACGCATCAGCCCGTCCAGCGCTTTCTGGACGAGGGTTTCGCTCTCGGCATCGAGTGCAGAGGTTGCCTCGTCGAGGAGAAGTACCGGTGCGTTCTTGAGGATGGCGCGGGCAATGGCAATGCGCTGCCGCTGGCCGCCCGAGAGCGTAATGCCACGTTCGCCAACCTGCGTGTCGTAGCCCTGATCGAGCCGGGCGATGAATTCGTCGGCCTGCGCGGCGACGGCCGCCGCCTTCACCAGATCGCGCGATGCCGATGGCATGCCGAAGGCGATGTTATCGTGGATCGAGGCGGCAAAGATCGTCACGTCCTGCGGCACGATGGCGATGCGATGGCGCAGCGCCTCCGGATCGACGGCACGGATATCGGCGCCATCGACGCTGATCGCGCCTTTCACCGGATCATAGAACCTCAGAAGCAGGGAGAAGACGGTGCTTTTACCTGCACCCGACGGGCCGACGATCGCAACCGTCTCGCCCGGCTTGACCGCAAAGCTCAGGCCCTTGACGCTCTTGTAGCCCGGGCGTGAGGGGTAAGCGAAATGCACGTCGTCAAAGCTTACGGCACCCTGTGCCGGTTCCGGCATGACAAGCGGATCGGCTGGCGCGATAATCTCGGGCTGCTCAGCCAGCAGTTCGCTCAGGCGCTCGGCGGCGCCCGCCGCCTGGGAAAGTTCACCCCAGACTTCCGAAAGTGCGCCGAGGCTACCGGCAGCAAAGACCGAGTAGAGCAGGAACTGGCCGAGCGTGCCGGCCGAAAGCGTGCCGGACAAGACGTCCTGCGCGCCGAACCATAGGACGGCAACGACGCTGCCGAAGATCATGGTGATGGCAAAGGCGGTGAGGATGGAGCGGGCCCTGATGGCGGAGCGCGCGGCCTCATAGGCGCCTTCGACGGCGCTGCCGTACCGAGCCTGAGCTGCAGCCTCGCCATTGAAGGCCTGGACGGTGCGGGCGGCGGAAATCGCTTCACCGGCATAGGCCGAAGCGGCGGCCAGCGTATCCTGCGCTTCGCGCGAGCGGCGCCGGACCGAGCGGCCGAACCCGACCAGCGGGAAGACGATGACGGGGATCGCGGCAATCACCAGGCTCGACAGCTTCGGGCTGGTATAGACCATCATGCCGATGGCCCCGAGACACAGGATGATATTGCGCAGCGCCACCGACGCGGTCGCGCCCACGGCGGACTTGATCTGAGTCGTGTCGGCGGTCAGCCGCGAAACGATTTCGCCGGACTGGTTGACGTCGAAGAAGGAGGGTGAAAGCCGGGTGATATGATCGAACACATCGCGGCGCAGATCGGACACGATGCGCTCGCCGAGTGTGATGACGAAATAATAACGGCAGGCACTCGCCAAGGCCAGGATGATCGCCAGGATCATCAGCATCGAGAAGTAGGTGTTGATGAAGCCGGAATCGGAATTGGAGAACCCGTGGTCGATCATCCGGCGCACGGCCATCGGCAGCGTCAAGGTCGTCACGGCAGCGGCGACCAGTGAAATACCCGCTCCTATGACGAGATTGCGATAGCGCTGGATATACGGCAGCAGCTTGACCAGCGGGCGGACTGACTTTCGTCCCGCCGGTTGAACGACCTCATTCGACACATGACCTCCAATACCGGAAGAAGCTGCAAAACTCGTACGAGTCTTCTCCGGCGGTACTTGTTATCCTAATGACCATCATGTATAGGCACGGCATCAAATTGGGAAGCCGTGGTCCCTTCAGTGGTCTGCGGCTTCATTTACGTGTTCGGTCCCCATGCCGCAATGGCCCGCAAATGGCTTGCGACAATTGGACCCTGGAACTTGCAGGAAGATTGTTATGAAGGCTGATATCCATCCCGCTTACCACATGATCAAAGTCGTCATGACGGACGGCACGTCCTACGAAACCCGCTCGACCTGGGGTTCGGAAGGCCAGACCATGAACCTCGAAATCGACCCGAAGTCGCATCCGGCATGGACCGGCGGCAATCAGCAGATGCTGGACCGCGGCGGCCGCGTTTCCAAGTTCAAGAAGCGCTTCGAAGGCCTCGGCCTCTAAGCCTTTCCTGCTGGAAGACAGTTTCGAGAAGGCCCGGTTCGTCCGGGCTTTTTTGCGTTGCGGATCGTGCGATCTTTCGCACTTTTCAAGATGCCTTGCCGAATGCCTCCTTGTAGGCGGCAGGCGTGGTGGACAGATGCTTGCGGAAGTGATGGCGCAATGTCGCGGTCGTTCCGAAGCCGGCGATCTCTGCCACCGTTTCGATAGATGCTTGCGAAGTCTCCAGCAGGTCACGGGCGCGTGACAGGCGCTCGGCGAGAAGCCACCGCGCCGGCGTCAGGCCTGTGGCGGCTTCAAAGCGCCGCAAAAAGGTGCGCGTGCTCATGCCGGCTCGCGCAGCCAGGACCTCGACGGAATGGTCGCCACCCAGATGGGCGCGCATGTGGTCGAGCAGCGGCCCGAGCCGGCTGCTCTCGTGTGGCTTGGGAACCGTCTGTGCAATGAACTGCGCCTGTCCGCCATCGCGGTGGGGAGGAACGACCAGCCGCCGCGCGACCATGTTGGCGGCCGCCGTGCCGAAGTCACGGCGGATGAGGTGCAGGCAGAGATCCAGACCCGCGGCGCTGCCCGCCGATGTCAAAACACTTCCTTCATCGACGTAAAGTACATCGGGTGTGACCAGAATGTCAGGATATCGCTGCTTCAGGATATCCGTGTAGCGCCAGTGTGTCGTTGCGTGTTTGCCGGACAGAAGCCCGGCAGCGGCAAGGACGAAGACGCCGGAGCAGATCGACAGTATGCGGGCACCGCGATCGTGCGCATTCCTCAGTGCGCCACAGAGGCTGGAAGGCACTGGCGTCTCGACTCCGCGCCAACCCGGCACGATGATCGTGCCGGCCTGTGACAGAAGCTCCAGCCCGCCATCGACGACAAACCGCACGCCCCCTGTTGCGCGCATTTCGCCATCGTCGATCCCGGCAACGGCAAAGCGATACCAGTCAGGCCCCATCTCGGGTCTTGAAAGGCCGAAAACCTCTACCGCAACGCCGAATTCGAACGTGCACAGGCCATCATAGGCGATTGCAACGACGAGGGGATTGCGGCTGGGCGAGGCTGGAGATGTATTTGGCATGATCTTGATGATATATGGCGATAATGCCATCTGCAACTCCGGGCGGATGTGATCTAGGAATTTCTCCATCATCACAACGGAGATCAAAATGAGTTTCGTAACCGACTATCCCGCTGCATCCTCTAGTGCCGCCATTGATCATTTTCTGAAGCGGCTTTCGGTGGAGACCGATTGTGCCGATGTGGCATCGGCCTTGATGTCCGGCGAGCAAGACTTTGTCCTTCTTCACGCCGTCGGCTCGACTGATGCCTACGCGCGCCGGCATGTTCCAGGCGCGCTGCATCTGCCGCACCGGGAAATATCGCATGAACGCATGGCGGAGTGGCCGGAGGATACGCTGTTCGTTGCCTATTGCGCCGGCCCGCATTGCAACGGCGCGGATCAGGCTGCGCTCAAGCTTGCGCGCCTCGGGCGTCCGGTGAAGATTATGATCGGTGGCATCACCGGATGGGACGATGAAGGATTACCCTTTGCGTCAGGCTCTGAACCGGGCATCCTTCGCACGCCGGCAGCGTGATCGCAGCCGGTCAGAAAAAAATAGTATTGACTAATCAATTAGTGTTTGCTATTTGATTTTCCATGATCGAAGCCACTGATATCACCACTGTCCTGCGAACACTGGCCGACCCGACGCGGCGCGCTGTTTTCGAGCGCGTCGCAGGTGCTGACGAGATAACCGTGGTGGAGCTGACGCGCGGCAGCGGCGTGACTCAAGGCGCGATCTCGCAGCATCTCAAGTCATTGAAGCTGGCGGGCCTGGTCGTCGAGCGGCCGGAAGGCCGCAATGTCTACTACCGGGCCAGGCCGGAAGGCCTCGAGCCGCTGGCCGACTGGATGGGCCACTATGGTGCGTTCTGGCGTGACCGCTTTGCCAATCTCAGAACCCTGCTCAAGGAGATCGATCCATGAACGACGCTGTGTTGAACGCCGATACGCAGGATATCGTGCTTGAGGAGGTGTTTCCGCATGCGCCCGAGACGATCTGGAAAGCCCTGACAACGGGCGACCTGATTGCCCGGTGGATGATGGCCCCAACCGGGTTCGAGGCGGTCGAGGGTACGCATTTTACGTTCAAGACGACACCGGCGGGGGAGTGGGACGGGATCATTCGTTGTCAGGTGTTGCAGGTGATCCCCAGCCAGCGTCTGGCCTATGCCTGGAAGGGCGGGCACGCGGGTAATGCCGGTTATGGCTCGCCGCTTGATACCGTTGTGACCTGGATGCTCACCAAGGTCGAGAACGGCACCCGTATCCGGCTTGTCCATTCCGGTTTCGTGCTGCCGAGGAATGATACGGCCTATCAGAATATGAGCAATGGCTGGAAAAAGGTCGTGCGCAACCTGGATGCGGTGGTGACCGAACAGGATGGGACGAAGTCCCTGCATTGACGATGCCCGCATAAGATCTGTCTGCCGAGGCTGTCCGGCGACTGTGAATGGCGACTCGTCGCGCGAGGCGTGGTTCTTCTTACGTCGCCGCTGAAATCACAACACCGCGCCTGGAGCGCTGCCCACAAGCAGCGCAGGCGAACCCGTGCGCCAACAGCATTCGCTTTCAACGACATCTTGAGGAGAAGAGAGATGAGCAAGGCTTTCAAAGGTGGATGTGCCTGCGGCGCGATCCGTTATGAAATCTCCGCAGAACCGATTTTCATGAACGAGTGCCAATGCCGGGATTGCCAGCATCGAAGTGGCACGGGGCATGGCTCCTACCTGACATTTTCGGGACGGAAGGATGTGAAGCTTGAAGGGGAGGCGAGAGAGTGGGCAGTCACTGGTGATAGCGGCGGGATCAAGCGGCACGCCTTTTGCCCGGCTTGCGGGTCGCCGGTCTATCTGACCTTCGCAGCCACGCCGGATTTCTTCACTGTGCATGCGGCAAGCCTGGACGATCCCGGCCGGTTCAAGCCGCAAGCGGTGACTTACCATGTACGCGGCTATGGCTGGGACCATCTCGACCCGGACCTGCCGAAATTCGACAGGATGCCGCCTGCATAGGGATAACGCGTCCGCTTTGCACCGGAAGCGTCAATGGCGCTTCCCTCACGGCGCAACCGTCGCTAGAGTTCCCACCGGCGTCACTGTGCTGACGGGGATGGGATAAGCATGAAGATCATGATTGCGGAGTTCGCTGCTGCGGCCTTCGTTCTGTTTGCCCGCGCGATAACCGCGGTTCGCGCCATCTGGCCGGAGCATGGATTGCCGTCGCGGCCTTGCGTCTATTTTGCCAATCATTCCAGCCATGGCGATTTCGTGCTGGTCTGGGCGGTGCTGCCGCCAAGGCTACGCAAGCTGGCGCGGCCGGTTGCTGGGGCCGAGTATTGGCTGAAATCCAAAATCAGTACCTTCATCGGCCGCGACGTCTTCAACGCGGTGCTGATCGAGCGCGAACGGGAGAAGCGGACACAGGATCCGATCGCGCTGATGACATCAGCGATCGATGATGGCTCGTCGCTGATCCTCTTTCCGGAGGGCACGCGCAACCTGACGGATGCGCGGCTATTGCCTTTCAAGAGCGGGCTTTTCCATCTCGTTTCGGCTCGGCCGGACGTCGAACTCGTGCCCGTGTGGATCAACAATCTCAATCGCGTCATGCCGAAGGGCGAGATCGTGCCGATCCCCCTGATCTGCACCGTCACCTTCGGCGACGCAATGCGGATTATGGTGAACGAGGACAAGGACGCCTTCCTCGAACGCATGCAGTCGGCCCTTCTGGCCCTGGCTCCAAAACCACTGGGAACCGGCGAATGAACACGGCAAGCTCCGACCTTCTGACTTTGGTTCTCGGTATTTTCGGCGTGCTGATTTTCGCCTCGACAATTGGCTACGTGTTGCAACAGCGCTTTTCCGCCAATGGGCCGAATGCGGCGGTAGAGAACCTCAATGCCCGCATCAAGGCCTGGTGGGTGATGGTCATCCTGATCGGCATCGCCTTCATCGCAGGGCGCGTCGGCGTTCTGATACTCTTCGCGTTCTGCTCCTTTGCCGCCTTGCGGGAGTTCATCACCCTGATCAACACCCGGCGTGCCGATCACTGGGCGCTGGCTTCGGCCTTCTTTATCGTTCTGCCGATCCAGTATTACCTTCTCTGGACAAAGCAGTACGGCATCTTCGCGATCTTCATTCCGGTCTATGCTTTTCTGTTAATGCCAATCATTTCCGTGCTCAGGGGCGACACCGAGCGCTTCCTCCTTCGCATTGCAGAGGTGCAATGGGCATTGATGATCTGTGTCTTCTGCGTGTCGCACGTGCCAGCGCTGCTCACCCTCTCTATCCCCGGCTATGAGGGGCGCAATGTGCTTCTAATCGCCTTTCTGGTGATCGTCGTGCAGTTGAGCGATGTGCTGCAATATGTCTGGGGCAAGCTGTTCGGACGCACCAAGATCGCGCCGAACCTGTCGCCGTCGAAGACGGTTGAGGGGTTTGTCGGCGGCGTGATCAGCGCCACGCTGATCGGTGCATCGCTATCGTGGATCACACCGTTTACGCCGTTCCAGGCGGGCGTTCTGGCCTTTATCATCACCCTCATGGGTTTCTTCGGCGGGCTGGTCATGTCAGCGATCAAACGCGATCGTGGCGTCAAGGACTGGGGCAATCTTATCGAAGGTCATGGCGGATTGATCGACCGGCTGGATTCTGTGGTCTTCTCGGCACCGATCTTCTTTCACATCGTGCGTTATTGGTGGTCGCTGTCGTGATGGCAACGCTCAGGCGATTGGCAGGCAGCGGCGCGGTGCATGTCCTGTTCGCCTTTTTGGCCATGGGCGGCTGGGCTGTGTTTGCCAATCGCAATCATGCCATGCCGCAACCGCTCTATTCGGGACTTCTGCAGGGGGCCGTGTCTGCCTGCCTGACATTGTTTCTGAAATCCGTGATCGACACCCTATCCAGACGCTTTCTCGGTATGGCGAGGTTTTGGGCGCCGCCGCTGATCGCCTGCCTGGGGTCGGCAAGCTTGTTGACGGCGCTGCATGCGCTGATCGGCACGCCCGAAATCGCCAGCACCATTGCGGTGCCGCTTATGGTCTCCACCAGTTATGCGGCGATCTACAATTATTCATTATCCGGAAGAAAAGGTGCGGGATCATGACGGACACAGGCGACCGGAGGCCCCTGGCAAGCCGCAATACGCAATGGGCCGGCGCTATTGCGCGGTGGCTGGCGGCACGCGCCATCACGCCGAACCAGATCTCACAAGCGAGTATGCTGGCGGCAGCGCTGGCCGGTGGCGCATTCGTGCTGGCGGGGCAAAACACCGGCGGGTTGCGGATCGCCTGCCTGCTGCTGGCGATCCTGTTTTGCCAGTTGCGCCTGCTCTGCAATCTGTTCGACGGCATGGTCGCCGTGGAGGGTGGCAAGGGCGCGCCGGATGGGCCGTTCTGGAATGAGTTTCCCGATCGGGTCGCCGACCTTTTGATCTTTGCCAGCGTCGGCTATGGCATCGGCATGCCGGGCCTTGGCTGGGCGGCGGGTGCCTTTGCCGTCTCGACAGCTTACGTCCGGGAACTCGGCCGAGCCACCGGGCAACCGAGCGACTTCTCCGGCCCGATGGCCAAGCAGCATCGGATGGCCGCCATCACGGCGGCGGCAGCCATCTCCATCCTGGAGCCGCTGTGGGACGGCCACAATCAGGTGCTGATGGTGGCGCTGTGGGTTATTGCGGCGGGAGCAGCGTTGACCGCAATTCGCCGGGGCCGGACATTGGTGCTTCGCCTGAAACAGGCCGGGAACCGATAGTTTCGAGGGCATTGGCACAACAACAAAAAACCCGGCTCTATGGGCCGGGTTTGTTATGTCAGGCTATCTGCTTGGCGCCGATCAGTTGGTGCCAAAGGCGGTCTGCAGTAGGTTGAGCTGGGCCTTGACGCCGTTCTGGTTGTCCGGAAGGAAGTTCTGGGCTTCCTGCGGCCGGTAGATTTCGCGGTCGAGTAGGGCGACGCGGTTTTGCAGGCGCAGCGAACGGTCGATCAGATCGCGAAAGCCTTCCGGCAGGTCGTTCCAGCCGGGTGCGGTGCGGTCAACGTTGAAGCTGTCGAGGCGGACCTTGTTCTTTTCCGACAGGACCTGTTCGCGGTTCATCTCGCCATTGTTGACGGCGCGCTGCAGCAGAAGCCAGGAAGCCATCTGCATCAGGCGAGTGGTCAGGCGCATCGACTCAGCGGCGTAGAGCACGGATGCCATGCGCGGCAGCACCTTGGAGGCGGTGCGGCCGGGACCGTCGAGATAGCTTGCCGTTTCTTCAACCAGGCCCATGCCTTCCGAGTACAGCACTTTGAACTGCGCCGAAGAAGCGGCGTGACCGGCAAAGCTCACTGTATTCAATCCACGTTCGGACATGGTCGGATTCCCTGGTTAAACGCATCGACTTGGGCAGGTAACGAACGGGTTAACAAAAAGTTTCCTGCCGTCCATCTGATAGCTTGAACATGATCCCATAGCGCATTCCGCGCAAGTCTATTCTTAAGAAAGGGTTAATCTCCACAATTCTCTGCAAATTGTGGAAAAAAAGACAAAAAAAGAGCCGCGATAAAGCGGCTCTCAAGGTAAAACAGGGAGAAAAATCAGACCATTCGCCGATGGTGAAATGTCTGAGTCCAGAGCGATCCGGATGCCTCAGTAATACCTTATAATGCTTAATGATGCGTTTCGGCGGCCAAAGCCGTGGCGAATGTTGCCATTGTTTTCAATGGCCGGCCGTCGCGATCGTCCTTCGAAAGTTAAGAATATTAACGGAAGAAGCTTTCGGCTGCCGATTTGCTGGCCGACTTTCTTGCCCGTTCGGCTTCCAGCCGCTCGATCTCCTGTTTCAGCACATCAATGCGCAGGGAAAGCTCGTCGGCCGACAGCAACGCGAGATCGGCGCCGATCTCATGGGCGGGCTGCTTCTTTGGGCGGTCATCGTCAAACAGGCTCATTGCGGTTTCCTTTCCAGCCCTTCTTCACCATTCGGCTCCTCCTCGAAGGGAGCAGCTCGCGGCGACAGTTGCAGGCTCTCGGGTGTTGTCAGCGTGCCGGGGTTGATTGTCGAGTAGGCGTCGCGTTCGGCCGCTGGAACCGCCGCACGCATGCGGCTGCGGAAGATTGCGTAGGCCGTAATCAGCACATGGGCGCAGGCGGTGATCATGAACAGGCCGTAGGGTCCGGTGACGGTCATGATCGGGCCGCCAATGGTCGGGCCGATGATCGTGCCGATACCGTAGAGCAGAAGCAGCCCGCCGGAGATCTTGACGAAATCTTCGGGCGTCGCAAAGTCGTTGGCATGCGATACGGCGATCGGATAGAGCGCATTGGCGGTGGCGCCATAGATGCCGACAAGCGTGATGAGCATGATCACATGCGTCGGCTCGATCAGGAAAATCAGCGTGCCAGCAACGGCGGCAACGGCGGCGAGGGCTGCGAGCACATAACGGCGGTCGATCATGTCGGAGAGGCGGCCGGCAGGAAACTGCATGACCGCACCGGCAAAGATCGTCGTACTCATCATCAACGCGACATTGCTGTCCGTCAGCCCGACCTGGCGGCCGAAGACAGCGCCGAGCGTACCATAAGCACCGTTGGCGATGCCGACTAGCAGGATGCCGAGGAAGGAGATCGGCGAATTGCGGTAGAGGCCGCGCAGGTCAAGGCTCACCTGTTTCAGCGGCTGCGGCGAGGCGGCGGTCGACAACAGTGTCGGCAGCATGGCCAGGCAATAGACGATGCCGCAAATCATGAAGAATGTCGTCGTCCCGGTGTTGCCGAACGGGATCATCAGCTGGCCACCGACAACGCCCATCAGCGTGATGGCGATATAGAGCGAGAAGATTGCGCCACGGCTTTCATTGGTGGCGCGTTCGTTCAGCCAACTTTCGATGATCATCGAGGTGCCGGCGGTGGAGAAACCGGTGAAGGCGCGTAAGACGACCCACCAGATCGGATCGACGAGCAGGCCGGTCAGAAGGGCAATGATGGCGAGCAGTGCCGCAAAGCCGCTGAAGGCGCGGACATGGCCTGCGCGTTTGACGATGGTCGGGGCGAGCAAGCAGCCGAGCACGAAGCCGCTGGCCCAGGAGGTGCCAAGCAGACCAAGCAATGTCGTCGAATAACCTTCCGTCGTGCCGCGCACAGGCAAAAGCAGGCTATGCAGGCCGTTTCCGAGAAAGAGAAACAGCGTTCCAAGCAGGAGTGCGGCGACGGGAAGAAGGTTTTTTCGCATGTGAATTCCGCTGGTTCCGGGCTGCACCGAAAGGTAGGGCCATGCCGCCACAATTGCCAGCCGGAATTTTTTATTGAGTGAGACTGCAAAAGACGCTCTAACCCAGATCGCGCGCAAAAGTGACGCGCGTGTGACGGGCCGGAAGCGTCTGTAAGCTCTTTTCAACAAATGAGAAAACAATGTCCAAAGCGTTAACGGTTATCCTGCTTTTGGCGATGTTGATCCAGGTGCTGAAACCACTCAATCTGCCGGGACTGCGCCATCGCCGCGATTTCTGGAAGATCGCCGTGTTTGCGATCGCGGTGATGATGGTGACGGTGCTGATCCGGCCTTAGGCGCGCGAAAAAACTTTGACTTGAACCGGTCCTCATCAGCCTTGCCGTTTTCGAAACAAGCGTTAAGTCCTGCTCATTAAGGAACAATCGGTCATTTGATCTGCTTTGCAGTCCGCGACGTGAAAGGGCTTGGCAACCATGAGCCTTGGGCTAAGTGAATCCCGAAACGGCGAAGACGGCTTCGCGTTTCTGGGGAATGGCGGCGAGATGGGTGCGCTCATCCGAGACCGCGACTGGGCTTTAACCCCTCTCGGCCCCGTCAGTGAATGGCCAGGCTGTCTGAAGACTGCCACGTCTCTTTTGCTGCAATCGCCTGTGCCCATCGTCATGTTGTGGGGAGAGCAGGGGGTGATGATCTATAATGATGCCTATTCGGTTTTTGCCGGTAAGCGGCATCCGCACCTTCTGGGCTCGAATGTGCGCGAAGGATGGGCGGAGGTCGCCGACTTCAACGACAATGTCATGAAAGTCGGGCTTGCCGGCGGAACGCTTGCCTATCGCGATCAGGAGCTGACACTGCATCGCAAGGGCTATCCGGAGCAGGTCTGGATGGACCTCGACTATTCGCCGGTGCTTGATGAAAGCGGAAAGCCTGCAGGTGTGATTGCGATCGTCGTGGAAACCACCGAACGTGTTCTTGCAGACCGGCGCAACGCGGCCGAGCATGAGCGGCTTCAGCAATTGTTCGAGCAGGCGCCGTCCTTCATGGCCATGCTGCAAGGGTCGCAGCATCGTTTCGAGCTCGTCAACCCGGAATATCGCAAACTGATCGGCGAGCGCGATGTTCTGGGAAAGCCGGTCGGCGAGGCGCTCCCGGAGATCACCAGCCAAGGTTTCGTCGAACTGCTGGACAAGGTTTTCGAGACCGGCCAGGCTGTCAACCGCACCGCCGAAAAGGTACTCTTGCAAAAGCCGGGCGAAGGTGTCGAGGAACGATATCTCGATTTCGTTTATCAGCCGATCAAGAATGATGATGGCGATGTGACTCATATCTTCGTCCAGGGATCGGACGTGACGCTGCGTGTACGGGCGGAAAATCACCAGAGGCTTCTGGTGAACGAACTGAACCACCGTGTGAAAAACACCCTCGCATCCGTGCAATCGATTGCCACGCAAACGCTACGCGGCGCAAACTCCGTGGAGGAGGCAAGCGGTGCCATCAGTGCGCGTATTCTGGCGTTGTCAGCTGCACACAATATCCTGACCAATGAGAATTGGGATGGCGCCGACCTTGCGGTGATCGTGACGTCTTCGCTGGAAGCCTTCGATGGCCCTGGCGGGAACCGCTTCCGGATCCGCGGCCCTCACGTCCGATTGGGTCCCCGCGCGGCGCTGTCGATGTCGCTTGCTCTGCACGAACTGGCAACCAATGCCGTCAAGTACGGCGCGCTTTCCAATGAGGCGGGGTTTGTGACAATCGACTGGTCGGTGATCAGGAAGGCAGATAGCAGCGCCTTCACGCTGAGGTGGTGCGAGACTGGTGGACCGCCCATGCCAGCGTCGGACCGCAAGGGCTTTGGGTCACGGCTGATCTTGCGGGTGCTGCCGATGGAACTTGGGGGTACTGCCCAGGTCAACTACGGCCCCGATGGGCTGATCTTCATGCTGGAAACGACGATGCAAGCCATCGAGGAAAGTGTTCCCGGTGATTGAACAGGCTAAAAAACGCGTTCTTCTCGTGGAGGATGAAGCCCTTGTTGCAATGCTTGTGGAAGATTATCTGACTGATCTCGGTTTTGACGTCGTTGGCCCCGCGATGCGGTTGGAGCCGGGACTACTATTGGCCCAGACGGCGGATATCGACTTTGCCGTCCTCGACATCAATCTCGCCGGAAAGCAATCCTTTCCCATTGCCGAAATTCTGCGCCAGCGCGGGATTTTGTTCCTCTTCGCCAGTGGCTATGGGACTGCGGGGCTGGCGGAGGGCTTCGAGCAGGTCCGGGTGCTGCAAAAGCCTTTCGATCGCAATGATCTGGAAAAGGCGATGCAGCAAGTGGTGCCGTAAGGTTTCTCAGATTTATGATCCTGCTGATCGTGGCGACTGGGCCGATCCGGCCCTAGAGAAGAATGGAGCCCGTCATGACCGGGGCGCATTGCCCCGCTATCCGGACGCTCTCAATTTGCCCCTTCGATTTTACAGCAGTGACGCCGATCACGCTTCTGCGGCCCATCTCGACGCCTTGTTCGATGGTGATCTCATCGGTGGCATCCATGTCCGGCAGCAGCGAGGTCAATAACGCACCAAGCGCGCCTGACGCGCTGCCGGTCGCCGGGTCTTCGATGACATTGTCAAGCGGCGCAAACATTCGGGCGCGCAGAGCCCACGGATTTTCCGGCTGTCGGGTGTAGAGAAACAGGGCAAACTGATCGTCTTCCGGCGAATACCGCCGCCCGGCTTCTGCAAAGGCTGCGGTGTTGGGGCAGGCCCTGGCAAGCGCTTCAAGGCTCGTTACTTCAGCGACCGCGAAAGGCAGGCCGACAGAGGCGATGACGGGAACGTGGGTGGTGATACGAAGTGCCCGTACTTCGATCGAGGCGCAGCGGGCGATGGTTTCGCTGTCGACCTGCGGCCCAAGCGACAGCGGCTGTGGAGCGAAAATGCCCGCGCCAATCACGTGTCCCTCAGCATCGCGCGTCAATGCCGCCTCGACAATTCCGGCTTTCTCCTCGAACCGGAGCACATCGCCGGCTGGTCTGCCGAATATTCCGTCCTGTCGGCCAAGAACGAAGGCCGTGCCGACATTGGGATGACCGGCAAACGGAATTTCCATGGTCGGCGTGAAGATCCGCACGCGCGCCGTATTGGCAGGGTCTTGTGGCGGCAGCACGAAGGTGACTTCGGAATAGCGGAATTCGGCGGCGATGTTCTGCATCTGCGCGTCCGTGAGGCCGCGTGCGTCGGGAATGACGGCTAGCTGGTTGCCGGAAAACCGTTCGCTGGTGAAGACATCGACGGTGACATAGGCAACGCTGTTCATGATGATTTTTCCCTTCGCTACCTGGAGCCGTGTGTCAGGGATAACGTGCGCCGGAGATCATGCGAACAAGGTTCTTGTCACCCTGACAATCGAAAGCATGTCGTGGGTTCTTTGTCATAGAAAAAGCCCGGCCGCTTGCGCGAACCGGGCTTCTCCCCCTCCGTAACCGTGGTGTTACGCGGCTTTTTCGAGCTCTTTCTTCCAGCCGCCCTTGGCAGCAAGGCTGCACATCTCGGCGCGATGGCTGAAGGCGCGCTGGCCGGCGGCGACGTTTTCCGGCTTGCCGCTCCAGGCGTTGAGCGCCTCGGTCTGAAGCGCGCGGCCATAGGAGAAGGTCATGCCCCAAGGCAGGTCGTAGCCGGCGTTCATGGCGGAGAGATGCGCGGTCGCTTCCTCGGTGGACTGGCCACCCGACAGGAAGGCGATGCCCGGCACCGCCGATGGAACGGTGCGCTTCAGCACCTTGACGGTGCGCTCGGCGACTTCGGCGACGGAGGCTTTGCGTGCCTTCTTGCCATCGATGACCATGCTTGGCTTGAGGATCATGCCTTCGAGGCTGACGCGGGCATCGGTCAGTTCTTCAAACACGATGCGCAGCGTTTCTTCGGTGACGTCTTCCGAGCGCTCGATCGAATGCGTTCCTGGCGCGCCATCCATCAGCACTTCCGGCTCGACGATCGGCACGATGCCGGCTTCCTGGCAAAGTGCAGCGTAGCGGGCAAGAGCCTGCGCGTTGGCCTTGATGGCGCCGAAGCTCGGCAATGTGTCGGAAACGGAGATCACGCCGCGCCATTTGGCGAAACGGGCGCCGGCGTCGTAATAGGTCTTCAGGCGGGCGGCGAGGCCATCGAGGCCTTCGGTGATCGTCTCGCCCGGAAACTTTGCCATCGGCTTGGCGCCGGTATCGACCTTGATACCGGGAACGGCGCCTGCGGCACGGATAACGTCAACGAGTGGCGTGCCATCGGCTGCCTTCTGGAAGAGTGTTTCTTCATAGAGGATAACACCGGAAATGTAGGCTTTCATTGCGTCATCGGCGCGAAACAGCATTTCGCGGTAATCGCGGCGCGATGTTTCCGTCGACGTCAGGCTGATCGTCTCGAAGCGCTTGCCGATCGTTGCGGTGGATTCGTCGGCTGCCAGCAAGCCTTTGCCGGTGGCGACCATAGCCGCTGCAATGTCTTCCAGTCTTTCGCTCATATGCGTTCTCCTGTTGTTGCGATGGCTCGCCGATAACAGAAGAATACGGCAACGAAAATGGAAGTTAAATTGGTTTAAACGATTGAAATTATTTTAATCGATTGAAATATTGGGATTATTTTTGCGATGCATCAAAAATTCGGTGCGGCGCAACGAAAAGCCCCGGCGCAAGGCCGGGGCTGAAGGTCGTGATTCACGCTCGTTTGAGCGCCTGTGTTTATTTCTGCTGGTGCAGGATATCGACGCCGGGAAGCGGCTTGCCTTCCATCCATTCGAGGAACGCGCCGCCAGCGGTCGAGACGTAAGTCAGGTCCTCGGCAACGCCGGCGTGGTTCATCGCCGAAACCGTATCGCCGCCACCGGCAACGGAGACGAGTGCACCGCTTTTGGTGCGGGCGGCGGCATGCTTGGCAACCGCGACGGTGGCCTTGTCGAACGGGGCGATCTCAAATGCGCCGAGCGGGCCGTTCCAGACGAGTGTTTCGGCTTTGCTCACCCAATCGTTGACGGCGGCGATCGACTTCGGGCCGACATCGAGAACCATGGCATCGGCCGGGATCGCTTCGATATCGACGACTTCATTGTCGGCGCCAGCCTTGAACTCGCGGGCAACGACGCCGTCAACCGGCAGAACGATGGCGCAACCGGCTGTGGCTGCCTCGATCATGATCTGCTTGGCCGTGTCGGCAAGGTCGTGCTCGCAGAGCGACTTGCCGACATTGGTGCCGCGGGCCGCAATGAAGGTGTTGGCCATGCCGCCGCCGATGACGAGGGCGTCGACCTTCTTCACGAGGTTCATCAGCAGGTCGATCTTGGTCGAAACCTTCGCGCCGCCGACGATGGCGACGACCGGGCGCTTCGGATTGCCGAGGCCCTTTTCCAGCGCCTCAAGCTCAGCCTGCATGGTGCGGCCGGCATAGGCCGGCAGCAGGCGCGCAAGGCCTTCAGTCGAGGCATGGGCACGGTGCGCGGCGGAGAAGGCGTCGTTGACATAGATGTCGCCATTGGCAGCCAGCGCCTTGGTAAATTCGGCGTCGTTCTTTTCCTCACCCTTGTGGAAGCGGGTGTTTTCAAGGAGCAGCACGTCGCCATCATTCATCCCGGCAATCGCTGCTGCGGCCTTGTCGCCAATGCAATCGGCGGCAAAATGGACGCGTTGGTCAAGGATGTCTTCAACCGCAGGCGCGATCAGCGACAGCGACATGTCAGCGACTGGTTCGCCCTTCGGGCGGCCGAAATGCGCAAGCAGGATGACCTTCGCGCCTTTTTCGGAGAGTTCGCGGATGGTCGGCACCACGCGTTCGATGCGGGTCGCATCCGTCACCTGGCCATCCTTGACCGGCACGTTGAGATCGACGCGCACAAGCACGCGCTTGCCAGCGATGTCGGTGAGGTCGTCGAGGGTCTTGAAAGTCATGGATAGTCTCCGGTCAAAGTCTCATGAAAAGGGTGGGATAGTCTGCCACCAGTCCGTCATCATCAAGTTCAAGCACTTGCTCGAAGCCGTTGGTATTCTGGAAGCGGAAATGTCGTGAGTCGAGCTTGGTATAAAACTGGTCATCGCGGCGCACGGTCATCTCGTCGCCGTTAATCCAGGCCATCGCAAAACGCTGAGATTCTCCTTCAACCCAGCGATTGCGCCACACGGGCAGAGAGTTGGTGAAGGGCGTCGGCCAGATATCGACATCGATGCAACCGGCAAGGTCCGGGCAAGGGGCTGCATTTTCATCGGTCCAGTTGCCGGAGCCGTCGGCAAAAAGTGCAAGTGTCTTTCCATCTGTTCGTTCGACAGCAGCGCTTCGCAATACGAGTGTCTCGTCAAGTTCGATCCTATAGAGGAGACCGTAGGTTGGTGCGACAATAGCGCCACGGATGCGTCGACCCGCTCCGTTGGTGATTATTTCGCAATGCTCCACCGTCTCGACCTCTAAGCCTCGCCAGCGGACGCTTCGGTTCAACTCCATTTCGCGCGGCTCCCGGCCAGATAACAACGTTACCGAAGGCGGCACTCTGCGTCTTGATTTTCAGATCGGCTCCAAAGCACCGTACCGCCTGAAGCTGCTGAAGTTCCGGCAAGACCTGGATGACAGAGCGGAACGGTGCCTTCCGGCAAAAGAAAGGCGGCGCCTAGGCGCCGCCGAAACATAGCTTTAGATCAGCTTTGCCATCGCAACGGCCGTGTCGGCCATGCGGTTGGAGAAGCCCCATTCATTGTCGTACCAGGACAGGATACGGACGAACTTGCCTTCCAGAACCTTGGTCTGGTCGTTGGCGAAGATCGACGAATGGCTGTCATGGTTGAAGTCGCGCGATACCAGCGGCTCGTCGGTGTAGCCAAGGATACCCTTGAGAGCGCCATTGGCAGCGGCCTTGATGGCACCGTTGATTTCGGCAACCGTCGTGTCGCGCTTGGCGACAAACTTGAAGTCGACGACCGAAACGTTCGGGGTCGGAACACGGATCGAGGTGCCGTCGAGCTTGCCCTTGAGGTGCGGCAGGACGAGACCAACGGCCTTGGCGGCGCCGGTCGAGGTCGGGATCATCGACAGGGCTGCAGCGCGGGCGCGGTACAGGTCCTTGTGCATCGTGTCGAGCGTCGGCTGATCGCCGGTGTAAGCGTGGATCGTTGTCATGAAGCCATGATCGATGCCGACGGCGTCGTCCAGGGTCTTGACGACCGGAACCAGGCAGTTGGTGGTGCAGGAGGCGTTGGAAATGACCAGGTGTTCCTTGGTCAGTTCGTTGTGGTTGACGCCGAAGACGACGGTCAGGTCAGCACCATCGGCAGGAGCCGAAACGATAACGCGCTTAGCGCCAGCCTGAAGGTGCAGGGCAGCCTTGTCGCGCGAGGTGAAGATGCCGGTGCATTCCAGAGCGATATCGACGCCCATGGCAGCGTGCGGCAGGGTTGCCGGGTCCTTGATCGCAGTGACCTTGATCGGCTTGCCGCCGGCAACCGAGATGGTGTCGCCTTCGACCTTAACCTCAGCCGGGAACCGGCCGTGGACGGAATCGTAGCGCAGCAGATGTGCATTGGTCTCGACAGGGCCGAGATCGTTGATCGCAACGACTTCAATATCGGTGCGGCCGGATTCGACGATGGCGCGAAGGACGTTGCGGCCGATGCGGCCAAAGCCGTTGATGGCAACTTTTACAGTCATTTCAGGTCTCTCCCTGTCTTAAGATCTCGATGTGGAAACCGGAGCGCGCTCAGACGCGCTCCGAAGAGGAAAATCAGGCAAGCTTCTTTTCGGCAGCCGCGACGATTGCGTCGGAGGTGATGCCGAAATGCTTGAAGAGGTCCTTGGCCGGAGCAGATGCACCGAACGAGTGCATGCCGACGAAATCGCCATCGTTGCCGATGAAGTAGTCCCAGCCCTGACGGACTGCGGCTTCTGCGGCGATCTTGACCGGAGCATTGCCGATGACGGCCTTGCGGTAGTCGGCCGGCTGTTCCTGGAACAGTTCGAAGCAGGGAACGGAGACGACGCGGGTCGCAATGCCCTTGCCGTTCAGTTCGGCTGCGGCCTTGACGGCCAGTTCGACTTCCGAGCCGGATGCGAAGATCGAGACCTTGGCATTATCAGCGGCGATCAGCTCGTAGGCACCCTTGGCGCAGAGGTTTTCGGCCGAATAGGTCAGACGCGACGGTGCCAAATTTTGGCGTGTCAGCGCCAGGCCCGACGGGCGATGCTGTTCCTTCAGCGCCTGCTGCCAGCATTCGGCGGTTTCCACCGCATCGGCCGGACGGAACATCAACAGGTTCGGGATCGCGCGCAACGCTGCCATGTGCTCGACCGGCTCATGGGTCGGGCCATCTTCGCCGACGCCGATCGAATCGTGCGTCAGAACGTGGATGACGCGGATGCCCATCAGGGCGGCGAGGCGGATCGACGGACGGCAGTAGTCCGAGAAGATCATGAAGCCACCGGAATAGGGAATCAGGCCGCCGTGCAGCGTGATGCCGTTCATGGCAGCGGCCATGCCGTGCTCGCGGATGCCCCAGTGCATATAGCGGCCGGAGAAATCGGTCGGGGTGATTGACTTCATCTGGCTGGTCTTGGTGTTGTTGGACGGCGTCAGGTCAGCCGAACCGCCGAGCATTTCCGGCACGATGCCGTTGATGACTTCGAGCGCATCCTCGGATGCCTTGCGGGTGGCAATCGCCGGTGGAGCGTCGGCCAGCTTCTTCTTGTAGGTGTCGATGGCGGCATCGAGATTGCCCGGAAGCGCGCCGGCAAAGCGGCGGGTAAATTCGGACTTCTTGGCTGCTTCGGTCGATGCCAGGCGGCCTTCCCAGGCCTTGTGGGCGTCTGCCGAGCGGCCACCGGCCGTGCGCCAGGCGTCGAGAACGTCGGCCGGAACGGTGAAGGCTTCAGCTTCCCAGTTCAGTGCCTTGCGGGTCGCTGCAATTTCCTCGGCGCCGAGCGGTGAACCGTGGACCTTGTGGGTACCCTGCTTGTTCGGTGCGCCGAAGCCGATGACCGTCTTGCAGGCGATGAAGGTCGGGCGGTCCGACTTCTGAGCTGCTTCGATGGCTGCTGCGATCTGTTCGGGATCATGGCCGTCGACGCGGATCGTGTTCCAGTGAACGGCCTGGAAACGGGCGATCTGGTCGGTCGAGTCCGACAAGGAGACGGCGCCGTCGATGGTGATGTTGTTATCGTCCCAGAACAGCACCAGCTTGTTGAGTTTGAGGTGACCGGCAAGCGCGATGGCTTCGTGGCTGATGCCTTCCATCAGGCAGCCGTCGCCGCACAGCACATAGGTGAAGTGGTTCTGCAGGTCGCTGCCGAACTCTTCTTCGAGCTTGCGTTCGGCAATCGCCATGCCGACGGCATTGGCAATGCCCTGGCCGAGCGGACCGGTGGTCGTTTCAATACCGGAAGCATGACCGTATTCCGGATGACCGGCGGTCTTGGAGCCAAGCTGGCGGAACTGCTTGAGGTCCTCCATCGTCATGTCTTCGTAGCCCGTCAGATAGAGCAGCGAATAGATGAGCATGGAGCCATGGCCGGCCGACAGCACGAAACGATCGCGGTCAGCCCAAAGCGGCGCCTTCGGATCGAATTTCAGGTAACGGGAGAATAGCACCGTTGCCACGTCGGCAGCACCCATGGGCAGGCCGGGATGGCCGGAATTGGCCTTTTCGACGGCATCCATGGAGAGGAATCGGATTGCATTTGCCATCCGGTCGTGTTTTTCGCGAGAGATCATTGTCTGTTCCGCTTGAGTTCGGTGGACAGGGGACGGTCTCTATCCTCCAAAGACCGTATGAGAAGCGGCTGACACATAGCACCTGCTTCGACGGAGTCAACAAATACGGGCCTTTTGGCAGGGCTGAAGGACGCTTTTTGAGCGTCTTTCCCGCTTATTCTCTGCAAACGGACCGGTCGATACTAATCGATTTAAAATTCGTGATCCACAGGTTACGCAGCCGCTGCAAGCGGTTGACGTTGTGAACACTTGCCGAATGGGTTTATTAGTGTGATTGGCTTGAAATACAGGCTCCGGGCGGCGATTCGACGCGGTCTGGCGCGTATCAGGAAAGCGTGATGGCGGCAGGAAAGACAGTCAAGGCGGCGATCGATGAGTTGCAAAGCGCATTAAGCAGCCTCGAGAATGCCATTGATGGACGCTTCGACCGGGAGCGGGACCGTGGTGAGATTGAAGGCGAAGTGCGGCGTGTCAACACCGACCGGTCGCGGCTCGCCCAGGAACTCGACCAATCGCAATTCCGGGCAAACCGCCTTGAGGAAGTCAACCGCGAAGTCTCGCGCCGTCTGGTGACGGCCATGGAAACGATAAGGGCAGTGCTGGACCGCTAAGGCGTGGTCAGCCTGCGGGTCAGGTGACGTATGGCACAAGTAACGGTGATGATCGACGGCAAGGCCTATCGCATGGCATGCGAGGAGGGCCAGGAAGATCATCTGACCGAACTCGCCACCCGCTTCGACCAGTATGTCAGTCACCTGAAGAGCCAGTTCGGCGAGATCGGCGATCTGCGCCTGACCGTGATGGCCGGGATCATGGTGATGGACGAGCTCAGCGAAGTGGACCGCAAGCTGAAAAATCTGCAGACTGAGGCCGATGGCTTGAAACAGGGCCGGGTCGCCGCCCTGTCCGATCAGCAGAAAAGCGAGGAAGTGCTCGCGTCGACCCTGTCTGAGGTGACGTCACAGATTCATGAGCTTGCGGCCAAGCTCAGCGGCAAGGCTGCACCTGCTTCTCACTGAATTTTGACAAGTTGGAAGGGTGCCACTGGCGCAAGCCATCAATGCACTCTATATTCCAGTTGCGGTCTGCGCTTCCCGACAGGACACCACAATCCCTGGGGCCATACTCGATCCAAAGGGAGCTGTCCCTGACCTGGCCCGTGGGCTAGGTCACATGGCGCCCACCTACGTTTGTAGGCACCCAGGATCGTAAACAGTTCATCGGTTGTGTGGATCGCACTTTTTCCTTTTATTTTCAATGATTTGTAGCGTAACTTTTTGGCACCTATTTCGCACCGGTGTCAAAAGTGATCGGTCGAATTGCGTGATAGGAATATAGTCTCGATCTTCACCCGAGCGGCCATTTTCATCGTTTATAGCGCACGTGCTCGCGGGCCTCGCCGGATCGGGCTTGCATGACAAGCCTGGCACCTTCGATGGAAGCGAAATCAGGAGAGGTAGGTAGGCGAAAAGCGAGTGCTTTCGAGTGAGGACATACGAAGGCCGATACTCGAGATCCGATTGAAGCAAAGGCGGCAAGCAAACAAAGCCTGGTCTTGTGTATCGTTGCTTATTCTTGACTGGAAAAGTCTCGTTATGGTGAGCAAGTGCTTCTAGCAAGATCAGATTTCTGCAAACACAAGGCACGTCTCAATGAAAAAATGTCACTAGATGCGACGGACTCGGGTCGCATATTGCCAATTTTCTCCAAAAATTCGAAAATGTTCGCGGATCGTTCGCAGATTGTTTTCAGTCATATTAGGCATTAGTTTATCATTACCCAAGCGACATTCTGGAGTTGTTTGAAGCGCATAATGGTTGCGATTTGGGCTGCTTGAAGATTTATCTCTTTTGTGGCGTTGCCATCAGATATGACAATTAAGTTATTAATTGCTAATATAACGATCTGTTTTCAACATCTGAATTCAATGGATGTCATTCAATGATAATCGACGTCAATCATCCGAAGCTGATCAAGACAAATTTGATGGTGCTGTCCAAGGAACCGCTACGCGGGCTGCTGACACTGGAGACGGAGCAAGGCCAGTCATGCATTGAGATTGATGAAGACAGCGCCAACGGTCTTCTTGACGAGGTCTTGGCCCTCTTCGGGGTGCCGCGGCCACCATCCGCGGGCCAAACGGCCACCGCGGGGCTTTGATCGTGGAAACCTGCGCGATTGTCCCGGCAATTTCGGGTGTGTACCATTGCAGGCAGGCTCGGGCAGTCCTTGCCCAGCCGGCAGCTTCAAAAGCAGCTAAAAGATCACCTTAGCTCAGTGCTGTCGGTGCCGATCGCGCTTTTCCTCTTTCTGAAACACTTATCCCTGCGCCCCTGGCCTAAACGCTTCCCGGATGGCGTCGGACATGGTTTCGACGATGCGTTTGTTGCCCCGGGGCCGGGTCTTCATCACCACGTTGGAAAAGTCGATGACGTCGTAGCCGTCGGTATTGGTCAGTTCCCGGCATCCGACGGGGATGCTTGAGCGGGTCAGCGGCGCGATGGCGAGGCCTGAGGTGACGGCGGCAATCAGACCGCTGCTGGTACGGCTGACATAGGCGACACGGCTTTCCAGGCCGCGTTTGGTCAGGCTGCGCAGGGCCAGTTCATCGCACCATCCGTTTTTCAAGTAGGTATAGGTGGCGATCGGCAGCGGATAGCGTTGGTGGGCGCAATGCTGGTCGGAGGTTACCCACACCGTCGGGTCGACCATCAGGACCTCGTTGCGCGTCGGGCCGCCCGGCTCGAAGACAACGGCGATGTCGATCTCGCCGGCATCGAGCGCTGCCAGATTGGACATCGAGACGCCTTGCTGCACGGTGACCTCGACGCCGGGATGAACGGCGGCAAACGCGCCGAGTGCCTTTGGCAGGGTCGAGTTGATGTATTCCTCCGAGATGCCGATCTTGACGGAGCCATCCAGCGCGGGCAGGCGGATAGAGGCTGCGGTATCATCCAGCAGGGTGACGATGCGGCGGGCATTGTCCAGCAGCCGTATGCCCTGGCCTGTCATGTTGACGCCACGCGACCCACGCTCGAACAGGGTCTCGCCGAGAATATCCTCGAGCTTCTTGATCTGCATGCTGACGGCAGATTGCGTGCGGCCGACCGTCTCGCCAGCCTTGGTAAAATTGCCGCTGTCCGCCACGGCAACGAAGGTTCGCAGCAGATCGCTTTCGAGGAGAGGAAACATTGTTTCAGCCATCATCTTTTCTAATGATAGCCATTTTTGCAATTCGTTGGATTGATGTCAACGGACGTCCGATACTGCCGGTGACATGCCGGAGTTTCCAGATGAAGCACGATTACAGAACGCGACGGTGGCCGGCCAGGCTCAGGGGAGGGGTTTGCCGCATGCTGGCACAATGGCGGCAGCAGCGCCTAGCGCGGCTGGCATTCGCAGAGATATCACGGCGCAAGAGTGCGCATCTGCTTGAGGATATCGGCATGAACGAAGCGGATACCTCTCCCGGCCCGATTGATGACGCCGCGCGGCACCGCTTCTGGATGTTATGAAATCAAATCCATCCGCGCTGCTCGAAACACCGCTTCCGCGACATTGCCCGCCTGCAGCTTCTCCATCGCAGAGGTGAAGGCCTGCTCGATTCTTTCATGAGAGATATCTGTTTCGCGGGTGATGTCTTCCCGGGTGCGCCCACGTGCGGCCAATGACAGGCAGCGCAATTCCAAAGGGTCGAGTTCCTGCAGCATCTTGTCCTTCATGGACATATCCGGCTCCGTCTAAAAGCTGAACAGTTCCCCGCATCGCCGGAAGCGGGCACCGAACTGTTTTTCTGATGTTGATTGCGGCCCTCTCTTGCACGGTGAAAAGACAACGTGAAAGTGGAACCCGTTTGCATGATGAACAGACCTCTAAAACCGTGCCAGTTTGGGAAAGGTGCGCGGTTGTGTGGCAAAAAATGGTCGATGTGGTGGTTGCGCGGTTTCCTTTGCCCGGTTTGATGCAATAGACATGAACACTGGCAGACGGGAGAAGCATGCCCATGACACCAAGGGAACTGAAAGCTGCGCTGCGTCTGGAACGTCTGGCACTGCGCGATTCGATGACGCCGGAGGCCCGCATCGAAGCAGGTTTACGGATGCTCGACCACGCCGGTGATGTGATCGATTTTGATCCAGGGCAGGTGATCTCCGGCTTCTGGCCGATCCGCTCTGAGGTCGATGTCCGGCCGTTGATGGCGCGGCTGCGCGAGCGTGGCGCCCGGCTTTGCCTGCCTGCCATTCTCGACAAGCAGACGATCGTTTTTCGTGAACTCGTCCCCGGCGCTCCGATCGTGGAGACCGGATTTGGCACGGCTGGCCCGGCCGGGGACGCGCCGGTTCTCGATCCGGATATCATGCTTGTGCCCTTGGCTGCCTTCGACCGGACGGGCCACCGGATCGGTTATGGGGCTGGATATTACGACCGTGCCATCGAACGTTTGCGCCTGAAAGGCCATATGCCTAGGCTGATCGGGATTGCATTTGACTGCCAGGAAGTGGCATCAGTGCCGGCGGAGCCGCATGACGTGGCGCTGGATGCCTTGCTGACCGAAAGCGGGTTCCGGATTTTCGGGCTAGGAATAAGCAAATATGAGACTTTTGTTTCTGGGTGACATGGTTGGCAAGACTGGCCGGACGGCGGTCTGGGAAAAGCTTCCCGGCCTGATCAGCGACCTGAAACTCGATTTCGTCATCGTCAATGGCGAGAATGCCGCCGGCGGCTTCGGCATCACCGAAGATATTTTTCTTGAGACCATCAATGCCGGCGCCGATGTCGTCACCACCGGCAACCATGTCTGGGATCAGAAGGAAGCAGTCTCCTTCTGCCAGCGTCACGACCAGTTCCTGCGGCCCGCCAATTATCCAGCCGGTACCCCCGGGCGCGGCTCCAACCTCTATTTCGCCCGCAACGGTGCCCGCGTCCTCGTTGCCAACGTGATGGGGCGCGTCTTCATGCACCCGGAACTCGACGATCCCTTCAAGGCGGCGGAAAGTATTCTCGCGGCCTGCCCGCTGAAGGAGCAGGCAGACGCGATCATCTTTGATTTCCATGCGGAGGCGACCAGCGAGAAGCAGTGTTTTGGTCATTTCGTCGATGGCCGCGCCAGCTTTGTCGTCGGAACGCATACCCATGTACCGACCGCTGACGCGCAGATTCTGAATGGCGGCACCGCCTATATGTCGGATGCAGGCATGTGCGGCGATTACGACTCGTCGCTTGGCATGGAAAAGGAAGAGCCCCTCAACCGTTTCATCTCCAAGATGCCGAAGGGCCGCTTCGAGGCTGCCTCCGGCCCTGCAACCCTCTGCGGCGTCGGCGTTGAAATTTCCGATCGCACGGGATTGGCGGAAAACATTGCGCCGCTCAGGATCGGACCGCGGTTGGCGGAAGCGATCCCGGCGTTCTGGGGGTAGGATCTCCATTTCATAATTTCACGCCATTAAAAGTGATACAAAAATTATGAAAATCGTCTATGATGAAATCAAGCGAAGGCTCAATTTAGAGAAGCATGGGCTTGATTTTTTGGCGCTCGACATGGAATTTTTCGGCAGCGCACTCATTGTCGAGACCAAGTTGAACCGGCTGAAGGCCATCGGCCTTTTCAACGATGGAAAGATATCTGTCGTATTTTTCAGGCTAGGTAGCGAAGGCATATCTATCATCTCAATGCGGGCTGCAAGCCGAATGGAAAGGAAGCTTTATGACCAGTGCTAAGAGTTTCAAGTCCCATACTGCTCCGCTTACTGATGAAGAAGAGGCCCGAATTCAGGCCGGTATTGCGGCTGATCCTGACAATCCAGAATGGACGGAAGAAGACTTCAAGCGGGCGCGTCCCTTCGCGGAGGTTTTCCCCGAACTTGCGGAAAGCATCCGCCGCTCGCGCGGACGGCCGGTCGTTGAAGGGCGCAAGCAGCAGGTTTCATTGCGGCTGGATCCGGATGTGATTGCCAAGTTCAAGGCGACCGGCAAGGGCTGGCAGGCGCGCGTCAACGAGATTTTGAAGCAGGCAAAACTCTGATCCTAACGATTCCGCGATGACGTAATCGTGAGCGGTGGCCCGGCAATCCGGGCTGGACCTGGCGTCCTGCCTGCCTATCCTCTGCACCCATGCCAACCTTGGTTTCGTGAGGCGCATGATGCCGCGATTGATCCTGCTTGCATTTGCCGCCATCGTTCTCCTGCATGCCCTGTGGCCGATGCCCGCCCATGCGCAGAGCGCCCGCCCGCCTGTGAGCCAATGCCAGGCGATCGCGCAGTCTGTTCCCGACGTCACTTTCGCAAGTTTTAAACCGTCGCTTGCCCTTAACGTTCAGGCGACTGCTGACGAAGCGGTTGTTATCACCTATGTCGGCCATTCGACATTTCTGATCGAAACGCCCGGCGGCGTTTCGATCGCCACGGATTATAGCGGCTGGTATGTACCACCGAAGGTCCCGGACGTCGTTACGATGAACAAGGCGCATTCCAGTCACTACACGCTGACGCCGGACCCGGCGATCAAGCATGTGCTGCATGGATGGGGCGATAGTGGAGAGCCAGCCGATCACGATGTCGTGGTCGGCGACGCCTATATTCGCAATGTCACGACGGATATCCGCGCCGGCGGCGCGACGATGGAGCCGGACGGCAATTCGATCTTCATCTTCGAGGTCGCGGGTCTCTGCATTGGCCATCTCGGGCATCTGCATCATGAACTCGACGATACCGACTATGCCGGGATCGGCCGTCTCGATGTTCTGATGGTACCGGTCGATGGCGGCTTGACGATGGGCGCGGAAAGCATGAGCCGGGTGGTGACGCGGCTGCGCTCGTCGCTGATCCTGCCGATGCACCGGCGCGGCCCGCCGGTCACCAGTTTCCTACAGATGTTCGGCGATGAATTCGACAAAAGCTTTGCCGCGCAACCGAGCGTGACGGTATCGATGCGTTCCTTGCCAAAGAAGCCGCTGATTTATATCCTTCAGGGCGTCTGACCTGGGAACCATGGAATGAAGTTTTTCGCTGCCTGCCTTCTTGCCGTTCTTTCCATGACACATCAGGTTCTGGCCGATGGCGCGCCACCGCCGCGGTTGCCGAGCGCGGAAGGCGACAGGACGCCCGTGACGGTGCCGGAGATGAAAACGCCCGGGCAGCAGCAAGAATTCGTTCTACCCTCCGGTAATATTGGCTGCATCTACACGCCTGAAGGCGGGACAGAGGTCTATCAACCTGCGGACGGCGGGCCCGAACTCTCCTGCGACCGTGTCGAGCCAAGCTATGTCCGGGCGACATTGTCCCGCAAGGGCGGGGCCAGGCTCGCCAAGGATGTTGGTGATCCCAGTTGCTGTTCGGCAGGCCCGGTGCTCGACTATGGCCAGACGTGGACTGCTGGCCCGTTCTCCTGCCTTTCGACCCGCACGGGCCTCGCCTGCGAGCGCAACGATGGTCATTCGTTCTTTCTTAGCCGCAAGCGCCTTGCTGCCAACTGAAAAAAAGCCGGCCCTTCTGGACGCAAAGCGTCAATGAAACTATAAGGCGCCCAATTCCAAACATGATTAGCATGAGAAGAGGGCGCCATGGCTGGCCATTCACAGTTTAAAAACATCATGCACCGCAAGGGCCGTCAGGATGCCGTGCGGTCGAAAATGTTCTCCAAGCTCGCACGCGAAATTACCGTTGCGGTCAAGGGCGGTCTGCCTGACCCGACGATGAATGCGCGCCTGCGCCTGGCGATCCAGAACGCCAAGGCACAGTCGATGCCGAAGGACAATATCGAGCGCGCCATCAAGAAGGGCTCCGGTACCGACGGCGAAAATTACGAAGAAGTCCGTTACGAAGGCTATGGTCCAGGCGGCGTTGCCGTCATCGTCGAGGCACTGACCGATAACCGCAACCGCACAGCCTCCAATGTCCGCTCGACCTTTACAAAGGCCGGCGGTGCACTTGGCGAAACCGGTTCGGTGTCGTTCTCGTTCGACCGCGTCGGTGAAATTTCCTACAAGCTTTCGGCTGGCGATGCCGACACGGTGATGGAAGCTGCGATCGAAGCCGGTGCCGATGACGTCACCACCGACGAGGACGGTCATTTCATCATCTGCGGTTTCGAAGCCATCGGCGACGTTTCCAAGGCGCTTGAAGCGACGCTTGGCGAAGCCGATACCGTCAAGGCGATCTGGAAGCCCCAGAACACGGTGCCGGTCGATGAAGAGCGTGCACAATCGCTGATGAAGCTGATCGATACGCTCGAAGACGACGACGACGTGCAGAACGTCTACACCAACTTCGAAGTTTCCGACGAAGTCATGGCCAAGCTTTCGGCCTGATTTCTGCCGGTTCACGTCACCGCCTGTCGGGATTGGCAAGTCAGTTCCGGCAGCCGGGCATTAGGCTCCTTCCTTTCAGAGAGGATATGGCCCATGCAGACTGTGACCAAACTTGCGACGCCCGTTCCCGCCGCCGGCGATCCGGCAACACTGGATGGTTGGGTTGTCGCCGCCGGAAATCCTTCGATGAAAACCTGGGCGCTGCATACGTCTTCGGATGGCTCGATGGTTTCAGGTTATTGGGAAGCGACACCCGGCACCTATCATGCAACCTACTCTGCCTATGAATTCGTGCACATGATTGCCGGCAAGATCATCATCACGCCAGATGGTGGTACGCCGGTCACGGTCGTTGCTGGTGATGCCTTCGTCGTTGAGGCCGATTTCAAAGGCACCTGGGAAATCCTCGAAACGGTGCGCAAGCACTTCGATTTCAAGGTTTAAGCCTGATTTGATAGTGTGATGGTACCCCGGAGTTTCTCCGGGGTATTTTTATGCGGCTTTTGCCAGTTGCTGCTGCGCATCTGCAAACAGCCGCACCGATTTTAACCGTGCGTCCATGTCGAAGATCGGCATGGAAACAATCACCTCATCGGCCTCTGTCTGGCCGATGAATTGGTCGAGCTTCGTTCTGATCGTCTCCGGTCCGCCGACGACCGCATAGGTCATGGCATGATCGACGAAAATCTTTTCATTGTCGCTCCACAAACCATCCATCGAATCCACCGGCGGCGGAAACTGGCCACGCGCATTGCGGCGCAGCGCCACGAAAGATTGCTGCATCGAGGTGAAGAGATGGTTGGCTTCGGCGTCGGTATCGGCAGCGACGCCCATGATGCCGACCATGGCATAGGGCTGGTCGAGATATTGTGAAGGCTCGAAACGCTCGCGATAGATTTCCAGGGCTGACAGGAGCATGTCCGGCGCGAAATGTGACGCGAAGGCGAAGGGCAGGCCGAGCATTCCGGCCAGATGGGCGCTAAAATGGCTGGAGCCCAGCAGCCAGAGCGGCACGTTGCTATCGGCGCCGGGCACGGCAATGAGATCCTGGCCGTCCTTGATCGGCCCGAGCAAAGCCTGCAGTTCGACGACGTCATTGGGGAAATTGTTGGCGCTGGCTTCCATGTTGCGGCGAAGTGCAGATGCGGTGCGCATGTCGGTTCCCGGCGCGCGGCCGAGGCCAAGATCGATGCGGCCGGGATAGAGCGCGGCCAGCGTTCCGAACTGCTCGGCAATCACCAGCGGCGAATGGTTGGGCAGCATGATGCCGCCGGAGCCGACGCGGATCGTCTTGGTGCCGGCTGCCACATGCGAAATGACGATCGATGTTGCAGCACTTGCGATGCCCTTCATGCCGTGATGTTCGGCCAGCCAGAAACGCTTGTAGCCGGATGCTTCCGCTTCCTGTGCCAACCTGCGCGAGTTGTGCAAGGCTTGCGAAGCATCTGACCCTTGCGTGATTGGCGAAAGGTCAAGGATCGAAAAGGGCACCATGGGAAAAGCCTTCGATGAATGGAACTGATAGAAGCGTATGTAAGATCGAATTTCGTAAATCCAACCCTAAGGAGGAAATGTGATAGGGGTGGAACGGCCGAATTGTTGCGGATGTTTTTGTTTTGTTCACATTTTGCTGGCAGCGTCCGGGGATGAGTATTAAGCTTCCCACCATGCAAAACACGATTCGCATCATCGGTATCGATCCAGGCCTCCGGCGCACCGGTTGGGGCGTTATCGATACGCTCGGCAACTCGCTGCGTTTTGTCGCCTCCGGCACTGTCACGTCCGACGGCGATATGGATTTGGCTTCGCGGCTTTGCCAGTTGCACGATGGTTTGGCCGATGTCATTCACGTTCACAAGCCGGATGAGGCGGCCGTCGAGCAGACTTTCGTGAACAAGGATGCGGTGGCGACCCTCAAGCTTGGCCAAGCCCGCGGCATTGCCATGCTTGTGCCAGCACGGGCGGGATTGCAGGTCGCTGAATATGCGCCGAATGCGGTGAAGAAATCCGTCATCGGCGTTGGTCACGGTGAGAAGCAGCAAATCCACATGATGCTGAAAATCCTGATGCCCAAGGCCGAATTCAAGGGCAATGACGCGGCTGATGCCTTGGCGATCGCTATTTGCCACGCCCACAATCGCGGTGGCGCCCGCATGCGCATGGCGGCACTCGCAGGCTGATTTGTTCTTGACTTGTTCCTGGTTCGCATCTAAGTAATACCTTGGAGGTATTACCATGCGTGTGACGGAAAAAGGTCAGGTGACCATCCCGAAGGAAATCAGAGACCGTCTCGGCATTGTGCCGGGGTCAGAGGTGGATTTCGTTGCGTCCAGCAAGGGCGCATTGCTGGTGCGGGTGGATGCTGCAGCAGACGAGCCGGCGATCCGCGACTTCGATGACTGGGCCGCCAGCGTGAAGGGGACGTTCGATACCGGAGGCAAGAGCACGGACGAGTTCATGGTCTGGCTGAGAGGTGAACGTGACGATCTCGACCCTCGTTGATACCAATATCTTCATTGATGTTCTCGGGCCTGAAACGCCCATTCGCCCATGGTCGCTTAAAGCTTTGCGCCAATGCGTCAGCGACGGAACTCTGGTCCTCAGCCCGATTGTTTGGTCCGAACTTGCGGCGTCGCCCATTTCAGAAGGAGAGCTGCTTGCTGCCTTGAGCTGGCTCGATCCCAAACGTGAAAATATCCCGTACGAGGCGGCATTCCGAGCGGGCAAGGCGCATCGTGCTTATCGGCTTGCCGGTGGTCAGCGGGAGCGGACATTGCCGGATTTTCTCATCGGCGCCCATGCCGACTGGCGCAGACACCGTCTGTTGACGAGAGACGGGGCCAGATACAGTTCCTACTTCCCTTCCGTCGAATTGATCACGCCGGACACTCACCCATGAAGGATTTTGCGCCATGATCGGCAAGCTGAAGGGAACGATCGACGAAATCGGTGACGACCATGTCGTTGTCGATGTGCATGGTGTCGGCTATGTCGCCCATTGTTCGTCGCGCACGCTGTCGAAGATCGGCTCGCCCGGTGAAGCAATCGTGCTGTTTATCGAAACCTACGTGCGCGAAGACCAATTGCGGCTGTTTGGTTTCCTGTCGGCGCTGGAGCGGGAATGGTTCCGGCTGCTGCAGAGCGTGCAGGGCGTCGGCTCCAAGGTGGCGCTTGCCGTTCTTTCCGTGCTGACGCCCGGCGAACTGGCCAATGCCATTGCGTTGCAGGACAAGACCGCCGTTTCGCGGGCGCCCGGCGTCGGGCCAAAGGTTGCGGTGCGCATCGTCACCGAACTGAAGAACAAGGCGCCCGCCTTTGCCGGCGAAGCCAGCGCCAATATCGGACTGAAGCAGGAACTCGGGGAGGGCGTTGCTTCCGCACCGGTCTCGGATGCGGTCTCGGCGCTCAGCAATCTCGGCTATTCGCGCGATCAGGCAGCCAATGCGGTGGCGGCTGCGTTGAAGAATGGTGGCGAGGGGCTGGATAGCGCCAAGTTGATCCGGTTGGGGCTGAAAGAGCTGGCGCGCTAAGTGCGTTGCCCTGGCGTTCGAGGCATGAGATTGAGTGTACATGAGTGAAGAGCAGAGACTGATCACCCCGGAAAAGCGCGGCGAGGATCTCGATACGACGCTGCGGCCGCAGACGCTGGACGAGTTTACCGGTCAGGCGGAAGCGCGTGCCAATCTGAAAATTTTCATCGAGGCGGCAAAGAACCGCGGCGAGGCGCTGGACCATGTTCTGTTCGTCGGTCCGCCCGGCCTTGGCAAGACGACGCTGGCGCAGATCATGGCCAAGGAACTCGGCGTCAATTTCCGCTCGACATCCGGTCCCGTGATCGCCAAGGCCGGTGATCTTGCCGCCCTTCTGACCAATCTCGAAGACCGGGACGTGCTGTTCATTGACGAAATCCACCGGCTGAACCCAGCCGTCGAGGAAATCCTCTATCCGGCGATGGAGGATTTTCAGCTCGATCTGATCATCGGCGAGGGTCCGGCGGCGCGCTCGGTGAAGATCGACCTGTCGAAATTCACGCTGGTGGCGGCGACGACGCGGCTCGGGCTTTTGACCACGCCGCTGCGCGACCGGTTTGGTATTCCGGTGCGCTTGAGTTTCTATACGGTCGAGGAGTTGGAACTGATCGTCAGGCGTGGAGCTAGGCTGATGGGTCTCGGTATTACGGATGACGGTGCCCGAGAAATCGCCCGCCGGGCGCGCGGCACGCCGCGCATCGCGGGCCGGCTTCTGCGCCGGGTGCGTGATTTTGCCGAAGTCGCCAAGGCTGAGGCTGTGACCAAGCAGATCGCCGACGAGGCGCTGACACGGTTGCTGGTTGACAATATGGGCCTCGATCAACTCGACAAACGTTATCTGACCATGATTGCGCTGAATTTTGGTGGCGGTCCGGTTGGCATTGAAACCATTGCGGCAGGGCTGTCTGAACCTCGCGATGCGATCGAGGACATTATCGAGCCCTACATGATTCAGCAGGGATTCATCCAGCGTACACCGCGCGGGCGTATTTTGACCGCAAACGCATGGAAACACCTTGGATTGCAGGTGCCGAAGGATCTGGAAGCCACCCAGTTCCGCCTGTTTCAGGAGGATGATTGATTGATTTCCCGGCGCGGCTTTTTAAGGACGGTTGGAAGCCTGATGCTGACGGGCATCGCGACCGGCGCCTATGCCGTCGGTATCGAGCCGGTCCGGCAGCCGCGCGTACAGCGCTATCGCCTCGTTCCGGACAAATGGCCCGCCGGTTTGAAGCTGAAACTTGTTGTCCTCGCCGACATTCATGCCTGTGATCCCTGGATGTCACCGAAGCGGATCGGCGAGATCTGCAGGCAGGCCAATGTGTTGGGCGGTGACATGATCCTGCTTTTGGGGGATTTTCTATCCGGCATGCGGATAAGGACAGGGCATGTGGCGCCGGAAGACTGGGTGCGTGAGCTTGCCGCCCTGTCCGCGCCACTTGGCGTTCATGCCGTCATGGGTAACCATGACTGGCTCGATGATCCTGGTGCGATGCTGGCCGGGAAGGGGCCGACGCTGGTCCACACGGCGCTGTCATCGATCAATGTTCCCGTCTATGACAACCATGCCACCCGTTTCGAGAAGGATGGCGAAGGCTTCTGGCTGGCCGGGCTGGCCGATCAGATCGGTCCCTGGCCGGGTCTCGATGACCTGCCAGCCACCCTGGCGCAGATCGCCGATGATGCGCCCGTTATCCTGATGGCGCATGAGCCGGATGTATTCCCGCAAGTGCCAGACCGGGTGTCCCTGACGCTATCCGGGCATACGCATGGCGGCCAGATCCGCCTGTTTGGATATGCGCCCTTCGTTCCCTCGCGCTTTAGCAATCGTTACGTCTACGGCCATATTGTCGAGAATGATCGCAATCTGATCGTTTCCGGTGGCTTGGGTTGCTCGATCCTGCCCATCCGTTTCGGTTCGCCGCCGGAAATCGTCGTTGTCGAACTTGGATAGACCATGCCCAAACGAAAGATGATCCGGATGGATGGGCCGCAGAGACAGCGGTTCAATTTTCGTATTGCCGGCCTTGGGTTTCGCGATGGGCATGTTCTGGTGCACCGGGCAGCACACGAGGATTTCTGGACGTTTCCGGGTGGGCGGGCCGAGATCGGCGAGACATCGGTGGAGACGCTGAAGCGCGAGATGGTCGAGGAACTGGGCGTCGAGGTCAGCGTCGGCCGCTTGCTCTGGACCGTGGAAAATTTCTTTCGTTACGAGGAGCGCGACTATCACGAGATCGGCTTCTACTACCAGATGGAAATCCCTGGGGATTTTCCGTTTGATCCAAGCGACATCGTGCATCGTTTGCGGGACGGCAAGAATGATCTCGAGTTCAAATGGGTGAAAGCCACCAAGGCGGCGCTGATAGCGCTCGATATCCCGCCCTATTTCATTGCCGAGCAGATCGAGACCTTACCGCTGACGCCAGTCCATATCATCTGGGATGACGGCGATCTTGACCGGTAGACCATACCGTCCCGAACATGGCTGAAGCCTTCCAGGCTAAGCCAGGTGTTCTATAGTCTCTCTGAGTAGCTCCAAGCCGCCCGCCTTCCAGCCCAGCGCCTCGATCTTGCTGGTGCTCATGGGGTTGCAGCCTGTTTTATCGCCGGCGTCAGGCAAGGGATGTGGACAGTGCCTGGCACGCTGCAGGGTGGAAAGGATGTCGTAGGTATCGGTCAGGACATCCGAAACGTTGAAGGTTTCGCCATTGATCCGCAGGCTGTCCGATTCCAGCATCAGCCGCACGGCCTGGGCGACATTGGTGCCATGCACTTCGGTGCTCGCGCGGGGGGCAATAGGCTTACCTGCGAGATAATCCTCGAAAAGCCCCGCCCATTTATGCCGCTGTCCGGGTCCTGCAGCACCGTAGATGCCGGTTGCTCTGAGGCTTGCGGTGACGAAGCCGTGGCCGCAGAGGGCGGCCAGGCTCCGCTCTGCCTGCAACTTGATTTCGCCATACAGCGTGTCGGGTTTGCCGTGCATATCCTCTTGCAAGATCGTGCCGGGTGGTTGCGGGCCATAGGCGGCGCGGCTGGACAGAAAAACGCAACGGCGGACGCCGGCATCGCGGGCAGTTTCGAAAAGGCTCACGCTGCCGTCGAGATTGGCGCGCTGGAAATTCTCGGGATCATCGCCTTCGCCGCCGCGATATTTTCCGGGTATGTGCTCGAAGGCGGCATGGACGAAATAATAGATGTGATCGAAGGCCTCGATCTGGTCGGCATCCGGATCAAGCCGTAAAGGCACGAACGCAACGTCCTTGGAGAAAAAGCCCGGGCCCGGCGCAGCACGGCCGCCGACAGTGACCTTGTAACCGTTGGCCAACAGGTGTTCGACGATGAAACGGCCGGCATAGCCGGTGCCGCCGGAAACAAGAACGCGTGTCATGAGCTTCCTGATTTCAGTTCGTGTTTGCCAGGCCCGGATTTGGCAGTCCGGCAATATCGGGAATGTTCTCGCCGCTGAAGAAAGCATGCCAGAGATTGATCAGCGGTCGCAGACTTTCCGCTTTTGGATGGTCCTTTTCCCACGGTTTTTCATATTGATAGTGCAGCACGCCGATGGATGGCCAATCCCACAGAGCCGGCATGTTGAACCAGACATATTGCAGCATGTTCATCGTGACAGGCAGGCCATGCCAGTCGGGGAAGAAATTCTGCAGAAAGGTCTGGTCGGTGCGCGGCCAGAAAGCATCGGGTCTGTCCAATTGCGTGAGCATGGCCTCGAATGTCTGCGGGGAGGGTGTGGCGACAAAGACGCCTGAGTTCAGCCGGTGAAAATCGGCAAGGCTTTCATAGACGTTGGGCGCTGCCGAAAATTCGGGATAGCCGAAATAGCGGTCGATGTTTTTCAGGACCAGCGTATCGGCATCGATGAAGATGCAGCGATCATACGCGGTCAGTTGCCAGAGCCGCAGTTTGCAAAAATTGTCGAGCGGCGAGTGAAAGTCCGGTTTTCGCCCTTTGGTGAAGGGGGCTGCGCTGTGAATGCTCTTGCGGGCATGCCGCTCGTTGAAGGCGTTGGACAGAGGCAGGAGGTCGGTGGGGACAAGCCGGCAACGAAATTCGGCGAGGGGCGTCAGGGCGGATTGATCAACGCCGCCGGTGTGGAGGACGACGATATCAGCTTTCGTTCCCGTTATGCGGATTGATCGCGCCAATGCGGTTGCGCCCATCGCATAGTCGGCATTCGTCACCAGCGTCACGAATGCGTGCTGCGATCCGGCAGGGCCGGATGGTGCGATACCATTTGAAGCAAGCGCTTGCTCCATCATGAAACCGATTTCAGCCTTCTTCCTTCCGGATCGTGGTTGATCTTGGCGGCGATGTCCTTGGTCCAGGCCGAAACGGCGGGCACTCGGCTGCGATCGACGCGGTAGGCGTATTTCTTGCCGACATCGACGATTTCCGCAAGCAGGCCATCCTGCAGCGTGATTGCATTCAAGCCAAGGGCGCGGAATTTTTCGTTGCGGACGATCAGATCGTTTTCGGCTGCTTCCTTGCGAGGGTTGGGTAGCCAGGCGATCTCTGAGCCGGTAAGCCCGGCGATCATTTCGGCGAGGTCGCGGATCCGGTGCGTCTCGGTCATCTGGTTGAAGATCTCGACGCGGGCGCCACGCTGCGGCGGGTTTTTCAGCGCCAGTTCGATGCAGCGGACCGAATCCTGAATATGGATGAAGGCGCGGGTCTGGCCGCCGGTGCTGTGCACGGTCAGCGGATAGCCAATCGCCGCCTGGATCAGGAAGCGATTGAGCACGGTGCCGTAATCGCCGTCATAATCGAAGCGGTTGATCAGCTGTTCGTGGCGGCGGGTCTGCTCGGTATGTGTACCCCAGACGATGCCCTGATGCAGGTCGGTGATCCGCAGCGCGTCGTTCTTGGCGTAGAACTGGAACAGCAGCTGATCGAGGCATTTTGTCATGTGATAGATCGAGCCGGGATTGGCCGGGTAGAGGATATCCTGCTTCGCCGTCTCGCCGCTTTCGGCCTCGATGCCGACCGATAGGTAACCTTCGGGAATGGCGGCGCCGACGGTCGAATAACCGTAGACGCCCATCGTGCCGAGATGGACGAGATGCGCGTCGAGGCCGATCTCAACCAGGGCGTTCAGGAGGTTATGCGTGGCGTTGACGTTGTTGTTGACCGTGTAATTCTTGTGGCGGTCACTTTTCATCGAATAGGGCGCCGCGCGCTGTTCGGCGAAATGGATCACGGCATCCGGACGGTTTTCCGCAAGCCAATTTTTCAGGAGCTCGTAATCGCGGGCCAGATCGATCAAGTGGAAATGGATGCGCCGGCCGGTCTCCGCGTGCCAGATGCGCGTGCGCTCCTGGATTGAATCCATCGGCGTCAGAGACTGAACCCCGAGTTCGGTATCGATCCAGCGGCGGGAGAGGTTGTCGAGGATGTGGATGTCGTGACCGGCGTCAGACAAATGCAGGGCCGTCGGCCAGCCGACAAAACCATCACCGCCAAGGACAGCAATTTTCATGCACGTCGTCTCCTTCAGGTGGAACGCTATGGATGGTGATAGGGGCGGATTGTGACAGGACGACAATGCTTGCCAAAAGCAATTTGTTCCGTCACAGAAAAACAAAAATCAGAGGATGCCCATGACCTTGATTGCACTTTCCGGCGAGTTGACGGATGCCGGACACCGGCTGGTGCAGCGCGTCTATTATGAGGACACGGATTTCTCCGGCGTCGTCTATCATGCCCGCTATCTGCATTTCATGGAGCGGGCACGCACCGATTATCTGCGTCTTCTCGGCGTCGAGCAGGCAACGCTGGCGATCGAGGGTGACACGGAAGGTCTGGTCTTCGTCGTCCACCGGATGGAGATCGATTTCAAGCAACCGGCACGCATGGACGACATCCTGACGATCACCACGGCGACGGAAAAAGCCGGTGGCGCCAAGATGGTCTTGCAACAGGAAATCCGCCGCGAGGGCACGCTACTGATCGCCGCCAAGGTGATCATCGCCGTCATCAACGGGCAGGGGCGGCCGCGGCGATTGCCGGAGACACTGGGCAAGAAGTTCCTCGGGCAGGGCTGAGTTTCAGTCCCCGGCTTCGACCGCTTTCAGCATTGCCTTGGTCAGGCTCTGTTTCCAGTCCTTCGCCTCCGCCCAGGGATCGATACCGCTTTCCAGGCGCTCGAGAATATCGGGAATGTGAAAACCGTTGGCAGCACCGAGATCACCAAGCTCATCCCAGCTGACCGGCGTTGCCACCGGACCATTGGAGCGGGCGCGCACCGAATAGGGCGCGACGGCGGTGGAGCCGCGCTCATTGCGCAGCCAGTCGATGAAGATGCGGCCCTTGCGCTTGGCTTTTGACATGGTGGCGATGTAATTTTCGGGATCTTCGTCGGCGATCTTGGCCGAAAGGCCCTTGGCGAAGGTCTTGGCGTCCTCCCACGGCGCGCGGCGCGACAGCGGCACGATGACATGGATGCCCTTGCCGCCAGAGACCATGGCGACCGATTTCAGGCCAAGCTCCTCCAACGCGTCGCGAAGCAAGACGGCCGCCTGTTTGACGGTTTCGAAGGTGACGCTCGGGTCGGGATCGAGATCGAAGACAAGCCGGTCGGCAGCGTCGAGCCGGTCGATGGTCGAGCCCCAGATGTGCAACTCGATCGTGCCCATCTGCACGGCGGCCACGAGGCCCTTGGCATCGTTGACGTAGAGATAGTTGGCGGTATCGCCATCGGATTCCTCGATCGGGACCTGATGGATTTCATCGGGAAAGCCATCGCCGGCATGTTTTTGGTAAAAGCACTGATGATCAGGCCCCTGCGGGCAGCGCAGGATTGAGGCAGGGTGATCCGCGGCGAAGGGCAACATGCGAACCGCGATCACGCCATAGTATCGGGCAAGGTCGACCTTGGTGATCGCGGGGTCGGAAAAGAGCAGCCTGTCGGCGTGGGTTATGCGGATACCGAGCACGTCGCCGTCTGCATCCTTTTCCTTGTGCGGTGGCCGTTTCTTATCCGCGCCCGGCACTTCCGGTTTATCCACGGCGGCTTTGGACGTTGGTGCTGGTTTCTTCGTCTCTAGCGTCACGGCAGAAGCCTCCTTGTCTTCGCGCAGGCCCTGAAAGGCGCCGTGGCGGATGTGACCATCGTCGGTAAATTCGGCGAAATCAATTTCCGCCGCAAGATTCGGAGTCAGCCAGACCGCATCATGCGCGATCTGGTTCGGGACCGCATCGAATGGTGACGTCTTGCGTATCAGCTTGGGAAAACGCGCGGCCAGATCTGCCATGGTCTCTTCGTCGAACCCGGTGCCGACGCGGCCCTGATAGACGAATTTCCTCCCGTCATACGCGCCGACCAGCAGCGAGGCGAAAGCCCTCCCGCGCTTGTCAGAGGGGGAATAGCCGCCGATGACGAATTCCTGCCGTTTGGTGCATTTGATCTTCAGCCAGTTGCCGGCGCGGCCTTCGCGATAGGACGCATCGGCTTTTTTGGCGATGATGCCTTCCTGCCCGGCCTTACACATGGCCTGAAACACCTTTCGGCCATTGCCCCGGACGTGTTCGCTGTACTGGATAGCAGGGCCAGGTTCCAGCGTGTCCAGCAACACCTTCAGCGCCTCCTTGCGTTCGACCAGTGGCGCTTTGCGCAAATCCTTGCCGTCGAGGTGCAGCAGATCGAAGGCATAGAAGCGCGTTTCGCCCCCGGTTTTGATTGCCTTCTGCAATGCGGAGAACTTGGAGCCTTCGTTAGAAGCGGCGACCGCCTCGCCATCGATCAAAGCGGTGTCGCAATCCAGCGGCATCAATCCGTTGGCGATATCGGGGAATTTTTCCGTCCAGTCCAGTCCGGTCCGCGTGAAGCAGGTGACGCCACCTTTGCCGATGGAAACCATCAGACGATAACCGTCAAACTTGGCTTCGTTCAGCCAGTCGTCGCCATCAGGCGCGTCCGCGGTGAGGGTTGCCAGCTGCGCCTTGACGAAGGTGGGCGCCTTGCCCGACCGTTTCCGTTCTTTTGGCGGCTCTGATTTTTCCTCGGCGACGGCGCCAGCCTTGACATTGGCGGCGGCGCTTTTCGCCGATTCCCACACATGGGCTTTCCTTTCCCCCTGGCCGGATGCGATCTCCCCCATCGAACGGCCGCTTTTGACGCTGGTCAAATTTTCCGTCAACAGGCTTTCGCCGTCTTCGCTGGTCTCGCCGTCATGCTCCTTGATCAGCAGCCAGTTCTCGCGCTTTTCACCGTTGCGCGGCTTCATCCGCACTAAGGTCCAGCCGCCATGCATGCGCTGACCGTGGAGATGAAATTTCAGCTTGCCTTCCTTCAGGCCTTCGTCGGGATCGTTGTCTGGCTCCCACCAGCCGGTGTCCCACAGCATCACCGTGCCGCCGCCATATTGCTTTTTCGGAATCGTACCTTCGAAATCGCCATAGGCCATGGGATGGTCTTCGGTGCGCACGGCAAGCCGCTTGTCGTCCGGGTTGATGCTTGGGCCGCGGGTTACCGCCCAGCTTTTGAGTACGCCTTTCCATTCCAGCCGGAAGTCATAATGCAGCCGGGTTGCATCATGTTTCTGCACCAGAAAGAGCTTGCCCGCCTTTCCCTTTTTCGACGCCCCCTTGGGTTCGGCGGTCCTGGTGAAATCGCGCTTGCGGTTATACTCGGTGAGGGAATCGTAATGCTCGGCCATAGCGGTGCCTCAGGCGGATTTTTTCTTCGGAGCGGCTTTCTTGGGCGCAGCTTTCCCACCGCTACCCTCAAGACTTTTCTTCAGTGCCGACATCAGATCGACGACATTGTCGCCACGCTTGCCGGTGTCGTCCTCATCTTCGACCTCGATCTTTGCCTTCTTGCCCTTGAGCTTTCTCTGGACAAGTTCTTTCAGTGCCGTCGAATAATTGTCCTTGAAGGTGGTGGCGTCGAAGGGGGCGGTCTTCTTGTCGATCAGCGCGGTTGCCACTTCCAGAAGATCATCGTCGGAGGTTTTGCCGGAAAGTCCGTGGAACATCGGATCGGCTTTCCGCAACTCGTCGGCGTAGTGGAGTGTTTCGAGAAGTAGACCATCGCCGCAAGGTTTGATCGCAGCGATGTATTCGCGTCCGCGCAGGGTCAGCTGGCCAAGCCCCACCTTGCCTGATTTGCGCAAGGCGTCCCTGACCACCCGATAGGCGTCTTCGGCCAGATCGTCGGAGGGAACGACATAATAGGGTTTGTCATAGTAGATCGGTGAAATCTCGGAGGCATCGACAAACTGCACGAGTTCCAATGTCTTTTTCGTCTCAAGCTTGACTGCGTCTATTTCCTCCGGTTCGAGCAGGACATACTTGCCACTCTCATACTCGTAGCCCTTGACGATCTCGTCCGTATCGACAGGACCGATGCCGTCGACGACCTTGTCGTAGTGGACGGGCTTGCCGGATGGTTCGTGGATCTGGCGGAAGGCAAAGCGCGCGCCCGTCTTAGTGGCGCTGAACACTTCGACAGGGATGGAAACGAGGGAGAGACGCAGCTGTCCTTTCCACAATGCACGCGATACCATGTTTCCACCTTCTCCGTCGGCCGGTGTTTTAATGCGCAATATTCCCCGTGTTCGTGTCGCGGGCCAGCAGGCGCTCCAGCGCAGCCACATCCTCGCTGGTGATCACCGGCACCGGATCGGACACCATGGCCTGCAGCACTTCAGGCGAAACGGCGCCATTCTCGATGGCCCATTCCAGCGCTTCACGTGTCTCACGCTCCGCCCTCAGCTGCGCATAAAGCGCAAGGATCAACCGGTCGCGATGATCGAAATGCGGCCGGGAGGAACGTTTGGATGATGTCTTTGGCGTGATCGTGCTCATGTCCGCTGAACGCGGCCAAGCCTTGAATGTTCCCGCAGTACTTCATGGCAAAGATCAGATTGCAATGCGGCAAAGTAAGACTCTCTTAACCATAATGATGTCTTAATGCACATATTAGGGTTTTGTGCACTGCACGTCATCCTTTCACCAAGATTGAACGCAAGAAGGCAGACAGGAAGCTTAAAGATCGGCATGAGGCCGGTTATCGGCAGCTGCCGGGTCAATCTTGCAACAATGACGTTTAAGCACCCTGGCTGTGAGCATGAGATTGCTCTTGCCGGGCGTTTGGATTCGGGGATTTGAGAACGATGGAACAGGTTGGATTGGCTGCAGCGACGACAGACGTAACGCTGTGGTCGCTATTCATGGAGGCGGGCTTCGTGGTGAAGCTCGTCATGCTGGGACTGATTGGCGCCTCAATCTGGACCTGGGCGATCGTCGTCGACAAGACGCTTAAATTCGGCAAGGTGCGCCGCCAGCTGGATGCGTTCGAACAGGTGTTCTGGTCTGGCCAGTCGCTGGAAGAACTCTACCGGACACTGTCCGACCGGACGACCTCCGGCATGGGGGCGATCTTCGTCTCTGCCATGCGCGAATGGAAGAAGTCCTTCGAACGCGGCGCCCGTTCGCCGATCGGTCTGCAGATGCGTATTGACCGGGCGATGGACGTGACGCTGGCCCGTGAGGCCGAAGCGCTTGAATCGCGGCTCGGATCGCTCGCCACCATCGGTTCGGCCGGCCCGTTCGTCGGTCTGTTCGGTACCGTTGTCGGTATCATGACCTCGTTCCAGGCCATCGCCGGTTCGAAGTCGACAAACCTTGCGGTTGTTGCGCCCGGTATCGCCGAGGCACTTCTCGCCACCGCAATCGGCCTTCTCGCCGCTATCCCGGCGGTTATCGCCTACAACAAGTTCTCCGCCGATGCCGGCAAGCTGACGGCGCGCATGGAAGGGTTTGCCGACGAGTTCTCGGCCATTCTTTCGCGCCAGATCGATGAGAAGCTGCAGCCGCGCCAGGCCGCGCAGTAAAGCCTGAGCGGCACGAAGACGGAGATAGACCAATGGGTATGTCAGCAGCAGGTGGTGGATCGAAGGGTGGCGGCCGTCGCCGCGGTGGCCGTGGCGGCCGCGGCGGCAAGGGCGTCATGAGCGAAATCAACGTGACGCCGTTCGTCGACGTCATGCTGGTGCTGTTGATCATCTTCATGGTTGCCGCCCCGATGATGACGGTCGGCGTGCCGATCGATCTGCCGGAAACGCAGGCGAAGGCGCTGAATGCCGAAACCCAGCCGATCACGATTTCGGTCAAGAGCGACGGCCAGGTCTTCCTGCAGGAAACGCCGATCCCGGTCGAAGAGGTTGCCGCAAAGCTGCAGGCGATCGCAACGACAGGCTATAGCGAGCGTATTTTCGTGCGGGGTGATGCGACGTCGCCTTACGGCGTGATCGCCGATGTCATGGCGCGTATCCAGGAAGCAGGCTTCAAGAATATCGGTCTCGTCACCCAGCCGCAGAAGGGCCAGTAGAGCGCGTACGATGAAGAGCAGTCTCATCACATCCGCTGTGCTGCATGGCCTGGTTCTGACCTGGGCGCTGGTGTCGCTCGGCAGTCCCAAATCGTTCGAGGTCTCCAATATGGAGTCCATCCCGGTCGATATGGTGTCTGTCGAAGAGCTGACCCAGTTGCAGATGGGGGACGCAAAGGCTCCGAAATCCGAAAAGCCTTCGCCCGTTCCGACAAAGAAGCCAGTTGAGAACAATGATGGTGAAAACGTCGGCGACAACAGTGTTGATCTGAAAACACCGCCAAAGCCGGAATCCAAGCCGATCGAAAAGGAATCGACGGGCGCGATCAAGTCTGAAGACGTTCCGCTGCCGAAACCTGAGCCGGTGAAGGAAGACAAGCCCGAGGTGACGGAAGACAAGCCGGCATCCGAGCCTGCAACGGAAGTTGCCGCTCTGCCCGAGCCGAAGCAGGAGGTCCAGCCCGACCCCAAGCCTGCGGAAACGCCTGCCGAGGAAAAGCCTGCGGAAAATCCGGATGCAGAAGCGCTGCCGGACAAAGTTCCGACGCCAATGACAAAGCCCAAGGTGGAACAGCCGGCGCAGACGGCCAAGACGCCCGATCGCAAGAACGAAGAAAACAAGACCGAGAAGAAGAAGACATCGACTGCCATGAAGTCGGACTTCGATGCCGATGAAGTGGCGGCGCTTCTCAACAAGCAGGATTCCTCCGGCGGTGGCAAGAAGCGGTCCAGCGAAACAGCTTCGCTGGGTGCAAAGAAGACGACCGGCAACACGCTGTCGGCCAGCGAAATGGATGCGCTGAGGGGCCGCATCGAGAACAATTGGTCCGTCGTTGCCGGTATTTCCGGTGCCGAAGGGCTGACGATCACGGTGACGATGCAGCTCGACAAGAATGGCGAGATCATCGGGCGGCCTGAAGTGGTCGCCTCGGGCGGTACGGATTCGGCACGGCGAACCTTCGAGGGCAGCGTGCGGCGGGCCATCCTGAAATCGGCGCCGTTCGATAACCTGCCGGCAGACAAATACGATTCCTGGAGCGAAGTGGTCGTCAATTTCGATCCAAGCTCCATGCTCTAGAACATCATAGAATGAATGGCTGAAAGGCTCCGTTACAATGTTGAAACGCAATCCCTTCCGTTTTCTGATCGCGCTCGCGACGATGGTCACCCTGATGATCGCGCCTGCACATGCGCGGGTGGAAATCAACATCAACAAAGGCAATGTCGAGCCTTTGCCCATCGCCGTCACCGACTTCCTGCAAGGTGAACTGGGCCAGAAGATTTCCGACGTCGTTGCAGCCGACCTGAAGCGTTCCGGCCTGTTTGCGCCGATCGCCAAAAGTGCCTTCATCGAGAAGATCACCAATCCGGATGCCGCTCCGCGTTTTGAAGACTGGAAGGTCATCAATGCGCAGGCGCTGGTCACCGGCCGGGTCACCCAGGAAGGCGATGGCCGCCTGAAGGCGGAATTCCGCCTGTGGGATAGCTTTGCCGGCCAGCAGATGGCAGGGCAGCAGTTCTTCACCCAGCCGGAAAACTGGCGCCGTGTCGCCCATATCATCGCCGACGCTATCTATGAGCAGATCACCGGTGAAAAGGGCTATTTCGATACCCGCATCGTCTATGTCGCCGAAAGCGGCCCGAAGACGGCACGCAAGCGTCAACTGGCCATCATGGACCAGGATGGTTTCAATGCCCGTGGCATCACCAATTCCAACGACATCGTGCTGACGCCGCGTTTCTCGCCGAACAAGCAGGAAATCACCTACATGTCGTTTGAAGGCAACGAGCCGCGCGTCTATCTGCTGCAGCTCGAAACCGGACAGCGCGAAGTGGTCGGCAATTTCCCCGGCATGACCTTTGCTCCGCGCTTTTCGCCGGATGGCCAGCGGGTGATCATGAGCTTGCAGCAGGACGGCAACGCCAACATCTACACGATGGACCTGCGTTCGCGCACCACGACGCGGCTGACGTCGACCGCTGCGATCGACACCTCTCCGTCCTATTCGCCGGATGGTAGCCAGATCGTGTTTGAAAGTGATCGCGGCGGCCGCCAGCAGCTGTATGTCATGAGCGCCGGCGGCGGTGGACAGAACCGCATCTCGTTCGGCGATGGCTCTTATTCCACGCCGGTCTGGTCGCCACGCGGAGACCTGATCGCCTTTACCAAGCAGTCGGGTGGCAAGTTCTCGATCGGCGTGATGAAGCCGGATGGTTCGGGCGAACGCATCCTGACGACCGGCTTCCACAACGAAGGCCCGACCTGGGCTCCGAATGGCCGTGTCCTGATGTTCTTCCGGCAGAACTCCGGTGCCGGTGGTCCGCAGCTCTATTCGATCGACCTGACCGGCTATAACGAGCAGCTGGTCCAGACCAAGGGCTTTGCGTCTGACCCGGCATGGTCGCCGCTACTTGAATAGCCCCATTGAATAGCATTGTGACGATGCGGCGGGGAATATGGCGAATTTGCCGCTTTCTCGCCGCAAAGGACTGATCTAGCAAGCCTCCACGCGAATTTTAACCGTCTGCTAACCATATCCGTTGAAATGGGATTAACCGCTTCCGGTTACAGTCTGGCAACCCTGAATTAAGACAGACCATCCAAGGAGACCGGCCCATGAGCCGCATTCACGCCCAGGCCGCAGGCCGCATGCAATCCTTCGCCCGCAACCCGATCATGATCGCTCTCTTTGCCAGCCTGGCGCTTGCTGCTTGCGCCAAGAAGCCGATGAACAGCGCTGGTGATCTCGGCCTCGGCGCCAATGCGGCGACCCCGGGCTCGAGCCAGGACTTCACGGTCAACGTCGGCGACCGCATCTTCTTCGACACAGACTCCACCTCGATCCGTGCAGATGCCCAGGCAACGCTTGATCGCCAGGCGCAGTGGCTGGCCAAGTATCCGAACTATGCCATCACGGTCGAAGGTCATGCCGACGAACGCGGCACCCGCGAGTACAACCTGGCACTGGGCGCACGCCGCGCCGCATCGGCCAAGGAATATCTCTCCTCGCGCGGTATCCCGGCCTCGAAGATCAAGACGATCTCCTACGGCAAGGAAAAGCCGGTCGCCGTCTGCGACGACATTTCCTGCTGGTCGCAGAACCGTCGCGCTGTCACGGTTCTGGGTGGCGCCGGCATGTAATTGCCGGACCTTCAGCAGTCTCTCGAAAAGGCGGCCATTCGGGCCGCCTTTTCTTTTTTGTCACACTTTGACCGAACTCCGTTGCTTTTTGAGGCCAATTGGAAAACTGTGCGGCAATCATCCATCAACCGATTTGAACCGGTTCGGATGAGAGTGGATACACAAACAGGACACATGACATGAAACATTTTGTCGTGGCGGGATTGATCGGCCTGACTGCCTTTGCGGGGTTTGGACAGACAGTGACCGCCATGCCGCTATCCGCGCTGTTCAACCGCGCAATCCACGGCGAGGCCCAGTCACCGGGCAAGGCGCCGCTGCTCAAGGTCCAGTCGAACGAGGTTGGACGCATCGGGCAGCTCGAGGAACAGATCCGCTCGCTCAACGGGCGTATCGAGGAAATGAGTTTCCAGCTTCTGCAGATGCAGGAGCAGATCCGCAAATTCCAGGAAGACAACGAGTTCCGTTTCCAGGATCTGGAAGGCGGCAAGTCGGGCTCGACGAAGAAGAGCCAGCTGGAAACACCGCGCACCAATCAGACAGCTGGCACTGCGCCTGCACCGACTGATCAGGCAACTGTAACCGATCCCAACGCAGGTTTGGGATCGGATACTGCTTCCGGTACCGGCGCGGCGTCCTCGACGCTGGGCCAGATCGTCTTTGACGAAAACGGCAATCCTATCGCCGCAAACCAGGACACATCGAGTCTGGAATCAACGCTCCCCGGTACCGATCAGGGCATCAACCAGACGCCGGACAGCCAGCAGCAGACGGCCGCTCTCGATAATCCCGGCGATCTCTATCAGTCGGCCTATGGCCATGTGCTGACGGGCGACTACAGCAAGGCTGAAAACGAATTCCGCTCCTATCTCGAAGCATTCCCGAAGGGCGAAAAAGCCGCGGATGCCAGCTTCTGGATGGGCGAAGCGCAATACTCCCAAGGCAAGTTCAACGATTCCGCCAAGACGTTCCTGAATGCGCACCAAGCCTACAGCAAGTCGCCGAAGGCGCCGGAGATGCTCTTGAAACTCGGCATGTCGTTGGCTGCACTCGACAACAAGGACACGGCCTGCGCCACGCTGCGTGAGGTCAACAAGCGCTATCCGAAGGCTTCGCAGGCGGTGAAGACCAAGGTTGCCAGCGAACAGGGCCGCCTTGCCTGCTGAGGTGGACCGCGCCGCGCCGCTTGCTGCCGTAGAGGCGGCGAAACAATTTCTCTCTTCATTCAAGACACCCGGCATGATCCTCGCCGCCGTTTCCGGCGGCAGTGATTCAAAAGGCCTGCTTCTGGCGCTGCATGAGGCGATCACGCTTGGTGGCTTTTCGGCCTTTTCCCTGTCCGCCTGCACTGTCGATCATGCGCTGCGCCGTGAATCCGCTGAGGAAGCGCGGGCGGTCGCGGCTTTTTGCGCTGAAAAAGGCATTCCGCATACCATTCGCCAATGGGACGGCGACAAGCCGGTGGCCGGTATTCAGGCGGCGGCGCGGGCAGCACGTTACGGGCAGCTTGCCGATGCCGCGCGAGATATGGCTGCCATCTGCATTGTCACTGCCCACACTGCGGATGACCAGAACGAGACGATTGCCATGCGCCTAGGCCGGTCGGAGCCAGATGCGCCTGGTTTGGCAGGCATGGCGGCGGGAGTTCTGGTCGGCGGTAGAGCCTGGGTCTGGCGTCCGTTTCTTCATCTGCGCCGGATCGATATCCGCTCTTTTCTAATGGAGCGGGGCGAGGGGTGGTTCGATGATCCGAGCAACAGCAATCGCCGCTTTGAGCGCGTGCGAGTGCGCCAGGCGCTGTCCGGCGAGGGATCTTCGTCCGCGGATGTACTTGCCGCGGGGCGAGCCCGTTTCGGGTCAAGCGAGCGTGCAGCGCGGCTGATTGACCGGTATGTGCACGGTTTTGAAGGCCTTGTGGCGAAGGTCGATCCGGAAATTCCGGCCGGTATGGCCGATCCCGACTGTATGCGTGCGGTTCTGTCGATCGCCTCCGTCATCGGCGGACGTCTTCATCTTCCTGGCCGCGAGACGGCCGCGCGGCTTACGGCGTTTTTGGGAGACGCAAGTGGCGGGCGGATGACTGCAGGGCGCGTGGTTTTCGATCGCCGCAAATCGGGTCTCTATCTCTATCGCGAAGCGAGGGGCTTGCCGGAGATCGAACTTCACCCCGCTCAGTGCGGGCTTTGGGATGGCCGCTTTCTGGTCACCAACGAAGGGGCGCATCGTGTAGCGGTTCACGCCCGTGGCGAAACGGCCGGATTGTGCGCGAGACTGATTGCCGCAGGCCTGCCCGAACCTGTGGCCAAGCGCGCTGTCAAATCGGCTATCGGGTTTTCTGCGCCGACGCAGGCATCAGATCGTCCGGATGCTGCTGTCGCTTTGGTGCCAACGCCTTGTGTGCAAACCTATATCAGCCTTTACGACACCTTTTTGCCGTGTTTCGACCTGATGATGGCAAACAGCATTGCCACGCTCTTTGGCCGTGACAACTATCCTGCTCCTCCGGTTTACGGTGTATTGACGGAAAAGTCAGGTTAGTCTTGAGTTTGCCTTGGCAAGCTGGTCACGCAACCCTATGTTAGGCGCAAGAATGCAGCCACAAATCATTGCGGGTTGCGACAGAGGTTCCGGGGAGTTCGATGAACCCTAATTTCAGAAATTTTGCACTTTGGGCAATCATTGCCCTGCTTTTGATCGCGCTGTTCAGCATGTTCCAGCAGCCGACCGAGCGTACTGGTTCGAAGGAAGTTCCCTTTTCCCAATTCCTGAAGGATGTTGACGGAAGTCGCGTCAAGGAAGTGGTGATCACCGGCAATAAGGTGATCGGCTCGTATGCCGAGAGCGGCGCGACGTTCCAGACCTATGCGCCTGCGATCGACACGGCCCTGACCGAGCGTATGGAAGCCAAGAACGTAACTGTGACGGTTCGCCCCGAAACCGATGGTTCGTCCGGCTTCCTCAGCTATGTCGGTACGCTGCTGCCGATGCTGCTGATCCTCGGTGTCTGGCTGTTCTTCATGCGCCAGATGCAGGGTGGTTCGCGTGGTGCGATGGGTTTTGGCAAGTCCAAGGCCAAGCTGTTGACCGAAGCCCATGGCCGTGTGACGTTTGACGATGTCGCAGGTGTGGACGAAGCCAAGCAGGACCTCGAGGAAATCGTCGAATTCCTGCGCGACCCGCAGAAATTCCAGCGCCTCGGCGGCCGCATTCCGCGCGGCGTGCTGCTGGTCGGTCCTCCCGGTACCGGTAAGACGCTGCTTGCCCGCTCGGTTGCCGGTGAAGCCAATGTACCGTTCTTCACAATTTCCGGTTCTGACTTCGTTGAAATGTTCGTCGGTGTCGGTGCAAGCCGCGTCCGTGACATGTTCGAACAGGCCAAGAAAAACGCGCCCTGTATCATCTTCATCGACGAAATCGACGCCGTCGGCCGCCATCGTGGTGCCGGTCTTGGTGGTGGCAACGACGAGCGCGAACAGACGCTCAACCAGCTGCTGGTCGAGATGGACGGCTTTGAGGCTAATGAAGGCATTATCCTGATCGCTGCGACCAACCGTCCCGACGTTCTCGACCCGGCCCTTTTGCGTCCAGGCCGTTTCGACCGCCAGGTTGTCGTTCCGAACCCGGATATCAATGGCCGCGAGCGTATCCTCAAGGTGCATATCCGCAATGTGCCGCTGGCGCCGAATGTCGATCTGAAGGTTCTGGCCCGTGGTACCCCTGGTTTCTCCGGTGCCGACCTGATGAACCTCGTCAACGAAGCTGCCCTAATGGCCGCACGCCGCAACAAGCGTGTTGTCACCATGCAGGAATTCGAAGACGCCAAGGACAAGATTATGATGGGCGCGGAACGCCGTTCGTCCGCCATGACCGAAGCCGAAAAGAAGCTGACTGCCTATCACGAAGCCGGTCATGCCATCATGGCGCTGAAGGTTCCGGTCGCCGATCCGTTGCACAAGGCGACGATCATTCCACGCGGCCGTGCACTCGGCATGGTGATGCAGCTCCCCGAAGGCGACCGCTATTCGATGAGCTACAAGTGGATGGTGTCGCGCCTTGCCATCATGATGGGCGGCCGTGTTGCCGAGGAAATCACCTTCGGCAAGGAAAACATCACCTCCGGTGCGTCGTCCGATATCGAGCAGGCCACCAAGCTTGCCCGTGCGATGGTGACGCAATGGGGCTTTTCCGATGAGCTTGGCCAGGTTGCCTATGGCGAGAACCAGCAGGAAGTCTTCCTCGGTCACTCTGTTTCGCAATCAAAGAACGTTTCCGAGGCGACAGCCCAGAAGATCGACAACGAGGTGCGCCGCCTGATCGATGAAGCGTATCAGGAAGCCAAGCGTATCATCACGGAGATGCACGCCGAGTTCGTGGCCATCGCGGAAGGCCTGCTCGAATACGAGACCCTGACTGGCGATGAAATCAAGGCGTTGATCCGCGGCGAAAAGCCGGCTCGCGACCTTGGCGACGACTCGACGCCGCATCGTGGTTCGGCCGTTCCGTCGGCCGGCACTAAGAAAGATGGTTCGGTCGGCAAGGGTGATGAAGCCGAAGGCGGGTTTGAGCCGCAACCGCAATAGTCTTGCGTGAAGCAGGCAATCGAACCGAAAACCGCCGCGCCTTGATGCGCGGCGGTTTTCGTTTGTACCGACTGGCTCCGGCTTGGTAACGCGCTGTAATGAATTCTGATGATACAACGGGATGCTGTTGCAGAAGATTTATGGCATGAGGTAGCGAGGTCGCCCAAAAGGATGCGTCGGATTTTGGCGCAACTGCAGGCATAACTGCAAGCCTGAGCGCGGCGGGAGAGCGGTCGTTGAGGATGCGCCCCGGCGACGGGTTTCTTGAAGTGACCCGTTGGGTTTGAGATGGAATCCAGGGCGATGTCGCCGGACGTGCTCTCCTGGTGAGCCGCTGGCACCCCAGATAGAAATTGGAGTTTTTATGAAGCGCAAATATTTCGGCACGGACGGGATCCGCGGCCAGTCCAATGTGTTTCCAATGACGCCGGATCTGGCGATGCGGGTCGGCATTGCGGTCGGTACGATCTTTCGCAACGGCGGGCACCGCCACCGCGTGGTGATCGGTAAGGACACGCGCCTGTCCGGCTATATGCTGGAGAACGCGATGGTGGCCGGCTTTACCGCCGCGGGGCTCGACGTGTTCCTGCTCGGTCCTATTCCAACCCCCGGCGTGGCGATGCTGACGCGCTCGCTTCGCGCCGACGTTGGCGTGATGATCTCGGCCTCTCACAATCCGTTCGAAGACAACGGCATCAAGCTGTTTGGTCCGGACGGCTACAAGTTGTCCGACGATCTTGAAGGCCAGATCGAGGAATTGCTCGACAAGGACATGACGGCACAGCTTGCCAAGTCGCAGGAAATCGGCCGGGCCAAGCGCGTCGAGGGCGACATCTACCGTTATATCGAACATGCCAAGCGCACGTTACCGCGCGATGTGACACTGCAGGGCTTGAGGGTTGCTATCGATTGCGCGAACGGTGCTGCCTATAAGGTCGCGCCTTTGGCCCTTTGGGAGCTTGGGGCCGAGGTGGTGACCATCGGCAATGAGCCGAACGGCGTCAATATCAACCTCGACTGCGGCTCTACACACCCTGCTGCGCTATCACGGAAAGTGCATGAAGTGCGGGCCGATATCGGTATTGCGCTTGACGGCGATGCCGACCGGGTCCTGATCGTCGATGAGAACGGCACGGTTATCGATGGTGATCAGTTGATGGCTGTTATCGCCAATAGCTGGGCGGACGATGGCGTGCTCAAGGGCAATGGTATTGTTGCGACTGTCATGTCCAATCTCGGCCTGGAGCGCTATCTCAACGGCCGCGGGCTGGATCTGCACCGTACCAAGGTCGGTGACCGCTACGTGGTCGAGCACATGCGCCAACACGGTTTCAACGTCGGCGGCGAGCAGTCCGGCCATCTGGTTCTCTCCGACTTCGGCACCACCGGTGATGGTCTCGTTGCTGCACTCCAGATCCTTGCCTGCGTCAAGCGGCAGGGCAAAACCGTCAGCGAAGTTTGCAATCGGTTCGACCCTGTGCCTCAAGTTTTGAAGAACGTCCGGGTGTCTGCCGGCATGCCGCTTGAAAACGCTGCCGTGCGCCAGGCTATCGCCGATGCGGAATCGGAGCTTGCCAAGAACGGCCGTTTGCTGATCCGTCCGTCCGGCACCGAACCGCTGATCCGCGTCATGGCGGAAGGCGATGACCGCGCCCAGGTGGAGCGTATCGTGGATGAACTGATAGGCGTGATCGGCGGTGTGCGCAATGTCGCCTGATCTGTCTGCCGCGATGAGACTTGAAAAGGCCGGGTTTTGCCCGGTCTTTTTTTGTGTGTTATTTAAGTATTTGCGCACGTTGCTTGGCGCTGTAGCCAACTCATTAACAGTTACGGTAAATTTTTGTAGTTAATTGGACCTTAACCTTTCTTATCCATGATCCACACCAACACAATTTGTTGGAGGCCGGTTTGTCGGCTGACCAGGCAACGAGAAGTATTGGAGTGTGGCCATGAAGACTATTTTGATTGGCGTTGTTGCAGCTATGCTGGGCAGCACCGCGACCTTCGCCGCGGATCTTTACGAGCCGCCCATCGAGCCGCCAATTGCAGAACCGGTCCAGCTCACGGAGGCCAGTGGCTGGTATCTGCGTGGTGATGTCGGTTATGCCTTCACCAATCTGCGTGGCGCCAATTTCTATCAAGGCCCAGGCCGCTTTGTCCGCGATTTCGACGATGCTGATCTCGATGACAGCTGGACCGCCGGCGTCGGTGTCGGTTACCAGATCAACAACTATCTGCGCACGGACGTGACGCTCGATTATCTCGGCAACGCCGATTTTGAAGGCTCGACGACCGGAGGTTGCGGCGTCGCCGTCGCCTGCACTTCGCGCGATGTTTCGGCAATTGCCGCATGGAGCCTGATGGCCAACGCCTATGTTGATATCGGCACCTACGGTTCGTTCACGCCTTACGTGGGTGCTGGTATCGGTGGTACGCAGGTCAAGTGGGACAATTTGCGCAATACCAGCTGCGAAATCGGCGACCCCACCAATTGCGACCCGAGCTTCGAACATGATGGCCGTAGCAAGTGGCGCTTCACCTATGGCCTGATGGCCGGTACGGCGATCGACCTGACCTGTAACCTCAAGGCAGACGTAGGCTATCGTTTCCGCCACGTGCTTGGTGGCGACATGTTCGGCTACAACGCCAATAGCGGTCCTGGATCCGACAAGGGCATGTATCTGCATGAAGCCCGTGCAGGTCTGCGTTATTCCTTCGGTGGTTGCGCCGAAGCCTACGTCCCACCGGCTGAGCCGATCGTCTACAAGTAAGCGCATCGCGCTCTTCGTTTCAAAAGGCCGTCCGGTTTCCGGGCGGCCTTTTCGGTTTTTGCCGGCCTGTTTGGTTAAGAAGCATGCTTAACCTGAGGTTAACCCGTGGATGCGATGATGGGGACATATTAACACGGGCGACGGGCGTTTCTGTCGCCGTTACGATTTTCCAAGGACAGCAAAATGAAGTTGCGGCACACTCTCCTCAATGCATCTGCACTGATCCTGCTGTTTGCCGCGGGGCAGGCGATGGCTGCTGATCTTCTCGAAGCGCCGGAAGTCAGCATCTCGCCGCTGGAGACAAGCGGCCAGGGTTTCTACCTGCGTGGTGATCTTGGCTACGCCGGATGGACGCGCGGTGGCGACCCGTCACTGCGGCTGTTCGATGCCGGCACCGGCGCTACCAACTCCGCGTCGTTCGACAATGATTTCGACCAACCCTTTTCCGGGACCCTCGGCGTTGGCTATCAGTTCAACGACATGTTTCGGGCGGATTTGACTGGCGATTATTTCGAAGGCGACGTCCGCGGAAGCGGCCAGGCCAACATTCCCTGCGCTGGCGAAGCCGCTGGAACGTCTTGCGGCGGCCGGCTAAATGCCGACTACAAGGCAATTGGCCTCATGGCGAACGGCTATGTCGATCTGGCAACGGTGGCTGGCTTGACGCCTTATGTCGGTGCTGGTCTCGGGGTGACGCAGCTTCGTTGGAACGACGTCGCACTGCGCACCAGCTGCGTGCCGGGAGCGGCAGGCTGCTCCGGTGCCGGGCCGGTCAACCAGACCTTTGACGGCGAAAGCAGCTGGCGTCTGACCTACGCGCTGATGGCCGGCGTTTCCTACAACATGACCGAGCAGCTGAAGCTTGACGTCGGCTATCGCTATTCGCAGATCACCGACGGCGATATGTTCAATGGCAGCGATATCGACGGCCTCGACGACGGTCTCGGCCGCCACGAAATCCGCGCCGGTTTGCGCCTGTCAATCTGGTAGCTGAAAGAGCATCCGCATTCAGCGATGCTTCGAGCGCCAAAAATCTTTCCGGAAACGACACATCATTCTTGACTTCCAGGCCTGTCCGCCATATTCACGGCGGCAGGCCACCTCTCCCTAACGAGAGGCTTTCTATCTGGAAGGATAGCTTCGATGACGATCCCTGCGACACCGGAATTGCGTCCGGCAAATACTCATTTTTCTTCTGGTCCCTGCTCCAAGCGCCCCGGTTGGTCGCTTGATGCGCTCTCTGATGCGGCCCTCGGGCGTTCGCACCGTGCCAAGGTTGGCAAGAGCAAGCTGAAGCAGGCGATCGATCTCACCCGTGAAATTCTTCAGGTGCCGGCGGACTACCGCATCGGCATCGTGCCTGCCTCCGACACCGGTGCAGTCGAGATGGCGCTCTGGTCACTGCTCGGTCCGCGCGGCGTTGACATGGTCGCCTGGGAGAGCTTCGGCTCCGGCTGGGTTTCCGATGTCGTCAAGGAGCTGAAGCTCCCTGATACCCGCAAATTCGTTGCCGACTACGGCAAGCTCGTCGACTTTGCCCAGGTCGATTTCGACCGTGATGTCGTCTTTACCTGGAATGGTACGACCTCGGGTGTCCGCGTTGCCAATGCCGATTTCATCCCGGCGGACCGCAAGGGGCTGACGATCTGCGACGCGACGTCTGCCGCGTTTGCGCAGGATCTGGACTTTGCCAAACTCGATGTCGTCACCTTCTCCTGGCAGAAGGTGCTGGGCGGTGAGGGTGCGCATGGCATTCTGATCCTGTCGCCGCGCGCTGTCGAACGGTTGGAAAGCTATGAGCCTTCCTGGCCGCTGCCGAAGATCTTCCGCATGACCAAGGGCGGCAAGATCATCGAGGGTATCTTCCAGGGCGAGACGATCAACACCCCGTCGATGCTGTGCGTCGAGGACTATATCGATGCGCTCAACTGGGCAAAGTCGCTCGGCGGCCTCAAGGCGCTGATCGCCCGGGCTGATGCCAATGCGCAGGCCATCCATGACTTCGTTGCGAAGACGGACTGGATCGCCAATCTGGCGGTCGATCCTGCAACGCAGTCCAACACCTCGGTCTGCTTGAAGATCGTCGACAAGGACGTTGCAGCACTTGATGCCGCTGGTCAGGAGGCCTTTGCCAAGGGCATGGTGGCACTGCTTGAAAAGCAGGCTGTCGCCCATGACATCGGCGCTTACCGTGATGCGCCGTCCGGTTTCCGTATCTGGGCCGGTGCGACGATCGAGACTTCGGACATCAAGGCATTGATGCCCTGGTTCGACTGGGCGTTTGCGACCCAGAAGGCGACGCTGTCTCAGGCGGCCGCCTAACCGGCTTAGACCGCGCCAACAGGGCGCGGTCCTCCTCACCAATCAGATTTTTTGACGAAACCAATGGAGGCCTCTCATGGCACCTCGCGTACTCGTATCCGATGAACTGTCGGAAACCGCCGTCCAGATTTTCCGGGATCGCGGCGTAGACGTCGATTTCCAGCCGCAGCTCGGCAAGGACAAGGAAAAGCTTGCCGCGATCATCGGCAATTACGATGGTCTCGCTATCCGTTCCGCCACCAAGGCGACGGAAAAGCTGATTGCGGCTGCGACCAACCTCAAGGTGATCGGGCGCGCCGGTATCGGCGTCGACAATGTCGATATCCCGGCCGCGTCGCGTCGCGGTATCATCGTCATGAACACGCCGTTCGGCAACTCGATCACGACGGCCGAACACGCCATTGCGCTGATGTTTGCCGTTGCCCGTCAGTTGCCGCAGGCCGATAGCTCCACCCAGGCCGGCAAATGGGAAAAGTCGAAGTTCATGGGCGTCGAAATCACCGGCAAGACGCTCGGTGTCATCGGCGCCGGCAATATCGGCGGTATTGTCTGCTCGCGCGCCATTGGCCTGAAGATGCATGTTCTGGCCTATGACCCATTCCTGTCGAAGGAACGGGCCGAGGAAATGGGCGTCACCAAGGTGGAACTGGACGAACTGCTCGCTCAGGCCGATTTCATCACCTTGCACGTGCCGATGACCGACAAGACGCGCGGCATCCTCAACCGCGAAGCGCTGGCCAAGACCAAGCCTGGCGTGCGTATTATCAACTGCGCCCGTGGTGGTCTGGTCGATGAGCATGCGCTTGCCGATGCCATCAAGTCCGGTCATGTCGCTGGTGCCGGCTTCGACGTGTTTGAGGTCGAGCCTGCAACGGAAAGCCCGCTGTTCGGCCTGCCGAATGTCGTCTGCACTCCGCACCTCGGCGCGTCCACCACGGAAGCGCAGGAGAACGTTGCCCTGCAGGTTGCCGAGCAGATGTCGGACTACCTCGTCAAGGGTGCCGTCTCCAACGCCATCAACATGCCGTCGATCACCGCGGAAGAAGCACCGATCCTGAAGCCGTTCATCCGGCTCGCCGATGTCCTCGGCGCTTTTGTCGGTCAGGTGACGGAAAGCGCCATCAAGGAAATCGAGATCCTGTTTGACGGATCGACTGCCGGGATGAATACCAAGGCGCTGACGAGTGCAGCCCTTGCCGGTCTCATCCGTAGTCAGGTTTCCGACGTCAACATGGTTTCGGCGCCGGTCATGATCAAGGAAAAGGGTATCATCCTGTCCGAGGTGAAGCGTGACAAGTCGGGTGTCTTCGATGGCTATATCAAGCTGACGGTGACGACGGCGAACCAGACACGTTCGGTTGCCGGTACGGTGTTCTCGGATGGAAAGCCGCGCTTCATCCAGATCAAGGACATCAACCTTGACGCCGATGTCGGTAACCACATGGTCTACATCACCAACACCGACGTTCCCGGCATGATCGGCTTCATCGGCATGACGCTGGGTGACGCGGGCGTCAATATCGCCAACTTCCAGCTCGGCCGCCACAATGCCGGTGCCGATGCGATTGCGTTGCTCTATGTCGATGGTGCCGTGTCTGAAGACGTTCTTGACAAGCTGCGCGCCAACCCGGCCATCCGGGCTGCCAAGCCACTGGTCTTCAACGTCGACTGATACGCCGGAGCACTTTGGGCTCCGAAGGATTGACACAAACGCGCCGGATGACCTCCGGCGCGTTTGCCGTTGATGAAAGTGAATGAAATGAACATGATTGACCGCTCCGCCGATTGGCGCCCGGCTGCCCTGGTGGACATTGCCGCCATCTACGACATCCAGTGCATCGCGCATGCCGATCATCCCGAAGCGCGTGATGTCCTGCTCGAGCGGCTTGAACTGTGCCCGCAGGGATGCTTTGTGTTTGGAAAGCGCGGTACAATCTCGGGATATCTTCTCAGCCACCCATGGCGCCGGTTTTCACCGCCGCAACTCGATAGAAAGCTGGGCGAGATCCCGGGGGAGGCGGATAGCTGGTATCTTCACGATCTGGCCTTGCTGCCGGGGACACGTGGTTCCGGGGCAGGGGCCAAGGTCGCAGGGCTGCTTGCCGAACAGGCCCGTCAGGCCGGATACCGAACCGTCGCACTCGTCTCCGTCAACGGATCGCAAGGTTTCTGGGAACGGCAGAGTTTTGCGGTGCATAGGCACGAAATGCTTGCCGCCAAGCTGTCCGGCTATGGCAGCGAGGCCGTCTACATGGAGCGCGATCTCAACAGCGCAGATTTCAGTTAGTTTTTTCTCGTGTCTTCAAGCAGGCGCGGACGGCCGCGTTCCGCCACCGCGATGCCGCCCAACACCAGTGCGAGCGCGATAATATGGAACATCTGCAGGGCTTCGCCGATCAGGGCGATCGACAGCAGGGTGCCGAAGATCGGAATGGTGTTGATGAACAGGCCGGCCCGGTTGGGGCCGATCAACTCGACGCCTCGCACGTACAGGATCTGCGAGACGAGAGAGGGCAGTAGGCCGGCATAGGCGACGATGATCCAGCCTTGCGTATCGGGCCAGATCATCCGGCCGGTGGAGAATTCCCAGATGACCAGCGGAATGCTGCTGACCAGCGCGCCGAAGGCGGAGATCGCGATCAGGCTTTTCCAGTGGATGTCCGGTTTCCAGCGCAACGCCACCGTGTAGCCGGCATAGAGCAGGACCGCCGCCATCATCATGGCGTCGCCCTGGTTGAGATCCAGCGAGAGCAGCGTGGTGAGGTCGCCATGCGATGCGGTCAATGCAACACCGAACAGGGTCAATGTGAAACCGGCAATCTGCGCCATGGAAAAGGCGGTGCGAAACAGCACGTAATTCATCACGAAGATCACCATCGGGATGCCAGCCTGCTCGATGACGGCATTGATGGCGCTGGTGAATTGCAATGCCGAATAGAGAAAGGCGTTGAAAGCGGTGAACCCGACGGTGCCATAGCCTAAAAGAAGCAGCCAGTTTTTGCGGATGGCCGGAAAATCGCGGCGTACCTGCGGGGCCGCGAAAATCAACAGCACGATACAGGCAATGACCCAGCGCATGCCGGTCAGCATCATCGGGCTGACATGGCCGACCGCCATTTTCCCGGCCACGGAATTTCCACCCCAGATCAAGGTGGTGATACAAAGGATGATATAGGCTTGCAGATTGACGGGCACGGTGTTCCTGGCAAGTCGGGGAAGCAAACGATGGCAGCGGATAGAATGAAGCGGTCGTATCGATCTTGCAGAACACCTCATTCTCGGTTGTATTGAATCAATCCAGAACGGATATGGCAACCCCGCATTATTGGCCGTCGCTGGTGTTGTTATCGATGAAGGGAAGCGAAATGCGGTCTTTGCCATGCAAAAACCCCGAATCCCCGGTTAAACAGGGTCGCTTTCCAAAAAACAAAACAGTATAGATGCGCGGGTTTGAAGACAGCGCAATCACAGGCGCGTGGAAACAGGAAAACTGAAATGACGAATGTCGTGGTGGTCGGATCGCAATGGGGTGATGAAGGCAAAGGCAAGATTGTCGACTGGCTCTCCGAGCGTGCCGACGTGGTTGTGCGCTTTCAGGGCGGGCACAATGCCGGCCATACCTTGGTCATCGACGGTACCAGCTACAAGCTTTCCCTTCTGCCGTCGGGCGTCGTTCGTCCGGGCAAGCTCGCCGTCATCGGTAATGGCGTGGTCATCGACCCGCACGCGCTGATCGCGGAAATCGAGAAGCTCGACAAGCAGGGCGTGGCCATTACCCCGGAAAACCTGCGCATCGCCGACAATGCCACGCTGATCCTGTCGCTGCATCGCGAACTGGACGGCATCCGCGAGGATGCGGCGTCCAACAGCGGCACCAAGATCGGCACGACACGCCGCGGTATCGGCCCGGCCTACGAAGATAAGGTTGGCCGCCGCGCCATCCGCGTTATGGATCTCGCTGATCTCGACACACTGCCGGCCAAGGTTGATCGGCTGCTCACCCATCACAATGCGCTGCGCCGTGGTCTTGGCGAAGCCGAAGTGAGCCATGAGACGATCATGACCGAGCTTTCCTCGGTTGCTGCTCGCGTCCTGCCGTTCATGGAAACCGTCTGGCTGCTGCTGGATCGTCATCGCCGCAAGGGTGCCCGCATCCTGTTTGAAGGCGCGCAGGGCACGCTGCTGGATATCGATCACGGTACCTATCCTTTCGTTACCTCGTCCAACACGGTTTCTGGTCAGGCGGCTGCCGGTTCCGGCATGGGCCCGGGTGCGCTCGGCTATATCCTCGGCATCACCAAGGCCTACACGACCCGCGTCGGCGAAGGTCCGTTCCCGACCGAACTGCACGATGAAATCGGCCAGTTTCTCGGTGAAAAAGGCCATGAGTTCGGCACTGTCACTGGCCGTAAGCGCCGCTGCGGCTGGTTCGATGCGGCGCTCGTGCGCCAGTCGGTTGCCACCAATGGCATCACCGGCATCGCGTTGACCAAGCTCGACGTGCTCGACGGCCTCGATGAACTGAAGATCTGCGTTGGCTATACGCTCGATGGCGTCGATATCGATCACCTGCCAGCCAGCCAGGCACAGCAGGCCCAGGCAAAACCGCGCTATATCACGCTGGAAGGCTGGAAAGAATCGACTGTCGGTGCCCGCAGCTGGGCGCAGCTTCCGGCTCAGGCGATCAAATATGTGCGTCAGGTCGAGGAATTGATCGGTGCGCCGGTGGCGCTGCTTTCCACCAGCCCCGAACGTGACGACACCATACTTGTGACGGACCCGTTTGAGGACTAGGCTGACGTTGACGGCTAGGGAAGAATTTGGCGTAAATACGCCGATGGTATGAGAAAGTTCTGATGGCGGATTTTGTTGCAGTTATTCGAAGGACCGTCGATGGTCTGTCGGACAATGTTCCTGAAATGCGGGCCAAGGTCTATGACAAGGCCCGCGGTGCTGTCCGCCGTCAGCTTGAAAGCATGAAACCTCGTCCCTCGGACGAGATGATCGAACGCCAGATGGTCAAGCTCGAGGCGGCGATCAACGAGGTCGAGGACGATCACGCCGAGGCGCTACCTCCGCTGGACGATCAGCCCGCGGACGTGGTGCCGGAAGCGGCCGAAGTCGAGGATCACGTTGCAGAGCCGCCGGTGGTGGAAGCGCGTGAGCCCGAGGCTGACGTCGAGGAAGAGGAACGCGCGGAGCCTGTAGCGGAGTCGCAGGTCGCACCTGAACCGGTGGAACAGCCGGAACCCGTCGCGGACGTTGCACCGATTGCGGTCGTTGAGCCGACGGTGGAGGACGATCATGTTGATGCTCAGCCGGAACCCGAAGTGGTCGAGGCTGGCAACACAGCCGATGCTATAGAGGAAAATATCCCCGTCGAGGCGGCCTATTCGGAAGAACCGGAAGATGATCGCCACGAGGTTGTCGCAGAGCCGGAGCATCCGGCCGCCGCGACGTTCGAGCCTCAGAGCCGTTACGGCGCAACGGTTGATGAAACGGCCGATATTCTGGAAGCCGCGGTCCAATCGGACACCTTTGCAGAGCCGGCTGTAGAGCCGGTCGTTGAAAAACCCGCGCCTTCGGCCTCCACGGAATGGGAATTGCCGGAATGGAACGATCCGGTTCCGGCAACCGCCCATAGCGAGCCGGTCTGGACAGAGGCTGCGGAGCAAGCACCTGTTGCCGATGAAATCCCCGACCTCACGCAATACGAGCCTGTCGAGACGGTAACGCCGCTGAATGACGACAGCGGCGCCAAGGATAAAGCTGCGGCTGCCTGGGCTTGGGACGATAACGATCCGTTTACCCAGGCCCCGGCCGCTGCGGCCGCCGAAACATCGGAACCCGCCATCGCCGATTGGTCTTGGCCGGTCGAGAAAACGGATGCTGCTGAGCCTGAGCAGCGCAAGGCTGCCAATGACAGCTGGAATGATATCGATGAGCTTCTGGCGCATGGCGGTACGGCTGCAGCCGTTGGCGCTGCAGCAGCGTCACAGGCCGGCAAGGCTTCCTCCGCCGTCGATGAAGATGTCGAAGTGCCGGCGCGTCCGGTTTCCTACCGGGTGGAGCCGAAGCGCTCGCGATTGAATGTCAAGGCGATCGGGCTCACGGCAGTGCTTGCGCTGATCCTGGGCGGTGGCGGTTACGCCTATTGGCAAAATCAGACCACGGTGAATTCCTGGGTTTCCGGCGTACTGGCTTCTATCACCGCCAGCATCCCGGGACAGACGACGCCGGAAGCATCTGCGCCTGAAGAGGGCAGCAAGGATCTGACCGCGCCGGAGACGAACAACCAGACGCAGACGCCTCCGAATGCCGAGGTCGCGGCAGTCGAAGGCAGCACCAAATTCACGCAGCGCCTGCAGCAGGATGGCACCGAGATCGACGAGGGCCCGGCGCCCGCGCCTGCAGGTTCTGCTGCCACCGAGGAAGGCAAGTCTGTGGCTGCGCAGACGGAAGCGGGCAAGCCGGTCGATACCGCTCAGGCAACGGCAACCACGCCTGCAGGCCAGACGGCAACTGACGCGCAACCTGCCCAACCGGTGCCCGGTCAGCAGACGACACCCAATCCGGCGACGCAACAGGTGCCGGCCGGAGCCCAGAAGATGTTCCTTTACGAGGAACGGCTGGGGCAGTCCGCACCAACGGCGATCGAGGGCAATGTTGCCTGGTCTGTGAAGGAAGAATCCCCGGGTGGCGACGCCAAACCGGAGCCGGTCGTTCAGGCGCAAATCAATGTTCCGGAACGCGGTCTGACGGCACTGATGACGATCAAGCGCAATGCCGACTCGTCGCTGCCCGCCAGCCATGTAATCGAATTCGTCTTCTCACTGCCGGAAAACTTCGAAGGCGGCAGCATCGATAGCGTTCAGCGTGTTTCGATGAAGCGCAACGAACAGGATCGTGGCGATGCGCTGATCGCGGTTCCGGCCAAGATCACCGAGGATTTCCACATGATCGCGCTCAACGACTTCCCGGAAGCCGTTGCGACAAACACCGAACTTCTACGCACGCGTGGCTGGATGGATATTCCGTTGACCTACCGCAACGGCCGCCGCGCGCTGCTGACGCTGGAGAAGGGTGCTGCTGGCACCGAAGCCTTCACCAAGGCCATGCAGGCCTGGAGCCTGGCCGCAAAGCCTGATCCGGCCGGTCAGTAATTCGTCCATACGCACAAAAAGAAACCCGGCTGGAGCGATCCAGCCGGGTTTTTGTTTGTTCAGTCAGCGCCGGTATCAGGCGTCTTCAACGACCCGCAGCGCGTTCTGGCGATCCTGAGCCGCCTTGCGGACGGCGTCCTGGACCTTTTCAAAGGCGCGGACCTCGATCTGACGGACGCGCTCGCGGCTGATGTCGAACTCTGTCGACAGATCTTCCAGCGTCACCGGATCTTCCGTCAGGCGGCGCGCCTCGAAGATGCGGCGTTCCCGGTCGTTCAACACGTTCATCGCGCTCGACAGAAGGCTACGGCGGCTTTCCAGTTCGTCCTGTTCGATCAGGATGTCTTCCTGGTTGTCGTGATCATCGACAAGCCAATCCTGCCACTGGCCGGATTCGCCTTCACCGGCCTTGATCGGCGCGTTGAGCGAAGCGTCGCCGGAGAGACGCTGGTTCATCGAAATCACTTCCGCTTCCGACACTTTCAGGGTCGTGGCGATATGCGCGACCTGATCGGGCTTCAGGTCGCCCTCGTCAAGGGCCTGAATCTTGCCCTTGAGGCGGCGCAGGTTGAAGAACAGCCGCTTCTGGTTGGCGGTCGTACCCATTTTCACCAGCGACCACGAACGCAGGATATATTCCTGGATCGAAGCCTTGATCCACCACATGGCGTAGGTGGCCAAGCGGAAGCCGCGTTCCGGATCGAACTTCTTGACCGCCTGCATCAGGCCGACATTGCCTTCTGAAACGACTTCACCGATTGGCAGGCCGTAGCCGCGATAACCCATGGCGATCTTCGCCACGAGGCGCAGATGGCTGGTTACGAGCTGATGGGCAGCCTTGCGGTCGTCATGCTCCTGATACCGCTTGGCGAGCATGTACTCTTCCTGCGGTTCAAGCATGGGAAATTTGCGGATTTCATCGAGATAACGGTTGAGACCGCCTTCTCCAGCGGTAATGGACGGTAACGTACTGCGGGCCATGATGCACCCCCCTTTCGCGTTCCAGCCTCCTCTTGGCAGGCCGGGCATGTGGGTCTATCCGACCCCACATGCTCATAGATAAGTGCGGCGAAAGCATGATTCAAGAACTCCGGTTTCACAGAGATGTGAAGCCAGAGAAGCGCATGCTCCAGTTGGGTTACAGCCTGTAAATTGTGTCCGCCCTCGAAATATCAAGGGCGGAACCGGTCATTTGTAACATTTTGTAGAATTTCCGGCGCGTGCCGGTCAATGGATCGGCGAGTTGTCCTGTTCTTCCTCAAACATGACGGCGACATCGCCATTGGCGCTGAGACGGACGCGATTGTCATCGACGCTTGCCACCAGTTCAAGGGCGATGAAGTGGTGGTGGTCTTCGTGGCCGAAGCCGCTGTCCTTCTTGGTCAGCTTGATGCGATCGCCTTCGACGCGATCGACCGTGCCGATATGAAGACCGTCGGCGCTGATGATCTCGGCATGTTCTCTGATCTGTGTGGCATCAATCATCGGGTTTCTCCTTATTGTCCTGCCAAAACGCACGACAGCGGGAAAGGATGCATATCGGTCTTAGAAATCCGCCCGCCCTCAATCCAGCCCATGGGCCGTCAAATCGAAGCGCCGCCGTTGCCCGTTCCGCTTCGCTGATAGCGGCTGTATCCGTCGCCATAGGCCTGGCATCGCGAGATGCCGATATCCTTCAACTGGTCATCGTTGAGTTCCAATAGGGCCAACCGGTTGCGGCGCTGCCGCACCAGTCTGCCGATCGATCCGAGAAATGCACGCAGACGCGCAAAGCCTGCGGGGTGGGTGACGTCCGCCGGCGCCTGATCGTTGCACCCTTGCACAACAAGCTTCAATTCGGCGATCAGGGCGTGTTCGTGCGGCACGCGATCACCGATCACATGGGGTTCGTTCTTCATCGATATCTCTCCGGGAAATGCCGGCCTATCATCAGGCCGGCGGGTCGGGCAGGGGACCGGTTTCGGTCCTATCCCTTCGATAGTTGGGTGGGGTGGATTGCCGCGTCGGCCTCGCGCAGTGCCTGCGCACATTCCTCGCAGCAGACCTCGACGGTCTTGCCACCGATCTTGACGGCGATACGGCTGGCATCAAGTTCGCAGTCACAGGCGGCGCATGTATTGTCCTGCATGATCATTCCTCCGGTTGATGTGTTTCGACCAGGAGAGAAGACCATTTTGGCCAGGACAGCGCTGTCAGATTCTTTAGCGATCTTGCCTATCGATCAGCGCAGGCCGGCGAAGCGCTGGAATTCGGCCGGAGTGCGGCCATAAGCCTGGCGGAATGACGACGAGAAATGGCTATGGCTCGAAAAGCCGAGATCGAGGCCAAGCCCCGTCAGGTCGTCATAGCTGCCGAGCAAGTCGAGCGCCTTGGCCAATCTCAGCCGTAAATGATAGCGATAGAGCGGCGTGCCTTCCACCTGCTGGAAAACTTGCGTCAGGTAGACCGGCGAGACACCGGCTTCCCTTGCAATCTCCGCCAGTGTCCAGCGCCGGGCGAGATCGGAGGAGAGGATAAGCTTGGCCCGGTCCACCAGTTTCTGCCGGCCGATGCTGGCGGTCGCCGCACGGGCCGTGCGTTCGCCGACTGCGCGGCGCACCAGCGTCATTGCCAGCGTTTCTGCTTCCAGGGTTTCCGCCGTGCCCCTGAGCAGGCTGTGGCGCAAAAGGGCGACGAGCGCCTGTGCGCGGGCGTCTATCCGCAGGCGCTGCTTGTTGAAGGCGAAGGGACTTCTTGCGGCCCTGTGAACTTTTGGGACCAGTTCCTCAAGCGCCGCTTCGTGCACGGCCAGGCTCAGGCATGCATCGCCGCCTTCCACGGGATGGCTGATGCGATAGTCCTCGTCGCGATTGAAGAACAGCACCTGATTGGCTTCGGCAACAACGTCATCGCTGCCGACATGGCGAAGGAAGACACCGCGATAGGGAAACACCAGACTGGTGACGTGCGAACACTCCACGTCGCTCCTGTGCCGGCATTCGCCGGTGCACAGCACGTCATGGACGCTGACCATCTCGGTATCGAGAATTTTCCTGGCCGCAAACTGGCTCATGAGCGCTCCGGGTTTCAAGGGCCTTTATACGCCTCGAATGGCCGGATCGCCAAGTCCCAGCGTTAGCCCCGCAAGGCTTCGACCAGTTCCTGCATGTCATCCGGGACCGGCGATTCAAAATGCATGGTTTCCCCGGTGGTGGGGTGCTCGAAGGCCAGCATGAAGGCGTGCAGCGCCTGCCGGGGGAAACGGTTGACTACCGCCTTTGCCTCATCCGGCAGAAGGTTGGCCTTGGTCTTGAAGGCCGCGCCGTAATCGGGATCGCCGATCAGTGGGTGGCCGATATGGGCCATGTGGACGCGAATCTGGTGGGTGCGCCCGGTTTCGAGATTGCACTTGATCATCGCGGCAAGGGCGGTCGCATCCGGTTTTTCGTGATAGCGCTCCATCACCTCATAGTGGGTGATCGCCTCGCGCGCATCATCTGACCCTTCCTGCTTGACCGCGCGCTTCACGCGGTCGCCGGCGCGGCCGAGCGGTGCATCGATCGTGCCCTTCAGCCCTCGCGGGCGGCCCCAGACGATGGCCATGTAGGCGCGTTCCAGTGGACCGGTGCGGCCATGGTCGGCAAACTGGTCTGAGAGGTGGCGATGAGCGATATCGTTTTTGGCGACCACCATGACGCCGCTGGTATCCTTGTCGAGCCGATGGACGATGCCGGGCCGCTTGACCCCGCCAATACCCGACAGACTTGCGCCGCAGTGGTGGATCAGGGCGTTGACCAGCGTGCCGGTCCAGTTGCCGGCGCCGGGATGGACGACCAGACCCGGGGGCTTGACCAGCACGATCAGATCGTCGTCCTCATAGAGCACGTTGAGCGGGATATCCTCGCCCTTCGGTTCCGGATCCTCCGCTTCCGGCAGGCCGATCTCGAAGATGTCGCCGGGCTGCACCTTTTTCTTGGCTTCGGTAATGGTCTTGCCGTTGATGGAGACCTCACCCTGTTCGATCAGGGCCTTGATGCGGTTGCGGGAAAACTCGCCGCCCAGCGCTTCCGTCAGGTATGCGTCCAAACGCCCAGCCGCGTCTTCATTTGCCGTCAGGACTTTCCTAATTGCCGGGGCTTGTTTAAAGGGGTCGTTCATTCTCGTTCCATTCCGCAGGTAAGGCCAGCCATGTCCAATCAGAAACCAGTCGAACAGGAAGACAAGCCGCTCGATCCGGTGATGGAGAACGTGCGCCGCAAGATGATCAAGCTGCAGCTGGTCTCGGGTGGTATCATGTTGGTGATGCTTATGGTCGTGCTTGCAGCGATTGTCTATAAGCTTACGCGTCCGGGCAAGGCCGATGTGGAGCAAAGCGCCTCAGTCTCGGTGCCGGGCGATGCGCCGATCACGGCAATCGCAGCACTGCCCGCCGGGTTTGAAGTTTCGAATGTTGCCTTGTCGGGCGGGCAGATCCTGTTCTACGGCGCGGTTGCTGGTGGAGAGCGCAAGGCGATCGTTTTCGATATCGCTGCCGGCCGCGTCGTTGCGGATGTCTCCGTCAAGACCAACTGAGAAGGCTGAGCTGTGACACCGCTCCGTATCGACGATCCGGCCGATCCGCGCATCGCCGGTTTCGTCTCGATTAAGGAGCGCGACCTGACGGGCCGGCATGGCCGCTTTATCGCCGAGGGCACGGTCGTGCTGCGCATGCTGGCGGTGGCGCATAAAGCGGGCCGTGGCATTGAGGCTGAAGCCATTCTTCTTCTCGAAAACCGCGTCGATGGTGTCAGCGGCATTCTCGCCGAATTCCCCGCGGACATTCCGGTCTATGTCGCCAGTGCTCCCGTGTTCGACGCCATAGCCGGTTTCAACATGCACCGTGGTGTGCTGGCGCTCGGTAAGCGCCAAACGGCGCCTGGTCTGGATGCGCTGGTTAATGATCTTCCCGCCAAAAGCCTGGTTCTTGCCGCGTGCGGAATCTCCAACCACGACAATATGGGATCGATGTTCCGCAACGCCGCTGCCTTTGGCGTCGATGCCATCCTGATGGACGAAACCAGCTGCGATCCAATGTACCGCAAGGCGATCCGGGTCTCTGTCGGCTCGGTGCTGAGTGTCCCCTTCGCCCGCGAAGGATCAGTGACGGCGCTGATCGGGCGTCTGCAGGCTGAAGGCTTTGCGATCTGGGGTCTGTCGCCGCGCGGAAAGACCGGCCTGCACGATATTCCTCCGTCGCCGCGCACCGTGCTTCTCGCCGGGACGGAAGGTGAGGGGTTGCCTGAAAACATCATGGCATCGATCCAGACCGCCCGTATCCGCCAACGGCCGGGACTGGACAGTCTGAATGTCGCTACCGCCACCGGCATCGCTCTGCATCAGGTGGCGATGATCAACGGCTTTATCTGACGGCAAAGATTAGTTCTGTTCCGGCGGCAGCATGTCGCGGGCGCGGGCAGCGAGGCTCTTGTCTGGGGCGTTGGGTTGCGCGCCTGTCGTCGAGAGAAGGGAGGGTATCGGTGACGCCGGACCTTCCTTGGCCGCTGTCAGAGCCACCATAGTTGCCGCGATATCGGCAATTTCCTCGCGCAAGGCATCGTCATGCGCTGAAGACGTCGAGTGTGTCAGCTGCTCCGAAAGTGCTGCAGCCCGGTTGCGGGCATAGTCGGCCGGTACGGTCAGATTGATAGCTGCTACGGGTGACATGGTGTTCTGTGCATCGGTGTTGTCCTGTGTTCCCAAGGTGCCGCCTGTTGCCGTGCCGGCTGCTGCGGGTTTCTTTTCGCGGCGCACGGGCATGGTCAGGCCGGCGGCCCGCAGCGCCTTGGAGGCATCGCGCAGGTCCGTGCCCGTATCCCTGACCTTGGCCTTCAAGCGTTCGATCTCACTGCCCCTGCGTTCAAGAAAATTGTCCTTGTCGGCATTGGCGGCCATTTCCCGGGCGAGCTTGACTTCGAACTGCTTCAGGCGGGTTTCGTCGCGGGCAAGCCGTACTTCCAGTTCCCGCGCCTTGGTGCTTTCGGCTTTCAACTCGTTGCGCATGATCTCGCGCTCATCCTTCAGGCCGGCAATACGGCTTTTCAGGTTTTCGGCCTCTGCATCATGGGCGGCGACGTCGATCTTCAGGCTGTCCATGTCGCCGGTCAGATGGTCCACCTGTCTGTTCAGGGTTTTGATGTCGACGTTCTTTTTGACACTGTCCCGTTCGACATCGGCAAGCGTCGCTTTCAGCCGCTCGATGTTCTGCTCGAGCTGGCGGGCTGCCGAGCGCAGGTCCGCCGCCTCCACATTCATGTCGGCAAGTTGCGCATGCAGGTCGGCATTTTCACCAGCGAGGCGCTGGGTTTCTTTTAGCGTCGCTCCATTCTGGAGCAGCAGCGCGACGTTCTTGTCGCGCTCGCGTTTCAGCATCTGGCTTGTCCGGGCATTTTCGGCTGCATAACCAGCGCGGGCCGCGTCTTTCTGGGCGCGAACTTCCTGTGGCGATAGCGGCATCGTTGCTGTCAGCCGGTCTTCTGCAAAGCGCACGATACGCCTGTGAACGATCGGTGCCGCCAGCAGACCGAGGAGAGCCGCGGTCAGAAAACCCAGAGCAAACAGGAGTGCGAATTCAATCACGGGCTGGCCATTTCAGTTCTGAACACGCGGCGATACGCCATAATCGATGGTTTTCGTTTCATTCGCACTAAAGACGAACGACAATATCACTTCAAGTGTTCGCGAACGCGCATTTTTTTCCAGCCGCCTCGGCGACTGGAAAGACTTTTGGAAAAGACGGAGCGTTTAGAAGGGGTTCCAGGTCGGCTGTTGGGTCAGCTTCAGATAGCCGACATTGATGCCGAGGCGTGCACCAAGGCCGGTGCGGATGGGAACCAGGACGATGTTTTCGTCCGTCAGCACGGTCATGCCAACCCCGGCGACCACATAGGCCGAGCCGGAGACGCCGCCGAAGCGCTTGTAGAGTGAAGGAACGGCCGGCAGGTTGTAGACCAGCATCATCGTCCGGCTGCCCTGGCCACCCCAGTCGAGGCCAAGGGACGGCCCCTGCCAGAACACGTTATGTTGGCCGGCGTTCTTGGTATAGAGGTCGCCTTCGCCATAGGTCAGGCCAGCCACGAATGCGCCGGATCCCTCCTGGCCGAGAATATAACCATTCGGCAGGCCGTATTTCGAAAATGCGTTCTCGACCACCTTGGCAAGTCCGCCAGAGGTGGAGCCGAAGAAGCCGTGGCCGGCATCGACGATTTCCTGCATCGTATACTGGCCGCCGTTGTTGCTCTGCGCAAACGCCGCCGGCATGAGGCTGAACGCAGCCATCAACGCCACGAATGTGCGCAATAGTGGGAATTTCACGGCATTGACGATCCGCTGCATGTTCTTCTCCGTAAACTCAGGCCTGCCTGCGACGTCATGCGCGGGCCGCTGTCCTGTCCCGTCTCACTTGGTGACGGGCTTCGGGCTGATCGTCAGCAATTTGAACCGATGATCTTAACAATCGGTTTACCAAATGTGGTGTCTTTATGATCTTCGTCCCGAGGCTATGCCCGCACAATGTTCGTGGGTTAGACGATGGGGCAAAAGGATCGCGGAAGGCCGCCTGATCTCGCTTGTGAGCCGCTCGAAGGCTATTGAGGATACGACCATGGGAAAGAACCCGAACCTGACCTTGACCGGTCCCGATCTCGCAGCGCTTCTGTGCAGCCGTGTCTGCCACGACATCATCTCGCCGGTCGGCGCGATCAACAACGGCCTTGAACTGCTCGACGAGGGCGGGGCGGATGCCGATGCCATGGACCTGATCCGCACCAGCGCGCTCAATGCTTCCGTCCGGTTGAAATTCGCCCGGCTGGCGTTCGGCGCCTCGGGCTCGGTCGGCGCATCGATCGATACCGGTGAAGCGGAAAAAGCAGCCAAGGATTTCGCTTCCGTCGAAAAGAAGACGGAAGTCACCTGGACCGGCCCGCGCGTGATCATCGCCAAGAACCGCGTCAAGCTGCTGCTCAACCTGTTCCTGATCGCTTACGGCGCCATTCCGCGCGGTGGTTCGATCGATGTCATCCTGGAAAACCCTGAATATGACGCGGCTTTCAAGCTGATCTGCAAGGGGCGGATGATGCGTGTACCGCCAAAACTGGTCGAGCTTCTTTCGGGCACACTCGAAGAAGCCGTCGATGCCCATACGATCCAGCCCTATTACACGGTTCTGCTTGCCGAGGAGGCCGGCATGGAAATCGAGGTCAACTCGAACGCGGAAGAAATCGTGTTTTCCGCGAAGATGGTTGCAGCCTGAGGCGGAGATAAATCTGCTTTTAGGCGTCGCGGTAACTGATTCTTTGCCAAAGCGGCCTACGGTTGTTGATAGGGATTAAATTCCCGCTGTAGCGCAGAGAGGGAGCTTGAGATGCAACGCTTGATGATTGCCGATGATTCGGACGTCGTACGCAAGGTCGGAAAGCGCATTCTCTCCGGCCTGAATTTCCTCGTCTCCGAAGCTGCCAATGGTCTCGAAGCACTCGTGCGCTGCGAAGCGGAACTGCCCAACATCATCATCGTCGATGCCGGTCTTGATGGCGCGCTGGATCTGATTGCCAACATCCGCAATCTGCCTGAAGGCAAGACCGTGCGCATCTATTACTGCGTCGTCGAGGCGGACCTGAAGAAGATGATGGCTGGCAAACGCGCCGGTGCCGATGATTTTCTTCTCAAGCCATTCGACCGGAAGATCCTGACGAGCGTCTTCGGCAGCCTGTCGATCGCCGCCTGATCCCTTCGCCAAGTTTCCAGTTTCTTTGAAGCCGCGCCCCTTTGGTCGCGGCTTTTTCGTCTCTGTTTTCAGTCCCTGTGCCGGTTATCCTGGCAGGTGGCAACGAAAAACCCGCCATTTCTGGCGGGTTTCTGAAACTTCGGGGCATATGCCGTCATGGCGCCCGCGCATATGCGGGATGCTGAGCGCCAACCGGCTGCCCGTATTGTCTTTCAAGCGCCGATCAGGCGCTTTCTGCGAGTTCGCCTTCAGGCTCGCGCAGCACATAGCCGCGGCCCCAGACGGTTTCGATGTAGTTTGCGCCGCCGGCAGCATTTGCGAGCTTCTTGCGCAGCTTGCAGATGAACACGTCGATGATCTTCAGTTCAGGCTCGTCCATACCGCCATAAAGGTGGTTGAGGAACATTTCCTTGGTCAGCGTCGTACCCTTGCGGAGCGAAAGCAGCTCCAGCATCTGGTATTCCTTGCCCGTCAGGTGAACGCGCTGGCCGCCGACTTCAACAGTCTTGGCATCCAGGTTGACGATCAGTTCGCCGGTCGAGATGACCGACTGTGCATGCCCCTTGGAACGGCGCACGATCGCATGGATGCGTGCGACCAGTTCGTCCTTGTGGAACGGCTTGGTCATGTAGTCGTCGGCACCAAAGCCGAGACCGCGAACCTTGTCTTCGATGCCGGCCATGCCGGACAGGATAAGAATAGGTGTCTTGACCTTGGATAGGCGCAGCGTTCTCAAAACCTCGTAACCGGACATGTCCGGCAGGTTAAGATCGAGCAGAATGATGTCGTAATCATAGAGCTTGCCGAGATCGACACCCTCTTCACCAAGATCGGTGGTGTAAACGTTAAAACTTTCCGACTTGAGCATCAGTTCGATGCTCTGCGCTGTCGCGCTGTCGTCTTCGATGAGTAGAACCCGCATAATTGTCCCCTTTTCCGCCGCCGAAAGGTGTTGATGGCCCCCTTACGCGATACGGATCCAGTCGTTGCCTGATTTGGAGGCTGCCAGCAAATGGTTAACAAATTCTGATTCACTCTGGCAAGGTGTACCGAAAATGTTAAATATTTTTTGCAGTCCCCTGATTTTGCATGTGAATCTAGAATGACATCCTTAATGCGTAACATTAAGGAAATCGGCTATCTGACTCATCTGACTCAATCTATGCCAAACACCAAATTTTGCGCTTAGCATTTACTGACCCTTAAATGATCGTCCCTATGATTAACGATGCCCGTAAACGAAAGGTTACCAGCGGTAGGATTTTGTTAAGATCGCTGTAATTTTTTTTGTTTCCGACACCGTAAGGTCGGTTGGACGGGTCAAATCCAGTAACCGGGGTCTCGCATCACGGGAGTATTGCGTATGAAGTCACGTGAGAGCCTTGTTCGCCTGAAGGAATTTCAGGTGAAGGAGAAACAGCGTCAGTTGAGCCAGTTGCAGCTGATGATGTCCGAATTTGAGCGGATGACCAAGGAATTGGAAAACCAGATCACGTTCGAGGAAAAGAAGTCCGGGATCACTGATCCCACCCATTTCGCCTATCCGACATTTGCCAAGGCTGCGCGGCAGCGGGCAGACAATCTCCAGGTCTCGGTTCGGGAGCTGAAGGTGCAGCAGGATGCGGCGGAACTCGCGCTGGAAGAGGTTCAGGCGGAATTCGCCAAGGCCGCAGCGCTTGAAGAACGTGATAGCGGTGCTCGCATGCGCGCTTAAGGCGCGCTCGAGCTTTTGCTCAAGGCCAAAAGGCCCTTCTCACGGACTTGTCTCAAGTTCGTGAGAAGGGCCTTGTGTATTTCCCAGCTGTTTTTAGCAGCACTTCCTAAGCCTGGATCACATCCTGCCATTCGGGATGGCGTTGCGTCTGGGCACGCATGAAAGGGCAGAGCGGAATGATCTTCCAGCCACCTTTTCGCGCCTCGGCGATTGCGTGCGCCGCCAGCGCCTGGCCGACGCCTTTGCCGCGCAACGCGTCCGGAACGGCGGTATGATCGATGATGATCAGATGCGACGATGACCGGGAATAGGTCATTTCTCCGGTATGGCCCTCGACCGTTGTGCTGTAGCGGCCATGCGAGCCGGTTTCCTCACTGATGATATCCATGACATCTCTCCCTTTTTTCCGGCTGAGCCGGGACCGTTTCCGTTGCGTGGTTGGTTCATTGCCGCACATGTTCAGGCCAAGGTCCCCGGCGCACCACCAAGGACCTCGCTGTTCAGCATCGCCAAAGATGATATGTAATCCTGTCCGCGCAACAGAAGACAAGAATCATGCGTCTTATCACACCGCTTTTCCTTGTCCTTTCAGCCTTTTTTCTGGCTCTCGGGCTTGTGTTGCCGCTGGTCAGGTTTGAAAAACTGGTATTTTCAACGAAACGCCGTCGCTTCTCGGAATCGTGTCGTCACTCTGGGATGAGGGCAATCAGATGCTTGCCGTCATTGTGGCGCTTTTTTCCGTCGTGTTCCCGTTGGCGAAGCTGGTCGGCATGACTTTCGAGGCGACAGCGTCGGCGGACGGCAAGGCTGCGGGCGTGGTTGCCCGCCTTCTGCCGATCCTCGGCAAATGGTCGATGATGGATGTGATGCTTGTGGCGCTCGTCATCTTTGCAGCCAAGACCAGTGGAATGGCCGAGGCTTTCACTCAACCCGGTCTATGGTTCTATGCCGGATCGGCGGTGCTGACGGGGCTCGTTCAAATGCGGCTGCGGCCGCACTGAATGCGGCCGCTTGAGCTCTTGCAAATTAAGTATCTGGCTAGTGGCGATACTGCTGGATTCGCGTCGTACGCAGGCCGGCAAGGCCGTGGTCGCTGATCGAGGACTGCCAGGACAGGAATTCTTCAACGGTCAGGGTATAGCGGTCGCAGGCTTCTTCCAGGCTCAGCAGTCCGCCACGCACGGCGGCGACGACTTCTGCCTTTCTGCGGATCACCCAACGGCGCGTATTGGCCGGAGGAAGGTCAGCAATTGTCAAAGGGCTGCCATCGGGTCCGATGACATATTTCACGCGGGGTCGTATCATTTCGGTCATTGGACTCTCTACACATACTCAAGACCATATAGGCTCAACTTACCCTGCCACATTTAACATTTGCCTAAGCGAGTGGTAACAATTTGCTAATAATTTTAGAGACTTCCAGCGTGCTCTTCGACCAATTGCAGATCTCGAAAACCCCGTGCACATACATCATGAGTTTTCCCGGGTGCGTGGCTCTATTATAAGGTGTTAAAGTTTTGTATTCGTGTCTTCAAGGTCTGCATGGGAGCTATGCAAATATAATGGTTCAATTTGCATAAAATTGTTGATAGTAACGGCCAGTAATTGAGCATATGCAGCATTTTGTTGCTCTGGAATGCTCTCGATGCACCATTTTATTTCAAAATACCGTTCCTTTCGCTTCGATTGTGTCCCTTGGGGCCTCTCGGGGTTTTGTCGGTGTTGGATTTATAGCGTGCTGCCGAAAAAATTCCGGAACGAGAATTTTTTGGAGAGCTGGTGGTATGGCCGGCAGTTTGGTGATTAAAAATATGAGAGACCCTGACAAGCTGACCTTGCGAAGCGAGGCTTATGCTGATTTCCTTTCCGGTATGAACAGTTCCGCAGTCCAGACGGAGTATGAAGTGCTCCACCTGATGCGCCAGTGTACGGCGCAGTTCGGTTTTAGCCATTTCATGATCGCGCGCGTTCCGTTCGGCGAGCAGCAGCGCTTCGCCGAGCGTCTCGTTTTGAGCAGCTGGCCATCGGAGCTTGTGCGGGAATATGACGCCGCTACGGTTTTCCAGGCCAGTGCGCTGATCGAGCAGCTGCGCCATACGAAGCTGCCAGTTTTCGGCGCAACACAATCCCTGCTCAATGCGCAAGGACCTGCGGCACGTGAACATGTCGATGCGCTGTTTGGCGGGCAGGCGATGAGCAACACATTTGCCGTTACGCTGCACACCACCCACGGGGAAGCGTTTGCCGTCCTGCTCTGCGGGCCGCGTGGTGAACCTGACAGGGCCGAGACGGCTGACCTCTATCTGACATTGCTGCAACTGTTCGAAACTCTCGAGCGCACCTTCGAGGTCGGCGCCTCGGCGCGCGACAAGCTGTCGACGCGCGAGATTGAATGTCTTCGCTGGGCTGCAGCCGGCAAGAGCAGCGATGAGATCGCGATCATTCTCGGCATTTCCGCCTATACGGTCTCCAGTTATTTCAAGACCGCTACCCGCAAGCTCGATTCCGTCAATCGCATGCAGGCGATCGCGCGCGCCATGCGAATGAAGCTGATCTGAACGCGGCAGAGCCCTTGCCCTTGTTCAATTCTTCCCGACTTTCTATATAGCGGCTTGCGGTATGGCCGGTCTGCCCGGCGACCGCTTCGCTGCGGCGTTGGCCGTTTGCAGGAAACAGGGTATGGTCGCGCGAAAATGCCGAACAACCCGCCGATGGACCGGAATGCCGGATTGGATGCCGTGAACAGTCTCGATTTTGATCGCAAGCCCGAAGATACGCGCGTCGTCGTTGCCATGTCCGGCGGCGTCGACAGTTCCGTGGTGGCCGGCATCCTGAAACGGCAAGGTTACGACGTCCTCGGCATCACGCTGCAACTCTACGATCATGGCGCTGCCGTCCACCGCGCCGGCTCCTGCTGTGCCGGACAGGATATCGACGATGCCCGCCGTGTCTGCGAGGTGCTGGGCATTCCGCATTATGTGCTCGATTACGAGCAGCGTTTTCGCGAAACGGTGATCAATCCTTTCGCCGAGAGCTATGTTGCCGGCGAAACGCCGATCCCTTGCGTTGCCTGCAACCAGACCGTCAAATTCGCCGACCTTCTGGCAACCGCGCGCGATCTCGGCGCCGATGCGCTGGCGACCGGCCACTACATTCGCTCCAAGGCCAATCCGCAGCCGGGTGCGCCGGGCCGTCGCGCGCTGTTTCGTCCGACGGATGCTGATCGCGACCAGAGCTATTTCCTCTTTGCCACCACGCAGGAGCAGATCGATTATCTGCGGTTCCCGCTCGGCAATCTCACCAAGGCTGAAACACGGCAGCTTGCCGAAGAGATGGGCCTCGTCGTTGCCAAGAAGGCCGACAGCCAGGACATCTGTTTCGTGCCGCAGGGCAAATATGCCGATATCATCAACAAGCTGAAGCCGAATGCGTCGCTGGCGGGTGATATCGTCCACCTCGACGGCCGCGTGCTCGGTAGCCACGATGGTATCCTGCACTATACGATCGGCCAGCGCCGCGGCATCGGCGTCGCTACCGGCGAGCCGCTTTATGTCGTGCATCTCGATGCCCGTTCGCGCCGCGTCATCGTCGGCCCGAAGGAGGCGCTGGAAACACGCCGCGTCTATCTGCGCGACATCAACTGGCTGGGCGACGGCGATGTTTTCGATGTGGCGGCCGATGGTTTTGCCTGTTTCGCCAAGGTTCGATCCACCCGCCAACCGGCACCTGCGATCCTGCGTGCCGACGAGAATGGCGTCTCGGTCGAGCTTCTGGAAGGTGAGGCGGGCGTTGCCCCCGGCCAGGCTTGCGCGCTCTATTCCGGTATCGGCGAAGATGCCCGCGTCTACGGCGGCGGCTTCATCCTGCGTTCCGAACGTGAGGCAGCGGCCGAGGCCGCGCTCAAGGATCTGCTGCAGGGCGTGGTTGCGGCCTGATTGAGGGCAGGGGACGGTCCATAACATGCCGTCTCCGGCCGTTGTCCACCGTCCCTTGAAAAACTTCCCGTTTTTTGAAACACCTCGGCTTGACACCAGCATGAACCGCACCTTATAAGCCGCCCCACTGACGGCGACGACAGCGGCCAAGAGCCCAAGTCGCAGCCTGATGGCGGGGTAGCTCAGGTGGTTAGAGCAGCGGAATCATAATCCGCGTGTCGGGGGTTCGAGTCCCTCTCCCGCTACCACTGCTCTTCAACAAGAGTAGTATTGAAGAATCCACCTCTACTATTGAAAAAATCTTGCTGGTGCCATTCCGGTACATTTGTACACCCCTTCATTCATTGGCCGCGTTAGGCTCGCTCGAACCTATTCGCGCAGTTTTAACGCTGGCATTGTTGCAGCGTAACGCCGTCGAGGTTTGAGCTCGCAGCGGCTAAAACAATCCATCTGCACTTTTACAGCCGCCCGGAACGAGAAATCGTCCAGGCTGAACGCTGGCTTTCAGCATAGCAAGAGCTGCTAGTCGGGTCCTTGCAATATTGAGTTGACTATTATGAGCTGTTTCGGCAGGACTCCGGAGCAAAATTCTCTGGCTTTTTAGGTTGATCAAACATTAAATACTGCCAAAGCCGATCGATTCAAGTGCATTGAGCTTCTGAATCCGAGGTGTTGATTTCGCGAATTCTGGACATTTTTATTTAATTTTAGATTATACTATTGTAGTGAGTTCTAATAATGAGGGCTGTTCTATTTGACAATGGCATGACTGTCATCGAAGCCGGTCATGCGCCTATCTCGGCCCAGAGGCTCGTGATTACCTTTTCGTCGTTTGGAGAAAACGATCCATTGTTGCCTGGTTTTGGCCAGCAATTTCTTGAAAAAAGCGGTTGCAGCGTTATCGCCGTCAAGAAGCGCGCCGATAACTGGTACCGTGACCTAAGTCTCCAAGATTTTGCGGACGTTGTTACGCAGTTTTGCGGCAGGGCGCGCTAAAGAATTATTCTGGTGCACTTCAGCATATCGATGCCGCAATCGACAACAATGCAAGCCTTCTTGCGTTGCGGCGCCGGCGGGATTGCCTCGACGCTCTGGCGCGCAATTATGAGGCTCGCGAAGCTGCCGCGCGCGTGGTCTCCCTTGCTCCACGCAATACCGCAGACATCCTTCACCTTGCACACCTCAATATGCGGGTTCGCGATTTGCCCGCCGCGATATCGACCTTGGACAACGGCATTTCTTCACTCCCAAACAGCGTTGAGCTCTATCGGAGGAAGCGAGACTATTTGGTGCATGCCGATCGGTTGAAGGATGCAGTGAAAGCTGCGGCCTCCGTGGTGAAAATTGCTTCGAGTGATTCCAGCGACGTCGCTTCGTTGAGGCTGCTGCGCATCAGGCAGCTTCAACGGCAGGCCACGATGGCGAGCAGGAGCAGCCTGCAAAGATTGCAAGACTACGCCTTTAGAATTCCGAGGTTTTTCATGAGCGCAGAGCCGATTGCCATTCTCGATACCTTGGTTTCGACAATCTAGGCCTTCGATGTTGAACTTTTCGTCTGCGTGTCGGCGGAATGACAAGGCATCTTTCTTTTTTCCCTCCATGCGGCTACGTGCCTTGTCCAACACCTCCAAATTGTTGAGGAAATGACCGGTATGGGTAAAGAACGCTCCGAGATGGAAAACCTGGCACGTCAGCTTTACCGCGACCATAAAAAGGTGCTGGGCCTGCTTGCGGAGCGCAGTTCCGGTACGGGCTTTGAGCTCGCCGCCCAGCGGTTGTTTGGTGACAAACCTGAGCGGGAGAAGCCCGTCAGGATAGGCAACAGCACGGTCGTATGTCCTGGGATTCAGAAAAACCTCGTAAGTTTTCTGCCTGCACGATGGCACGAGGAGTTGGACAAGACGAAGGGCAGGTGGCCTGGCTGCGAGAACTGGTGGGCCGGCTATCCGTTTATTGCCTGGGTGGAGATACGGGCTGGCGATGATGGAATCACAGGGGTCCTCAAGCTGAATGCGGAAGTCGGTCCCATTTCAGACCATAAGACCCGCAAGGGGATTATCGAGGCGATCCGGATGGCAGCATCTGCCGAAGGGCTGGAACGCATCCAGTTCCCGCCGGGTGCCGTTGACGAACGGGGACTTTATTCACGTTTCCTGCGGAAAAACTCCGCCGCTGTGAAAGATATGAGCGACACGGACGGTGTGGAGAGTAAAATCGTGCAGCTTATGGCTGACTTCGAACCGGAGTTCGAATTGGTCGCACGCGTCATACCGCAGTTCTTGCGTGTCAGAGAGGCGCTCGCGCGGCGTTAACTTTTTGTTAACCTATCTTAATGCAGTAAGGTTAATGAAATATGCTCGATTCTCGTCGGGCAACTCTAAATATCAAGTGTTCTCGTTTTTTAGGGTGACGGTCTCGCCATGACGGCGGGCACCCTCGTGGTTAACCGTTAAAAGTGTTCCCATCATTGCTAGCTTTTTACCGGACTGGTTCTGACCGCCGGGCGCTAGCCTATGCTCAAGGAGCTTTTAACATGACCAGTATCCTGACGAACACCGCCGCTATGGCTGCCCTCCAGACATTGCGCGGCATAGGCTCCCGCCTGGCTGAAACGCAGTCTCAGATCAGCTCGGGCCTGAGCGTTCAAACCGCAGCAGACAATGCAGCCTATTGGTCGATTTCGACCACCATGCGCTCCGACAATATGGCGATTTCCACCGTGGCTGATGCGATCGGGCTTGGTGCGGCGAAGGTCGATACGACCTATACCGGCCTTGATGCCGCCAAAGATGTTCTCAGCGAATTCCGGGCAAAGCTGGTGGCCGCAAAAGAACCAGGCGTGGACAAGGCCAAAATCCAGAAGGAACTTGAACAGTTCAAGGAGCAATTCGTCTCCATCGCCACGTCTGCGAGCTTTAACGGCGTCAACTGGCTCAAGACGGATGCACCGCAAAATCTTTGGGATCTATCCTCGCTTCCCACGAACATCGTCTCCGCCTTCACGCGCTCTGCGGATGGCACTGTTCACGTCGGCACAACGGAAGTCGATACCGCCGATATCAGCCTGTTCAATGCCGGTGGCGGTGCCGCCTTGCAGAAGGATATCCGTGCGCTTGGAAACATCGGCGGGTTCAGGCCAACAGACATTGATGCGGCGGGGGGCGCTGGCTATCAGCAGTATGGTTTCTCCGGTCCATTTACATGGGACGCTGCTGACACGATCAGCTTTGACGTTCTGGTCGATGACAGCCCGCTTGCGGCCGGCACGAGTTACCCCATCACCATCAACAGGGCGGCGGTAGATGCCGCTCTCGGTACGACTGATGGCCTTGTTTCGACTGCCCAGGCTTATGCCGCAGTGCTGCAGCATGTTCTCGCCGCCGGCGGCGTTCCAGCGACAGCGCAATGGGCTGGCGGCAGCGCATTTTCTATTCGGAGCAATGAAACGACCGGTCATCCCGGCTCCAGCATCGCCGTTTCCGGCGTCACGTCGAGTGTTGCCCCTGGGAACTTTGGAGCCGGGCTGGAGTTGCCACCGGTCGCCGAGCAGGCCAACATGTATCCGCAATGGAGTTTTAGCTTTTCCGGTCCTGTGTCGGTCCATCGCGACGTGGAGTTCAGCTTCGACATTCAGGTCGGAAGCGATCCGGCGATAACCCTCACCATCACCCGCGACAAGGTGGATTTGGCGCTTGGTACATCGGACGGTAAAATCACATCCGCCGCCGACATGGCAACGCTTCTTGGCCTGGAGCTTGCAGGGAGAGGGTTGAATGTCAGTTCTACCGGAACGGCCGTGACCTTCGACATCGACAAGACCCTTTATCCGAATGCCGGTACCCGCTCGTTCATGAGCATCGGCAACGTTGCCGACAATATCGGTCCTGTACCGGATTTCGACATCCTCGACGTGGATATCACCGACCCAGCCAATGATCTCGACAACTATCTGACCGGCGTCGATATCATGCTGCAAAAGGTCATTTCAGGCGCAAGCACGCTCGGTGCCGTCAAGACGCGGGTCGATATGCAGGAAAGTTTCGTGCAGACCCTCATGGACACGATCGACAAGGGCATCGGCCGTCTTGTCGACGCCGATATGGACGAAGCCTCGACCCGGCTGAAAGCCCTCCAGACGCAGCAGCAACTTGGGATACAAGCACTTCAGATCGCCAACGTGAATGCCGAAAATGTCCTGCAATTGTTTCAATAATTGGCGGGCAATCGGCTCGAGCCAACCATAGCTTGACGTTTTCACAAACTGCCATTGACACGGGCAAAACGGATGTCTTTACAACGCATGCGTTTGTCCCCCATGTCAACTATCTTAGGAATTTTGAATGAACTCATATGTTTCGTTGCACAGGCTGGGTAGCGCCGCTCTGTGGGCAATCGCGACAGCCGCTATGGTTTCTCCTTCCTATGCGTTGGATAAGGTCCGGTTCGGCACCGATTGGCTCGCCGAGGCCGATCACGGGGGGTTCTATCAGGCTGCTGCCGACGGCACCTATGCCAAGTACGGTCTTGAGGTGGAAATTACCCAAGGCGGCCCTGGAACCCAAAATCGCACCATGCTGCTCGCAGGCAAGCTTGATTTTTACCTCGGCACCCAGCAGGAGCAACTGATCGGGATCGAGCAGGGTATTCCGCTGGTCGATGTCGCGGCGTTCTATCAAAAGAATGCCCAAGTTATTCTTGCGCACCCTGACAGAGGCATCGAGAATTTCGAAGGCCTTGCCAAGCTCGAAACGATTTTCATGACGCACGGTGGGTTTGGCGCATATTTCGAATGGATGAAAGCTAATTTCGCCGGCTTCCGCAATGAGCAATTCAGGCCCTATAATTTCAGTCCTGCGCCATTCCTCCTGGACAAGAACTCCGCACAGCAGGGCCTGATCACAGCGGAGCCCTACGAGATCCAGAAACAAACCGGCACCGAGCCAAAGATCTTCCTGCTCGCGGATAGCGGATACAAACCCTATGCGAACATGATCACCGTCCAGCGGAGCCTCATCGACACCAATCCCGACCTTGTCCAGCGGTTTGTCGATGCATCAATTGAGGGTTGGTACAATTACCTCAACAATGACAACACCTCTGCCAATGCTCTGATCAAGGCGGAAAACCCGGAGATGACCGATGGCCAGATCGCTTATGCCATCGGCAAAATCAAGGCATATGGGATTGTCGATAGTGGCGATACCCTGGAAAAGGGGATCGGCTGCATGACGGGGGCCCGCTACAAACAGCTCTTTGACGAATTGGTGAAGGTGAAGCTGTTGCGTGCGGAGACCGATTATACCGTGGCATTCGATACGCGCTTTTCTTGCAAAGGCGTAGGGCTGGCGTTGAAGAAGTAGAGTATCGCTCTCGGATCGGTACTGATCGGAATGTTGCTGCGGCAGGACCTGGTTCAGCCTTCGCGCTCGGCTTCACTTGGATGCCACCGCCGCAGCGCCAGCCTGGACAAACGGGATGTGATTTCGAACATCAGGTAGCCGAGCAAAGCAAGTAATACGAGGGCGGCGAAAAGGCGAGGGGTGTTCAGCCTGTATTGTGCTTCAAGCAGGCGGAATGCCAGCCCCGACGTCGCACCGGCGGAGCCTGCCGCAAATTCCGCGACCACGGCACCGATCAATGCCAGCCCGCCACCAATTTTAAGGCCGGCGAAAAAATGCGGCAGTGCCGATGGCACGCCGAGATAACGAAGCGTCTGCCACCGGGATGCACCATATGTTCGAAGCAAATCGGTAAAATCCCGGTCTGCGTTTTTCAGGCCCTGAAGCGTGTTCAGAAGGACCGGAAAGAACGTCACGATAAACGCGCAGATGAGTTGAGCGATTTGTGGCGACGGTGCGTAAATCAGGATCAGTGGCGCGATCGCGACGATCGGTGTGACTTGAAGGGTCACGATGAGCGGGGAGAACAGTGTTTCGACCCATCGGGCCTGAACAAGAACCACCGCAGCGCCGACCCCGCCGATGACCGCAAGGATCAGTCCGAACAGGGTCGTTTTCGTGGTGACCCAAAGAGCCGGCGCCAGTATCGGCCAATCGGTCACGATGGAATTGGCCACGGCGAGCGGGCTTGGCAAAATGTAGGCTGGTACGCCAGCGAGGATGACATAAAGCTGCCAAGCCACGATGAGGATGAGGAAACCCGCAATCCGCACCAATAACCGGGGGGCCAGGTTATGCAGCACGGGCTTTCTGGCTGGAAAAGGCAATCGCTTCAACAAAATCACTTGGGTTCAAATGGTCCTCGGCAAGGCCGTACCACCACCGCGTTTCGTGGACCTTGTGTCTGTAATCGCCTTGCGCCAGGACGTGCGTGATGTCTAGGTGTCGAAGTGGAGGAGTGTCTTAAACACAGGCTCCCGCAGGAGCCGCAGGTAGCAGCACGAGGATTGGCACTTCGCCCGCTCTTCACCCTTCGCTCAACATTTCCATGCCGCCGGTCAAGCGGTCCATCAGACTGCGTCGGACACGGCCGACGTCGCGTAGCGGCGGTTCGCCGAACTGGCGGGCATATTCGCGGCTGAACTGCGACTGGCTTTCATAGCCGACCTGATGGCCGGCAGAGCCTGCATCCAGCATGTCTTCCAGCATCAGCCGGCGGGCTTCCTGCAGCCGCAGCTGTTTCTGATACTGCATTGGGCTCATGGCAGTGATTGCCTTGAAGTGATGATGCAGGGAGGAGACGCTCATACTGACACGGCTGGCCAGTTCCTCGATCTTGAGGGGCAGGGCGTAGTGTTCCTTCAGCCAGACGCAGGCGCGGCTGATCTGGTGTGACTGGCTTTCGGTCACTGCCATCTGGCGCAGGCGCGCACTCTGAGGACCGGTCAAAAGCCTGTAGATAATCTCCTGCTCGATCAGTGGCAGCAGAGCCGGTATGTCTTCCGGCCGATCCAGCAGCTTGAGAAGTCGTATGGCCGCGTCTTCCAGTTCCACTGTCATCGAACTCACGGTCATGCCGCGTGCGGAGGGGGCAGGGGTGCCGCCGCTGCCGGCGTGTTCCAGCAGCGAGGATATGCGCGTGGTATCGATGCCGAACATCACGCTCAGATAGGGTTTGTCCTCCGAGGCTTCGACGATCTGCGTGGTGACCGGCAGGTCGATCGAGGTCAGCAGATAATCGGCGCCGCCATAGCGATAGACGTCGTCGCCGAGCACCACCTGTTTTGCGCCTTGGGCAATCAACGCCAGGCTCGGTCTGTAGGAGCCGCAGGATTTTGTGCCGGTTCCGGAGCGACGATGCACGCTGACGCCCGGAATGGCCGTTGGGTGATCGCCATCTTCCTTGGCGAAACGGGCAATAAGATCAATCAGTTCCTGACTGCGTGGGGTTCGTGAAGCTGTCATAATCGAAAGTCTTTCCAGCTATTTAGATTGTGTCTCGCACACCGGAAGTTAGTCCTCCTGCGTGCATTTGCAAAACCGCGGCGACATGTTTTGCAGGATCGTACAATAATCTTGCAGGATTGCTCTAACGTTCTGTCTGTGCGATCTGCCAGTATGCTTCCGGGGAGAGGCGATCTGTGCTTCCATCACATCCCCGCTTCATCAGATAAAGGAGTGATCCATGGCCCTGGCAAGAGGATATGCGGCGACGGATGCGTCGAAGCCGCTGCAGCCCTTCACATTCGAACGGCGCGAACCCCGCGAGGACGACGTCGTCATCAGCATCAAGTATTCCGGCATCTGCCATTCGGATATCCATCAGGCCCGCAACGAGTGGGGTAATTCGGCATTCCCGATGGTGCCCGGCCATGAGATCGCCGGTATCGTTACGGCTGTCGGTTCGAAAGTATCAAAATTCAAGGTCGGCGACCGGGTTGGCGTCGGCTGCTTCGTCGATAGCTGCACCACCTGCGCCAGCCGCGATGTCGACCTGGAACAGTATATGCCCGGCCTTGTCGGCACCTATAATAGCGTCGAAGCCGACGGCAAGACACCCACCCAGGGCGGCTATTCCGATTTTATCGTCGTCAAGGAAGGTTATGTCCTCTCCATCCCGGAGAACCTGCCCTTCGAGGCAACGGCACCGCTGCTTTGTGCGGGCATTACGCTCTACTCCCCGCTGCGCAACTGGGGCGCTGGCCCGGGCAAGAAGGTGGCTATCGTCGGCATGGGCGGGCTTGGCCATATGGGCGTCAAGCTGGCCCACGCGATGGGCGCGGATGTCACTGTGCTCAGCCAGTCCCTGTCGAAAAAAGAAGATGGCCTGAAGCTCGGTGCCGATCATTATTACGCGACCGCCGACGCTGAGACCTTCACGAAACTGGCAGGAACGTTCGACCTCATCCTGTGCACCGTGTCGGCAGAGATCGACTGGAACGCTTATCTCGGCCTGCTCAAGGTTGATGGCACGCTGGTGCTGCTCGGCATTCCGGAAAAGCCGGTGCCGGTCCATGCGTTCTCGCTGGTTCCGTCCCGCCGCTCGATTGCCGGCTCGATGATCGGCTCGATCAAGGAAACCCAGGAAATGCTCGATTTCTGCGGCGTGCACAATATCGTCTCGGAAATCGAATTGATCCGCATGGATCAGGTCAACGAAGCCTATGAGCGCGTCATCAAGAGCGACGTGCGCTACCGTTTCGTCATCGACATGGCGACACTGTAATCCATTCAAACGAAAGGCCGGCAGGTTCGACTTGCCGACCTTTCATTGTCCTGCCACCAAAAGGCGGACTATTTAACTTCGGTCAGAACTTCCGTGCCGGAGCCGTCCTTGCCGGTAATCGTCCACTTGCCATCCAGCGTACCATCGCCGTTGACCTTGTAGACGATCAGACCCAGCGCGTCTTCCAAGACATAGCCGGCCGCAAACGCGTTGCCGTTGAGCATGCAAACACCGGTCGACTTCACGCCTGCCGTTTCCCATTCGATCACGCAGGTGGTTTCGCTGGCGAGCGTTATTTCAGCCGTGCCGGAATAGCTCGATCCATCAAGATTGGTCCCCTCGACCGTGTATTTTCCGGCGTTGACAGTCTGCGCATGCGCAGTGGTCGCGGCCTCAAGCGCGAGTGCTGCGGCGAAAATGATCTTTTTCATCTAACCCCTCAAAGCAATGCTCGATGATCGAGCTGCACTTGAGCCTATGCGCAATCAGGGCCGTTTGAAAAGAACCAAAATTGTGCTGATTGGTGCGCGGGGGAGCCCCAGATCGGCAGATTTCATCACGAAGATGGCCGCCGTCGTGTGGCCGCCGCGCTAACTCCGCACCGCCCGGTGCACCGCGCGCAGGGTCGAAAGCAGGCTTGCAGCCGTGTCGAGCGGCAGGCAGCTTGGCCCGTCGCAAAGCGCACGGTCAGGGTCAGGATGGAACTCGAGGAACACGCCATTGGCACCGGCCGCCACGGCCGCCTTGGCGATGATGGGAACACCCTCGCGGCGCCCACCTGTCGAACCACCGTTGGTGCGGGGGTCGGCGCCCGGCAATTGCACCGAATGGGTCGCATCGATCGTCACCGGAACGCCGAGGCGCTGCATTTCGGCGATACCCAGCATGTCGACGATCAGATTGTTGTAGCCAAAGGAGCTGCCGCGTTCGCACAAGACGATCTGGAGATCCGGCGCGACCGCCCGCGCCTTGGCGATGATGTTCTTGCAATCCCATGGAGCGAGGAATTGGGCTTTCTTGACGTGCAGCAGGCCACCGGCACGCTGCGTGGCAATGGCGGTGGCAACGATCAGATCCGTCTGGCGGCAGAGGAACGCCGGAATTTGAACCAGATCGGCAACGGCGGCAACCGCCTCTGCCTGGTCGATTTCGTGAATGTCCGTGGCAATCGGCACATTCAAGGTTCGCTTGATTTCCGCAAGCATGGCGAGGCCGTCTTTCAGCCCAGGACCTCGGTAACTGGCGTTCGAGGAGCGGTTTGCCTTGTCAAAGCTTGCCTTGAACACGAAAGGCAAGCCGAGATCGGCCGTCACCGCCTTCAGGTGCTGCCCGACCCCCAGTGCCAGCTCCAGATTTTCAAGAACATTCAGCCCTGCGATAACGGCCAAAGGCTGGCCCTCGCCAAACGATATGTTCCAGTGTTTCAGGTGAGCTACGGCCATGGTCGACTTTCCCTTGCACGGCACAGCGGTGCGCCGGCACTCTGTGGATTGAAGCGAGAATCACACCTCTGATCACCGCAGATGCGCACAATATGGAATTTCGCGAAGGCTGCAATTTGAGATTGAGGAACGGGACGGCGGCGCCGGCGCATATCAGCCCAGCGGCAGCGGCCCGTCGTTCTTGATTTCTTCCATGACGGCGTAAGTCCGCGTTTCCTTGACCCCCGGCAAGGTCCACAGCACCTGGCCAAGGAAATTGCGATAGGCGTTCATGTCTTCGAAGCGCGTCTTGACGAGATAGTCGAAGCCGCCGGCCACCATGTGGCATTCAAGCACGGAGGGTGCCTGTTTGACCGCCTCGGCAAATTTGTCGAACACTTCAGGCGTCGTCTTGTCCAGCATCACCTCGATGAAGACGAGCAACCCGAAGCCGAGTTTGTGCGGGTCGAGCCGGGCGCCGAAGCCGGAGACATAACCCTCTTTCAGCAAACGGCGCAGCCGCTCGCTGGTGGCCGTGGGGGAAAGCCCGATGCGGTCGGCCAGTTCCAGATTGGTAATCCGGCCATCCGCCTGCAGGATGTTGAGGATCCGGCGGTCGATCTTGTCTATTTCATGCATGGGATGCCTCCAAACCCTTCGGCGCGCAAAAACCCATCTGCGCGCCATGTCTTCAATGGCGAAAGCAGCTTAGGCCGCCAGCCGCATTTCGGCGAGCCTCACCCAATAGGAAATGCCGTGCGGGATTGCCTCATCGTTGAAGTCATAGGCCGGGTTATGCAGACCGGCGGTATCGCCATTGCCGATGAAGACGAAGGCGCCCGGACGGGCCAGCAGCATGTAGGAAAAGTCCTCACCACCCATCATCGGATCGAGATCGCCCGATACCTGGTTCTCGCCCGCGATGTTTGCCGCCGCCGAAAGCGCGTGTCGGGTTTCTTCGCGGTGGTTGACCGTGACCGGATAATTACGGGCGTAGGAGACCGTGACCTTGGCGCCATAGGCGGCACCGAGGCTCTCGGAAATCTGCTTGATGTGCTGCTCGGCGAGATCGCGCACTTCCGGCATCAGGGTGCGAACCGTACCGCCGAGCGTGGCCTGCTCCGGGATGATGTTATGGGCAAAACCGGCGTTGAACTTCGTTACAGAGACGACGACGGAGGAGAGCGGGTCGACCGAGCGTGAGGCGATGGTCTGCAGCGCGTTGACGATCTGCGAGCCGAGCACGATCGGATCGATGGTCTTGTGCGGCTGGGCAGCGTGACCGCCGCGGCCATCGATGGTGATGGTGAATTCATCGGTGGAGGCCATGATCGGGCCGACACGGCTACCGAACTCACCGACCGGCATGCCCGGCATGTTGTGCATGCCGTAGACTTCCTCGATGGCGAACCGCTCCATCATGCCGTCCTTGACCATCTCGTGGCCGCCGGCGCCGCCTTCTTCGGCCGGCTGGAAGATCACCGCGACCGCGCCTTTGAAATTGCGTGTCTCTGCGAGGTATTTTGCAGCACCGAGTAGCATGGCGGTGTGGCCGTCATGGCCGCAGGCGTGCATCTTGCCCGCGGTGGTCGAGGCCCAGGGCTTGCCGCTGGTTTCGGTCATCGGCAGCGCATCCATGTCGGCGCGCATGCCGATGGTGCGGCCTTCGCCGAGATTGCCCTTGATCAGGCCGACGACGCCGGTGCGGCCAAGGCCGGTCACGACTTCGTCAACGCCGAATTCGCGCAATTTATTTTCGACGAAAGCTGCCGTATTTTCGACGGCGAACAGCAGTTCCGGCTTGGTGTGAAGATGGCGGCGCCATTCAGTGACTTCGGTCTGGAGCTCTGCTGCGCGGTTCAGAATAGGCATTTTGGCTTCCTGTGGGTCCATTGCGGGCATGGGATACGGGATATTCGGCATCGGCACAAAGAATGGTCTTTGCCATCTCCTCGCCATATAGGTTAAATAGCCGGACGATACGAGGCAATTCCCGAAATTTCGAGGTTTGATGTGACAACTGGAATTCGCAAGACTGGCGCGTTGAAGTTATTCGCAGTCCTGACGGGCGCCTGCGCGTCGCTGCTTTCTGCCACCCTGCCAAGTGCTGCCAATCCGCAGCTGGTTGTCGATGTCAGTTCGCTGAAGGTCTACGAGCAGCGGGAAATTTACCAGAAATGGTATCCGGCCTCGCTGACCAAGCTGATGACCGCCTACACGACTTTCCGCGCCCTGAAATCCGGCCAGCTGACGCTCGAAACCCCGGTGGTGATGAGCAAAAACGCCGCGGGCGAACCGCCGAGCAAGATGTTTTACAAGCCCGGCCAGGCCGTCACGCTCGACAGCGCATTGAAGATGATGCTGATCAAGTCGGCCAACGATATTGCGGTCGCGATTGGCGAGACAGTCGCCGGTTCGGAGCCTGCCTTCGTCAACCAGATGAACGCCGAAGCCAAACGGATCGGCATGACCTCGTCGCATTTCATCAATCCGAACGGATTGCCGGGTGCCGGTCAGTATACGACGGCGCGGGATCTTGCGGTTCTGGCGATCACCATCAAGCGCGAGTTTCCGGAATACGCGCCGTATTTCGCCTATGAGGGTTTTACCACCGGCAAGAAGAATTATCCCAACTTCAACATGCTGATCGGCCGCTTCGATGGTGCCGATGGCATGAAGACCGGGTTCATTTGCGCTTCGGGCTTCAATCAGGTTTCTTCCGCCACGCGCAATGGCCGTGCGGTCGTCTCTGTCGTTCTCGGAGCAGACAGTCTTGGCGGGCGGGCGGACGAGTCGGCGCGACTGCTTCAACTCGGTTTGACCTCGAGCGGCGGCGGCAAGCCGGGCCTTGGCCAGATCGCGCCCTATGGCGAGACCCGCGACATGGTCGCCGATGTCAGCAAGGAAATCTGCAATCCGAAGGCTGCCAAGGTGCGTTCGGAAAACCGTGACGAAGGTGGCCGGCAGAAATTGCTGTCGCCCTATATCCACGAGATCAACCGTCCGCTGAACCTTGTTGCCGCCGGGCTTATCCCGGGCACCGAGAAGGCGGCTGACGTCAAGGGCAAGGCACAGACGGAGGCCGCCCAGGGCGATGTCGCCAATGTGCCGGTCCCGGTTCCGCGTCCCGTCTTCTGAGCATCCCGCATACTGATCGGATAAATCCATGAGCCCTGTTTTGAACGCCGTGCCGGTGTCGATCCTCACCGGTTTTCTTGGTGCGGGAAAGACCTCGCTGCTCAACCGGCTGCTGAAGGATCCTGATCTCACCGATACCGCCGTGATCATCAATGAATTCGGCGACGTCTCGCTGGATCATCTTCTGGTCGAGGCATCGAGCGACGGGATCATCGAGCTGTCGGATGGCTGCCTGTGCTGCACCGTGCGCGGCGAACTTGTCGATACGCTGGCCGATCTGATGGACCGGATGCAGACCGGCAAGATCAAGCCGTTGAAGCGCGTCGTTATCGAGACCACCGGTCTTGCCGATCCGGCGCCGGTGCTGCAGTCGGTGATGGGCAATCCGGTCATCGCCCAGAGCTTCCGGCTCGATGGCGTCGTTACCGTCGTCGATGCGGCCAATGGTCTGTCGACGCTCGATCATCACGAAGAGGCGGTCAAGCAGGTAGCGATGGCCGACCGGCTGGTGATCAGCAAGATGCAGCTTGCGACGCCGGATGCGGTGATCACGCTGAAGGCGCGGTTGCGAGCGCTCAATCCACGCGCGCCGATGATCGATGGCGATCTGCCTGAAGCGGGCAAGGCCGAACTCTTTCATTGCGGGCTCTACGACCCGGCAACCAAGATCGCCGATGTTGGACGCTGGCTGCAGGATGAGGCGGTGGCAGACCACGATCACCATCATGATCACCATGACCATTGTGGCCATGAAAACTGCGGTCATGACCATCATCACGATCACCACCACCATGATGAAAACCGGCATGGCGCCGATATCCGCTCGTTCAGCCTCGTGCATGACCGGCCGATCGATCCGATGGCGCTGGAAATGTTCGTCGACCTCCTGCGCTCCGCCCATGGTGAAAAGCTGTTGCGGATGAAGGCGATCGTTTCGATGTCGGACAATCCGGACAGGCCGCTGATCCTGCACGGCGTACAGACGGTGTTTCATACGCCGCAGCGCATGGCGGCCTGGCCCGACCCGTCCGACAGGCGCACCCGCATGGTGCTGATCACCAAGGACCTGCCGGAAGCGTTCGTGCGCGATCTCTTCGACGCCTTCACCGGCAAGCCGCGTATCGACCGGCCGGACCGGCAGGCGCTGGAAGACAATCCGCTCGCGGTGCCCGGGCTCAGGATGTAACACACCGGCAAGGGGCTGGCATGTTTCTCGAGGCGGGCGAAGTCATCGGCAACATGCGGGCGCCAGCCTCTGCTGCCAGCCGCCCCGGCGGCTGGAGTGTCAGCGCCTCTCTTGGCTTCCACCTGCTGATCGGGCTCGCTCTCCTTCTCGCGGTAGCGCCGCGCCCGCAGGGGCCTTCATCGGAAGAGAGCGTCAGTGTCGATGTTCTGACGCCGCAACAGTTTGAAGCCGCAAGCAGGGCGCCGGTTGCCGAGGCACAAATCCCGGCTGAGCCCTTGCCTCAGCTCGTGGACGATGCGTCGTCTCAGCCATCAACCGAAAGCCCCGCGCCAGATTTTGCCAAGCTGCCGACGGACCGGCCACCTGCGCAAGCACCCGTCATGGTTCAGGCAACACATCTGCGGTCGGCAAAGGTTCTGGCCGATCCGCGCAGCGCCAAGGCGCGCAAGACGCTTGGGCAATTGGCACCGTCCGAGCGCATCGTCCAGCTCTGCAATATCGAAGCGATGGAACAGGTCCATCTCTGGGAAGCGGCGCTGAAACCGGATTTTCTGGTTGCCTATGCGATGGCGGATACCGAATTTTCCGGACAAAAGCTGACGGCCCATGGCGGCGCGTTTCGCAGCAAAGGCCGTTGGTATAATATCGGCTTCAACTGCGAGGTGACCCCGGACCTGAAGCAGGTCGTGTCGTTTGCCTTTGCCGTTGGCAGCGAGATTCCGAAAGGCGACTGGGCCGAACACAACCTGTTGGCTGACGATGGCCCTGCGGATTAGCCGGCGCGAACGGCTCCACGGCCGCAGGCGGCAGCGCGGCCGAGAAAGAACGCTTTTTCACGAGCATTGCGGGTAAGATTTGCCGCCCGCTCGAATTCGACCCTGGCTTCATCCAGCCGCCCGGCGCGAAAGAGGAAATCGCCTCGTGCTGCCGGCAGGGGAGCATAGGCGTGCAAGCCCGCTGCGGGATCGATTTCATCGAGGCGCGCGAGGCCTGTTTCCGGTCCGAAAGCCATGCAGTGTGCGATCGCCCGATTGAGGTCGACCACCGGAGACGGCATGATTTCGCGCAGCGTGTCGTAGAGCCCGGCGATTTTCTGCCAGTCCGTGTCCTCCGCCTTGCGGGCGCGGGCGTGGCAAGCCGCCAGCGCCGCCTGCAGGGCATAGGGACCGTTGGCGCCGCCGAGTGCTTCGGCGCGCTCAAGGGCAGCAAGCCCGCGGCGGATCAGCAACTGATCCCAATGGGCGCGGTTCTGCTCTGTCAGCAGGATCGGTGAACCGTCCGGGGCGGTGCGGGCGTTGAGGCGGGAAGCCTGGATTTCCATCAGCGAGAGCAGGCCCAGCACTTCCGGCTCGCCCGGCAGCAAGCCGGCGAGGATACGGCCGAGACGCTGGGCTTCGGCGCACAGGGCAGGACGGATCAGGTCCTCGCCGGTGGTAGCCGCATAGCCCTCGTTGAAGATCAGGTAGATCACCTCCAGAACCGATGACAGGCGTTCCCTGCGTTCAGGCCCGCGCGGCACGCCGTAGGTCAGGCCGGCATTGCCGAGTGTCTTCTTGGCCCGCACGATCCGCTGGGCGATGGTCGCTTCATTGGAGAGAAAGGCGCGGGCGATCTCGTCGGTTGTCAGGCCGCCGATCAGCCGCAAGGTGAGTGCTGCACGCGCTTCCGCCGACAGGACGGGGTGGCAGGCCGTGAAGATCAGCCCCAGCAGTTCGTCACCGAGATCGTCGTCCAGTGCAGCTTCCACATCCTCGACGCTGGTATCGCGTTCGTCTTCGAGGTCGCGGCCGATTTCGGCATGTTTGCGGGTGAGCATCTTCTTGTGCCGAAAGCCATCAATGGCCCGCCGCTTGGCCGCTGCCATCAGCCAGGCGCCCGGATTTTTGGGGACACCGGTTTTCGGCCATTCGGACAGGGCGATCACCAGCGCGTCCTGCGCCAGTTCTTCGGCAAGGCCGACATCCCTGACCATCCGGGCCAAGCCGCCGATCAATCTGGCCTGCTCGATCCGGAAAACAGTCTCTATCGCGTGATGCGTTTCGTTTACTGCCATGCATCCCGCTTAGGCGAGGAGCAAGGCCTGCGTCAAGCGGGGGGGGCGGCTTGACGCAGCTTGACGGGTTTTAGCGCTTGGCTGCCTTTTCGCGCAGACGTTCTTCCTGCTCGGCCAATTCCGGCGTAAACGCCTCGCCGAAGTCGGCTGCTTCGAACACCTGGCGGATTTCCAGCTCGCTTGGGCCAAGCATCGGGTTTGGGCAACGCTTGGCCCATTCGATGGCTTCGGCCATGTCCTTGACTTCCCAGAGCCAGAAACCGGCGATCAGCTCGCGGGTTTCGGCAAAAGGGCCGTCGATAACAGTACGGCTTGGCCCATCGAAGGCGATCCGCTTGCCCTTGACCGAGGGATGCAGGCCTTCGCCGGCCATCATGATACCGGCGTTGACCAGTTCCTCGTTGTATTTACCCATGGCTTCCAAGAGGTCGGTCGTCGGCATGATGCCGTCTTCACTGTCCTTCGTCGCCTTTACAATAACCATGACACGCATCGTATTCTCCCTTGGGTGAAGGACGCCGGATTGGCCTTCCTGATCATACGACGAACGAGTTGTGGTCCGATCGACATCAATTCAAATTTTTTTTGAAGAATTTTTCAGAACGCGATCGACAGGATAGAACGAAGCAGGCCGTCAGATGGGGTTTGAGGCAAAACGGTAGCGCTCAAGCCTTCTTGCGAATGACGAAACGATGGCCGCCCGCCAGCGTCTCGGATTGCTCCAAGCTGTGGCCGTCTTCATTGCAGAAATGCGTGATGTCGATGATGGCAAGCGGATCGGTCGTCTCGACCGTGATCAGCGTGCCAGGAGCAACGGTCAGCATGCGCTTGCGGGTTCGCAAGACCGGCAAGGGGCATTTCAGCCCCTTGAGGTCATAGACCAGGCTGTCAGGCATCAATTGCCCCAGAGTTTCCAGAACGGACGCTTCTTCGGCTGCTCGGCAACGGCATGCTCGGCGATTGGCGCAACCTCGGTACTGGCCACTGTCTGCGCTGCAGTTTCCGTGGCCTTTTTCGCCGTTTCGGTGGCTGCAGGCTTGGCCGTGGCTGTGACCTGCTGTTGGACGACAGGTTGCTGAACGGCAACGTTGGCGGCCGTCATGGCTGCAGGCTGAGATGTCTGGGCGCCATTGCCGCCCTTGGCAAACAGGCTGCCCCAGAACCCCTTTTTTGCAGGCGCCGGCTCGGCAATTTGCTCGGCCACAGGAGCAGTCTGGATCGTGGCAGTTCCCTGTTTTGCGGCTTCCAACGGTTTCTGCACGGCTTCCGCGCCGTTTGTCCCGGCTGCAGCTACGATTGCTGTTTGCTGGGCCGTATCGACAGGTGCGGCAGCGGCTGGCTGCAACTGTTGCGCGTTATCAGCGCTTTTGGAGAACAGGCCTCCCCAGAAACCCTTCTTGGCCGCCGTCTGTCCGACGGATGCCGTCTCAACCGGGCGCGGCAACGGGTTCTCGGCCGGTACTGGCACGCTCTTGCCGTCGCGAGTGGATTTTGCGAGCTCGGCCTGCTGGATTTCGATTGCCTTCTTGGCCTCTTCCAGTTCGGCCCGGCGGGCTTCCTGCTTTTCGAGATCGGCAACCTTCATCAGCTTGCCGGCGTCGAGCGAGGTACCGGTCGGGGCGTAAGCCAGTTCCTTGCCGACACGCTGCTTGGCGACGATCGCCTTGCGCTCGGCCTCAGTGGGCTCATACCAGACCAGACCGTCAAGCTTCTTCGTCGCCTTGGCGTAGTCGTCGTTGTATTTCTTGTTATAGCTCGCCAGTGCGCCCTGCATTGCTGCTGGCGTCGACAGCGCCGGGCATTGACCGGTCGGCGAGAATTTACCGTCGGTCTGCTGGTTGAAGACGTATTTCTTCTCGCAGATGTTGACTTCCGGCGGCCGCTTGGTGATCTCGAACTGGTCATAGCCGGGCTTCAGCATGTTCCAGAAGTCGATGTTCGGACTGTTCTTGTGGCGCGCCATGTTCTCCGCAGTCATGCGGAAGGGCAGGGCCTGCAGCTGGATTGCCTGCTGGCCGCCCTTGTAGGCGTCACGCGATAGCGCAAAGATTTCCTGCATCTGCTCGTCGGTCATCGAGTAGCAGCCGGACGAGGAGCAGGCGCCGTGGATCATCAGATTGGTGCCGTAGCGGCCGTTGGCCTGGTCGTAACGGTTGGGGAAGCCGGTATTGATCGCGAGGTAATAGCTGGAATTCGGGTTCATCTGACCGGGGGAGATCGGATAGAACCCTTCTGGCGCCTGACGGTCGCCTTCCTTGACCTTGGGGCCGAGCTTGCCGGACCAGGCGCAGATCTTGTATTGGCGCAGCATCTCGAAACGGTTGGACGTATTGGCCTTCCAGACTTCGAGAACGCCTTCTTCCTTGAAGATGCGCAGCATGATCGGCGAGTCCTTCGCCATGCTCATTGCCTGCATCTTCTGGACGATCTTGCCGGAGAGCTGGTAATTGACCTTGCTGGAAACCTTCTTCAGGTCGACGTCGACTGTGTCCATCGCCTCATTGGCGGTGCAGCTCGCGAGCAGCGCAGCGATGGCGGCTGTGGCAACAAGATGTGTCAAACGCATCGGCATAGGTCCATCAAGAAAATTGTCGAACGTGGCGTTCCCGCTTCGGCAGTCCACAGGGAATCAATATTCCCTTATACTTCACAAAATATTAACCCTAGAAAAGCGCCTTACCGCAAGCGTTCCAGAGCGCACGAATATGGCCAAGGTTGGACCGCGCGCTCCGTTTTCACTCTGGACTGTCCAAAACCGGCAAATGTGATTAGAGCTGACGCCCGATGGCCAGGTATTTCTGGCGGCGGTCGGAGCGCAGCTGGTCGCCCGTGCGGCCCGAAAGCTCCTTGAGTGCGTCGGCGATGACCGTGCCGGTCTTCTCGATCACGGCATCGGGATCACGATGTGCGCCGCCGACCGGTTCGCCGATGATACCGTCGATGATGCCCAGCGACTTCAGGTCCTCGGCGGTGATCTTCATGTTGGTCGCAGCTTCCTTGGCACGCGTCGAGTCGCGCCAGAGGATAGAGGCAGCGCCTTCCGGCGAGATCACGCTGTAGATCGAATGCTCCAGCATATAGACGCGGCTGCCGGTGGCGATGGCAATCGCCCCGCCGGAACCGCCTTCGCCGATGACGACGGAGACGATCGGAACGCGCATGTTGAGGCACATTTCCGTCGAACGGGCGATAGCTTCCGCCTGGCCGCGCTCTTCGGCGCCGATGCCGGGATAGGCGCCGGCGGTGTCGATCAGGGTGATCAGCGGCAGGCCGAAACGGTCCGCCATTTCCATGACGCGGATCGCCTTGCGGTAACCTTCGGGACGGGCGCTACCAAAATTGTGCTTGATGCGCGATTTGGTGTCGTTGCCCTTTTCCTGGCCAATGACCGCGACAGGGGTGCCACGGAAGCGCGCCAGACCAGCCTGGATCGCCTCGTCATTGGCAAATTTCCGATCGCCGGCGAGCGGCGTGAATTCGGTGAACAGATTGGCGGCATATTCCTGGAAGTGCGGGCGCTGCGGATGGCGCGCAACCTGCGTCTTCTGCCAGGGGTTCAGCTTGGAATAGATTTCGGCCATCGCCTCGCGGGTGCGGACTTCCAGACGCTCGACCTCGTCGGCCGTGTCGATGCTCTCGTCCTCGCTGGCAATCTTCTTCAGCTCGTGAATCTTGCCTTCGAGATCGGAGATTGGTTTTTCGAAATCGAGATAATTGTGCATGTGATGCGTTTCCGATCATATTGCGTCAGTGGCTTCGGACATGACGATCCCGTCGTCCCTGCCAAGGGTTCTGGCGCTCCTAATCCTGTTTTTTCGCCTGTTTGGCAAGAGGGTGATGGTTCTGGACCAGCTGATGCAGCCGTTCTTCCAGTACATGTGTATAGATTTGTGTCGTTGAAATGTCCGAATGCCCGAGAAGTTCCTGCACGGCGCGAAGGTCGGCGCCATTGGCCAGAAGATGGCTGGCAAAGGCATGGCGCAGCACATGCGGCGAGATCGCTGCAACGCGGATGCCGGCGCGGGCGGCGAGATCCTTGAGGTCGCGGGCAAAAACCTGACGCGGCAGATATCCCGCCTTGCCGGAGGAGGGGAACAGCCACGGGCTTTCCGGCGGTGGGGTTTCCTGGGCGGCATTGTTGCTGGCCATCGCCGCGCCATAGGCCTGCATCGCCCGGATCGCCGCATGCGACAGCGGTACCATGCGCTCCTTGTTGCCTTTGCCGCGCACGACAAGAAAACGTCCATTCTGGGCAAGCACCGAGGCTGGCAGCGAAACCAGTTCGCTGACGCGCATGCCGGTGGCATAGAGCAGCTCGATCAGGGCGTGCATGCGCAGGCGGGCAACAGGATCGTTGCCGCCTTGCGCTGCTTCCTGCTCCGCTTGGCCGATCAGCTTTGAAACATCGTCGATGCTCAGCACCTTCGGCAGCGACCGGGCTTTTTTCGGTGCGTCGAGAACGCCGGTCGGATCGTCGGTGCGCAGCCCCTCGGCATAGAGAAATTTGTAGAACTGCCGCAATGCCGACAGCCGGCGTGCCTGCGACGAGGCCTTGAACCCCTGCTGGGCCAGATGCTGGAGATAGGCACGCAGGTCTTCGGAGGCGGCATCCGTCGGCTTGACGCCGCGCTGCTTGAGGAAGGAATAGGCGTCTTCCAGATCCCGCTCATAGGAGACCAGAGTGTTGTTTGCGGCGCCCCGCTCGGCACTCATCATCTCCAGGAAGGATTCCATATGGGCGGCTGAGAGATCGATCATTGCGGTTTGTTGACCCGCTCGGAAGGGATGCGGATGGTCACGTCGCGCTCCACCGGATTGACGAAGGTTACCAGCGCGATCATCGTTCCATAGATCACGCCGGCGATCAGGGCGCAGATGAACAGGAACCGGAACAGGCTGGGCATTTTCAACTCCTAGGGTCAGGGGTCTATATGACCATGCCTGTTTGCAAGTGCAAGAACCGCTGTATCGCACCGGATTCCGGTTGCCTTGTATGCCGTGAAGTCTTGACGCTTCCGGCTGATTTGTCGATACCGGAACGGAACGGGGAAATTGAAACTGCATGAGCGACGTGATTGAACCGGTTTCCGAAGCGCTGATCGAGCGGGCGAAGGCCGCGCTCGGGCGACGAAACCTCGTCTTCGTCGGTCTGATGGGGGCCGGAAAATCGGCGATCGGCCGGATGACCGCGTCGGCGCTCGGGGTTCCCTTCGTCGATTCCGATCATGAGATCGAGCGCGTGTCGCGCATGACCATCAGCGAACTGTTCGCAGCCTATGGCGAGGACGAGTTTCGTGCGCTGGAGGCCCGCGTCATCAAGCGGCTGCTGAACACCGGCCCGCGCATCGTCTCCACCGGCGGCGGCGCCTATATCAACGAGCGCACCCGCAAGCATATAAAGCGGCACGGCCTGTCTGTCTGGCTCAATGCCGAACTCGACGTTCTGTGGGAGCGCGTCAACAAGCGCGACACCCGCCCGCTGCTGAAAACTGAAAACCCCAAGCAGACGCTCGAAAACCTCATGCACGCCCGCTATCCGATCTATGCACAGGCGGATCTGACCGTGCTGTCCCGTGATGTGAAGAAAGAGGTGATGGTGGAAGAGGTTCTCGCCGCTCTTGCCGCCATGCCGAAGAAGTGAAGCCATGACCACTGCCAGCCTGTCCGCCGCCCGTAAAACCGTTCGCGTCAACCTGGGCGACCGTTCCTATGATATTCTGATCGGCCCCGGCCTGATCGCCACCGCCGCGGACGAGATCGCCGGCCGGCTGAAGGGGCGGCGCATGGCTGTGATCACCGACGAGAATGTCGCGCCGCTCTATCTCGAGCCGCTGATGGATAGCCTGAAGGAAAAGGGCATCACGGCCGTGTCGCTGGTTTTGCCGGCGGGTGAAAAGACCAAGAGTTTTGAACATCTGATCCCCGTCTGCGAGGCGATCCTCGGCGCCCGTATCGAGCGCAACGATGCGGTGATCGCGCTCGGTGGCGGCGTCATCGGCGATCTCACCGGTTTTGCCGCCGGGATCGCCCGGCGCGGCTCGCGCTTCATCCAGATCCCGACCTCGCTTCTGGCACAAGTGGATTCCTCCGTCGGCGGCAAGACCGGCATCAACTCGCCGCACGGCAAGAACCTGATCGGGGTCTTCCATCAGCCCGACCTGGTGCTCGCCGATACCGACGTGCTGGATACGCTGAGCGAGCGCGAGTTCAGGGCCGGTTATGCCGAGGTCGCCAAATACGGGCTGATCGACAAGCCGGACTTTTTTATCTGGCTGGAAAACAACTGGCAGGCCGTGTTTGCCGGTGGCGACGCCCGTATCGAGGCGATCGCCATCAGTTGTCAGGCGAAAGCCGATGTGGTTGCGGCCGACGAGCGCGAGAATGGCCGCCGTGCGCTGCTCAATCTCGGGCACACATTCGGGCATGCGCTGGAGGCAGCGACACTGTATGATGGTACGCGCTTGGTGCACGGCGAGGGCGTGGCGATCGGCATGGTGCTGGCGTATCAGTTCTCGGCGCGCATGAATCTGGCAAGCCCGGACGACGCCAAACGTGTGGAAGCGCACCTGAAGACGGTCGGCTTGCCGACGCGCATGGATGAAATCCCTGGCACCCTGCCGCCTGTGGACAAACTGATGGATGCGATTGCCCAGGATAAGAAGGTCAGCGGTGGCAAGCTTACCTTCATCCTGACGCGCGGCATCGGCCAGTCGTTTGTCGCCGATGACGTTCCGGGATCGGAAGTCAGCGCCTTTCTGAAGGAAAAGCATCCGGGATGAGCAACGAGACATTCACACTGTTTCTGGCTGACTACGGTCCGGGCATCCTGATCATTGTCGCGATGATCCTGCTATCGGCGTTCTTTTCGGGCTCGGAGACCGCGCTCACGGCTGCGTCCCGGTCACGCATGCACACGCTGGAGAACAATGGTGATGAGCGCGCTGGACTGGTCAACCGCCTGATCGAGCGCCGCGACAGGCTGATCGGTGTGCTGCTGATCGGCAATAACCTGGCCAATATCCTGTCGTCGTCGATCGCAACCAGTCTGTTCCTGCATTTCTTCGGAGCGTCCGGCGTTGCCTATGCGACGCTGGCGATGACGGTCATTCTGGTCATCTTCGCCGAAGTGTTGCCGAAGAGCTGGGCGATCGCATCGCCGGACCGGTTTGCGCTTGTCGTTGCCCGGGCGGTCGATATCGTCGTTCGCATTGTCGGTCCGGTCTCCAGCCTGGTGAACTGGATCGTCCGGCGCATTCTCGGCCTGTTCGGCATCAACCTGTCTTCGGAAATGCCGATGCTGACGGCGCATGAAGAGTTGCGCGGGGCTGTCGATTTCCTGCATCGCGAAGGGTCCGTCATCAAGGCTGACCGCGACCGGCTTGGTGGCGTTCTTGATCTCGGCGAACTCGAAATCTCCGACATCATGATCCACCGCACGTCGATGCGCGGCATCAATGCCGACGATGCGCCGGAAGTGGCGGTTCGCGCGGTGCTGGAAAGCCCCTACACCCGTATGCCGGTCTGGCGGGGATCGACCGACAACATCATTGGTGTCGTGCATGCCAAGGATCTGTTGCGGGCCCTGGCTGAACCGGATGTCGAGCCGGAAAATCTCGATATTGTCCGGATTGCGCAAAAGCCGTGGTTCGTGCCCGAAACCACCAATTTGAAAGAGCAGCTCAATGCCTTCCTGCGCCGCAAGGTGCATTTCGCCATCGTCGTCGATGAATATGGCGAGGTGCAGGGTCTGGTGACGCTGGAGGATATTCTGGAAGAAATCGTCGGTGATATCTCCGACGAGCATGATATCGAAATCCAGGGCGTGCGGCAGGAGGCGGACGGTTCGGTCGTTGTTGATGGCAGCGTGCCGATCCGCGACCTTAACCGCGCACTCGACTGGAACCTTCCGGACGAGGAGGCAACCACGGTGGCTGGTCTTGTGATCCACGAATCCAAAACGATTCCCGAAGAACGGCAGGCGTTCACGTTTTACGGCAAGCGCTTCACCGTGATGAAGCGGGTGAAAAACCGGATCACGCGGCTGCGGATCCGGCCGGCCGATGATGTAACAATGCCCTCGCTCGCGGTGAAGAGCGAAGGCATCGAATGATTGGCAGGCTGCGTTAAGCCTAGCGGCTGCCGATGATACCGCCAAGGGCGCCGCCGAGCAGGCCACCGGCAAAGGCCGCGCCTGCCGGATCCATGCTGCTATTTCCCTGTCGTTCGACAGGACCTTCCAGGGTTGCGCCATCGTGCTGCCGCTTGACGCGCTGCCCAGCCACTTTCTGGCGAACCGGGTTCTGTGCCTTGCGAACCGCGATGGCAGCTTTCTGCGCTTCGTACTGCGCGCGGATCTGCGGCATCATCGGATCGGTCTGCACGACCAGGAACATGTGTTGCTGCTGCGTCAGGTAGGTTGTCTCAACCATGCCGTTCTGCTGTTGCCATGCCCCGATCGCTGCGCGAGAGCGGGCGCCGAGCGCACCATCCGCACCACCGGTGACATGACCGAGTGCGCCGAGCCGCAGTTGCAGATCGATCCGGCCTTCCTTGTCGAGGTTGAGCGTGGTTTCCGTTTCCGGCGTTCCGATGCTCAGCTTGACATCATCAGGCATGGCAACCGCGGTACGGACCTGCGAAGCCGAGGCTGCTGCCTCGCCGGCAGGGGCAATGGAAGCAATTTGCGTGGTCGCCGTTGCTTTCAATTGGTCGAGATTGAGCTTGGCAAGGGTGGCGAAATTGCCGCTCGGATATTGCTGCAGGTAAAGCTCGTAATGGGCGACGGTGTTGCGCTTGGAAGCTTCTTCCCACAATTTCTGCTCGACGGTCCAATTGACGTCGTTGGCGCCGGCGGAAGCCGTTTCACCGGAAGGCTTTGCTTCGGAGGGGATGGTAACAGCGGCCTGCGCTGCCGGATCGCCGCCGATAAAGACTTCGCGGGACAGCGAGGCGTTGTGCCAGGGATGCTGCGCGCCGCCGGTCGCTTCCGAAACATCGGCGCGAACCCGCGTCAGTGCACTCTGGATTTCAAGGCCCGGCGTCGTCAGATGCCGCGCAAGGGCAGTGGTATAGGGGCTGTTGATGCCCTTGCCGTCATACGCAACGGCGCCGGGATCGGTTGCATAGGCGATGAGCAGGCCGCCCGCGCCGGCTGCCTGATTGTTGGCCTGTACCGGCGCCAGCCCCACGCCCATCGAGGCGGAGCGGCTGGCTGGCATCACCTTTGCCAAGGAACGCGCTAGCGGATTGTCGCGGCAGGCATCGAGGATGATGATGCTGACGGCCGGGTCCGGCGGCAGGGCGGCCAGGAACTTTTCGGCAGGGACGGTGCGCGTTTGCAACTGAGCTGCCTTTTCCAGCTGTGCGTCGACCGGCACGAGATAATTGCGTCCATCGACCTGCAGGCCGTGGCCGGCATAGTAGACAACGGCAATGTCGGCGTCATAGGCGATCTCGGTGAACTGATCGACCAATGCGCTCATCGCCGTCTTGTCGAGATCTTCGCCTTCGATGACGGTGAAGCCTGCCGTGCGGAACGTTTCCGCCATCAGTTTGGCGTCGTTTTTCGGATTTGGTAACTCGACTGCGTGCTTGTAGGCGCTGTTGCCCATGACGAGGGCTACTTTTTTACCGGACGGCGTTGCTGCCGATACCTCGCTGAATGATAGAAACGCGGCGACGAACGCCGCGACAAGCCCAAACCTCCTGAGCATCGTCTTGACCTCAAAAATAGAGGGCTCACCGGACAACCTTGAACCGGCTCCGCCTGTGATGAAAATTTTCTGTATGTCGTAATAAAGGAACGGATCGTACGATCCGACTATTCTGTCGTCCCATCTGCAATTGTAGATGTTGGCCACAATTTCGTCAATTCAGCACGAATTAGACCCTTCGATCCCGGTTCGTTGCTTCACTAAACGCTATCGCTATCCTTACCAGCGGGTTGTTTCCCCGGGAACAGCCGGTTCAAGGGCGAGCGCATGCAATCCCGCGTCGATTTCGGCCTTCAGGACATCATTGATGGCTCGATGGCGAGCGACGCGGCTCATGCCGATGAAAGCGCTGGAAACAATTCGCACCCGCATATGGGTTTCGCCGGTGCCGTCGATATCGGGATGGTGGCCGGCATGCAGGTGGCTTTCGTTGACAACAATCAATCGTTCGGGAGAAAAGGCCGCGGTGAGCTTGGTTTCGATGCGGCTTTGAAGTGACATGTTTTAGCCCCGTTTCTCTGGCTTTTCCGTAGGTTCCGATCTCGATCGGGCAACCTGTGCGGGATTGCTTTTTGCGCGGTGCAAAATGGGTTCACAAAGCCTGCAACATTCCGATTTGTCAATTCTTGTTGTGGCGTCCGCCACGCCCCATAATTAGCGCCATGAAACTCGATTCAAAATACTTCGACGGGATACGGACGCGCCGCAGGGTGACCCAGAAACCCGAGCCGATGGCACCCAAATGCCAATGGGACGGGTGCGAGGAGAATGCTGTTCATCGTGCACCCGTGGGCCGCCACGCGGAAAACGAGTTTTTCATGTTCTGCTTCGAGCACGTCAAGGAATACAACAAGGGCTACAACTACTTTTCCGGCCTGTCTGATAACGAGATTGCCCGCTATCAGAAGGAAGCCATCACCGGCCACCGGCCGACCTGGACTGTCGGCGTCAACAAGAATGCCAAGAATGCGCCGCAACAATCGCATCAGCGCTCCGGTTCCGCCGGTGCGCAGGCCCGCATGCGCGATCCCTTCGGCTTCGTCGATCAGGCACGCGCCCGCGCCAACCGGCAGGAGCCGCGGCTGCGCAAACTGAAAACGCTGGAGGCCAAGGCCTTCGAAACGCTCGGTCTGCATGCCAATGCGACTGCGGCAGATGTGAAATCGGCTTACAAAGAGCTGGTAAAAAAGCATCACCCCGATGCAAATGGCGGAGACAGGGGATCGGAAGAGCGTTTTCGCGCCGTGATCCAAGCATATCAATTGTTAAAACAGGCTGGCTTCTGCTAGGAACCCGTCTTATTACGGTCACACATTTATAAAGGCATAGACGGGAACGCCCCCGCTAATCGAGTCAAGGGGCTTTACCGTGCTGGAGACATGATGAGCAAGGTAGACCTCGACATTTCCAACCTCCCCGATACGACAGTTTCCGTCCGTGACGTCTTCCGTATCGATACCGATCTGCGCGTGCCGGCCTATTCGAAGGCCGATGCCTATGTGCCTGATCTCGATCCCGACTATCTCTTCGACCGCGAGACGACGCTCGCCATTCTCGCCGGCTTTGCGCACAATCGCCGCGTCATGGTTTCCGGCTATCACGGCACCGGCAAGTCGACCCATATCGAACAGGTCGCGGCCCGACTCAACTGGCCCTGCGTACGCGTCAACCTCGACAGCCACGTCAGCCGTATCGATCTCGTCGGCAAGGATGCCATCGTCGTCAAGGACGGCATGCAGGTGACCGAATTCAAGGACGGCATCCTGCCCTGGGCCTACCAGCATAATGTGGCGCTCGTTTTCGACGAATACGACGCCGGCCGCCCGGACGTGATGTTCGTCATCCAGCGCGTGCTGGAATCATCCGGCCGCCTGACGCTGCTCGACCAGAGCCGCGTCATCCGCCCCCACCCGGCTTTCCGCCTGTTCGCAACGGCCAACACCGTCGGCCTTGGCGATACGACCGGCCTCTATCACGGCACGCAGCAGATCAACCAGGCGCAGATGGACCGCTGGTCGATCGTCACCACGCTGAACTACCTGCCGCATGACAACGAAGTCGATATCGTCGCCGCCAAGGTCAAGGGCTTCACCAAGGAGCGCGGCCGCGAAACCGTCTCGAAGATGGTTCGCGTTGCTGATCTCACCCGCGCGGCCTTCATCAACGGCGACCTGTCGACCGTCATGAGCCCGCGTACCGTCATCACCTGGGCTGAAAACGCACATATCTTCGGCGATATCGCTTTTGCCTTCCGCGTTACCTTCCTCAACAAGTGCGACGAGCTTGAGCGTGCGCTGGTGGCGGAACACTATCAGCGCGCCTTCGGTGTAGAGCTGAAGGAAAGTGCTGCCAATATCGTGCTCGAAGCCACGGCCTGATCCATGGCAGGCCGGGGCGATAATTCGAAAGCAAGGCCGGCCGGTGTCGTGGATGTGGAGCCATTCCGCCGCGCACTGACCGGTTGCATCCGCTCGATTGCCGGGGATTCGGAAATCGAGGTCGTGTTTGCCAACGAGCGCCCGGGCCTTTCCGGCGAGCGCATGCGGCTGCCCGAAATTTCCAAGCGGCCGACACGCCAGGAACTCGCCGTCACCCGCGGGCTTGGCGATTCGATGGCTCTTCGCAAGGCCTGCCACGATGCCCGCATCCACGCGACCATGGCCCCGCAGGGGGCTGATGCGCGCGGCGTCTTCGATGCCGTCGAACAGGCGCGCGTCGAGGCGATCGGTTCGTTGCGCATGACCGGCGTTGCCAGCAACCTCACCTCGATGCTGGATGAAAAATACGCCCGCGCCAATTTCGGCAATATCGACCGGCAGGCGGATGCGCCGCTGGAAGAAGCCGTTGCGCTGATCGTGCGTGAAAAACTGACCGGCCAGAAGCCGCCTGCGTCGGCCGGCAAGGTGCTCGATCTCTGGCGCGATTTCATCGAGGAAAAAGCTGCCGGCGACATGAAGGAACTGTCTGCTGCGGTCAACGACCAGCAGGCTTTCGCCCGTGTCGTGCGTAACATGCTGACATCGATGGAGATGGCCGAGAAATACGGCGACGAGGATGTCGAGCCGGACGACCAGGAAACCCAGACCGACGAAGATCAGCCGCGCAGCCAGGAGCAGGATGAAAACAGCTCCGACGAGGATGCCGGTTCCGACGCAGCGCCCGCCGACGAGAACGAATCTGCCGACGAGCAGATGGACGAAGGCGAAATGGACGGCGCCGAAATCTCCGAAGAGGAGATGTCGGATGACGGCGAGGACGACAGCGAAACGCCTGGCGAGGTCAAGCGGCCGAACCATCCTTTCGACGATTTCAACGAGAAAGTCGATTACGGCGTCTTCACCGAGGAATTCGACGAAACCACCACGGCCGAGGAGCTTTGCGACGAGGCCGAGCTCGACCGTCTACGGGCGTTCCTCGACAAGCAGCTGGCACATTTGCAGGGTGCCGTTGGCCGTCTTGCCAACCGGTTGCAACGCCGCCTGATGGCGCAGCAGAACCGCTCGTGGGAATTCGATCTGGAAGAGGGTTATCTCGATTCAGCGCGGTTGACGCGCATGATCATCGACCCGATGCAGCCGCTGTCGTTCAAGCGGGAAAAGGATACCAATTTCCGCGATACGGTCGTGACGCTGCTGATCGACAATTCCGGCTCGATGCGCGGCCGGCCGATCACGGTTGCCGCCACCTGTGCCGACATTCTGGCCCGTACATTGGAACGTTGCGGCGTCAAGGTCGAGATCCTCGGCTTCACCACCAAGGCCTGGAAGGGCGGGCAATCGCGTGAAAAATGGCTGGCCAGCGGCAAGCCGCAGACACCGGGCCGCCTCAACGATCTGCGCCACATCATCTACAAGTCCGCAGATGCCCCGTGGCGCCGCGCGCGCCGCAATCTCGGCCTGATGATGCGTGAAGGCCTGCTGAAGGAAAACATCGACGGCGAGGCGCTGATCTGGGCACACAACCGGTTGCTCGGCCGCTCTGAGCAGCGCCGCATCCTGATGATGATATCGGATGGTGCGCCGGTCGATGATTCCACCCTGTCGGTCAATCCGGGCAACTATCTCGAGCGGCACCTGCGTGCCGTCATCGAGCAGATCGAGACGCGCTCACCGGTCGAGTTGCTGGCGATCGGGATCGGTCATGATGTGACGCGCTACTACCGCAAGGCCGTGACCATCGTCGATGCCGACGAGCTCGCCGGCGCGATGACCGAGCAGCTTGCTTCGCTGTTCGACGACGAGAGTTCCCGCCGCCGGGCCGCGCCTGCGCGGCGGCGTGCGAGCTGATAATATTGTCTGACCGGTGCGTCGCGTGGCGCCCCGGTCTTGCTTTGCATATTCTTTGATTTTTCCGGAGCTGCTTTGCGCTCCATGCCGGCCTGCCGGAAGGACGTCTTTTGAAAGCGACACTGATTCAAGCAGCCGCCTTTTCCCTGCTTCTGGCCGTCATGCCATCGGTTGCGGCACCGTTGGCGCCCTCGGAAATCGTTCCGGTAAAGAGCCGGCAGATTGAAAACTTCAAGATCGGTTCAGACCAGAAGCTGTTCGGCAAGCTGGAATTTATCGGCGGTATCGAGATGTCGTCGTCGAACGCGCTGCTTGGCGCGATCTCATCGATCCGCTTTCGCCCGGACCGGAAATCCTTTCTTGCGATCATGGACACGGGGCATTGGGTCGAAGGTGCAATCGAGCGTGACCAGCAAGGCCGGCTGGCAGGCACGAGCGATCTGACGGTCACTTCGATGATCGATGCCAACGGGCGGTCTGAACAGGTCAAGGAGCGCATGGACTGTGAAGGCGTGGCGTTGCGCGATGGTATGGTCCTTGCAAGCTATGAGGGGCTCCACCGCGTCGATGTCTATCCGGATCCCGGCTTTGCCCAATCAGGGCCGCTGGCGAGCTTGCCGCTTCTTATCCCGGCCACCGCGCTGCGGGGCAATCGCGGTCTTGAAACCATCGCGGTTTCACCGAAGGACAGCCCGCTTGCGGGCGGCGTCACTGTGGTTTCCGAGCTGAGCTTTGACAGCAATGGGCATCTCCTGGCCGCCGTCCTCGATGGTCCCCGCAAGGGTATTTTCGGTGTTGTTCGAAAAGGCCCGTTCGCGGTGACTGACGGCGCGTTCCTGCCCAATGGCGATTTTTTGATTCTGGAGCGCCGCTTCAGCTTCGCCGAAGGTATCGGCATGCAGATCCGCCGCATCAAGGCTGACGATATCAAGCCCGGTGCCGTGGTCGATGGAGAGGTCCTGCTCAACGCCGATATGGGCTACCAGATCGACAATATGGAAGGCCTGGACGTTGTCGTCGAACCCGGCGGCGATATTCGCCTCATCATCGTTTCCGACGACAATCACTCCATTCTCGAGCGCAACCTGATGCTGGAATTCCGGTTGCTCGAACAGAATCCGGCATAAGAAAAAACCCGCACCACGGGGTGATGCGGGTTCAGTTCTTTTATCCAGCTTTCCAGATCAGGCGTTTGCCTTCACTCCCGGCATCGGCTTTATCACGTTCATCAACGCGCCATAGGGCAGCAGCATCACCAGGCCGACGATGATCTTGACGCTGAGGTCGCCGAGCGCCCAGGAGATCCAGCGCGGCGCCTCTGCGGTCATTATGCCGAGGATCGGGGCGCCTTCCAGCGCGAAAGGCTCGTTCGGGCCGAAGAAGACGAAAAACGCGGCAAAGGCGAACGAGAAGAAGATCGCCGTATCGAGGAAGGAGCCGAACAGCGAGCCGACCAGCGGCGCGCGCCACCAGCTCTGTGCCCGCAGCTTGTTGAACACCGAGATATCCAGAAGCTGGCCGAGCAGGAAGGCGGAGCCGGACGCGATCGCGATGCGGGGGCTGGCCACCAGCACGGATAGCAGGACCGCCACCGCGAAACCGGCGACAACCACCTTGCGGGCTGTGCGGGGGCCGAACTGGCGGTTGGTGAGATCTGTGACGAGAAAGGCGATCGGATAGCTGAAGGCGCCGAAAGTAAGGAGATCACCCAGCTGCATGCCGGCGATCGAGCCGGGCAGGGGGTACTGGACCAGGAAATTGGAGGCCACGACCACGAGGGTCATCAGCGCGACATAAGTTAGGAACGTGCGGTTTGTCAGCATTTTTTTATCCTGGGGTATGCCACCAGTTGGAGTCATCTAAGCCCGCAGTTTGCCGTGGTTTGCACCCGGTAGACCGCGAACGGTTTAGCGTCAATCTTGCACGAGAAAAAGGCTCGCCGGTTGCCCTGGCAAGCCTTTTAATCTGTAAAGCCAAGAGTGCCGATTAAGCGGCGACAGCTTCAGCCGTCTTCTTAACGATCTGGCGGCGCAGCAGGCGAGCGCGCATCGACAGCTCGACTTCGTCAGCCTTGATCAGGAATGCGTCGAGACCACCGCGGTGTTCAACCGAACGCAGGGCTGCGGCCGAAACGCGCAGACGGTAACGCTGGCCGAGCACGTCGGAAATCAACGTAACCTGGCACAGGTTCGGCAGGAACTTGCGCTTGGTCTTGTTGTTTGCGTGGCTCACATTGTTGCCCGACTGGACGCCCTTGCCGGTCAATTCGCAACTACGGGACATGATGCACCTATTTTTCTTTTCGCCTTCGGTCCATGCGTTGGCGGGCCGTAAGCCCAGGCCGCATTCCGTTGGCCATGATTGGAAAGTTGCGGTTCTATAGTCAGCGAGAGCCGCGGCGTCAAGCCAAACCTTCGTTTTCCGGGAAAAACTCTTGAGAAACGCGGGGTCCATCAAGCCGGAGATACCGTTCGGTTCAGATTCTTTCCGTGCCTATACATCTTTACTGCGACCAATTCCACTTTATTGCTCCATGGGTTAAGCCTTGTGGCAAAAGCGGGTTTTCCGGCGCAGAAATGCCGCAAACCCGCCCTATCGCCTAAGATTAAGTGAACGGACGTGTCGCGTCAGCGAAAATGGAAGGGCAACTGGAATGAACTGGCGCAACGGTTTTTCGGCGCTTCTGGCATTGGCCACGGCAACGTTTTCCACAGGCACGGCCTATGCCGTCGATGTGACGCACACGACGGACTACAGTATATCGCTTGCCGGCCTGCCAATTGCAAAGGCCTCGTTCCACACCGAATTGAATGACAAGCGCTACACCATTTCCGGGACGATGAACTCCGCTGGTCTTGCCGATATCTTCGCGAAGACCTCAGGGGAGACCTCGGTCTCCGGCGTCGTCGGGCGTGACCAGTTGAGCGCCTCGGAATATCGGGTCAAGTATCAGAGCGGCAAGAAGGGCCGTGCGATCGACGTGCAGTTCCGCGACGGCGATGTCGTGTCCGCCTCGATGAGGCCGCCGCGCAAGATTCCGAAGAACTGGGTGCCGGTCACCAAGGCGGATATGCGCAATGTTGTCGATCCTCTCTCGGGCCTGATCTTTCCGGCCGATACGCGGGTCTGCCCGAAAAGCGTACCGATCTTCGACGGCGAATCGCGCATGGACCTGAAGCTGTCGCCGAAGGGGACCCGGCCCTTCAAGACGGAAGGTTTTCAGGGAGACGTCATCGTCTGCGGCATCAAGTTCGTGCCGAAATCCGGTTATCGCAAAGGGCGCGACGACGTCGATTACCTGCGCAAGCTGGAAACCATGGAAATCTGGTTTGCCAAGGCTGACACTGTGAACGTATATGCTCCGGTCTACGTCCGCATCCCGACCAGCTATGGCCCTGTCACCATCTGGGCGACGCGGTTCGGAAGCTGATATTTCCATTCGGGCCGGGGGGCATGTGCATGAAAGTCAAGGCAACGCTGATCGGCTTTTCGGCGATCCTGATGTGGTCGCTGCTGGCGCTGTTCACGGCAGCCTCCGGCACCATGCCGCCCTTCCAGCTGTCTGCCATCTGCTTTTCCATCGGCAGCATTCCCGGCCTCGTTGTCCTGGCGCTGAAGCCTGAGCGGCTGGCGCTGCTGAAGCAGCCCGCAAAGGTCTGGATCGTCGGGATTGCCGGGCTGTTCGGTTACCATTTTCTCTATTTCACCGCTCTTCGCAATGCGCCTGCGGTCGAGGCCGGACTGATTGCCTATCTCTGGCCGCTCCTGATCGTTGTCGGTTCCGCGCTTCTGCCGGGTGAGCGGCTACGCTGGTATCATGTCGCCGGGGCCATCTGCGGACTTGCCGGCACGATCCTGATCGTGGCGCGCAATGGCGTTCAGTTCGATGACGCCTATGTCATGGGCTATGGTGCGGCTCTGGCCTGTGCCTTCACCTGGTCCGGCTATTCGCTGCTGACGCGGCGATTCGAAGCCGTCTCGACGGATGTCGTCACCGGCTTCTGCCTGGCAACGGCGGCCCTGTCCTTCCTCTGCCACCTTGGCCTCGAAACGACGGTCTGGCCTGAAACAGCAACACAGTGGATCGCGGTGGCGGGTCTCGGCCTGTTGCCGGTCGGCGCTGCCTTCTACGCCTGGGATTACGGCGTCAAGAACGGCAATATCCAGATCCTCGGCGTCGCCAGCTATGCGGCGCCGGTTCTCTCGACGCTGATCCTGATCGCATTCGGTTTCGCCGAGCCGTCCTGGCGGATTGCGCTGGCCTGCCTGTTCGTGACCGGCGGCGCGGTTCTGGCGGCCAAGGACGTTATTTTCCGTGGCCGCTCCAGAGCCGCACAGCCCGCTGAATAGGTTCAGGCTGCCGGCGGCTGCCAGTCGGGCGGGGCCATTTCAAACGCTGAAAAATCGAAGCCCGGCGCAACCGTGCAGCCGAACAGCGTCCATGCCCCGAGCGACGTTGCCGATTGCCACCAGTTGGCGGGGACGATTGCCTGCGGCCTCTCGCCGGTCAGGATGTTCGAGCCGAGCGTGACGGTGGTGCCCGGTTTGCCGTCTTCGGCGATGCTGAGCGTCAGCGGCGCCCCGGCGTAGAAATGCCAGACCTCGGCCGCATCGCGCACGCGGTGCCAGTGAGAACGCTCGCCGCGCTCCAAAAGATAATAGATAGCGGTCGAGTGGCCGCGTGGACCGCCCGCTGTGTCCTTGAAGGTCTGGATGTACCACCCGCCTTCCGGATGGCGCTCCATTTCCAACGTTTCAATGATGGCTTGCGCCGACAGCGGCAGTTGAACGTCCATCAGAAATTGTCCTTGCGCTTGCGGATTTCGGCAAACACCTCGGCGTTCGGTGCGTTGTCCATCTGAAGATGTGCCCTTATGGCGGCATCATGCGGCCGCAGGAAGGGGTTGGTAGCCTTTTCCAGCCCAAGCGTTGTCGGCGCGGTGAAAACGCCCTTGGCGCGCAGGGCATCGATTTCGGCAGCACGGGCCTTCAGCGCCGCGTTCTCCGGATCCACAGTCACTGCGAAGCGCGCATTGGACAGCGTATATTCGTGGCCGAAATAGACGATGGTATCATCAGGGAGTGCCATCAGTTTCTGCAGCGAGGTCCACATCTGCGTCGGCGTACCTTCAAACAGGCGGCCGCAACCAAGCGCAAACAGCGTGTCGGCGGAAAACAGCAGCTTGTCGTTGGGGAGGTAGAAGCAGATATGCCCGGCCGTATGCCCAGGCGTTTCGAAGACATGCACCGGGTGGCCTGCGAATTCGAAATCACCGCCATCGCCGATCGTCTTGTCGATGCCCGGAATTTTCGATGCCTCGTTTTCCGGGCCGATGATCGTTGCATCATAGCGGGCCTTCAGTGCCAGATTGGCGTCGACATGATCCGGGTGATGATGCGTGGTGAGGATATGGGTCAGTGTCCAGCCCCGGCGCTTCAACGCCGCCAGAATGGCTGCTTCCTCCGGCGCATCGATCGAGGCGGTGGCGCCGCTTGCTGGATCGTGGATCAGCACGCCGAAATTATCGGTGCGGCACGGGAAGAGTTCGATATCGAGCTTGGCCATGATGGAATTCCTGAAGAGGACACGTCGTTGTGGCGAATGTAGTGAGCGCCGCCTTGAAGTCCACCCGTTCCAGTCTAACATGCAGGTCATGCACGCAGATATCGTCGACCTTCGCCAGTTCTATCATTCCCGCCTCGGCCGTTTTGCCGAGCAATCGATCAGCATGGCGCTGTCGTCGGTCTGGGCCAAGCTGCCGGAAGAGCGGCTGGTGGGGCTTGGCTACGCGGTCCCCTATCTCGATCGTTTTCGCGCCGATACCGAACGCACGTTTGCCTTTATGCCGGCGGGGCAGGGGGCGGTGAACTGGCCGGTCGCGGAGCTCTCGTCCACGGCGTTGATCTTCGACGAAGAATTGCCACTGCCCGATTCGTCGATCGACCGGGTGCTGATGGTGCATTCGCTGGAATTTGCCGAAAACCCGCGTGAGACGATGAAGGAACTCTGGCGTGTTCTGGCGCCGGGCGGACGCCTGGTGATCGTGGTCCCCAATCGCCGCGGCGTCTGGGCGCGGATGGAGCACACGCCCTTCGGTTCCGGCCGTCCCTATTCACGCGGCCAGTTGACGTCGCTGCTGCGCGAAACCAATTTTACCCCCGGCGCCTCCGCCGATGCCCTGTTCTTTCCGCCCTCGAAGCTGAAACTGATCCTGAAAATGCGCCAGGCCTTCGAGCGCATCGGCCGCTCGCTCTGGCCGGTATTCTCAGGCGTCATCATCGTCGAGGCGCAGAAGCGGCTCTATCAGGGCCTGCCTGTCGCCGCCCGCGCCTCGCGCCGCGTCTTCGTGCCGGTGCTGGCGCCGCACGGCGTGCCGACGACGCGGGAAAAGCCGCTGGGGCAGGCGAATCGAATCGATTTGTGACGTCGCGCCACACTCGACAAAAACCCGCTGCACCGGTATTGCCAGAGCGTCATTTTCCCTGTCGCCGAAAGCTGATCCCATGAGCACAGACCTTACGAGCCCAACCCCACGCCCCGGTATCCTCGATATTGCCGCTTACGTGCCGGGCAAGGAGCATGCGCCGGGTGTGGCCAAGGTCTATAAGCTCTCTTCGAACGAGACGCCGCTGGGCGCGAGCCCGAAGGCGATCGAGGCCTTCCAGAAGGCTGCCGCCAAGCTGGAAATCTATCCCGATGGCCAGGCGATCGAGCTGCGTGAAGCCATCGCCTCTGTCTACGGCGTGAACACGGCCAACCTGATGTGCGGCAACGGCTCAGACGAGCTGCTTGGCTTGCTCTGCCATGTCTATCTCGCCCCCGGCGACGAAGCCATCATCACCGAGCATGGTTTTCTGGTCTACAAGATCCAGATCATGGGCGCCGGTGCGACGCCGGTCACGGTGCCGGAAAACGATTGCCAGGTCACCGTCGATGCGATCCTTGCTGCGGTAACGCCGAAGACGAAAATGGTCTTCCTCGCCAACCCGGGCAATCCGACCGGCACCTATGTGCCTGTCGATGAAGTCCGCCGCCTGCAGGCCGGTCTGCCGAAGAATGTCATTCTGGTTCTCGATGCCGCCTATGCGGAATATGTTCGCCGCAACGATTACGAGGCCGGCCTTGAACTGGTATCGTCCAACCAGAACGTGGTGATGACCCGCACGTTCTCGAAGATCCACGGGCTTGCAGCGCTCAGAATCGGCTGGATGTATGCGCCGCTTGCCATCATTGACGCGCTGAACCGCGTGCGCGGCCCGTTCAACATGAACGCACCTGCCATCGCTGCCGGTGCCGCCGCGATCCGTGATCAGGCCTTTGCGGCCACAGCCGTCGAGCACAATTCGCTTTGGCTCGGCAAGCTGACCGATGCCTTCTCGTCGCTCGGTCTGCGCGTCACCCCATCGGTCACCAACTTCGTGCTGATCCATTTCCCGGATACCGACGGCAAGCGCGCGCCGGAAGCCGACGAATTCCTGACCAGCCGCGGTTTCATCCTGCGGGCGGTGCGGGGCTATGGCCTTCCCAATGCGCTGCGCATGACCATCGGCTCGGCGGAAGCCAATGAAGGCGTGATTGCCGCGCTCACCGAGTTCATGGGCCGGGCGTGATGGCAAAGCAGTTTGAAACCATCGCGCTGATCGGCATCGGCCTGATCGGCTCGTCGATCGCTCGCGAAATCAAGGACAAGGGCCTTGCAGGTTCCGTCACCGTCTCGACGCGCAGCGACGCGACGTTGAAGCGGGCAGAGGCGCTGAACCTCGGCGACCGCTACACGACGTCGGCTGCCGATGCGGTCAAGAATGCCGATCTGGTCATCGTCTCCGTGCCCGTCGGTGCCTCCGGCGCGGTTGCCGCCGAAATCGCTCCGCATCTGAAGCCCGGTGCGATCGTCACTGACGTTGGCTCGACCAAAGGCTCTGTCATCGCCCAGATGGCGCCGCATATGCCGGAAGGTGTCCATTTCATCCCGGGCCATCCGATTGCCGGCACCGAATATTCCGGTCCGGATGCGGGCTTTATCGGCCTGTTCAAGGGCCGCTGGTGCATCCTGACACCGCTGCCCGATACGGACGAAACGGCCAAAGCGAAGCTGCGAGGCTTCTGGGAAACGCTGGGTTCCATGGTCGATGACATGGATCCGGAGCACCACGACAAGGTTCTGGCGATCGTCTCGCACCTGCCGCATATCATCGCCTACAACATCGTCGGCACGGCCGATGATCTGGAAGCGGTGACCGAATCGGAAGTGATCAAATATTCCGCCTCGGGTTTCCGCGACTTCACCCGTCTTGCGGCGTCAGACCCGACCATGTGGCGCGACGTCTGCCTGCACAACAAGGATGCGATCCTGGAAATGCTGGCTCGGTTTTCCGAGGATCTGGCCTATCTGCAACGGGCGATCCGCTGGGGCGACGGCGACAAGCTGTTCGACCTTTTCACCCGCACCCGCGCCATCCGCCGCTCGATCGTCCAGGCCGGTCAGGATACCGATATGGCCGATTTCGGGCGGCATGCGATGGATCAGAAGTAGGTGGCAGCAAACATTCCGCTTTGCCCCTCACTCTAGCCCTCTCCCCGCAAGCAGGGAGAGAGGACGACGGAGTGAGCCGCATATCCCTTCGCCCCGTTTACGGGGAGAAGGTGCCCGACAGGGCGGATGAGGGGCGTGTGACGCTGGGAGGCTTGCTTTGGTTTTATCCAGCCAACCTCAAAGCTGCGGCAGTTCCCCAATCGGGAAGAACGCCAGAAACGCGATCCCGTCGCGGACATTCAGCTTCACCGTTGCCTCGTTCTTGCCGTCGGCCAGGGCCGTCAGCATGTTGGCAATATTGTTGACCATCACCGTGCCATCCTCGTCGGTGAAGACCTTGACGAGGTTCTGACGCCAGCCCTCGATATTCTTCATGGTGACGCTGAATTCGCCCGAGATCAGCCCTTGGTCGTTGACGGTGAACGGGCCGGACGCTGATGTCACCATGCCGTTGCCGAGATCGAGCGTCAGGTTGCGCATCTCGCCCTTGCTGCCGCGCAGGGCATCCGGCTTCCACCCGCCACGCTGCATCAGATTGGCGCGATCGGCGAAGGTCATGTCGACGCTGGCGTTAAGGAGGGGCAGCAGGCTTAATCCCTTGTCCAGCTTCAGATCGAATTGATCGACACTGAGGGCCGCGTCGAGATCAGCGCCGTTCTGGCGAAAATGCGCCTCGCCATGTCCGGCATTGAAGATGAATTTGTGCATGTCACCCGGTGCAGCGTCGTCGTCGAAGGACGGTAGCATCGCCGTGCCAGCCAGCTTGTCATAGGTGAGCGATGTGCGGTCGAGGCCGGATAGCGTTGCGTTCGCGCTGGCGTGGAGCAATTCCCAATCGGCAGAGACAGTCATGCCGGGCGAAAAGCGGATTTCGGCCGGACCGTCGAGTTCGATGATGGCATGGCCCGGCCGGTAGACTTGTGCCGCCGAGCGCAGCGCGCCGAAGGAGGCCGATGCTCCGCGTGAAATGTTATCGAGGCGGACGCTGTCGCAGAACACGCCGATACGGAAGGGGAAGCCGCGCACGCTCAAATCGTCGCATTCCGCCGATGAGCCGCTGGCCTTCTTCTCTGTCAGAAAGGCGGCCAGCCGCGTCTCGATCTGGTTGGCCGCGAAAAACCACGCGCCGGCATAGACGATGAGGAACAGCACGACGCCGATCGCCAGCCGTCTGATTTTCCGGCTGCCGGCGGAGGGGGCGGCGATATCTGCTGCGGTCATGGTCTGCTCCGTCGTTCGTCCGCGACGCTGCGGCACGAGAATTTCTGGTCTGCCGCTCTGGCCGTTTACCGCCGCCGTGCTTCAAAAGCGTGGAGGAAATCGATTCCGATTGCCGGGCAGATGCGCTAGGAAAACATCAGAGTGGACTGTCCGCCGCTCCTGGCCGTGGTTTGTGGCGCCGGAATGGCATGGATGTGAATGGCAGTGGATATGGACGATTTTTGGGTGTTTGGCTACGGTTCGCTGATGTGGAACCCCGGCTTTGCCTTCGAGGACAAGATGACAGCCCGGGCGTTCGGTTATCGGCGCTCGCTCTGTGTCCGCTCTTTCGTGCACCGGGGAACCCCGGAACGCCCCGGTCTCGTGCTCGGTCTCGACCATGGCGGTTCCTGCCGCGGCATGGCATTCAAGGTGGCCTTGAAGGACAAGGAAGACGTTATCGGCTACCTGCGCGAGCGTGAACTGGTCACCCATGTTTATCTCGAGCGCACCATGCCGGTCTTGCTTGCAGACGGCCGCCGCGTCGCAGCTCTCACCTACACGATCGACCGCGGTCATGCGCAATATGCCGGCGCGCTGAGCGCCGAGGACGCAGCCGCGACCGTGGCCGTTTCCCATGGGAAATCAGGACCCAATACGGATTATCTGGTCAACACGCTTGCCCACCTGAAGGAAATGGGCATTCGCGATCATTGGTTGGAAGAGGTGGCTGCTCTCATCGAGAGGACGAAGCATTAGGCTTGAGCGCCCAACTCCTTGAGCTCTTTCAGGCGCTGGACGGCCGTCGGCGGCAGCGGGACGTGCGGATTGTTCTTCACCGTCTCCACCAGCAGCGCATCGCTGGCAGTTTCCATCACGTCAACGAGCCTCTTCAGGAACACGTCCGGATCGAGCCCTGCTTCGATCGGCGGCAGGATCTGCACCTTGAAATGGCCGGGATACCGCAGGAACTTGCGGCGCGGCCAGAACAGACCCGGATGCATGACAACGGGCACGACGGGCATTTTCAGGTCGCGGTAGAGCCTCGCAATACCATATTTGTACTCGGGTGGAGCGCCGGGCGGACGGCGGGTACCTTCGGGGTAGATGATCAGCTGACGGCCTGTCGCCATCTCGTCATGGGCGCGTTTCATTACCGCCGCCATCACCTTGCCGCGTGCGCCGCGATCGACCGGGACCATGCGCTGCTTTTGGATGTACCAACCAAAGAGGGGGATCCAGACAAGCTCGCGCTTCAAGATGAAGAAGGGATCGGACAGCCAGGGCAGGAGCGCATAAACGTCCCAGAACGACTGGTGCTTGGGGGCAAAGATGTATCCATCCTTGGGAATGTTCTCCAGGCCTTCGATCTCGAACGTCGTGCCGACGATGACCTTGAACAGCCAGTGATTGCTGCGCGCCCAGTTTTTCGGAACGAACCATGAGGTCTTGCGCGGCGCCAGGAAGTAGAACGGCGTCATCACGACCATCTGGAGGATCAGGTTGATGTAGAACACGATGTTGAACAGGACTGAACGCAGGATGATCATCGGCAGGCTTTCGCAGCAAAAAGGTTGTCCCGCTGCCTACACGAATATTCCGGCAAGGAAAACAGCTGGGTTCGCGAGATCCGGCAGGATGTCTATTGCTTGCTACCGGCGTCTTTCGTTTCGGTGCGCAGTCCGCTTGCCGGATGAGCGCCCAGCGCATCGCGCGCCGACGCGATCGTCAGCTTGAGATATTCCAGCAGGATCGTCTTCAACACCATCGGATTTGCCAGCCAGTTGGTGCTTTTCAGGTCGGAATTGACGACGGGATAGGCGATGAATTCGATGCCCGGATTGGCCCGGCGCAGTTCCAGCAGGCTGCGCGGCATATGGTAGTTGTTGGTGACGACCAGAATACTGCGGTAGCCGTTGTCGCGGATCCAGTTCGCCGTCTCGTTGGCATTGCCGATCGTATCGATCGCATCATGGCCGATATCGACGCAGCACTTGAACAGATCTGCCGAACTCTGGGTGTTGCGGCGAATCTGGCCGCCTGTCGTCGACGGGTGGACGCCCGAGATCAACAGCCTTTTTCCGGCACCAGTCTGCAGCAGCTCGACAGCCTGGTCGATCCGCTGGAAGCCTCCGGTCAGAACAACGATCGCATCGGCCTTCGGGTTGGCTGGCGGTTGCAGCGAGGCGACCGAATCGGCAAAATAGAGAAAGCTGGCTGCGGCAAGACCGGCAATCAGCAGCAGCACATAAAACGTTACGCGCACGATCCTGCGGCGAAGGCTTACATGCCGTCGCACCAGCGCTCCCCTCCGCCGTGTTTCGCCGTTGTCGCTCATTGCTGTTCCGGCTGCTCCGCTAGAATCAGGACCGCTTCCGATTCTTCCATAGAAGCAGATTGCGGCAACGGATGGATGCAGGACAAAGCAATCATGACGATCAGGTCTGATTGCCGTCGATGCGAGCCGGGTCCGACCGGATCAGATCGATCTCGTCGATGGTCCGCATCACCGTGAAGCGGGCCGTGAGCGTCGTGAGCAGCGCGATGACAATCATGATGGCGGCAATGCCAAGATAGCCGGTAAAGCCGATGGAGAAGCTGCCGAACATGGCCGTCGTCTGGTCGCTCTGCGGGGTGGCCAGCGAGCGCGATTGCCAGAAGCCCGCGATCGCAAAACAGGCCGCTGCCAGAAGCCCGCCTGCGCCTGCGCCCTTCAGGCTGATCTTCAAGAAGTGCTTCTGGAACTCGGAAGCGACGAACCCGGCCTCCGCGCCGACGAAATGCAAGACCTCGACGATGTGCCGGTTGCCCGACAGCGTCCCGCGCGTGGCAAAGATCACGGTCAGCACCATCGCGGAAAACACCAGCACCAGGATGCCGGTACCGATCAGGGCCGTTGTATGCGCCATCGCCACCAGCCGGTCGACCCAGGTGCGGTGATCGTCGAGATAGGCTTGCGGAATGGTCTCCGTCAGCATCGTCCGCATCGCCGCAAAGTCCGGCGGGTTCTGCTCGTCGATGGTGATGATCACGAGGCGTGGCACCGGCAGGTCGTCAAGATCGAGCCCGGCTCCCAGCCACGGCTCCAGCAACCGTGCGGTCGCTGCCTTGTCGACGATGGTGCCGTTGGTGGTGCCCTCGAAGGTCAGGGCAAGGTCGCGGGCGTCGGCCAGCGCCTTTTCCATGTCGAGCTTTTCGTCCGGCTTGATCTGAATGGTGATCTCGCGGGAAATCTGGCTTTCCCAGCTTTGCGCCGTCGAGCGCACCATGCTGACGGCACCGAGCGTTAGGCAGGCGAGGAAGGCCATGATGGCGATGACCAGCACCAGCGCATTGCCGGAGACGTTTGCGGGCGGGACGATCGGCGCCGTTGGACGCACACGCAGCGATGCCTTGCGCTCCTGCGGCGCGGTCTGACCGGCGTGATTGCTGGCGGGCGCTTCACTCATAGATATCGAGCCGCCCTTGGGAAAGAATCATCCGCCGCGCTTCGACCTGATCCATCAGCGAAAGATCATGGGTGGCGATGACGACAGCGGTACCGAGCCGATTGAGTTCGAGGAACAGATTGAGCAGGCGGCGCGCCATCGGCGGGTCGACGTTGCCGGTCGGTTCGTCGGCAAGCAGAATTTCCGGCCGGTCGATCAGCGCGCGGGCAATGGCTGCGCGCTGTTTTTCTCCGCCGGAAAGAACTGGCGGCAAAACATTGATGCGCTCGCCAAGTCCGACCCAGCCAAGCAGTTCGAGAACGTCGGAGCGGTAGGACGATTCGTCTTTGCCGCGCACGCGCAACGGTAGAGCGACGTTCTCGTATGTCGTCAGATGATCGAGCAGGCGGAAATCCTGGAAAACGATGCCGACGCGGCGGCGCAGCATTGGCAATTCGTCGCGGGGAATGGTCGAGATGTTGCGGTCGAACATGCGGATCAAGCCGCGTGTCGGCTGCAGCGATAAAAACAGCAGCCGCAGCAGCGTCGTTTTGCCGGCACCCGAAGGGCCGGTCAGGAACTGGAATGATTTCTTGGGAATGTCGAAGGTCAGGTCGCGGAGAATTTCCGGGCCCATTCCATAGCGCAATCCGACATTTTCAAAATGAATCAACGGGTCAGTGTCCAGCTTCTCTTCAATCCAGCATGCCACCTGTTCGCGGCAGGCTGATGGCCCTTGTTGCAGCATATGGCGCGATATTCGCTGTTACAGCGCCAACATGGTTAAACAGTAGTTAATTTAGCGTGAAAACACGCACTCTGGCAGCGCCGTTTTCGAAGCATTAACCATTTAGGTTTACGTCTGAGAAAGGTTTGTTTCAATGCCCGATTCTGGCCTGTCGATGCCCCGGGCATTCTGGCGCGGCCAGCGTGGCTGCGAAGGAGAGACGATGAACGCTTTCCGTTCCAACGGCACCGCAACCCGCATGGATTTTCTGCCGCCTGAGCGGCGGGGGCGGGCCACGCCCGCAAGGGGCATGCCCGATCGCACCAATATCGTCGATGCCGAATTCGAAACCGTGACGGCAAATGGCCGGCGTAACGTCTATCCCGTCTTCAACGACAATCGGATGCGCACTGCAGTCCCGGCGAACCAGAACCCGCATCGTGTAGCATCTGGGTTCGGGCGAGTGGTGAACCATTTCGAGCGCCTGCTCCAGACGGCATCCCCCAAGGCATTTGCCGTCCTCGTCACCTGCCTGTGTGCCCCGGTCTTCGTGCTGTTTGCCAGCCTGCCCCAGTACCAGCCCGATATTGCCCCTGTACAGGCATTGTCGATCAGTGATGTCACCACATCGCTCAATGATGCCAACGGCATGAAGATCCTGTCGGTCTATGGTGCAGTCAAAAATCAATCCGATGCACCGAAGATGGTTCCCCCACTCCTGGTCGATGTGGTTGCCAATGGACATCGGCGGACGGCCACGCGGATTGAGCAAGGCCAGGCTGTTCTGGCCCCCGGCGAGAGCCGCCCGTTCTCGACCCGTCTCCTACACACAGGTGGAAAACTGCCGGGCGTGGCCGTTTCCTTCGGCCAACCGGGTGATTCGGCGCCCTGACTGTGCTAAGCGGCTAGGTTCCGGAGGCATAAAACGCAGTCTCCATTTTTATTTCTGGAGACCATTCCCATGCCCGTCGTTCGTGGAAAGAACATCGATCCGCTTTATACTGCCGAGGTCATTTCGGCGCGAAACGTTGAAATGGCGGAAGAAATTGCCAAGGGACCGCTCAATGACCTCCTGGTCATCGCCGTCCTCAAGGGCTCGTTCATCTTCGCCGCCGATCTCATCCGCGCGATGCACGCCGTCGGCCTTGCGCCGGAAGTCGAGTTCATCACGCTGTCCAGCTATGGCACAGGCACGGTGTCGCAGGGCGTCAAGATCATCAAGGACATCGACAGCGACGTGCATGGCCGCGATGTTCTGCTGATTGATGACATTCTTGAGTCGGGCCGCACGCTGCGCTTCGCCAAGGAACTGATGCTGGAGCGCGGCGCAAAATCGGTGACAATCGCCGTTCTGCTCGACAAAAAGGTCAAGCGCCAGACCGATCTCGAAGCCGATTATGTCGGTTTCGAATGCCCCGACTATTTTGTCGTCGGCTACGGTATGGATGTGGCCTATGCTTTCCGCGAGCTGCCGTTCGTCGGCATTGTCACTGGCGATGCCGAATAATCATCCGCCTGTGGACAGTCCCTGATCTGGCCATCCGCGTTTACGGAAAACAAACAAAACTCTGGTGGTGTTGACCCGCAGCCTGTGCTGCGGGTCAGGGACCGGATGCCGTCATGGCAAACGTCCCGGCAGAGCTGTTGCCGAAACGGAGGCCATGATGGCGAAAATCCTGATTACCGAAGATGAGGACGGCCTGCGCCGTTTCGTTGCCCGCGCCTTGCAGCTGGATGGTCATGAGACCGTCGAGGCTGCCGATGGCGCCGAGGGCCTTGCCTGCCTTCAGGGCGATAGATTCGACCTGCTGCTTTCCGATATCCGTATGCCCGTGATGGACGGTATCGAGCTTGCCCACCAGGCATCAGCCGCCTTTCCGGCATTGAAGATCCTGTTGATGACCGGCTATGCCGAACAGCGCGAGCGGGCCGACAATCTGACCGGCAAGGTTATCGATGTGGTCTCCAAGCCGTTTTCGCTGCCGGATATTCGCAAGGCCGTTGCCGTTGCATTGGCGGCTTGAGCGGCGTCGGCTTTAGACTTTCCGGTCTCACAATTTTTCTTGTTTTCATTATCCCTAAAATTATTAAAGTGAGATGCTTTATTAATGGTTCGTTGCTGAGGGGCGTGATGAAGAAAGCTATGGTTCTTTTTCTATTTCCGTTTTTCTTGGTGGGATGTACGCAGGCAACCGGCCACAAAGGCCCGAAAATATACCAAACGGAACCCCGTCCCGGGAAAATTCAAAGCGGGATCAAGGTTCTGGTTGATGATAACTCGTGTGGCGCGGGTAAAATCAAACAGGTGACCGGCGGAAATATGAGATTGGGCCTGGACCGGAAATACGCCTGTATCAGCAAGCCATTCTGAGAAGCCGGCGAAAATGTCGGTGCTTTAGGCCTGTTCTTGCGCCGCTCTGGCTGTGGAGCGGCACCGCATCTTGATGCGGCGCGTTTGGGAGCTGGCCTTCACCGAATATCCAACAGCCTTTCCAGATATTGCCGCTCCGTCTCCGGCGACGAGTTGGTGCCAAGGCGGCGGCGGATTTCGTCGAGGATTTCGCGGGCGCGCTGCGTATCGATTTCATCAGGCACCTTGACTTGATCGCCAAAGTCCGGCCCAGCGTTCTGCTGGCGGCGGCCCAGTGGGTCACGGCCGTTCTGGCCATATTGCGGCACGCCCTGGCCTTGCCCGGGGCCTTGGCCCTGGCTTTGCATCTGTTGCATCATGTCCTGCGCGCCATCACGCAGCGCCTGCAATGCGCGGCCCTGGCTACCGACAGCCTGTTCGCCCTGGCCCTTGCCGAGAGCGCCGGAAGCGCCCTTCATTTCGCGGCCAGCCTCGCCAAAACCCTTGCCGGGCTTGATGCCCATGCCTTCAAGGCCCTTCTGCAATTCACCAAGCTGCTTGCCCAGCTGGTCCTGCTGCGCCTGCATGTCTTTTAGCGCCTGCTTCAGTTCTTCCGCCGTCATATTGTCGAGCGGGCCGGGCTGCTGGGCATTTTGATCCTGCTGCTGGCCGGGTTCCTGCGGCATCTCCTGGTCGAAGAGTTCATGGTCCTCTCCCTCCAGCGGATCGCCGCGCTGCATGCGGTCGCGCAGGGCCTGATCGTATTTGAACGTCTCGTCCATCAGTTGCTGCTGCTCCTGCATCAGCTGGCCGAGCTTGTCCATCTGCTTGCGCATCTCGCTGTTTTCCTGGCCCTGCTGCTGTTGCTGAGGCCGGCCGGCCTGGAGATTGTTCATCATGCGCTGCATTTCCGACAGCATCTGGCGCGCCTGATCCTTGGCGCCGGATTTGGCGAGGTTTTCGATCTGGTTCATCATCTTTTCCAGATCCTGCTGACGCAGCACGTTGTTCTGGTTGGGGTTGGCCGCCACTTGCGGGTTCTTTGCCGCCTGCTTGGCCAGCGCCTCCATGTAGTCCTTCATGGCGTCGCGCAGTTCCTGCATCAGCTTGGTGATTTCTTCGTCCGATGCGCCTCTTTCCAGCGCCTCGGACAGCTTCTGCTGAGCATCGCGCAGCCGCTTGTCGGCCAGCGCCATGTCGCCACCTTCGATGCCGAGTGCGATATCCCAGAGATAGGCTGCTGCATCGCGCAGCATGTCGTCATTGCGCGAAAGCGCCATGCGGGTTCGGGCCGATTGCAGAAGCAGGAAGTGCGTCAGGTTCGGGATGGTTTCGTCGGGCCGCACCGAGAGGGCGTCGTTAAGTTCAATCGCGCGTGGCAGATCGTTGGCATTGAGCGCAAACACCTGCCGCTCTTCGGCGACCGCTCCGGCCAAAGGTTCGAAGAAGGGACGGGCGGGCAGAATCATGTCCTGTGGCACACTGCGGCCTTCCTGTCCGGCGGCATCCTTGGCAACCAGCGTGACGCGGACGCGCTTTCCAGAAAGCGGGTGTTCGCTCAAGTTGCGGCTGGTCAGCCCCTTGGCCTCGCGGGCGTTGCGCTTGGGCAGATCGAGGCGGTATTCCGGCAGGGGATAAAGCGGCCGCGCATCGGCAGCCTGCTTGTCGAGAGGGACGATTTCGGCCCAGGCATCCTGGATGCCGTAATCGTCCTTGGCTGCAAAACCAATTTCGAGCGCAGCGTTGACCGTAGTGCGCGGAATGCCGTCGAAGGCAATATCCGGAACGCTGTCGGGGATCACCGTGAAGGCCCATTGTTCGCCACCAACAAAGAGCGAACCGTCCTTGGTGATCTTCATCATATGGGTGTCGCTGCCGGGTTTTGCCGGATCGGCAGCAGCAGCTACCACAGGTACTTTGCCGTCCTTGCCGGGTTTGGCCGCCTGTGCGGCGATTACCAGCGGTTGGGCCGCGCCGTCTTCCAGATACGTGACGGGCGTGCCTTCACCGCCGCTGGTGATGCGCACGGTCAATTCGCTGAACTGCGGGATACGCAGCGGCTCTGCGCTGCCGGCAATCTGTTCAGCGCCCTGCCTGTCCGTCAGAAAAACCGGCGCCCTGCCAGTATAGGCAGGCGGCGTCACCCAGGCATCAATGCGCACATCGGGTATCGCGGCGATCTGCTGCGGCGGGCGGAAGGCATCGGAAATCAGACCGGCGCGGTTTGAGTAGGAATAGGCAAAGGCAACGCAGGCAAGCAGCACCGGAACCGCACGCAGGCCATAGCTGTCGGTGCGGGCGATGTCCGGTTTGGGCAGTCCAGCTTGTAGCGAACCGATCATCCGCGCCATGCGGGTCTGATGCTCCTGCCAGAGCGCCTGGCCGAAGGCGCCGCTGGTGGCCGGTTGATCGTCCTGAACTCGGATTGCCTGATGCGGCAGGTGGTTGCGCTCCTCCAGCATCCGGTCGGCCTCGGTATTGCCGGGAATGCGGATGCGCAGCAGCGGGATCAATACGGCGACGAAGGCAGCGGCAAAGGCTATCAGGGCGGTGACATGCAGCCAGCCGGGGGCGGTGCGGAAGAAACCGAACCAGGCGGCGGAGAGAAACAGCAAGACGATGGCAATGAGCGGCAGGGCGCGGGGCGCCATCTGTTCGGCGATAAGGACGATACGCGCAAGCGTCCGCTTGACCGCAAGGCTTCGCATGAAGCCTGCCGCCGCCGTCGAGCTGTCCCGCCGGATTTCCGTCATCCGTTCCCTTTCAACGTTTGAAACGTACCGCGAAGGATAACACTCTTTGTGGCGAAGACGAGGGCGGCAACGCAATCGTGATCGATTTCGGTGGTCCGCCGCGGTGCTATCAACAACGCCGGACCGGGAGCTGCTGAAAGGCCGTCAGTCGAGCCAGTCAGGCACGGAATCCAGCCCGATCAGGTCCTCATAGGTCGTGCGCGGACGAATCACGTGGAAGCGATCGCCGTTGACAAGAACCTCGGGCACCAGCAAACGGCTGTTATAGGTGCCTGCCTGCACCGCACCATAGGCGCCGGCGGTACCTATCGAAATCAGGTCGCCGGGCTTCGGCATGGCCATTTCCCGGTCGAGCGCCAGATAATCGCCGGTCTCGCAGACCGGACCGACAATGTCGGCCTTGATACGCGGCGCGTTGGCGGCGGAAATCCGCACCGGCTGGATTTCGTGATAGGCGTCGTAGAGCGTCGGGCGGATCAGGTCGTTCATGGCACCATCGACGATGACGAAGGTCTTCGAGCCGCCGTCCTTCACGTAGACGACTTCCGTCACCATTATGCCGGCATTGCCGACGATCAGCCGGCCGGGCTCCATGACGATCTTGCAGCCGAGTTCGCGCAGCTGGTCCTTGACGATCGTCGCGTAGGCGTCGGGCAGGGGCGGCGGGTTGTTGTCCAGCTTGTAGGGCACGCCAAGGCCGCCGCCAACGTCGACGTGATCGATGTTGTGGCCGTCGGCGCGCAGGGTATCGACCAGCTCGCGCAACAGTTTGAAAGCGTCGGCGAAAGGTTGCAGCTCGGTGATCTGGCTGCCGATATGCATGTCTATGCCGGTCACCTGAATACCGGGCAGGGTCGCGGCATGGGCATAAACGGCGCGGGCGCGCTCATAGGCGATGCCGAACTTGTTTTCTTTCTTGCCGGTCGAAATCTTGGCATGGGTCTTGGCGTCGACATCCGGGTTGATGCGGAAGGACACATGCGCCTTCTTGCCTTCGCGCACGGCGCGGGCATTGAGCACTTCCAACTCCGGCTCGGATTCGACGTTGAAGCAGTAGATACCGGCGTCGAGCGCCAGGTCCATTTCGGCGGCGGTCTTGCCGACGCCGGAAAACATGATGCGGCTGGCCGGGATGCCGGCTGCCAGCGCCCGGCGCAGTTCGCCGCCGGATACCACGTCGACACCGGCGCCCAGACGGCCGAGCGTCTTCAGTACGGCTTGGTTGGAATTGGCCTTCATGGCGTAACAGACCATGGCGTCAATATCGGAAAATGCCTTGGAGAAGACCGAGTAGTGCCGTTCCAGCGTTGCGGTAGAATAGCAGTAGAACGGGGTTCCCACCGCCTTGGCGATGTCGATGACGGAGACGTCTTCAGCAAACAGAATGCCGTCACGATATTCGAAATGGTTCACGAGTGTGCTCTGTTACAGGAGGGGATCAAGGAAGAAGGGCTTGCCGCGCGCTTCGTCCTGTTTTTCAACGCTGCCGGGTACCGCCTTGGTGTTGATCGGAGCGGAGGAGCCCGGACGATCGAGGTCGCCCTTGCGCCCGCAGCCGGACAGCGTCAGGCCGGCAATGGCAAGGACTGCAAGCAGAATGGTGGTGTTTCGTGACAGCATCGATGGTTCCCGGTCCGGGCAATCAGCCCTTCTTCGCAAATTCGCCAAAACTCATAACGGCTTTTCGGGGCATTGTGCACCCTGAATCGTATTCTCAGTTGCGGGTCCGCCACCAGGCAATCTGCTTCCTGACTTCGCTCGGCGCTGTGCCGCCAAATGATGTGCGGCTGGCAACCGAAGCCTCGACCGTCAGCACGCCGAACACCTTGTCGGTGATATCCGGATGGATCGTCTGCAGGTCTTCGAGAGAAAGTTCAGCCAGTTCGCAGGCCTTCTGTTCGGCCAGCGCCACGGCGCGGCCAGTGACGTGGTGGGCGTCGCGGAAGGGAAGCCCCGCTTCGCGCACCAGCCAGTCAGCAAGATCGGTAGCGGTGGAATAGCCGGAGCCTGCAGCGGCCTTCATCCGGTCAGCACGAATGGTCATGTCGCGGACCATGCCGGTCATCGCTGCAATTGCCAGTTCCAGGCTCTCGGCGCTGTCGAAGACCTGTTCCTTGTCTTCCTGCATGTCCTTGGAATAGGCGAGCGGCAGGCCCTTCATCACGGTCAGAAGCGCGATCAGCGAGCCGTTGATGCGGCCGGTCTTGGCGCGTACCAGTTCGGCAGCGTCCGGGTTCTTCTTCTGCGGCATGATCGAGGAGCCGGTCGAAAACGCATCCGACAGGCGCACGAAGCCGAATTGCGGTGTCGACCAGATGACGATTTCTTCGGCCAGCCGCGACAGATGCACGGCGCAGATCGAGGCGATTGACAGGAATTCCAGCGCGAAATCGCGATCCGAAACGGTGTCGATCGAATTGCGGGTCGGCTCGCGGAAACCAAGCGCCTTGGCGGTCATGTGGCGGTCGATCGGAAAGCCGGTGCCGGCGAGTGCTGCAGCACCGATCGGGCTTTCGTCCATATGCTCGATGGCGTGGCGCACGCGCTGGCGGTCGCGGCCGAACATTTCGACATAGGCCATGCAGTGATGGCCGAAGGTCACCGGCTGGGCCGTCTGCAAATGGGTAAAGCCTGGCATCACCGTCTCGGCGTGCTCTTCGGCGCGGTCGAGGAAGGCCGCGATCAGGCTCGTCAGCATTCCCTCGCATTTTTGCAACTCTTCCTTTACCCACAGGCGGAAGTCGAGCGCCACCTGGTCGTTGCGCGAGCGCGCTGTGTGCAGGCGTCCGGCGGCCGGGCCGATCAGGGTTGCAAGCCGTGCTTCCACGTTCATATGGATGTCTTCGAGCCGGCGGGAGAATTCGAACTGGCCGCTTTCGATCTCTGACAGGATCGTGCTCAGGCCGTGAACGATCTTGTCTTTATCATCGGCCGAAATGATGCCTTGATGCGCCAGCATGGTCGCATGCGCCATTGAGCCGCGGATGTCTTGGGCGAAAAGCTTCTTGTCGAAGCCGATCGAGGCATTTATCTCCTCCATGATCGCCGCCGGTCCTTGAGCAAAGCGACCGCCCCACATCTGGTTGGAGCTTTTGGTTTCAGAAGTGCCGTCAGCCATGAAGATGCCCGCCCTGGAGAATGACCCGTTTTGGAAAATGAAGTAAACGACAAGAAGAAACGCTTTCCTCCTGCCAGACTGGTAATGATCGCTGCCCTTGGAGGCGTGATCGCCGGTGCGGCAGCGGTATACGTCAGGGAAAGCGGGTCTGGCAATGGTGTGGCGGTGGAAACCGCAGACGCCAAGATCTGCGAAGCGGCAAAAGGCAAGGTTGCGGCCATCACACCGTTCCTCAAGGGCCAGGTCGCCGCGATGGCGCCGGTCAGCGAGCCGCGCTCCATGTCCAGCCTCAGTTTCAAGGGCAAGGATGGCAAGGATCTGACGCTTGCCGATTTTGGCGGCAAGACCGTGCTGCTCAATCTCTGGGCGACATGGTGCGGCCCTTGCCGCGAAGAGATGCCGGCCCTCAATGCGCTGCAAAAGGCTGCGGGGAGCGACAAGTTCGAGGTGGTTGCCGTCAATATCGATATCGGTGACGATGAGAAGCCGACGGCATTTCTCAACGAAACCGGCGTGCATGACCTCGGCTATTACCGTGATGCATCGATGGGCGTTTTCAATTCGCTGAAGAAGGAAGGCCTGGCCTTTGGCCTGCCTGTCACGCTGCTGATGGACGACAAGGGTTGCCTGATCTCGTCGATGAACGGGCCGGCCGCATGGGATAGCGACGATGCCAGGGCGCTGATCAAGGCCGCCGCCGGCGGGGTTTAGGCCTTTCAAGCACCCTGACGGATGCCAGCGGTCTGGAACCGCTGCCGGTATTGCGCCGGGCTGAGGCTGGTGATCCGCTTGAACAGGCGGCGGAAGAACGTCGGGTCTTCGTAGCCGACCTCGGCGGCAATGCCGTCGATGCTGTCACGGGTGGTTTCCAGCATCTGCTTGGCTTCCTCGATGCGGATCGCCTGCACATAGTCGACCGGCGTATAGCCGGTCGCATTGGTGAACCGCCGCTTGAAGGTGCGTTCGGCAAGACCCGATTGCGCGACCATCCTCGTCACCGGGTTTGGCTCCGGATAATGATCGGCAATCCAGGTCTGGCTTTCAGCGATCACGGCATCGTCATGCTGGCGCGGACGCGTCATCGCGGCAAAGGGTAGTTGTCCGCCACTGCGATCGCCGATCAGAAAGATCTTTGCGGCACGCATGGCCTCTGCGGATCCGCAATAGCGGCCAATCAAGTACAACGACAGGTCCTGCCAGGAGGATGCGCCACCGGCGGTGAGTAGCCGGCCCTCATGGCCGCTGTCGCAAAGAATACGGTCGGGCCGGAAGCGAACGCGCGTATAGCGGTCGCGAAACAGTTCTGCCGCACTCCAGTGCGAAGCGGCGTCGCATCCGTCGAGAAGGCCAGCCTCGGCCAGCAGAACGGACCCGCTGCAGGTCGAGCACACCAGCGCACCTCTCGCAAGGGCTGCGCGCACCCAGGCAATTTCCTCCGCCCATCGGCCCTCAGGGCTACCTCGCAGCGGCAACTCGATATCGCAGACGATTACCACATCGGCGTCATTGTCGTCGCTGATTGATGCCTGCGGTGTGATGGGAACGCCGATGACGGATTGGAAAGGCTCTGCAGTCTTTGCAACGATGCGGGGGACGATGCCGCGGACCTTCTCCGTCTCGCCGGTCAATTGCGGCCAGATTTTTCCAACCGAACCAAGCACTTCATAGAGCCCGTAGACGGCCATCGGCGCGGTTTCCGGCAAAACCAGAATACTGATGCGCAGCGGCGGGGGCGTGAACTGTTTTGGAAACATGATGGCAATTTGGCACGTATGCCCCGGTTTTGTCCATCCTGCCACTAAAGGGCGCCACTGTAAGCAGCTAGGGTTCCCGCATATTCAACACCGCACAGAGAGCAAGCCCATGACAATTCAGCATATCGATCACGCAACCATCGTTTTTGAACGCACTCTTGCCGCGGCACCGGCAGAGGTCTTTGCTGCCTGGTCAAGCCGCGAGGCACTTCTTGACTGGAGCGCACCGGGGGACGGGTGGGAGATGGCCTATCAGGTCTTCGAATTTCGCGCTGGTCATACCGATGTCCTGACCTTCGGCCCGTCTGGCGCGAAGCCGTATGTCAACACGGTCCACTATCATGCCATTCGCACCGATCAATTCATCCTCTCTTCGAGCACCGTGTCGCATGAGAACGGCATGCTTTTCGCCGGTACGGTCTTGCTGGAACTGGCCCCGGCGGCCAACGGTACGGATCTGAGGCTGACCGAGAGCGGTTTCTATTTCGATGGGGATAGCCCGGAAGGGCACAAGGAAGGTTGGGGCGCGATGCTCGAAGGCTTGGTCGCCTATCTTGGCCGCACTGCTGCAGCCTGAATCCCGCGTCGTTCAACATGGAAGGATTTTTGAGATGAAGTACTATTTCTCTCCGGGCACCAGCGCATTGGCAGGCCACATCGCCCTTCTTGAAGCCGGGTTTGAGCCGGTGCTGGTCAAGGTCGACATCATGACGCGGACGCTGGAGCGTCCGGGAGACTATCTCGCCGTCAATCCGAAGGGCTATGTGCCGCTGCTTGAAATCGAAGACGGCGTGCCGCTGACGGAAACCGTGGCGATCCTCGATTGGATCGATCAGCACACTACTGGCCACGAAGGAGCAGGAGGAATGGAGCGGCACCGGCTGATCGAGACGTTGGCGTTTCTGTCGACCGAAGTGCAGAGGCCGTTTGCCTTCTCCTTCTTCCTGCCGGGCGACGAAGCGGTCGCGATGCTGCGTGGCATGGTCGAGGAGCGCTTCATCCTGATTGCCGGACAGATCGCCGGGCGTTATCTGCTGGGAGACCGGTTCAGCGTGGCCGATGCCTTGCTCTATGTCACCTTGCGCTGGGCGCGGATGGTCGAGATGCCGGTTCCTGAAAGACTGCTTGTCTATGTCGCCGATGTGGAGGCCCGGCCTGCAGTTCAGCGCGCATTGCGGGCGGAGGGGTTGCTATAGACTTGCTCTCGCCAGAGCTCGCTCAGGCGCTCATGAGGAAAGTGACGCGGCTCTTTTTTCTTGGCCCGGGCGCAGCCATGTCCTTCGCCGCCATCGCGAGGATCGCTGCGGCCGGGACCGGGCGGGAATAGACAAATCCCTGTCCCTCCCGGATGCCCAGCTGCAGAAGCGCAGTGATCTGTTCTTCCGTCTCGATACCCTCGGCAACGACAATCATGCCGAATTTCGTTGCGAGCCCGGCCAGCATCTCCACCAGTTCCGACGATTTCCGATCGAGCGTGACCCCGTCGATGAAGAATTTGTCGATCTTCAGGTAGTTGGCACCGAGCGCATAGATTGCCGAAAGCCCGTTATGACCCGTCCCCGCATCATCGATGGCAACGCGCAGGCCCGCATCGTTCAGTTTGCCGGTGACGATCGCTGCCCGTTTCTTGTCGGCAATGGCCTGCCGTTCGGTTACCTCGACCACAAGCGCACGGTGGGGAAGGTTGAAGCGGGTGGTGTTGGCGACCAGGTTCGTGACGAAATCATCAGCCAGATACTGGTCAGGCGTGACGTTGAAGGTCAGCTTGAGTTGTGTTTGTACTTCCAGAAGCCCGCCAAGCTGCTCTCCCGCTTGTCTGAGCAGTTCCATGGTCAATCGTTCGATCCGGCCGCTGCTTTCGGCAAGCGGAATGAAGGCCAGTGGCGGGATCATCGTGCCGTCCGGCTTGATCCAGCGCGCCAGCATTTCGAAGCCAAGAAGCTCCCTGTCCTCAAGACCGAAAATCGGTTGGAAATAAGGTTGGATCTGACCGCTCGACAAGGCCCGGTCGAGGTTGTCGAGGATGGATGTGTTGCGCATCATGCCGCGGGCGGCAAGAAACCCGAAACCCAGGCCGAAGGCCGCTGCAGCGGCGATCATCTGTGGTGATAGCGTCTGGTTCCAATGGCCCAGCGCGGCGGCATCGATCTTCATGCTCAACGAGATGGGATACTTGGTGGACGTCTCAGTGAAGGTGACGAGACCGGCACTCTCGCTGGACCATTTGCGCTCGGGGCGATAGGTGGCAAAGGAGGAGCCATCTTCAAGGGTCAACTGCATCAGCGCGCTTTCGCGCAGTTCCTGTGGCAGGATACCAAAGAGCAAGCCGCCTGTTGCGAGAACCTCGACGATATTTTCGTGCTCGCCATACTGCCAGCGAACGCCGAGACCCGCCCACCCCGGAAAACCAAGCGAAAAGAGCGAGTAGCCGGGACTGTTGGTCCGGTTGGGCTTTGCGTTCGAGATCGACTGTTCGAGCGCCTCGTCCCTTTCATCATGGCTCCAGCAGATGCCATCCTTCGTTTCCAGCCGGATGTTCTTCATGATGCTGGAGCCGTAGAGCGCCTTGGTCATCGCCGCCGGATCGACGGTTGCGCAGGACGTGCTGCGGTTGACGATGACGTCACTCATTTTCATGGTGGCGGAATCGATTGCCAGTTCCGTGCGCACCACCGTGTCGGTGGCGATCTGGCGCAGTTGCTTCTCGTTCCACGAGGTGATGAAAGCCGAATGAACGTAATAGAGAGCGCCGACAAACAGGCCGGCAAAACACAGCATGAAGGCGGCGAAGCGAAGTCTCTGCTGAACTGTCATGGCCCGGCCTTTTTGTGAGGTCTGGACCGTGACGGAAACAGGTTAAGATCGCTTGAATGTTCTACTGCTGATTTAGTGACGATCGCAGGTTAGCGTGTCGGGACAGGAACTTCGCCACGGTAGTCGTAGAAACCACGGCCGGATTTGCGGCCAAGCCAGCCGGCCTCGACATATTTGACCAGCAGCGGGCAGGGGCGGTACTTGGAATCCGCCAGGCCATCATGCAGCACCTGCATGATCGACAGACAGGTGTCGAGACCGATGAAATCGGCCAGCTGCAACGGTCCCATCGGGTGATTGGCGCCGAGCCGCATCGCCGTGTCGATGGCATCGACGCTGCCGACGCCTTCATAGAGCGTGTAGATTGCCTCGTTGATCATCGGCAAGAGGATGCGGTTGACGATGAAGGCCGGAAAGTCTTCGGCGACGGTGATCGTCTTGTCGAGCGTTGCGACGAATTCCTTGGCGGTGGCAAAGGTGCCTTCTTCGGTGGCAATGCCGCGGACCAGTTCGACCAGCTTCATCACCGGAACCGGATTCATGAAGTGGATGCCCATGAAGCGTTCCGGCCGGTCGGTCGCGGACGCGAGCCGTGTAATCGACAGGGAGGAGGTATTGGTGGCAAGGATGGCGTCGGCTTTCAGCACCGGACAGACCTGGCCGTAGATCTTGCGCTTGACGCTTTCGTCCTCGGTCGCGGCTTCGATCACCAGATCCATCGGCGACAGATCATTAAGGTCAGCCGATCCCTTGATCAGCGACAGCGCCTTCTTGCGCTCCTCGTCTGTCAATTTACCGGAGGAGACCTGACGCGCCATGTTGCCGTTGATGGTTGCCAGTCCCGCTTCAACGCGGTCGGCCGAAATGTCGTAGATATGCACCTTGTACCCGGCCGAAGCCGATACCTGGGCAATGCCGCAGCCCATTTGTCCAGCGCCAACAATTCCGACATTCTTGATCATCGAGCCGATTTTCCATCATCCATACGAAAGGGCGATTGCGCTTCCGTTCGTGCAAAAAGCAAAGCGCCCGTTGGGGCGAGGTATTTAGATGCCAGTGATAAAGGCATCGCGCCCAATTTTCCAGCCTTTATTCGAGGTAGAGGTCATTGTGGGTTAAGGAAACGCATTGCTTCTAAAACGAAAAACGGCCGCGCAGAGTTGCGCGGCCGTTGGTTGTATTCTCGAAACGTTTAGAGCGCTTTTTCAAGCTCCGGAAGGATGGTGAAGAGATCACCGACGAGGCCATAGTCTGCAACCTGGAAGATCGGGGCTTCCTCGTCCTTGTTGATGGCGACGATGACCTTCGAGTCCTTCATGCCGGCCAGATGCTGGATGGCGCCGGAGATGCCAACAGCGATATAGAGTTGCGGAGCTACGACCTTGCCGGTCTGGCCGACCTGCCAGTCGTTCGGCGCGTAACCGGCGTCAACGGCAGCGCGCGAGGCGCCGACGGCGGCACCGAGCTTGTCGGCGACAGGCAGGATGACCTCTTGGAACTTTTCCGAGGAGCCGAGCGCGCGGCCGCCGGAAATGATGATCTTGGCCGATGTCAGTTCCGGACGGTCCGACGAGGACAGGGCGTCCTTGACGAATGTCGACAGGCCCGGATTGGCAGCCGCCGAGATGGTCTCGACCGATGCCGAGCCGCCTTCGGCTGCCGAGGCAAACGAGGCCGTGCGCACGGTGATGACCTTCTTGGCTTCACCCGACTGCACCGTCTGGATGGCGTTGCCAGCATAGATCGGCCGCTTGAACGTATCGGCCGAAACGACCTCGGTGATTTCCGAGATCTGGGCGATGTCGAGCAGGGCTGCAACACGCGGCAGAACGTTCTTGCCGGTCGAGGTGGCGGCCGAGATGATGGTGTCGTAGGAACCGGCCAGCGACACGATCAGGGCTGCCAGCGGTTCGGCCAGATTATTGGCAAGATCGCTGCTGTCTGCGAGCAGCACCTTGGAAACGCCGGTGAGCTTGGCAGCTGCATCGGCTGCAGCCTTGGCACCCGAGCCTGCCACCAGCACATGCACGTCGCCACCAATCTTGGCAGCAGCCGTCAGCGCCTTAGCGGTCTGGTCGGAAAGCGTTGCATTGTCGTGGTCAGCCAGAAGAAGAATGGCCATGATGTTAGTCTCCTTATTCTGGATGTCTTAAAGGACGCCGGCTTCGTTCTTGAGCTTGTCGACCAACTCGGCAACCGTCTTGACCTTGATGCCGGCCTTGCGGCCCGAGGGCTCCTCGGTCTTCAGAACTTTCAGACGCGGTGCGGTGTCAACGCCGAAATCGGCCGGGCTCTTCTTGTCGAGCGGTTTTTTCTTGGCCTTCATGATGTTTGGCAGCGAGGCATAACGCGGCTCGTTCAGGCGCAGGTCGGTGGTCACCACCGCTGGCAGCTTGATCTCGATGGTCTGCAGGCCGCCATCGACTTCGCGGGTGACCGCAGCCTTGCCGTCACCGAGTTCAATCTTCGAGGCAAAGGTGCCCTGGGCCCAGCCGAGCAGCGCCGACAGCATCTGGCCGGTCTGGTTGCTATCGTCATCGATCGCCTGCTTGCCGACAATGACCAGGCCGGGCTGTTCGGCTTCCGCCACTTGCCTGATGATCTTGGCAACGGCCAAAGGCTCGACCGCATCGTCGGTCTCGACCAGGATTGCCCGGTCGGCGCCCATGGCAAGAGCGGTGCGCAACGTTTCCTCGGCCTTGGCCGGTCCGACGGAGACGACGACCACTTCCTCGACTTTGCCGGCTTCCTTCAGCCGCAGCGCTTCCTCGACCGAGATTTCGTCGAATGGGTTCATCGACATCTTGACGTTGGCAAGCTCGACCCCCGTGCCATCCGGCTTCACCCGGATCTTCACGTTGTAATCGACGACACGCTTGACCGTGACCAGAACTTTCATCGTCATTTTCCTTCCTCGGCCCATCAGTCCGGCTTCTGTCTTCACTGTTTCGTCTGGTCTGGCAGCAAGGCCCAGAACGCGAAGAGCGGCTTGTCACCCGATCGCATAGCGTGGCGAATGCCCGGTGGATTGTAAAAGGAACCGCCGATACCAGGCGAAAACCAGCCGGAATCGCCATGTAGAAACTCACCATCGGACAAGACGAGATAGGTCTCTTCCGGCGCGTGATCGTGATCCGGATAGCGCACGTTCGGCGCCATCAGGCTTGCACCGAACCATACATCCCGACGGTCTTCGAACCCGCCTGGGCCGATGATCATCGTGTTCGCGTGGCTCATCAGGAAGTTTTCGCTCGCGGTATCGTCGTAGGTAGGGCGCCACTTCCATTCGAGAGAGGGCTCCAATGCCTTGAACCGCTCGATAAATACATCGAGCGCCGTCCCACCGGTCTCCACCGCAAAAGCCTCCTCCAGATATCTCCGGCATACAGGAAGGCGCTTACCGATATCTGGTCGCGAGGGCTGGGGCGCTTCCAGAGTGGCAAAAATGTGCATGATAGATTCGCGAGCGCGAAGATCCTGCGCGCACTGGTCATAAGCCACAAAGGCAGCGTCAAGGAAGCCCTGCAATGCATCGCTTCGCACCATCGTCAGATATCCTTAGCGAGGCGCAGCGCGTCATAGATCGCGGCATGTGTGTTGCGAGCTGCGACCGCATCGCCGATGCGGAAGAGCTGGTAGCTGCCGCCAGGGTTGCGCTCAGTGGTCTGGGGCGAGCCGGACAGAAGCTCGTCATAGGAGATTTCACCGCCGTTTTTTGAGCCGGGCTTGAGCTCGAAATAAAGATCATCCAGCGGAATGGTGCCGTGGTTGACGACGATTTGATCGACGGTGCGCTGCTTGGAAACTCCGCCATAGTCGCTGCCGACATGGGCGATGATCTGATTGCCGCTCTTTTCTGCCGCATCCAGGCGGTAGGTGACGGTGAACGTCGTGTCGAGTTTCTGCAGCGAGCGCATATAGGGCACCAAATTCATCGCCATGACCTCCGGGGCGAAAGCGCGGTCCGGCGTCATGATCTCAACCTTGCCGCCCGCCTTGGCGATGAACTCGGCCGCCTGCAGCCCTGCATGATCGCCGGCATCATCATAGACAAGCACATTTGTGCCGGGCTTCACGTCGCCCGAGATGATGTCCCATGAAGACACGACCAGCTCATTGCCACTGCTAAGGACATCCGTGTGCGGCAGGCCGCCCGTTGCGATGATCACGACATCGGGGTTTTCCGCGGTAATCGTATTGGCGTCCGCCCAGGTGTTGAAGTGAAAGGTCACGTCGAGCTTTTCGCACTGGCTCATGCGCCAGTCGATGATGCCGATCATTTCGCGGCGGCGCTCACTCTGCGCCGTCAGGCGGATCTGGCCGCCGGGATTGTTCGCGGCCTCGAAGACCACGACCTCGTGCCCGCGCTCGGCGGAGACACGCGCCGCCTCCAGACCCGCCGGGCCTGCGCCGACGATCAAGACCTTCTTGCGCACATCCGCCTTGGGGATGTTATGCGGCATGGTCTCCTCACGGCCGGTAGCCGCATTGTGGATGCAAAACGCAAGACCGCCCTGGTAGATACGATCGAGACAGTAGTTCGCGCCGACACAGGGGCGAATGTCGTCCTCGCGCTTTTCAATAATCTTGCGCAGGATATGTGGATCGGTCATGTGGGCGCGGGTCATGCCGATCATGTCGACCTTGCCGGCGGCGATCGCATGGCGTGCGGTGGCGACATCTTGGATCTTCGCCGCATGGAAGGTCGGGAACTTGGTTGCGGCCCGAACATCGCCGGCAAAATCCAGATGCGGCGCGCTCGCCATGCCTTGGATCGGGATGACATCCGTCAGGCCCGGGTCCGTGTCGATATGGCCGCGAATGACGTTGAGATAGTCGATCAGGCCGCTTTCCTTGAGACGGCGGGAGATTTCCAGACCTTCGGCCTTTCCGGTCCCGCCGGGAAGACATTCATCGGCCGTATAGCGTACGCCGAGGATAAAGTCGTCGCCGACACGCTCGCGCATTGCCTTGAACACGTCGAAACAGAAACGCATGCGATTGTCGAGCGAGCCGCCATAGGGGCCATCAAGCTCGTTGGTAAGCGGCGAGGTGAACTGGTCGATCAGATGGCCATAGGCCTCCAGTTCGACACCGTCCATTCCGCCCGCCTTCATGCGTTCGGCCGCATCCGCAAAATCCTTGATGATGCGCTCGATGTCCCAATCTTCCACCTTCTTGGGAAACGCTCGGTGCGCTGCCTCGCGATGATGCGACGGTGCGATGACGGGCAGCCAATCGCCCTTGTCCCAGCGCGTACGGCGGCCGAGATGAGTGAGCTGGATCATGATCGCCGCGCCCTCTTCATGCACGGCGTCGGTCATCTCCCGGATCCACGGAACGATCTCATCCTTGTAGGCGAGCAGGTTGTTGAAGACCGGCGGACTGTCCCTCGAGACGGCGGCCGAACCCGCCGTCATGGTCAACGCCACCCCGCCCCTTGCGCGCTCCACGGTATAGGCACGGTAGCGGCCCTTCGGCATGCCATCCTCCGGATAGGCCGGTTCGTGCGAGGTGACGATGATACGGTTGCGGAGGGTCAGATGCTTGAGCCGGTAGGGCTGAAGCAGAGGATCGTTCGACATGCGCCGGGCTCCGGTTTAAGGAAAATCAGGGAAACGGTACGCGGGAATGTACATATGTGTCAATGATCAAAACACTTGAGATCAAAAGATAGACAGTAATGTACATTTTACTTGCGGCCGCAGGCGGGATTTGTTAGGAGGCATTCATGGAACAGACGACAAGCGACAGCGGCTGGCGCGGCTCCCAGGAAGGATGGCTGCAAGCCGCATACGACTCTCTGCTCGAGTCCGGCGTGGATTCGGTGAAGATCATGCCGCTCGCTAAACGGCTCAATCTTTCCCGGACCAGCTTTTACTGGTTCTTCAAGGATCGAGAGGAATTGCTCGATGCACTGATCTCGCGGTGGAGGGAGAAGAACACCGGCAACCTGGTCAAGCAATCCGAGGCCTATGCGGAATCGCTCGCCGAAGCGATGCTGAACGTCTTCGACTGCTGGCTGAACAAGGAGCTGTTTGACTCGCAATTCGAGTTTGCCGTGCGCAGCTGGGCCCTGCAATCGCCGGACACACTGGCGGAGGTGCAAATGGCTGACCAGACGCGCATGGAGGCGATCAGCCGCATGTTCATGCGGTTCGGGTATGAAGTGGCCCAGGCCGACGTTCGCGCGAGAACAACCTATCTGGTCCAGATCGGATACATCTCTATGCAGGCGCAGGAAAACCTCGCACTGCGCATGAAACGCATACCGGAATACATCGCCATTTATACCGGACAGGTTCCGCATCAGCGCGAACTCGACCGCTTCTTCGCAAGGCATCAATACAAACCGGAGTGAGTCGAAGGTGGAAACAGACAAGGTTTTGAGGATCGGCGTGATCGGCGGCGGCGGATGGCTTGGCTCCGCTATTGCCGAAGCGGTCCTCGCCTCCGGCATCGCAAAACCTCAGGATCTCGCCCTTTCCTACCGCAGCACGCGTCCGGATCGTTTCCCCGACGCATTCTGGACCTCGGACAACCAGGCCCTCGCCGACCGCTCGAACGTCATTATTCTCTCCGTCCGCCCGGCCGATTGGATCGACCTCAGGGTCGAAGCCGAGGGCAGGCTCGTCATCTCCGTCATGGCCGGCATACGCCTTACAGCGCTTGGCGAACGGCATCGGACTCTCCGCGCCGTACGCACATTGCCGAATGCGGCTGCGCAGGTCCGCAAGTCCTATACGCCGTGGATTGCCACAAAGGATGTCAGCGATACCGACCGCGCTGTTGTCCGGGCAATTTTCGACGCCTGCGGTGTGCAGGACGAGGTAAGGACCGAGGCGGAGATCGATTATCTGACCGGCCTTACCGGGTCGGGCCCGGCTTTTCCGGCCTTACTTGCCGAGGCCATGATGGCAGATGCCGTCGCCCACGGCCTCGACCGTCAGGTCGCTCAACGGGCTGTCAACACGGTGCTTATCGGCACCGGTCGCCTGCTGGAACAGCGCGACGACTGTCCCACCGAAACGGTCCAGACCTTCCGCGACTATCGCGGCACGACGGCCGCCGCGATGGAGGAAATGCTTTCGGCGGGCTTCGGCAGCGCCGTGACACGCGGGCTTGCCGCCGCCTTCAAGAAATCGGTCCGCATGGGGGAACCTTCCTAGCGCCGTCAAGAGCGGGTGTCGCGGCGCCCCGCTCCCAAAAACCAAGCCGCATGCAGAGGGAACGATAATGAAGAAACTGCTTGCATCGACCTGCCTCTTCCTGGGAACCGTCGCCGGCTCTGCGATGGCCCAAGCCGCCGAGTGCGGCGACATCACCATCGCCAGCATGAACTGGCAGAGTGCCGAGGTGATTTCTAACCTCGACAAGATCATCCTCAACGAAGGCTATGGCTGCAACGCCGAGATCACCATCGGCGACACGGTCCCGACCATTACCTCGATGGCCGAAAAGGGCGAGCCGGATATCGCACCGGAAGCCTGGATCGACCTGCTGCCTGACGTGGTCAAGAAGGGTACCGACGAAGGCCGTATCATCAAGGTCGGTTCGCCGCTGCCCGATGGCGGCGTGCAGGGTTGGTGGATCCCCAAATACTTCGCCGACGCGCACCCGGACATCAAAACGATCCCCGATCTCCTGAAGCATCCGGACCTGATCAAGGACCCGGAAGATCCGAGCAAGGGCGCAATCTTTAACGGCCCGCAGGGCTGGGGTGGCACGGTCGTTACCGCGCAACTCTACAAGGCGTTCGAGGCGGAGAAGGCGGGTTGGAGCCTGATCGATACGGGCTCGGCCGCCGGTCTCGACGGCTCGATTGCCAAGGCCTATGAGCGCAAGGAAGGCTGGGTCGGATATTACTGGGCGCCAACCGCCCTCCTCGGCAAATACGAAATGGTGCAGCTCGAAGCTGGCGTTCCCTACGACCAGGCGGAATGGAAGCGTTGCGTGACCATCGCGGACTGCACGGATCCCAAGCCGAGCGCTTGGCCGGTCGATACGATCGTAACGCTGGTCGCCAAGCCCTTCTCCGAAAAGGCTGGCCCCGAGGTCATGGACTATCTGGCTAAACGCTCCTGGAGCAACCAGACTCTCGGCCAGCTAATGGCGTGGATGACCGACAACCAGGCTAGCGGCGAGGATGGCGCCAAGCACTTTCTAGAGGAGAACAAGGACATCTGGACAAAGTGGGTATCGCCGGAAGCGGCCGCTAAGATCGAGGCTGCGCTCTAAACCTTGTTCGATGGCCGCGACTGGCGGCCTTCGCAGAACCGGTGCGATGTGTGCTCGCACATATCGCACCTCACCTGGCGACATACCAAGAACAAGAGGACGTGGCCCGACCTCTTTCCGGATGGGGAACCGAATGGACTGGTTTTATAAATTTCCGCATATGGACGACAACGCGCTCCGTGACCTGAAAAAGGCCATCGATGACGGCTTTCGCGGCTTTACCCGAAGCTATGGCGAGCTGATCGAGGGCCTGTTTACGCCTCTGCAGCACTTCCTGATCGCCTCGGAGCGTTTCATGCTCAAGACCCCTTGGCCAATTATCACGCTGCTTATCCTCGCTATCGCCTATGCCGCGACGCGCAGCCTGCGCATCGCCGCCGGCTGTCTCGTCACCCTCATGATCATCGGTTACCTTGACATGTGGGAGGACACGATGCGGACGATCTCGATGATCTTCGTCTGCACGGTGCTGTCGATCGCCATCGGCATACCCATCGGCATCCTCATGGCACGCTCCGACCGATTGCAGCGTATCGTCAACCCAGTACTTGACGTGATGCAGACCATGCCGAGCTTCGTCTATCTCATTCCGGTCGTCATGCTGCTCGGCATTGGTAAGGTGCCGGGCCTCATTGCTGTCGTCATCTATGCCATCCCGCCGATGATCCGCCTCACGGACCTAGGCATCCGCCTTGTCGACAAGGATGTGCTGGAAGCCGCCGACGCCTTCGGCGCTGACCACAAGCAGAAGCTCTTCAAGGTCCAGCTTCCCCTAGCGCTGCCCACGATTATGGCCGGCATCAACCAGACGATCATGATGGCGCTCGCCATGGTCGTTATCGCCTCGATGATCGGCGTGCAGGGTCTCGGCCAGCCGGTGCTGAAGGCCATCGCCAACCAGTACTTCACGCTCGGAATGTTCAACGGTCTCGCCATCGTCGGTATTGCCATCATGTTTGACCGCGTCAGCCAGGCCTATGGGAAGCGCCTCCAGAAACACCGGGAGATCGTCCATGGCTGATCAGGTCTTCGGCGGCATCCAAGTCCGCCATCTCTACAAAATCTTCGGACCCAATGCGGCCAGCCACGTTGAGGCCGTCAAGAACGGCCTCACCAAGGCCGAGCTCAACGCCCAATACGGCCATGTACTCGGCCTACGCGATATCAACATCGAAATGCCCTCCGGTTCGATCCAGGTCATCATGGGCCTTTCCGGCTCCGGCAAATCGACGCTGATCCGCCACATTAACCGGCTGATCGACCCGACGGCCGGGGAGGTTCTTGTCGACGGCATCGACGTCGTGAAAATGCCGGAGGCCGAACTGCGCGAATTCCGCCGCCATCAGACGGCGATGGTGTTCCAGAAGTTCGCACTTCTGCCGCACCGCACGGTGCTCGACAATACGATCTTCGGCCTCGAAATCCAGGGCGTACCGCGCCAGAAGAGCCTCGACACAGCCATGCGTTGGCTGGAACGTGTCGGGCTCAAAGGGTTCGAGGAAAAGTATCCCAACCAGCTCTCCGGAGGCATGCAGCAGCGCGTTGGCCTTGCGCGTGCCCTCGCCAATGATGCGCCTGTCCTCCTGATGGATGAGGCTTATTCGGCGCTCGACCCATTGATCCGCGTGGACATGCAATCGGTACTTTTGGATCTCCAGAAGGAGATCAAGAAGACCGTCGTCTTCATCACCCACGATCTTGACGAGGCGCTACGGCTCGGCGATCAGATTGCCATCCTGCGCGACGGCGAGGTCATTCAGCAGGGCACCAGCCAAGAAATCGTGCTGCGCCCCGCTGATGACTATGTCGCCAACTTCGTCAAGGAAGTGAACCGCGGACGGGTCGTTCATGTAAAAGCGGTCATGAGCCCGCTTCGTGCAACAGCGACAACGGCCGGAGCAGCTATTGCCGCCGACGTTACGATCGAAGACGCCGTGCGTACTCTTGCCACGGCACCCGAGGGCGACATCACCGTCATCGATGCAGCTGGCAATCCGCTTGGTACCGTGACCTTCCGTCAATTGGCGAGCGCAATGGTCAATGCACACGACAGCGGCCACCGGGTTGATCTTAGCAGAGCCGAAGATAGTGCCGGCCCTGCCACCTCGGCATCCCAATAGTCATTTCTAGGTTCGGAATTCAGCGATGTCGAAAAAATTCCCCCGCCTTTTCTCACCGCTGAGGCTACGTTCCCGGATGCTGAAAAACAGGATCGTCTTCGGTGCGCACACTGCCAACATGGCCGTCGAAGGCCTCCCGACCGAACGCCATGCCGCCTATTATGAGGAGCGCGCGATCGGTGGCGCGGCTATGATCGTCGTCGAGCCCATGCCGGTGCACGCCGCCGCCGTGCTCACCCGGGGTAATTTCCGTCACTCAGACGATGCTGTCATTCCTCATTTCCGAAGGGTGGTCGAGGCCATCAAGCGGCACGGTACCATCGCGATCCAGCAACTCTACCATGTCGGCGCGCATGGCGATTCCGACAATTCCTTCCACCCCCACTGGTCGCCCTCTGGCGGGCCGAGCTATCACGACAGCGACGGCTCGCACCCGATGAGCAAGGCCGAAATCCACGAGACGATTGACGGTTTCGTGGCGGCTGCGCGTCGATGTCACGACGCCGGTTTCGACGGAGTCGAGGTCTGGGCTGCCTATCTCGGCTTGGTCGACCAGTTCTGGACGCCTTGGTGCAACCGGCGCGAGGATGAATGGGGCGGCTCGCTGGAAAACCGGACGCGCATGTCACGCGAAATCCTGTCGCGCATCCGTGACGTCTGCGGCCCCGACTTCATCATCGGTCTTGCCGTCTCCGACGAGCCGGATGTGAAGGTTGCCCTTCAGAGCGACGAACTCGCCGAGATCGTTAAGCTGCATGACGATCTCGGCCTGATTGACTACGTCACCTGCGGCTCGGGTGGCTATCTCGATTTCTATAAGCTGATGCCGACCTTCCTCTACCCGGAAAAGCTCGGCGCGGACCTAGCTTTTGTACTGAAGGGCGTCGTCAAGAAGGCTGTAGTCATCGCCGAAAGCCATATTCGCACCCCTGACAATGCCGAAACGGTGCTTGGCGAAGGCGCGGCGGATCTCGTCTCCATCGTGCGTGGCCAGATCGCCGACCCGCATCTCGCCATTAAGGCCGGCGAGGACCGGCCGGACGATATCCGAGGCTGCATTTCCTGCAACCAGATGTGCTGGGGGCGCCGCTCCCGCGATTACTGGATTAGCTGCCTGATCAACCCTTCCGTCGGCCGCGAGGTCGAATGGGGCGGCGACCGTTTCCGTAAGACCGACGAGCCGAAACGCGTGCTGGTGATCGGTGGGGGCCCGGCCGGGCTAGAGGCCGCCCGTGTCGCCGCCGAGCGCGGTCATCGGGTGACGCTTACGGAAGCCGCCACGCGCCTCGGCGGCAATTTTCTTCTGGCCGGCATGCAGCCACGACGGGCGCAGATTCTCGATCTCATCGCCTGGTATGAACGCCAGCTCGAAAAGCTGGGCATCGAGGTTCGCCTCAACAGCTATATGGACGCCGAGGAGATCGATCCTTCCGAGTTCGACATCGTGATTGCCGCGACCGGCTCTTATCCGCCCGAGACCGGTTTTCAGAAGGCGTTGCCGGCGGTGGAAACCATGCCCGGGATCGAGAAAGGCAATGTCTTCACGGTGGAAGCCGTTATGGCGCGGCAGGCCCGGCCGGGCAGACACGTGCTGCTACTCGACGAAGGTGGTGGCTGGCGCGGTGGTGGCACGGCCTGGAAACTTTCCGAGGAAGGCCATCAGGTGACGATCCTCACGCCAGACCCCTTCGTCGGCAAGGAACTACAGCGAGCCGCAGCAGACGTGCCGATGCGCCAGACGCTGCGAAAGCTCGGCGTCGACTGGATCGTAGAAGCCAGCATCACCGAATGGCACGGCAACGGCGCGACCATCATCGACCACAGTACCGGTAGGCATCGCTTCATAGAGGCAGACACGCTCGTCACCGCGACCACGAACGTTGCGATGGACTGGCTGATGCCGGGGCTTCGGGAACGAGGCATAGCGACACACCAAATCGGCGATTGCGCCGCGCCACGGCAGGCGCCGTATGCGTTTTTCGAGGGCCGCAAGGCCGGATTGGCGATTTGACATGGCAGACGAAATCGAAATTGAGCAGAAGGAAATTGAAGAACTGGCGTTAAAGGCTTGCCGCGGCGCCGGGGCCGACGAAGCGAGCGCGCAGGCTCTCGTAGATGCGACGCTGTCGGCAGCGCGCTTCGGCCCAGCGACACTCGGCTTTCCGCATATGGTGGATTACCTGAACAGCTTTCGCGAAGGCCGCATCAACTGTGCACCCGTACCGACACTCACCCGGCCGTATCCCGCCATGCTCGTCTCCGACGCCGACGGCGGCGTCGCCCAACTGGGCTTCGACCTTGCCTTTAGCGATATCGTCGACGCGGCGCGAAGCTTCGGCATCGCGATGTTTACCCAGACCAACAGCTACACGGCCGGCGAACTCGGTTACTTTGTGCGTCGTCTCGCAAAGGTAGGGCTTGTCGGATTGGCGGCAACCAACGCCAACGCCATGGTCGTGTCGAAACCCGGTGGCCCTTCCGTCTTCAGTACCAATCCCATGGCCTTCGGTTTTCCACTAGGCGAGACATCACTGCCCTTGATCATCGACCAGGCCTCCAGCGCGACGGCCTTCGTCAATATCGTTGCCGCTGCGGCCGAAGGACGCCCAATTCCCAAGGGCTGGGCCTTGGACACGAACGGCGCCGACACGGAGGATCCGGAAAAAGCTCTTGGCGGGGCCTTGCTTCCCTTCGGCGGGCGTAAGGGCGCAAACGTCGCCCTGCTTGTGGAAATGCTATCGGCAGGCCTTTCCGGCGGGCCATGGTCAATCGATACGGCGGATTTTCGCTCTGGCAGTACGCGTCCGGCGGTCGGGCTGACCGTGCTGGCCATGATGCCAGGCCCTCCCGAACATGGGCGCGTCGCCCGTGCCCACGCGCAGACCCGTCGGCTCGCGGGGCTCGATGTCTATATTCCTGGCATCAGCAAGTCTGAATTTCCGCCATCTCACACGAAGAAGTTGATGATCCCGGCCGCGATCTATGAGGCCATTCACGCATTTGCAGCTGGCCGTTCCGATCCCAAATAGGGTGATGAGACGCGAAGCCATCTTACCTATGTGGTCTTGACCAGCCAGTCGACGAATACGCGAGACTGAGCGGTCGCCCTCGCATGGATTTTCAAATGGAAGGGCACTGGCGAGGAGACGGATTCGGGCACTAAGGGAACAAGCCGTCGAGCGTCCAGCACGCTTTTCACCAGCCTGTCCCAGCCGAGCACCGCTCCAACATCGTCCTGGGCCGCCTGGAGGGCGATCATATAGTTGTTCACGTAGAAACTCCGCCCCTTCGGCGCCGCGCATCCCAGCGACCGTAGCCAGTCGGTCCAGGTCGTCCAGCCGTTTTCCTCATTGCTCATATGGATAAGCGGAACCTTGAGCAGGTCCTCGACGCTCGCGATGCGGTATTGCTCGGCGAAGGCCGTCGTTCCCAGCGCGACAATGCGATCCTGAAAGAGGATGCGGTGCTCAAGGCCGCTTTCATCCGGATCGCCGTAATGAATACTGAGGTCGCAGGGCCCGCTGACGCCCGGAATATCGCTGATAATCTGGGAGACAGTCACAGCCGGATAGATTTTCCAGAAGGCGGAGATCTTTGGTGTAAGCCAGAGGGAACTCACCGCTGTCGTCGTGCGGATCGTCACGTCGACTGTGTCGCGGCGCTCGCGCATTTGCGCGACGGTCTCCGATATTGCCTCGAAGCCGCGCCGGATCGAGAGAAACAGGAACGCTCCCTTTTCCGTAAGTTCAACGCCGCGGCTGCGGCGGATGAACAGGCTGCAGCCGAGGTCCATCTCGAGCGCTTTGATTTGGTGGCTGATGGCCGCCGGCGTCACATTCATTTCCTGCGCAGCGTCCTTGAAACTCGCCTTGCGCGCGGCGGCTTCGAAACAGGCAAGAGCCGTCAGGGAGGGAAGATCATATGGTCTTTGCATGGCGTCACCCGATCGTTTCGACATTAGATCATCTAATCTCACATCAAAAAAAATGCCGTTGTCAATTGGCCTTGGCGCAAAGACAATTCCTGTCAGTTAAACCCTCGGAATGTGGACATTCGCCATGACAGCCTCCTCGCCATTCATCCACGATCTTTTGGCTCGCCGCCTTCCGGGCCACGCGCTCGAACAGGCCTTTTACACCTCACCAACTGTCTATGATCTCGACCTGGAGCACCTCTTTTACCGAGAATGGCTCTATGCCGCGCCAGCATGTCAGCTCGCGAAAGCTGGAAGCTATGTAACCATGCGGGTCGGAGCCTATGAGGTGATCATCGTGCGCGGCCGCGACGGCGAAATCCGCGCCTTCCACAATTCCTGCCGGCATCGCGGTTCGCTCATCTGCAAGTCCAAGCAGGGACAGGTGGCCAAACTCGTCTGTCCCTATCACCAGTGGACCTATGAACTCGACGGCAAGCTGATCTGGGCGAATGACATGGGAGCCGATTTTGATGCTTCGAGACACGGCCTTAGACCGGTGAACCTGCACAATCTCGAAGGGCTGATCTATATCTGCCTATCGCAGACGCCGCCCGATTTCGACGCCTTCGCTGAGCTCGCGCGCCCCTACCTCGCCATTCATGACCTTACTGATGCCAAGGTCGCCTACACCTCGACGATCGTAGAGAAGGCGAACTGGAAGCTGGTCTGGGAAAACAATCGGGAATGCTATCATTGTAGCAGCAACCATCCCGCTCTCTGTCGCTCGTTCCCGCTGGACCCCGATGTCGCCGGGGTTTCGCCGGATGGTTCTGTTTCGGCCGTGCTGCAGGCGCATTTCGATCGCTGCGAAGCCTCCGGCGCGACATCAGGTTTTCGCATTTCCGACGACGGGCAGTATCGTTTTGCCCGCATGCCGCTCCAGGAAAAGGCGCTAAGCTATACGATGGACGGCAAGGCCGCCGTTGGCCGGAATCTCGGTCGCGTTCGTTTGCCGGATGCAGGCACGCTTCTGAAATTCCACTACCCGAGCACCTGGAACCATTTCCTGCCGGATCATTCGCTGACTTTCCGGGTGACGCCGATCAGCCCGATGGAGACGGAAGTCACTACGACGTGGCTTGTTCACAAGGACGCCGTCGAGGGTGTCGACTACGACCGCAACCGCCTCACCGAGGTCTGGATCGCGACCAACGACGAGGACCGGGAAATCGTCGAGACGAACCAGCGGGGCATTCTCTCACCCGCCTATGTTCCTGGCCCCTATTCGCCAAACCAGGAAAGCGGCGTCATCCAGTTCGTCGATTGGTATGCCACGTGGCTCGAACGTTCGTTGGCGCCGATGCGGCAAGCCGCGGAGTAAACGCCATGAGCGTCTTCAAGAACCTCGCCTTCTGGACCGACGCGGAAATGATCGAATGCGTGACGCGCACGCCAGAAGCACCCGACGTTGTGACCTTCAGCTTCCAGAGCCCTTCCGGCGCACTGTTCAACCATGATCCGGGGCAGTTCGTCACGCTGGAACTGCCCGTACCCGGCGGGCCGCTCTACAGGACTTATACTATATCGTCCTCGCCGTCGCGGCCAACGGCCCTGACGATCACCGTCAAGGCCCAGCGCGCCTCCCTCGGCACACGCTGGATGCTTGACAATCTGCACAAGGGCATGAAGGTCCGGGCGATCGGCCCAGCCGGCAAATTTTCGATCGCCCATCACCCGGCTGACAAGTACCTCTTCATCTCGGCCGGATCAGGCATTACACCGATGGTGGCGATGACGACGTGGATGTACGATTCCGGGCGCGAACCGGATATCGTTTTCATCAATTGTGCGCGCCGCCCATCGGAGATCATCTTGCGTGAGCGGATGGAACTGATGGCGTCGCGCATCGTCGGCATCGACCTGAAATGGGTCGTGGAAGAGGCGGATCCTTTCCGCCCCTGGACAGGGTATCGGGGCATCTTCAACCAGATCATGCTTGGCCTTATGGCGCAGGATTATCTTGACCGAGAGGTCTTCTGTTGCGGGCCCGAGCCTTTCATGCGCGCCGTTCGAGAAGCCTTGGCCGCCCTCGGCTACGACATGAACCGCTACCATCAGGAGAGTTTTTCGGCCGAACCTGCAAATGCCGAAGACGTCCCCGCTGATGTGGTTCCCGATGCGCAGAACCGGGCCGAAATCGAGTTTGCATTCTCGGGCATCACCGCGAAATGTAGCGAAACGGACACCATCCTCGCGGCGGCGAAATCCGCTGGACTGTTCATTCCTTCGGGGTGCTCCATGGGAATTTGCGGCACCTGCAAGATCCGCAAGACGGACGGACAGGTCCATATGGTTCACAATGGCGGCATCACAGATGAGGACATCGAGGACAGCTACATCCTCGCCTGTTGCTCCAAGCCTATCGGCCGTGTGAGTGTGGAGGCCTGAGGAGAGAGTTTCATCAAGTTCGCTCACTGTCTCTTCGTCAGAGAACCTTTAGAACAAGCTTAGATGAAGCGATGATAAGGCTACTCGCTGACATCGATGTTCCTGCGGACAGAACGGTACAGGTCCCTACCGTCAAAGGATTGGGCCCGTGTCACCGGGTTTGATCGAGGGCATACAGTCTGTCCGTTGAGATGGGCCTTCCTTGCCGCTACCCCATGACGACCAGCTATACGAGATCATTCTCGAGCAGACGGGCGGCTCGCCGACGGGTCGCCCGACGGGGCGGGCCCTGCTAAAGGCTGGGCCAGACTCCGCGTTAGGGAAAGGCGCCTTTGGTGCAACTGGACAAACGTTCACACTTTCTCGAACAGACAGGAACTCTCGGCCCCCTATTAACTTTGCCACCAACGAGCACGCACCACATCAGGTAGCACCGGCGTTCGCCTGACCAGCGATCGGGCAAAAGCGTCGCCAAGGCGTGACCTTTCCAAGCAGTGGGTTCGTCGCCAGCGGTGCCGGGCCAAACAGGCAAAATACCGCGAACTGGTCGCGGCAGAACAATACCAGTTTACCTATTAAAAAAAATTTTGCATAAGGAAGCTCTCTCTTAAGCGAGTGCTTCGATTGAGCGATCTAGCGGTTCTAACCCTTCTCACAAAAGCTCTGGCCAGCGAAAGTGGCGAGCCGCTTTACCGCAGGCTTGAAGATGCGATCAAGGCGGCGATCGGGACAGCACATATCAAGCGGGGCGCCGTCATCCCCAGTGAACGCGCCTTGTGTGCGGCTCTCGACATTTCTCGGGTGACAGTACGCAAGGCCATAGACAATCTGGTTTCCGACGGTTTTCTCGATCGTCGCCAAGGTGCCAAAACTGTCGTTTCATCGCGTCTCGAAAAATCGCTTGCTACCATGACCAGCTTTTCGGAGGATATGCGCTCCCGTGGTCTGGAGCCCGGTTGCGTATGGATTTCGCGTGATATTTCGCGGCCTTCGCCCGCCGAAATGATGGCTCTGGGGATTTCAGGCAGCGAAAAGGTCGTGCGGCTCAAGCGTTTGCGCACAGCCGACAATACCCCCATCGCGATCGAAATCGCGACCTTACCGGCACGTTTCGTGCCCAACCCGCAGGCCATCCAGGCCTCTCTCTATGAATATCTGGAAGCCAACGGCGCGCTTCCCGTGCGCGCGCTCCAGCGGATGCAGGCAAAGCCCGCCAGCGAGGAGGAGCGCCATCTTCTCGGCACCCCTGAAGCTGCCAGTCTGCTAATCATGGAGCGGCGCTGCTTTCTTGCTGACGGCCAGATCGTTGAGTTCACGCAAACGAAATATCGCGGCGACGTGTACGATTTCGTCATTGAGCTTATGCGGTAATACCAGTTAGAGTCCTGTTGCAATCTGGTCTTGTCCTGCTACCGTGATCACACAACAGGAGAGCCGGACGTGCTGCTTGATATGCAAGCCTTAAAAAATGGACTAATCGTATCGTGTCAGCCGGTAAAAGGTGGCGCGATGGACACTGCCGCGATGGTCGTCGGCTTCGGCTTGGCGGCATTGGATGGCGGTGCGGCGGGGCTCCGCATCGAGTCGGCTAACTATGTCCGCGCCGTCCGTGCGGCAACCGACAAGCCGATTATCGGATTGGTCAAGCGCGACCTCGATGACACGCAGGTGCGCATTACGCCATGGATCGAGGATGTCGATGCATTGGTAGCAGCCGGTGCAGATATCATCGCCTATGACGCAACCCAGCGCATCCGTCCGGTCGACACCAAGACGCTGATCGACCGTATCCACGCACATGGCCGCATCGCGATGGCCGATTGTTCTATTCTGGCGGATGCCGAACGGGCACTGGCCGAGGGCGCCGAGATCGTCGGCACCACACTAGCCGGATATACCGGACCGGTCGAACCCACGGAGCCCGATTTCGCGCTGATCGCGGCGTCTTCGAAGCTTACGCCTCATGTCATCGCTGAAGGTAACGTCCGCACACCCGAGCAAGCTTCGAAAGCCCTTGCAAGTGGCGCCTTCACGGTGGTGGTTGGCTCCGCGATCACGCGCCCGGAACACGTCACCTCCTGGTTCCGCGCCGCGCTCGATGACACCCTCGCTTCGGTCGGAGCATGACCCGCATGATCGACCAGGATACTGTTCTCGCACTCGACATAGGCGGCACCAAGATGCTTGCCGCACTGGTGCGCGGACGCGTTGTCCTGGATAACCACAAGGTCCCGACACCCCGCGGCGGCAATCCCAAACAGTGGCTTGAAGCGCTGTTTGCAGCCATCACTTCGTGGCAAGGCAGTTACGCGATAGCGGGCGCGGCCGTCACCGGCATTGTCGATCAAGGCTTCTGGTCGGCGCTCAACCGCAACACGCTTGACCTCCCGGATCGCTTTCCTCTTGCAGAAACGGTCGCACGCCTTTCTGGAGTGCCGGTTCTCGCCGCTAACGATGCGCAGGCAGCAGCCTGGGGCGAATTCCGTTTCGGCGCTGGCCAGAACGAAGACATGGTGTTTCTTACCATCTCAACCGGCATCGGCGGTGGCATCGTCGTCAACGGCAAACCGATGTTGGGCCTTGCCGGCCATTTCGGGCAGTTCCGCGTCGCCGAGGATGTAGCCGGGACGCTGGAAGATCAGGTTTCAGGTCATTGGATAGCCGGCCAGGCCCAGGATCATCACGCAGGCGCGACCGCGCGGGATGTTTTCGAAGCTGCAGCCGCTGGCAAGACGTGGGCCATGAACATAATCGGCGCATCGGCACGCCAGACCGCCCAGCTTTGCCGCAATATCCATTTTGCACTCGATCCGCCGCGCATTGTCATCGGCGGCGGTATCGGGCTAGCGCCCACCTATCTCGACACCGTCCGGCAGGCACTCGAAGGCCTGCCGCCGCGGCTCACACCAAAAATCCACGCCGCCGCTCTTGGGGAAAGTGCCGGCGTCGTGGGGATCGCCGATCTTGCAAAAATCACCAGAAAAATCAAATAGAGGAGAACTAAAATGACATTGACGACGATCAGGAAAGGCAGCCTTCTGGCAGTTGCCATCGCCAGCCTTCTGGCAAGCTCCGCATTCGCCAAAGTGACCGTGCTCGGTTGGCCGGGCGGACCTGAAGAGACAGCGCTGCGGGCCGTGACCGACGTCTATAATGGGAGACCAGATGTCACTGAAAACGACAAGGTCGAGCTTTTGTTCTTCAACCGCGATGGTTTCTGGGACAAGCTCCAGTCCGACCTCGCTGCCGGTTCCAAGGCTTTCGACGTCAATCTGCTTGCAACCTATTCCATCGGCCGATACGCGCCGTTCATGGAGCCGGTCGAACTTTCGGACGAGGCGGCCTCGGTCTACGGCGAATCCGTGCTCAAGACCATGCAATACGAAGGCAAGCAGTTTGGTGTTCCGACCGACCTTTCGATGCACTTCATGTACTATCGCAAGGACCTGGTCGAGGCCCTCATGAAGGACGACGCCGCAAAGGCGAAGTATGCCGAAATTTCTGAAAAGCACCTTGGCAAGAAGCTCGAGCCGAAGAGCCCGGACGAATGGACATGGGATGACTACGCCGCAACCGCGCTGTATTTCACCCAGGCCATCAATCCTGACAGCCCGACGCGATACGGCACCGTTCTGCAGCTGAAGAACCTTCTGTTCAACATGATGGTGTTCCAGTCGTTGCCGCGTGCCTACGGCGGCAATTGGATGGATGCGAGCGGCAAGATCACGGTCAATTCCGATGCCTATCGCAAGGGGCTGGAGACCTACAAGCTGCTCTACGATGCCGGGGCGACGCCTAGCGATTCACTATCGTACGAGTTTGCCGAAGCGAATGCCGCCTATACGTCGGGCCAGGTTGCCGCGATGATGCAGTGGAATGCTGCCGCATCCGACCTGACCAACAAGGAAAAGTCGCCGACGGTCGCCGACGTCACGGAAACGGTTGCTCCGCCCGCTGGCCCCGAAGGTCGCTTCACCCACATTCATGGCCTTGGTTTCGGTCTCAACAAGAACGCCGAAAACAAGGCCGGTGGCCAGGCCTTCATCAAATGGCTTTCGTCGAAAGAAGCTGCTTTGACCTACGCCCGGAACAACGGCGCGCCAGCGCTGACGCCAGAAGTCGTCACCGAAGTCGCGAAAGAACGCCCCGATCTCGTCAAGCTCGGCGAGTTCGCGTCTAAATACGGCTACGTCATGAACGGCGGCACCGCTGCAAAGGCGCTGTCTGTCTACGAACTTCAGGCCAAGGAATTCACCGGTTATTGGTCCGGCCAACAGTCGCTGGACGATGCACTTGCCAATACCGAAAAGGGCATGACTGAGCTGCTCAAGTAGCGGCTTTGCTGGCGGCGGCTTGATCGCCGCCAGCATCTACCGCAAGAACCGGCGCAGCGACGACGGGCCGACAAGCAATCTCCTAACCGAACGGACATGCCGGATGAACGCCTACCCAGTTGCTACAGGAAGGACAGCGGTTCGATGAACACGCAGCGCGCCCATTCTTCGGAGTTTCGGCTGCTGGCCATGCCGCTCGTCCTGTTTCTGCTGGTCTTCCTCGGCTTTCCGGCAATCGTCAACCTGATCTATTCCGTCTCCGACGTATCGTTCGAGACGCTGCGCCAGCCCAAGATCACCGGTGTGTCGAATTTTGCTGCGGTCTGGAACGACAGAGCCTTCTGGCAGGCCAGCTGGTTTTCATTGCGCTTCGGAGCGCTGACCGCGCTGCTCGAATGCACGCTCGGGCTGATCCTTGCCATATTTCTGTCGCCGCTGATCGAACGACGCAGCTGGCTGATGGCGATCCTGATGCTGCCTCTGATGGTGGCGCCGGCGTTGGTCGGCCTGATGTATCGTCTCGTGCTGCACGAATTCGCGGGCCCGGTGCCTTATTATCTCTGGGCCTGGTTCGGCACCAGTGTTTCCTTCCTCGGCCCCACCTCCGCATTCTGGACGCTGATCGTCGTGGAAACCTTGCAGTGGACACCGTTTGCCCTGCTGTTGTTCTATATGGCCTATCGGGCGATCCCTACAGAGATCGTCGAGGCATCCGCGATGGATGGAGCCCGGCGGTGGCATCTGTTGTGGTACATCGAATTGCCATTGATGGCTCCGACGATTGTCGTTGCCCTTCTCATCCGTTTTATCGATGGCTTCCGTGTTTTCGATAACGTCTACGTTCTGACAGGCAGTGGCCCCGGCGGCTCCACAGCCTCGCTATCGATCTATATCTACGAGGCCTTCTTCAAGCAGGGCGCCATCGGCAAGGCAGTAGCTGCGTCCGTGATCCTGTTCGCCGTCTCCTTCGCCGTCCTCTACGGCCTCAATTTCATTGCCAGCCGTCGAAAGGGAGCACTCACATGATCAATGCTCTTCGCTGGCTCGTCTTCGCCCTTGCCGCCTTTGCGATGAATTTTCCGATTCTGGTGACGCTTGTCACCTCCTTAAAGAGCACGCGCGAACTGTCAACCAATCCCGGACTATGGGTGCAGGCGCCGACACTCGACAATTATCTCGCGGTGTTCCAAGTGTCCGATAGGTTGAACATCTTCCTCTACTTGTTCAACAGCATGACGGTTGCCTTCATCGGCACCACGTTAGCGGTTGTTCTTGCCCTGCCGGCGGCATATGCAATTGCCCGGGGCCGGCTCGGCGAACGTACGCTTTTGCCCTTTATCGTCAATTTGCGCGCCGTGCCGCTGATCATCTTTGCCATCCCACTCTATATGATGTTCCAGTGGTTGGCGCTTCTGGACACCCGCCTTGGCCTCGGTCTGATCCTGTCCATCGTCAACCTGCCACTGGCCCTCGTCATCCTGGTCAACGCCATCCGCGACCTTCCTAAGGAACTCGACGAAGCGGCCCTGATGGATGGCGCCAGCCGTACGCAGATTCTTCTCCGTGTCATTGCGCCTGTCTGCCGCCCGGCCATTGTCACCAGCCTGATCTTCGGCTTCATCACCGCATGGAACGAATTCCTGTTTGGCTTGATGTTGACCACCTCGAAGGCAGTGCCGATCACCGTTGGCGCTTCATTCTTCTTCGCTGCCAGTGGAGGCGGCGTGCAATGGGGCGTCGCCTCAGCCGTTATGATCGTCGGCGCATTGCCGCCGGTGCTGCTCGGTCTCATCATGTATCGCCAGATCAGCGGGTCGATGACGGCCGGCGCAGTCAAGGGCTGATCTTATTTCAGGAGATTACCATGGGTAAGATTTCGCTGCGCAAGGCAGGCAAGCAATATGGCACTGTCGAGATCATCAGGGATCTCGACCTGGAGATCGCCGACGGCGAATTCGTGGTCATCGTCGGTCCTTCCGGCTGCGGCAAGTCCACCTTATTGCGGATGATCGCAGGCTTGGAGGCGACGACCGACGGCCAGATCATCATCGACGGACGCGACGTGACCGAGGCCCTGCCGGTGGAGCGCAAGCTCGCCATGGTGTTCCAGTCCTATGCGCTCTACCCCCACATGACCGTTCGCCAGAACATGGGTTTTGGCGTGAAACTCGCCAAGCTCTCGAGCGGCGCAATCAAGACAAAGGTGGATGCGGCAGCCGATACGTTGAAATTGACTCCGCTTCTCGATCGCTACCCGAAGGAACTTTCCGGCGGCCAGCGCCAGCGTGTTGCCATCGGCCGGGCGATCGTGCGCGAACCGGTCGGCTTCCTGTTCGACGAACCACTGTCAAATCTGGATGCCGCCCTTCGCGTGGATATGCGGCTCGAGATTGCCAAGCTTCACCGCACGCTCGGCGCCACCATGATCTACGTCACCCACGATCAGGTCGAGGCCATGACGCTGGCGGATCGCATCGTCGTGTTGAAAGACGGCCGCGTCATGCAGCAGGGTACGCCATACGAACTGTACGAAAATCCCGCCAATCTGTTCGTCGCCCAATTCATCGGCAGCCCCAAGATGAACATTCTGGCCTGCAAGCGAAATGGGGATGACCAGCTTGATCTCTCAGGTCAAGGGTTCCTGAAGATGCCGTTAAGGAGCGACGCGGCGCCCGTGCAGCTCGGCGCGCGTCCCGAGCATCTGTCGCTGGTTGCCCCGGAAAACGGGCACTGCCGGGGAACGGTCGAAGCCCGCGAGTATCTTGGCGGCACCACCTCCGTGTTTGTGCGCAATCCTGAACTCGGGCTGATCAATGTCAGCGCACCTGCGGACACCGGGTTTGGCATCGGCGAGACGGTAGGCATCCATATCGACAATGTCCGTTTGTCGCTGTTCGATGCAGCCGGAGCCGCTGTCATTGCTTCACGGTGAAACGCCGTCTTCGATAGCAATTACCACCCGCGTTGAAGGGATATGAACCACCGACCTTCGCTAACAGCGGCTTCAGACCGTTGCGAACGTCAACAGCAATAGCGCTCGCCTGAGATTCATCCTTCGTTCACGTCTACCGTACGTTTTCGAACAGTTCTTGTTTCGGCCCCGCAATCAGGACGAGCCCGGCATGGACGGCCCGTTTATCGAAATGCCGCCCTTGGCGGCACCATTCGATAAGCGCTCTGTACCTCAACGCCTTCCGATCTGTCCCATCGTCAAACGCCCTGCCCGCAGCGCGTCTGGCTGCGCATACGGATTAAAGCTTGCGTTGTTTCAGGTGCATAACCCACATTAGGCAATCTACATTATTGATCCGCTTGTATCTTCATCTTCCAGCCAATTATGGAATGGGCTGCCTCAAAGTGGAGTTTGGTCAGCGAATTTTAGTCCTCATAGTCAATCGAGCGATCCCGCATCGGATACTATGAAGCCCTGCAATCAATTACCAGCGAAGGTAGCCTCGACATCACGAACTGGATCGAGTGGTTCCTCGATCGGCTGGGCTATGCTGTTGGCGAGGCGCTGCTGACCCTCGACAACGTGATGGTGAAAAATGATTTCTGGCAGATGCATGCTTCAAGCGATCTCAATCCGAGGCAAGCCGAAGTCCTCGCGGAGAAGGAACGTCTGCGGGCCGAAGCCATGGCCCAAGCCACAAATGGTCTTGCTGACGGCCTCAAACATCTGGCAAACGGTAACCTCAACTTCCAGTTGACTGAACGGTTTACAGAAGACTTTGAAAGCCTGCGCGCCGATTTCAACGGGGCGGTCGAGCAGCTTCGTACGACCCTTGCGTCGGTTGCTTCCGCCACCGCATCGATCGAAGGCGGTTCGCGCGAAATCAGCAGCAGCGCCGACGATCTGTCACGACGGACAGAGCAGCAGGCAGCCTCCCTCGAAGAAACCGCTGCAGCCCTGGACCAGATCACGGCAAACGTTAGCAATTCGTCGAAACGTGCCGAAGAAGCCCGCGCCATAGCCGTGCAAGCAAACGACAGTGCCCATCAATCCGGTATGGTGGTCGGCAATGCCGTGCATGCGATGAGCAAGATCCAGCATTCGTCGAATGAAATCTCCAATATTATCGGGGTTATCGACGAGATCGCGTTCCAGACGAACCTGCTTGCCCTGAATGCCGGTGTTGAAGCCGCCCGCGCAGGCGACGCCGGCAAGGGATTTGCCGTTGTGGCGCAGGAAGTGCGCGAACTTGCGCAACGGTCGGCGAAGGCTGCAAAGGAGATAAAGGATCTCATCAAAACGTCCACGGGCGTAGTCCAGAGCGGCGTGCAACTTGTCAGCCAAACCGGTGAAGCTCTCAAGACGATCGAGGCCTTTATCGTCACCATGAACCAGCACATGGACTCGATCGCTACCTCAGCGAAAGAACAGGCGATAGGCTTGGCCGAAGTTAACACCGCCGTTAATCAGATGGACCAGGTGACACAGCAGAATGCTGCAATGGTTGAGGAGGCTAATGCTGCCGGAGCAACGCTTGCAACCGAGTCGGCCAAGCTGAAGGATCTCGTGGCTCAGTTCCAGCTTGGCACCAACTCTACTCCCAACGAGATTAGAAACACGCCCACGAGACGCCCGGTTGCGTTAAGTCCGGCAAACGCTACGCCGTTTTCATCTCCCGCTCGCACTATGTCAAACAAGTTGACGCGGGCGTTCTCTGCACGCAGTTCGACTGCCACCGCAGCGGCCCCTTCGACTGATAGTTGGGAGGAATTCTGAGGGAAAACCGTAGGCAAGTGTTCCATTTCATGGCGCAGATGCCTGAGCAGCCTACTATTCGGATAGCCACCTACGCGGTGATCGCTGCAACGAGTTCATCTTGGGGGCTCGTTGCAGTATTCGAAAAATTTCACGCTAACGTTGGCGTGACCGCGCGTTGCTGTGACCGCGTCGCTGCCAAAACATAATGAAGCGCGCTGACGAGAGGTGTGTTGACGCATTTTTCGGTTAGACAAGAATGTGCAGTTATGTGGGACGCGTCGGCCTACCGCTGCGCCAATAACTACCCAGGCTGCCGCAGCCCAAAAAACAGCACTTATCTCGACAAAAAGCCCCGCTTCCACGGGGCTTTACTGATTCCACGGCAAAAAATCAGGACTGGCGGCTATACCAGTCGTCCACATCACTCTTTGCTCGATCCTTTTCGATCCCGTAGCGCTCTTGGATCTTGCCTTCGAGTTGATCCCGCTTACCGGCGATTTGATCAAGGTCGTCGTCTGTGAGTTTGCCCCACTGTTCCTTCACGTTCCCCTTGAACTGCTTCCAATTACCTTCAACACGATTCCAGTCCATCTAACTTCTCCTCTGATTTATCTTCCGAGGAACAAACGCGCGAGAGATCGTTTGGTTGCAGTTACAGAAAAAGTCACATATTCCCCGCGGCTAATCACCATGACCGCGAATGATTAGAACATGAGCCACTCCGGGGACATCAACCGATCGTAGCAGAGCCTTGAAGCGGAAGAGCTTCAATAAGCCGCGGTTTCAGAACATCGTAATGAGGTTATGAAGAAACTCGCTTCGTGTCTGGGGCCGAACGGCACTTTTGCCCGGGACACCTTGATGGGGATCGCCCAACCGGCGAAATCCCCAAGTGTCACCCACTTGCCGGGATTGTTCGAGACAACACCAGAATGTGACGCAGAAACCAGAACAGAGCAGCGGCTTCAGAAGAAAGGCCTGAATTCGCGCTACCAATATCCATTCGGCGAGCGCGGCCTGAAGCTGTCCAAAATCGCCGAAAATAGTTCGGCCATGCTTCGTCGACAGAGGCGTGCTTGTAGTGACGATCAAACCAGGGTCCTGCAGAGTCCAATGCTGAACCGATAGGGGAGGAAGTTCCGGTTCGTTCAGGACTTTGCTCACTGAATAGAGAATAGCCGGCTCAGACCCGGCCACTGAAAAGCGTGGGCCGTCCACTCCAGGCATTGTCGATGGAATGCGCCCAGGGATTGCGTAAGCGGGATGCCGCCATTTTGCTCCCTATAGCGAAGAAGCGTCATGCCATTAATTCCATGCAGACTTCCCGTCAGTTCCTGTTCAGAACGGGACGGCGAAATAGCGATGAGTGGCGAAAGGATCGACGGCCTGAATATGCCGGAATCATGGCGCAAGCTCTGTAGGCCGTCACCTAGAATTTAGAGACTGCTCACCTGGCTTAGGGCACCTCCGCGCAGTCTAGCGCCTTGAAGGGATGCTAAAGACCGACTACTCCATCCCGCCATCGCGAACTGAGGGATCGTACAGTCGACCTCGTTATGGCCTGTAAAGGTCCGACATCGGCCTGTCTGCTCCCTATCGCGGGCTGAAGAAGAGCCGGCCATGGACCGGCTCTCTATTTTTCGAACTGTGGAAGCGTTACGCTGCCTTCGCCTTGACGGTGGTCTTATTGATCGAGGTCACGGCCAGGTTGGTAAGCTTGTTGTTGGTTGCCTTTTCCTCGTCGAGAATTTCGCTCAGCAATTTGTGAGCCTCGTCATGGCCAAGATCTTTTGCCCATTCTCGAAGCGAGCCGTAACGCGCAATCTCGTAGTGCTCGACCGCTTGGCATGCCGCGAGCAGGCCCGCATCGAGAGCCGTGCCCTCGGCATCTTTCATAAGCCCATCGGCTTCCTTAATTAGACCTTCGATGGCATCGCATTTTTCCCCCGACGCTTTTTTCCCAATGGATTTAAAGACCAGTTCAAGCTTCTTGATCTGGTCCTTCGTTTCTGCAAGGTGGTCCTCGGCAGCCTTCTTCAGTTCCGCGCTCTTGGCAGCCTTTGCTACCTTCGGCAGGGCTTTGACTATCGCGTTTTCGGCATAATAGACGTCCTGCAGCGTGTGTTCGAATACATCGGCCAGTGATTTCATGATGTGTCTCCTCATTGAGTGAAATGCGACACAGAAATCCGCGAGACGAGAATTCGTTCCAAACTTGGGCCACCTGGCCGGTCGATGATTTATCTGCATATCCGCTGTCTTCAAATGATAGTCCAACAAGATGCTGTGGGGCAAAAAATTCGGACGCTTAAGCAGGCGACATACCCAGATGGTCGAGGATGATGGCAACATTCCTGCGATGTGACTTAAAATAGACGTCGAACACGTCTCCTATCAAAGGGACTGCCCCGACGACACCGTCTGCTGCAAGGTTGGCCAACATCTTCGCAATCTTGCTGGCGGGCAGACCCAAGCGACGACCTTCGTTGACGATGTACAAACCTACCAATACGCTACCTGCATCTCCGATCACGGGAACCAGTCCAATGACCGCGTCGGCGCCAAACAGGATGTTTGTGCCGGGGATACGAACGGCGGTGTCCATGATTTTTGCCAGCATCTGCAATCGTCTGATGCGTTCAACGATCCCTTGATCGAGCGGCTCAAATATCTGTTCTCTGCTCATCGAAGCTCCCAATCGCCGATACGGAAAGCTGATTGGCGGCAAGAAGTTCCGTCGGGCAGTGCCAGACACGCTTCTCAGCCATGGATATTTGAGTCAAGGAAACTTACCCGCTTGAATAGCTATCAACCTATCGTTGGCGCTTGGCTTGGCTGGAGCGGCGGATGGAATGGCCGTTCTACCGGGTGTAGGCAAACGCTGAGGGCGTCCACGTGGCTCTGACGACGGCGAGTCCGGTGGATCTGTGGACGAGGGATTTTTTGTGACGTTCACCACGGATTGCATTGTCGACCTAATCCGTACCGCCAATGAAATTGGAGTGCTTAGGAACGTTGAGAAAGGGCGTCTCCTCGATCGCTCTGTTGGCGAGATCCGATTTATGCGCGAAGCCGTGGGAATTCCCACCACCGGCACGGATACCGATGCACTAATCCCGAGTGGAATGGTTCCCTCGATCGGCCTTGTTGACGAAACGGACGTTTCGGCCGCCCTCCTTAATGCCGCGGCAATGATCCGGGACCCCCTCTCGCAGATGCTCAATAATGCGTTTGGAAAATTTGAGAGGGACGGAGATGGAAAACTCAACTCTGATGAATTCAAGACATTTAACGAGATCCTGAAACCCGGCATCGACACCGATGAGCAGGGAAAGCCAACGATCGATTACAGCGAACGCATGGAACACGACGGCGACGGATTGATCAGTCAGGATGAAATGAATTCGAAGGGTGTCTTGATGCCGGCTGACCTCAGCGATCCCAGCCTGAAATCGGTGCTGGCTTATCTTCTTCTCAAGGCCGACCCATTGGCGATCGAAGCTGCGGCGTTGCTGAAGAACGAAGGCGACAAGTCGTGATAGTCAAAGGGAGCGACTGTTTCACAGCCGCTCCTATCCTATTTTCCACTCAGGCTACCCTTGAGGGCCTACCGCTGTGGCGATAGCAGCCAAAGGCGACGGTTCGTTGGAAAACACGTCATAAACGCACGGCGCGGCAAAAACGGCGAGCGCAAGCATGCCAATGATCAGGCGTTTCATGGAACACTCCGTGAGATTGCGGAACGGCTCAAACGAGCGTCAGCTCGACCGCGATGTTGCCCCGTGTTGCCTTGGAATAGGGGCAGGTCTGGTGTGCTTCGTCGATCAGCGCCCGTGCAAGGTCGATATCCAGCCCCGGAAGGCTGACATTCAGCCGGGCTTGCAGAAGATAGGCGCCGTCCCTCATGCCGAGGTCTACTTCGGCATCGACTGCCGTGTTCGCAGGGAGTGCTAGCTTGCGCTTGCCTGCGGCTATGCCAAGGGCGCCGATGAAGCAGGCGGACCAGCCAGCCGCAAAGAGCTGCTCGGGATTGGTACCGGGCTTGCCGCTGCCCGGGGGCGAAAACTTGACGTCGAGCTGCGCATCGTCACTGCGCGCCGCACCGTCGCGCCCGCCGGTGGTGTGGGTCTTGCCGGTATAAAGCACCTTGTCGATCTTTGTCATGGAACACTCCTTCGTTCTGTCGCGTAACGCGACGTGGTTGACGGATGTGTTTTGCCGCATCGACGTATCCGGCATGTTTTCGAAAAGGTCGGAATTGTATCGCAGCGTAGAGGCTGCTGGTCGGGCCTATTAGGGTAGCGATATTTCCGCGGCAAGCCCACCACCGTCGCGATTGTAGATCCGCACCGTTCCACCGATCGAGACGGCAAGCTGTTGGGCGATGGCCAGTCCAAGCCCTGTGCCTCCTGTATCCCGATTGCGAGATGTCTCCAGCCGGTAGAACGGTTGCATGGCGGACTCCAGCTTGTCGTCGGGAATGCCCGGTCCATGGTCCTTAACCGTAATTACCAGAGCTTTTTCGCCTTTGCGTTCAACGCTAATCTCGGCAGCACCCGCAAACTTGAGGGCGTTGTCGATGAAGTTGGTCAAAATACGCCGCAGTGCGTGCGGCTTGGTCACGGCAGTCCCCTGAGCGATACCAGTCACCGAAACCGCGTTGCCGGTATCCTGATAATCGTAAACGATGCTGTAGATGAAGGATGCGAGATCGATGCGCGCGTTTTTCTCGCCATTGCCATGTGAACTGCGCGCATAGGCAATTCCGTCCTGCACTAGGCGCTCGATCTCGCGCAGATCGCTGACCAGCTTGTTCTTGTCGGGACTATCATCCGCCATGTCGGCGCGAAGCCGCATGCGCGTGATCGGCGTCTGCAGGTCATGGGAGATTGCTGCGAGAATCTGCACCCGTTCTTCCAGGTAATGGGCAATACGGTCACGCATGGCGTTGAAGGCCCGTGCCGCATGCGCAACCTCGCTCGGTCCATCCTCGTTCAGGGGCGAACCTTGTCTGCCGGGATCGAGTGCATCGGCGGCAGCGGCGAGAGCGCCAAGCGGACGAATTGCGAGGCGCACCGCAAACCAGGTGCAGAGAATGAGCAGAACCATCTGGGCTGCAAAAACATATGGCAGCCATTCGGCCAGGGGCATTACTCCGCGCGGGGTCACATCGATTGTCAGTGGCGAACCGTCCGACAGCGTCAGATGCGCCTGCAGCCGCGTGTGGTCGCCCGGGATGGCTTCGACGCGGATCGGAAACCTGTTGCCGGCCGCCTGGCCTATCCGGTCCGCGATCTCAGCACCACGACCCGATAAATCCGGAACACCTGGAAGCCCTGGCCCGAGAACAAGGCGGTAGCTTCCGCGGCTCAGCCGATCCAGCCAATCCGTCCGCTCGTTGGCGGGAAGACGGTCGAGAATTGCGATCGACGTTGCCAAATCGCTTTCCAGTGTCCCGAGCATGACAGCCTTGGCTGACATGTAGCGCTCGGCAAAAAGAATGCTGAAGGACAACCCATAGGCGACAGCCAGTCCGGCAAACAGGATCAGGAACAATCGCGAGCGAAGCTTGCTTGGCCACCAGCGGTAACAGGATTTGCCGCCTACACTCATGTTCTGGGCACCGAGATTTCGACCGGCACAGAGAACACGTAGCCCTCGGCCCGCACCGTCTTGATATAGGTCGGTTCGCGTGCATCATCACCAAGCCGCTGGCGCAGGCGACTGACCAGAAGGTCGATCGAACGGTCGAACAGTTCGGCATCGCGGCCCTGCGTCAGGTTCAGGATCTGGTCGCGATTGAGCACACGTTGCGGATGATCGATGAATACCCGCAGCAGCCGATATTCGGCGCCGCTTAACGCGATCTCCGTGCCGTCCTTGTCCAACAGATTACGGCCGACTGTGTCGAGCCGCCAGTCTCCGAACGTCAGCAGTTTCCCGGCCTCACTGATCTGCAGGTTGGGCGGCAACATTCGGGTCCGCCGCAGCACCGCCTTGATGCGGGCAAGAAGTTCTCGTGCCGCAAACGGCTTCGGCAGATAGTCGTCGGCGCCCATTTCCAGCCCGATGATCCGGTCCATTTCATCGTCACGGGCCGTCAGCATGATAACCGGCGTTGCCTTGTGCTTGCCGGCGCGCAGTTCCCGGCACAGCACCAGGCCATCATCGCCCGGCATCATCACGTCGAGGACGATCAGGTCAACAGTGCTGGCCTCCAGGAAACTGCGCATCTGCCGGCCGTCGGCGGCAACCGTCGTTCGAAGGCCGTTCTTCTTCAGATAGCTCGACACAAGTTCGCGAATTTCGCGGTCGTCATCGACGATCAGAATGTGGTCGACATGCTCCATCTCTTGCCTTTCAAGCATCCGCACTCAGGCGACATTTGTTTCGTCTCGGCTGTTGCGAGTAAAGCGGTTTCTCGCAACAGCCCTGCAATCAGAATTTCGCGACATCGAGGATGGCCTGAGCGAATGCCTCCGGCGCTTCCTGCGGCAGATTATGCCCGATAGCCGCAACATCCCGGTGCTCATATTGCCCCGAGAACTTCCTTGCATAGACCGATGGCTGCGGATGGGGCGCACCATTGGCATCGCCTTCCATGGTGATCGTCGGAATGGTGATGTCCGGACCCATCGCGAGCTGCTTCTCGAAGCCATCGTATTTCTCCTCGCCTTCTTCGAGACCGAGCCGCCAGCGATAATTATGGATGGTGATGTCCACGTGATCCGGATTGTCGAGGGCGGCGGCAGAACGATTGAACGTCGCGTCGTCGAACGTCCAGGTGGGCGATGCCGTCCGCCAGATGACCTTTGCAAACTCGTGCGTGTTGGCGGCATAACCGAGCCGCCCCCGCTCGGTAGCGAAATAGAACTGGTACCACCAGGAGAGTTCCGCGGCCGGCGGCAATGGCTTGCTGTTGGCGGCTTGGCTGCCGATGAGATAGCCGCTGACCGACACCATCGCCTGGCAGCGTTCCGGCCAGAGAGCCGCCATGATGTTGACAGTGCGCGCACCCCAGTCATATCCGCCCAGGATCGCCTTTTCGACACCGAGTGCATCCATGAAGGCGATCATGTCGGCAGCCAGTGCCGCCTGCTGACCGTTGCGCGGCGTCTCATCCGAAAGGAAACGCGTCGTCCCGTAACCACGCAGATAGGGGATAAGCACGCGGTAACCTGCATCGGCCAGGATCGGCGCGACATCGACATAGCTATGGATGTCGTATGGCCAGCCGTGAACGAGCAGGACTACAGGGCCATCTGCGGGGCCGGCTTCTGCATATCCGACATCAAGCAGACCTGTCTTGATCTGCTTGAGTGATGCGAACGAAGTATGCCCTCCTGCCTTGACCGAGGCAGGGGACGCAGCGGGCGCTTGGGCATGGGCGATCGTGCTCATGCCCAATTGGGTGGCAGCCACGGTCATGGCGGCGATACCGAAGAAGCGGCGGCGCTGGTGATTGATTTGAGGTGACATCGTTCTCTCCATCTCGATTGATCGTGATGGGAAGAAGCCGACTGCACGTATCCCGCATGTGTCCCGTCAAGCGCAGAATTGAATGCGGATGTAGCCTCCAGCGCCCTCGATACAGTCTGATACAATTCGCACCAACCGCCGACCGGGCTGGCCAACGATTTGATCACTGTGTCGTGGAAAGGCCGGGCCCTACACTGCGGTACATTTCCGATGGAAGCCGGACACATCCGGGATACGTCGCTCCAGCCAGATTGGTCCTGTTGCTGGTCGTGCCCCATCGCCGTCCAGAACCCGACCAACCGGTTTCAAGGAAACGACGATGACACTTCTCATCATTGCCTATCTCGGAGGGGCGCTGACCATCCTCAGCCCGTGCATCCTTCCCATTCTCCCCTTCGTATTTGCCAGGGCCGGGGAGCCCTTCATCAAAAGTACCCTTCCGATGCTGGTCGGGATGAGCGTCACGTTTGCATTGGTCGCGACACTCGCAGCGGTCGGCGGGAGTTGGGCGATCCATGCCAATGAATACGGTCGTCTCGCCGCGATACTGCTGCTCGCCATCTTCGGGGTCAGCCTGTTGTCACCCCGCATTGCGAGCATCGTCACCCAACCAGTCGTCGATTTGGGCAACAGGCTGCTGAACGCGTCGGGTAGACCCGGCTCAGTGCGGACTGCCGCGAGCTCCTTCATCCTCGGCGTCGCGACCGGGCTTCTCTGGGCGCCGTGCGCCGGGCCTATCCTCGGCCTTCTGCTGACGGGTGCGGCGTTGGATGGCGCGAACCTCGAGACAACGTTTCTGCTCGCCGCCTATGCCGCTGGTGCCGCGACATCGCTTGCTGTTGCCCTGCTTATCGGGGGTAAGATCTTCGCCGGCATGAAACGGTCGCTCGGCGTCAGTGAGCGTATCCGCCAAGCACTGGGTGCCGCGGTTCTGGTTGGCGTTGCCGCCATTGTCCTCGGTCTCGATACCGGTCTCCTGGCGCGGCTTTCCTATGCCAGCACGGCCACATTCGAACAGGCTGTGCTTGACCAATTGCACGACAAGGCTGCTGACGATGCAATGTCCGGAGTTACCAGCAGCGGTGCGATGCCACCTGTCGTCGATCAAGTTCAGCCGTTTCGGAGTGATTTGCCTGTCGAGGGCGAAGCGCCGTCGTTGAATGGCGCGGTCGAGTGGGTGAACTCGCCGCTAATGACCACGGTACAGCTTCGCGGCAAGGTCGTCCTTGTCGATTTCTGGACCTACTCGTGCATCAACTGCATCCGAACCGTCCCTTATGTCCGCGCCTGGGCAGAAAAATACAAGGATCAGGGCCTCGTCGTGATCGGCGTGCACGCCCCTGAATTCGCCTTCGAGAAGAAGATCGACAATGTCAGTAAAGCGATTGACGATCTCAAGATCCGCTATCCGGTTGCGATCGACAACGACTACAAGATTTGGCGCGCTTTCGAAACAGCTACTGGCCGGCACACTACCTGATCGATGCAAAGGGCCAGATCCGCTACCATCATTTCGGTGAGGGCAACTATCGCCAGACCGAGCAAGCAATCCAGGACTTGCTTCACGAAGCTGGCAAAGAGATGGCGGCGACCACAACGATAACGCCCGATGCCAAGGGTGCCGAGGCAAGCCCCGACCTCAAGAACATCCGCTCCGGTGAGAGTTATCTTGGATACAAGCGTGCCGTGGGCTTCGTCTCTCCGGAGGGCCTGCATGCCGACGCCGCCAATGCATATTCTATCTCGCAGCCGGGCCTGAATGAATGGGGTCTCTCTGGCACCTGGACCGTGGGTGCAGAACGCGCCGTACTGGACCAGCCGGATGGCAGCGTCGTCTATCGTTTCAGCGCGCGCGACCTGCATCTTGTGCTCGGACCCGGTGCTACCGGCAAACCCATTCGCTTCCAGGTGACGATCGACAGCAAGGCGCCGGGGCTCGATCATGGTGCAGATACCGATGCCGACGGCCGCGGTACCATAACCTCCACCAGGCTTTACCAGCTCGTTCGCCAGTCGGGCGACGTGGGGGAACGGACGTTTGAGATCCGTTTCTTCGATCCAGGTGTCGAAGCTTACGCCTTTACCTTCGGCTGACCCATCCTCCGCATCAAGATCACTTAACGACAACAGGAGTAAAACGCATGAACCGACATTCCATCTCGATCCTCGCACTCGCCTTCGCCACCAGCATCATCGCATTTTCGGCGCAGGCCGCCGAGGTCAAAAACATCGTCATCGTCCATGGCGCACTTGCCGATGGTTCGGGCTGGCGCAAGGCGTCTGATATCCTTGTCGAGCGAGGGTTCAATGTTACCATCGTCCAGCAGCCGATTACGTCGCTCGCCGACGATATCGCCGCCACCAACCGGGTGCTCGATTTGCAGGATGGCCCGACGCTTCTCGTCGGTCACAGCTATGGCGGTATGGTGATCACCGAGGCAGGTCGTAGTCCCATTGTCGCCGGTCTCGTTTATGTTGCCGCTTTCCAGCCGGACAAGGGCGAAAGCCTGCTCAGCCTTGCAAGCTCAAAGCCTGCTGGCGGCATGAATATCCGCGAGACGAAGGACGGAAAATACGTCTATCTCGACCCCGCCGCCTTCGCGAACGACTTCGCCGCCGACCTGCCAAAAGACGACGCAGCGTTTCTGGCAAGGTCGCAGGTCTTCGCCTCCAAGGAAGCTTTCTCGGCCAGGATCGCCGATCCTGCTTGGAAGACAAAGCCAAGCTGGGCCATTGTGGCGACCGCGGACCGATCCATCAATCCTGAACTGGAACGCGAGATGGCGAGGCGTGCGGGCAGCACTGTCACTGAGGTTGTATCCAGCCATGCCGTCTTCTCCTCTCAGCCCCAGAAGGTTGCTGACGTCATTGAGACAGCGGCGAAGGCGCTCTAGCGTTGGTACAAAGTGGCGATCCCGCACCATGGATCGCCACTGAGACTATTTCGCCTTGAAAGGATCAGAACCTACGACCTGTAATGCTGGTGAAGATCACCGGGGCTTTATCTCGATGACAACCCGACCTCGACCCTCTGGCCGCCAGCAGACCTGGCGGGCGTTACATGGCGGATGTTCTTTCACCATGCTCCCGCTCCTTGCGTGTTCCAAGTCGTTCCAGCGGCCTACATCCCAACCGCCCGATGCTATGCGGCAGCCTTGAGGAAAGCATCTTCGATTTGCTTTGCGCCCATTGGCTTTCCAACGAAGTAACCTTGAAGCTGATCGCATCCGCATGCAGTCAAGGTATTTGCCTGTTCCTGGGTTTCAACGCCTTCGGCAGTCACTGGAATATCGAGAGCGTGCGCAAGCGAAAGCGTTGCGCTGAGGATTCCAGCGCCCTTCTCCTCCTGCAGCGCCGTCACAAGCGAACGGTCGATCTTCATTCGGTCAAATCCGAACTCGCGCAAGGCGCCGATACTTGCATAACCGCAGCCGAAATCGTCCAGAGCAAATTTCACTCCGATCGCCTTCAACCTGGCAATCGAACGCTTCGCTTGCTCCGGGTTTGACATCAAAACCCCTTCGGTAATCTCAAGCGTCAATCGGCTTGGATCGAAACCTCTCGTTTCCAACACTTTTTCGACAACTACAGCGAATTCCGGATTGCGCAGTTGTACGGGTGACACATTCACCGACAAGCCAATGTCATTCCAGCTCGAAGCCGTTTCTATGGACATCTCAAGGATTTGCCGCCCCAGTTCATCGATGAGACCTGCCCGTTCAGCGACGGTGATGAACACTTCCGGGCTGACCGGTCCCGTATCGGGAACCCAGCGTGCAAGCGCTTCAACCCCACGCAACGACCCGGTCTTAGCGTCCACCAGTGGCTGAAACGCCGGGCGGACCTCTCGATTTTCGACAGCTCGGCGTAGCTTGTCTTCCATTGCGGCTCGCTTATTGCGCTGGAGGTCAAGTTCGCCGAGATAGTCGACTATCCGACCTCGACCGCTTTCCTTCGCCTCGTAGAGCGCCATGTCGGCGCGTCGCAGGAGCTCGTAGCCATCTGGAATATCTGATGTAAGCAACGCGGTCCCGATGCTGGCGTCCACTTCGATCGTACGGCCGCCGATACGGAATGGTTCCTGTAACGCTTGTACCAGTGCTTTCGAGCAGATGCCGATCTGGTTGGCAGAGCCCAGGAACGCAAATTCATCACCCCCGAGGCGGCATATCGTTTCCGTGTGCGTCAACGTCTTCGTCAGGCGATTGGCAACTAACTTGATCAGTTCATCACCAATCGCGTGACCCCATGCGTCGTTAACGTCTTTAAAACCGTCCAGATCGATTAGCGCTAGTGCCTGTTGTCCGGTGAGTGACGATTTCGCCACGTCGATCTCGTCCAAAAGGCCCGCCCGGTTCAGTAGGCCCGTTAGGCTGTCGTGGGTAGCCTTAAACCGCGCCGCGACGGTATCACGCTGCAGGCCACGTATCACCGCCACCGCGGTCGCGATGATCGCGACGACAAATATCAAGAACAGCGTGCCTGCGGCAAGCAGCGACCGATAAACGCCGTCAAATGTCAGATTGCCCGGCATCCGACTCGGCCAGTGCAGATAAGCGACGGAGCGACCATGATTGCCGAGGAGCGGCATGCTCAATTTGTCAGGTGATGGAGTAGCAACGAGCCTAAGGCCCCCAATGTCGAATGTCTCGTCGAGCTGGGCAACGATGTCAGGCGTCAACAGTTTTGCGAATACAAGTGTGCTGAGCGCCTCTTGCGACGGACCGTCCTCAAATGGCTGTATCGCACCAGCCGCAGCAAGATAGACACCTTCCGTCGTTGGCACGAAAGAGGTGACCGCCCGTTGCCCCGAAGCAGACGCCCGAGCCGCCAACTCGCCAATGCTGTTGCCGAATTCGGAGTGTGCATCGAAGGGAGCACCCTTCCTATAGGCGCTCAAAACAGCACCTGTAGGTTTCAAAACGACGGCTACATCATACAGAGGATAGTCCTCGCTGGTCTTGCCCCAGTTTTCATAGGCCCAAGCGGATGCGTTTGCGGATCCAATACTTTTAAAGGCGTCGTCCCAAACAGCGTTGTCTTGAACTGTGGAGGCAAGGCGAGTTTGAAAGGACCGAATTGCAGATGTGACAGCTCTGTTCGCGCGCGCATCATCGATTTTGTTGGCTTCATCTCTCATGTAGACCACAGCAGAGAAGACGAGGCTGGCGATCAGACTGACGACGGCTGTGAAAAGAATAGTGACCAAGCCAACGCGCTTCTTGCGGGAAGTGGCGCGCATATTCGAAATCAATTTCATGGATTTACCTGCGTTCTGCAATTCTAAAGGCAGAATGCAAGCAATTCACCAATGATCACTTAAGGAGACGTAGCTAGATACCGCACGCACTGGGCGCTTGATAGCGGTTGGAACATTGTTATTCCGGCGGCGCGAACCTAAACAACGTGAAAGATCCTTCCGTCCCGCACCGATGAAACCACGGTGAATTCTGGATTGCCATGCGGTGATTTACATCATCCCGTCCGGTCCGTCCGATAAGGTATCGGGCCGGCGCGGCCGGCTATCTTGAAGCAGAGGCGTTACCTTCTCACCCGGGTCCAGGATTTTGAATCCGCAGTTTTGTATTGTGTTGAGACAGATGCGGTTCCGGTCGTCGATCCCCAAAACCGTCGGTTGGCTCCGTGCCGGCGAACTTCTCTGCTTTCCCGTGCTGCCGACCTTTACGATCAATGATGAGCGGCGATCAAGTTGCCTTAAGGCCGCCTGCATCTCATCGATTGAGACCGGCCCGGGCGTTCCTGACAGACGCCGGAGGGACGGTTGCGAATCCACCGCGTACAGGTCGGATACCCAAGCGCCTGGATCGCACGACGGTCATCAAGCGAAAGGGATGGCAGGCGGACGACATTCATCGGCCGCTGAAGCTCAAACCTTGCGGATCAACGCATTTGCGACGGCAGCCCGCGAGGTGATGGAGCCGTTAATCCTGTCGTTCATGCAGCGCTATCCGCAGGTGCATATCGATCTGGTCACCGAGGGACGGATCGTCGATAATGTCGCTGCTGGTTTCGACCTGGGCCTCAGGCCAGCCGATCTCGTCCCAGCCGACATGATCGCCGTGCCTCTGGGCCTGAAACGAAGCAATGCCGTCGTCGCATCTCCGGAGTCTCTCCACACGCATGACACGCCGAGGATTCCTCCCGACCTTTACCGGTTTCGATGCATTCGCCCCCGTCTTCCCAACAATGCGCTGTTTCGACGGAAATTCGAGAAGGATGGGGAGGCGGTCCAGATCGACGTTCAGGGCTCGATCAGCCTCGACGAATCCAGTCTGGTGAAGATAGCGGCACAAAGGGGCGTCGGCCTTGGATATGTCATGGAGGCTGACGTCCGCGAAAACATCGCAGCCGGGCGACTAGTCCGCGTCCTGGCACACTGGACGCAATCATTAGCACCGTTGGCGCTATACTATCCTGGTAGGAAGAATTTCCTTTAAGCGCGCCAAGTCACGTGGCGACGCCGGAGGCACACGCATGCATTGCCATGCGCCACCAATCTGCGGTCTAACTCTGGTCTATCCAGCTGTCTGTCGTCATAGCGATGTCCACCCACACCAGGAATACAAAAGCCACCTCCCATTTCCGTCCACCCAAGCGCAGCTGTTTCACAAATGGAAACCTAGGCGTCAGATCTGTCCTGCGGGGAGAAGACCTCGCAACACAGTTTCGCTGATCGTTGCGGCGGCATGCGAATAATCCATGCTCTTGAGTTTAGTCGTGTGCAGAGCGTCGCAAGCCAGCGGCTCAAAATCTGCGTAAAACTGAGTTGCCGACCACAGCATGATAAACAGGTGCCTGGGATCCACAGGCAAAAGTTTGCCTGCAGCGATCCAATCCTCGATGACCTTCACTTTTTCATCAGTGACCGTGCGCATATGCTGGCGATCCTTGCGCGACAGAAATTGCGCGCCGCGAATGATCTCGTTGGCAAACAGGCGCGATTCGATGACATTGCGACGGGTGTAGGCCAGCTTGGCCGCGACATAGGACCGGATCGCATCCTGCGGCTCACGATCTCCCGAGATATGGGTGAACGCGTCGTCCCAGCCTTCGATCAGGTGTTCGATAACGGCGCGGTAAATCTCTTCCTTCGAGGAAAAGTAGTAGTAGACATTGGCCTTCGGAAGGCCGGATGCCTCGGCAATCTCGGCGATGCGCGCGCCGTCGAAGCCCTTTCTTGAAAAAATCTCCGTCGCAGCCTTCAATATCTCGCGGATGTTGCGGGCGCGAATCTTTTCGTCATCGCCCCCGTCCTTCGGGGTCTGGTTGGGGGGCATCTTTGGCATCTTACGTCGCTCATTTATTCCAGATTATTGCGGTGAAGACAGGCAGTGATTACCGGCCCCGCAACCATACCTTTTCACACTTCATCACGCACGTCGATATAATCTGACGATCCGGTCAGGTTTTTTCGTTTAATAAGTTGACACTTTGGTCAGCTTTTGACTAGCATCACAGCCGATGACAAGGGAGGGGTGTCGAAATGTCTTCGTCACTGAGAAATGCGATGCGGGAGTTTCTTGACGGGTGGCAGGCAGATATGCCGCCAGCCTGGCGGGACCTTTGCACAGGTGCAGCGCCCGACTTAGAAGCAATCGACGGCGATCTTGATCTTGAGATCTGGGAGCCGATCTTTCCTGTTCGCCGCAGTCGTCATTTTCCTGGCATGCCCAAGGGCGCACATCTGTTTCGCGCCTATGACGGCATTGCGCCGGAACAGGTCTCTTGCGTCATTCTCGGCCAGGACCCTTACCCCGAGCCGGGCTTTGCCACCGGCCGGGCCTTTGAGGCCGGTAACGTTGCCGAATGGCGTGAGCTCGACAAGATGTTTTCCCGCAGCATCCGTGCTTTCACGCAACTGATCGTGGCGGCACGCACCGGTGATGCCTCCTATGCCAGTGGCTTTTCCGAGTGGTCAAGAACGCTTCGCGATATCGAGCAGGGTTCGGTCGAAATGGAGGCGCCGTCAGCGGTCGCCGATCGATGGATCGGCGAAGGCGTGCTCCTGTTAAATGCCTCCTTGACGCTGACGCGCTTTCAGGTGGGCATCGACCCGCATCAGTCCCACGGCCACGTTCCTCTCTGGCGCCCCCTCATTCAAAAAACACTGGCCATGCTGGCCGGCAGCGGCAGACCGATCGTCTTCATCGCCTTTGGCGATGTGGCCGCCGAAGCCTTCGCGGCAGCCGGTATTCACGAGGGGCGCAACGGCAGCATCGCCGCAATCCTGCGGGATCATCCAGCCCGCGCTGATGCGGTACTAGAGCGCGCCAATCCCTTCATTCTCTGTAACGACTTTCTAGAGGACATGGGATCCAATCCCATTGCGTGGTGACCATGGCGCGAAGCGATCATTTCGATTTCATCATTATCGGTGCGGGGTCTGCGGGGTGCGTACTGGCGAACCGGCTTTCGGCAGACCCGGCCAACCGGGTGCTGTTGTTGGAAGCAGGAGGCAAGGATCGCAATCCGCTGTTCCGCTTGCCGATGCTGATGGGCAAGCTTTTTCACTCCGGCCTTTATAACTGGCACTATCACACGGAACCCGAGCCCTATCTCAACGGCCGCTCTCTGTATTGGCCTCGCGGCAAGGTTTTGGGTGGAACGTCAACCATCAACGGCATGATCTACGTGCGTGGCAATCGTCACGATTATGATCGCTGGTCGCAGATGGGCCTTCCAGGCTGGTCCTACGACGAGGTACTGCCCGCCTTCCGCCGCTCCGAAGGGCACCTCGAGCGCGACGACACCTTCCACGAGAAAAATGGCGAGCTGACCGTCTGCCGTGCACGCGGCTGGAACAGGCTGCTGAATGTTTTCAACGAAGCTGGCCACCAGGCCGGCTATCCGCTCAACGATGATTTCAACGGTATCGAACAGGAGGGGTTCGGGCGTTACGATTTCACGATCCGCCAGGGCAAACGCTGGTCGACATCTTTTGCATTTCTGCGCCCGGCCCTGTCGCGTCCCAACCTGACAGTGATGACACAGGCGCACACTCACCGCGTCATGGTCGAGAAAGGCCGCGCCGTCGGCGTGGAATACCTTCATCGCGGCACGATGCAGAAGGCCTATGCCGAGCGCGAGGTCGTTCTCTCCGCCGGAACAGTCAATTCGCCGCAGACACTGTTGCTCTCAGGCATCGGCCCGGCCGACGAACTACGCACGCATGGCATTGATACTGTGCTGGAGCTCCCTGGTGTGGGCAAGAATCTTCAGGATCACGTCGATTGCGTGATGTCCTGGGAGTGCCGCAAGCCGGTGACGCTCTATTCGGATCTGCGTGCCGACAAGCTAACGTTGTCCGTCATTCAAGGCATGCTTTTCGGGAAAGGCATCACCACGACATTTCCCTACGAGGCTGGTGCCTTCGTTCGCTCGCGGCCGGACCTTATCGCTCCGGATATCCAGCTTCACTTCATGCCGGCTCTGGAGAAGACCGCCAATTTGCACTTTCCAAACCCCTTCAAGCGCGAGACGGTCGAGGCCAACCATGGCTTCACCCTGCGCGTCGGGCCGGTCAATCCGGAAAGCCGTGGCGAAATCACCCTGCGCTCATCTAATCCGATGGCGGCACCGAAGATCCTTGCCAATTATCTGCAGACCGATTTCGACATGCGCACCATGATCGACGGCATCCGGCTGACCCGCGACATTATCAGCCAACCCGCTTTTGACCGATATCGCGGCAAGGAACTGGCGCCGGGACCGGCAGCGCTCAACGATGCCGATCTGTCGAAATGGCTGCGGGCAACCGCGATGACGACGTTCCATCCCGTTGGAACCTGCAAGATGGGCAACGATCCGATGGCAGTGGTAGATGCGCGCCTGAAGGTGCAAGGCGTCGAAGGACTGCGGGTCGCCGATGCCTCCATCATGCCGATCATTTCCAGCGGCAATACGAACGCACCGGCGATCATGATCGGCGAGCGTTGCGCAGATTTCATTCTCAACAGCTGAAGCGAGACCGGCAATGATCCTGGAACACCGCACCTATACTTTTCGCCCCGGCACGGTTGATGGCTGGATGAAAAAATACGAGGCAGAAGGCCTGCCGGTACAGAAGCGGCATCTCAACCGGTTTGTCGGCCTCTATGTGTCGGAGATCGGCACCCTGCATACGACCGTGCTGATGTGGGCCTATGAAAGCCTTGCGGATCGCGAGGCCCGGCGGGCGGCCATGTATGCCGACCCAGACTGGCAGAAATTCATCGGCGAAATCTGGGCGCTAAACGCAATCGAGCGCCAGGATGTCATGATCATGAACCCGGCTTCCTACTCTCCGCAAGTTTGAAGAAAACCGGGCAGCAGTGCTGCCCGGTCAACCAATCAACCAAAAAAGGGAACAGAAGATGACTGCCAATATTTTTAACCAGAACTCGTTCGATCGGCGCGACTTTCTGAAAATTTCAGCCGGCACGGCGGCGTTGGCGCTGGCTGGCGGATTACTGCCTGCGGTTGCCCATGCCGAAGGCGGACTTGTCGCTCTCGTCCATACGCAATCGGCAGGCGACAGCGGCCCTGTCGATACGATGATTGCCAATCTGAAGAAGCTCTCGGAGGAAAAGGGCTTCGAGTATCGTGCCGTCTATGCACAGGATCCAGCCACCTACGAGACGATCTTCCGCACGCTTTGCGATGCTGGTGCGACCGTCATCGTCTCGACCTTCAATGAAGTGGCTGAGCCCTTCAAGGCCCTGGCACCATTGTACCCCGAGATCAAATGGATCCAGCTCTTCGGTGACCCGATGGAGCCCGCGATCCAAAACGTCGTTACCGTCTCTTACGACTACTATCTCGGCTGCTATCTCTCGGGCATTTTCGCCGGACGAATGAGCAAGTCCGGCAAGGTCGGCTTCATTGGCGGCATTTCCATTCCGCCGATCAACGCGGATTTCAACGCCGTCAAGGCAGGTGCTCTCTCCATTAACCCGCAGGCAACAGTGACTGTGGCTTTTGCGGGCTCGTTCCAGGACCCGGCGAAGGGGCAGGAAATCGCCGCGCAGATGTTCAATGACGGTATCGACTTCATCCAGACCGATTCAGCGGCGACCGACGCTGGCATCATCGCTGCGGCAAATGAGAAGGAAGGCCGCATCGTTAGCGTTCTCGACAAGGCGCAGTTCCCGCAGGGGCCAAAGTCGATCAGCAGTATCGTTCAGCTTGATTTCGGCGTTTCACTTTATAACGAAGTGACCAAGGCACTCGGCCCGGACTGGAAGGGCGGAACGCATGAAAAAACCGGACTGGACACCGGCGTTATCGATTTCATTGTGTCGCCACTCTTCCTGGAGCAGGGCCCGGCGGACGTCGTCGCCAAGATCAAGGACATAATGCCGGAAATCGAAGCTGCCAAAAAAGGCATTCTCGACGGCTCGATAACTGTTCCCTTCAATACGACAATCTGATGAGCAGGCGGGTGGCGTTCACGCCGCCATCCGTCATCTCAGCCACGTGAATGGGCCTCCCATGACCGATCCTCATGCCCCGGCGCTTTTGTGCCAGAACGTCTCGGTGACCTATGGGCCGGTCACCGCTCTCGATGCAGTATCGACCGTATTCAATGCCGGCCTTATTCACGCCGTGGTCGGCCAGAACGGCGCAGGAAAAACGACCTTCGCTCGCGTTGCATCCGGTCTCGTGCGGCCGGCCGCCGGCCATGTCGCGATCGGTGGCCGGGTCATGCGCGGTGGCAATGTCGGTGAGGCACGCGCTGCCGGTGTCGAACTGGTTCACCAGAGCTTCGCGCTGCCGCCATCGTTCACCGTGGCAGAGGCCATGGAGTTCGGCGCAACGGGAACCGGGCGGTTCTTCACCCGCAGGAGCCTGTTTGCGCGTTGGCGGGCCCATCTCGAAAGCCTCGACATATCGGTCGATCTCGGCGCCCGCATTCGCGACCTGCCGGTCGAGAGCCAGCAGGGGATCGAAATCGCCCGGGCGCTGGTCACGCAAGCCAAGGTTCTCATCCTCGACGAGCCGACTGCAGTATTATCGCCATCCGGCATCGAGAAACTGTTCGAGCGCGTGCGCCGGCTGAAAGCGCAGGGCGTTACCGTGCTTCTCATTCTTCATAAAATTCGCGAGGTTCTTGCCGTCGCCGACACGGTAACCGTGCTGCGCGCCGGGCGGCTTGTCGATGGTCCGCTGATGAGGACGGATGTGGATGGAGCGCGGTTATCCAGGCTCATCATCGGGGAGGCAAACCGCGGGCTCGCAGCCGCCGATGCGCAGGCGCTAACCGGCGCTGGCACGGTGGAACACACTTCGACTGTCGCAGAGGCGGCAACGGCCGCACCGGTTCTCAAGCTTTCAAACATCACCACGTTTGTCGATCAGGAAGGCCCGGCTTTGCAGGATGTGGACTTTCACGTTCGCCCCGGCGAGATCGTCGGTATCGCCGGCGTCGAAGGCAACGGCCAGCGGACGCTCGTCCGCCTAATCGCGGATTTCGCCAAGGCGAGCCATGGCGAAGTCCATCTGGCAGGACACGACATTACCGCCCAGTCCCTCGCTCAGCGCCGTATCATGGGGTTACGTATCATTCCCTTCGAGCGAAACACGGAAGGGCTTAGCCTCACCTCCAGCTTGTGGGAAAACTGGACCGCCCGTGCGCTCCTTGAAAAGCCGCTTCTGCGTCTGGTCAATCCGGCGCGGTTGCGCAGCGAATGCGACGCCGCCTTGAAAGCATGGGGTGTCCGTTATGACAATGTCGCCCAGAAGGCGGGAGCGCTTTCCGGCGGCAACGCGCAAAAGGTCATCCTGTCACGCGAAATCGACCCGGATGCGAAGCTGATCATCGCGGCGCAGCCGACACGCGGCCTCGATATCGGCGCCACCGCCTTTGTCTGGGACGCACTCCGCCAGGCGCGCGATCGTGGCTGCGGCATCATCCTGATTTCGTCCGACCTGGATGAGTTGTTCGATATCAGCGACCGCGTCGTCGTGATGCTATCGGGCCGGGTCGCCGGGACATTCACGGCTCCCTACGACATTGGTGCGGTCGGAGCCGCAATGATTGGGGGTTCCCGATGATAGCGCGCGTTTCCTATATTCTTCGCAGCTTGATCTTTGTCATCTTCGCATTGGTTCTGTGTTCCATCGTCTTTCAGATTGCTGGGTATTCTGCGTCCATGGTGCTGACCAATGTAGCAGATGGGGCATTCCTGCGGCCCGGCGCTCTGGCGCAGAGCCTCCGATGGGCATTGCCGCTCTTCATTACCGCCGTTGGGGTTGGGATTTCATTCCGTGCCGGATTCTTCAATATCGGCGCGCAGGGACAATTCTATGTCGGCTCCATTTGCGCGGCCTTCGTCGCAGAATGGCTTTCGGGCGCTCCGGCGTTCGTTGTCATACCGGCCTGCATGGTCGCTGGCATGGTTGGGGGCGCACTGTGGGCGTTTTGGCCGGGATACCTTCGCATCCGCTCGGGAACCGATGAGGTCATAACGACACTGATGGGGAATTTCATGGCGGGCCTGCTTTTGGTCTATGTCACTTCCGGGCCACTCAAGGACCCATCGGGCTCCGGGCAACAAGCCTCCAGCCGCCCGCTTGAGGCAGCCTATCGCCTCTCGACATCGTCAGGCCTCTCAGTCAAGATCATCGCCATTGCTGTGGTCGTCGGCCTGGCCATGTGGCTACTCGTCAACCGCACGACTTTCGGGATGTTGGCAAGCCTCGCCGGCCGCAACCCGGTGATGGTGCGATGGCAGGGCGCGCTTCTCTGGAAGCTCGGCATCACCAGCTTTTTGTTGAGCGGTGCTTTGGCGGGTCTTGCCGGAACGATCGAGCTCATGGGACCGAACGGGCGCATCGCCAGTGGCTTCCTGCCGGCACATGGGTTCACTGCCATCCTGATTGCCCTTGTTGCCAACTTCTCCGTGGCGGGAACGGCGATAGCGGCCCTGTTTTTCGGCGGGCTCGCTTCAGCGGCGCTCTACCTGCCGGTGATGGCGGGGCTACCGTCAGCCGCGATCGACGTTATCAACGCGGCGATCGCCCTTTTCATCACAGCCCGGTCGAAACTGCTCGACAAGGTCCTGCGCATAGGGGGACGTTCTTCATGAATGACATCGTCATAGCCATCCTGCGCTCCGGCACCCCACTCGTCTACGTAACCCTTGCCGGCGTCATAGCCCAGAGAGCGGGCATCTGGAACCTCGGCCTTGAGGGTCTGATGATCATCGGCGCCTGCGCCACGATCCTGGGCATAGTCGTCACCGGTTCGGTCATACTTGCGCTGCTGATCGCCATGCTCTTTGCGGTTCTGGCTTCAATCCTCCTCTGGTTCGTAGTCGAGAAACTCAAAGCCAATCCGATCATCGCCGGACTTGGGTTGACGGGCCTAGGGCTTGGCGGCACGGCGCTTGCCATCCAATCCTTCTTCGGCAGCCAGTCCGCAGTCAACGCGCCTTTTGGCCTCCCTCGCCTCGGACCTGCCTTCGGCGCTTACGGTGTTCTCTCGATCCTCGTGGTGCTGATGCCGGTTGTGGTATTCGCACTGTGGTTTCTTCTGTGCCGCACACGCTTCGGCCTACAACTATCGGCCTGTGGCGAACATCCGTTTGCGGCCCGCAGCGTCGGTGTCAACCCATCGATGATGCGCCTGATCGCTCTTTCGATCGGCGGTATTCTGGCAGCATTGGGCGGCGCAGAGCTGGCAGCGGGCAGCCTGCAATTTTTCGGGCAGAACATGACGGCGGGACGTGGCTTCATGGCGTTTGCCGCGGTCATCTTCGGGGCTGCGCATCCAATGGGCGCCACACTGGCGGCGATGTTCTTTTCCGTGCTGAGCGCCATCGGCATCCGCGCGCAGCTCGTGTTCGGCGATAGCGTGCCGCACGATCTCATTCAGGCGCTCCCCTATCTCGCGACGGTCTTCGGTCTCTGGCTCAGCAGCCGCCTGAGAGGTGATAGCAACGGTGGCATCACCGAGTTACGTGACAACTGAACGGGCGAGCCCCAGAACCTTAGCGGAGACGCCTATGAAAACGCTGTTTCGCAACGCAACTCTCCTGGCGATGGACAAGGCGCATGGAAGCACGGCCTTTGCCGGAGATCTTCTGGTCTCGAATGGCCGTATTGAGGCCATAGGTCCGAACCTCGCAGCCGATGGCGCGCGGATAATCGACGCGACCGACAAACTGCTGATGCCCGGCCTTGTCAACGCGCATACGCATTCGAGCGAAACTTTTCTGCGCGGCCGGTATGAACGGATGCCGCTGGAAATATGGCTGCTCTACGCCTACCCGCTGCTGATGGGCCCGCAGGTCGACAAGCGGCTCGTCTATCTACGGAGCGCGCTGTTGGCGATGGAATCGCTGAAAAGCGGTGTCACCACACTCTGCGACGATTTCTTCGACCCGCCCGGCCACGATATCGAACGGCTCGCCTGCGCCTTTTCTGCCTACGAGGATGCGGGCATTCGCGCGAATGTCTCCAGCGCGGTGATGAACATTCATACGTTGGACGCCCTGCCCTATGCGCGAGAAATCATGCCGGAAGCGCTGAAGGCAAAACTCGATTTCGGACCGCCGATGCCGGCCCATGCCTATATGGACTATTGCGGCGCGGTGTTTTCCACCCTCCATGGGCGGGCAAATGGACGGCTTCGTTTCATGGTGGCCCCTTCAGCGCCGCAGCGGTGCACGGCCGACATGCTGCAGGCGTGTTATGCACTTGCGCTTCGCCACGGCGTTCCCATGCACACGCATGTGCTGGAGACAAAAACCCAGGCCGTGACTGGCCCGGAATTCTACGGGAAAAGCCTCGTTGCCTACCTTCACGATCTAGGCGTCCTTGGGCCAAGCACGACGATCGCCCATTCCGTTTGGGTCAGTGATGCGGACATCGACTTGGTGGGCGAAGCTGGATGTTCCGTCGCCCACAATGCGATCTCAAACCTCAAGCTTGGCGCAGGTATTGCGCCCATCCGACGCCTGCTCGACGCCGGCGTACATATAGGTCTTGGCACCGATGGCCTTTCTTCCAACGATACCGCGCGAATTTTCGACGTTATGCGCGTTGCCGCTTTGGTGCAGAGTGCAACCGGGCCTGAATTTGGTGATTGGCTGAACGCCGGCGAAGTCCTCACCATGGCAACGATCGGCGGCGCACGAACCGCCCTCCTCGAGGGGGTCACCGGTTCGCTCGAAACCGGTAAGGCAGCCGACCTTCTGATGCTCAATCTCAACAGTATCGGTTTTGCGCCACTGAACGATATCGGCAAGCACCTGGTCTATAGCGAGAACGGCCGCTCCATTGAACTGGTGATGGTCGACGGACAAATCGTCGTTGAGAATGATCGGATGACAACGATAGACGAGGCGGAAATTCTTGCCGAAATTCGTGAGAGAATGCCGGCCTTTCAGGCTACTCATGCTCAGCTGGAACGCGCGAACGCAATATTTGAGCCAACGATGGCTGAGATCCATCGTCGGGCGACATCCGCAGAGATCGGCTTCAGCCGCTATTTCAACGGCATGGGCCAAACGGGCGCCATCCAGACATGACACCGCCAGAAATCAGCATCATCTGCCTATATTGTCCTCCCCTACTGCCCAAGATTCTTGAGGTAAATTGACAGCAACTGCGTCTGCGACGAGATGCCAAGCTTACGATATACGTTACGGCGATGAACTTTGACGGTACCGGTGGAAATGCCCAGTCGCAGACCGACCGATTCCGACGAATGCCCCTGCAGGACAAGCTCGATGATCGAGGCTTCCCTTTCTGTAAGGTTGAGATTGCGCCACACCCGATCGGCAGCCGGATGCGCGGACTTGCGCCCGCCCCGTTCCCGCTTGGCCAAGGCGGCATCGAAGCGCCGGCCGAGCTCCGGCCAGGCATGGCGAACCAGACCGCCCACCAGCGGCTCTGCCTTTTTCAGCAAGGCAAAATCGGCCGCAGGAAACACACCTGACCGTTCCCTCCGCATCAGCGACAGGACCACAGCGATACCGTCCTCCAGCACGATGAAGAACCCGATCTCTTCCGCCAGCCCTGTCTGGGTATAGTAGCTGCGGAAATATTCGCTGGAAAAGAACCGGTCCGGGGCAAGCTCGCGCATACGCCAGACACCCGGTCTGAGCTCGCGCGCCGCATGGTAGAATGGATCGAGCAGAAAGGGCCCGGCCTGATACAAGCTCACGAAAATGACGTGTTCATCCGGCGTGAAGGTGCTGTAGAGATCGATCGGCCGCTCTTTTTCACGATAGGCAAAGACGACGGCATAGTCGAAACTGACCAGTGAACGCATCAACGTACAGAAAAGACGACCCGCCTCCTCGTCGCCGATCGCGGCGCCACCGACCATCGGCCCGAGCGTCTTGAACAGTGCCTCCAGATCGATGCCCATATATCCTGTCCAGCCAGCAAAAAAGAGTGGCAATTGCCTTCAGGGTATACACCTTCCACAGCGGAGAATGGCTTGAAATACCCCTTTCGGGGTATATACCGCCAATGGCCGTTTTGAATAGGCTGCTGGCCAGACGGTGAGAAACCGGGCAGCCGCGAGGTGGCCCGGTATTCTAAAAACAACCGCGGGGAATTTTTAAGTGACAGCCGCTCCAGCGAACGACATCGAGTTCCGTTCGGTCACCAAGTGCTATGGCAGTGTGACCGCCGTTTCGGACATCAATCTGGCCGTGCCGAAGGGTGCCTTCGTGGCGCTGCTTGGGCCTTCCGGCTGCGGCAAGACCACGTGCCTCAGAATGATCGGCGGCTTCGAGCAGCCGAGCGAAGGCACGGTTCTGATCGACGGCCGCGAAATGAACGGCATCCCGCCCTATCGCCGTCCCGTCAACATGGTCTTCCAGCACTATGCGCTCTTCCCGCATTTCGACGTCGAGCAGAACGTCGCCTACGGCCTGAAACAGGCGCGGCCGAAGCTGGCGGTGTCCGAGATTTCCGCCCGGGCGCGCGAGGCTCTCGAGATGGTCCGCCTCGGCGGTTTCGAGAAGCGTCGCATCCATGAAATGTCAGGCGGCCAGCAGCAGCGTGTGGCGCTTGCCCGCGCCATCGTCAACAAGCCCTCCGTACTTCTGCTCGACGAGCCCTTAGCGGCGCTCGACAAGAAGCTGCGCACCGCCATGCAGATCGAACTGCAGACGCTGCAGCGCGAACTCGGCATCACCTTCGTGCTGGTCACCCACGATCAGGAAGAGGCGTTGTCGATGAGCGACATGGTCTGCGTGATGAACACCGGACGGATCGTCCAGATGGCCAAGCCCCAGGAAATCTACGACCGGCCAGCTGATCTCTTCGTGGCCGATTTCGTCGGCAAGACCAATCGGATTTCGGTAACCGTCGAACCCGATGGCACCACTTTGCGGCTGTCGAACGGAATGGCGCTCGCGGCACGGTCTTGCCTCAAACCGGGTGCTGCGATCGTGGCGCTGAGGCCGGAAGCGATCGACCTCGTCCGGCAGTCGACTGGTGACGGCAGTTCGCTGGCCGGGATCGTCACTCACCGCATTTTTCTCGGCTCCACCGCCGAATACCAGATCAGCGTCGATGGCCTTGGCGATTTCCTCGTCACTACCGACCGGCGCAGCATGCAGGAAAGCGATCTCGTCGAACCGGGCGAGCGGGTCGCTCTCACTTTCGATCCCGGCAAAGTGCATGTTTTTCCGGCCTGAGGAACGGCCGTACACGTCAAAACAAAGAAGGGAACAAAGTCATGACAAAGTGGTACAGAGAAAATGCCCCGATATCAGCCGAAAACCTCACTGACGAATGGATGCGCCTGAAGCGCGGCTCGGTCACCCGCCGCCACTTCCTCGGCGTCACCGGCCTTGGCCTCGCCGCAGCCGTTCTTGCCCGCCAGCCCGGACTGTTCAGTTCCACCGCCTACGCCGAAGACCTCGGTACGACCATGTCGCTTGCCACCTGGCCCAACTATCATGACCCGGCGACCTTCGAAGCCTTCACGGCGGCGACCGGCGTTGCTGTCGAAGTCAACGTCTTCGGCTCGAACGAGGAAATGCTGGCGAAGCTCCAAGCCGGCGGCACCGGCTGGGATCTGTTCGTGCCGACCAATTACACGATCTCCACCTATGTGAAACTCGGCCTGATCGACCCGCTCGACATGTCGAGGGTTCCCGCTTTCTCGCAAGCCACAGAATCGGCGCGTTTCACCTCCGAAGGCGCCATCGACGGCACGACCTACGCCTTGCCGAAGAACTGGGGCACAACCGGCATGGCCGTCAACACCTCCAAGATCAAGACGAAGCTGACCTCCTGGAAGGACTTCTTTGAAGTCGCCATGACCGAGGCCGACGGCCGCGCCATGGTGCATGACTACCAGTTGACCACCATCGGCAGCGCGTTGGTGTCGCTTGGCTATTCCTTCAACTCGATCAAGCCGGAAGAATTGGCGAAGGCAGAGGAACTGTTGATCAAGGTCAAGCCGCATCTCTACGGTATCAACAGCGACTACCAGCCGGGCATGCGGGCGACGGACGCCTGGATGACCATGTGCTGGACCAATGACGGCGCCCAACTCAACCGCGACATGCCAGAAATCGCATACATCCTCGGCGCCGACGGCGGTGAAATCTGGACCGATTTCTACGCAATCCCCAAAAGCGCCGCCAACAAATCGGCGGGTTATGCGCTGCTCAGCTATCTGATGACGCCGGAAAACGCCGTCAAGGAACATATCGCCAACGGTGCGCCCACCACCGACAGCCGCGTGCTCAAGCTGCTTCCGGCCGATGTAACGTCGAACAAGATTGTCTATCCGGACGAAGCATCACTGACCAAGCTGGAATTCGGCGCGGCGGTGACGCTGACCGATCCGGCCCGTGCTGAGCTCATGGCGCGGTTCAAATCGGCGTGATTTCTCTTCTCCTCAACGGGGAGAAGGTGGCCCGCAGGGCCGGATGAGGGCGCGCGAAGCCCACCGGGTGTGGTTCCCCTCATCGCCTTACTGCGTTCGGCTCCTCTCCCCGCTGGGGAGAAGAGAATGTTCACGGCACGATTCCGTCCAGACTTCGAGCGAAGTCGCAGCTATCGAAAGTCGAATGAAGCCCATGACAACCGACAGAAAGAGACAGCTGGTTACGGCCGCACTTATAGCGCCGGCCGGGCTCTGGCTGTGCGTGTTCCTCGTCCTGCCCTTCATGGCCGTGGTCGTCTTCGCCTTCGGTGAGCGCGCGCCGGAAGGCGGATATCAGGCGGCCTTCACGTTCGCACAGTTCGCCAATCTACCCTCCCGCGCGGCGGCCTTCTGGAACACCATGATGATCGCGCCTATCGGCGCCTTCCTCTGCCTGATCGTAGCCTATCCCGCCGCCTATTATCTGGCGATCAAGTCCAATCCGAAATACCGGTTGGTGCTGGTTTCGCTGGTGGTCGTGCCGTTCTGGACGAGCCTGCTCGTGCGCACCTATGCGTGGATGTACATTCTGGGTTCGCGCGGTATTCCCAATCTGCTCGGCATGATCGGCATCGAGGATATCAGGCTGCTCAACACGCCCGGCGCCGTGCTGCTCGGTATCGTCTATGGCTACCTGCCGCTGATGATCATGCCGATCTATGTCAGCCTGGAAAAACTTGACCGCCGCCTGCTCGAAGCTTCGGCCGATCTCGGAGCAAAACCCGTTTCGACCTTCCTTGGCATCACTCTGCCCCTGTCACTTCCCGGCGTCATGACCGGCGTGGCGCTGGTGACTATCTTACTGCTCGGCGAATACCTGATCCCGCAGCTGCTCGGCGGCGGCAAGGTGTTCTTCATAGGCAATGCGCTGGTCGATCTCTTCCTGCAATCGCGCAACTGGCCGTTCGGTTCGGCCATTGCGGTCACGCTGGTGGTCGTGGTGGTGATCGTGCTCAGCGTCGCCATGCGGATCGCATGGAAAGTCTCCGGCTCAAGACAGGTGGATCTCGTCTGATGCGCGCGCTGATCACCTTCGTCTATCTGTTCCTCTATGCGCCGATTGCGCTGGTCGTGATGTTCTCCTTTAACGCCGGCCGCAATGCCAGCGAGTTCACCGGCTTCTCGACCATGTGGTACGGCAAGGCGCTGGGCAACACGTTCCTGATCACCGCGCTGCAGAACAGTCTGATGATCGCCTTCACCAGCGCCGTGCTTGCGGCGGTTTTCGGCACGATGGCAGCGCTCGGCATGCAGCGGCTCAGCAGCCGCGGCCGTGCCATCTTCGACGGCCTGTTTGCCGCCGCCATCGTTGTGCCCGGCGTGGTCATCGGCATCGCCACGCTTGTGGCGCTGGTCGAAGTGTTCTCCTTCCTCAATCCCGCGCTCGCCTTGATCTGGCCGGGCGAAAAACCACCGCAGCTTGGCCTTGGCTACGGCTCGATCATTGCAGCCCACGGCCTGTTTTCCCTGGCCCTGGTGACGATGATCGTCAAGGCCCGCATTGCCAGCCTCGGCCGCGATATCGTCGAGGCCTCCAGCGATCTCTATGCCACGCCATTCACCACCTTCTGCCAGATCGTCCTGCCGCAGATCCTGCCATCGGTGCTGGCAGGCTTCCTGCTCGCCTTCACCTTTTCCTTTGACGATTTCATCGTCGCCTTCTTCGTTGCCGGCTCGAAGACGACGCTGCCGATCTACGTCTTTGCCTCGATCAGGCGCGGCGTAACACCGGAGATCAACGCGATCGCCACCATGGTTCTGATCGCCTCTTTGCTGATGATCCTGATTGCCCGCGTGCTGATGCGGGACAAGACACGAAAAGTGCAAGCCGGGAGTAGACGATGATCCTGAAAGACCGGGTGGCTATCGTAACCGGCGCCGGCTCCGGCATCGGCCAGGCGGGTGCTGCGATCATGGCGCGCGAGGGGGCTCATGTCGCCGTCGCCGATCGTAGCGCCGAAGGTGCAGCCGAAACCGTCGCGCTGATCCGAAATGCCGGCGGCAGCGCCGAAAGCCTCGTCCTCGACGTCACCGACGATGTCTCGCTTGAAACTGGAATCGCTTCGGTACTTGCCCGTCATGGCCGCATCGATATCCTGCACAATCATGCCGGCGCTCAGGTGGCGGGCGATCTCGAACAGGTGGAGATCGAAGGCTTCGATCGCTCCTGGAGCCTGAATGTGCGTGCCCATTTCATGGCCGCCCGCTTCGTCATGCCGGCGATGAAGGCGCAAAGCGCCGGCGTCATCCTCAACACCTCGTCCTCTTCCGGTGTGCTCTACGACCGCGAGATGATCGCCTACACGACCACCAAACATGCCGTCATCGCCATGACCAGGCAGATGGCCGGCGATTACGCAAGGTTCGGCATCCGGGTCAACGCGCTCTGCCCCGGCTGGGTCGATACCCCCTTCAACAGCCCCTTCATCGCCCAGATGGGGGGGCGCGCAGCGATCGAGGCTTATGTGCGGGAAAAGGTGCCGATGGGCCGATGGGCCGATGTCGGCGAGATCGCCGAATCGATCCTATTCCTAGTTTCCAGCCGCTCATCCTACATGACCGGCCAGATCCTCGTGGTGGATGGTGGCGAATCTGTCGTCTGAGAATTCCGGCCCACCGCTTTCTAATTCGTCTGCTGCCACTTGTTGTTGACCGCCTTGAAGGGATTAGAATTGTCGACCCCCTTGAAAAATTAATAAGGCGTTGGAAATAAAGATTTTCATGTCGGAGCTTGCTTCGCGGCCGATCTTCTCAAAATTGAAGGGTGTCGGCCGCTGGTGATACCGTACCGAACATTCACGAAGCGACATCGATCCGGTTGGTTGTCACATGTCCCGATACTACAACACTATAGGTTTCACTTGGCAGTATACCACTCCGCAGATTATCAGCAGAACGCTCCCATGAATAGAAAGGTCCGTTCCTGATCTTTGCCCGGTCACGGTTTGACCAGATCCTGGCCTCGGATTTCGCTTGAGATCGAACGTCCGCGCTCGTTGAAGAAAGTGCGAGTGCATTCAGCGTTTCGCCGATTATTTCGCCGGTTGCCGAAAAGTATGGGCGGCCAAGCTTTCTAGCTTTCTTGAGCGCTTGAAGGCAGCGCTCATCGATCTGCGACGATGGCTTTTCGGCCTTCGCAGCGATTGCCCAGGCCCAAAGGACATACGCATCGGAAACGTTGTCGAATGCCGACCACAGCCAAGGTGTGGCGAAGGCGTCGTCGAGGCGTTCCCCGGCGCGAACTGCAGAAAGGCCCACAGCGATCGCTGCCCAAGGATCTTTCTGCGGCTGGAACATCGTTTCCCGACCTCGGAAGCCCGAGACGGTCTCCATCCCACTGGGGTAGGATCCGAGGGTGCTTGCGAGAACGAGAGAGAGGCTGGGATCCACAGCACTCACCTGCAGAGTCAATTCTGGACCAAAGTCCGCTACTGCGGACCAAATCGTCGCCCGCAGACCGCTACTGAAGAATGGTAGATAAATCTGCCAGACCCGTTCGGTTTCAACGCTGAGGCTGATACGGACCTTTTCCCCAACAGGAGCGATAGACTGATTGAATTCCAATGTCAGTTTCTGTGGATCCGAATGAACACGGACATCAGGTTTCCTTCTCAGAGCCCGCCATCCCCCACGTTTCCCAGGCGTCGTGTCGACAGACAAACCAACCGAGAATCTTTTTTTCGGGGTGCCGACCAATGCATCGTTTAGGGTTGCGGAGATTGGTAGCTGGAGGCGAAGGTTGTTGAACCGGGGCGAGATGACTGGAATAAGGTCCGGATCATCTGTCGTTACGCCACTCAAGGAGCCAAGCGCTTGGTAGGCAGTCGCTCGGCTGGGCCGAAGGTTCTGCAAGAGCAGCCCCTCGCCTCGCCTCCCATTTCCAACACGGACGCTCAGGTCATTGGGATCGCCGTCAAGGATCGCGAATTGTGCTGTCTCCGCTGTGCCGCGTGAGAGGTTTTCGGCGTAACAAACATAGCGTCCCGTCTCGAGTCTCGCTTCCGCCTCCCCATTTGCGTCGCTGAGGATCTCGGCCAACACACCCCGGTCCGGTGGACCCACGATTTGAAACCGATAAGGAACGGGACTTGATCCGATTAGCCGAACAACATGTGTTTCGCCTTGGGTCATTCGGTCAGCTCCACGATCTGCGCCGGCGGCGCGGCGATAAATGAAGCGGGCTGGTAAACAGGGTGAGGACCCGCAAACTGCGCCTGCGCCGTAAAGACAGCCTGATCGGGCTCCACGCGAAATCTCCAGGCAAGGTCATTACCAACCTTCGTGTACGTCCGGCCGTTGCCGTCGGAAGCGGTAACAGAAACGGCAACGGACATATGATTTTCCGTGGCTGTCCTGACCACCACCGGGATCATCGGTGCAGCGACGCGGAGGAGCTTAACTCTCCGATTGAATTGCGTGAGGAACTCTGTCTGCAAACCCGCATTGTTCAGCGCTGCATTTGCGATGTGATCCAGATTGAACAGGATCTGCAAGCCGGTCACCATCCAGCCCTCACCAGCAAAGAATTCCACACCAGCCCCACGCAACGCCTCGATCAGTGCTTGCGTGAAGAACGGAGGATTGCCATCGGTCGGCGCCCACGCGGTTCCTCCCAAGCGCGAACCTGCCAATGCAACAGAGCTTGTCCGCCGCCTGGCCAAGTCAGTTACGCTATACGTAATGAGAGGCTGGCTTTGCACACCATTGACCTGTTCCAGGATCTCGGGAACGACCTCTTGGCAAGCATCAAGGAACACCCAGCAGCCATCCGCCCCGAGGATTGGCAGTGCTGTCGCAAGCTGGGTGACATTGATGGATTGGCTCCAGGGACGGTGCGCGGCGCTTTTGACATCCTCCAGCACGCCAACCGCAGTCGCATCGCTGTTGGCCACGCCATGCGAGGCCATATAAAAGAACATATGGTCACCGGGCCTGCAACGGCCTACCCATAAGTCACCGGCGGTCCTGTAATTGGCTTCGGTTGCTGGCGACACTAGATCGTCAGGCCGCGGATCATGTTGCAGGAGGCCTATGCCCAGCAAATCTTGCCCAGGCTGAGCGGTAGCATCGGACAGCAGAACTTCGACCGAACCCAGTGGCGCTACCAATGCGTCTGCTTGGTCGATTAGAATGCGCGCAAGCGCCCTCGCGCCGGCGGTGGTGGCGACGGCATTTGCTGAGCCATCGGGGCGAAGGCTTGGAAACCGCCCACATCCTATAATGAAGACGTGGGTCTGCGGGTGATCGGCAGGTGGCCGCAAATAAACTGTTGTCAATTGAGCAACCCAGCTTCTTTAAGCCGAACGTTGAGACGCGTGTAGAACATGGCGCTGAGGAAATACGCGCCATGGGCATCCCGCACGCCAGCGACCGTATCGACCGAGAAATCCTTCGGGCCATCGAACACGGTTTCGGTGACGAACGACAGCACATCCATCTTATCAAAAGCGTTCCACCACGCTTGCACGACCGCGGGCGGCGGAACACGCTTGCCCGCAGCGGAGTAGTCGGCAGAGCTTGCCTTGTACAGTTTCATCTCTTCAAACAGGGCGATTTTTGAACCGACGGATAGGAAGAGATCGACCTTGAGATCGCGCCCAATGGCCCCCGACATCTCTGCGACTGCCTCTGGATCAGACAGAAGGTCGTAAAGAATGATGCCTCCCATGCTATGACCAATCAGCACAAGCGGTTCGCCCTGCTTGAGATCTTTTGCGGCCGCAATGATGTCGTTCGAGACGACCTCACGTATTTTTTGGCGCGGATCCGCCTCGCGCAGATATCGGAACACGTCGCCGATTAATATCGCAAGGCCTGGCGTGATCTTTTCGCATCCCGCCCGGGCTATCGGACCATTGACTAGATTTGACGCGCCGCCCTTGAGCTTCTTGGCGGCGGCCTTGACCTTGTCTAGTATCCCAAGGCCTTGGATAGCAGCGCCGGCTTCCGCTTCTTTTCTCAATCGCTCGTAGAATTCTGCATCGGTCGTGACCGTTGGCAGCCAAGCTGGATTGGGCTGTCCCGAAGCGTACCGGGCCGCCGCGGCCCAGAATTTTTCTTCGGCCTCGAGCTGATCGACCTTCGCCTCGGCGAGCGCCCGACTATTGAACGGCCGGGTAGAGACGCGGAAGCCATCGCTCGATTATTTCCACCGGGAAACCGAGACGGACTTTTCCCTTTGAGCTGGGCGAAGTGAGTACACCGCGGTCCAGCAGACCGGATAGGACGGTGCGGGCTTGCCGTTCTTGATATCCTGTCAGAGATTGTACCTGCGAGCGCGCGAATTCACCTGCAAGAATAGCTTCACGCAACAGCGGCCAACTGCCTTTTGAAAGCCGCTGCATTTGAACTTCTTCGGCGCACCAAACTTCGACTCGATTCAACAGCTCCTCTGGCTTGAGAATAGTTTCCATGAAAGTGACTTGGTCCAGACAGCAGGTCAGAAAGAAGGAGGTGAATTCGGCCAGGCCAGCTTGAGTTAGGTTGCCCCGTCCATCAAGATCTCCGCGGCGGGGCTGATCAGCTTGGGCAAGCAACCGCTTGTAGTCGGAGACATTTCTGGCAAGCCCTCGTGACACAGACCACAGTTCTGAACCGATCCCGAGATCTCGAAGAAGCGCATGAGAAAATAGCCGTGAGACACGCCCATTGCCGTCAAAGAATGGGTGGATCCACGCGAGGCGGTGATGAGATGCGCCAACCCCGATGATCTTCTGCAACTTGGAAAGCATCTTGAATGAATAGGCCTCGACAAACCTCCCGATTAGCGGCCTGATCATGTCAGGCTCCGGCGCAATGTGTTCGCCGACCTTCACATGCCGTGTTCTCAGCTGCCCGGGAACCATTTTTATTTCTTCGCCCGTGTCTGGATTGCGGACGGTGAGCAGCTCATCGGGTAGCCGCCGGCAGAATTCTCCGTGTATCCAGCAGATGCCGTCGAGCGACAGAACAGGAAAAGGCATTTCGCTGCTATCGATCAGCTGTTGCACTTCAATATGGGCACGCGCCTCAAGCTGAAGGTTCCGTTTTTCTGGTTCTTGCGCATACTCCCCTGCCATTGCGCGGTCGATGTCGATAGGAAGCGTGTTGTGTCCCTCGATGAGATTCGAGTAATAACAGTTCATCGAACGCACGAGGTCTCCGACCGACGCCCGCATAATCGGGTGCAGTCGTGCCGCGAACCGATTGGCCGCCGAGGTAAGTTCGATGGCGACGTCTTCCAACTCTTTGTTGCTGTCGGGAAGCAGTGGTTCCATGCTCGCCAAGGTGACCATATTTTGCCGCTTTTAATGCCGTTTGATTTCTCTTTGAGAACATAGCGATAGGTTGCATCTCAAGCAATCATATTGCCGGTATTTTTGCCGGTCTATGACAAACCAGAGAACATTGACCGACTATGAGGCCAGCGAGATTCCGGCGAACGATATAAGGTCGCTATCGGCTTGTCACAATACACCCCACGCCCGAAACCTCCCCCTCCCCGTCATCTCTCTGAGGCCAAGTTCCAAAACGATCCGCCGCGCCGCCTGCGGCGTCACCTCAAGTGTTTTCGCCACCATTCCTGCCGACACCAGCGGTTTCGCCATGACGAGCTCGACCAGTTCCGGCAATTTTGAAGACGTCCGACGCCCCTCGAGTTTTCGCTCGAACATCGTTTTCGCCAGCGTCAGCCGGTCATGCTCCTTCATACCGATGTCGGCAGCTGCCAACATCCCATGGGCAATGGCAAGCAACCGCGTCTCTCGGTCGCGATGCCGGCGCTGATCGACGGGGATGGTTTTGAGGCCGAGGTTGATGGCGGCGAGATGGGTACCTGATGTGATGCTGGCTTCTCGCAGGATCGAGGCGGCAAACAACCGGCCGAGCCAAGGCGCATGCTGCAGGACCAAAATCTCGTTCTAGGCATCGAGTGCGACGATGGCCCGAAACACCGCCGGCAGATGATCCGTCTGTCGCAGCACGGCGCGCCACTCTCCAGCCGCGCGTCCTCGTCCCAGTCGGGATCGTAGACGAGTGGATCGCGATCCTGCGACCGACTTGTCGGATCGGCAGCGTTTTTCAGTACCGCTTCCGAGCGCGCCAACACCGCATCGATGGCGGCCAGCTCGGCGTCGAAGACGCTGGCGTCGTCGTATTCCCCCTCCCCGTCTCCCGCCGCATCGGCATGCACCGAGACGCTTTCACGCCCAACGCCGCCGTCCTCACCCACTGATGGTGCAGGCCACGCCTGCCCGGCGACGACGTTGTGGCGACGCAGGCTGCGGAGACCGTCCGGGCTGAGCGCCCAGCCGGGCGGCTGCCCGGCGATGCGCCGGCGGGTGCGCAAGACGTCGCGGGCAATGGTGAGTTCGTGGGTCGGGGTGCGGATATCATGGCTGGCATCGTGCAGGACGAGGTCTTCGAGGTGGACAAGCTCGCCGTCGATCCACAGCGAGGCGCAGGCGTCGCTGAAATGGGATCGTTCGATCCAGCCGCCGCCGACGGGCGAGCGAGAAATGCGCTCGTCGAGCCGGGTGAGCGCTATGCCGGCGTCGAAAGCCGGCCGCATCAGGGCTATCATACTGATTTTCGCGAGATCGTAAGTCACTGAAATCATAGTAAATGATTTGTTAAAAATCTATAGTGATGTTGTGATTCCTCACGTGGTATTATTCGGAGCGGAGGTTATAACCATCGATAAGTACCTCTTATCGTAAGTAATCTGTACAGGAGGCTTGTACACGCGCCGGGGCAGTGATAGTAAATGGCCATGAGAGCAAAACATCGGAGCGCACGATGCCCCAGACCAGCTATAAGATCAGCGAAGCGCGCAAGAATTTCGCCGAGGTGCTTGAGCGCGCCAACCAGGGCGAGGAAATCGTCATCATGCGCGGCAACGAAATTTACGCCCGTATTGGTCCCGCCGCGGACGGCGGTAAACGACCTTTCGGTCTCTTACGGCAGCGGGGTCTACCAGACGATCTATTCGACACAGCCGATGCAGAACAGGCCGCGATCGACGCCGGCGATTGGAATGACGATACCGGCGTTTGGCAAGGCAAACCTGATGACGGCGGCCGTACGCAATGAAGATCCTGCTCGACAGCCATGCCATCTACTGGTGGACCATCGGAAGCAATCGCCTCTCCTCAAGGGCGCGAACGCTGACCGAGGATAAGGCCAACGTTGTCCTGGTCAGCGCAGTGTCGTTCTATGAGCTGGACAACAAGATGCGCCTCAACAAGCTCGACCTCAAGCCACAGGAACTGCGAGCGGCCGTTGCAGCCAGCGGCTTGCAGACGCTTGCCATCTCCGATCTGCATGCCGAGCTCGCAGCGGCGTTCGATTGGGATCACAGAGATCCGTGGGACCGCATTCTTGCCGCCCAGGTGCGGCTGGAGCATTGCACCTTCGTCTCGACCGATCTGGCGTTTGACGCGATCCTGCACGAAAGGGTCTGGTGAAGGGCGACAACGTTGGTGATTGGTTGAAACGGCCGAAGAAGATCTGCAAATAATAATCAGATTTCGACCCTCGATGTAATTTAGGACAAGGACGAGCTTCCAAAATGAACAGATCGTCGTCACGTTCGATCGAAAACCGCACCGAAGCGCTGGACACCATCGCTGCCGTGCTGCCGATTGAACGCGGCGACGAGCTGGCAGAGTTGCTGACCGACCAGGATGTCGAAACGCTGCGTCACCTGGTCAACGAGGGCATGGGCGAAAACACGCTGCGCGCTCTGACTTCTGACCTTGCTTACCTACAGGCATGGTCGCTCGCCACGACGAAAAACTCTCTCCCCTGGCCGGCGCTGAAGCGCTGCTCCTGAAATTCGTCGCGCATCACCTGTGGCAGCCACTACAGCGGGACGCTGATCCAGACCACGGCATGCCGGCCGCGGTCGAGGAGAGCCTGCGTGACCAAGGGTTTCTCCGCACTACGGACCACACGCGCCCGATACAGTACGCCGGCGTCTGGCCACCTGGCGTCCTCTATTCGTCGAGACTGACATCGGCTGAATGCGTCGCCGTTTATGACCGCGCCGTCTCAATCAAGCTTGAAGCAACACCCGCAGTAAATCTTATTCGACATCCCGACCTCATTGCAGCGCTGAGGTCCATCGATGTAACAATCCGGAAAGCTTAGAGAACGCTCGCTCTATGCGTATGTCTCATACGCTTGGATCGCACGCTGGCGTGGCTGCACATTTCGTCTTCCGATCACAACGCTCGGCTCACCCAGGGTTGAGGGAAACTGCAGCGGAAGATCGGCGAATTATTGACGCTTGACCGCGTGCACTCTCACGCCCTCCCCCGCGGCGTCCTTCATCCCGTCTTCTGCTCAGCTCCGCCATTCGCTCGAGCGCCATCAGCATCGGCCCAAGCGAAAACTCGCCCTTCCTGGCTCGCCGTGTCAGATCCCGCAAATACCCTCCGGCCGAACTGATGTGGCCTCCCCCTTCCAGAATGCAGGCCGTCGCCGCGGCGGCCATTTCAGGCCCCATTGCGTAGCAGGCATCCTGATATGCAGACGGGCTGACACCGAGCATCGATCGAACCGTAATCGCGGCCGACTTCAACTCGCGCCAACTGCTGATGGCCCCATTTTGTCCATACATCGTCACTCTCTCGATCCGACGACCTTTCTCAATTCCGGAAAGCTGCTACCAGCAACGTGGCGCCGCGGGGTTCGGTGTCTATTCCTCGACTAAGTTTGCCGTCGGGGGCCTGAGCGAAGCTCTGCATGACGAACTGGCACCGCTTGGCATTCACGTCACGGTCATCGAGCCGGGCTATTTCCGCACAGATTTCCTCGATAGCTCCTCCTTGTCGGTCAGCGGCGATATCATCGGCGATTACGCAGAGACAGTCGGCAAGGTGCGGACCGTAGCTACAAGGGGCTGCGGAGGTAAAATTCCCCAATCATGCCGCGTCGGACGAGGAGGACTGGCCATTTTTTCGGAGGCCTGCCCCGTGGCCGTGGTGGTGGAGCGTAAGAGGGAGGCGTTATCAGAGCTTTGGACCGGACATGTTCCGGCATTAACATCGCATGCTGGCGCAGACGGTAACTTGAGCCCTCGATTTGGATGACGACAGCATGATGCAGCAGCCTGTCCAGCAGCGGTGTTGCAACGACAGCGTCGCCGAAGACATCGCCAATTCTGCAAAACCGCGGTTGGAGGTCAGGATCATTGCACCTTTCTCGTATCGAACATTGACGTGTTGACAGGAGCGTAGATTAATTTCTAAACTTTAGAAATTAAATGGGAGGTGGGCTATGGGTATCCATCACGGGCAGGTACTTTGCATTCTCCGGGATCGCGGTCCGCAGTCCCGGGCGGCCTTGGCGCGGTCCAGCAAACTGTCGCCCACCACCCTCACCCACGTCACCGCCCAATTGTTGCGCGACGGCGTGGTGGCGGAATGCGACACTGCCGAAACCACCGGCGTCGGCCGGCCTGGACAGGCCATCCAGCTCATCCCCGATGCCTTCCATGTCGCCGGGCTCCATCTTGGCGCCGGGCTGGTGCAGATTGTGATCACCGATCTCAAGGCCCGCGCCAAGGCGACTGCGTCCTTTGATTTTTCGCTCAGAGAGACGGAGCCCGGCGATGTCGTGTCGCGTGCGGCCGAGATGCTGTCCGGGCTGATGCGCGAGGCGGGCGACCCTTCCCTGCTGGGCGTCGGCGTTGCCGTGCCGGGTCCAGTGAATGCCGACCAGCGCTCCATCCTTGCCTCGATCAACACCGGATGGCGCAACTTGCCACTGGCCAACATGTTCGAGGCGAAAACCGGCCTTCCCGTCGTACTCGAGCACAATGTCAGCTCCATGGCGCTCGCCGAAGTCAGATATGGCATCGGCCGTGACGTTCCGGCGGTGCTGTATGTGTACTTGCGAACCGGGCTGGGTGCCGGACTGGTGGTCGACGGCATGCCGTTCCGGCCGGGGGGCCATGGCGCAGTCGAACTGGGCCATATCCAGATTTCGCGCGACGGCCCGCTCTGCAGCTGCGGCAACCACGGCTGCCTGGAAAGCTATGTCAACGAAAGCGTATTGATGCGCGCGGTCGGTCTCGAAGGACAGGCTCCGGGCAATCTCATGCAGTGCCTGGAGGCAACGGATGCATGGGCGCCGACGCTCGACCGGCTGACCGATTCCTTGGCCATCGCCATCAATCTTCTCACGCCCGACCTGATCATTCTCGGCGGCCATCTGGGTGAAGCCCCGGACAGCCTGTTCGATCATCTGCTCAAAAATCTGCCGCCCCGGGTCATGCCCCATATGCGCGATGTCCTGCGGATCGAACGTTCGGGGTTTGGCCCGCCTGCCGGCGCGATCGGCGGCGCGGTCGTGGCCCTGGATCATTTTTTCTATTCTGGAGTGAGGCAATGAACGCAGTGTCCGCTGGCGACCAACCCGCACGGAGCCGATCGCTTGCAGACTGGCCCCCGATCCTCCTCAACCTTATTGCCTTTGCATTCGGCGTCGCCGTCTGGTGGGCGATCACCGCAGCACAGCTGGTCGTGCTGCCGGGGCCGGTGGAGGTGTTTCAACGCGGGATCGAGCTGATCGCGAGTGGTCAGCTGCTGATCGATATCGTGTCCAGCCTGCGCCGCGTTCTGACGGGGTTCATGCTCGGCGTCGCCCTGGCTATTCCCGTCGGCTTCCTGATGGGCTGGTACCGCGTGGCGCGCGCCCTGATCGAGCCCTACATCCAGTTCTTCCGGATGATCCCGCCGCTGGCGGTCATTCCGCTGGCGATTGTCACGATGGGCATCGATGAAGCGCCGAAGGTCTTCGTCATTTTTCTCGCGTCCTTCCTGTCCTGCGTCGTCGCCACCTATCAGGGCGTGATCAGCGTCGATCGCACGCTGATCAACGCCGCCCGCGTTTTGGGCGCGAAGGATCGTGTCATCTTCCCGCGGGTCATCATCCCTGCGTCCACACCGTTCATTCTGGTCGGTGTGCGCATCGGTCTTGGCTCGGCCTGGGCGACCGTGGTCGCCGCGGAGTTGATTGCGGCGCAGTCGGGCCTCGGCTTCCGCATGCAGCAGGCGCAACTCTATTACGACCTGCCGACGATCTTCGTCAGCCTGATCACGATCGGCATTCTCGGGCTTCTCATGGACCGCATGGTACAGGCAGCGGAGCGCCGGCTCACCCAATGGCAGGAGCGCGTCTGATGACACTTTCCGCGATCGCCGACCCGAAAATCTCGTTTCAAAATGTCAGCCGGCGCTTCGGAGAGGGCAACAGTGCCTTTCTCGCGCTGGACCGCCTGTCGCTGGACATTGCCGATGGCGAGTTCGTCACGGTGGTCGGCCCCTCCGGTTGCGGCAAGTCGACGGCGATGAACATCGCGGCAGGCCTCACCGCAGTCTCCGACGGCCGCGTGCTTGTCGATGGCAAGGGCGTTGACGGTCCGGGACCGGAGCGCGGTGTCATCTTCCAGCAATATGCCCTCTTTCCCTGGCTGACCGTGCGCCAGAACGTCGAGTTCGGCCTTCGCATCAAGGGCATGCCGGCGGCCGAGCGCAGGCGCGTGTCGGATCACTTCATCGGTCTGGTCGGCTTGACCGACTTTGCCGACGCGCTGCCCAAAACCCTGTCGGGCGGCATGAAGCAGCGATGCGCCATCGCGCGCGCCTATGCGGTCAACCCTTCGATCCTGCTCATGGACGAACCCTTCGGCGCCCTGGATGCGCTGACCCGCGTCAACATGCAGGACCAGCTGCTGGATACCTGGACCCGCGAGCGGCGTACCGTGGTTTTCATCACCCATGACGTCGACGAGGCTGTGTATCTCGCCAATCGCGTCATCGTCATGGCGGCGCGTCCCGGCCGCCTTCATGACATCATCCCTGTCGACCTGCCCTATCCGCGCACCGAGGAAATTCGCCTGTCGCAGGCGTTCGCGGATATCCGCAACCGGGTCTGGCATGCCGTCTACCACCAAAAGCCCCAGATCGAACCAAGCATCCAAGAGGAGGAACTCTGACATGACACTGACCAGACGTCATTTTCTGACCACCGCGGCGGCCGGCGCGCTCGCTGTCCCGGCGCTGTCGCTGACGACGCGCGGCGCCTTCGCCCAGGCCACCCCCGTGCGGATCGGCTATATCGCCGATTATTTCGGTACCAGCCTGACGGCGATCGCTAGCGATCAGGGCCTTTGGGCCAAGCATGGCCTCGAACCGGAACTCAAGGTCTTTACCAACGGCCCCATCCAGATCCAGGCGCTGGGCGCCGGCAGCCTCGATTTCGGATATGTCGGTCCGGGCGCCCTCTGGCTGCCGGCGACCGGCAAGGCCAAGATCGTCGCGATGAACGCGCTCGGCCTGTCCGACCGGGTCATCGCCCAGGCAGGCTTCAACTCGATGGCAGACCTGAAGGGCAAGAAGATCGGCGTTCCCGAGGGCACGTCCGGCGACATGCTGCTACGGCTGGCGCTGGCCAAGGCCGGCATGCAGCTGTCCGACGTCGAAGTGATCAAGATGGATCCGCCGACCGTCGTATCGGCCTTCGCCTCCAAGCAGATCGATGCCGCCGGCATCTGGTATCCGCTGGTCGGCATCATCAAGAAGACGGTTCCGGATCTCATGGAGGTCGCCAAGAGCGCGGACTTCTACCCCGCCAACTCCTTCCCCTCCGCCTTTGTAGCGCGCAACGAGGTGGCCGAAAAGGACCCCGAGCTGGTGAAGAAATTCATCGCCGTGACCAAGGAAGCCAACGACTTCCGCGCTGCGGACGTGCCGCGTTCGGTCGAGATCACGGCCAAGTTCCTCGGTGTTCCCGCCGAGCCGTTGGTTACGGAAAGCCAAAACGGCCAGTTCCTGACGTCGGCCGAGTTCATAACCGCGACCAAGGACGGCACCGTGTTCAAATGGCTGCAAGGCCTCAACGAGCAGTTCGTCTCGTTCGGCAAGCTCCAGAACCCTCTCGATCCCAAGGACTACTATCTGGCGGACCTTTACGCCGGTAACTAGTTTCCAGTTGCCCGACGCGACGCTTGGCGTTGCGTCGGGCACATTTTAGCGAGCCTCGAATGACCCAGAAACCCAATATCCTTTTCATCATGTCGGACGACCATGCCGCCAGGGCGATTTCCGCTTATGGCGCCGGTCTGAACAGCACGCCCAATCTCGACCGTATTGCACATGAAGGCATGCGCCTCGACAGCTGCTACGTGACCAATTCGATCTGCACGCCGAGCCGGGCGGCGATCCTGACGGGCACCTACAACCACGTCAATCTGGTCACGACGCTCGACACGCATATCGACAACCGTCTGCCGAACGTCGCCAAACACCTGAGCGCCAGCGGATACCAGACCGCGATTTTCGGCAAGTGGCATCTGGGGGAAGGCAAGGCCCATGAGCCCACCGGTTTCGACGAATGGTCCGTCCTGCCGGGTCAGGGAGAGTATTTCGATCCGGTCATGATCGACCGTACCGGTCCGCACGCGCAACAGGGCTATGCCACCGATATCATCACCGACAAATGCCTGGCTTTCCTGGCGCGGCGCGACGCCGACCGGCCGTTCTTCCTGATGTGCCACCATAAGGCCCCCCATCGCAGCTTCGAGCCGCATCCGCGCCATCGCCATCTCTATGCCGACGGCAAGCTGCCCGTCCCCGAGACGTTCGGCGACGATTATTCGAACCGCGCCGCAGCTGCGGCCGCCGCCAAGATGCGCATCCGTTCGGACATGACCTACAAGGACCTGGGGCTTGTGCAGCCGGAGGGCGGCGAGGAAGTCGGTGACCTTCTTCTGCCCGGCTGGTCGCAGCGCAAGGTTCCGGGCATCACCGAAGGCCAGGAACTCAGGCTGATCGACACGAACACTGGCGAGGCCTATGTCTTCACCGACGCGGCCGCGCTGGATCTGTTCAAATATCAGCGCTACATGATGCGTTATCTGCAGACGATAGCCGCCGTGGACGAGAATGTCGGGCGGCTTCTGGACTATCTCGATGCTGAGGGTCTGAGCGAGAACACCATCGTCATCTATACGTCCGACCAGGGGTTCTTCCTGGGCGAGCACGGATGGTTCGACAAGCGGTTCATGTACGAGGAATCGTTGCAGATGCCGTTTCTGATCCGCTATCCGGCCGGGATCCAGCCAGGATCGACCTCGAAGGTGATCGCGACCAACGTCGATTTCGCACCGACATTCCTCGACTATGCGGGGCTGGCGACGCCAAGCTACATGCAGGGCGAAAGCATGCGTTCGACGTTGGAACAGACCGTCGCTCCCGATCCGCAGCGCGTTGCCTATCATCGCTACTGGATGCACAAGGACGAATTCCACAACGCCTTCGCCCATTACGGCGTGCGCGACGGCCGCTACAAGTTAATCTACTGGTACAATGATCCGCTTGGTCAGCTGGGGGCCTATGCCGGCGACGAGCCGCCTGAATGGGAACTTTTCGATTGCGAAACGGACCCGTTCGAGCTGCACAACCGGGCCAACGATCCCGCGCTCGCCGACATCTTTGCCGCGATGCTTGCCAAGCTCGATGCCAAGATGAGCGCGATCGGCGACATCCCCGAACATGACACCGCCGCCGTTCTCGCAACCTTGCGAAAACCGGACGTCGAAGACTAAGCTGAAGGCTCGTCATGAACTTCCCCAGAGGACTGGCTGCGATATGGTGGCGTTGGATTGTTGCAGGTTACACTGGAGAATCCGGGACGCTGGTGGATCGGCTCGCCAACGTGAGGGAGGACCCATCAAAGAGTGGGAGACCGATATCAGCGATTTTACGCCAGCGTGTAGGCCGTTTTCATCACCGTGAAGAACTCGGCTGCATACTTGCCTTGCTCGCGCGAGCCGAAGGAGGAAGCCTTGCGGCCGCCGAACGGCACGTGGAAATCGACACCGGCGGTCGGCAGGTTGACCATCACCATTCCGGCTTCCGAATTGCGCTTGAAATGGGTGGCATGCTTGAGGCTCGTCGTGGCGATGCCAGCCGATAGGCCAAACGGCGTGTCGTTGGCGACCGACAAGGCTTCCTCGTAATCCTTGACGCGGATGACCGAGGCGACAGGGCCGAAGATTTCCTCGCGGCTGATGCGCATCTGGTTGGTGGCTTCGGTAAACAGCGTCGGCTGCAGATAGAAGCCCGGATTTTCCCGTTCGATCGTCTCGCCGCCGAAGGCGAGCTTGGCGCCTTCCTTTTTGCCGATGGCGATATAGTCGGTATCAGTGGCAAGCTGACGCTCATCGACAACAGGGCCGATATGGGTGCCAGCCTTCAGCGCATCGTCGACCACCAGCGTCTTCAGCTTTTCGGTCAGTGCGGCGACGAACTTGTCATGAATGCCTTCAGTGACGATCAGGCGTGAGGAGGCGGTGCAACGCTGGCCGGTCGAGAAGAAGCCGGAATTGGCCGCAGCCTCGACGGCAACAGTCAGATCGGCATCGTCAAGCACGACCATCGGGTTCTTGCCGCCCATTTCCAGCTGGAACTTGCGGTTATGCTCGATGGAGGCGGCAGCCACCCGCTTGCCGGTTCCGGTCGAGCCGGTAAAGGTGATACCGGCGAGATCCGGGCTGTCGAGCATCGCCTGACCAACGACAGAACCCTTGCCCATGACCAGGTTGAGCACGCCCTTCGGCAGACCGGCGCGATGAAGAATATCGACAATCGCCCAGGAGCAGCCCGGCACCAGTTCGGCCGGCTTGAAGACGATGGTGTTGCCGTAGCAGAGCGCCGGCGCGATCTTCCAGGCGGGAATGGCGATCGGGAAGTTCCACGGCGTGATGATGCCGATGACGCCGATCGGCTCGCGGGTAATCTCGACACCGATGTTCGGACGGACCGACGGCAGCGTCTCACCCGCGAGACGCAAAGCCTCGCCAGCAAAGAAATCGAAGATCTGTGCCGAGCGGATCGTCTCTCCGATGGCTTCCGGAAGCGTCTTGCCTTCTTCGCGGGCAAGCAGATTGCCCAGCTCTTCCTTGCGGGCGAGGATTTCGTCGGCCGTCTTCTTCAGGATCGCGTGACGCTCAAGGATGCCCGAGCGCGACCAGGCCGGAAACGCGGCCTTGGCAGCGGCGATCGCGGTCTTGGCGTCTTTGAGGCTCGCCCGCGCGTAAAGACCAATCACCTCATTCGTATTCGAGGGATTGATATTCTCAATGGCATCTGCACCCACGACCCATTCACCGGCGATGAGATTGTTGAACATGTTGGTTTCCTTCAAAAAGCATCGGTTTCGACGCAGGCCGGCTTGAAATACAAGTCCGCAAAATCACCGATCGGCGAAATGTTCGCGCAGCGCCTCGACCAGCCGGTCGCCCATCTGTTGCCGCGTTTCACGCGTGCCGCTTCCCATATGCGGCGAAAGCACGATGCGGGGATCGTTCCTCAATGGCTCCGGCACGTGCGGTTCTTTCTCGAAGACGTCAAGGCCAGCGCCGGCAATGCCATTGCGCGCCAATGTCGCAATCAGCGCCGCCTCGTCGACGATGGTGCCGCGGGAAATGTTGACGAGAAATCCATCCGGGCCGAGCGCGTCCAAAACCTGCTGATCAATCAGGCCGATTGTTTCCGGCATGGCCGGGCAGGTCACGATGAGCAGGTCGGCCCATTCGGCGAGTTCTACGGCGGTGGCGAAATAGGCAAGATCGGACGGCTTCTTCCGTGGCCCCTGATAGGCGACGGTCGCGCCCATGGCCTGCAGGCGCCTTGCTATGGCGGAGCCGATATGACCAAGGCCGACAATGCCGGTTTTCAAGGAGCGCAGCGAGCGGCCGAGCGGAAACGTACCGCCATTCTCCCAATTCCCATGCCGCACGAAATCATGGCCGCGAACGGTGCCGCGCGTTACTGAAATGGCAAGCGCGACAGCAAGATCGGCCACATCCTCTGCCAGGATTTTCGAGGTGTTATGAACTGCGATGCCGCTGGCCTGCGCGGCTTCGACGTCAATTCCATCCAGCCCTGCGCTGTAGCTGGAAATGATCTCCAACGCCGGCATAAGGTCGAGCATCGCCTTGTCGATATGAGCATGACGCACGGCAATGCCGCGAATATTCGGCCCATGCTCGGCTAGTAAACGTGCGCCTTCGTCATGGTCCTCTGGAAAATGCAGGATATCGAAGGTCTCGTTCAGTTCCCGCTCGGTCTTTTCCGGGAGGTGTGCTGCCTGAAGAATGGTGATGTCTTTGTGCATGAAACTGCCCATCGCTTGGTGGAAAAATTCGGGGCGGCGCTTACCGCCCCTTTGTTTCGCGCCATGCGGCGAAATCGATTTTGGTCTGGTCTTTTGTCGGAGGATAAAGACCAATGATCGAGCGGCCCTTCAGAACCTCCTCCGTGACGAAATCCTCGAACGCCGTCATTTCCACGGCCTCTTCGGCAATCTCGTCGGCAATGCCCGAAGGAACGATGATCACGCCTTCGCGGTCACCAACGACAACGTCGCCCGGCCAGACGGCGACATCGCCACAACCGATCGGTTTGTTGATATCGAGTGCCTGATGCAGGGTCAGGTTGGTCGGCGCCGACGGCCGGCTGTGATAGGCGGCGATATCGAGTTCGGCAATTTCCGGGCTATCGCGAAAACCACCATCCGTGACGACGCCGACCACGCCACGAACCATCAGGCGCGAAACAAGGATTGAACCGGCGGAGGCGGCCCGTGCATCCTTGCGGCTGTCCATCACAAGCACCGAGCCCGGCGGGCATTGTTCGACGGCCGCGCGCTGCGGATGATCCGGGTTTTGAAACACAGAAAGCTGGTTCAGGTCCTCGCGGGCGGGGATATAGCGCAGCGTGAAGGCCTGGCCGACCATATTCTTCGGTTTTTGCGAGAGCGGCCGTACATCCTGGATGAACTGGTTGCGCAAACCGCGCTTGAAGAGCGCCGTGCAGAGTGTTGCGGTGCTGACGCCTTCGTATTTCGTTCGCGTCGCGTCTGAGAGAATGTAATCGGTCATAAGTTCCTCCAGTCAGAAATGCTTGGCCGTAATCGGCACTCAGAAAATGTCGGGTTCGCCGGCGGACTTGCCGAATTCCGTCTTCAGGAAGTCGAAGTCGCAGCCGTCATTGGCTTGCAGGATGTGTTTCGAAAACATCCAGCCGTAACCGCGCTCGAACTTGTCGGCAGGCGCGACCCATTCCGCGCGGCGCCTTGCCAACGTCTCCTCGTCGACCAACATGTCGATCGAGCGGTTCGGCACGTCGACGCGGATGATGTCCCCGGTGCGCACCAAGGCTAGCGGTCCGCCGACGTGAGCTTCCGGGGCCACATGGAGAATGCAGGCGCCGTAACTGGTACCGCTCATGCGTGAGTCCGAGATTCGCAGCATGTCGCGCACACCCTGCTTGATCAGCTTCTTGGGGATCGGCAGCATGCCCCATTCCGGCATACCTGGACCACCCTTTGGACCTGCGTTGCGCAGCACCATGATATGGTCGGCGGTAACGTCGAGATTTTCGTCCTCGACTGCCTTTTTCATCTCCGGATAGCTATCGAAGACGAGGGCCGGGCCTTCGTGGACGCGCAGGCGCTCTTCGCAGGCGGATGGCTTGATGACGCAGCCATCGGGCGCAAGGTTGCCGCGCAGGACCGCCAGCGACCCCTCGTGATAGATCGGGTTGGACAGGGGCCGGATGACATCGTCGTTGTAGACCTCTGCGCCCTCCAGCGTTTCGCCGAGCGTGAAGCCGCTGACCGTCATGACGTCGAGACTGAGCCTGTCCTTCATCTCGTTCATCAGTGCCCGCAGGCCGCCGGCATAGTAGAAATCCTCCATCAGGTATTGTTTGCCGGAGGGGCGGATGTTGGCGATCACTGGCGTGATGCGGCCCGCCTTGTCGAGATCGTCCAGCGTCAATGGTACCCCGGCGCGGCGTGCCATGGCAATCAGATGCACGACAGCATTGGTGGAACAGCCTGTTGCCATGGCAACAGCGACGGAGTTATCGACGGATTCACGGGTGATGATCTTGTCCGGCGTCAAATCCTCGAACACCATCTCGACGGCCCGGCGACCGCAGCGGGTCGACATACGGATATGATTGGCGTCGGCGGCCGGGATCGAGCTTGCCCCCGGCAACGTCAGCCCCATGGATTCGGCGATCGCCGTCATTGTGCTGGCCGTACCGAAGGTCATGCAATGACCGTAGGAGCGGGCAATACCCTCCTCGACGCCGGTCCACTGTTCGTCGGAGATCGTACCTGCACGGCGTTCATCCCAATATTTCCAGGCATCTGAGCCGGAGCCCAGATATTCGCCCTTGTAATTGCCGCGCAACATCGGCCCCGCAGGCAGGAAAATCATCGGATATCCGGCGCTGACGGCGCCCATGACAAGAGCGGGCGTAGTCTTGTCGCAACCGCCCATCAGCACGACGCCATCGACAGGATGGCCGCGCAAAAGCTCTTCCGCCTCCATCGCCAGGAAGTTGCGATAGAGCATCGTCGTCGGCTTCAGCGCACTTTCAGACAGGGACTGGACCGGCAGCTCGACAGGAAAGCCCCCCGCCTGCAATACCCCGCGCTTCACATCCTCGACACGATGCTTGAAATGCGCATGGCAAGCATTGAGATCGGACCACGTGTTGAGAATGGCGATGATCGGCTTCTTGCCCCAATCTTTCTCATCATACCCCATCTGCATCAGGCGCGAGCGATGGCCCGAGGACCGAAGGTCGTCAGGAGCAAACCATCGTGCGCTGCGCAGTGCGCTCACTGTCTTGGACATCGGTGTTTCCTACATCGTGTTTTTTCTCGAATTCCGGATTAGCACAGGCAATAGGGAACGGCAATACACTAATGCATTAGCATTTATGTGACGATCAAACCCTTCACCTGCTATAAGAATATGGAAAATTAGAACGGAATGGCGATGGATACCCGGCCTGAGCATCGGGCGGGGTTTTTCCGGACACGGGTGGTAGAATTCACCCTGCCGCCGTCAGAGCTGAACGAAATCCGGATAGCGCTCGACGATGCTATCAACCATCGACAGCGTCCCCGAGAGATGAATTTTCATCGCTTCCTCGGCCCTTTGAGGGACCCCGGCAGCAATACCTTCGATGATGGCATCGTGATTATCGACAACGCGCGCCTTGCCGACATTAGGCAAGTTGAGCCGGCGAAGCCGATCGATGTGACCGCTGTGACGCCGAACCACCGGCCAGATATCTTCCAGTCCTGCTTCTTCATAGAGAATATGGTGGAAGTCACGGTCGCGGCGCAGGAAATCCCCGTATTCGTTGGAAGAGACGAGAGCCTTGAGCTTTTCGTTTGCAGCGGTCAGGCGACTGATAAATCGACGATCCGGCCTGGATGCAAGTTCATGGACGATCTCCTGCTCGACGGCACGCCGCATGAAATGCGACTGCCTCGCCAGGTTGATATCGATCTTCGATACCAACGTGGCATATTGAGGATAGACCGTGACAAGCCCCTCCTCTTCCAAACGCATCAATGCATCGCGAACAGGGGTCTGGCTCAGACCGAACTGCTTTTGCAATTCAAGGCGGGACAGAGCAGTGCCGGGCGCAAGCTCAAGTTCTAGAATTTTCTCGCGAAGATATTCGACGATCTGCGGAGCAATCTGGCGCGTGCGATCCAGGCCACTACGATGCTTGGCAAAGGGCAAATCGGAGGTCAAAGACATCTTCCTTTTCAAATCGTCTTTGACTGTCTTAATGCATTAATGCTTTAGTGTGAAGCGCTTCGCCCCTAGTGGCATTTTTCGCAGAAGGTACCGCACTCTTGACGGAAGACACCGCTCCTATTGCAAACATACCGGAAATAAGGCCGTCCAGCTATGCGGATCAGGTCTACGGTCATGTTTTGCAGGATATTTTGAAAGGTACGTTTCCACCGGGTAGCAAGCTGCCATCCGAGAGCGATCTCTGCGACCGTTTCGGCGTGTCTCGTCCGGTTATTCGCGACGCCCTGGCGCGACTGCGATTGGATGGTCTCGTCGAAGCGCGTCGAGGAAGCGGCACCTACGTCCTCAGCACACCGTCCCGAAACCTGCCTGATCTTGCCGACCTGACAGATATTTCCCGCTTTCTACGCTACCAGGAGCTTCGGCTTTGCGTCGAAGGCAATGCAGCAGCACTCGCAGCCGAACGACGCACAGATAAGGCGCTGGGCGACATCGTCGAAGCGCACGAGCAATTCACCAGCCAAGTCGCCCGCGGCCTCTTGCTGCCGGAAAGCGACCGCCGTTTCCACCTGTCGATCGCGGAAGCAACTGGAAACGAGTTTTTCAGCATGGCTCTCGAAGGTCCGGACGTGTCGTTGAGCAGCTTCATGAACGTCTCGTTGTCGTTAACACGGTCAGGATCTCCGGCACGCGCGCGAAAGGTGATCGGAGAGCATGCAGACATTGTCGATGCCATCCGCAACAAGGACCCCATTTGGGCTCGCGTCGCAATGGAAAGCCATATTCTTCAGGCCCGTCGACGGATGACAAATGGTGATCTGGATCCTTAAATGCCAAAATATGTAATTTATGTTTACAACTTTTCTTTAATTCAGTAAGGATAGTTGACTTTAGGAGGGTCAACTATGCAACAAGCACTGACGCAAGCCGACTACGCCTCGTCTGTAGTCGCCGTGCCTCCCATTGCGCTAAACACTGATTACTCGGTGAATGCGGGCGCCAACGAGGCCATCATCAAGCATATCGAAGGCGGTGGAGTGGATATCCTGCTCTATGGCGGTAATGCCAATCTCTATCATTTCAGCCTTGAAGATTATCGGTCTGCGATGCGAAGCATCAAGGCAGCGGCCGCACCGACGACACACCTCATCACCTCCATCGGCCCCGACTTCGGCAAGGCGATGGCGCAGGCTCCCATTGCACGCGATCTCGGCTTCAAGAATGTCATGGTCCTGCCGACAAACTTCCCAGCCGACCCGGCAGGTGTCGCCAACGGCGTACGTAAACTTGCCGACGCATTCGGCACCGGCCTTATCCTCTATCTGAAGCGGGAACACTACGCAGATCCCGACGAACTGGCAAAGCTGGTCGCAGAAAAAGCCGTAAGCTTCGTCAAGTACGCCGTCGAGAAATCCGACGCCTCCAAGGATCCCTATCTTGATGCTGTCCTATCTGCGATCGGGACGGACCATCTGGCGAGCGGCATGGGGGAAACCCCAATTCATGACCATCTTGGACTGCGCAAGCTGACGACTTACACATCTGGCGCCGTCTGCATTGCACCGGTGGCTGCATCCGAACTGCTGACACTCTACAAGACCGGCCGAGCAGCCGAGGCTCTCGAATTGAGCCGGGCTTTCCTGGAGTTCGAAAAGATTCGCCTCGATCTCGGTGGCCTGCAAGTTTTGCATGACGGCCTGCGGCTTTCCGGAATTGCAGATACCGGCCCGCTTATGCCAATGGTTTCAAACCTTCCTGTGGAAAAATTGGAACCGGTCCAGGCTGCGGTTGACGCTTTGAAAGTCGCCGAAAATCAAGCCATTTCCCGGGTTTCGACCCTTAAGAAACGGATGGCCGGCCAATAGTTGACAGCTCGTCGCACCTAGACTAATACATTAGTGCTCTAGTGTGTTTTGACAGTGTGGAGGCACTGTATCCGGGCCGCGCATACCGATGCGGCGGCCCGTGCACCATCGCATCACGGTCTTTGACCAGGAGGAGAATGACAATGACCACCAAGTATTCCCGGGGTGTATCGGCTGCACTGATGTCGATCCTGTTTGCCGGCGCCGCCCATGCGGCCGAAGGAGAAGTCAAGATCGTGCTGCCGGAGCAGCCCGCCAATCTTGAGCCCTGTCGGTCGATCCGCTCCGATATCGGGCGCGTGATCAATTCCAACATTACCGAGACGCTGACCAATATCGAACCAGAGAAGGGCACGGTCGCGCCATGGCTTGCCGAAAGCTGGGAACAGGTCAACGAGCTCACCTGGCGCATTCATCTAAAATCAGGCGTCAAGTTCCAGGACGGCGCTGACTTCAACGCCGAGGCCGCTGCCAAGTCAATCAACCGGCTCATGAATCCGAAATTGACATGCGACAGCCGCTCGAAGTTCGGCGACGTCAAACTGACACCGAAGGCGATTGACGCGACGACGCTTGAAATTGCCACCGACACGCCGCTTCCGATCATGCCGACATTGCTCGGCACTGTTCAAATCGTCTCCCCCAACATGCCGTTCGATGGCGAAACCAATGCGCCAGTCGGCACCGGGCCCTACACGCTGGAAAGCGCCACCAACGAGCAGATCGTTCTTGCCCGCAGCGATAGCTACTGGGGCGCAAAGCCGGAAGTGGCCAAGGCAACCTATGTCTGGCGCGGTGAATCAGCCATCCGCGCTGCAATGGTTGAATCGGGCGAAGCGGATATGACACCGTCGCTTGCCGTGCAGGACGCCACCAATACCTCGACCGATTTTGCCTATCTGAATTCCGAAACCACCCGCATGCGCATCGACGCGGAAATTCCGCCGCTCAACGACGTGCGCGTGCGCAAGGCCCTCAATCTCGCCATCGACTGGGATGGCATGGGTGAAGCACTGTTCGGTAAGGACGTGCTGCGTGCCTCGCAGATGGTCGTTCCGGGCGTGTTGGGCCATAACCCGGACATCAAGCCATGGCCTTACGACCCTGATCAGGCAAAGAAGCTCATCGAAGAGGCCAAAGAGGACGGCGTCCCGGTTGATACCGAAATTGTCATCATCGGCCGCAATGGTTTCTTCCCGAATTCCGCTGAATCCCTCGAAGCGATGATGGCGATGTGGCAGGAGATCGGCCTGAAGGTTTCGCTGCGACAGCTTGAGGCTGCAGACTGGGTTCGCTACCTCGACAAACCCTTCCCCCAGGGCCGCGGGCCGACCCTCTTCCAGCAGCAGCATGACAACAATACCGGCGACGCTGGCTTTACTGCTCCGGTGATGTTCCTGAGCGATGGGCAGTATTCAACGATCGCCGATCCGGCACTCGACGTGGTCCTGAAAAAAGCGATGGCGGCCACCGGCGGCGAGCGCGAAAAACTCTTTCAGGAAGCCTTCCTCAAGGTCCACGACGAGATCGTTGCTGATGTCCCGATGTACCACATGATCGGCTATGTCCGGGTCGGAAACCGTCTCGACTGGAAGCCGGACCTGAAGACAAACAGCGAAATCGCACTGTCTCAGATCAAGCTCAAGGACTAACCTTGCCTAGGCACGGCGGTCGATCCGCCGTGCCTTTTCTTTTTTCATTCTGGAAGGAAATGGCAGTGTTCGGCTTTATTCTGAGACGCTCGGCACAGAGCTTGATCGCTGTGATCGGCTTGCTCGTCCTCGTCTTCTTCTTGTCCCGCCTGACGGGCGATCCGGCCTATCTCTATCTGCCGCTGGATTCCTCGGAAGCTCAGCGTCAGGCTTTCTCGGAAGCCAACGGCTTCAACGATCCGGTCTACGTCCAGTTCGGACGCTATCTGCTTGGTGTCGCCAATCTCGATTTCGGCACGGCGCTCAGCCGCAACCGGCCAGCCATGGAGGTGGCGCTAGAAGCCTTTCCGCAGACGCTGAAGCTTGCCGTCATCGCCATGTCGTTGGCGCTCGTTCTTGCCGTCGTGGTCGGCTCGCTCGCCGCAGCAAAGCCGGACAGTCTCTTCGACAGGATTGCGAGCACCGCATCCCTGGCCGGCGCCAGCGCTCCGGATTTCTGGGTGGCGATCGTTGCAATTCTCGTCTTTTCCGTCGGCCTCGGCCTGCTGCCCACTTCGGGCACCGGCACGCCCTTACACTGGATCATGCCGATCTTCGTGCTGACGCTACGTCCTTTCGGTCTACTGGTGCAGGTGGTGCGCGGCACGATGATCAGCGCGCTTGCCTCGCCCTATGTGAAGACCGCCCGCGCCAAGGGTGTCCAACGAACCCAGATCATCTTTCGCCATGCGCTCAGAAACTCGCTGCTGCCGGTTATCACTGTTGCCGGCGATCTTGCTGCAAGCCTCGTCAACGGCGCCGTGGTCGTCGAGTCCATCTTCGGATGGCCGGGGATCGGCAAGTTGATGATCGATGCGATCGTTCGGCGTGATTTCGCCCTGATCCAGGCGACGGTGCTGATCACCGCCATTGCGATCTTCGTTCTCAACATCCTGATCGATCTTCTCTATGCAAGGCTCGACCCGCGCATCAGGTTTCAAGCGAAATGAGTATGCCAGCGATGACCATACCTGCAGACACCAAACAGAAAACGGCCGGGCGTTTTCAGGCCCTTCGTCTGATTGCGCGCAACAAGCTGGCTCTGGCCGCCGTGATCTTCCTGACGCTCGTGGTGCTCTGCGCCATCTTCGGCCCGTGGCTGATGGGCAACTTGATCGACAAGCCGAACTTCCGTGCCCGCAACATGGCCCCCTTCAGTCTTGCTCAAGGCTGGGCATACGTGCTTGGCGCCGATACGCTCGGCCGCAGTCTTTTGGCCCGCCTGATTGTCGGGGCGCAAAACACGCTGGGCATCGCGCTTTTCGCCGTGTTCTTCTCCATGCTGATCGGCGGCTTCCTCGGGCTAATCGCCGGCTATTCCCGCGGGCTGCTCAGCAATGTCATCCTGCGTGTCGCCGATATCGTCATGAGTTTCCCATCGCTGCTCCTGGCGCTGATCGTGCTGTTCAGTCTTGGCCCTTCGGTCACCAATCTGGTTATCGTCCTTGCCGTCACCCGCATTCCGATCTATCTGCGCACCACGCGTGCCGAGGTGCTCGAGGTCCGTGAACGCATGTTCGTCAGTGCTGCCATGGCGCTGGGCGCCGGGCATATGCGGATCATCTTTCGCCATATCGCGCCGATCGTTCTCCCGACCCTCGTCACCATCGGTGCCATTGATTTCGCAACGGTGGTCCTGGCTGAGTCCTCGCTGAGCTTTCTCGGCCTGGGCATCCAGGCACCGGAATTTACGTGGGGTGCGATGGTCGCGACAGGTCGGGGTTACCTGGCCACTGCCTGGTGGATCGCCTTCTGGCCGGGTCTTGCCATCCTGCTCACGACCCTGTCGCTCAATATTCTCTCGAACTGGTGGCGCACCTATGCCGATCCGCAGCAACGCTGGCGCATCGAACTTGCCCGCTCGAAAAAGGGAATTCCGGAGAAACGCACATGACCGCTTTCCAATTGCCGCCAGCACATCTGCTTGAGGTCAAGGACCTGACCGTGGACTTCCTCTCGCTAGGGGGCGCCTTCCGCGCCACCAACGGCGTCAGCTTCCATGTCGATGCCGGCGAGACGCTGGTGATCCTGGGCGAATCCGGGTCCGGAAAATCGGTCAGCGCCAGCGCCATCATGGGTCTGATCGACACACCACCGGGCGAAATCTGTTCGGGCACTATCACCTATCGTGGCAAGAAACTCGACGATTGCGGCGTCGAAGAACGACGCGATCTCAACGGCAAGAAGATCGCAATGATCTTCCAGGATCCGTTGTCACATCTCAACCCGGTCTACACAATCGGCTGGCAGATGGCTGAAGTATTCTCCGCCCACGGGGTGGCGACAGGTGCGCAGGCCCGCGCCAAGGCGATCGACATTCTGGGCCGCGTTGGCATACCGGAGCCGGAAAAGCGCATCGACCAATATCCGCACCAGTTCTCGGGCGGCCAGCGCCAGCGCATCATGATCGGCATGGCGATTGCCCTGCGCCCAGAAATCCTGATCGCCGACGAGCCAACGACCGCGCTCGATGTCAGCGTTCAGGCACAGATTCTCGATCTCCTGAAAAAACTTCAGGCCGAGGATGGGCTGGCCATCATCATGATCACCCACGATCTGGAAGTCGCAGCGTCCATGGCCGACCGGGTGATCGTCATGAATTCCGGCCGCATCGTCGAAGAAGGCCCGGCGCGCGCAGTTTTTGAAAACCCGCAGCACAGCTATACCAAAACCCTGATCAACGCCCTGCCCCATGCAGATGCCACCGGCGGAACCGGCCGTCGCTCAACGACCGATGTCGGCAAGCCAATCCTAGAGGTGAAGAACCTCAACAAATACTACGGCATTTCCTCCGGCTTCTTCGCTAAGAGTATCCAATTGCATGCGGTGAAGGACCTGAGTTTCACGATTGCCAAGGGCGAGACCGTTGGTATCGTCGGCGAAAGCGGTTCTGGCAAATCGACTGTGGCGCGGGTTCTCCTGCGTCTCAACGATGTCTCCAGTGGCGAGGCGCTGTTTCACGGCCGCGATATTTTCAAGATGGAGCCGAAGGAGTTGCTCGCCTTCCGCCGCAAGGTTCAGATGGTGTTCCAAGACCCCTACAGCTCCATGAACCCGCGCATGACGATTTTCGACATCGTTTCCGAACCGTGGCGTATCCATAAGGATATTCTCGACAAGCCACGCTGGCGCGACCGCGTCGTCGAACTGCTTGGCCTTGTTGGCCTGAAGCCGGAACATGCCGACCGCTATCCGCACCAGTTTTCCGGCGGCCAGAGGCAGCGCATCGCGATCGCGCGCGCCCTTGCCTGTGATCCGGAACTGATCGTCTGCGATGAGGCGGTCTCGGCACTGGACGTTTCCGTACAGGTGCAGGTGATCGATCTCCTGGCGCAACTGCGCGACCGGCTGGGCCTTGCCTATATCTTCATTACGCATGACTTGCCGATCGTACGGCATTTCGCAGATCGCATCATCGTCATGAAAAATGGCGCGATCGTCGAGCATGCAAGGACGGAGGATATCTTCCGCAATCCACAGCACGCCTATACACGACAGCTCATGAACGCGACGCCCCGGCCAAAATGGGAGGCCGCTCCCGTGCCGCTGCCCGCATGAGATCCTACGCCGTACCCGCGATCGTCGCGGGTGCCCTGTTCATGGCCGGAAACTCTTTCGTCGCCGCCATGGACGGCGTCATCGTCCGGCTGATCGCAGGCGAAGTTCATCCGCTCTGCATCGTCTTCTTTCGCAACCTGTTCAGTCTGATCGCGATCTATGCTATCTTTCCGCGCAGCAAGCTTTACAGCGACACCAACACCTTCTTCTGGGTGCACGCTGTTCGCGCGGTAATCAAACTCCTAGCACTGGTGGCTGGCTTCATGGCAGTCACGCAGATGCCGCTCGCTGCCGCGACAGCGATTGCCTTCACCATGCCGCTTTTCGTGATGCTGGGGTCGGTGTTCTTCCTCGGCGAGAAATTCTACGCTGCCCGTGTCGCCGCCCTTGTGCTTGGTTTTGCCGGCGTCATGATCGTGCTGCAGCCGGGCGCCGCCACGCTGAACGCCGGTGCTGCCTGGGCTCTTGCCGGCGCAATCGGGTTGGCGGCGGTCGCTCTATTGATGAAAGTCTCAGCGGGCCGCGAGGATCCCCTGCGTATCGCCTGGCTCAATCTCGTCATCACTGTTCCGGTTGCCTTGTTGATCGCACTCCCGGTCTGGCAGATGCCATCTTTCTATGCCCTGTGTCTGATGGCCTTTCAGGGTGTTGGCGGCCTGATGGCTCAGCTTGCCTTTGCGCGCGCAATGAAGCTCGCCGACGCATCGCTTCTTGTTGTGGTGGACTTTATCCGCTTGCCGCTGGCGCTGGTGTTTGGCCTGGCCATGTTCGGCGAACCGATCCGCCTTGCAGTCGTCGTCGGCGGCATCGTGATTTTCTTCGCCATCCTGATGCTCTTTCACAGGGAGAATGGGCGAAAAACCTAGCGTTGTACCCCGGTTTCTCCAACCATCCGGAAAATGTCCGTTTCTGAGTCCCAGCATTTTCAAAAGGCTCCAGCTGTCGATATTTTCTCGCACGAGGGCGTCGCCTTAACTTGCCGCAATTCGCAGGGAGGATTTACATCCGCGTTTCAGGCAGCGTTCGACCACGCGATTTCGCGCCAGGTAGAGATCGCGCGGGCTCGAATCTGGCTGTGATCAGTTGCGGGTGGATGTTTGCGATGAAGGTGGAAAAGATTTGCGATCTGACTGTGGCTTGAGACGAAACGGTGGCATTGACGTGTCGACTTGAAGCGCACCAGTCATCGTTCCCGTCGTGAGTGTACGTGGGGATCGAGCCGCACCGACCGCGCGGCTCGAAGATTGTCGTTACTTCCCGCCCCAGGCTGCCGGATAGTCGGGCAGCTTTTCGCAGCCGCACATCGCGTGGTGCAGCGGCGGCATCTTGTCGTTCACATACTGGTCAAGCGTCTCGGCGGAGATCGCCGGCTGCGGCATTACCCATTCTGGCCCCGGCACCGCCTCGCCCTTCAGCACCTTGACGGCCGCGATGACCGGCGTGCGCCACTGATAGGTCGGATAGGTCGGCGCGATTGCCTTGAAGCCCTCTGCCTTCCATTTCATCAGGAAGTCCTGTTGGTCCTCGCCAGTGATGATCGGCAGCGGCAAGCCGGAATCCTCGAAGGCCTCCAGTGCGGCGACGGCCGTCGCGCCGGCATCCATCCAGATCGCATCGATCGAGCCGCGTTGCAGATAGTCCTCGACGATGGACTTGGTCTTGGCGTTGTCGCCCTCGGTGAATTCCTCGCCGATGACGTTCAGCCCCTTCTCCTTGAAGATGCGCTTGGCCGCAGAGGCGCGGGTTTCCAGCACGTCGACGCCGGGCACGATCCGCAGCATCAAAACATTCGCGCCGGCCGGTGCGGTGGACGCCACGAACTCGCCGGCCTGGATGCCGAAACCGTAGCCGCCGACCGGGTGGATGAAGGTCACCGGGCACTTGGTGTTGACGCCGCGGTCGAAGACGATGACCGGCAGCTTCGCACAGGCTTTTTCCACTGCGGGCGTCAGCGCCGCCGTGGTGTTCGGCGAGACGATCAGCGCCGAGCACTTGCCGCCGTTGATCAGGTCATCGATGTCGGAAATCTGCTTGTCGTCGGAGCCTTCGGCATCGACATGAATGAGTTCCTTGATCTCCGGATGCAGCTTCACCTCGGCCTGCATGTTGGTCCAGCCGGTCACCCGCCAAGCATTGTTCACGCCGGCATTCGAGAAGCAGATCGTGTAGGGACCCTCCTTCTTGTATTGCGTGGTGTCGGCCATCTGGTCACCGTAATATTGCACCCATGGTTCCCCCTCCGGACCATTGGCTTTCGCCGTCAGCATTTCGCGCTGGCGGGCAAATTCCGCGGGGTCATCAAAGTTCAGCTGTTGGGCCTGTGCCGTGCTGGCAAGCAGGGCAGCAGAAAGGGCGGCGGTCAGCAGTTTTTTCATGTCTCACTCCCATTTGATCATGATAGTCAGGTTCCTCCCGGCGGCCTTGCGGCCGGCGAAATTCAGGTCCGGCCGGCGCGGTTGCGCCGGTAGGTGGCAAGCACGACGGCGACGATCAGGATCACGCCCTGCACGACGTCGCGCACCGGTTTCGGCAAGCCGATGAAATTGAGCAGCGTGAAGATCGCCGTCAGCGTCAGCGCGCCGGCGATCGACGCCGGCACCGAGCCGCGCCCGCCGAGAAGCTGCGCCCCGCCGATGACGCAGGCGGTGATCGCCTGCAATTCGTAGCCGACGCCGACATCGGTCGAGACACCGGCAAAACCGCCGAGCAGGATGCCAGCCGTCACGGCACTCAGCGACGAGATGACGAAGGCGATGATGCGTACCCGCTCCAAGGGAACGCCCGACATCTGTGCAGCGCGGGGGTTGTCGCCGATCGCATGCAGCAGACGCCCGAGATTGGTGCGGTGCATCAGCCAGAACAGGCAGAGGCCGACCACGACAAGCACGAGCAATGCCACCGGCAGGAACTGGATGAGCGGAATGCCCTGAATGTTCACGCGCCCGAAAAAGCGGAACGTGTCGGGCAGGTAGCCGCGCGGCGAACCGCTCGACCACATGAACGCCGCGCCATTCAGCGTGATCATCATGCCGAGCGTCGCGATCAGCGAGGGCACCCGCAGATAGCTGACAACGAGGCCGTTGACCACGCCGACGGCAAGCCCGAGGGCATACATGACCGGGATTACCCACCAGCTCGCATCGGCATTGTTGTTGAGCAGCATAGAGGAACCGACCACCGTCAGCGTGATCACCGAGCCGACCGAGAGATCGAAGCCACCGGAGACGATGACGTAGATCTGACCGGCAGCAAGGATCGCAAGCGGTGCGGCCCGCTTCAGGAAATTCATGTAGCCGGTGGGCTCGACGAAATTCGGGTTGGACAGCGTGATGGCGACAAGCAGCGCTGTGAGCACGAAGAAGACGGGATTGATCTTCGGCAGACGACCGCTGTTCGTCGCGCCGGGCGCCTTTGCGGAACCGACGGTTTCCTGGATCATGCCACTATCCTCTTCGAACGTACGGCGTAGAAAGCGACGGCAGCGACGATGATGACGCCGCGCATCACCTGCTTTGCGAAGGCATCGACGCCGGCGAGATTGAAGATCGAATCGATCAGCGAGAAGATGATGACGCCCGCGACAGTACCCCAGATTCCGCCCTTGCCGCCGGACAGGATCGTGCCGCCGATGACAACCACCGCGATCGACTCGAGGTCATAGGCGCCTTCCGCGCCTATCCACGGCGACCCGGATTTGAGACGGCTTGCGAGATAGAGGCCGGCGAGTGAGGCGCAGAGGCTGCAGATGATGTGGCTTGCCATCACCACCCGCGTCGTCTTGATGCCGGCAGCGCGCGCCGTATCGCGGTTGCCGCCGACCGAATAGATGTTCGAGCCGAAGCGGGTGAAGCGCAGCACAGCCCAGGCCGCCAGCACGAGGAGCACAAGCACGATGAGGCTGACCGGCAGCCCGAGCACCTCGCCATAGGCGAAATACTGGAACGCATCCGGCACCGAGCCGCCAAACCGGCCATGGAAGGAGGCGAGGCAGCCCTGGATGATCAGCGCCATACCAAGTGTCGCGATCAGCGGATTGACTTCCAGCTTGGTGATCATCAGCCCGTTGAGCGTGCCGACCACGGCACCCATCAGCAGCACGGCGAGAATGGCAGGCACCATCATCGCCGGATCGCCGTTCATGATCGCCGAAGAAACGACAGCGGACGCCGAGATCAGATGCGCCACCGACAGGTCGATCGATCCGACGAGGACCGCAAAGGTCTGGCCAACGGCGGTGATGCCGAGCGCGATGGAGCGGTTGAGGATCGAGATCGCCGCTTCCGGCGTCAGGAAGCGTGTGAGGCCGAGGCCGAGCGCGATCGCGATATAGATGGCGAGCGCTGCTGCAAGCAGCAAAGCCGGTGCATAGCGCTCCATGCGCCAGGCAGGACGTTTGGTGAGGGTCGCCGTGTTCATGCCGCCACCGCCTCTTCGCCGGTCGCCGCGAGCATGACATCGGCCTCCGACACGCCACGCGAGAACGCGGCCACGAGTTCGCCGGCGCGCATGACTAGGATGCGGTCGGCAGCACCCAGCACCTCCGGCAGGTCGGACGACACCATCATGATCGCCGTGCCCTTGCGCGCGAGATCGCGCATCAGGTGATAGATACCGGCCTTGGCATTAACATCGATGCCGCGCGTCGGCTCAATGAAAATCAACAGCCGCGGTGCGAGCGCCAGCCAGCGCGCCACGATCGCCTTCTGCTGGTTGCCGCCCGAAAGCGCCTTGATCTCCTGGGAGAAGCTGCCGGCCCTGACATCAAGATCGTGCAGCAGCTTGTTCATCTCTTCAGCTGAGGTAAACGGCGTCGCATCGGCCTTGCCGGCGAGCCCGGAAAGTGCCCTTGACGTCAGCAAACCATTATCCGCCACCGACTGCATCAGCACCAGCGCTTCGGCCTTGCGATCGCCCGGAAGCAAGCCGATACCGGCGCGGATAGCGTCGCGTGGATTGGTGAAGAGCGCCGGATTGCCGACAAGCAAAACCTCGCCCTCGGTGAAGGGTAAAAAACCGAAGATGGCCTGGGCGAGCGCCACCCGCCCTGCCCCCTGTAATCCGGCAAAACCGACGATCTCACCGGCGCGAAGCTCAAAGGAAATATCCTTCAGCCGGTCGTTGCCGGCATGGCGCACGGACAGCACGACGTCGCCGATCTCCTGCGGCGTCGCAGGTGCCGCATAGAAATCGCCGATATCGCGGCCAACCATGGCGCGCACGATCGTATCGGGTTCCGGCACATGATCGAAGCTCGCGGCCGTCTCGCCGTCTTTCAGAACGGTCACCCGGTCGGCAAGCCGCGTGATCTCGCGCATGCGGTGGGTAATATAGATGATCGCGACATTCCGCTTCTTCAACGTGTCGACGAGGCCGAACAGCACCTCGCATTCCGCCTCGTTGAGCGCCGCGGTCGGCTCATCCATCACGATAACCTTCGCATCGAGCGACACTGCCTTGGCGATCTCGACCAGCTGCTGGCTGGCGACATCGAGGTCCGCCACGACCGTATCCGGCTCGATCCGGTGCGCGGAACCGAACAGCGCCAGCACGCGCCGTGCCTCTGCGTTCATCGCCTTGTGGTCGATCAGCCCGAGCCGCGTCGGCTCGCGGCCGAGAAAGATGTTCTGTGCGACGGTGCGCTCCGGCAACAACGAGAATTCCTGGTATATCACGGCGATACCGGCGCGGATCGCCTCCAGCGGGTGGGTGAAATGCCGCTCCTCGCCGCTGACGACCACGGCGCCGCCATCCAGCCGGTAGAGGCCGGAGAGAATCTTCATCAGCGTCGACTTGCCGGCGCCGTTTTCGCCGGCGAGCGCGTGTACCTCACCCCGATAGGCGGAAAAACTTACGCTCTTCAGCGCCTTTACCCCGGGGAAACTCTTGGTGATGCCGCGCATCTCGATTGCGGGATTGTTCATGCTGCTGCCCATGTCTTGCGAATGAACGTTGCGCTTTCGGAGAAAAGCGTCTCGAAATCCGGAAACAGCGGCCGCCAGACGCGGGTCGCCGCCGCAATCGCCGGTAGGCCGGCCCCGAAGGCCTCAAGCGTCAACCAGCCGTCATAACCGATTTCCTTCAACACGGTGAACATCGCCGCGAAGTCTATGTGCCCCCGCCCTGGGATGCCACGGTCGTTTTCCGACACATGGAAAACGCCGATATCCGGACCGATCAGCCGGATGGCCTCTTCCTGCCGGCGCTCCTCCACATTGGCATGGAACGTGTCGTACATGATCTTGAAGGCGGGATGCCCGACCCGGTCGACATAGGCGCGGGCCTGCTCCATCGTGTTGAGATAATAGGTCTCGAAGCGGTTGAGCGGCTCGAGGCTCAAATAGATCCCGTGGGTCGCTGCCCGCTCGGCCAGCGCGCGGTGTGCATCCGCACCGTATTTTAACTCGTCTTCGCTGGCGCCGGTGCCCGTGAAGACGCCGATCGGCGCATGAAAAGGCCCACCCATGCTTTCGGCGCCGAGCGCGATGGCGCAATCGAGCGCCCAGTCGAGATGGGCAAGCCCGCGCGCCCGAACCTCGGCATCGCCACTGATGGGACTGGCCTCCGGTGTCGGCACGATCGAGGTGGTCGACCGGCCAAGTCCGAGGGCGTCGAGTTTTTTGCCCAGGCGCTCGTAGTGAGCGACCTCGCCCTTGAGGACCGGCACCTCAACGCCGTCGTAACCGAGATCACGCAGCCGACCGATGTTATCGAAATGACTGTCCTCGACGAAATCCGTCAGGCACAGAAGGTTGATGCCGAGTTTCATGGCGCGCTCAATGCAGCTTGATGCCGAGATCACGGCAAGTGGCGCGGATCCAGGCCAGCGACTTCTCGATCATCGGCCCCGCCGCCCCTTCGCATTCAAGGCTGAGCACGCCGTCATAGCCATGGTCATGCAGTTGGGCGAGGCAGGCCCTGATATTGTCGGCATTGACCCCGTCGCCGAGCGCGCAATGGCTGACGGCAATGCCGGTCTGTCCGCCCCGCACTGCGTCTGCCAGCGATTGCGACACGTCCTTGACGTGGACATGGCTGACCTTGTCGATGAAACGCGGAAGAAACTCGGTCGGCTCCTGGCCGGCGATGAAGGTATTGCCGGTATCCATGTTCATACGCAGCCACTTCGAATCGACGAAGTCCAGCATGCGTGCCATGAATTCCGGGCGTGTCGTGAAATGCCCGTGCGGCTCGATATTGACGATGATCTCGTGTGCCTCCGCGACCTCGATGATCTTCTCGTAGCTGCGCTTCATCAGCGCCATCGATTCCTCTTCGCTCAAGCCCTCCGGCATGTGCAGCCCATCCGTCGTGTCGACGCAGGGGCTGCCGGCCTGCGCGGCCCAGGCGATCGATTTCAGCACATAGGGCACACCCCTAAGCGGACCGTCCTCGCCGGAAAGCGGATAGGCGGCATCGACCTGGGAGAAGCGCACGCCGTATCGGTCCATCTTGCGGCGAAGCAGTGCGGGGTCTTCGTAGAGCGCGACATGCGGCTGGTAGCCGAGGCCGTGAATCCAGCTCACGCCGTCGATCAAGCCGCACTCAATGAAGTGCACATCGTGGTCGTTCGCCCACTGCAAGCATTTTTCGAACGACCAGTAGGCCGAATTGAACGCGTCCGTGTGGAAGCCTATCCGCACCGGCAAATCCTCCCTGTTTCCCCTCCATGCCATTGAGTTTCAACGGCAAATCACCGGTGCTTCGATTTGTCACTTGATGATGGTCAAGTATTGCGCAATAAATGGTTGCCCGCGTTCGAAATAGAGGAGTGGTAAATTTTGAACATCGGCGGAGGAGAGTGATGAACAAAGCCAACAACGAACGGGCCGTCGGCCGGCCCGCTGTTTTCCGTGAGCCGGGCGCCCTGCTTTATGCCGGCAACTGCCAGGACCTGATGAAGGCGTCGCTTGCCGGACAGGTCGCGCTCAATGCCTGGACGAGGCGAGGTTATCCGGGGACGGACCTCGGCAAGGCGCTGCCACAAGTCTGCTCTGTCGGCGGCTGGGACGCGACGACGCCGCAGGACTGGGGCCTGCGCGAACATTGCAACGAGGGTGTCAAGATCGCTTATCTGGCGCGCGGTTCGCTGACCGTCACGATGGATGGCCGTAAAACCACGCTCAACGAAGGCCAGATGTTCGTCGTGCGGCCATGGCAATTGCATGCGCTCGGCGACCCGACCATCGGCGCCAGCCATATCATCTGGGTCCTGATGGATATGGGCGTGCGCCGCCCGCACGAGACCTGGCTATGGCCCGATTGGATCGGCTGGCCGGAGCGGGATCGCAAAAGGCTGAGCGAACTCCTGTCGAAAAACGAGCAGATTTCCTATCTCGCTTCACGCGACGTCACGCGCACCTTCCTGGAGATTCACGAGGTGGTCGCCGGCGGCGACATCGAGGGCGGCGAAGCGAGGCTGCGCCTGCTGATCTCGATGATGCTGCTGCAGTTCCGCCAGATGCTGGAAAGCCAGTCGCCGGTGCTGGACCTTGCCCTTGCGAGCTCGAAACGCACCGTGGAGATTTTCCTGAAACGACTACGACACGCGCTCGACGAAGACTGGACGCTGGAGAACATGGCGGCCGAGTGCAATCTCTCACGCACCCAGTTCACCCAGCATTGCCAGGTACTGACCAACATGACGCCTGTTCGCTATTTGCAGATGCTGCGACTCACGGCGGCACGCCAACTGCTCGAGAGTGGTCAGCAATCCGTTACCCACGTCGCCTTCGACTGCGGATTCTCGTCCAGCCAGTACTTTGCCACCTGCTATAAGAAGCGTTTCGGTTTTTCTCCGGTGGAGACGCCGCGACTGCAGGCAACTATGAGTGGCTGAACGCGTTTGCGGCAGGTTCCATTTGCCGGAACGGGCGGGCTTCAACGCCGGCGGTGGCCAGCAGGCCGAGCTTGCGCCAACATTCCAACCGGGTACCCCCTTGGGGCATTGCCAGTAAGACGCGCTCCATTCGAGCACGCTCCGATCGAGAGCTGGCAAAGGGATTTCTTCCTGCGGTAAGCCTACGACTTGCTTTCGGCGACTAACGGCATTTGGTTCATTCTGTATAACAGGTTCTCCGCGGCCTTTATCGGCAACAATGTCCTCAGCATATCAGGCCAGTTATCGAGAGCTATCCTCACCGACTTTTTGATTTCTTTTTCGATCCAGTCCGGTTCCAACTCCAGGAAGTCGGCAATCCGGCGAAAGCGATGCAGGCTGACCTTGGAAAAATCGTAAGTTCCCGCCATTTTCAATGCGAGCCGATCACCAGGGGCGAACAAGACTGTAGGGACGATATCGTAAGCCGGCGACAGCCGTATCACGCCCGGTGCTGGTAAAATAAAAGACCAGTTTTTCAGGTGGTTGTCACCGTTTCCAATGAGGACATCGGCAACCATCCTGCGAAACCCCTCAAGGACGTCAGCACGCCAGTCCGTACTAAAGCGCTTTATCATATTCAGCATCGTTTCATAGGTCGCCATGGTGTATTTCCGCTCCCCTACCGCACCCACGATTTGAGCACCATCTTCCATATGAATGCGTTGCTCTGCACCAGGCCTGTCGAAGCGATCGACGACAAGGGCGTTTTCCCCCTCGCTGAGAAGCCTCTCATCTATGCCGTAGATATTCTTGGTCGACGTTAGGCGACAATTTGCCGTGTCAATCCCGAGCATTTTGCTGAGGGTCATCGCGGCATACTCGGCCTCTGGAAGACCGGGATATTGCTTCGTTGGTACTTTCAAAATGCACCGGCCTTCGCCGGCGCGCCCCGGCGCAGTAATCCGATCGCCATCTGCAATTGCCGAAAATTTGAGTTGAACGCCAGCCAAGGAAAATTTCACGGCTCCTTCAGGCAAAGGGGCGGCCACGCCGCGGATACTTTGAACTTCGATCGGACCAACAGACGAGGGCACCGCTGTTTCAGGCGTGACAATAATTCCTCCCGGCAAATCTGCCCCGAGACGGATCAAGAGATCGAACTGGTCGTGATCGCCAGGTCCCATCTCACTCATGACGAGATCACGCAGTGCGCCTTCGGGCAATAGGCCGGAAAACCATGGCGGCAGATAGCCATTGAGACCGATTTTGTCACCGCGACCAGCAAAACGCTTCTTCGTCGCCGGGGACATACCAGCTTAAACTTACAATTGGCCGCTGGTCATCGCGAAAATATGCTTCGTCCACGAAGAAGGCGGACGCGCCGGTGCTGTCGCGCGAAAGTGTACCGACGCGAACCATACTTTGGTCGGGCCGAACCAGCCTAACGGCTAAAACTGCACTCTCCTTCGCCATCAAGATTCCTCGTCATCGGAAAGATCAACAAAGAGGTTTTCGAACGTTTCGTTGTACTCATCACCCCTTTTTGATGAGGCCCGTCTGGGGGCTAAAGACTCCGCTACATCCGCATATCGTTCCTTCGGCACCAGAAGCGGCATGACACCCAAAGCGTCGCAACAGTCGAGAAGAAGGGCCAATCGGTCCTTGCCCTTGCGGCTATGAACGAGATCTCGTTCCAATTCGGAAATCCGCGCACGGTCCCGGCCCACGCGCTGCGCAAGATCCGGCTGCGTCATCGCCCTTGCTTTACGGGTCGTCTGCAGCTGTGAACCGAGTTCTTTCGCAATATCAAGCGCCATTACGCTACTTCTCCCATTAAGAGCGTCGTTACGCTACCGAAAAACTTGACGACACGAAAGCGGAATTGCGCTCATTTGAGAACATAGATCGCAGTTCCGATTTTTTGAGGTCGAAACAAGATTTCAAAGAATCGTACGCGGCCTCATCAATCAAAGACAACAACGACAGATTTTATGGTGACGCCCCGTCTCCATCGGTCGTGGGAAATGGCCCAATGGCTTCTGATCAATGAAGATTGGTAAGCCGCAGACAACGTAATGTCGCCCACGACAGCACTATTCTTTATTGAATGATACATGTTCCTGGCCAATCCCTGCAGGAGTTCCGCGCGCAGCCTACCAGAGACACGGCGGCGATCAGGACGCAGGCGATGGCGGTAATTTTTTTCAATGTTGCGTTTCTCAATGGCTCGGTCCTTGTCTCTCACAGCAGACCGATGGCTGGAAGGGCGCCGGATGTCCCCGCGACCGTTTGCGGTTGTCGTTCGTCGTCCTCAACCGGGCGCTTCCCTGTACACGCCAGAAACCCGATCGCGGGACGCAAAGACTGGCGCAGCCCACATCATCAAAGATCGGGATCCGCCATATTCCAGATCCGTGTGCAAACGCCATTCTATAAGCTAAGCTCTCGAAATAAACACCTTGGCGGACCCGATCCTCGGGCCTTTACGCCGCCTTGCGCTTTCGAAACGGCCCGTGCGGGATTTCGGGTGGCGCAAAACTGTCAGCGCCGGCGCGGTCCCAGCGATCGTACCAATCGGCGAGTTCCGGAATTTCCGCGCCCGATACGAGGAAGCCTTCGGGAAGATAGGGATAGGCCTCGTTGCCGTCGAGAAACTCGTTATCCTTCTGCCGGAACATGAAATGGTAGGGCATGAAATTGCTGGGATCGTTCAGGCCGGCGGCACCAGCGATTTCCCCCAGCGCCCGCATGGTGTTGCGATGGAAGCGGGCGACGCGGTCGCTCTTATCGCCGCGGTCGATCGCGCGCTGGCGTACCGGATCCTGCGTGGCTATCCCGACCGGGCACTGGTTGGTGTGGCAGGACTGCGCCTGGATGCAGCCGATCGCGAACATGAAGCCGCGCGCGGCATTGCACCAGTCCGCGCCGAGCGCCAACGTGCGGGCAATGTCGAAGGCCGACACGATCTTGCCCGCAGCCCCGATCCTGACCTGATCACGAATGCCTGCGCCCCGCAGCGTGTTGTGAACGAAGGTGAGGCCCTCAAGCATCGGCATGCCGACACGGTTGGCAAACTCGACCGGGGCAGCACCCGTCCCGCCTTCCGCGCCATCGACCACGATGAAATCCGGAACGATCCCGGTCTGCAACATGGCCTTGACCATGCTCATGAATTCCCGGCGATGGCCGATGCACAATTTGAACCCGACCGGTTTGCCGCCCGAAAGTTCACGCAGTTGGCCGACGAACTGCATCAGGCCGATCGGCGTTGAAAATGTGCTGTGCGCGGCAGGCGACATGCAGTCGATACCCATCGGGATACCGCGCGCCTCAGCAATTTCGGGCGAAATCTTCGAGGCCGGCAGCATGCCGCCATGGCCAGGCTTCGCCCCCTGGCTCAGCTTGATCTCGATCATCTTGATCTGGGGATCGGCGGAAAGCTCTGCGAACTTTTCTGCAGAGAACCGGCCGTCATCGCCGCGGCAGCCGAAATAGCCCGATGCGATCTGATAGATCAGGTCACCGGCGCCCTGCCGGTGGTAACGGCTGATGCTGCCTTCCCCGGTGTCGTGGGCGAAACCACCCTTCCTTGCCCCGGTATTGAGGGCGAGGATGGCATTGGCCGAGAGCGAACCGAAGCTCATGGCCGAAATGTTGTAGAGGCTGGCGCTATAGGGCTGTTTGCAGGCCGGGCCGCCGACACGCACCCGGAAATCCGTATCGGCAATGGTGACCGGGGTGGCGGAATGGGTGAGCCAGGCATAGCCTGAACCATAGACATTCTCGATCGTACCAAAGGGCCTTTTGTCTTCCACGCCCTTGGCGCGCTGATAGACGAGACCACGATCCTGCCGGTTGAACGGAACAGCGTCGTTGTCGCTTTCGATGATGTATTGGCGGATTTCCGGTCGGATGCTTTCGAGCAGGAAGCGCAAGTGCCCAACCACCGGATAGTTGCGCAGGATCGCGTGCTTGCGCTGGCGCAGATCGTGAACGCCGAGAAGGAACAACGCGCCGCAAATCGCAGCGACAAAGAGCAGCCAGCCATTGTAGATCAGGGCCCCGCCGAGGGAGGCAAACGTCGCCGCCCCGAAAAAGAGAAACGCTGCATAGCGTTGATTGGAAACGAAGGCCTTTACCATGATGTCTGATCCGAAAAGTCGCTGATGTCGAGGGATGTCGGTGTATCGGGGTGCGTGCAGGCATACACGGCGAACGACACGACCACTCCCATAACCGTCCTTGTGGAGCCGAATGTTTAGGAAGCGGTAAAAAGCCAGTCGTTCGCCGCCGTCTCAGGTGCCTGGCGCGTTTTTATTCACAAACTCGCCAGGCACTTTTGCTGGTAACGTTCCTAGAAGCTAACGCCTTCCAGTTTCCCGATCAGCAGGTTGCGGTCCTCGATGGATCTCAGCCGCACTGTCAGGGCCATGCTTTTGACCGGCACCTGCGGCGGCAGGGACAGGGCGACGCCCGGAATGTTTTCGGTCGCCCATTGCTTGAAGCGGGGCAGCTTGTTCGGGCCGCTGATGGGGAACGTGTGGGTGTATCGGAAGCTCATTGTTGGCACTTTCTAAAAAATGAGCAACGGCCGAGCAAGAATGGGCCGGCGTTGCTCCGCAGGTTATAGTCTCGGATCTGGCAAACTCCTGGCGCCACTCTTGCCGTCGCAGGTAGTGGCGCCAGGCTGTCAGCGTCCGGTGCTGATCCTGCGAATGGGAGAGATGAAGGCCCGTCGGCAGCGGCGGACAAAACCCGTTGGAAACATCGGAGCGTCCTCAGTTGCCGGTCGTACGCAGGGCGTTGAAGGGCAGATTGTGCCTGCCGGACCGGCTGAAGGCTTCCAGACGCTCCGGCGCGGCATCAAGTGCCCTCACGAACGCGGCAAGTTCGGCATCGTCGAGTTGGTCTGCTGCGGCCGCCAGGGAAAACCACCGGCGTTGCCTTTGTTCCTTCTCGCGCCAATGGCTGAGCGTGCCACGCACGTTCATGCCGAACACGGCAACGCGGCAAGAAGCCCGCGAACCGTCGTCCAACGCCTTAACGTAGCGATAGGTCGTTACGGGCTTCAGCGAAATATCCCCGAAAATCCCGGCCTCTTCGAAGGCTTCCCGCGAAGCCGCGACGAGGGGCGAACAACATTTCATCGGCCATCCCTTGGGCATGATCCATCGCCCCCGCCGGCGCGAGGTGATAAGCAGGACCCTCAGTTCGCCGTCGCTTCGGATGCGCCAGGGAAAAACGCCGACCTGCTGCAAATCGTCCACGCCGCTGGCTCTCAAGGCGGGGGCGTCGGCTTTCGTCGAATAGCTCATCGTCCGTCGCCCCCGTCGAAACAACCGGAACGGGGCGATCCCACATTCCATTCGCGAACAGCGCTGGACACACGACGAACAGTAATGGCGGGGGTCTTGCACCAGGGGCACCGGGTGGCAGCGCCGGGAAGTTGATGATGACAGGTGACGCAGATCGGACGAGACCGGAACACGGACATGGATACGCTCCATTGGTGCGCCGTATAGGCGCGACATGAACCGCACTGTTTGATCGTGTGGTTCCCGGAGCGGCGGGTCTGTGGCGGCGTTACAGAATCAAGGCTACCTGCTCCGGGTAGGGGAGCATGCTTGATCGACGAGCCTCGACATCCTGATAATCGTGCCTATTTGCATAGGCCCTATGTGGCCGTTCAATGCAGCTCTTTCAAGAGCAAATGCGAGGCGCTGCTGGAATAAGAAACTTTAAAAAAGGATCATTTTTCAGGGCGCAGATCGGAGTCAGCGGGCTTTGGCGATGCGGATAAATGCGCACAACTTGCCCTGAAAGCACACATCTCCATTCACTCTGCTTACATCGCATTGCCGGCTTCGGTGCTAACCGCTAGGTTGGCCCGATGTTGACAGATCTTAATCTCAATCTCCTGCGGTCGTTCTTCATGATCGCCGAGGAGCGTAGTCTCACGCGGGCAGCAGCCCGGCTGAACATGAGCCAGCCATCGGTTAGCCAGGCGCTGCAGCGGCTGGAGGAATACCTGGCGTGTCAGTTGGTGCTGCGCGGAAGCCGGAAGTTTGAGCTGACGGCGCGCGGACAGAAGGTCTACGAGGAATGCGGCGAGATTTTCCGCGCAGTGGAACGTATCGGCCATCTCACGCAGGAAAAAACCGTCGAAGAATTCGGCGAGGTGCGCATCCAGATCATCTCGAACCTGGAATCCCCGCTCGTGAACGAGGCACTACGCCTCTACCACCAGCGCTATCCCTCCGTCACCTGGATCATGGAGGTCCAGAACAGTCAGGACACGATCAAGCGGATCCAGACGGAGAAATGCGGGATAGGCCTCTGCCTGCTGGCACGCCCGGTCTTCAGCTTGAGGTGCGAATTGCTGTTTCGCGAAGAGTTCAGCGTCTATTGCGGCGCGGAACATCCGTTTTTCGGCCGAAAGGAAGTGGAAAAGCGGGAGTTGCGCCAGGAATCCTTCGTGTCCTTCACCTGCGCCACCGGGGGGATGGGTCTCGAGCCCATGTCGGTGCTCAGCCAGAGCCTTGGCCTTGGCGAGCGGATCAGCGGGCAAAGCCCCAACCTCGAGGAAGTGCGGCGAATGATTGTTGCCGGGCTCGGCATCGGCATCCTGCCGCTGACGGCGGTACATGACGAGGTGGCGAACGGCCTTCTCTGGCCGCTGGAAATCAAGGGCTATCCGCTCGGTGCCGACGTCTTCCTGGTGACGCATCCCGACTGCGCCTATTCGCGCGCGGAGCAGCATTTCATCGACCTGGTGCAGGAACTGCGTGCGCTCTATCCCGATATGCATTGAGGGTGCCTATTCGGCACCCTCGCTCCATCAGCGGTCGGCGCGCGCCACGACGGCGTGCAACAGGACATTGAGACCCGGTGCGAGGTCGTCTGGATCGCAGTCTTCGTCGTTGTTATGGGTGATGCCGCCCTTGCAGGGCGTGAAGATCATCGCCGTCGGGCAATGCCGGGCGAGGAAATAGGCGTCATGCCCGGCCTGGGACTGGATGTCGCGCCAGTCGTAGTTCATCCGCACTGCTTCCGCGCGAATTCCATCGACCATCGCATGGTCGAAGATGTCGCCGCCCCAGAACCATTCGTCCTCGATGACCGCTTCGCAGCCGGCACGGGCCGCACTTTCGAAAACCGCGCGGCGCATCTTTTCGCCCATGACCCGGGCTGTCGCGGGATCGGGGTGGCGAACGTCGCAGATCGCCTGGGCGGTGTCGGACAGAATGCCCGGCTTATTTGGCCAGGCGGCAAGCCGCGCGCCCGTCGCCTTGCCGTCGCCGACGGCGAAATCCCAGCCGATATCGTCCACCGCGGTCAGCCAGCGCGCGCCAGCGACCAGCGCATTGCGCCGCAAGTCCATCGGTGTCGGCCCGGTATGGGCCGTCTTGCCGGTGAAGCGCACTCGCATGCCGTAGCTCGGATATCCACCCGTCACCACGCCGACATCGCGCTTTTCAAGGTCGAGGATCGGCCCCTGCTCGATATGCAGCTCGTAATAGGCGTCAATCTCGCCGGCGCGGCAGGGCCTGTTGCCATCGTAGCCGATGCGCTCAAGCTCGGCGCCGAAACGCGCGCCGTCGTCGGAGATCAGGTCTTTCACCCAATCGACATCGTAGGCTCCCACGAAACAGCCGGAGGCAACCATCGGCGGCGAGAAGCGCGCACCCTCCTCGTTCGTCCAATCGACGACGACGATGGGCCGGCGGGTGACATGGCCCGCATCGTTCAGCGTACGAACGACTTCGAGCCCGGCGAGCACGCCGGCAATGCCATCGAAGCGGCCGCCATTGATCTGCGTGTCGAGATGGCTGCCGATCAGGATGGGCGCAAGCGAGGGGTCAAGGCCCTCGCGCCGGCCGAAGATGTTGCCGAGTTCGTCGATCTCGACGCTGAGGCCGGCATCCCGGCACCAGCTGACGAACATGTCACGCATCCGGCGGTCGTCGTCGGTCAGCGTGAGCCGAGCGAGGCCGCCGGGGCGGCCCTTGCCGATCTCGGCGGAGCTTTCAATCGTCGACCAGAAGCGATCGATTTTGACGCGGGTATCTTGTGCGAACGACATGGTTCACCTTTCAAATGCGATTGCGGACGAAACGCTTCACATGCCGAAGGACATCAGCGTCATCAGACCTGGGAAGAGAACGAACAGGAACATGATGAACGTCATGACGCCGATGAACGGCAGCAGGTAGCGGAAGGAAGCCGACATCGGAATTCCGCCGGTGCGGCACGCCGCCATCAGGTCGATGCCGAGCGGCGGCGTATTGGCGCCAATTGCCAGGTTGATGGTCAACAGCACGCCAAAATAGACGGGATCGATCTCGTAGACCCGCAGCACCGGCAGGAAGACCGGCGCCAGGATGAGGATGATGGCAATCGATTCCATGAAGGTGCCGAGCACGAGGACGGCAACCATCATCAGCATGAGCGCGATGGTGGCACTCTCGGTCGCGCCGGTAATGGCATTGACCACGAGCTGCGGAACCTGCTCGACCGTTAGAATCCAGCCGAACACCGAGGCAGCCGCGATGACGATAAGGATGGAACCGCTCATTTCAGTCGTATCGCGCAAGAGGCTGAAGATATTGGAGAATGTCAGCTTGCGATAGACGAAGAGGCCGACCACCAGCGCATAGGCGACGCCGATACCTGCAGCTTCCGTCGGCGTGAAGATGCCGAAGCGGATGCCGCCGACGATGATGACGGGTGCGAGCAGCGCAAGCACGGATTCGCGCAGGGCCTGGCCGAGACGCCCCCAGCTGAACGGCTCGCCGCCCTTCCAGCCGTTCTTGCGGGAAATCCACCAGGCGACAACCATCAGGCCGAGGCCGAGCAGGATTCCGGGGCCAATGGAATGAATGAAGAGCTGGCCGATCGACGTGCCGGTCGCCGTGCCATAGACGATCAGCACGATCGACGGCGGAATGACCGTACCGAGCGAGCCGGCGCAGCCGAGGCCAGCTGCCGAGAAGCCCGGATGGTAGCCGCGCTCCTTCATGGCCGGCAGCAGCATCGAGCCGATCGCCACGACATCCGCCACGCCCGAGCCCGAGAGGGAACCGAACATCATGCAGGCTGCGATCATCACGATGGCAAGGCCGCCGGTGCGCTGACCGACGACGGCCGCACACAGATTGACGATCCTTGGTGCCAGGCCCCCATGAACCATCAGCAAGCCGGCAAGCAGGAACAGCGGGATGGCAAGCAACGTGAAGCTGTCAATGCCTGCGACCATGCGCTGCGCGACGACCATCACCGGCAGGGCATCACCGACCAGCAGATAGGCGACCGAGGACAGCGCAAGCGCGATCACGATCGGCGCGTCGATCAACAGCAGCAGAACGAAGACGACAAAAAGAACGAGGAGTGCGAGACTCATTTGCGCAACTCCGCGGCAACGAGGGCAATGAAGGCGGCAGCCGCGGTAACCGGCAGCGCCAGATAGGAAAGCCCGGCGGGCCAGCTCAGAACGGTCGTCTCATGCGACCAGGTCAGCCCGGTTATCTGCCATCCGGACCAGAACACGACGATCAGGAACAGGAAGGACGCCAGCCGCGCGAGAGCGGCCAGGAACGACCTGAACCGGCCGGGCTTGACCATCAGGTCGGTCAGGCCGGCGCAAAGATGCGTGTTGCGGACGAAGGCGGAAACCGCGCCGATAAATGTGACCCAGACGAGCAGCAGGCGTGGGACTTCCTCCGACCAGCGCGGCGTGAAGGAAAATGCGTATCGGCAGATGACGACGTAGACGATGATGGCGGTGAAGGTGGCGATGCCCAGGCCGCCCAGGGCACCGGCTACGCTATCTATGGCATTGGAAATCCGCGAGCGCGGTATTGGCGCGTCTTGCATGGCAGCCTCACTGGTGTTGATGAGAACGTGACGTGCCCGCCGGGCGGGCAAGGAAGTCCCGCCCGCGCTTGGCGGACGGGACGAACACGTTACTTGCGGTAGCTATCCATGACTTCGAGCAGTTCGGGACCGAAGACGTCCTTTTCGCTTTCCCAGATCGGCTTCAGCGCTTCGACGAAAGCGGCCTTGTCAACCTCATTGAACTGCATGCCCTTCGACTTCAGCTTCTCGATTAGCGCGACCTCGTTGTCAGCGACCATCTGGCGCTGCACATTGCCCCACTTGACCGCGGCTTCCTTGACGATGGCCTGGTCCTCGGGAGAAACCTGCGCCCAGGTCGTGGTCGACACCGTCAGGCAGGCTGCACCCCAGATGTGGCCGGTCATCGAGACGTATTTCTGCACTTCGTAGAAGGATGAAGCATCGATGATCGACAGCGGGTTTTCCTGCGCGTCAAAGACGCCCTGCTGCAGAGCCGAGTAAAGCTCGCCGAAGGCCAGCGGCGCGGGCTGCGCGCCGAGCGTTTCGAAGGTGGCGAGGCGCACCTTGTCCGGCGTGACGCGGATCTTGATGCCGGAAAGATCGGCCGGCTTGACGATCGGATGCTTGTTGTTGGTGATGTTACGGAAGCCGTTCTCCCACCAGGCGAGAACCTCGATGCCCTTCGGGCGCAGGAGATCGGCAAGCGTGGTGCCGAGCTTACCGTCGAGAGCGGCGAAAGCCTGTTCGCGGCTGGTCCAGGCATAGGGCATCTCAATGACACCGAACTTCGGCTCGACAAACTGAAACGAACCGCTGCCGATCAGGCCACCCTGGATGGTGCCGATCTGCATGCCTTCGATGACTTCCTTTTCCGTGCCGAGCTGGCCGGAGGGATAGATCTCGATCTTGACGCGGCCGCTGGTCTTCTCCGCGACGTCCTTCGCAAAGTCCACCGACGCCTTGTTCCAGCTGTGCGTGTCGGCAAGGACATGGCCGAGGCGGATCGTCGTCTCAGCCAGAGCGGCCGTATGGGCGGAGAGGCCGACCATGCCAGCGATCACTGTTGCGGCAAAGCCGCGCGAAAATTTCGATATGCCCAGTTTCATAGCACCCTCATTTGTTGTGTTTATTCTTGGCACATAAGGCGGCCGTGATTGGCTCAACGCAAATAGCCCGGCCCAATGGCAAGCATTGCGCCCGCTTATGAGAGCGGCGGCGATTTCCTGTGCACAACGACGGTGTCATCCCGCCGTCGCGATGCACTCGATCTCGATATCGAAATGCGCCCACGGCTTGATGGCAACGCAACTGCGGGCCGGAAAACCGTTCGGAAAATAGTCGCGATAGACCGCGTTCATCTCGGCGGCAAAATCGTTGTCGGTGATAAAGACCAGCGATTTGAAGACGTTGTCGAACGATGAGCCGGCGTGCCGAAGCGTGAAGGAAAGCGCTTCCATGCAGGCTCGCGCCTGGGTGTCCATGTTGCCTTTGACGATCTCACCCGTCTTGAGGTCAATTGGCGGCATGCCGCAGGTGTAGAGCAGTCCGCCGACCCGCGTCAAAGCTGAGGTCGGCGCGCCGAGTTTGCGGATGGCTTCGGAAATGACAGGAATTTCAATTATTTCGTGCTTCATGGTTGATCGCCTCGTGGAGCATGGGAGATATCGCCACTCCGCCCCGCGGCAGCGATATCCTCGTTCCATACGCCCCCGGCGAAGCACGCCGCAAGTGGCCGGCTGTGCCTAGAGTATCCGTGTTTTTCTGAATCGAAGCGGCTCCCAAATCAGATTTGGGAGCCGCCATGTTATCGAACGTCGAGCGGTCTTTGCCGCAGGCAACCTGCTATCAAGCCGCCGCGCCGGTGATAGCCTTCCGTTGGCCAAGCGAGACGCCGACTTGCGTTGCCTGGCGGCAATGCGCGGCGTCGGGGCCATTATTGCGATGGCCGTCAAAGCGCTCGTTCCTGATCTCGGCGGCTTTAAATCGGCCAGGTACTTTGCTGCCTGGATAGGCCTGGCACCAGCGGCGTTCCAGCCGCGGCAAGAAGCGTCTTGGCCGCATCTCCAAGACGGGCAATCCGGAGTTGCGATCGCTTCGTGACGTATCACCGTCGATTTTCCAATCTCCGATCCGGGACTCTGAAAACAGGGTATTTGGCCCACAGACGCTGCCCCAGAGCCTTCTCGTACCCAATGTGATAGACCGAGCGCATGTAGTCGGCGCTGAGCGGATTTAGCATGGAATAGTGAATCTGCTGATCGATCGATGCGATATCGAGGTCGATATCTGCTCGTTTCGCGAAGTTGTAGAGCGCGATAAGCCCCTGCCTCGTCTGCGACTTGAGGAGTATGCCGTAAGCCCTGCCCATGATCGGCAACGCCCGCTCACGGGACATAGCGAATTCAGGAATGAGGGCGTTGTTTACGATCACGTAGATATGCAGGTTTTGACCTTTCGCCTGATCGTTGTGCGCAACGAGCAAGTGTTCAGGCAGGGTAAAAAACTGCGCCGAGCTACCCCCGTCTGAATGCAGTTCCTCAATCTCCCTTCCATCGACCACTGTTCTTATCGATACAGGGGGGAAAATTCCCGGGACGCTTGCGGATGCGATCAGTATCTGCCGAACCAGGGGCAGAGCATCCGGTCTACGACTGTCAGCAATCGCTCCAATATTCCAGACGACGGCCCGCTGGGTATCAAGGTTTGTCGTCATTACAAGGAGCCGACGCCCGGCGCGATGTTCGATTGCAATTCGGCGTAATATTTCGCCCGTGATGTTCTGTTCTACGTTGCTGCGCAGAGCATTTCCCTTGAGAAGGCCAGGAGAAAAGATGCCGGCTCCCTTCCATTCGATGTCTATGAGATCTCGTGTTTTCCCCGATAGATAGAGCCGCCTAAGCTGCTCATCATAATCGGAGCCGAGAAAGGCGAAGGGGGCTATCAAGGCTCCTGTGCTCACTCCCGTTACCACCTCGAACCTCGGGCGGGTCCCAAGTGCACTCCAGGCAGACAATATACCCACTGCGAAAGCTCCACCGGAGCCGCCCCCCGAAATGGCCAGCATAGTCGGCTTGTCCTTCAGGATGACCGGTTTCCATGGATCATGCGTTGAAGCGGGAGGTCTTGGATCATCAACATGAGTCCTGATATTCTCAAACCCGGAAATCTGGGCGCGATCAGCTTCAGATGCGTTGTACGTCGGACGTTCTGGCGCCGCACACCCAGTTGAAATGACCACGGCGAAGACCAGGATGCTGGCGAGCGCGGCTCCAAGAGGCGTCTTCACACACTTTCGCTGAGCTCCCTCTCGAAGTGAGAGTTTCATCATCCATATGACTCCATTGGAGAGGGGAAACCGCGCCGCGTTTAGCTGGCAAGCCGGAGAGTACTGACTGATTAACAGCTGCTCTGTTTACGATTTCCGTGTTTCCGGATCCGTCGAGGGAAGTCTCGCTGCAGCCAATACGGCGCCTATGGCAGCGACCGCGATCGCCAGGCCTATCCAGACACCATAGAGTTTGTGACCGAGGATCAAACCGCCAATCAGTGGGGAGACGATGTCTGTCAGGGCGCCAAGTGACTGGGCAGATCCCATGACGACACCTTGGCGGTTTTCCGGTACATGGACGGACAGAGCCGCAAGGTAGGTTGGCTTGGCCATCGCATCGCCCGTGCTCACGCAAAGCACCGCCAATGCGAGGAGAGGGACGGTTTTTGCAAGGCTTGCTATGAGAAAGCCCGCGCAAATCAATCCAAATATCAAAATGATCAGCTGACGTTCGGAAAATCGCCGGCCAAGCCAACCCAAGAGGAAGAGCTGTACCAGGATGTTGATTACGCCATCGGCAGCAACGATGTAGCTGAGGTGCTGTGGGCCGAAAGCCTGCCCATTCCAGATGAACGTTTGCGCGAGAAAGACCGGCATTTGCGAACTATAGATGCCGTACGCCAGGAAATGGCATAACATCACGACAATCAAGATACGGATGACCGGGGATGAAACGATGGCGCGAAACGAGATTTTTTTGCGCTCATATGGTCCGGCTTGAGCGGACGGAGCTTGATCTCTCTTCAGGGCAAACAGAGTAAGGCCAATCGCACCGATCGAGAGGAAAAGGGCTGCAAAGATTGGCAACGTCAGCGAAGTGTCAGAAAGAAATCCGGACAAGCCAGCTCCGACAATCGCGCCCAAACCCACGCCACCAGTCAGGATACTAAGGGCCCGCCTACGATCCTCAGGCGCGGTGTGGTCAGCGACATAACCTGCAGCTGCCGAGAAGTTGCCGCCGGTCAGACCAAAGAGTGCACGCGCTATTATTACCACGAGCACATTTGGAGCGACTGCCAGCAGAAGAAGGCTTCCTGCTGCCATAGCCTGGCTTGCAAGCAGGACCCGCTTCCTGCCGAACCGATCCGACAGCTGGCCTAGGATGGGCGCGGCGACAAAATGAGTGAACGCCTCCGTTGCGATAACGACGCCGAAGATCAGCGGGGATGCCCCCATGTCCCTCAGGTAGAAAGGCAGGACAGGCAATACTGAGGCCATACCAGCGGCATAAATACAAACAATCAGGAAGAGTGGCGCCAAGATTCGCCAGTTCCGGCGCAGAGCCTCACGGGAAGCCTGTTTTGAGTAAGCAGCTTCACTCATCTCCACATTGCTCCCTGACTGAGGCTGCTGCGGTCACCTTAGTCCGACTCTCGCCAAAAAGCGGGATGGGAGGGGCAATTTCACCCAAAGCAAGGCCACCCACCATCCCTGATAAGATTGCCGCTCTCATTGGTAATCCCGTTGGATGGGAAGCAAGCCCACCTCCGCAAGATATCTCGCAATTTCGTTGGTTCGATCGGCGTCGAAGATTGCGCCGACATACCCGTCCGGGCGGATCAAGATGCAGTCGCCAGGCGTCCGCGCATAGGCGTCTTTGAAGTGGCCCCACTCGTCGGAAAGCTCCCCACCAGAGCCAATCCGGTGAACATGCAGGCCCTCGTATAGCTTCAATGTCTGCTGCCCGGCTTCGTATGCCAACAAGGTCCAATGGGAGCCTTTGAACAGACCAAAAAGACGTGAGGCTTGCCCCCCTGCCCCTTGTAGGAGCGCGTCGGGAGCACGGTCGCCAGCGGAGAGGTGGCCTCTGGCCGCGGTATAGTTCAATGATAGCGATGACAACGGATACCCGATGTCGAGCTGGCGGACTTCACGGCCACGCCGCATTTCCCCTTGCTTTTGGGCGTCCAACAGCTTGGTTGCAAGTCCGAGCATGGCTCCGGCAACCGGGCGCCGTTCAGGCTCGTAACTGTAGAGTAAGCGGTCCGGCGCGCCGCGCGCGACCGCGGCAAGCTTCCACCCGAGATTGTAGGCATCCTGCACGCTGGTATTCAGGCCTTGACCGCCCGTCGGGGGATGGACATGAGCGGCATCACCAACCAGAAAGGCGCGCCCCACCCGATACCTGTCGGCCAGGCGCGCATTCATCTCATAGTCTGATGCCCAGTGCACAGTGTCGACAATGACGTCGTTCAGGCCTGTTCGATCCGCCAGGAACGTCGTCAGTCCCCGAGCGGAGAGATCGACTTGTGCGTCCTTCCCGACAGGTGCCTGGATCTGAAACAGGTCCGTGCCGGCGAGCGGACCGATCCATACCTGCCTGCTCATGTCACCGTCTCTGGCGAAGCGATGCGCGACCTCGCCTGAAAGCCCTGAGAGCGCGACATCCGCGACGATTGCACGAGTATCAAGCGTGGTACCGGGAAAATCGATCCCGAGAGAACGTCTAACGAAGCTTTTCCCTCCATCGGCGCCAATCAACCAGCGCACCCGAACAATCTCTTCGCGTTCGGCATGAGCGATACGCGCGGTCACTCCATCTTGGTCCTGTTCGAAGCCCTTCAATTCACGGCCGAATTTCACCTGGCCACCAAGTTCGGCCAGGCGCGTTCGTAAAATGCGCTCGGTCACGTATTGCGGGACCATGAGCGCCAGATGGTAGGGCTCCGCCGGAGTGGGCTGGATGATCTCGCCCATATCAGCATCTGTGTAGCTCCCATCGTCATGATAGCTCCGTTGACGTGGGTAAAGGCCGCCAGCTGCCACGAGTTTGTCGAGGATGCCGAGATCCTCGAAAATTTCCTGGGTTCTGGGTTGAATTCCCTTGCCACGAGAGCCGTTGACCGCTGCTTCCAACCGATCGATCAATCGAAAGGAAATACCGCGTCGCGCAAACTCTATGGCGAGCGTCAGGCCAGCCGCCCCCGCTCCGCAGATGAGTACATCTGCAGCGAAATCATTTGTCATCTTCACCTCCATGTGTGTATTATGCACATAATAGGAGGCTGACTTAATGTCAATAAACAATGTGCAAAATACACGTAATGGATCGATGATGCGCGATCTGCATGGAGCCCTGATCGATATTGTCAGCGCGATGAACCGCCCTCAGCGAGATGATGAGCTGGTGCGTGAAGCCGGCATCACGTTGGATCGTGCGCTGTTTCGGCTCCTTGTCGCTGTCGAACGACTAGGTCCCATCGGCGTCGTTGAACTCGCTGAGCGGATCGGACTGGATCATACGACCGTCAGCCGCCAAGTCGCCAAGCTTGACAGCATGGGTCTTGTCGCCCGCCAAGGCAGTGTTGCTGATCGAAGAGTCCGTGAAGCAGTCATTACCGCCGAAGGAAAGCTCATGACGGACAAACTCGATGCCGCGCGCGAGCGGATGAGCCGGGCGATTTTCGATGCATGGGATGAAAAGGACATTGCTGACCTCGTACGATTGATGCGCCGTTTTGCTGATGTGTTCAATCGGGATCGAAATGAAGTCCCCAGCCGGGGCCGATAGCCTCAGCTATACTTGAGAGCATCCAGCGCCGCCCGATGAATTGCCTCATTCGCCGCCATTAACACGGTGTCATATTGCGGTGCATCCTGCAGCGGTTGGCCATCCCAGTCGCTGACGATGCCACCGGCCGCTTCTATAATGGGCATTTGCGGGAGGATGTCGTAGTCGAAGACGTTGCTTTCGACGAGGAGATCAATGGTGCCAAGAGCCAGAAGGCCAGCGGCATAGCAGTCATGCGAAAAGCGGCTGAATCTGACCTTTCCTGCGAGGGCTGCGAAACGGTCATGCCGCAGGCGTTTGAACTGTTCGAGAGCCGAGGTATAGAGGATGCCTTCGCCAAGCCGAGTTTCGCCGCTGATGCAAAATATCCTTGTTCCTCTTCCAGTCTGAAGGCCATGACCTGTGGCTGGTCTTCGCCCAGGAAAAGCAATTCCACAAACATCACTTCGGCGCAGGCCATCACCAAAGGCTCGCGTAAACGGCCCTGAAACGTCCTCGGAAGGCAGTAGAAATTTTGCAACCGGGCGGAGGCGACGGCGATCCTGCAGGATGGGCATCGAAGTAGCGATGCAATCGACGATCGAATGATCGGTATCCCGCTTGACTCCCTCCTCAAACGTGCCTAGTAAGTTGTAGGCCTAACCCTACAATTGGATGCCATGACCCAATCGCCCCCCAAACCGACGTCCGCGTTGTCCCTGCCGGATCTGCCGGGACCGGACACACCCATTCGCCGGCTGCGCCATCCTGGGCGCTGGCTCAGCGGCATCGCCGTTATTCTGTTCCTCGCCACGATCGGCCGCGCTTTTGCCATTGGGCAAATCCAATGGCCCATCGTCGGAGAATTCCTGACAGCCGGTGTCATCATCACAGGTTTCGGCTGGACCCTCTTGATCTCGGCCTGCGCGCTGGTGCTCGGCGTTATGCTTGGCTTCGTCTTCGGCATCATGCGGCATTCGGAAAATCCGATCCTGCGGTACGCAGCCTGGCTTTACGTCTGGATATTTCGCGGCACCCCGGTTCTGCTGCAGCTTCTCATTTGGTTCAACATCGCCCTTGTTTTTCCGCGGCTCTACATTCCGGGGCTTGTCGATGAGCGCATGGTCGATGTGGTGACACCCTTCGTCGCCGCTGTTCTCGGCCTCGGCGTCAACGAAGGCTCCTATCTGACGGAAGTGGTGCGCGGCGGTATCGGTTCCGTCGATCGCGGCCAGAAGGAAGCGGCTCATACGCTCGGCATGACACCTGGCCAGACGATGCGCCGTATCATCCTGCCGCAGACCCTGCGGCTGATCCTGCCGGTTCTCGGCAACAGCGCCATCGGCATGCTGAAATTCTCGTCACTTGCCGCAACCATCGCCATGGGCGAAATGCTCAACGCCGCACAACGGATATACTTCATCAACGGCGCCGTTATCGAACTGCTGTTCGTCTGTGCCGTCTGGTATCTGGCCGGAACAACCGTGCTTTCCATCGGCCAGTATTATCTCGAACGCTATTTCGGCCGCGATACCGCAGCCACCACCAGCGACCGGCGTTGGTTCAAGGGTTGGGCTCGACGTCCAGCCGTCGAGGGGGAAGTATGAGTCTCGCTGTCAAGGCGGTCGGAATCCGCAAGAGTTTTGGTAGCCACGAGGTTCTCAAGGGCCTCGACCTTGAGGTTGCCTATGGCGAGGTGCTGTGCATCCTCGGCCCATCGGGCAGCGGCAAGAGTACCTTCCTGCGCTGCATCAACCATCTGGAAACGCCGAATAGCGGCTATGTCTGGGTCGACGGCGCCATCATGGGTTACGCGCTCCATCGCGGCGCCCTCCAGGAGCTGCCGATCAGACAGCTGCGCGCCCAGCAGAGTCAGCTCGGCATGGTGTTCCAACATTTCAACCTGTTCGCTCATCGTACGGTGTTGGGCAATGTCATCGAAGGGCCAATGGTCGTGCGCGGTCTCAGCCGCGCCAAGGCCGAAGCCCGCGCCATGGAATTGCTGGAACAGGTCGGCATGGCCGGAAAGGCATCTAGCTACCCGTCGCAGCTTTCCGGCGGTCAGAAGCAGCGCGTGGCAATTGCCCGGTCGCTGGCCATGGAGCCGCGCGTGATGCTGTTTGACGAACCGACCAGCGCGCTTGACCCGGAATTGGTCGGCGAGGTGCTGGAAGTCATGCGCAACCTGGCGCGCGGCGGCACCACCATGATCGTCGTCACCCATGAGATCGGCTTCGCTCGTGAGGTTTCTGACCGTGTCGTGGTGATGATCGACGGAGAAATTCGCGAAACCGGCGCGCCTGGGCAGGTGCTCAGCAATCCCGGCGATCCGCGTGTGCGCAGCTTCCTAAGCCGCGTGCTGGCTTGATATCCACAGTTCAACAATGGGAGAAGAAAATGAAACGACTGCTACCGATGGCCCTGGCGCTCGCCTCAGCCACCTTCCTTAGCCTTGCCGCAAGCGGCGCGGTCCACGCCGCCGCCGACGAGAAGCTGGCGGCCGCCGTGCCGGAAGCCGTGCGCACCGCCGGCAAGCTGAACGTCACGATCAGCCTTGCCTATCCACCGATGGAATATAACGACGCTGGTTCGACGGAGCTGAAAGGCTTCGACATTGATCTCGCCAAGGCCATCGCCGAGCGCCTCGGCCTCGCGGCCGAGTTCCAGAACGTCGAATTCCCGCAGCTGATCCCGCAGGTCGTCACCGGCCGGTCCGACCTGATCATGACCGCATTTTCCGACAAGGTCGAACGCCAGACGCAGCTCGATTTCATTGACTATTTTAGAACCGGCAACGTCTTCTATTCGTCCGTCGATCATCAGGCCGAGATCAAGACCGAAACCGACCTCTGCGGCAAGACCGTGGCTGTGGCGACCGGCACAAGCTGGGTCACCTGGGCGGAAGAACTCGGCAAGTCCATTTGCCCCGCCGACAAGCTGATCACCGTCATCCAGATCCCGACCCAGGCCGAACACATCATGCAGATCCGCCAGGGCCGCGCGCAGGCCTCGGTGATCGGCCTCGAAGGGCTTCTCGACCTGATGAAGCAGGAACCGGGAAAATTCTACCAGATCGGCGACGTGGGCGACGTCAACCATTACGGCATCGCCTTCGCCAAGGCGAATGGCGGTCTGCGTGATGCCGTGCTGGCCGCGCTCGACGCCATGAAGGCAGATGGGACTTATACACAGATCCTTGACCGTTACGGCTTGAAACAGGCCGGCGTGGAAGAGTTCAAGATAAACGGTACCACGAAGTAACGGACCGTTCGGGAGCCTGCCTTGACCCACCCTTCCATACCAGACGCCTCCATCGCAACAGGCGAACGCTCCGATGATAGACTGTCCCGGCTGCGCCTCGACCTCTATTCGAGCGAGCAGCTTTACCGGCAGCTTTACCGGGCATTGCGCGCCGCCATTCTCAGCGGTGATTTTTCCGAGGGGGAAGCCATTCCCTCGGAAAACCAGTTGCGCGACCAGTTCGGCATCGCCCGAACGACGGTGCGCAACGCGATGGCGCTCCTGGTGTCGGAAGGGTTGGTTCAGCAGGTTCGTGGCCGGGGCACGATCGTTTCGCATCGGCCGATCAGCCACAATATCTGGAATTTCGGCAGCTTTACCGAACTGGCGCGCCGGCAAGGCCTGCGTCCGGTTACGCGGGTACTCGAACACCGGGTGGAAAACGGTGAACTGCTGCTGGTACGTGCGCGCGGCCTTGCCAATGATGAAACGATAAACTGGCTGAACGTCGATACGTCGCGGTTGGATCTTGCCCTTTACCCCGGCATCGACCGCAACGATTTCGCGGCGCAATCGCTCTACGAGGTGTTACGCCGCGATTATGATCGCCACCCCCTCCGCTCGGAACTGCTGCTGACCGTCGTGCCGCCGTCCGATCGCCTGCGGGAGGTCTTTGCTCCGGCGCTGGATGTGCCGGGCTATCTTTGCGCCAGCGGGGATGTACTCGACGCCGACGACCGGTTGGTGGAGCGTACGTCTATCGTCTACTCGCCGGCCGTCCAGATGAAATTCGCCACCCGCTGGGGGCGTGATACCGCGCCGGCTTGAAAGCCGCGCGACGCAGGAGAACAACTTATGAGCCGTTTCGACGAGACTTTTATCAACCCAAAACCCATTCTCGGAATGCTGCATCTGGCTGGTGACGGCCCCAAGGCCAAGCTCACCCAGGCCGAGGAAGAAGCCCGCATCATGGCCGGCGAGGGGGTCGATGGTCTCGTGGTCGAGAATTATTTCGGCGATGCCGAGGATGTCGAGCGAGTGCTGGAGCGGCTGTGCGGCCTTGATCTTGGCACCCGCATTGGCGTCAATGTGCTGCGGGACAACGTGCGCGCCTTCGCACTCGCCAAGCGGTTTCCGGTCTCGTTCATCCAGGTCGATTCCGTCGCCGGTCATCTGCCGCTGGAACAGGATGCGCCCTTCGCCGCCGATCTCGCCGCGCATCGGGAAAGCGTTTCGGCACTGCTGCTCGGCGGCGTCCGGTTCAAATACCAGCCGATCCTGTCGGGACGGCCCGAAGAAGAGGACGTCCGTATCGGCGCATCCCGTTGTGACGGCCTGGTAGTGACCTCGGACGCGACCGGCCAGCCGACCGACATGGACAAGGTGGCACGCTTTCGCACCGCAACCGGCGGGACCGTCCCGCTCCTGATCGGCGCCGGCCTGACCGAAACCAATGCCGCCGAACAACTGGCGTATGCCGATGGCGCCGTCGTCGGCAGCTGGTTCAAGCACGACCACAAGGATACCGGCCGCGTCGAGGCCGCCCATGTCGCCCGTCTGATGCGGGCTGTTCACGCCACAAGGCATGCCGCATGAGCGCGCCGGATACCATTGTCGCTCGTCCGGTAACGCCCGAGAATTTTGCCCGTTTCGGCGCGGTCTACAATCTCACCAACGACACTGATCCCAATGCGATCTGGACCGCCGGCGACGGCTGGAGTGATGGCTTTACCAAGACATCGCTGATCGAGGGTTCCGGCCATCTTGGGGTGACGCGTGGCGGCGGCGCCCCGTGGAACTGTACGGCAATGGAACGGCATCCGGGTACCGAGGAAGCGATCTTCTGCGCTGCCCAGCCGGTCATTCTTGCCGTTGCCCCCGCATCGGACACCAATGCGGCAAAACGGGACGAAATCGAAGCTTTTGTGATTGCGCCCGGTCAGGCGGTGGTGATGCATCGTGGCGTCTGGCACGACGCTTGCCGGGGCCTTTCCGGTCCTACGGCCTATTACTGGATGGCGGTTTGCGGTCTCGGCGAAAGCCCCTGGGTCCCGGTTGCAGGTGGGCCAAGGCGAATTCAAGCGGACCCGGAGGAAAATACATGACCGCCTTTTTTATCGGCGACGTGGCAATCGACGAGTATTACACCGCCAGTCGCTGGCCAGGCCGGGCCGACAAGGGCATGGTCACAGAGCTGCCTGCCGAAATCGGCGGCTCGATCGCCAATGCCGCCGTTGTCCATGCGGGGCTGGGCGGTGAGACGCAATTCATCTCGTTGCTGAACGATAGCCCACTGTCACAGCGGCTGATCGCCGACCTGCGGAAGAACGGCGTCGATGTCGATCACATGCTGACAGATCAGAGCATTCCGGAATCGCGCAATCTGATCTTTCTCGTCGATGGAGAGCATATCGTGCTGACCGTCGAAATGGGCGAGCAGCCGATGTGGCTCGCATCTGAGACTGTGGAGGCGCTGCGCCAGCCGGGCTTTCTCTACACGACGCTTTACCGTGCCCGCCGCTTGCATGCGCAAACCGAGAACGGTGCTCTGAAGCAGGCAGCGCTTCTAGCCGATCTGCGTCACCATGGCCGCCGCGCCATCTTCGATCTCGACGTTGGTGGCTGTACGCCCGAAGACATGCCCTATCTTATTGGAGCTGCCGTCGTCATTTTCAATCAGGTCGGCTTCCGCGCCGCCTTCGGTCACGACGACATCAACCGCATCGGCGACTGGATGCGGGATCACCAGATCGACTGGGTCGTGCGTACGCGCGCCGCAGACGGCGCCGAGGCGCGCAACAGCGAGACAGTCCTGCGCACGGCGGGATTTCAGGTCGATGTCATCGACGTCACCGGCGCCGGCGACACCTTTGGCGGCACGCTGACCTGGTGTCTTACGCAAGGCCAACATTTCGACGAAGCACTCGACTTCGCCGTCGCTGCAGCCTCCCGCTCAGTCACTATCCATGGGCCGCGCAGTGGCAAGGCAAGCGTTGCTGAAGTGAACCGGTGGCGCGACGACGGACACCAGTAGCGCCCCGCGCGCGGTGTCTGGGTTGGCGTGTTGATTTGTGTCTCCCTTAATCTGAACGCTGGATTAAGGGATGCGATGTCACATCGGCGTCACGCCGCAAGACCCGTGGCGGCCAGCACCGTTCTTCCGATTTGACGATCGGGACAGCTTTGACCCTGGGCTTGTTGTTCGGCCTGCCGCTGCGCCAAGTCGTCTCGTGCTCAGCAGACCAAGACCGCCTTGGCTTATCGCGTGAAGCAACAATGGAACGGCTTTCCGGGATTGGTGAGGCGCTGGACCGGCTGTTTTCCCTGATTGATCGCTTCATGACGAACGACCGCGACAATGGCTTTCGACCGCAATCGATGCGATGTACAGTTGCATTTCGACATGACCGGGCGAGGTGAGCGGTTGCATATCAAGACGGGCGGCGAAGCAACTTCGATTTTCGGCGATCACGATATGCTGGCGACCGTCGTCATCAATCTGATCGACAACGCGCTCAAATATTCGCCCGAGACCCAGCACATTCACATTGATACCCTGTCGGCACATGGCTCCGTCGTTATCCAGGTGTCTGATCGCGGTATCGGCATACCGAAAGCTGAGTTGCACAAGATTGGCCGCCGCTTCTTCCGAGCCTCGAACGCCAAGGCCGGAAGCGGGACTGGGCTTGGTCTTTACTCTTCCCGTAAGCTTCTGGCCTATCATGGCGGCGCATTGGAGATGCACCCCCGTGAAGGAGGGGAAACGGCGGCTGTGGCGCGCGTGCCTGTGTTGAACGGAGCGACAGAGCCCGCCCTGCAAGAAGAGTTGGTGACTTGACCCGCATTTTGATCGTCGAGGACGAACAGCGGCTGCGCAAGGATCTGGTTGATTTCCTGGGATTGTGCGGCTTCACGGCCGGAGGGACTGCGACAGCAGAAGGCTTGCGCCGCGCATTGGCAAATGATGAGCCACCTGACGTCAGCATCCTCGATGTCGGGCTGCCTGATGGCAATGGGTTCGATCTGGCCAGCGAAATCCGCGGAACCTATCGTTGCGGAATCATCATGTTGACATCTCTTGGCGACGGTGACGACCGTATTCGCGGCTTTGAAAGTGGCGCTGACATTTATCTCGTCAAGCACAGTACCTTGCGGGAGATCGAGGCAGCGATCCGGAGCCTGCTGCGGCGAACCGGGGATCACGCCGATTTTGGGGACAACACCGCGGGCAAATGGGCGCTGGACAGCAGAAACTGGACCCTCACGGCGCCGAACCAGCGTTCACTCAAGCTAACGGCAACCGAGTTCGCACTTGTCAGGACGCTTTGCAAACATGACGGTGGTGTTTGCGCGCGCAAGGAGCTGGCGGAAACCATTGCCCGCCCCAAAACCCATTTCGACAACCGGCACCTGGATGCAGTCGTAAGCCGCCTTCGCCGCTAGATAGGTGAGCAGACCAACCTGGAAGTGCCTATCAAGGTGGTCTATGGCGTTGGTTATACGTTCACAGCCCCGACAGTCATGCAATAAAGGTCCGGCGCGAGATCGGGCGCAATTGCGGCCCGCTTGTTCGTGGGGGGCTGCACGACCGCACTTTTTATCACAGACTGGCGTTGTCACATAAACGCGGCATCGGTGAACAGGCAGAGGGTACCGGCTCTGGCGTGCCCTTGATCAAGAAGGCCATGGTCTCGACGAGGTTCAGAGCCGGCGTGACACGAAGGCCTCCAAGCGGTAGCTCATCAGGCAATCAAGCGGAACTTTCACCACTTTGCCTGGTGGCTTCTACCTCGAAACGAATTTCCCCTCGTAGCGTGCGCGGAAGTTCCGGCGTTCGGAATCCTGCACAAAGCACACGAAAATCAACTCAAGATCGGAATCGCTATCTACACGCCCGAGAATGCTCAGCGTAACAACGACCGCGCCAGGATAATTTGAGCCAAGCTGGATCGCCGCCGCGGTGATCTCATTAAGCGACGGCCCGCTCTGCTGGTCGTTGCATAAATATACAGTCCAAAACTGCGCCTTCTCCCAGATGCCACGCAACGCATCGATGACTTCCTGTTTGAATTCTTCTGCGTCCATATCATTCGGCCGTGAGAAGGTATGGCCGCCGTGGACACTGAAGTAACCGTCGAATGCCGGAGTTCCCGATAGGGAAGTCTCTATTCTCTCGAACGCAGCATCTGCATCTATGAAGGTGCGAAAGAAGATGGCCATTGGCCCTCCAAATTAGGCGTAATGTCAGGTCAACCTGATTGTGATGGACGGCCATTGAGGGCGAATCTGGTTCGCAGGGTCCACGGCGAAGCTTGCCTAGACCTGAAGGAGACGTTCCTGATTGCCGGACGAACCAGGGTCATGCACGTTGTGGCGACCCTGCTCCCTTTAAGTGGGATCAGATCTGATCAACCTTTCCACGCCCGCATTTCGCCCCCCAAAGCCGGACCGTTTGATGCGAGACCAAGACCCGCGGGTAGCCAGCAAGCCCTCGACCATTCGCAGGCAGAGAGGGAGGGGAGGCGGAAATTGAGCCACAAGGCGCTGGCAATGATTTTAGCGGGAAAGCAATGGTGCCACGGTGAACAGCAGGCTGGCGTGTCTTTCGATCACAATGCAGCAGCGCTTTGCCAAATCACGTAGATGCTGACCGTGAAGATGACCCAACGAAAAATAACGGCTAGTGCGGTCCGATGGCTGGCAAGATGACCGGCCGCAATCGTCCCAACGATCCCCCCGCCCACGCCTCCGGCGATAAAGTATCCGGCCATCAGCCAATCGACATAACCCGACAGGGCGTAGTTCACCGCTGTCGTGAGCCCGAACGTGCCGACGGCGAACAGGGATGTGCCGACCGCGTTGATGAGAGGCATTCGGGTCGATAGCAGCAGCCCAGGCACAATCAGAAACCCGCCTCCGATGCCAAAGAATCCGGACCCGAACCCTGTTGCGAGCGCGACCGCACCAGTTCTGCCCTGCGTTTGTATTGTCAGCGAACGAGCGGTGATGTCCGCTTGGTTCTGCACATTGCGCATTGCAAAGCTGACGAACATCATCAACAGGCCAAAGGCGAACAACAGGCTCTGGCCGTTCACGAATTTACCGAAGCTGGAACCGAGATAGGCGCCGAGGGCGCCGGCAAATGCAAAGATCAGTGCGCAGCGCCACCAGACATGGCCCTTGATCGCATGGCCGATCAGATTGAGGTAGGCGTTGACCGAGACGCAAAGCGCCCCGGTTCCGATCGCCGTATGAACGTCGCGGATGCCAACTACATAGACGAGGAGTGGCGTCGCTAATATTGACCCGCCGCCTCCGATCAGACCCAGCACGCAGCCGATCAGCGATCCGGAAGCGATTGCGAGCAGGACCTGGTGGAGCGAACCGTCCAAGTGGTCAAGCTCCCCATACCGACCCGGGAAGGGCATCAAGCGGAATCTTCAAGTAACGCCGGCCGTTCTCCTCGCAAGCTGGCAATTCTCCGCCGCGAATATTGATCTGCAGCGCATGCAGTATGAGCTTAGGCATTGGCAAGGTTGCATCACGCGCCTCGCGCAGTCCGACAAAGTCCGACATAGACCGGCCTGCGACATGGGGATTGCTAGCCTTCTGCTCGGCGATAGAGCTTTCCCAAAGCGCCTCACGCCCGCCTGGCCGATAGTCATGACCAGTGAACAACCGGGTTTCCTCGGGCAGGTTCAGGATATCGTTGATCGATTTCCAAAGATCGGTGGCCTTGCCGCCGGGGAAATCCGCGCGCGCGGAACCGCTATCGGGCATGAAGAGCGTGTCGTGGATGAAGGCGGCGTCGCCAATCAGATAAGTGATCGAGGCCAGCGTATGCCCCGGCGAATGCATCACTCGAGCGTCGAGATCACCGATCTTGAAGGTTTCGGCGCCGGCAAACAGACGATCCCATTGCGAGCCGTCGCAGGCGAAATCCGGCCAGTTATAGATCTGCGCCCAGATTGTCTGCACGTCTCTGACATGCTCGCCGATCGCGGTGGGGGCACCGGTCTTGGCCTTCAGGTATCGCGCTGCGGAAAAATGATCCGCATGCGGATGGGTATCGAGGATCCACACGACCTGAAGGCCGTGGCTACGAACGTGGTCGAGGATGGCGTCGGCGTTGACGGTGGCCGTCGAGCCCGACTTCTCGTCGAAATCGAGAACGGGATCGATGATGGCGCATTGGCGGGTATTCGGACAGGCGACGACATACTGAATGCTGCCGGTACGGACATCGTAGAAGCCCTTGACCTCAGGCTGCAGCATGAACGGAGCCTTTCCTGACTTCTGCTCGCGGAGAGAAGATCGCCCGGCTAGGATCGACATCGTAGTCGGCCTCGAAATCCGTAGCATCCATGGAGATCTGCGCGACCGAATCGAGAATGAACTGAACCTTGTCGTCTGGCAGCAGAACGCTGAAGTTCAGCCGAATGAACCCCGGCTTTTCGATTTCATCACCGGACAGGATGGCTTGACGGATAGTCTCGGACTGTTCGTCGTCGATCGACAGCAGCCGATGCACGTAAGGACCGGCGCAGGCACAGCCGCCGCGGGCCTGGATGCCGAACCGGTCGCTCAGCATGCGGGTAACCAGTTGCTGATGGACATGGCCCCCCTTGCCGTTCTTCACACGGAACGAAAAGATCGGCAGCCGATCCGGCTCCACGAGACCGAGAATTTCCAGTTGCGGCAGGCCTTTCCAGGCATCGAACGCGCGCTGCGCCAGTTCGCGGTTGCGCGCGGTCATCGCTGCGGCACCGATTGCCTCCTTGACGATGAAGGCAAGTGCTGCGCGGATATCGCCGACGACATTCGGCGTGCCTGCCTCTTCGCGGGATTCAACGCTGTCGGAATAATCATGCGTCTGCGGCGAGACGAACTTGACCGTTCCACCGCCCGGCCACGAGGGTTTGTCAGTTGCCAGGCTGTCGCGGCGAAGGATCAGGATGCCCGAGGCACCCGGGCCGCCGATGAACTTGTGCGGCGATACAACGATCGCATCGATGTCGGCGCCGGATGCCGGCGTCATGGAAATCGGCAGGTAGGGACCAGCGCCGGCATAGTCCCAGATCATCCTGGCACCCGCGGCCTTGACCATCGCAGTGATCGCAGCGACGTCACTGATGATCCCAGTGATGTTGGAAGCCGCAGACAGGCTGCAGATGGTCAGATCCGCGCCAGTGTCCTCAAGTGCAGCCTTTAGAAGCGACAGATCAGGACCGCCCTGCGGATGCTCGGCGATTTCGATGATCTCCGCGCCGCTTTCGCGCCAGGGCAGGATGTTTGAGTGGTGTTCGTAAGGGCCGATAATGACGCGGGCATGTTTGCCAGCCGCAACCGTCGCGGTGACACCGAACAGTTTGACTAGGCGGTTGATACCCGCGGTCGCGCCGGAGCCGGTAAAGATCACCGCATGCTGATCCGTAGAACCACAGAGTTCACCGATCAGCGCGCGTGCTTGCCGACGCATGCGGGTCATGAAGCCACCGCAATAGGACGCTTCCGTATGGCTATTGGCGTAATAGGGGAGCACTTCCTCAAGCACGAAGCTCTCGATCTGCCGAAGCGCTCGACCCGATGCGACATAGTCGGCATAGACCAGTGGCTTGTCACCATAAGGCCCGGAAACCCTCGCCTTCGCGCCAACGAGACCATCGCGCAGCTCGGCAATAACGCCCGCAACATTCAGGCTTTGACGAAACCTCATCAGAGGAGAGCTCTGTTTCGGCGCGGGTCGAGCAAGGTCCACGGTGATCTCCTGACATCAATCTGTTGACGCAGATCGTATCCTGCGCCACGATCAAAAGAGTCACCTATTTTTTGCCAATTTCACAAGAGAACGTGTCATATGAGCGGTCAAACGGTCAAAGTTGATGATTTTGATATGAAAATTCTATTCGCCATGCAAAACGATGCGAACCTGTCGCAGCGTGACCTCGCCGATAAGGTCGGTATGTCCCAAAATGCGTGCTGGCGGCGTCTGCAGCGCCTTCACGCATCCGGCCTCATTCGCGGCACGCATAGTGAGATCGATCTGAAGGCTCTCGGGCTCGACCTAACCGTTTTTGTGATGATCCGCACCCGCCACCATTCAAAGGAATGGATCGATGGTTTTCGCGCCCATGTGGAACGTCTACCTGAGGTGATCGACTTCTACCGGATCGGCGGTGACTGGGACTACCTGATCAAGGTCGTGACCCGCGGCATGTCGGGATATGACGCTTTTTACCAGAAACTCATCACGAACTTTGATCTTGCCACTGTCACGGGCTTCTTTTCGATGGAAGCGATCATCAATAATCGCCCGGCCGATTTGAGCCGACTGCGTTAAAGGCTGGCGCTGCCTTAACTTGTCGCAATTCGCGGTGAGGATTTATAACCGCGTTTCAGGCAGCGGTCGACCATAAATCCCCGGGAACCAAGCCGATTCCGAGCAGAAACCTTCTGCAATCGACCGCCCCTTGTCAGCGACAAATTTCCTCTGCTCTTCAGGGAAGAGCTCTCGCTTAGTTCACAAATTTCCGAAACATTCGCAGACGTGACCGCCGAAATGTTATCTCTGCATTGCCTACGGTGAGATCCATAGTAAAATTTCCTAAAATGTTGATAACGCTGGAAATTTCGTCTCTCTATCAAATGCTAGGATGGATCGTATGTCGCCATGTATGGACCTGCCCCTCACCTAGACCTCAAAATAAAAACGATTTTATTCTTGTTGAAAACGTTTTTATTGCCTGATACGAGTCCCGTCATCAGGTCGGCGAGCTGGGAGGCATGCATGGCAGAAACTGAATCAGCGCGCCGTACACCGCCGACCATCAAGACGCTGGCCGATCTCACCGGCTATTCCATCGCCACCATTTCCAAAGCACTCAGGGGCTCGCCCGTCGTTGCTCAGGCAACCAAGGATGCGATCTTCAAGGCCGCGCAGGAGATCGGCTATCAGGCCAATGTCCGCGGCATGGCGCTTCGAACCGGCAAGACCTATCAGGCGGCGGTGCTCATGCCGGTGACGGCGGTGCGTGACTATGAATGGGACGGTGTCGAGTACACCCAGATCCTCAGCGGCATCAGCCAGGCACTGGAAGGGTCCGACTATCGCATCTCCGTTCATGTCATCCGTGACACCCAGGATGGCTGCGACATGGCGCGGCGGATCATGGATCAGGGCCTTGCCGACGGTATTATCTTTTCCGGTATCCTCGCCGACGATCCGCGCATCGATCTTCTGGTCGAAAGCGGCTTTCCTTTCGTGTCGCTCGGCCGCTGCCGCAAGCCGCTCACCTACGCGCATGTCGATATCGACAATGAATGGGCAGCCTTTGCCGCCACGGAACGGCTGATTGCCGGCGGTCATCACCGCATCGCGCTGATCAACCCTCAGCGCCCCCTCTCCTATGCGATGGACAGGATCGACGGTTTTTCCCGCGCATTTGCGCAAGCCCGGCTTCAGACACCGGCGGACCTGATCGCCGAAGGGGACCTGTCGACCCGCTTTGGCCGCGAAAGTGCGCTTGACCTGCTGCAGCGGCCGGAACCGCCGACAGCCTTCATCTGCATCAACGAATCCACGACGCTTGGCGTACTCTCGGGGCTTGGCAGCCTCGGGCTACAGGCGGGCACTCATATCGACGTCATCGCTTACGACGATATCAATGTCAGCGCCTATTTCACACCGCCGATCACGACCTTTTACCAACCCATCGAAGTCCTCGGCAGGACGCTCGGAGAGTTCCTGTTGCAGCGGATGGCGGGAGGAGATCCGCAGACGCTGAAACAGGTTTTCAGGCCAACCCTGATCGAAAGGCAGCCCGACAATCTCGGCGCGCGCCCGGCCTGACACCCATTCACAAACGGAGGAGAACGAACGTGAAGACATATCTGATTGCCCTTGCGATGGCAGCACTTGCAGCCGGCGCTTCGCATGCAGCCGATCTCGGCGGCAAGCTTCTGAAGGTCGGTTCCGACACCACCTCGCCGCCAATGGAAAGCATCGATCCGGCCAGCGGCCAGATCGTCGGTTTCGACGTCGATGTGGTCAATGCCATCTGCGCCAAGATCAACTGCCAGGCGGAGTTCGTCACCACCGGCTGGGACGGCATCTTCGCGGCACTCGATCAGGGCAGCTTCGATTTGGTCGCCTCCGGCGTTTCGATCACCGACGAACGCAAGAAGGCGATGGACTTTTCCGACCCCTATATCGTCAACAGTCAAGCAGTGCTGATGCGCGTCGCCGACCAAGGAATTTCGCTGGATGACTTCAAGTCGCAGGGCAAGAAGCTCTCGGCGCAGGCCAATACGACAGACGCACAGGTTGCCGAAGGCATCGTGGGCAAGGAAAACGTCGCCGCATACGATAGCTTCTCAGCCTCCGTCATTGCCCTGAAGAACAAGGATGTCGACGGCGTCGTCATCAATGGCGCCAACGCTGCGGCCTATGAGCGCGAGTTTGCCGGCGAACTCGTCGTTGCCATCAAGGATCTTCAGTCCGACCCGCTCGGCCTTGTCTTCCGCAAGGACGACGCCAACATCGCCGCCTTTAATGAAGGCCTGAAGGCAATCAAGGACGATGGCACGCTCGATCAGCTGATCGGCAAATACTGGGGCCTCAAGTAAGCCCGGCGAACCCGGAGCGTTCGCGCTCCGGGAACCGCTTTCAAAATGTTTCCGAACCACTCCTGCGGAGGAATGAATGTCATTCCTGAAACGCGTGCGGCCCAGCAATCTCATCATCCTGACCGCGCTACCCTTCATCATCTACCTGTTCACGTCCTCGGCAGATTATCAGCGCTCGCTGCGCGCCATCCTTGGCGTCGAAAACGGTTCGTCCGCCTTCGTGCCCGGTTTCCTGGCGCTGGCGATCGCCTTTTCGTCCGGCATTGCCCTGCTTGCCTTCTCGCGCGCCAAGTCAAACCGGCCGCAGCTGGCGCTCGGCTGCGCCGCGCTTAATCTGATGGCGGCGGCAACAATTTTTGCCAGCGGCGCCATTCATCCGTTTGCCGCTTCGGTCGTGGCCAATGGCGTGGATTCTTTCACCTCGACACTCGTCGTCAAGGGTGTCACCCCCCGGCAGCTGACCGAGGCCGCCGATCTCACGCTGCGCCAGGTCGAAGCCATCCTTTATCCCGTCTATTTAATCCTGACGCTGATTGGCCTTGGTCTTTTCATCGCGACACGGCACAAAGGCTCCGAGAACGGTCTGCGCCGCACCGGACGCTGGATTGTCGGCCTGATCAATGGCGCTGGCGCGGCAGGTCTGTTCTTCTTTGCCCATATTGCCTTCGCCGCCGGGGTCGCCACGACCATCCGCGCCGCCGTTGCCGCCTATCTTCTCGCGGCCCTGATGGGGCTGGTCTGGGTTGGACTGCTGCAACTGCATTACAAGAAGCGGACGGGCCAGCTGTTCACAGCCGCAACGCTGCTTCTGGCACTGGCAGCCACCTGGTTCCTCACCCAGCCACGCGACAGCTTTGTGCTGACTGGGACACTGACCGGCAAGGTCGCTATCGTCAGCAATACCCCGTCATCGCTGATTGGCGCTGTTCGCTATGGCCAGTATCCGGGCGGACCGGCGACCGAAACGCCGGTGAGAACCTTCCTCGGCCCTGCCGAAGCGATCGCCGCGCTCGCAAAGAAAGAAGATGTCAGCGCGGCCCTTCTACCAACTGCCTCAGTCCCAGCCGGCTGGCCCGTGCTCTGGCAGACAGAAATGCTGAACGACCGTGACCGCTCGACGGGCATCACTATCGCCGTGCTGGCGATCATTCTCGGCCTGCTCACCTTCGGCGGTTTTCTGCACAGAAGGCATCCATTGGCAATCGGCTCGGAATTCATCGTCGATACCATTCGCGGCATCCCGATGCTGGTGATCGTGCTCTATGTCGGCCTGCCGCTCAGTGGTGCGCTGAAGGATGCGACGCAGGGTGTCGTCGATCCGCCGAACCTCGTGCGCGGTATCGTCGCCATGGCGGTCGCCTATTCCGCCTATCTTGCTGAAATCTTCCGCTCCGGCATCAACGCCATTCCCGCAGGCCAGGTGGAGGCCGCGTATAGTATCGGCCTTACCCGCTGGAAGGCGGCCCGTCTCGTCGTCCTGCCGCAGGCGTTCCGGATCATCATCCCGCCGCTCGGCAACGAGCTGATCGCCATTCTCAAGGACACCTCGCTCCTGTCCATCCTGTCGATCCGCGATATCACCCAGCGCATGCGCGAGTTCCAGTCGGCAAGTTTCCTGCCCTTTGCTCCCTACAACTCGGCTGCCATCTTCTACATCGTCCTGACGCTTGCCGCGGCAAGCCTCGTCAACACCATCGAGAGAAAATATGACGTCAAACATCGCTAACGACCGCAAGATCCTTGAAGCACGCGCAGCAGGTCTCGTGCTGCCGCAGGGTTTCGTCTTCGGCGCCGCCACCTCCGCCTACCAGATCGAGGGCGCGCCTCTCGAAGACGGCAAGGGCGAAAGCATTTGGGACCGCTTCTGCAAGGTGCCCGGCGTCATCGTCGACGCGTCCAGCGGCGATATCGCCTGCGATCACTACCATCGCTGGGGCGAAGACATCGCTGTTCTGAAAGCCATGGGGCTTGGCGCCTACCGGTTTTCCTTTGCCTGGGCACGGCTGATCCCGGACGGCTCCGGCGCCGTCAACCAGAAGGGCATCGCCTTCTATGACCGGCTGATCGACGATCTGCTCGCTGCCGGTATCGAGCCCTATGCGACCCTCTATCACTGGGATCTGCCACAGGCGCTGCAGGATCGCGGCGGCTGGTACAATCGCGAAACGGCTGAGCATTTCGCCGATTATGCCGCCGTTGCCACCCGCGCCTTCGGCGACCGCGTCAAGAAATGGACGACGCTCAACGAACCCTGGACATTCTGCTGGTCGGGCCATGCCAGCGGCGAGGATGCGCCCGGTCTTTTCGACGGCACCAAGGGCGGCGTCACCGCCAGCCATCATGCGCTGCTCGCCCATGGCCGCGCAGTGCCCGTCATCCGTTCAGAAGTTCCGGACGCCGCGGTCGGCATCGTCTTCGATCTCAACGTGACAGAGCCCGCAACCGGCGACCCGCGCGATATCGCTGCAGCCAGACGCTTCGACGGCGCCCAGAACCGCTGGTTCCTCGATGCGGTGTTCAAGGGCAGCTATCCGCAGGACATGCTTGACCTCTACGGCGATCTGCTGCCCCCGATCCATGCGGACGACAATGCCGTCATTGCCGCCCCGGTCGATTATCTCGGCGTCAATATCTACCGCAGGTCCGTCATGGCCGAAGGCACGGAGCTGGCACCGCTGAATTTCCAGCGCGTACAGCCGGAAGGCACCTATTCCGAGGTGAATTACGAAATCTGGCCGCGCTGCATCTACGATGTGCTGCACTATGTGCATGAGAATTACGCACCGAAGGAAATCTACATTTCGGAAAACGGCGTTGCCACCGCACCGGAAACCGTCTCGGCCGACGGCCATGTCTGGGACGACATTCGCGCCGCCTATTATGTCGACCATCTCGATTATGTCGCCAAGGCCGCCAGCGAAGGCGTGCCGGTCAAGGGGTACTTCGCCTGGACGCTGACCGACAATTTCGAATGGGCCTATGGCTACACGACGCCGTTCGGCATCACCCATGTCGATTTCGATACGCAGATACGGACGATCAAATATTCAGGCAAAATCTACGGCCGGATCGCAGCACAGAGCCATTCGGAATCGGCAAGGAGCGCTGGCAGTGGCCGCTGAAGGCATTCAGTCAACGGTGTTGATTACCGGTGCCATGCGCGGCCTCGGCCGCGTGATGGCACAGCAATATGCAGCGGCCGGTTGGCGTGTGATCGCTTGCGGCCGCGCCATGACACCGGCGGCCGAAGACGGCATCGTGCCGGAGACGCTCGACGTGGCCGACCCGGCATCCATTCTCGATCTGGCGCGCCGCCTGGATGGTATGCCGATCGACGTGCTGATCAACAATGCCGGCATCCGTGGCGATACCGGCGGGCTTCAATCGCTGGAGCCTGTCGATTTCCTGGAGGTCATGCGCATCAACACACTCGGCCCCCTGCTCGTGACACGCGCGCTTTTGCCGAACCTGCTGTCCGGCAAACGAAAAATTGTTGCCAATATCAGCAGCCGTGCCGGCTCGATCGCCGAGGGCACGCTGGATGACGACGATGGTGATTATGCATATCGCTGCTCAAAGGCGAGCCTAAACATGGCAACCGTCAAACTCGCTCAGGACCTGCGTGCCGACGGCATTACAGTTGTGTCGCTGCATCCGGGATGGGTGAAAACCGACATGGGCGGCGATGACGCCGTCGTGCCCGTCGCAGATAGCGCTACGGGACTGCGCCGTATCATCGATGGAGCCACGCTGGCGGGCAGTGCCAGTTTCCGCGCCTTCGATGGACAAGCCGTTTCCTGGTGAAGATTAGGCTGGCCGGGAGCCCCGGTCAGCCTAGCGCCAATCCTGTCTGCGCGTCGAACAGATAAAGCGCATCCTCGTCAAAGCTGAAGAGCATCGATCAAAATGTGGGATCTGGTGGGATGACCAGATTTACCCGTGATCCTCTTTATCTTCGCCACCGATTGCTCTTGGCAGGGTAGAAGGCGAGAGTGGTCATGCGACCGCTGTGCGCTAATTTTCGAATTTACCCCATGGCTGACATCGTTGGAGCACGTCGAAAGGTTAGGTGGTGAGACGTAACTTAGATCGCACGCGCGGCTGCGCGATTTCGGCGTGGACCGCGCCCCTCTGGCAGTGCTCACGATGCTCAGACTTTCATCGCGCGGGAAGAGGTCGGTCCTTTCAGCATCCTTTCGAATGGAGGTAAGTCACGGCGATCTCGCGCAACCGCTCTCTCCCAAACGCCGGTCCATGCCCTCCGTGAACGAGGTCTGCGTCAAGCTCTGCCAGTCGTTTCATGGTGCCTTTGTAGTGTTCGACGTTGCATCCCGGCAGATCATCCACCAGACCTCCTTCGTATATGGCGTCTCCGCTAAAGAACTCCCCCGTCCTCTGGTCGAGCAGCCCGATGGATCCGGGAGAATGGCCGGGAAGATGCAAAACCGTGTAACAGGCGTTGCCGATGTCGATGGCGTCGTTCTCCGCCAGCACCCTGGTGAGCGGTGCGGGCGTAATTCTGTAGGTTGCCGGCGTCATTCCCCCGGGAGCTGCTGCGATTAAGGCGTCCGGCTGCCTGCGAAAATAGCCGGCGAGCGTGTCGGCATCCGGCATGAGCGCGAAGGCCTCGGCCTCAACTGTGTGGCCAAGCCGGTCTTCGAATTCGTGGAACGAGCCGACATGATCAACGTGAACGTGAGTTGCTACCGCGAGCACCGGCTTGCCATAAGGAATGCCTAACGCGCTCCCCAGATTGGCGAGGCCCACGCCGAAATCGATGACGAGGTCGGCGTCCTTGCCGATGACATGGAATATATTAGCCTGAAAGAACTTATGGACATGAGGCTCCCAGACGCGGGTGAGCCGATCCGAAATCCTCTCCTTTGAAAACCAGTTCGTGTTGGTCAAGATGGCCTCGCTCAATGCAGCAGCTTGCCGAGGAAGCGCTTTGTGCGCTCGTGTGTCGGTGCGGAAAACAGGATGCCGGGCTTGTTGCGCTCGATGATCTGGCCCCCATCCATGAAGACCACTTCACTCGCGACCTCGCGCGCGAAATTCATCTCGTGGGTGACGCAAACCATGGTCATGCCGTCAGCTGCGAGCGAGATCATCGTGTCGAGCACCTCTTTGACCATTTCAGGATCGAGTGCCGAGGTCGGCTCATCGAACAGCATGATGCTTGGGTTCATGCAGAGGGCGCGTGCAATCGCGACCCGCTGCTGCTGGCCGCCGGAAAGCTGGCCCGGATATTTGTCAGCCTTTTCCGGAATGTGCACACGTTCGAGATATTTCATCGCTACCTCGACTGCCTGCTTTTTTGGCAGCTTGCGCACCCAGCGCTGGGCAACCGTGCAGTTTTCCAGAACCGTCAGGTGCGGGAACAGGTTGAAGTGCTGAAAGACCATGCCCACGTCGCTTCGCACGCGATCGATGCGCTTGAGCTGGCTGGTGAGCTCGACGCCATTGACGACAATCGAGCCCTGCTGATGCTCCTCCAGACGGTTCATACAGCGGATCAGCGTCGATTTTCCCGAGCCTGATGGGCCGCAGATGACAATGCGCTCGCCCTTGTTCACGGCCAAATCAATGCCCTTAAGGACCTGGAAAGTTCCGTACCATTTGCTGACGCCAGAAACCTGAATTGCGGTTTGCGTGTTCATATCCACCCCATGGGTTTACGGCAATCAGCGGTAGCCCCGCGAAAGCACATGTTCGATGCGGTTCTGGGCGAGCGTCAGCACAGAAACGATGACAAGATAGTAGACAAGGGCTGCACCGTACCATTCGAGGAAGCGGAAGCTGGTGGCGATCGCGAATTGCGACACGGTCATCAGTTCCTTCAGCGAGATCACGGTCGCAAGCGACGTGGCCTTCAATAGCGAGATGAACTCGTTCATCAGCGCGGGAACCGCGATCCTGAGCGCCTGCGGCATGGTGATGATCAGAAAGATCTGCCAGCGATGCATACCGAGCGCGGCCGCGCCCTCTCGTTGTCCATGCCCCACAGCGGCAAAGGCGCTGCGCAGGATTTCTGCCAGGTAGGCGATCTGGATCAACGATAGCGCCAAGAAGGCCGCGAAGAACGGCGTGAACCAGCCTGCCCGAAAGATTTCGGAAATCTGTGGCAGGCCGTTCCACACAAACAGCAGGACGAGGAGTGCGGGTGCGCCGCGAAACAGCCAAACATAGAACGTTGCCAGCCAACGGGCAGAGCGGCGCGGTGAGCCTGCCATGGAGCCAAGTCCCATGCCAAGCGCGAGGGACACAGCCATGACGCAGAGAGAGAGGCCGATCGTTAGGAGTGCCCCCTTTAAAAGGGGGGCACTGAAGATCGCCTGCAGGAAGAGGTCGAGGTCAAACAACGTGGACCACCTATCGTCAGTTCACGTCGTGGGCAACGTCGGTCGAAGCTTCCGGCAGGTTCCACTTCTTGAGAAACGCCTTCATCTCGCCGCTCGCCTGCAGAGCCTCGATCGCGTCCTTCAGCATCTGCCGGTCGCCATCGCTCTTGCGCAGGTAGATGCCGTAGTTTTCGCTTTCATCGTAAGTATAAGGAATGGCCAGTCGACCCGGCACCTGAAGCATACGATATGCAGCTGTCGTATCCTGCGTGATCGTTGCGGTCGCGCGGCCGACCAGGATTTGCTCGATCACGCCGGACGCGGACGGGTAGGTCTGCGCCTGGATTGGCTCCTTGCCGGCAGCTTCCAATTCGGCATTGAGATCGGCCACCGTCTTTTCGTAAGTCGTGCCGGCCTCGATCGCCATGATCTTGCCGCTAACATCGGCCGGGACCCTTGTCTCCGTGTCGTTCGCCGCAGTGACCAGTACGACGTGAGAACCGAAATACGGGATGCCGTCATATTTTTCCAGGCGGGGCGGCGTGATCATGATGCCGCTTGCAACAAGGTCGCAGCGCTTGGAATCGAGCGAAGGAAGCAGGCCCTTGAAGTCGCCGACGATATATTCGGCCTTAGCACCCCAGCGCTTGGCGATCGCGTCCATGACGTCAATCTCGAAGCCAATCAGGTCCTTATCACCGGGATTTTCATAATACTCCATCGGCGGGAATTCGCCGCTGGTGCATATCTTCAAGATGCCGCCCGATACAAAATCGGGCTTTTGGTCGGCGGAAAGAGCTGTACCGGCGCTGAGGAAAGCGGCAAACATTGTGCCTGCCACAAAAGTCAATTTCGTTCCCAGTGTTGCTTTCATCGTGGTCGTGTTCCCTTGTTTTTGGTTTCTTGGATCAGCCTTTAGTGAAGTCGTATACGAGCGCCATTCGCAAACAAGCTAAATGTTTTCATGAAAAATCCGCAGAAAAACTAAACTTTTTCCTAGCCTACGGCATTTAGAATCTGGCCGTATGTCTCTGTGTCGAATGCCGGGAGGATAAGCGGCTCGACATGTCCGTCGCGGCGCGCGGTGAGGACGTATTGCATCATCGCTTCATTGCTCGGCATTTCAAAAACCTGCATGAAATCATAGTTCCCAAGCAGGGCGTAAAAGGCGATCGACCGCCCGCCGAGCGCTGCGACGCGGTCCTCGCTTACCTTCCGGCGTTTCGCGCTGTCGGTCAGTTCGGTGAGCCCCTTTTGCGTGAGGCGCATCAGGGAGACGTATTTTCGGATCTCGCTCATCGTTTGGAACTTTCCAGTCTTTTCAAACCAGCGAGCACCGCTGCGGTATCGGTCAGCGCGCCAAAAATGCCGTTCTCGACTGTGACCATGTGCAAGGCAGCCTCATGCGCATATTGATCACCGCTGGCGCAGGCGTCCGAGATTGTCAGGCACTGGAAATTCCGGTCGCAGGCTTCGCGCAGCGTCGTGTGGACGCAAACGTCGGTGGTGCAGCCTGAAAAAAGCAGGTGTGTAATGCCCTGCGCGCGCAACACATGCTCGAAATCGGTGTAGGTAAAGGCGCTGTTGCAGGTCTTGTCGACAATGATGTCCTGCGGGCGCACGTCAAGTTCAGGAACGATCTGAAAACCGGGGCTGGACCGTAGCAGCGCAGTCGTACCCTCTAGACCCGACCGCTGCCGGCGCCATTTTTCGTAAGGCGTCATATCCGCAAGGTCTTCGCGATACCCCTGCCGGGTATGAATGATCCGGATGCCCGCCTCGCGGCAGGCAGCGATGAGCTGGTTCACCGCGGGAAGGATCGCGCGAAGGGGCGCTGGATCATAACCCTGGCGGGCGAAATAACCCGTGGTGGAAAGGAAATCCTCCTGCAGGTCGATGACAACAAGCGCCGTTTTGCGAGCATCGAGATTGCCGTCATAGGGGTAGTCGAATGGTTTTGCCGAGATCATTAGAAAGCTCCTCTTTGCAGATTGGATAGCACCCTTAACAGTTTTAAAAAATCAATTTAAAATCACCAATATCGTTCTATAATGCTAAACGATCAGCCGGATATCCAGATGAGCCGCCTCCCGCCCTACCTGCAATATCTCCCCGCGTTCGAAGCGACTGCGCGCCTCGGCAGCGTGAGGCAGGCGGCGGCGGAATTGCACCTCAGTCCGAGCGCGATTTCGTTGCAACTCAAGAAGCTGAGCGATGCGACAGGCATTATCCTGTTCCGGAAGTCAGGCCGGAATGTCGCCCTCACCCAGGCGGGCAGGGATTTTTCGCAGACCGTCGCCATATCCCTCGGCCAGCTCGATACGGCCACGCGGGCATCGCGGAAACTGATCTCCGGAGACCATCCCGCATCACTGTCGGTTTCGGTACCGACTGCGCTCGGGATCGCATGGCTGACAGCGACCCTCGTCGATTTTGCTCAGGGGCACGGCATTTCCAACCTCACCATTAACGAGGCGATCACCGCAGCAGAGGTCGACTGGGCGGAAAACGACATGGCGATCGTCTACGATAATCCGCCGTTCACCGGAAAATACTGGCGCTCGCTTAGCGAGGTCCGGCTCTGCGCCGTGTGTTCGCCAACTTTGTTCCCTCGGCTCGACCTGCGCAATCGCGACGGGAAACTAAGCTCCGTCGCGCTATTACATGAGGATGACGGCGGGGAATGGGCGAAATGGTCCGTCGCGGCCCGGATCGCCCTTGAAGGCAATACACGTGTCCGGGTGAACTCGGTAGCGCAGGCGATCGCTTCCGCTGTTCAGGGCCGCGGCGTGGCACTCGTTTCGGATGTGCTGACGCGAAACTTCCTGAACGAAGGGCGGCTTATCCAGCCGTTCTCCACTACGATCAATGCGGCGCGGGAATATTATATTGTCTGCCCGGTTGACCGCGCGAACGACCCCATCCTGCGGACGCTGGCCGATCGTGTGGTCGAGCAGTTGCGTCCAGGACGGGATCAAAATGCTTGATCCGTTGAACGCCGATTGAGGAAGAATTCGATGTCGCTGCCACCCCTTCATGCATTTCGTGTCTTTGAGAGCGTCGCGCGGCTCGGTAATGTCAGTGCGGCGGCAGCGGAGCTGCATGTGACGCCGGGTGCTGTCAGCCAGCAGATCCGGGCCTTGCAAGTGACACTGGGCGTCGACCTCTTCCAGAAACGCGGCAGGCAACTGGCTTTGACCCCGAGCGGAAGCCAACTCCAGCGCTCGGTGGCAAGCGCCATGGACGCCATTCACACCGGCGTGCGCCAGCTCTCGGTGCATAAATATGGCGGAGCACCAAAGCAGGCCCTGACCATCTCCATCCCGCAAGTTCATGGTGTTGCATGGCTTGCCACCCGACTTTTCACTTTTATGGAGGAAAGCCCCAGTTTCCAATTGAAGGTTCTTACTTCCAGCCGCTTCCATGACGTTGACTGGCGCAAGACCGATGTCGCGATCGTTTATGGCATGCCACCGTGGCCGGGCTTCTGGTGGCGCCTGCTCCACGGAATCCGCATGACTCCGGTTTGCAGCCCCCAGCTCCTGCGCGGACCGAACGCCATCCGACAACCCTCCGATCTCGCCTATCATCGACTGCTGCACGAAGACGACGGTTCGCAATGGCGTCGCTGGCAGGCTGAAGCGGGCATTCCCTATGCTGGTGAGGCCGATGTGCACTTCGACGACTTCGGCATCGTTCTCCAAGCCGCCCGAGATGGCTTTGGCGTGGCGCTTAGCGATGAAGTCGTTTCCGCGCGCGATCTCAATGAGGGACGCCTTGTTCAACCGCTTCAACTCAGCGTCCCAGCCCTTCACAATTACTATTGCATTTGCGCGGAAGCGAAACGGGAGACTGCCGAGGTAAACTCGTTCATCGATTGGCTAATCGAGGAGGCGTCAATGGCTTGAATGCCATATGAACATCAATACGCTTGAAATAAAAGACCCGAGGTCTCCGACGGATTTCAGAGTTAGGTGGGAAGCCACTGAGCATTCTTGCTTGAATCCAACGAAACTCGCGTTGGTCGGACAAACAAGCTCTTGAGAGGATCTTCCCGCCGCCCGGACTAAAATGCAGTAGAGCTTTTATTCTCAATTTTCCGAATTTGAGAATGCGCTACAGAAAATCGTCACGACTTGGCGTGAACGTATCGATCAGCAACCCGTCCTCCAGCGCCACGACGCCGTGGACGAGATTTGGTGCGACGATGAAGCTACTGCCGGCCGGCAGTGTCGTGGTCACGCCATCAGCAGTGACCTCGAAACTCCCCTTGGCCACGTAGCTAACCTGCGTATGCGGATGCGAATGGAGAGCGCCGATCGCCCCCTTGTCGAAGCTAAAGGCGACCAGCATCATTTCGGGGCGGTGCGCAAGAACCGCCCGGCGGTTACCAGGCGAGGTTTCCGTCCATGTCAGGCCTTCTGGAAGGGTATAGAAATTAGGCATCATAATTAACTCCTTTATCGTGCAAGCCATCCGCCATCGACGGGCAGGATCGTACCATGCACATAGTCCGACGCACGCGACGCGAGGAAAACAGCAGCACCCGCCATATCGTCCGCGCGCGCCCAGCGCCCGGCGGGAATGCGTTTCAAAATATCGGCATTGCGTTCGGTATCCGCCCTGAGCGCTGTAGTGTTATTGGTTTCAACATAGCCCGGAGCAATCGCATTGACATTGATGCCACGCACCGCCCATTCATTGGCCATCAGCCGTGTCAGTCCGGCCAGACCGCTCTTGGCTGCGGTGTAGGACGGCACGCGAATGCCACCCTGGAAGGACAGGAGCGAGGCGATATTGATGATCTTGGCCGGCATTTGCGCCGCGATCGCCATCTTCGCGAAGGACTGGCAGAGAAAGAACGCCGATTTCAGGTTGGTATCCATGACGGCATCCCAATCTTCCTCGGTAAAATCGATCGTATCGGCGCGGCGGATAATCCCGGCATTGTTGACCAGGATATCCGGGTGTGGCCGCAGGGCAGAGGCACGCTCGATAAGGGTACGGACCTCCTCCATCTGCGAGAGATCGGCAAGAAGCGAATGGAAGACGCGGCCCGTTGCCGCCACCTGACCAGCTGTCTCCGCCATCGGCGAACGGCCGACACCGATGATGTCGGCCCCTGCCGCGGCGAGACCGGCGGCAATCGCCTGACCGATACCGGTATTGGCGCCGGTGACGATGGCGCAGCGGCCCGAAAGATCGAACGGGCTCATCGCAGACTGTCCATCGGCACCCTGTCCATGTCGGTAAAGCTCATATTGTCGCCCGCCATCGCCCAAATGAAGGAGTAGCGGCCGGTGCCGGCACCGGAGTGGATGGACCACCCCGGCGACAGCACCGCATCATGGCTCTTCAGCACGAGGTGCCGTGTTTCATGGGGCTCACCCATGAAATGAAAGATCCGTGTTGATTCTTCCATGCCGAAATAGAGATAGACCTCCATTCGCCGGTCGTGGACATGCGCTGGCATCGTATTCCAGACCGAGCCCGGCTCGAACATGGTGAGCCCCACCAGAAGCTGGCAGCTTTCGCAGACATCCGGATGGACATACTGGTTGATCGTGCGGGCATTGGCCTCCTCAGCGGAACCGGTACGCACCTTCTTGGCCATGTCGAGCGTGATGAGCACGGTGGGGCAGCTGCGATGCGCGGGGGCGCTCAGGACATAGAACTCGGCCGGACTGGCTGGATCGTCGCTTCTGAAGGTCAGATCCCCCTCGCCCATGCCGACATAAAGCGCCTCCTGGAAACCAAGGGTATATTCGGTTTCACCGGCAAGAACCCGACCGCGTCCACCGATATTAAGGATCGCGGCCTCACGCCTTTCGAGAAATTGCTCGGTACCGGTTTCCTTAACCTGGCCGATCATCAAGTCTCTATCCGTCGGGACGACACCACCGACGATCATCCGGTCGAGATGGCTGTAAGTGAGATTGATACGGCCCTTGGAAAACAGCCCCTCGATGAGAAACCCGTCGCGCAGGCCGTTCGTATCGCGCTTCGCAGCATCTTCGGGGCCAACAACTTGGCGAACATTTACGGAAATTGTCACGGATTTGCCTCTTGGCGTTGGATGGGATTGTCAGGTGAGAACGACGTATTCTGTCAGCTGACTGATCGTCGTATCGGCCTTCTTGACGTCGAAGACCTTGGTTCCATGGCTCATGATCACGAAGCGGTCGCAGACCTGATAGGCGTGATAGAGATTGTGCGTCACCAGCACGCTCGAGACGCCTTCAGCCTTCAGTTTCAGAACCTGCGACAGCAACGCCTCGGTTTCTCGCACGGAGAGAGCCGAGGTAGGCTCGTCGAGCAAAAGTACCCGCCGCTTGAAGAACACCGCGCGGGCGATGGCGACTGCCTGCTTTTGCCCGCCAGAGAGATCGCCCACAAGCTTGTCGGGAGAATCGATTCCGGAGATATGGACGGCCTTCTTCAGCACCTCCATGGCGATGTCGCGCATCTCGGCCTGCTTCAGGAAGCCGAAGGCATTGGTGCGCTCGCGGCCCATGAAGATATTGCGGGTGATCGACAGCGAATCCACCAGAGCTGTGTTCTGATAGATGGTTTCGATACCGGCATCGGCAGAATCCGAGCGGCAAGTGAAGAGCGTTTTCTGGCCATCGACGCTCAGATGGCCGGAGGTCGGTTTGTGAATGCCGGAGATCAGATTGACCGTGGTCGACTTGCCGGCGCCGTTGTCGCCGAGAAGACCGACGACTTCGCTTGGGCCGATGTGAAACGATAGGTCCCGCAGCGCTGTCAAGGCACCGAAGCTTTTCGAGATATTGTGCAGTTCGAGTAGATTGGACGCGGACATCACGCAGCCCCCCGGCGTTCGATAAGATGGTTGAAGGCGGCAGCAACGACGATCAGGGTTGCAATGAACATGTCGAGGTAGAAGCCGGGTGCGCGCAGGAGCAGAAGCACGTCGGTGATGGTGTGGATCAGCATAACACCGAGGAAGATGCCGATGATCGAGCCACGGCCGCCGCGAAGGGAAAGCCCGCCAATGACGCAAGCCGCGATCGCCTGCAGTTCGAGACCGGCACCCTGCCCCGGCTGGACGCTGCCGACACGCGCCGTGGCAAGGATGCCGGCAACAGCCGCCATGCCGCCGGCGATGGCAAAAGCGACCATCTTGACGCGATCGGTATTGATGCCGATCGCCGTTGCCGCCGCAGGATTGCCGCCGGTGGCGAACACATGGTTGCCGAACTTGTGACGGTGCATCAACAGATAGAAGCCTATAACGAACAGGACAATCCAGATGAAGGCGGCGTTAATGCCAAAAAGTGTACCGGCAAAGAGGCCGGAAAAGGCCGGTTCCGGATCGAAGCGAACCTGCACGGCGCCATTGTAGAGCAGCACCGCACCCCGCCAGAACAGCAGGCCACCGAGCGTGACGATGAAGGATGGCAGGCCGAAGCGCAGCGTGATCGCGCCATTGAGCAGACCGATCATGATACCCAAGAGAATACCGAGCGGCGCGGCAAGAAAAGCGCTCATGCCGCTATCGACAAGGCTCGCCATCAGCACAGCGGTCAAGGTGTAGACAGAGCCGATCGACAGATCGAACTCTCCGGCGATCATGAGCACGCCGGCGCCCAGCGCCAGGCAGCCGAGGACCGGAATGGCCTTCATCAGGATTGTCAGGTTCTGCGGCGAGAGATAACGGAAGCTGTCGGGATAAATGAGCGCACCGGCGATGCAGACGATCTGCAAGGAGACGAAAACCAGGAGAATGGCTCCGGCCGGCATGGTCATGATCTGCTTGAGCAGCGATTGTTTTTTCGTGCGCGATTTCGGCACGGCACTGTCGGTCATGGCGTAGGTCACTGTCGTTACTCTGTTCCAGGGATCGCGGTGACCTTCCGGCTTGTCGCCGGAAGGCCTTCAGGCGTCTCGCTTACCGGTAGCTGCCGATCAACGGTTTGACGGACGAGATGCGCGACTTGTCGAGGAAAGCGCCCTGGCCGGTGTCGACGTCAGTCGGGGTCAGGCCGTACTTTTTCGCCAGCGCGATCTGGGCGATCGGATAGTAGCCCTGCAGGTAAGGCTGCTGGTCCATCGTCGCGAACATGGCACCTGATTCCACCGCGTTGACAATTTCGACCGCGAGGTCGAATCCGCCGAACGGAATGTTGACACCAGCGTCCTTGATGGCGCCCGCTCCCACGGTCGAGGTAACTGAGCCTGTGCCAAACAGAGCCTTGGTGTTGGGGTTGGCGATGAGGAACTGAGCGAGAATGTTCTGCGCTTCGGCCGGATCGAGGCCGGACTTGACCGTCTCCACCTTGATGCCATGCTCCTTCATCGCCTTTTCGATGCCGCCGCCACGGGCGACGGCGAAACTGGCTTCCGGAATTTCGCGCGGATTGAAGACCATGTCGCCTTCCTTCAGGCCGAACTGCTCGACCATCCGATTACCGAGCTCATAACCCGAGGCAAATTCATCCATGCCGACATAGGCTTGGCGGCAATTACCCTTGGCACCGTCGAGATCGTCGTTGTTGAAGCCGATGACGATGATGCCGGCCTTGACCGCCTTGCAGATGCTTTCGTCGAAAGCGTCAGACGAGGAGATAGCGACGGCGATGCCGTCGACTCCGCTCGCCGTGGCGCTCTCGATCAGGTCATTCTGGCGTACCGGATCGTTGTTGGCATATTGAACGTCGAGATCGACGCCGAACTGTGCTGCAGCATCTTGTGCGCCCTTCACGACGGGGTTAAAGAACTGAACACTCGGATCGAGGTAGATGATCATCGTCGCCTTGACATCGGCCGCCATGGCGGACGTTGTGAAAGCCATAGCTGCGCACGCCGCAAGCATTGCGGTTTTCAGTCTGGTCAATTTCATTTTGCGTATCCTCCCTTTGGATGTGCAATCGGGGTCGAAAGACCCATGTCTCGGCTGGCGGGCTCCGACCAAAGATCGCGCCAGCCGAGATTTTCCTCCTCTGCCTCAGTGTCGAATGAGCAATCTCACCCGAACCAAGGATCCGGCCGGCCCAAGGTCACGTGAATGCCCTTGAACTGCGAATATTCATCGAAGCCGTAGCGGCCGAGCTCCCGCCCGAGACCACTCTTCTTGTAACCGCCGATTGGCAGTTCAGGCGCACCGTCGATGACGCTGTTGATCCAGCAGCGCCCGGCCCGGATACGGCGGATGCTCTGAAGTGCGTTTTCAAGATTGGTGGACCAGACGCTGGCCGAAAGACCGAATTCCGATGCGTTGGCGAGCGCGACAGCCTCATCTGCCGTCTTGAAGGTCAAGGTCGATAGGACCGGCCCGAAAATCTCCTCGCGGGCAATCGACATGTCGGCGGTGACACCGGAAAAGATTGTCGGCGCATAATAGAGCCCGGCGCCCTCGCCGGCCCTCGATCCACCGAGCAGCAGTTCGGCGCCGGCAGCCTGCCCGGCCTCCACATAGGAGTGCACCTTGGCAGCATGCGTTTCCGAGATCATCGCACCGATCTTCGTGCGCTCGTTCAGCGGATCGCCGAAGGTGACTTTGCGGGAAATTTCGAGCAGGCGATCGAGCAACGCGTCGCGGATGCCTTCCTGTACGAGGAGGCGGCTGCCGGAAATGCAGCACTGGCCGGCATTGTGATAGACGCCGTAGGCGATACCATCGGCAGCCGCCTCGAGGTCCGCATCATTGAAAACGATCTGCGGCCCCTTGCCGCCAAGCTCGAGACCGACGCGCTTGACGCTACGAGCGGCGATTTCGCCAAGTTTGACGCCGACGCGGCCAGAACCGGTAAAGGCGATCATGTCCGTGCCCGGGTCCTCGGCGAGGACTTGGCCCGCCGGGTCACCGTATCCCGTGACGACATTGAAAACGCCATCGGGGATACCGGCCTCGCGGGCGAGCTCCGCCATGCGGATTGAGGTGCCGGAGGTAAATTCCGATGGCTTCAACACGACCGTACAGCCACCGCCGATCGCCCACGGCACACGCTCGGATGCAATAATGAATGGGAAATTCCAGGGCGTGATGATACCGACAACACCGACCGGCTCCCGCAGCACGAGGCCAAGACGGTTATCGCCGATATTGTTGTGCGTCTGGCCTTCCAGTGCGCGCGCCTGCCCGGCCGCATAGGACCAGAGATCGGCGCAAAAGGTGATTTCGCCGCGAGCCTGGGCGATCGGTTTTCCAACCTCCAGACTTTCGATCAGGGCGAGTTCTTCGACATTGGCCAGAATGCGTTCCGCCGTCTTGAACATGAGGCGTGAGCGCTCGGCGCCAGACATGCGTGGCCATGGACCGTTGTCGAAGGCGCGGCGGGCAGCAGCAATCGCCAAGCGAACATCATCGGCGGAAGCCTCCGGCCAGGTTCCGACGACGACGCCGGCATGCCCCGGGCTCACACGGTCGATGGTTTTTCCCGATGCCGCATCAACCGACTTGCCGTCGACAAGCATCTTGTAGCGGGATTTACTCTGCAGACGCGGATCACTAGAATCTGGGCTTATGAAATTGGAATGTATCGTCATCAACTGACCGGGATTTTCACGTCCCGGCTCCTCCATCCTGGCTTGGCGCTTCGAGCGCCGCGCTTGTGCTGTCGTCAAGTTGTATGGTACTGTATGGTGGCTAAAAACGAATGTCAACGAGACCGCGGTGGCGAAAAGCATGAACCTTGAAACTTTGAAGATTGATCCGTTGAAGATCGAGACCGGGGAGACGACGGCTGCTCAGGTCGAGCGTGATTTGCGCGAGGCGATCATCCGCCTCGAGCTGGCGCCAGGCTCCCGCCTGTCCGAACAGGAAATCGCCTCCCGTCTCGGCGTGTCCCGGCAGCCCGTGCGCGAGGCACTGATTGCGCTTGGAAAATCAAAGCTGGTCGAAATCCGCCCCAATCGCGGCACCGTTGTCGTTCGTATCTCGGCGCGCCAAATGATGGAGGCCCGTTTCGTCCGCGAGGCAATCGAGGTGGCTGTCGCCCGGCGCGCGAGCGAAAGCTTCGATACGTGGACGCGCCGGAAGATCGACAGCATTCTCGAACGGCAGCGTATGGCCATGTCAGACCATGATCACAACGCCTTCCGCCGGGAAGACGAGCAATTTCATATCGCCATTGCCGAGGGCGCCGGCTGCGGTCTCGCCTGGAATGCGATTTCAGACATCAAGGCGCATATGGATAGGGTGTGCAATCTGCAGCTCCGCAACCCCGCTTCCATGAACAATCTCATCGAACAACACGAAAAGATCGTTGTCGCCATCGACGCTCGAAATGCCGATGCCGCCGCCGACGCCATGCGCGCTCACCTGAACGGCATCCTCAATGATCTGCCGCAGATTGAAGCGGATAACCGCGAATTGTTCGAATAGCGGCGCTATGACTTGGCGTTGCATTAAACCGGCTTAAGGGTGGACTTGGTAGCAGGTTAGCCCCTCGCCCTCAGAGCAAACGTATTGGTTCGGCCAGTTCTCGCAACCCTGACGTTGCTAAATCTGCGTTCGACGTCGCTGACCGTTTATTTCCGCTGTGGTAGCAGCCGGATCGGCATCAACCCGAGGAAAATTGCGCGGTTCAGCGGCCGCGTCCACCGCCACCCCGGCCACCGCCACCCCGTATAACTGCTCCTCCGCCGCCACGGCCGCCGCCGCCGTAAAAGCCACCATTGCCCCTGCCTCCACCTTGAAAGCCACCACGGTCGAAGTTGTGGAAGTTTCCGCCGGTTTGCGGGGAGCGCCGGCCATAGTTGCGGTTAAGTTCGTACTGATTACCGAACTGTCGGCCGTTCCGGTCAAAATTGAGATGGTCGGGGGCGCGCTGCTGATTGCGTCGCACCGCTGGACTGTCGCGCAGGTTCTGCCCACGTTGCGCCGCTTGCGGTCGCTTTATACCGTCACGCTGCCCCGCATTCTTGAGATTTTCTCCATCCGGGCGCTGAACCGGTTTCCAGCCGTCGGGCGAGTGCTTTTGCCATTGTCCGTCCTGGCGGCGATAAACATTGCCATCCCGCCCGGCATAGACATCGCCGCCCTTGCTTCCGACAAGAAAGCCCTTATCGCCTTCCGTGTTGCGCCAGCGCAGGCCGCCTGCACTACCCGTGGAACCGCCGCTGATACGCGCGAATTCGCCACCGTGCTTGACGGAAACACTGCCCCAGGAACCATAGACGTTCTGACCTCCTCGCGCAGCAAAAGCGTTGCCCGTGCGTGGATTGTAGGCCGAAATGAACCCCCGCTGCCCGCTCGGTCCGGCGACCGCACCGGCGCGAACATGGGTTCCGGTTCTCGGATTGTATGCAGAACCGGCAACCAAGCCCCGTTCCGGCCCGTAGGCATAGCCGTAGCGCCCGAAAGTCCCGTAGGCGGGGTTGTAGTAGGCGCCCACTCCATAGCTGATCGGCGGGGGGTAAGGCGTCCAGTTGCCGTCGTAATCATCGTCCCAATAGGGCGGATAATACCAGCCTGATCCCCACACGAGGGTGTCCCAAGCCAGGTAGGCGCCGAGATAGCCGAGCGTGTACCCATACCAGATGGCATCCGGTTCTGCTTCGTAAATGCGGACATAGGTGGCGTTGTAGACCGGCGACGACGGGGGAATCGTGTAGATTTCTTCGGCGACGGTATGTGCGACCGCGAAAGGTCCGCTGGGCGCGTCTCCAACAAACCAGATGCCGTCCTTGAGCACAAAGTACTTGTCCGAGACTTTGATCACCTGTTCGTTCGCATTGATTGCATAGAACATGGACGTGCCTTCGATCGGCTCGAATACCGGTTCCCCGCTGTAACTTACCTCTACTTTGACCGATCCGTCGGTCAATACGCGCGCCATTCTGGGAATGCTGGCTTTCAGGCGCGCCTCCGCGCTCTCCGAGGTTCCTGGGATCGAAGCCCGCACCGCCGCATAGGACGTATCGTCAGGTATGGCTAGGAAGCCGGCGGGCAATTTGGTTGTCGCAAACGCCCACGGACCGTCGAGCGACGTCGCCGAAAACCATCGCCCGGAAAGAAGCGTATACCAGGTCTTGCTTGCCGTGTGATAGAAGATCGCTCCCGTCGAATTCGATACCCATTCGAGACCTGTGCCCGGTACCGCCTCAAGGACTGGCTGCCCCTCGAAAATCATCAGTTCTGCCGGCGTGTCTGAATAAAATACCTTTGGCACCGAATTCTCGGAGAAACGGACCGGCGGAAGCGCTGCTCTCGCGTCTTTCCAGTTCTCGTCGGCCGGCAGCTTGGAAATTAGATCCGGAACCGTGTCAGCCTCGACCCAGCCGCTCTCTAGAGCGGTTGATGTCAGCCAGTTCTTCTCGTCCCGGAGGTAGTAGGCGCCAGTCGCGTCGATCTTAAAAAGGTCCCAATTGGTATTGGCAACAAAGGAAAGCCCCTCTACGCCTTTCACCGGGGCCGAAACCGCCTTGCCGTTGGTCTGAACCAAGACCGCCGACGTTTCACTCGTGAAGATCGGCGGTGGATCCGCCTTGATGTCGGGGATGTTGGCCAGCCTTTTGTAATCCGCGATGCTCGCCGTCAACCGCTCCTGCGAAACGACACTAGGGTCCGTCGGCATCAGGGCTCCAACCTGGAGAGTAAGGTCCGATAGCTGCTTGCGGTCCAGCGTTGAAAAGTCCAAGCGCGTGGTCTTAATATCGCTCAACGTGACATTCCCGGCGTCATCATCGGCAACCGTATTGGCTGTGACACCAATAATGCCGTAAACTGGCTTCGCTTCAGCTGGCAGCTTGAGTTCGGTGGCAATAAGTGCGGCAAGCCGGCGGAAATCGGCCCACTCGGTTATCTGCGGTTGAAAAAGCGTAACCGTTGCCCCGGATTGCGTGTTGAAGACCCTCGGCCAGGCAGGAGCATCGGATTCCGACTGGTTGAGGTACTTGCCGGCGACAAAACCATTCTCTCCGGAATAGCTTACCGCACACCATGACGCCTGGCTATCGCACTCCTTGATATCGACTTCCTCGCCCTGCGGAATGATCCGCATCGCGCTAAAGCCGGTACCGGGACCCGTTCTGAAATTCACATTTGCGGTCAGCACCGCGGGATCTGCGAACGCTGAGGTCGAGAAAAATGAGGCAATCGTAAGATAGGCGAAAATTCTACGCATGATTGTCCCCCTAAACGAACCGAGCGGCACGAGAACCCTGGTTTCAGAGTAATCGGTGTCTGTGTGCGTTTGGACGTATGATACCGGATCATACGACTATCTGATTGACACTATGGGCCTTGAGCGTTTCGGCGCCCATCGCGCCTAATCCTATTTTGATGCGCTTTCGACGTTCCACCGGCGCCTTTTGATCAGATGCCGGCACCAAGTGCTGCAGTCGCATGGCGAAGAATACAACGCACACCGGCATCCCCCCAATTGTTTCAATAGTTTTAGACGTTTTTTCGATTTCTGGTGCTCGCAGATCGCAAACGTGTCGGCGTCCTGCCACTCCACGGCGAATATGCAGCGCGCAGCTAAATCCGCGTACTCTGTTCCAATTCTCGGCTAGACTGGGCAAAGTGACCCTATCCCAGCTATACGCGACTCCGCTGAACGGTTGGCCCTACCGACAGGCCACATGTGAAAACAGATTTGGATTACCGTAACATACGTCCTCATTCCCACCACGCCATGTAAATTCTTGCTCATCGACGTAACTCGCTTCCGTGCGAAAACGAGGGCAAAAAGTTGACACGTAAGGTTCTTTTCGCAGCGTTTGTCTTCTCGACACTCAACTTTGCAGCGCCCGCGCTTGCACAGACACTAAGCTACGCAGACGCCGTCACGAAACTCGCGGACGACTGCGGTTCTGATATCAAAAAGCTATGCAGAGGTTTGAACCTTGGCAGCGGTAGAATTGCTGCGTGCCTGCAGCAGAACTCGGACCGGGTTTCGCCGACATGCAAGGGGACGATCGCTGATGTGTTCCAATCGATCACCAAGCGCGAGCATGCCCAAACTTCATATGAAAAAGTGTGTCAGCGGGATATGATCAAGAGTTGCGGCGGTGTCGAGGGAGATGGCTTTATCCTCAATTGCCTGATCAAGAAAAAGCGGGTCAGTGAAGAATGCAGTCAGGTGCTTACCGATGCGGGATGGAGATAAGCCGATGCGCCAGGCTCTTTCAAAAATACTGTTCCTTGTCGCCGCCACATTTCTCACCCCAGCGGCTGCATTGAGCCAGGAGGTATCCCAAGAGCGGATTGTCGAAGGGCTCGGCAAACTGACCATGGCTGCGCCGGCGATAGACCTAGAGATTCTTCGGCAGGAGGCAATCGACGGCCGGGACCAACCAATGTCGGCGCTTCCCAACTGGAGGAAAATCGCCAAACTACCCCAGATGGTCGTCGAAATAAATTTCGAAAACGATTCAGTCGCCATCGATCCAAAATCGTATCGCACGCTTGGGCTCCTTGCCGATGCGCTGCACCATCCGAACTTGTGGGATTACAAGTTCCTCGTTGTCGGTCATGCCAGCTCTACAGGGAATGAGAAACACAATCTCGAACTGAGCGATCAGCGCGCAGCCGCGATAAAGGAAGCATTGGCAACCACATTCGCCGTCGGCCCAAAACGCCTCTATTCCATCGGCGTGGGAGAATACCTTCCTATCCCTGGGTCCGACAATGCCGCCTCAAGCAACAGGCGTGTACAACTTATCAATCTGGGCGTATTCCAGAAGTAGATATGGTTCGGAAGGTGCCGCGTCGCCATAGTAACCCAGATGTAAAACCACTTTGCGGCTGAAGCTTGCTTCAGTGTGCTTTCGGACGGAACAGCTGTTCAATATCACAATGCCTCGGCTTCTGAAGCCAGTACCCTAACGGACCAATGCTGGCGATGCGCGCCGGACGATCGAGGCGCTCGGTATAGCCACCATGCCGACGCACACGGCATCGCCCGGGATATCGTCAGCAGCTTGAACGGCTTATCGCACACTTTTCTGCAAATCCGCCCCATCGGCAAGAATGGCGGCCGCTTCGTTAAGCAGGACATCCTTGGCATTCTTACGGGCGTTTTCGATTGCAATATCGGCGCTCAGGCTGCGTTCATTTGCTTGCAGCCCATCATCTGCATCGAGGTTCACACCATCATTGATTTCCGGTCTTGCCTTGAAACGCTTTGCCTGAGCAGCCAGTTCGTTCCGGCGTTCGGTTAGGTTGAGGGAAACAACACTTTTCTCGCGCTGGGCTTTCAATTCGGCAATATCTTCAACGAAGCGCTGAAAATCCTGATCGTTGCGAACGCGGGCATCGTGGCGGGTTTGCAGTTGCGGTAGCACAGCTGATAAATTTCCGGCCGGTACATATTTCGCAGGTTTGATCTGCTGCCATGGCAGTGCATTATCGTAGCTTGCTTCACCAAAGCTCTTCGGGTCCGAAAAACCCGGAAGATTGATATCCGGGGTCACGCCGCGCAGCTGGGTTGTCCCGCCGTTTACCCGGAAAAACTGAGCGATCGTTAATTTCATCTCGCCAAATTTCGGTTTGCTGTTGTTCGCCGTCTTGTCAAGATTGACCACAGTTTGCACGGTGCCCTTGCCAAAACTGGGCTCGCCGACGATCACGCCGCGGCCGTAGTCCTGAATCGCTGCGGCGAAAATCTCAGAGGCGGATGCCGAACCGCGATTGATCAAAACACCAACCGGACCTGTCCATGCAGGCTTGGAGAAATTATTGCTCCCCACCTCCACCTTGCCATTGGCACCGCGTTGCTGAACCACCGGACCTTTCCCGACGAAGAGCCCGGTGACTTCAATTGCTTGGGTCAATGACCCGCCGCCATTATTGCGCAGATCGACAACAACGCCATCGACACGGTCCTGCTTCAGTTCGTCAAGAAGCTCTCCAACATCGCGGCTGGCACTTCTATAATCGGGGTCGCCTTTTCGCCGCGATTCGAAATCCTCATAAAATGCCGGCAGAGTGATCACTCCGATTTTGCGCTGCGTGCCGCCATCCTTTACGAATAAAATGGATTTTCTCGCGGCCTGTTTTTCAAGACTTATCTTATCGCGCGTAAGAGTGATGACGCGATGGCTGCCGTCTGGTCCTGCATCCGCAGGCAATATTTCCAACCGCACGACGGAGTCTTTTTTACCACGTATCATTTGTACGATTTCATCAAGGCGTGTGCCAACCACTTCCTTGATCGGACCATCCTGGCCTTGTCCGACACCAGTGATACGGTCACCGACCAAGAGTTTTCCGGACAATTGCGCCGGACCGCCCGGGACGAGTTCACGGATCGTGGTGTAGTCGTCACGTTCCTGCAACACTGCCCCAATTCCAACAAGCGAAAGCCTCATGGAAATATCGAACTCAGCCGCAGCCCTCGCGCCTAAATAGTCCGTGTGTGGATCAACCGACCCCGTGTAGGCATCCATGAAAAACTGGAAGACATCCTCGCTCTTATATTTGAAAGCGCGCTCAAGGAAGTTCTGATAGCGTTTGTCTAGCGTATCACGAATGGCGACATCTGATTTTCCCGCCAGTTTCAGCCGAAGCCAATCGCTCTTGACACGTTTGCGCCAAAGATCGTCGCTTTCTGCCACCGATTGCGGCCAAGGAGTATCATCGCGCAACACCGAGTAAACTTCCTGCACACCGAAATCGAAGTTCGATTTGAGCAAGGCGCGTGCATATTTCATACGCTCGACGATGCGCTGTTCGAACACGTTGAAAATGGAAAACGGGATTCGCAAGTCTTGCCGTTTAATCGCATCGTCAATATTGGCGCTGTCAACCGTGAACCTGTCGATGTCTGCCTGGAGGAACATCATCCGTTCCGGATCCAGAGACTTGATGAATCGAGTCATAATCTTGGCAGATAAGGCGTCATCAAGTGGTATTGGCCTGTAACCGAAACGCGTGAGAAATTGCGCACTTAAGCGAGCAGCTTGCGCCTGTTGCTGCAGCGGCTCCAAAACGGGCGGCAGCCCAGCCTCCAGAGCATATGCCGATGGCGCGATTGCCAGAAAAATTGAAAGCAGGCCATAACGTATGCGCATTCAGCTGTGATCCAGTTCTTGATATGGCGCCATTGATGATCGCCGTATGGGGGGATTTGGCTCTTTGACAACATAAAGAGATGCGCTGCCTTCTTTCACCATCCCTGTTTGCAATCAATTCTGAAGAGCCACATTCCTTCCATCAATTCAATATCTCGTGACGGGCCGGCCATCCAAGACAATCGCGTGGATCGGACCGTGGCGGCAATAGCATGTGCCGCCGCTACACAGGCCATTTGTTACGGCCTGGCGGGGCCAGGATACGGATGGCCCTTGGAACGCACAACCCGCGAACCAACGGTTATCGGCCGGCAAAACTGTGAAACGGGAGTGGACCCCAAAAATAAACATGATAATTACAATCCAGTAATAATGCATATTTCCAGAGCCGATGCTCTTTCGAGCCTGGCAGCAACCAGGATGAACCGATGAGTACCGGTAGAGACGATATGCGCCAATACTCCCATTGGATCGAACCTGACTTGCTTGGACTGGGACCATGATCGACGTTGAAACACGCCACGCGGTCTACATCGCCAACCGAACGGCATTAATTGCCTATGCCATGCGCATTCTCGGATCACGGGAGGTGGCGGAGGACGTCGTACAAGATGCCTTCCTGCGGTTCGCCCCGGCCAACAGAAATACCGGCACTCCAGCAGAAACACTTGCTTATCTCTATAAAATCGTCCGCAATCTTTGCTTCGATTTTCTCAAGCGTCAAAAAATCGAGATCCGCGAAAAGCAGACCGAACCACCGTTTTGGTCGATACCGACCACAGCGCCCACACCGGAAGACTTTGTTGTTGTCGCGGATGAAGTAAAACAGATCGCGCGGGTTCTGAGCGACCTTCCAGCCGATATCCGCATCGCCCTCGAGATGCACCGGTTCGGAGGTTACAATCTGGAAGAAATCGCCGCGTATCTGGACATCTCGGTTGCAACCGCCCATCGCCATGTGCGCACGGCCATGTTGCGGGTGGCAACCATGTTGATGGCGAATGCATCGTAGAATACCGCAATGCGAGTGAAAAAAAATCGGCCGCAGTTCGTCTTTGTAGAATAGGGGATAATTCGGTTAGAAAATGTCCCAAAGGACATGGCCCGAGCGGCGCAGGAAGTATTTTGAACCAGGACAACCACATATCGCCAGGGATACTGGAAGAAGCCATGGGTTGGTTTCTCGATCTCAAGGATCGGCCGAACTGTCCGCAGACGCACCAGGACTTTCAGGTTTGGATTTCCCGTTCGCCGGAGCACGAACGCGCCTTTGAACAGGCGTTGAAGACCTGGAGACTGCTGGGTGAAGGCGCGCCAGCCTATGAGCACCTCTGGAAGCCGAAAGCTCTCACCGCAGCATCCGTGCCGGTACGCCGTACATGGAAAAGGACCGTCGCCGGGGCGACGCTGGCGCTTGCAGCCTGTGCAGTCGCCCTTCTTGCCGGCCCTTCCGTCCTTCTGCGGCTAAGAGCCGATCACGTAACGGAGACAGCCGAGAGCCGAACGCTTAGGCTCGAGGATGGAACCGTCATCCAGATGGGCGGCGACAGCGCCATTACGACCGAGATCACTGCATCCGTCCGGCGCGTGACACTCTTGTCCGGCGAGGCCTTCTTCGATGTCGCCCATGATGAACGCCGCCCCTTTACGGTCGATGCCGGCGGGGTTTCCGTTGCCGTCCTCGGAACGGCTTTCGACGTGCAATTGGGAGGGCATGAAACAACAGTCGAATTGGCGCGCGGCACCGTGGCCGTTTCCTACGGCGAACGGGACCACAAACAGAACTTCGAGATGGCGCCCGGTGAAATGGCGGCGGTCGACCGCGATACAGGCACCGTAACGCGCGGGACCATTGCGCCGGAGGAAATCGGCGCCTGGCGAACTGGAAAGATGTTTATCAACGACGTCACGATCGCCGTCGCGACCGAACGGCTGCAGCGATATCATCCGGCCTGGATCAGCGTGCCTGACGCGGCGCTGGCCGGCCAGAGAGTGACCGGGCTCTACGATCTCGACAATCCCGACAGAGCTCTTGAGGCCATGGTGAAGCCGTTTGGCGGCAGGATTTGGGAGGCAACGCCCTATGGGCGCGTGCTGACCAGATTCTAAGCTGACAAAAATAATCAGCAAAAATGCGGACAGGGTGAAAAAAAATCCGCAGCTGGTCGTCTTTGGTGGGAAGCGCACGCTGGGGCAGTGCGCAGCAAACCGAGACGGGGTCAAGATGGGTTCGCCGAAATGCCGGAATGGAAATGTAATCTCGCAAACAGGAAGCCGTCGTGCCATCGGCTTGCGCCTGCTTGCCACAACGGCGATCGTCGGACTGTCGGCCCTTGCCGTGGGCTCTCTGAATAGCGCGTCCGCTCAAGAGAGAACCGCGCGCATCAGCAATGCCCGTACATTCAACATCCCCTCCCAATCGCTGGCCAGCGCCCTGAATGCCTTCGGCCGGCAATCCGGCCTGCAGGTAACGCTTGCCGCTTCCACCTCACGGGGCGTCCAGTCAAACGCCGTCAACGGGACGCTTGAGCCGCGACAAGCGCTGGCGCAGCTCCTATCCGGCACAGGCATAACCTATGAGATTTCCGGTGGGACAGCGGTCATCGGATCGGCAACTTCGACTGCCGGTGGCACGGACGGAGGGGTGAGTGTTGCCGGTGCCACGGCACTCGACCCGATCTCCGTTTTCGGCGGCAACGGCCGTCTTGGGGCCGGCGAAATCCAGATTTCGGCTGAAGACCTTGAGCAGAAGAATCCCGCCAATATCGCCGACGTCTTTGCCGGCGAGCCGGGCATTTCCGTCGGAAGCTCCCTGCCGATGGCACAGAAGGTCTATGTCCATGGCATCGAGGAAACCAATCTCGCGGTAACAGTCGACGGCAGCCGCCAGAACAACAAGGTTTTCCATCATAGCGGAACCAACCTGATCGATCCCAGCCTGCTCAAGGCTGTCGGCGTCGATGCTGGTGTCGCACCGGCAGATGCCGGTCCAGGTGCGCTCGGCGGTGCGATTGCCTATGAGACCAAGGACGCCCGCGACCTCCTGGACGGCGACGGCCTCGGCGGGTTCGTCACCTCGAGCTATAATTTCAACAGCGATACGGTCACCACCGGCCTTGCCGCCTACGGCCTGCACGACGGGCTGGAATTCCTCGGCGCCTTCAATTTTGGCGAAGGCAATGACTTCAAGGCGGGCAACGGCATTGATGTCGAAGGAACCAGCACCGATATCCTGAGCGGCCTCGGAAAGCTGGCCTACGAATTCGAGAGCGGCGACCGGGTGGAAATCAGCCACGAGCGTGTGCACGACGATGCACCGCGGCCCTACCGCGCCAATACCGGGTTCATTGATGGCCGTCCGCCATGGGAACCGCGGGTTCGCGACTATACACTCGACCGCCAGAACACCGTATTTACCTACACGGACAGCACGCCAGAAGGCTGGTGGGATCCGAAGCTCGTGCTTGCCTACAGTAAGACGGAGCTGGAAATTCCGGTCTTTCTGCCCCCACGGTTGGCCCTCCCGCCCTATGACGCCGTGGGCACCACGGAAAGCTTCAATGGCAAGTTCGAAAACAAATTTTCCTTCGACATGGGCAACGTCGTCGCGGGTGTGGATTTCTACAACGACAAGGCGGAACTCGAGGACCAGTTCGATCCGGGCACCGAAAAATCCCGCAATGTCGGCATCTATGCGCAGGCCCGCATCGAACCGTGGGAAAGAACGCGGCTTTCCTTTGGCGGACGCGGCGATACCCAGAAATTCACCGGTACGACCGGCGAGGAATGGAACAACTCTGGCTTCAGCGGTAACGTCTCGGGCGAGTACGATCTCATTGAGGACGTCCTCATCGCAAAAGGCGGCTATTCGCATGTCTGGGGTGGCGTTCCGCTTGCGGAAAACTTCATCGTCAATCCCAACTGGGATTATGGCAGCGGTCCCGAACCTGTGACCGCCGACAACTACAATGTAGGGCTGGAAGCCAACTATAACGACTTCACGATCGAAGGAAGCATCTTCCAGACCAATCTCGATGACGCCCGCTCGCCGCGTTACTCCCTTCCCGCCGGCGACCCGAACCTGCCTGCCATCAGGATGCAGGACGTTCGCTCAAGAGGATTTGAAATTGGCGGCGGGTACAGTTGGGGTGACGGCAATTTCAAGGTGAAGTACGCAAATATCGACGTTGAGATCAACGGCCAGCCGGCTGATTCCGATCTCGGCACCTATCTGGCTGCACCGGCCGGCGAAATCATCACGCTACAGGCGATCCATACGTTTACCGACTGGGGCGTGACGGTTGGGGCCGATGCCGAAATTGCGCTCGATTATGATGACGTCGCGGCCGGCAGCAAACCGTTTGACGGCTACGAGGTCTTCAACGCCTTCGTCGAATACAGGCCGCCGGCCCGGCCGAACCTGACGTTCCGCGCCGATCTGAAAAACATCTTCGACGAAACCTATTCCGATCGCGCCACGTACGGACAGGAATTCGGAACTGTCACCCCGCTCTACGAACAAGGCCGCGCCTTCATCCTGACGGCTAAGGCAACGTTCTGATCATCTCGATCTGAATGCCCGACAACGCGGGCACAGACTACAGGGAGCGGGGTGAGCCCCCGCTTTCTGCGACCAAAAAGCTGAAAACAGGAATTCCGATGCGAGAAGCGACAACCCGTTTTGCGACGGAAAATGGCCAGAAATATCTGACCCAGCTCTGCAAGCATTTCGCCCACAAGATCGACGTCACTCAGTCAGGGGATCAAGGTGAACTCAGGTTTTCATGCGGAACCGGATATCTCAAAGCGAAGTCCGATGGATTGCATATCCGCGTGCTTTCCCCTGACGACACCAACCTGAACGATACGAAATCCGTCATCGAGGATCATCTCCTGCGGTTTGCATTCCGAGAAAATGCCGGCCCGCTCGTTTGGTATCCGGTCGGCTCGGCGACAGTCAATTTCTTGGAAGACAAAGATGATCAGGATTAAAACTACATCCCTCGCAGGACTTCTGGTGTTCGCCTTTGCAGGCAACGCCATCGCCGCCGATCTCGAGACGGCGAAAGGCCCGGTCTCGATCGCGGCGACACCGGCCAAAATAGCCGTGTTCGACATCGCAGCGATCGATACGCTGGATAGCCTCGGCATCAAGATCGCCGGCCTTCCATCCAATCTTTATTTGCCGGAACTGGCGCATCTGAAGGACGGATCGACGGTCGTCGGCGACATTTTCGAACCCAATCTCGAGGCCTTGAGCGAGCTGCAGCCAGATCTCATCATCCTTGGAGGGCGATCCTCGCCACAGGTCGAAGCGACGTCGCAGGTCGCGCCGACAATCGACATGACCATGGATGGCGATGATCTTCTGAAGCAGGCAAAAACGCGGCTGTCGAGCTATGGGGCGCTGTTTGGCAGGCAGGCGGAAGCTGAGACCACCGCAAAGGCGCTGGACGCTGTGGTCGACAAAGCCCGCGCCGCCGTTACCGGCAAGGGCAAGGCGCTAATCATCATGACCAATGGCCCGAAGGTGACTGCCTATGGACCGGGATCGCGCTTCGGCTGGGTGCACGCGGCACTCGGCCTGCCGGCGGCGGTCCCGGATGTCGAGGCGGCAACCCATGGCGAAACGGTATCGTTTGAATTCATCCGCAATGCCAATCCGGACTGGCTTCTCGTTCTCGACCGAGCCGCCGCGATCGGATCGAAAGACCAGAACGCCAAGGCAACGCTGGACAACGAACTGGTGAAAGAAACCACGGCCTGGAAAAAGGGCCAGGTTATCTACCTGCCGGCCGGGGATTTCTACATCGCAGCCGGTGGTATCCAGGCGATGAGCCGGGTATTCACAGTCATCACCGGCGCATACTCCAAGGCGCAATGACCGTAGGACAGACAACAAAACATAATCTGGCAAAACTGGCCGCTTGTGCGGCCTTTGGCGTGCTTGTGACCTTGAGTATCTTCATCGGTGCCGGAGAGTTTTCGCCGTCGCGGGTCTTCGCCGATCCGGACGCGATCCAGCTGCTTTTCGCCAGCCGCCTGCCGAGAACGATTGCGGCAGTGCTGACCGGAGCTGCACTCGCCATTGCCGGCCTCATCATGCAGGCCATGGTGCGCAATCGTTTCGTCGAGCCTTCGACCGCCGGAACGGCGCAGAGTGCCGCCCTCGGCATCCTGATCATGACGCTTGCTTTTCCGGCAGCAACGCTCGCCGTGAAAATGCTGGCCGCCAGCATTCTCGCCCTGCTCGGCACTTCACTGTTCATGATGACCGCCCACCGGCTGCCGCCGACACAGCCCTATCTCGTGCCGCTCTTCGGCCTCGTATACGGCGGCGTGATCGGGTCGGTTGTGACGTTCGTCGGCTGGCAGACGGATCTCTTGCAGTTCGTCGATATCTGGACCAATGGCGAGTTTTCCGGCGTCGTGCGCGGACGCTACGAACTGCTCTGGGGAACTGCGATCATGGTGGCTATCGCCTGGTGGGCCGCCGACCGGCTGACGGTGCTTTCGCTTGGCCGGGATGTGAGCATCGGGCTCGGCCTCAGTTATCAGCGTACGCTGCAGCTGGGGCTGGTCATCGTATCGGTCATCTCGGCGCTGACGGTAGTGATCGTCGGGATCATCCCGTTTGTCGGCCTTGTCGTGCCCAATCTAGTGTCGCGCCTGATGGGTGACAACCTGCGCGGTACGATCCCGTGGGTGGCGCTGAGTGGCGGCACTCTGGTGCTTGGTTGCGACGTGCTCGGGCGCGTGCTGCGTTATCCCTACGAAATCCCTGTCGCAACGGTCATGGGCGTCGTCGGCGCTTTCCTGTTCCTGCGGCTGATGTTCAGCCGGGCGGCACATGTCTGATCGCCGGTTGATTCTGCTCACGGCCATTGCGCTCCTCGCCGTGTTTGCCTTCATGACCGTCGGGCTCAGGGGCAATATCGCGTTTGTGCTGCAATTGCGGGGACTGAAGCTGCTGGCACTGGTGCAGGTTGCCGTTTCGATTTCCCTATCGACGATACTGTTCCAGACGGTGACGGCAAATCGCATCCTGACGCCATCGATCATGGGGCTCGATGCTCTTTATCTTTTCGGTCAGACGGCATTGGTCTTTTCGCTTGGCGGCATCGGTTATATCAGCCTGAACGGCAACATGAAGTTTGGCGCCGAAGTGCTGCTGATGATCGTCCTTGCGATGCTTTTGTTGTGGCCACTGCTGAGATCGCGAATGGATATGAACCTGATGCTGTTGATGGGCGTCACGCTGGGTCTCCTCTTTCGAAGCCTGTCGATCCTTCTGTCCCGGATGCTCGATCCCAATGCCTTTGCCGTGGTGCAGACAGCGAGCTTTGCAAACTTCAACACGCTGCGGCCCGACCTCACCATCCTGGCAACGATTGCGACCCTGAGTGCCGCCGTTCTCTGTTGGCGCGCACGGCATGTGCTCGACATTATCGGGTTGGGGCGTGAGACCGCCATCGGTCTCGGGGTCAACTGGGCGAAGGCCGCCGCCAGCCTGCTGTTGCTCGTTGCCTTGCTTGTCGCCGTCTCGACGGCACTCGTCGGGCCGGTGGCGTTCTTCGGATTACTGGTCGCGGCACTTGCCGAACGCCTGATGCGGACCCAGCGCCACACCCTGCTTCTGCCCACCGCAACTCTGATTGCCATCATCATTCTCGTCGGCGGGCAGGCAATGCTGCAGCACGGCCTCGGCGGCGCCTCGACGCTTGGCGTGGTGATCGAATTCGTCGGCGGCCTTGTCTTTCTGCTATTGCTAGTCACCGGAAGCCGGAAATGATCCAGATTGAGAATGTCTCGCTATCCTATCGTGATGCGCCGATCCTGCGCGATATCAACCTGTCCTTGCCGAAGGGCGGCATCACGGCACTGGTCGGGCCAAACGGCGCCGGAAAATCCAGCCTGTTTTCGCTGATCGCGCGGTTGCAGCCGCTTCAGGCAGGCCGGATCGTGATCGACGGGTTGCCTGTCGATACCACGCCCAGCCGCATCCTTGCGCAGCGCCTCGCCATCCTTCGCCAGGACGGCGCCGTTGCCAGCCGTCTCACCGTCCGCGAAATGGTCGGCTTCGGCCGTTTTCCGCACCATTATGGGCGGCCGGACAACAACGATCTCGCACTGGTCGATGCGGCTCTGGCACAGTTCGAACTCCAATCACTCGCTGATCGGTTCATCGACACGCTATCCGGCGGCCAGAGACAACGTGCCATGGTCGCGATGACCTTCTGCCAGGGAACGGACTATCTTCTGCTAGACGAGCCGTTGAACAACCTCGACATGTTCCATGCCCGGCAATTGATGCGCTCGCTGCGGACGATTGTCGACGAAAAGCAGCGTACCGCCATCATCGTTCTACACGACATCAATCAAGCGGCAGCCTACGCGGATCGCATCGTCGCACTTCGTGATGGACGGGTAATCGCCGACGGCACGCCGGACGAGGTTTTGACCAAAGACAATCTCGAGGCGATTTTTGGTTACCGTATGCAGACAAGGCAGATCAACGGTAAATCGATAATTTTGCATCACCTTTAACAGGCTTAAGTTGCCACTTAGAGGAACAACAGCGTAAATTAGGCGCGTTGATGGCAAAGGCTGTCTTTCATTGCACGCGGATTCATCTCTGCTTTTTCTCCTCAGATGCCAATTTAGGGAGCCCAGCACGACATATTTCTTGCAAAAACTTCTTTAGACCGAAGATAGGAACCTTGTGTGTACGAATGGCCGATTTGGGGCAGTCATCGGACTATCAGCTTTTGGTCTAGGTCCTTATCAAGCGGGCGTTCAAGGCTCGCCGCAAGTCGCGGACTGCAGCCGCATCCGATCTCCAATACGTGCATGCGCTCAGTGGAAGCACATTGATACAGGGGGTCCAGACGCAGCGACAAGTCTTGTCCCGTCAATGCTTCGCCACAGATGCCCGCCGGCGAGAGGTCTTCATTTTCGGCGGCGTATCCGCGGCTGCGAGGCTTGGATCGAGCGTGAACAATTCCTTGGCTTTTCCAACACCTTTCAACGCAAATCGCCCGACGGAAACGAGCTTGTCTCGTTCCTCCCCCAGCAGGAGATCGGCAAACTCTGAGGAGCAGAGCATGTTTCGTCCTGTGGATTGGCACATGTCGCTGATGCGGCTTACTTCATTGACTGGCTGGCCAACCACAGTGAAATCGAGCCGGTCGGGCGTGCCGATGTTGCCGTAGAACACATCGCCCGCATGTAGACCGAGATGGATGTCAGCGACAGGCAGGCCCTCTGTTTTGCGGCGGTGTTCAAGCTGGCCGAGCCGCAGCCGTAGATCGTGCTCCGCGTCAACGGCCGCCCGGCACGCATATTCCGGCCGGGAACTCGTAAACATCGCCAGCACACCGTCGCCGATCAGCTTCAGAACATCACCGCCGGCCGACTTGACCGCCTCAATCACCGCCTCTGCATAGTCGTTGATCAGAGGGATCAACTGATCGGCCTGCACGGACTCGGAGAGATGGGTGTAGCCGGTGATGTCGGAATACCAGAGCACGGCCCGGATACGCCTCACAGCATCATGTCGAATCGCGCCGCTAAGCACACGCCGGCCGGCATCGCGACCAAGATATGCTTCGGCGAGCGTCTTCGTCAGCCGGGTTTGGGCAGCGGACCTGATGGCGAGGCCGAGATGAGGCGTAAGTTGCGCCAGGCAGGCCACATCACCGTCGCTGAAACCGCCCGGCCGAGCCGTGGTGAAACGCGCATAGAAGGCATTGACGTCTTCGACTCGCACTGCCTGCCGCGTGCGGTAGACGAATGCCAGATAGTCAGTCTGGCCAGCGTCACACAATTCCTGGATCGCTGGATAGCCGTGCGTTTCGCCGCGCTCGAGCCGACAGCGCAACGAGGTCTCGCGCCGACGCAGCATTTGCAGGAAGGGGCTACGCGACCACTGACCCGCACCTTCCGGATCATGACTGCCGACTTGGTCTTCTTCTCGGAAAGGGTTTTCGGGATCCTCGTCCCAAAAAAACGCGCGCGCCTCATACATCGGATGAAGCGTGTCGATCATCACGAAGACTCTGCCGAGCGGCACTCCGGCCTCGACGCATCGTTCGCAGAATGCCCGCGTCAGCGAGGCCTCGTCTCGAATGCCCAGCAGGCCGGCTTCGGCCAACCAGGCGGCGATCTCGGTGCAATCACGGGTTTCCATGCCCCGATCATAGCGGCATCATCAGCAGGTAAAAAGCCGAATTGCGCCGCTGGGCTCGTTAATGTTGTCAGGGTCAATGCAGGACGAGAATTTTTAGTTGACACCGACGACGGTCATCGCTTGCCTGCCTAGCCGGATTTCTCATCGAGCGCGGACGATATGCTGGAGATGCTGACGCCGGCTCTCAGCGCTGCGCTCGGCGAACTGGAAGCCTCACCCGACGACCGACATCGAAGAGGTCGCTTGCCTGCTCGGCTATCAGGACACAACTTCTTTCTATCGTGCTTTTCGCGAATGGGAGGGCATGTCACCCAACCGCTGGCGCGAGATGAATACAGCCAGACATGATACCACGGTGCCAGTCGCTCTTCATTGAACGACAACTTTGCATACCAGGGGACCGGCGCCCCGAACCTACCGAGGGAGACACTGCATGAACCAACGCGTCGTTCTTGCCGGCAGCAACGGCCTGGTTGGCGGACTTGTGAAGGCCCGCCTCGCGGGGCAATCAGGCATGGAGCTCACGAACCTGGTCCGGCATGGCTCAGGGGCACCTGGTCATGCGATCAACTATGAAGAACTCTGTAAATCGCCAAAGGATATCCTCGGGAACGTCGCGCCCGGTGGCATCAACACGACGATCTCCTGCCTGGGAACGACCATCCGCACCGCCGGGTCTCAACCCGCTATGTTTCGCATTGACCACGACTACGTTCTTGCCGTCGCGCAAGGCGCTCGCGCGCTTGGGGCACGCCAGTTTATTCTTGTGACATCGGCTGGGGCCGGTGGGCCGGGCTTCTATCTCAAGACGAAGGGTAAGATCGAAGAGTCAGTGAGCAATCTCGGCTTTGAGCGAGTAGACCTGATCCGTCCGGGCTTTCTCATCGGTGGTCGTAGCGAGCGGCGTGTGTGGGAGTCGATCGGTCAAAATATCTTCGCGACGCTCACGCCTATCTTGTTTGGTCCGCTCGCTCGTTACGGTGCGATCCCAGCGGAGACCGTCGCGGATGCGATCGCAGAGCTTATTGGCATGGGATCGCCGGGCAGTTACAGGCACGAAAACACCGATTTGCGCCTCTTGTCCGCTAAACGAACTTCATCAGCCAGTAGGTGAGCCTTCCCCGGCCGTTCACCTGACCGGAACGGAACTCGCCGGTTTCCTCGTTCCAGGCCAGGATCGCCTTGGAGTGCGCGCCGCCCGCCGGGGTGCCGATGCGCAGAATCTCTTCCAGCATCTCCCGGTCGTCGTCCCCTCTGACAACGCCGGCAAGAGCCTCGCGGCTATTGAGAACCTGATTGGCAAGCGCGGTCAGGGCGTCGATGTCGACCCTTTTCGACCTGTGCGACGGCTTTGAACGTGGTCGGGTGAAATTCGACCACGCCCATGCCGCGTGTACCAAAATCGCAAAGGCGTTCGACCGGATTGAAGCTGCTTGCCGCGCATTGAACTTTCGTGAGTTCGAAATGGTAGCGATAAAGGATGTCTGATTTCGTCAGGTCACCCGGGTCGCATGACAGGTGAGCCGGTTAGCCAAATGGTTTATCGATCGACACGGCCGGTTCGGTGAAGAAGACCGGGCCACTTTCCGACATGTAGATGATGTCTTCCAGACGCACGCCGCACTCACCGTAAAGGGCGAGCATTGGTTCGTCAGAAAAAACCATGCCAGGCTGCAGCAGCATTTTGTTGCCTCGGACGATGTAGGGATCTTCGTGCATGTCCATGCCGAGCCCGTGGCCCGTCCGGTGCGGTAGACCGGGCACCTTGTAATCCGGACCGTAACCAGCATCGGTCAGCACCTTGCGAGCTGCAAAATCGACGTCCTCGCAAGGCACACCGAGCGTGGCGGCATCGAAGGCCGCACGATGGGCCTTATGCTCCAGGCTCCAAAGCTCCCGTTGACGATCAGTCGGCTCGCCGAACACATAGGTGCGGGTGATATCCGAGCAATAGCGGTGGATATGGGCGCCAAGGTCGATCAACACCATGTCGCCGGTTTTCAAGATCTGGGGATAAGGCACGCCATGGGGATAGGCGGTCGCCTCGCCGAACTGGGCGGCGGCGAAGATGTGGCGCATGCCGAGCTTGGTATGTGCGGCGGAGATGAAATTGGTCACTTCAGTGGTCGAAACGCCTTCATATAAACCCTGCCAGACGGCCTTGTGGACGCCTAGACTGGCGCTCATCGCGGCCTGGATGATAGCGATCTCGGTCGCCGATTTGATCTGCCGGCATCCAGCGATCATCTCCTTGGCGCCCGTAACCTTTAGGCGGCCGCCGATATGGCTAGTGATCGCGCTCGAAAAGACGAAAGGCGTTGCCGGATCGAAGGCGAGGGTGTCGCCTTCGGCGGAAAGCCCGCAAATCAGATCGGCGACCAAGAGAGCCGGGTCCTCGTGTTCCTCCCATACAGCGATTTCGCCGCGGATGGTGATCAGCGTCTCGGTCTTCGGCTCCTCGAAGGCCGGGCTGATATAGATCGGCGCGCCGGAGGACGGGATGATCGCACCATGCAGGCGTTCGCTGGCACCGAGCGTGATGGCGGTGAAATAGGTGAGGCTGGTCGAGGTGTCGAGATAGACTGCCTTGGCGCCCTGCGCCTTCATCAGGCCCTGCAGCTTCGCGATGCGGGCGCTCAGTTCCTTTATCGAGATCGGCGGGATGGCGGCGGCGATGTTCTCGAATTCCGACAAGGACTGTTCGAAGGACTTGTATTCCGGGGCACTCATAACGGGGCTTCCTCTTCGGGGCGTGCGCTCGTCATCAGGCGGCGCATCGTTGAATTCGATTGGGTCTCTATTCCGAATAATTGCAGCGCTTGGAAATGTACATGCTGCTGGCGACGGTCAGAATCTGGGGCCGGACGAAGGAGAGCGCCGAGAATCTCATCCTCCCATCGGCGCCGTCATGGGAAAATTCAGGCCGCCGGGCAGGACTGGTGTCGCATAGGCGTACATGCTGAGAATGAAGGAAAACACCAAGGCTGCAGCGCCGAGGGCGGCCCGAACTGCAAGTTTACCCACACGATCAGGGCTGAACGAGTGGCTCTGGTCTCGGCTTGACGTGCAATCTGTCGCCCCCCGCCAAAAGCCCCTGTTGTGCCTGTAGATCGAGCCGTTCGGCATCGCGCCGACGGACGTCTTCAGTGACTTCACTCACGTCAAGTGCTGTCATGCCGAGCACCCTCAGCCCCGCACCGCCGAACACGAGTGCCGACTCGAAGGTTTCGCGGATTTCGTAGTCGACCCCTGCACTGCGTAGATTGATTGAATGGCCCCGATCATAAGAGCGCACAAGAAGGCGGCACGATGGAAAGTGCTCAACCACCAACTCGACGATGCGATCCGTAGCTTCTACGTCATTGACACAGACCATAACCATGTCAGCATTCTCAGCGCCGGATTGGCGCAAAATGTCGAGCCGTGCGCCGTCGCCGAAATATACTTTAAAGCCGAACCGTTCAGCGTCCCGGATGCGACCGGGGTCATTATCGATGAGCGCGACTTCAATGCCTTGTGTAAGCATCATCTGCGAGGCGATCTGGCCAAAGCGGCCGAAGCCGATCATCAGCACACGGCCCTTCAGTGCATATGCGGTTTCGATACCATCCATCGAGGCCGCTTTGTCCTTGAGAAAACGATCGGCGGCGATGAGGACCAGTGGCGTGAGTGCCATGGACAGAATAATGACGCTTGAGAAGACGGCGTTCTCCGCCGCTCCAATCACACCACCACCCGTAGCAGCTGAATAGAGCACGAAGGCGAACTCGCCGCCTTGTGCAAACAGCGAGACGCGACGCAGCGCCTGAATGTGTGCGGTACCGAATATCCGCGCTACAGCATAGATTCCGATCGATTTCACAATCACATAGGCGACCAGCAGCGCAAGGATCATCCACCAGTTTCCGGCCACGACGGTCAGATCAAGCGACATCCCGACCGCCAGGAAGAACAAACCCATCAGCAGGCCTTTGAAGGGATCGATATCCGTTTCAATCTGGTGGCGATAGCTGGACCCCGACAACATAACGCCCGCGAGGAAAGCCCCCATTGCCATCGAAAGGCCGCTTACCTCCATCAGCAGGGCCGATCCCAACACCACAAGGAGCGCGCCGGCCGTCAGAACCTCCGTATTGCGTGCCCGGGCGAGGAGCGCAAAGAAGGGGTCGAGTAGCCAGCGCCCGGCGGCAATCACCACCGCAATGGCGCCCAACGCGACAAGGATTGCGATAAAGTCGATGCCGCGTTGGTCTTCTCCACCTGCAGGAACACTCATGAAGGCGACGATTGCCAGGAGCGGCACGATCATCAGGTCCTCGAGCAGCAAAATCGAAACGGCTTGCTGCCCTTGGCTGCTGGCAAGCTCACCGCGCTCCTTGAGAATAGACATGATCACTGCCGTCGATGACAGGACGAAGCCAGATCCTGCGATGAAAGCCGCTGCCGGAGGTAATCCCAGGAAAAGGCCGGCACCGGTCAAGAGCGCAATACAGACCGCGACCTGAGCAAGGCCAAGCCCGAAGATCTGAGCCCTTAACGCCCATAGCTTCTGCGGGCGCATTTCTATTCCGATCAGGAACAGAAACATCACCACGCCCAGTTCGGAGACGTGCAGGATGGTAGAGGGGTCGTTGAATATCCCCAGCACCGATGGACCAACCAGGAGACCGCCGGCGAAGTATCCTAATACTGAACCGAGCCCGATTTTGCGGAACACGGGCACCGCGACCACTGCCGAGGCGAGAAGGACAACCACCGGTCCAAGCGTCTGTGCAATCCCTGCCTCTGCCATATCATTCTCCTGAAAAGCCCCAACTGGGCCAAGCCAATGCAATTCGTAACATGAAAGATAGCTGCGAAAGCAATAGCCGTTGGCTTCATGTCATTCGAGGGGCTCAATCTTACTTCGATTGATGCGTTCCGGTCCTCAAGGAACGGCCGCAGCGTGTGTTGGTCGCCGAGATTCGGGGAAGGTTGCCACATGGTAAAGACCGAAGCGTCGTCCGAGGCTTTGAACAAAATTCCACTCCCGAAATAAAGCCCGTGGAAGTAATTGCGCTCAAGCTCGCCGGCACTTGGACTCGCGATCGCCCGGGCGAGCAGCTCAAGCCATTCAGAAGATGGGGACGCCAAGGATCTGCTTTTGGTTCTACCGCCCCAATAAATTTGGCAGTGCATTCATCCGGTTTATTGGTATCCTTCATCGCATCGATAATCGCCACGATCGTTGTGGCATTGAACAGGTCTACAATTCCAGGCGTCTTCATTCGGCGCTCGGCTATCGATCACCAGAAGAATTTGAAACCCAACTTGCCCAGCAGACGGCTTAGTTTGATGCGCATCACTGGTCCAGCCCGAGGGGTTCACTCCAGACCGTGTTCTGAAATTCCGGGTGAGTGCCTTACCGCGGCCACAATCCGTTAAAGCGACGCCACCCATCCCAGTGGCGCCGTTGTTGCGATTCAGCTTGCCGATCTCTGCATTCAGCATACAAAGGCCGATCGATCCGGTTGCATTCGGGTTGTAAAACTTGCTGGAGGCAATACATGAAGTGCTTATGTAAAGATAATCTAATACGATCCATTACTTGTATGAATAATCCAATTCTGGGGTAATTTGCATTTTTTGGCTATGTATAGTTGCGTATACGCGCGTCAATCACTACGACGATATCAATCGATAATTTATCGGGTTGTATTGGCCTATGCGCGCTGGGGAGCGCGCGGAAAGCCTTTTGGGGGCGAGTTTTAGATGTATCAGTTTATTTCGCAGTGCGGCCGGGCAGGCCGCAGTTTCACTTCTGTGGCAATTTTTGCCGTTGTGCTTTTTTTAACCTTTTTCGACCTGGCTGCGTCATCCGATGCCGCGCCCTCGACGGACGCAAATCTTTCCGCAATCGGGCTTTTGCAGGGTTCGCTGAGCCCGAGCTTTTCTGCGGGTACTTTGAACTACACGGTCTCCGTTCCGAATGGCGTGCCTGCAACCAAGGTATGGACCTATAAATCTGCTGCGAATGCCACCGTAACGGTGAATGGAACGCCAGTGGCGGGCGATGGCTCGTCCGGTGTCATCAGTCTTCCTGTCGGTCTGACCACGATCCTCATAAAGGTGACGGCTGAAGACGCTACGACGACGCAGACCTATAACGTGGTCTACAACCGCGCAGGCCCCCCGGCCAATGCCGATCTCAATAATCTCGTGCTGTCGAGCGGTTCGCTCAGTCCTTCCTTCAACTCAGGTACAGTGAGCTATGTGACGACGGTTGCCAATGCAGTTACATCGGTTACAGTGACGCCGATTGTCGCGGACGCAACCTCCACGGTCAAGGTAAACGGCACTGGCGTAACGTCGGGCTCACCCTCCGGCTCGATCAGCCTTGTCGAAGGCAGCAACACCATCACCGCGGTGGTGACGGCCCAGGACGGCACGACCATTCGAGCGTATACAGTCACGGTCACGCGATCCGCACCGCCACCGCCCTCGTCGGATGCGAGCCTGCGGGCGATCGGTGTGACAAACGCCAGCCTCAGTTCCGCCTTTTCGCCTGGCACGACAAGCTATACGGCCTTTGTCGCCAACAATATCCCATCCATGCGCGTGATCCCTTATGCATCCGAGGCGAATGCAACAATAACGGTGAACGGCAGCCCGGTGGTCTCCGGTGCGACGTCCGGCGCGATCAGTCTTGGTGTCGGCGCCACCCCCGTCACCATCCTGGTGACTGCCGCCGACGGCGTGACAACGCAGACCTATACCATCACCGTCAATCGTGCGTTGTCGTCGAATGCCGACCTGGCAGGCCTGACATTGTCAGGCGTGCCGCTCTCTCCGTCCTTTTCAGCCGGCACGGTAAGTTATACGGCCACTGTCGCCAATAGCGTGTCGTCGATCACGGCAATGCCAACAGTGATGGACCCGACGGCCACGGTCACCGTCAACGGCACACCGGTGACCTCGGGGTCAGCGTCCGGGACGATCAACCTGGCAGTCGGCGCCAACACCATCACAACTGTGGTAACGGCGGCCGACGCGACAACAAAAACCTATACGGCGACAGTTACCCGTTCCGTGCCGCCGCCGGCATCGTCTGATGCGACACTTGTGGGGATCGGCCTTTCAAACAGCCGCCTCAGCCCTGCCTTCTCTTCCGGAACATTGTTCTATAATTCTACAGTCGCAAACAACATCCCCGCGATACGCGTGACACCCTATGCGTCAGACGCCAATGCAACGATAACAGTTAACGGCATTCCGGTGGTCTCCGGTGCAATGTCCGGCGCGATCAATGTTGCCGTTGGCTCCAACCCCGTGACCATCCTAGTAACTGCTGAAGACGGCTTGACCACGAAGACCTATACGGTTGATATCAGCCGCGCGCCGTCTGCAAATGCCGACCTCGGATCCCTCTACTTATCGCGTGGTTCGCTCAGCCCGTCTTTTAGCGTGGGCACGGCAAGCTACACAGCCTCCGTCCCCAACGGTACGTCAACGATCACGGTCACGCTGGCGACCGCCGACCCGACGGCCACGGTAACGATAAACGGTACGATTGTAACCTCAGGTTCCGCCTCTGCAGCCATACCTTTGATTGTCGGCAGCAATACGATCACGATCGTGACAACTGCCCAAGATGGCACGACGACCAAGACCTATACGGTGGCGGTCACGCGCTTGCTTGCGTCGAATGCCGACCTGTCGGGCCTGTCGTTGTCAAGCGGCACGCTTAGTCCATCCTTCACTGCCGGAACGACAAGCTACACGGCGGCGATCGCCAACGGCGTTGCATCGATCACCCTTACGCCAATGGTCGCGGATCCGGCTGCAACGGTAACGGTCAATGGTACGACGGTTGTCTCCGGTTCTGCCTCAGGCGCCATCGCGCTTGCTGTCGGCACCAATACAATCACGACGGTGGCGACGGCTCAGGATGGTGCCACGGCCAAGACCTATACGGTCACGGTTACCCGTGCCGCACCCGTATCGGCGAATGCCGACCTGTCAGGCCTTTCGTTGTCAAGCGGCACGCTTAGTCCATCCTTCGCTGCCGGAACGACAAGCTACACGGCGGCGGTCGCCAACAGTGTTGCATCGATCACCCTTACGCCAATGGTCGCGGATCCGGCTGCAACGGTAACCGTCAATGGTACGACGGTTGCCTCCGGTTCTGCCTCAGGCGCCATCGCGCTTGCTGTCGGCACCAATACAATCACGACGGTGGCGACGGCTCAGGATGGTGCCACGGCCAAGACCTATACGGTCACGGTTACCCGTGCCGCACCCGTATCGGCGAATGCCGACCTGTCGGGCCTTTCGTTGTCAAGCGGCACGCTTAGTCCATCCTTCGCTGCCGGAACGACAAACTACACGGCGGCGGTCGCCAACAGCGTTGCATCGATCACCCTTACGCCAATGGTCGCGGATCCGGCTGCAACGGTAACCGTCAATGGTGCGACGGTTGTCTCCGGTTCTGCCTCAGGCGCCATCGCGCTTGCTGTCGGTACCAATATGATCACGACGGTGGCGAAGGCTCAGGACGGCACTACGGCCAAGACCTATACGGTCACGGTTACCCGTGCTTTTCCTACCGTTGTCATTACCCTATCTCCTGCAGCTGGCGCCATACCAGACGGCTCGGTGGATGCGGGCTACAGCCAAACTGTCAGCGCTTCCGGCGGGACAGGCCCCTACGCGTACAGCGTGACGGCCGGTGCACTTCCGGCCGGTCTGGCTATCGCCGGTTCCACAGGTGCAATCGCCGGCACACCGACTGCGAGCGGTGACTTCACCTTTATCGTCACGGCGGTTGACGCGAACGGCGCAACGGGTTCTGCCGCCTACACCTTGAAGGTAAAGTCATCCAGCGTGAGATTTGTGTTTACGCCTCCGGGCGGCACGTTGACCAAGGCTATGGCCGGAGAAGATTATAGCCAGTTGATTACGGCAAAAGGCGGCGTCGCACCTCTGTTGTACAGAATTGTCTCCGGCACGCTGCCGAAAGGGATGGTGCTGAACATTTCGACGGGTGAACTCCGTGGTCCACTCGGCGCAGACGCTGGTTCCGGCGACTATGATTTCACCATTCAGGTATCCGACCGCAACGGCGCGACCGGAACGGCGACCTTCCTGTTGCAAGTCACACCTCGGGTGGTCACGGTTCCAAACCTGACCATCGAAGTGCCGGCTGGATCTGCGCCGGGCAATGTCTATCTCAATCGCGGCGCGACCGGCGGGCCGTTCACCGGTGCGGAAGCAGTGTCCGTTGATCCCCCCAGTGCGGGCAGCGCAACTATTATCCGCGGAGAGCTGGCACAGGCTGGAGCTTCCGGTGCGCCAGCCGGATGGTATCTGAAGTTCGTGCCCGATCCGGCCTATTCTGGAGACGTGCGCGTTGGATACCGTCTCATCGGAGCGCTTGGGCCCTCAAACATCGGCATCGTCACCTACAGGCTGGCATATGACGCCGACAAGGTCGTCGACGAGATCAACACGCTTGTGCACGATTTCGTAAGGACCCGGCAGAACATGATCTCGTCGTCTATCAGTGTTCCGGGCCTCTTGGAGCGCCGGCAGATGATGGAGGCAACCGATCCCGTCACTGCGCGCATGATGCCGTCGCAAGAAGGAATGACTGCGAGCTTCTCGACCAGCCTCAATCAAATCGAGGCCGCTCGGGACGCGGCCGACGGCGTCAGCGGGGCAATGGCGCCGCCATTCAATATCTGGATTGATGGGGTTTTCCTCGCGCACAATCGGGATGAAAATGACCGCCGCTGGGGCAGCTTCGCCATGATCAATGCGGGGGCGGACTATCTGATAACAGAAAAGGCACTCGTCGGCCTGTCGTTCCACTACGACAGGATGACCGATCCGACGGATGCGGATGCAGAACTAACGGGCAATGGCTGGCTGGCCGGTCCCTACGCCTCGTTCGAAGTTGCCCGAAATATCTTCTGGAACGCCAGCCTACGATACGGCGGTTCGTCCAACGATATCGACACGCGGTACTGGGATGGAACATTCGATACCACTCGCTGGATGGCGGATACTTCGATCGAGGGCCAGTGGAACATCGACGAGAATACGACCTTCACGCCCAATCTGCGCATTGTCTATTTCTCGGAAAGCGTGGATGACTACGCCGTTAAGAACGACGCCGGCGCGGCAATCGATATCGACGGGTTTGATGAGGAGCAGTTCCGTGTCAGCCTCGGTGCCGAGGTCGCCCGGTCCTTTACGCTGGAAAACGGCGCGGCGCTCACCCCGAAGTTAGGCGTGACGGCTGGCTTCTCCGGACTCGACGGAACCGGGGCCTTCGGATCGGTGACCGCCGGTCTGTCCTTGCAGACAACAAACTTCTGGATGCTGGACCTAAGCCTGCTCCTCAATATCGCCGACGGCGGCGAAACATCAGCGGGTGCGGGCGTCAAAGCGGCCAAACAGTTTTGATAAAACCTTTGTGAGATTGGGCAGCAGCGCGGTTGCGCCGCTGTCCGATCTTCAGTGTGTCGAGTCCTAAAACCGTTGTCGACTTTCTGGCCGTGATCAAGGTTTGATGCGATTGGATGTCAGTTTCACCTCGCCAATATCGAGGCTGCGGTGTTGTTGTCCCCGCAGCGCTCAGGATGCGGATAGCTCGATCTTTGGCCATGTCTTTTGGGCGGCCGTGGCGGTTTCGGCCGACGCTGCATGCCGCTCCCTGAAAGTGGCGACAAGGGTCTGCAAGGCCTTTCTCGAGCGTGCATCGGTCAAGCTCGAATGCAAGACGATCTCCGAGGACGGAAGGTCCGGAAGACCGAACCGCTTGCTGACCTCGACCGTATCGGAGGGCGCCAGGCGGCAGGAGAAGGGGGCAACGGCGAGCCCCGCCGAAACGGCCGCGTTGACCGCAGTCGACACGCCGACGAAGACCTCCACCCAAGGGATGCCAACCGCATCAAGCGCACGGGTTGCGATATCCCGTACGCCGCACAATGGCGCAAGCGCTGCCAACCGTAACGGTTCGCCCGGCACACGTTGAAAGCCGGGCGCTGCAAACCAGCCGAAATGCTCCGGTCCGAGGGTTTCACCGTCGCGCCGGTCTTCGTCGCGCCTTATGATCACGGCGTCGAGTTCACCGCGGTCGAAGGCCTCGAGCAGGTTTCGCGATGTTTCCAGCCGCACCTCAATGCACAGTCCCGGATCGTGGGCGTAGAGGCGCGCCAGCAATGTGGGAACTTCCGGCCCGGCGACATGAGCAGCGATGCCAAGGCCGAACCGGCGCCGCGTTGACGAAAGCCCTGCAATGGCCCGATCATGGGCGGCGAGGAATTCGCGAGCGCCCTCGATGAAGACGGCGCCCTGTGCCGAAAGGCGGACCTGCCGTGGCGTACGCTCGAGCAGCCTGACGCCGAGCCGCTCTTCGAGCCGCTTCAACTTGACGCTGATTGCGCCCTGCGTGCTGCCGAGGAATTCCGCCGCCCGGGTAAAACTCTGAAAATCGGCAATCGCCACAAAGGCCTGAACAGCGTCCACATCCAGCGTCGTCATTTGGAACCATCCGATTTTGTTATCTCTGAAATATATAAGCATCCAATTCAGTTATGATCAAGGTCCGGTTATGGTGCCGCGAACCCACGCGAGATCAACTTCGACGGGTACCGTGGAAGACCGGCAACGGAAATCCGCGATGTCCGCCATGGCATCGAAAGTCTACGAAAATGAACCAACCGATAACCCGCCGCAGCGCGCTGGCATTGGCAGCCGTCTGCCTTTCCTCGCTGATGTTCGGTCTTGAGATTTCAAGCATCCCGGCAATCCTGCCGACGCTGGAGAAGGTGCTCGGCGCAGATTTCAAACAGCTGCAATGGATCATGAACGCCTACACCATTGCGGTAACGGCTGTCCTGATGGCGGCCGGCACGTTGGCCGATCGCTACGGCCGCAAGCGCATATTCGTCGCCGGTATCGTCGCATTCGGCATCGCATCGCTAATCTGCGGACTGACAGAGGACGTATCGGTATTGATCGCCGCCCGCTTCATTCAAGGCATGGCCGGCGGGGTAATGCTCATCTGCCAGATCGCCGTCCTTTCGCACCAATTCCAGTCCGGCCGTCAGCGCGGAATCGCGTTCAGCTGGTGGGGTATCATCTTTGGCATCGGCCTTGGTTTTGGCCCGATCGTCGGTGGCGCGATCGTGTCGCTGATGAGCTGGGAGTGGGTATTTCTTGTCCATGTCGTGCTTGCCGGCGTGACGATGGCGCTGGCGCTCGCCGGCGTCGAGGAATCGCGCGATCCGGATGCCGAAAGCCTCGATATCACCGGCATGGTGACCTTGTCTGCCGCCGTCTTCTGCATCTCCTACTTCATCACCCAAGGGCCTGAACTGGGCTTTGCCAGCCCGGCCGCTTTGTCGATCCTCGGAATTGCCGTCATAAGCTTGCTCGCCTTCGTCATCGCTGAAAAAATCAGTACTCGGCCGATGTTCGATTTTTCGGTGTTCCGCGTCCGCGATTTTTCGGGAGCGCTGTTCGGGTCGGTGGGCATGAACATCAGCTTCTGGCCGTTCATGATCTATCTGCCTATCTTGTTTCAGGCCGGCCTTGGTTATGACGGCGTAACCGCAAGCATTGCTCTGCTCGCCTACACGCTTCCCCCCCTCATCGTCCCGCCCCTTGCCGAGCGCCTGATGCTTCACTTTCGCCCAGGCATCGTCATCCCGGCCGGATTGTTCACGATCGGTCTCGGCTTCCTGTCGATGAAAGCCGGCAGTAGTGTTGAAAACGTCAGTTGGCTGACGATGCTGCCGGGATGCCTGTTGGCCGGCATCGGCCTCGGTTTCACCAATACCACCGTCACCAATGTCGCGACCGGCGCCGTTGCCGCCGAGCGCGCCGGCATGGCCTCGGGCATCGACACTAGTGCACGGATGATTTCGCTGGCGATCAACATCGCGCTGATGGGCCTGATTCTGGTCGAAGGCGTGCGGTCATCGCTGGGCACCGTGCTTTCCGGCCAAATGGCCGGCATGGAGCAGCGCATGCTCGCCGAGAAAATCTCGGCCGGCAGCATGCTGTCATCCAACTATGGTTTGTCTCACACCGCTGTCCAGACGGCGCTGCGGAATGGGTTTGGCTGGGTCATGATCTACGGCGCAGCAGGCGTCTGGCTGTCTGCCACCGCAAGCCTGCTCATCTTCGGAGTCCGGCCCAGGACGAAAGCCGCGCTTGCATGCTCGACGGCGAAGCCGTCATGACGCGCGGCTCTGCCCTTGAAGTCATGGCGTTGCATCGGGCCGAGACAGGCTGTCGGTTAGGCCCCATCGTCGTATTGTTGTCGTAAGAATCGACAGTGCCGCGCTCCAACAGCATTTCTTCCACCATCCGCAGGCTTAAAGGAACCCGAAATACAGCCACACCGCGCGGGCGATGATCTGCGGTGGAAACCGGTGGTTCTTGGAACTGATCGGCGGCGGGGTCATCTCAGACGCATTATCCAACAACCTTTAAGCCCAGGACAACATGACATCGCCGCCGAAGTGGCTATTGCTCAGAACAGCGCCACGACCTTGTCCGCAATGGCGTGTCCGAGCTTGATGTTGGTGTCAGCGGAAAAATGGATGCCGTCTACACCGTCGGTCGTGACATGATCACCGGCAGCCAGGAACTCGACTTTGGTGAAGTCGGCGAGCGCTTTGTAGAGGCCGGAGAGCTGTTTCGACTTCTCGTACCCGCCGCCGAACATGCCTTCGAACCAGGGATCGGGCATCGGCGCGAGCGGCGGCGGGGCGACGACCAGCACCCTCGGCGCCGGATAGGGTGTGCCGACGCCGCCGGCCGAGGTCAGCACCTGTCCGACCAGCTTTCCCATGCCGTTGGCGATCTCATAGGGCGTGCGGTGGAAATAGGATTTCGTATCGTTCGTGCCGAGCATGATGATGACGAGATCAAGCGGCAGGTGGCTGGCGAGCGCGGAAGGCAGGTAAGCGCTGCCGTTCAGCCGCGGATCGTTCGGATCGTCGAGGCTGGTGGTGCGGGCGCTGAGGCCCTCTTCGATGATGTGGTAGCCGTCTCCCAGCTGTGCAGCCATGGCGCCGGTCCAGCGCTGTTCGTAGGGATAGCGCAGGGTGGGGGCGGATTCCTTCACGGGAATCCAGCCCCAGGTCAAAGAATCTCCAAAGCACAGGATTGAGCGCTTTTCGGCCATTTGGTCCTCCTTGAATGGCTGTTGATGTCACTTGCCGGCGCGAAGGCCGTAAAAGATGGCCGCAAACAGGATGATCAGGCCCTGGGCGACGAGTTTTCCCGCATCGCCCACGCCGAACATCGTCATCACGACGAAGAGGAAGGCGAAGCAGAGCACGCCGAAGAACGGCCCCCAGACTCCACCCTCGCCCCGCCCGAAAACCACGCCGCCGAGAATGGTCGCGGCGACCGACAGGATCGGCAGGTCGAGCCCGACGCGCACGCTGCCGACCGCGATGGACGCCGTCTGGACGAGGGCTGCGATGGCCGCCATCAGCCCGGCCAACGTGTGGGCGAGGATGACCGTGCGCTCCACCGGCACGCCGGAAAAATGCGCGGCCGGTATGCTTTCCCCGACGGCGGCGACGCAGCGGCCGAAGACAGTCTGCGACAGGAGCAGCGCCATCAGCGCGGTGAGTGCAATCCAGAACAGAACCGGGCTCGGCAGGCCGATGAAGCGGGTAATGAACAGTTCGGCAAAAATCTTCGGCACGTCGCCCGGCGGCTTGCCGCTCGACAAATATTGCACGAAGCCGACGAGCACGATGGAGAGCGCCAGCGTGACGATGACGGCGGAAACCCGGCGCTTGGCGACCATCATGCCGTTGAACAGGCCGATGGCAAGGCCGATCGCGAGCGCCAGCACGACATAGAAGCCGAGCGAGGCGCCGGGAAAAATGCCGGACGAGATGCAGTAATTGATGAGCAGGATGACGCCGCCGCCCGAAAGGTCGATCGACTTCACCCGCATGACCAGGAGCTGCCCGAGCACGAGAATACCGAGCGGCACGACCTGGCGGACGAAGACGCCGAGCACATTGGCGTTCAGCATCTGCGGGCGGGCGATGAAGAGGATCACCAGCAGCACGACGAGCAGATAATAGGACGGCGGAACCTTGGAAACGCGCCGGAACAGGGTCGAGTTGACGAGAGCCGACATGATCAGAGTCCGATCTTCTTGCGCGACTGGAGGGCAACGACCGCCATGAGCAGAACGCCCTTGATCGCCGTCTGCACGAAAGGCGTGACATTGAGCAGGTTCATGCCGTTCGACAGCAAGGCGAGAACCGCGACCCCAATGACCGTGCCATGCAGGCTGCCGACCCCGCCGGACAGCTGCGTGCCGCCGATGGCAACCGCAGTGATCGCATCGAGCTCCATCAGCAGGCCGACATTCGGATCGCCGGAGACGATGCGTCCGGCAAGGAACAGGCCGGCAAGGGCGGCAAACAGCGAGCAGATCACATAGGCGAGCAAGATGTTGCGGTTGGCGGGAATGCCGAAGTTGCGTGCCGCATCATTCGAGCCCGAGGCGACACCGCCGCCAATGGCAAAGAGATGCAGGCCGTAACGCGAGCCGTAGAGCAGCTTCCAGGCTACGAGGAGCGTGACGACACCCCAGAAGAGCGGTAGCGGCAGGCCGAAAATCGAGCCCTCCACCAGCCAACGCACGCTGTCCGGCACGGTGCCGCCGGAAACCGGGCGCAACACGCGGGTAATGCCGAGCACGACATATTGCATGGAGAGCGTCGCGACGATCGGATGCACGTTGAGCCGGGTGATGCAGTAGCCGTTGGTGGCGCCGATCAGGCCGGCGAACAGGAAGACACCGGGAATGGTGAGATAGCCCGGCAAATCCAGCGCGAGGATGGCCGTCGTGAAGCTGACGACCGAGCCGATCGAGAGATCGAGCCCGCCGACGAGTACGACGAACATTTGCCCGACCGCCGTGATCAGCAACGGCATGCCCTGCGCGACGAGATTGGTAAGGTTGCTCCATTGGCCGAACTGGCTCGTCGTGATGGCAAGCCACAGCGCCATGGCAATCGCAATGATGAAGGGCAAAAGCCACAGGCCCTGCCGGCTGCCGCGGCCGGTGATCAGTTTCCCAAGGGTGGAAGAAGGGGATGTCATCAGGTTTTTCCGTTCGTCATGCGCTCAGCGCCGCATCGAGAATGCCGTGCTCGGTTGCCTCAGCAGCGCGCATTTCCGATACGATCGTGTTGCCGTGGATCACGTAGAGGCGGTCGCAGAGGCCGATCAGCTCGACCGTCTCGCGCGACAGGACGAGCACCGCACCGCCCGCTTTCGCGAAGTCCCGCAGGATCCGGTAGATTTCCGCCTTGGCGCCGACATCGACGCCGCGCGTCGGCTCCTCGATGAGGAGCAGGTCGGCATCGGTGGCGAGATAGCGCCCCAGCAGCACCTTCTGCTGGTTGCCACCGGAGAGCGCGCCGACCGTGTCGGACGGCCCCGACGCCTTGACGTTCAGCCGCCGCATCGTTTCCGCAATCACGGAACTGTAACGCTTTGCCGCCTTCAAAGCCGGGCGGCCACCATGCAAGGCCGCAACAATGTTCTGGCCGACGGAGTGATCGAGAAACAGGCCCTCATCCTTGCGGTCTTCCGGCACGAAGGCCCCGCCGAGCGCCTGCCAGCGCCGCACGCCGCTCTCCTTGGGCACGGGAAGCCGGATGGTGTTTCCACGGCGTGACACCGTTCCTTCGACCGGCGCAAACTGCCCGACCAGCGCCCGCAACGCTTTCTGCTGCCCCTGCCCTTCAAGCCCGGCAAAGCCGACGATCTCGCCCTTCTTCACCATGAAGGAGAAAGGCTTTGCATCCGCCTGAAGCCTGAGGTCGGAGACAGCGAGCGCAGCGGCGCCCTTTCCTTCGCCGCGCTCGGGGAAAAGATCCTCCAGTTCGCGGCCAACCATCATCGCAATCAGTGAGGACGGCGTCATCTCGGAGAGCGGTCGTGTGCCGACCAGCTGGCCGTCCTTCAGCACCGTCACCACGTCGCAGATGGCAAAAATCTCATCCATGCGGTGAGAGATGTAGACGATGGCCTTACCGGCTTCGCGCAGCGTCCGGATATGCCGGTTGAGCACATCAACGTCGGCCGCATTGAGCGCTGCGGTCGGCTCGTCGAGAATGAAGATGTCGGCATCCGCGTCGATACCATGGGCGATCTCGACGAACTGCCGCTCGGCGATGGACAGTTCGGAGACCAGCGTGTCTGGGTCGAGCGCAAGGCCAAGACGCGCCAGCGCGCCCTTCGTCTCCTCGCGCATGCGTCGCCGGTCGATGCCGCCAAGCCGCCCCAGGGGCTCGCGGCCGAGAAACATGTTTTCCGCAATCGTCATGTTGGGAAGCAGCGACAGTTCCTGGAAGACCGTGGATATGCCGGCCTCCAGCGCCGCGCGCGGATTGGCGAAGCTGACGGTGCGACCCGCACGGCGGATCTCGCCGCTATCCGGCTGATGCACGCCGGCCAGGATCTTCATCAGCGTCGATTTGCCGGCGCCGTTTTCGCCCATCAGGGCGTGCACGGTTCCGGGTGCCAGCGCCAGCGAGACGTCTCGAAGCGCGGCGCTACCGCCGAACGCCTTCGATATTCCGGCCATTTCAATAGGATGCGACATGGATTTCCTCTGTCCGGGTGACGGAAGGCAGGCGCATGCCCGCCTCCCGGCGTGGTCCGCCTTACTGCTTGGCGTAGAACTCTTTGAGCTGCTCTTCGGAGAGTTCCGATGGCCACCAGACATTCGCCGACAGGTCGTCGCGGTAGTATTTCTTGACCTTTTCGAGGTCCCAGCCCGGCGGGTTGTAGTCGTAGTGCTTGTGCAGCGCCTTGCCCTCCAGAAGGGCGACCGCAGCGCGGATGCCGGCAGCGCCCTGGGCGGGGCTGTATTCCGACGAGATCGACTTGAAGCCATCGGCGATCCATTGGCCGAAGAAGCCGTTATTGCCTTCGCCCGAGATCGGCGGGATCGGCGCGCCGAACTGTTTGAAGACGTCGACGCAGGCGCGCGTCATATCCGCACCTGACGACCAGATGCCGGCGACATTGGGATCGTTGAGATAAAGCGTCTCGCAAACCTTCTTGGCCTTGTCGTACTGCCAGTCGCCATGTTCCTCGGCGGCGATCTTGATCTCAGTGCCTTCGAGCGACTGCTTCAGGCCGTTGTAGCGGTTAGTATCTTCCGGATGGCCGGCGAGGCCGCGCAGCACCCAGATATTACCCTTGCCGCCAAGCTCCTTGACGAGGAAGTCACCCATCACCTTGCCGAAATGCTCGGCGCCGCCCTGGATTTCCGTCGTATAGGCCTCGGATTCAATGCGGCCGGTGTGCAGCACGACCGGGATGCCCGCTGCAATAGCCTTCTCGATGCTGGCATTGGCCGAAGTCGAGGTGACCGGCTGGACGATGATCGCATCGACCTTCTGGGCGATCAGGTCCTCGATATCGGCGACCTGTTTCTTCTGGTCGAAGCCGGCATCGAGCAACACGAACTTCGTGATGCGCTTGTCGCGGTCGGCGGCGGCCTGCGCCTCATGTGCCACCTGCACTGTCCAGGTGTTGGCATTGACGCCGAAACTGCTCATGCCGATGATCCAGGGCGCGTCCTTCTTGTATTTGCCCTCTTCCACCGTCGGATTGTTGTCCGCACGGGTCGTGACACCGTCGAGCAGGGGCACCTCCTGCGCAAAGCTGTTCGTTGCGAAGACCACGCCGGCCAAAAGAACCGACAGGCCGATTTTCCTGATGATGCTGCTCATACTTCTCCTCCAAAGCAGGCGTCTAACGAGGGGGAAGGCCCGCCGAAAGGCATGCGGCATCGCCAGCCCGCGACACATGTCCGGTGCTCGTGCACAGCCTTTGAAACGACCTGAAACTTTCCTCCGAGCGTCACAAAAGCACTGGCGCTTTCGCCTGTCAATAGTTATTCAGACTGAATGAATAATAGGCCATCCTTGCAAATCGCCCCTGCGGATGCGAAGTCTGAACCCGAAAAGCGGGCACGCAGCCCGGTGGAGGAGACAGTGACGCGGACCGTTCTATGCTTTGGGGATTCCAACACGCACGGCCAAATTCCGGGCGGGGGACCGCTTGAGCGCTACCCCCGCGGGCAGCGCTGGGGCGGCGTGCTGGAAAGCCTGCTCGACCCCGGCTGGCAGGTGATCGAAGAAGGTCTGAGCGGCCGCACGACCGTGCATGACGACCCGATTGAGGGCGTGCTGAAAAACGGCCGCACCTATCTGCGTCCTTGCCTGCAAAGCCACACGCCGCTTGACCTGATCATCATCATGCTCGGCACCAATGACCTGAAGCGGCGCTTCAACATGCCGCCCTCGGAGGTCGCCATGGGCATCGGCTGCCTCGTGCACGATATCCGTGAACTTTCGCCGGGACCGGCCGGCCACGACCCGGAAATCATGATCGTCGCGCCGCCGCCAATGCTCGACGACCTGCGCGAATGGGAATCGATCTTCTCCGGCGCGCAGGAGAAATCCCGCAAGCTGGGGCTGGAATTCGAGATCATGGCGGATTCGCTGGAGGCGCATTTCTTCGATGCCGGCACGGTCTGCCAATGCTCGCCGGCCGATGGTTTCCATATCGACGAGACAGCGCATCGCCAGCTCGGAGAAGCGCTGGCACAGGAAGTTCTGGCCATCGGGTGGGCCGATGCATAAGCCCTGCCCCCTGATCATCGCCCTTTATGGGAAGGAGCGCGCTCTTGCCTGATATGCGTTTCGCGCCGCCCAACCCGCTTCGCATCGCCGATCGCGCCAGCGGCCTCAATTCGCTGAGCGTGCGTAGCCACAATGAGCGCCTGGTCCTCTCGCTGCTCCTGCAGAGCGAGGCGACGACCCGCCTCGAAATCGGTGAAAAGACCGGCCTCTCGGCGCAGACGATTTCCGTCATCGTGCGCTCACTTGAACAGGAAGGCCTCGTCGTGCGCGGCGAAGCGCAAAAGGGCCGCGTCGGCCCACCCACCACACCGCTGATGCTGAATTCCGAAGGCGCCTATTCCGTCGGCGTCAGTGTCGGCTACCGCAATACCCATATCGCCGTCGTCGACTTTATCGGCAATGTGCAGCACCAGCGCGTGATGCCGCACAAAACGGCCGATACGTTCGATGCACCGGAAGCACTTGCAATCGAAATCCACCAGGCCATCGCCGGACTTTCGGAAAGCCGGCAGGCGCGCGTTGCCGGCGTCGGTCTTGCGTTGCCGACCCCGCCGATACGCTCCGGCCCGGACCATGACGTGCTGCACCGCTATCTGGAGGCCGAGCTTCGCCTTCCCGTCTTCGTGCAGAACGACATCACGGCGGCGGCGGGTGGCGAAAGCCTGTTCGGCACGGCGCGGCAATTGCAGGACTTCCTGTTCTTCTATCTCGGCGCCCGCCTGCATGGCCGCCTCGTGCTCAACCACCAGATCTACAATGGAAATTCACCGCTGAGCTACGACGTCGGCGTATTGGCGCTGGAGCGTGCCTTGCCAGCCGGCGACCCGAGTGCAGCAAGGCTCTGGGAACAACATCCGTCCTGGCCGCCGATGGGACCGGCACTGGCCGATTGGCAGCAGGCCTGCGCAGAAAGCCTCATCAAATCGACGCAGGCGCTGTTGCAATTTATCGAGCTCAAAACCGTCCTGCTGTCGTCCTTCGTTCCGCCCGAGATCTGTATCGCGCTGTGCAAGCTCGTCCAGCAGGAGATTCCGTTCGTCAATGCGGTTGTCGGCCGAACGTCCGTCGCACCAAAGGCCGTCGGTGCGGCCAGCCTGCCGTTCAGTTCCCGATTCATGGTGAATTGATTGTAAATTTAGCTCTCGAGTGGAATTGAACGATGCGCGCATGCCTTGTGGCGGCAAGGTTGGAATGTCCGTATGTGCAAAGTTGGAATGTCACACTCCCCGGGCCTGAAAGATGCGTGGGAGTTTGCAGATGGGATTGATAGCGATAAGCGAGCGCGATCTGCAGCGGATCGAGTTTTTATCGAAAGTGATTGCCGACCGCATGAAGCTGGTGCCGGCGGCGCGTGCGCAGCAATCGCATCCTGATCTGGATGTCACGAAGGGAAATTGCTACGATAACTGCATTGCCCGCAATCGGTGGCTTAAACAATCCCACCCGCACGCGACGCTTCACTACATAAGCCCCACACAGTTCGAGAGACGGACCGCCTAATCTAATTTGCCTTTCCACTTTTCCAAAGCAAGTCCAGCCGGCACACCAAAGCCCGGGAGATCTTGATTGCTTTGGTTCGCTGGTGCGATCTGACTTTTGAGGATGCCACCTTAGTAGTGATTGTGCGTTTTATTGGGATATCTCCTGGGAAACCGCACCGCCTGTCGACGTGTAAATAGGATCGATAATGGGTTGCGAATCCCCATCCTTTTCCCAATACGAGGGACGGAATGCGGTTAGCCCCTAAACTCCGGCTTCCCGTTCTTGTTTGGCAGCCTCATTTGCCTGGTCAGTGGAGTGATGCCGGTCCGATCAGCCGGATCTACCAACGGCTACCGGGTGTTTTATCTTCTCCTGATCGGCTTGAACAGCAATGCGGCCCCCTCCCCTTCTAACGCAGTCGGCCGCGCTGAATTTCCGCCATAAGAGCCCTCTGACGCGTTTTCTTTTGCGGATGCGGTTCCTCATCGTCGGCAGTTGCGTTTCGAGTCTGACGGGCTTCCTTTTGCACCATAAAACATGCTTGCAAAGGATAGTTTTCTCACGCATTTATATGTGTACAAAAACCTCTGGAACACTTGAAAGAAACCGATGGCGGCGACCGCAAATCTTGGCCCCCCTCCCCCGCCGCAAAGGTTAATTGGATATGCCCGGCTTTCGCCGGACAATCAGTTCAATGACACGCAGATCGACGAGTTGCGAGCGGCCGGCTGCGACCGCATCTATCAAGAACAAGGATCCGGCGCTCCAGGCGCAAGGCCCGTGCTTGCGAAGCTTCTCAAAGATCTCGCTGACGGCGATGTCCTTCTCATCGTTAGCTTGGACCGTCTCGCCCACTCGGTCAGCCATTTGCTTGGCGTGCTCGAAGATCTGGAGAATCGCAGAGTGTATTTCCGCTCGCTGCACGATCCCATCGACACGACGACCCCACACGGGGGGCTTTCCTTGCGGGTGCTCGCTGCTGTGGTCCGGCTCGAACGGACACTGATTGTGGAACGAACCCAGTCGGGCATGAAAATTGCCAAGGCCCAAGGCAGGCTCGCGGGCAACCCCGGACTTCGCGAACGCCGCCCGGAGGCAATCCAGGCCGTTTCGGTCGCGCGCCGGCGGGCCTACCTCGATGAACTGATTTCGTCGGCACAGACATGGTTGCCGACCGTGCGGCAACTGCGTCCACGGCACAGTTGGGACGACGTCGTCGGCATTCTCAATCGTCGGGGCCAAGAATGGACAGTCGAGCGCTTGCGGCGCGCGGTCCACCGCATGGTAGACGAGAACCTTGCAGAGGCTGAGTTGCTGAGCCGGTCTCCGCGTCGGCCCCCTGAACATGATCTGATGCGGTTGGTTGCCGGCATCGCGATTGCCGATCCCAGTCGGTCGCTGCGTGATATTGGGGCTGAATTGGATCGGATGCAGGAGAGGCCGCCGCGTGGCGGCCGCAAATGGCAAGCATCTACCGTCAGGGCATTGCTGGACGAAGCCCGCCGCTTCGGTCTCATTCGCGATCGGGGGCCCGGACCATAAGACGATCACCCCCGGTCTCGCGAACGTCTCCTTGTGACGAAAATCCTCCTTCACGTCGGCCTTGTCATGATCAGTTCGATCAACGGACGGCTTGCCATGCACGGAAAAAAATGCGCTTCACAACAGCCGGTCCGCTCCTGCGAAGTTCGGCGAGCGGCCAAACGGTAAGCCAAAGTGCGGGTCGCACAATGAACAGTTTTCCGTCCGGAGCCAGTTTCGTCCCGTGGCGAGGGCGGCAAACGCCCCTTCTCTGCTCTCCGGCATTAACGTCCGCACCGCAATTGCGGTGCTGAAAATCAGGGCCAATTGATCTGGGTCCCGATCGTCTTGATCGCGTCGAATCCCCTTTCCGAGGAGCGCGTCACTTCCGAAATGGAAGATCGTTACGACGACCGACGGCTGCTTCCGTTCGTCATTCATGAGGAATCAAGATCTGGTGAACGAGCACAACCGAGACCTCGATACAGCAATACCTGACACTGTCCTTGAAGTCCCGCAGACAGGACAGTTACCGTCTCCTTGTCGGTAACGTTCAGGGCACCACCAGTCGAATAGCCATGCGTACCAATCGGATCGCGTCCAACGTCTATCCTGTGCGATCACCCGGCTGACCGCAGTCGACCGGCACTCGCTGATGACGGCGCTCAGGCCATTTTGCTCAAGAACCATGACTCCGCTCGGACCTGTAAAGATAACCTGCATTTGGACTAAATGAGGGAAGCCGCCAATCGCAGTACTCTGCTTTAAGACGCCATGCAGCAGGCGCCTGCCTGTCACCCAGCTCGGCAGGCCATAACACGTGACGAAGAGAAGAATGGCCGATCAACACAGTTGATGATACTCGTTCAGCTGGCTCGAGCGAGGGTAAGAAGCGCGCCCCTTCCGTGCGCGTTACGACACAATCTTCATCAAGCTCTGTCCTCCACAGGGCTTCGTCGAGTTGCTGTATCCCGCAACACGATCTCGCTTTCCAACAAGCCCGAGCAATGCATTCTGGCGGTATGGTTTTCGGTGCTTCCTGGATCATCAAGTCGCCGATCACCCGGCCTGCAGACTGCCGTGCCCCAATCAGTTTCAAGCCGTGGGATGGATTTTTACGATCCTTCAGGTGCTGTTCAGTCAAATGACGACGCAGCGGCAACATACGCAAAGTGTATCGTAGCTGACTGCGGTCACTCGGTTGCCCAAAGATGACGACCGAGTGGAAGGAATTGTCAGTTTGGTTCGAACAGCCACCACTACATTTTATTGATTTATCGCCCCTTCATTCGCTTGTGGTCACTCGCCCTTACGGACAGGAGTTACGACGATTTCAGTTCATCTGTTGACCAACGACGGACGTTAGCGGGCCTCATGCTAGGAAAAACGCTGCTACAGCACTTTCGCGCCAACACAGCCGCTTGGATCTCTCGACCTGACCGCTTTGAGGATGAGCTCTCTGAGTTCTGCCCAGGTAGGAACCCAGCCCGCGATCCAGGATCTTGTTAAGCGCTCTGCGGAGATTGCCTCAGCTGCTTTCCGCTGTCTCCTTCGCGAACACCCTGTCGATCAGCATGCCATGTCTTCATTGGCTGTCAGCTAGCTCGTGGAACTCCCTAGCTCATCCACGTGCTGAAGATGAGTAAACACTATGCCGTGCGTTGCGATACAGGTGCCTAGCGGGTGGAATTTCTGGCCGATGCATCCAGTCCACTGTTCTGGTGGTCGTTCGAGAGAACTTTGCGACAATACGATGAAAGTGCGCACAAGCCGATGTTGCCTACGTCTTGATCCAATGCCGCGTCGGTTCTGGCGTTGTCTGTCTGAGTTGGATCAGTCCCTTTTTCATGACCAAGCTTCTGACAGCGTCTTGGTACCTCTTGGTCAAGACGGTGCGAGACTAAGAACAAGGCAACCACTGAAACTGCCAAATAACTCTGTCACGCTCGTAACCACGACTGCCAATAGCCTGCGCGAAGGCACGCGTAATTGCCCCCGAACAAAACCCTGACAGCTGTCAGGGTTTTGGTACCTGACAGAAACTCATTGGACCAACTATCCCACCCTGCAATTGCTCTCTCCATTAACCCGTAACCGCGCCATAAGCGCTGGACCGAGTGAAAATTCTCCACGTCTTGCCCTAGAGGTAAGACCACGAAGGTATCCGCCAGCCGAATTTATATGGCCGGCTCGCTCAAGAATGCACGCCATGGCTACTGCGGCGTTTTCCGGCCCCATTGCCTCGCAGGCATCTTCATAGGCGGACGGATCAACTCTGAGCATGGAGCGGACAACAACCGCCGCCGCCATCAAGTCACGCCAGCTGTTGACGCCGCCCCCGGGACCGTAAAGGGCTATCTCAGGGCAAGCTCTCAAAACAAACCCCAGCGAGAATGCAGGAATGTTCCGATTCTGCGACCGGATCGGTTCATTCGGTTTTTCTTCAGATCTTTTTCCTAAGCGAGGTTCAGATTCATTATGAGATTCTGTATTTGAATTCTGTATGTGGCGCTCATTCTGAGCATCATAGGTGCTTAAAATATGGTCTTTTCGTTGCATTTCCAGCAAGTTAAGTACTTCTTGCTGGAGCAGGCTCATCTCGGCCAAAATTGACGTCATGTCGCTGAGTGTTGGAGAACGCGGAATTCTGGCAACCAAGTCAATGTAGGCGCCTTCAATTGTGTGCCAGTTGCCGGGTGCACCTTCCTCGACTGCGGCTGTGATAAGCTTCCGGACATCCCGTCGGCAAATTGTCAGCCTCTCCTTGGCTCGGCGAAAGGCAGCGCGATTGGCTGCCACTTGCTGCGCAAGGCCTGCCAATTCTTCAGCGCGGAGAAGGAGAGGTGAAATATCGAAGCCAAATGCGGCTTCGATATCGCCCGCTCGATCCTTTCTGGCGAAGCGCTTGCCATTGGCACTATCCTTCCGCACGATCAGACCCGCCTCCACGAGAGCGGCGAGATGCCTTCGAAGAGTTGCGCCGGCAATGCCATGCGCCCTGACGGTCAGTTGAGCGTTGGACGGGAAGACAACGAGTTGGGCATCCTGGCGGAGTTCCTTGTCCGGATAGAAGCTTAACAGCGCGTCAAGCACTGCCAGGCTGCGATCCTGTAGACCAAGCAATTCCCTGGCTTCGGAGATGTCCCGAAAGATTTTCCACTTGTCAGCCGACTTACCCGGCTTGATCTCGGTCAGAGCGACTTGCCTCGTAACCAAGGCAAGCGACATCGGCCGCCGCCCAAAGGGCGTCGTTACACGACTAATCTGCATTTCCTTCACCTTTTATTCGGCAAAAGAAATCCGCTCACCAAAAAAACGGTGCCAAAACTCTTGACTGGGATTCGAGGAAATGCGATTCTCTAGTTGTCACACAGAGAGAGAGGCTTCCAAGACGGCAACGTTTAGGGGGCCTTTTTCTTTTGCAGCGTTTCCTTTCTTTAACTCCGAAATCCTGACAGCTGTCAGAGTTATCCTTGCTCTCGCAGACGGACAAAGCGCTCGCTGAGCGCCGGGAGTTCCGCCTCAATAAACTTCAAAAATTCGATCCCGACTGAACCTTCGGCGGAAATTCGAACCTCTTTCGAGGAGATCATTAGTGCACCGAGCCGCGTGCCTGCCTTATCTGTGATCGGGCTGGGTTCGCGGCGCGCGCCGGACGCTGGCTTGATGACGTTCAGCACGCGCTGGAACCTCTGATCGGAAGTCTCGGCCTCGCCATCCTTCTTTGCCAACACCGCCCGCATGGCCTCAAGCGTTCCCGAGCCGCCGGCAACCGTCTTGGCAAGTTCAAGCCAGCGCGGCCGTCCGATTTTCGGTGCGCGACCGATGGCCTCGATAATATCTGCCGGAACAATTCTGTAGACATTCCGCATACGAGCGAGTTCGGCATCTTCGATGGAGAGCGCAGCGTAGATGTGACGCGCCTTAATTCCGGCATCATCCATTCGCGATGCAAACAGGGCGCGCTCAATCCAGGTCAGGTCTTGGCGGCCTGCGTTTTCGATACCCTGGGCGAGGACAAGGTCGAGGTCGGAAATTTCGACCTCGATGGCTTGAACTGGCTTGTTGAGCTGCTTGGCCGCGAGCCAGCGCCGATGACCGTAGACAATCTGGTAGCGGCCGGGCGATGATGGGTGTTTTCGGACTTGAACTGGAACCTTCTGCCCCTCGGTCTCTATCGACCGCTTGAACACTTCAAAGCTCGCTCCATCATCATCCGGCAGTCTGTCCGGATAGGGGGAGGGGTCGATATGCGATGGATCCAGCTCGCGAACCGCACCGCCACCGGCCTCAACGAGAGCCTTCAAACGATCCCGCTCTGATCTGATGTCGTCGATCGCACGGTGAGCTGCGCCGATGACACCGGCTCCGACACGATTGCTGGGCGAGGGGGCAGGGGCCGCAGGCTGCTGGTCGTCAGTCAGCTCGTTCTCCAGTGCGGCAGACAGCAGCCCGAAGTTGGCGACGATCGACTTGCGAGGAGATTTACTCATGTCCGCCCCCAGCTGTCGTTGATCAGCCGAACAATTGAGTCATTCACGGCATCCACCGCCTCGCGGGCACGCTTGTGCGTATCGCGCCCGATATGTCCCATCTCAAGCTCGTATATCGACCTTTTTGCCAGGCCAGCGGCCTCAACGGCTGTACTTTCGATGGCCGTCGGCAACAACACGTCTGCACCGAACAGATGCCGGAGCATCGCGACCACTTGCGATTGGGGCGCGTCATTTGGGTTGTGACGTGTGACGAGGTAACGGATGAAGTCCTGGTCCAGCTGGGCACCGTTCTCATTCAGAACGCTAATCAGGTCGCCCATCATGAGAAGGAACTGGCTCATCGACGCCACGTCCAGCATTGCCGGATGGACGGTGATGATCATGCTGGTGGCGGCGTAAATCGCGCTCAAGGTCAGAAAGCCGAGCGACGGCGGAGTATCAAGGATTACAACGTCGTAGTCAGCCTCGACTTCCGACAGGGCAAGTTTCAGCCTCTCGAAGAAAATTGCGCCAGGGTTGGATTTGTTCGCCAGCATGCGCGGCGTTTCGTGCTCATACTCCATGACTTCCAGGTTGCCAGGGATGAGGTCGATGCCATCGAAATATGTCTTGCGAATAATATCGCGGATTGGACGGCGTTCGGCTTCGTCGTAGCGCAAAGCGGCATAGATCGTTTCATTCGATCCAACATCGATCTCCGGCTGGGCGCCGAACAATGCCGACAAGGATGCCTGCGGGTCCAGGTCCAACGCGAGGACGCGGTAGCCATGAAGAGCGAGATAGTGCGCAAGGTGGACACATGTCGTCGTTTTCGCGCTCCCGCCCTTGAAGTTGGCTATCGCAAGCACTTGCAGGTGTTCGCCAGCCTGACGGCGAGGCAGGAACCGCAGCGCATCCAAGGGCTTCTGCTTGGCAAACAGCTCGCGCAATTCATTGATCTGAGGTAGAGTATAGACGCGATGGTTATTCTCTAGACGGCTGGGAACCGGCCCGCGCCCTTCAGTGGACATGAGCTTCAGGGTTGAATCAGGTATTGACGTCAATTTCGACACTTCATTGGTCAAAAATGGACGGAGCGCCTTTTCCGATTTTGGCGGATACATGCGAGTTCTGAGTTGCTGCAATTGCCCGGACAGAAGCCCTGCATGGCGCGTGATTTTGCTGCCAGCATCTTCCTTCAAACCGACACTTGATTCCACTCGATTTGCTATCGCCATCTGTTCCTCTTGTCGGTCTTTCGTCGGTTTGCCGGTTGGTGCCCGCCAAAGGTAGAACACGATTCTGCAAATCCGTCCAGACGTTTAAGGTTAACAGACGGTTAACGGGGGTGGGCGCTTTTCACAAGCAATACGGTTTTCTTGTTATGTGGGCGGGAGTTAACCGGACCCGCTGGCACCCTGATCTCGGTTCGTCTGCCGTAATCACTGGTATCTGTCGGCGGGCGAATGCCGGTAACGCATCGATAGGCGCGACCTGGCGCAGTTGAGATAGGCGTGTTCATGTCAGAACACGCCACTGTGCGTTATCCCGTATTTTGATAACATTCCAGCGAGTTGGCTTCAGTGTCTCGCTACATCACGAAGGTGCATCGGCATCATTCCGCACCGTTTTAAATGTGGTTAGGGGAGGGGTGAGCGAAGCACAGGCCGTTGGTTCACAAGGAGGAAGTCAGGCCGACCAGTCGGCTTTGGCGCAGTCCTGGGAGATTGTCGATTCGCCACGGTTCTTACGTTTTCAGAACAGCCGCCGGAATCAGAATGGATAACCTTCTGTTCGCGTATTCGACAGATGGCGGCATGCGTGGTCACGGCACCGGCCATTGTGATTGCCATGGCAATACCTGCTTTTGTGACCACGGAACCTGATCCGGCGGCCGGAAAAGGCCGAATTTTCTGGGGGAACGATGGTTATCCCGTTTGCGAGGGCGGATGGAAATTCACTGGGATAAGGCCCGCTGGAAAGAGGTGATTAACCTTTATTTTCTATTGAAAAGGGTGTGCCCATTGCGCGTGAATTTTGAGTGAGCAGGTCCCTATGCGTCTTTCCCGAACCAATTTTTCGAACGGCTTCGATAACACAGGAGATCAGCCCGCAGACCCGGAAAATCGTCTGGGAAAAGCGGAGCCCCAGCGCCGGATCTACGGCGCTCCCGTCGATCTGAAAAGCGACGAGGGTCCATTTGAGCCCGATACGGACGCGATGGCTGAGATCGAAGGGCGGGGGGATGCACCCGTTTGGCAGAGTGCCTTTGTGCTCGGACCGAATGTGCGTTTTACCCGAACACCGGAGAGTGTCTATTCGAAACGGCCCGCGAGTGATGCAAGCAAGGAACCGGAAGGCATTCGCCCGGTTGAACAGGCGGTTTCCGAAGTGGTGGAGACTGTCACTGTAATCGCAGAACAATTGCCGGTCATCGAGCCCGTCGCTGAGGAAGCGATGGTGGTATCCGGCGTTCAATTGCTTTCCCTTCGTCTGAGGCAGGAGCTGGAAACATCGCTGACCGAACCAGCGGTGGCCGAATATACAGGCCTTGCCGATATCGACTTGGCATGCTTTCCGGCGGAGCAGGAGCCGGAGGCTCTAGACGTACCGGAAACGGCGATCAGACATGCCAGTTCCTTCCAGCACGTCTCCGACGAAGTGTTTTGGAACACCCTGGATATGGAAGCTGATATTGCGGCTCTGGCGCCACTCGTGCATTGGCAGCCCCCGGAGGTTCATTCTCCGGCCGGTTCGGTAACTGCGCTCTACCGCGAGATCGGGATCAGGGCGTCCGAGCGCCGCGTTGTTGCGCCAGTCATTAGCCGTCCTGCACCCCTTGTGACTCCCGCGCCGATCGTTGAAGAAATCCGACCGGTTGTGGCCGAGGCCGCAAGTCCTGCCGAAGCCGTACGTGTCACAAAGCCTCCGGTGGCGGTTTCCAGGCCGATCCGGGCCGTCCGTCCCGATACGTTCGTGGCTATCCCGGAAATGACGGCAGAGCCAGGTGCAGCCGAATATGTCTTTCCCCCGATAGACCTCCTGCAGGAGCCGTCCGTCCAGGAAACGGCCGTTATCACCCAGGAAGCGCTGGAGCAGAGTGCTGGCCTGCTCGAAAGTGTGCTTGAGGATTTTGGCGTCCGCGGCGAGATCATCGATGTTCGCCCAGGCCCCGTCGTTACACTTTACGAATTCGAACCGGCACCGGGCGTGAAATCGTCGCGCGTCATCGGTCTTGCCGACGACATTGCCCGGTCGATGTCGGCGCTCTCGGCGCGCGTGGCCGTCGTACCCGGCCGCAATGTGATTGGTATCGAGCTGCCGAACCCTGTGCGCGAAACGGTGTATTTCCGCGAGTTGATCGAGTCTGAAAACTACGAGGAAACACGCTTCAAGCTGGCGCTTTGCCTCGGCAAGACCATCGGCGGCGAACCGGTGATCGCAGAACTCGCCAAGATGCCGCATCTTCTGGTGGCGGGCACCACAGGTTCGGGCAAATCGGTGGCGATCAACACGATGATCCTGTCCTTGCTCTACCGGCTGAAGCCGGAGGAATGCCGGCTGATCATGGTCGATCCGAAGATGCTGGAACTGTCGGTCTATGACGGCATACCGCATCTCCTGACGCCTGTAGTCACCGACCCGAAAAAGGCGGTGATGGCACTGAAATGGGCCGTGCGCGAAATGGAAGACCGTTACCGCAAGATGTCGCGCCTTGGCGTGCGCAATATCGACGGCTACAACGCGCGTGCTGCAATGGCCCGCTCAAAGGGCGAAACAATCCTATGTAGTGTCCAGACGGGCTTTGACCGCTCGACCGGCGAGCCGATCTTCGAACAGGAGGAAATGGATCTCGCCCCGATGCCCTATATCGTGGTCATCGTTGATGAGATGGCTGACTTGATGATGGTCGCCGGCAAGGAGATCGAGGGCGCGATCCAGCGCCTGGCGCAGATGGCCCGTGCCGCCGGTATCCACCTGATCATGGCAACACAACGCCCGTCGGTTGACGTCATCACCGGCACGATCAAGGCAAACTTCCCGACCCGGATTTCTTTCCAGGTCACTTCGAAGATCGACAGCCGCACCATTTTGGGCGAGCAGGGGGCCGAGCATCTGCTGGGGCAGGGCGATATGCTGCACATGGTGGGCGGCGGCCGGATCGCCCGCGTTCACGGGCCGTTCGTCTCCGATGAGGAAGTCGAAAAGGTCGTCGCGCATCTGAAGACGCAAGGCCGTCCGGAATATCTGGGCACCGTGACGGAGGATGCGGAGGAAATGGACGCGACAGCCGAAGAGGACGCTGCGGTGTTCGACAAGGGTGCAATGGCAGAAGAGGATGGCAACGACCTCTACGACAAGGCGGTCAAGGTCGTGCTACGCGACAAGAAGTGCTCCACGTCCTACATCCAGCGCCGTCTACAGATAGGCTACAACAGAGCAGCTTCGCTGGTCGAACGGATGGAGCGGGAAGGACTGGTCGGATCGGCAAACCATGTCGGTAAACGGTCGATCCTGTCGGCAGGCCGCGAAGTCGCGGAAATGCCTACCGGCGATGAGGAATAAGCGGGATGGCGCCCTGCAGTGTACCAAGCAGGGCGCTTCCTGTGGTATGAATGTGTCGAGTTGGGTTGGTTGAAAGGCACGGTCCAGCGGCCGTGCAGTTGCTGGCGCTGTATGTTTAGAGCGCCAAAAGGAGATCAACTCCGATGCAGTTAGCGGGCCGGACAAATCTGAGTTGTCGCTGGAGACTACCGTGATCGATAACGATATTATCGATCCTTTTTACAAGAAAACAGCCGGTGCGGATTTCTATCTTATTGACGACATAAATCGCACATAGCGGTTCGCGTGAACATCATGGCGCTGGCTCGCCCCGGTCAGTCGCGAATGCATGATCACAATGCGCAGCCAAGCCCTAGCAATAGAAAGTTATCTCAGCCTGTGCCGCACACAACTAAGCCAAGTTGAGGCAACCGGTATCCCGGCGATCTGGTTAGTGGTGACTTCCATTGGATCGGCGTCAGTGCCTACGCAGCCGCTTTTCAAACCCATGCGTGTGTTGCTGTATCCAACGATAGATCGTGGAATGATCGGCTGGTATGCCAAGTTCATCTATCAACTGGTCAAGGTCACGCAGGATGTGACGGCATAGCGGAATGGACCGCGCGAACTGAAGAACCTGCAGCGATATCTCGCGTAACAAAAGCACGTCAACGTGATAGGGATCGGCTTACGCGGGAAACATCGGGGCCAGCGGTCACCACACGTCGCGTAAAAAGGCCGGAGACAAGACTGCGCCCGATCCGCAAAGCTTCCATACCGGCCGAAGTCACATTGCCAAACTGGCGCCATCCAGGCATGACGTCACTCGGGCCACCGTTCCATTTATCGTCCGGCGGATTCGTGGAGGCTGCGAAACCTTGCCGCGGCCTCTGTCCTGTTGTGAACTCCCAACTTCCGAATGATGTGGTGTAGGTGGATTTTGACGGTATGCTCGGACAGTCCACACTCGGCAGCAATCAACTTGTTTTGGAGACCGTGAGAAACCATTCCGAGTATCTGCGATTCGCGGGTGGTTAGTTCTGCCATATTGGCAGTTTGGCTCTGGGCAACGCCATCTTTTGCATAAGGGGCATTCTGGCCGCGGAGTTTTGCCTGAAGGATCAATCCGGGAGGCAGGTACTCCCCGCCACACAGCAGCAAGCGTACGATTGACAACCAGACATCGAGCCGGAGGTCCATTGGTAGCACACTGCGAATGAGCGAAGAGGCAAGCACATCGCTCAGGGACGTGACCAAGACTTTATCATAGGGCTCTATAACGGCGGCCAATGCGTGAGGATGCATGCGCAGGAGTTCCGCTGAGGCTGCTTCGGCTTTTCTCATCAAGGTTACATCGACCAGGATGAGCCCGACGGGATGAGCAAAGGCTGCACATGCAGTGTCGACAGTATCAGTCTGTTCGACCCGTACCCACGGGAACTCACGCTCAATCGCGTTGATAAGGGATTTTGAGACGCTCCCGCTGTTCGTCAGGATCAAAATGACGCGTTGTGGCTCAAGATGCCTTCTGGCTCCTGCGGCGTCATGCTCATTCCCGTCCAACAGCATCATATCCTTACCCATCACTCTCAGTTCGCCTGCGCTGGTAATGGCTACAGAGCGAACGGAATCCACGCGTCGGGGCACACTATCTTACGTCGCCAACATCCGCGACGGCCCAAAAGGGTTGAGACTGGACCGGCGATGTTCAATGCGCCCGGAGAGATTGCGGCATGACCCTTATCCAAATGGGCGAAGTGGGTAGCATACCCAGTCTCCCAGCGGTGGTAAGCACTTGTGTTCGTCCTTTACCTCTCGTCTACCGCCGTCCGCCTTTGGATCGGTCTAGATCAATCGATATAAATGCCATCATACCCACTGCGCGCCGTGCATTGCGTTCTCAACCATATTGATGAAGCAAAGCCGCCGCTCTTCCCCCTTCTCAATCTCTGTCCAATCGGCACACTGAAACCAATTCGCTGCATCCCGTCCTGGGACAGTTTTGTGTTTTTAGCTTGGAGAATACATTGATTGTATCTTTCTGGCGGTACGGTGGCTTCCTTCGAACGACGTTCGCTGTGGCCACTTTGAGTGTTCTCGGCGGTGCGTTTTCCCCCGTTCTGGCGGACAGTGATCAATTGCCGCCGCAAACAAAAATTCGCTTAACGGTCGTACAGTGGCTGCCCACAAAGGGCAGTTATGAAAAGTGGGATGCGCTTGGTGGCGATTTCCTGATTTCGCAGGAAAAGACGGTGTCGCTTCCGATCATCGGCACGATGTCAATCGGACATCTCGATGGCGCCGGTCTTGCTGCGGAAATTGCCAAGCAGCTAAAGACGAAAATCGGGTTGGTGCAGACCCCCGAGGCGACCGTCGAGATTCTCGAACAGCCGCCGATCTATGTGGTTGGTGACGTCAACAAGCCCGGCGAATACAAATTTCATCCAGGGCTGACGGTTCTGCAATCCTTAGCGATGAGCGGCGGGGAATTGAGGTCATCAAACGCGTCGCAGGCGGGCGCAGACAAGACGGGTTATGTCGGTCAACTGCAGGAGATCGGCAACACAATCTTGCGCAGCAAGGTCAAGATTGCCCGGCTGCAGGCTGAAATTTCAGGCGCCAAGGAAATGCGCCTTGCGCCAGAAATGGAGGACAGCCATGGGGTCGCCTCGGCAATTTTCGAGCAGGAAAAGATTATTTTCGCCGCTCGCATGAATGACATGGATCGCCAATCTAAGTCCTACACTGAACTGCGCGATCTATTGACGTTGGAAATAGCCACGATCGGAAAGAAGATCGACAGTACGGATGAGGATATCGCTTCGGTCGAAAAAGAACTGACCAATGTCAAAAGCATGGTCGAGCGGGGCATTGCTCTTCCGACGCGTCAGTCGGACCTTGAACGCACATTGCGCAGCTACCATGGAAATCGGCTGGATCTATCGACCGCCATCATGCGAGCTCGCCAAAACATCGCCGAAACAACACGCAACCTGGATGGCCTTTACGACAAGCAGCGTACGGAAGTCGCTGTTGAACTCCAATCGGAACAGGCCAGCCTCGACCAGCAAAACCTGAAGCGTGAAACAACGCAGAAGCTATTGCTGGAGGCGCTGTCGGGGGACGCAACTTCTCAAGCCGGCGCCGGCGCGGTGATGCTGGCGTTCAGCGTCATGCGGCAGGAAGGCTCTGGCGTCCGGGAAATCCCAGCCTCGGATTCAACCGTCCTTTTGCCGGGTGATGTCGTGCGGGTTCTTCGCAAAATGTCTCCAGCGCCTGCTGATGCAACGGCTCGGACGGCTGAGCAGAACGCGCAATCCGAACAGGCCAGTCAATGAGGAACCGGGCACTTTGCCTGGCGACCGACACGCTGCGTGGACCAGACCAATCGGGGCAACGAGACAAAGAGAGCAAGGCATAAAGATGAAGGGGATCATACTTGCCGGTGGTAGCGGCACACGTCTCTACCCTCTGACAATCGCGGTATCGAAGCAGATGCTGCCAATCTACGACAAACCGATGATTTTCTATCCCTTGAGCGTTTTGATGCTTGCCGGAATCCGCGAGATTCTCATCATTTCCACACCGCGCGATCTGCCCTGCTTTCGAGAGCTGTTTGGTGACGGTTCCGATTTCGGCCTGAATCTTTCCTACGCCGAACAAGCCCATCCGAACGGGCTGGCCGAGGCCTTCATCATTGGCCGCGACTTTATCGGCAAGGACAACGTCGCGATGATCCTCGGCGACAACATTTTCTTCGGACACGGGCTTCCGGACATTTGCCGGCAGGCGACTGCACGGCAAAAAGGTGCCTCCGTCTTTGCCTACCACGTCGAAGATCCCGAACGCTACGGCGTGGTCAGCTTCGACAGGGCAACCGGCAGGGCCATGACGATTGAGGAGAAGCCTACCAAACCAAAATCCAATTGGGCTGTGACCGGGCTGTACTTCTATGACAACGATGTCATCGAAATTGCCTCCTCCATCAAGCCCTCTGAGCGGGGCGAGCTTGAGATTACCGCCGTCAACAACATCTACCTTGAAAGGGGCGATCTGCATGTCTGCCAGCTCGGCCGCGGCTATGCCTGGCTGGATACCGGCACATACGACAGTTTGCAGGATGCCTCCTCGTTCGTCCGTACTGTCGAGCGCCGGCAAGGTATTCAGATCGCGTGTCCGGAGGAAATTGCCTTGGATATGGGGTGGCTTCAGCCACAGGACGTGCTGCGGCGTGCATGTCTCCTCGGGAAAACAGCTTATGCCACTTATCTTCGCCAGTGTGTGGAGGATTACGCGGCATGAGCCTCCAGATTAAATCCCTCGGGCTCGATGGCGTGATAGAGATCCTTCCGCCGAAATTCGAAGACGACCGGGGCTTCTTTTCCGAGACGTGGAACGCAGAACTTCTTTGCGAGCAAGGTGTGAAACTCGGTTTTGTTCAGGACAACCACTCCCGCTCCGTTGCAACGGGGGTGCTACGTGGCCTGCATTACCAGCTGCCGCCATACGCTCAGGACAAGCTGGTCCGCGTAGTAAAGGGCTCCATCTTCGACGTGGTCGTTGATATCCGGCGCGGTTCTCCCAGCTTCGCGCACTGGACCGCTCTGCGGATTTCTGCCGCCAAATGGAATCAGGTGCTCGTCCCGAGGGGTTTTGCCCACGGTTTTCTGACGCTCGAGCCCGATACCGAGGTGGTTTACAAGGTCACCAATCCTTACTCCGCCAGCCATAGTCGCTCCATACGCTTTGATGATCCCGACATCGGCATCATCTGGCCGATGAACGCCTCCACGTTTCAGCTTTCCGAGAATGATCGGCTGGCGCCGTCCTTGGAGACAGCGGAAGTCTTCGATATGCACGGGGAGGGCGGGCAATGAACACTCTCGTGACAGGAGGTGCCGGTTTTATCGGATCGGCACTTTGCCGGCATCTGGTTTCCGCCGGCGAGAATGTCCTCAACGTGGACAAACTTACCTATGCCGGCAGCTTGGCTTCGCTTCGATCCATCGAGAGTTGCCCGAACTATCGTTTTGTCCACGCCGATATCGGTGACGAAGCCGCATTGGGCGAGTTGATGAGACGGGAAAGGATCGACCGCGTCATCCATCTGGCAGCTGAAACCCATGTGGACCGGTCGATTGATGGGCCGGGCCAGTTCATCGAAACCAACATTGTCGGCACGTTCCGGCTGCTCCAGACAACGTTGAAATACTGGCGCCAGCTATCTGGTGCGGTAAGGCAACAATTCCGCTTCCATCACGTCTCCACCGACGAGGTCTTCGGTGACCTTCCGTTCGACGGCAGCACCTTCAACGAGCAAACCCCCTATGCGCCGTCATCGCCCTATTCCGCGTCGAAAGCGGCATCAGATCATCTGGTTCGCGCCTGGCACCAGACATTTGGCCTGCCGATCGTGATGTCCAATTGCTCGAACAACTACGGCCCATACCATTTTCCGGAAAAATTGATCCCCCTAGTGATCTTGAACGCCCTCGACGAAAAGCCGTTGCCCATTTATGGCGCTGGCACGAACGTCCGTGATTGGCTCTATGTCGAGGATCATGCGCGCGCGCTCGCGCTGATCGCAAGCGAGGGCACGATCGGCGAAAGTTACAACATCGGTGGAAGCTGTGAGCGCAGCAATCTCGCGGTGGTGCAGGCAATTTGCGACATCCTAGACCGCACCAAGCCTCGCGGCCGCCAAAGAAGCTACCGCGATCTTATCTGTTTCGTGGATGACAGGCCCGGCCATGATCGCCGTTACGCGATGAACACAGCGAAAATAGAAAGTCATCTGGGCTGGAAACCACAGGAGACTTTTGAAACCGGATTGGCCAAAACAATTGCCTGGTATCTCGAGAATGAATGGTGGTGGAAGCCTATTCGCGAAGGCACCTATGCTGGCGCCCGCCTCGGTCGATTGGCAGCCGTGCAATGAAAATCCTGGTGACCGGTTTGAAGGGGCAGGTTGTCACCAGCCTTGTCGAGGCTGCCGCGGCCAGGGATGACATAGAGTTGATCACCGTTGGCCGGCCGGATTTCGACCTCACAGATCCTTCGTCGGTCAGGCAGGCAATACTCACAGCGAAACCTGAAATGGTTGTGTCGGCCGCCGCTTACACAGCGGTCGATCGAGCCGAAGATGAACGCAACCTTGCGTACGCAATCAACGTGACAGGCGCCGCCGCTGTCGCGGAGGCGGCTGCCGCGTTGCGTGTGCCGATCATTCATCTGTCCACCGACTACGTTTTTTCCGGAACGGATCCCTATCCTTACCTGGAGGATGACGAGGCCGAACCGAAGACCGTGTACGGCTATACCAAGCTGCGCAGCGAGCGCGCTGTGGCAAGCGTCAATCCTCGCCACATAATCCTGCGGACAAGCTGGGTCTACAGTCCGTTCGGCACCAATTTTGTGCGAACCATGCTGCGCATCGCCACCGAACGGGAGAGTATTGGCGTTGTTTCCGATCAGTGGGGCAATCCGACATCAGCTCTGGACCTGGCGGAGGCGATCCTTCTCATCGCGACGTATCCGGACAGACATTATACCGGCATCTATCACTTTACAGGGGCGGGTGAGATAAATTGGTCAGGTTTCGCCCGGCATGTTTTCGAGGTGAGCCGGGTCCATGGCGGTCCTTTCGCAGACGTGGAAGACATTCTGTCTTCCGCTTACCGCACCCGGGCCAAACGCCCAGCGAACTCATGCCTTTCAACTGACAAGTTCGAAAGAGCTTTCGGCCAGCGGGCGCCAAGCTGGCAATCGAGCGTAGAAACGGTTGTCCGGCGCATTATCGACAGGGACTACCCGAGTTTCTCTTCGCCGGTGCACGGCAGGCATAAGGCTTGAAATCCCATGAATGCACGCGGAACCCCGTCCGAGGGCCAAACTTACACGCAGATTCTCAAGTCGACAGCCTTGATGGGTGGATCGTCATTGATAACCGTGGGATTTTCCATCATCCGCAACAAGGCGATGGCCCTCATCCTTGGACCTGAAGGTGTGGGGTTGATGGCTATCTACAGTTCTATCGCCGACATCGCCCAGGCCGTTGCAGGCTTGGGGGTTCAGTCGAGTGGCGTGCGTCAAATTGCCGAGGCGGTTGGGACGGGGGATGCTGAAAAGATAGCACGAACGGCATTCATTCTTCAGCGAATATCCATTGTGCTGGGTATTGCCGGAACGGTCCTGCTTGCTGCCCTCGCATTTCCGGCTGCGCGCCTCACGTTTGGAGATCATCAGCACGCCACCAGCGTTGCGTTCCTCTCGCTTGCGATTTTCTTCCGGCTTGCTTCGGCGGGGCAGACCGCAATGATTCAAGGGATGCGGGAAATCTCAATTCTTGCCCGCATCAACCTTTTGGGCGCATTCTGGTCAACAGTGGTCACCATTCCCCTTATCTACTATTTTGGCTTTGAAGGGGTTGTACCGTCTCTCATTGCCTCCGCCGCGCTGACACTGCTTATTTCCTGGTGGTACAGCAGGAAGATATCGCAAGGTGCAACCAATCTGTCTTTCCCGCAGTTCAGGCAGGAACTGGGGGGGCTTTTGAAACTTGGCCTTGTCTTCATGGCCAGCGGCTTGCTCACTCTTGCGACCGCGTATGTCGTGCGTATCATCGTCCTGCAACACGGCGGCATTGTCGCGGCCGGGCTGTATCAAGCCGCCTGGGCGCTCGGTAGCCTTTATGCGGGCTTCATCCTGCAGGCGATGGGCACTGATTTCTATCCGCGTCTGACCGCGGTTGCCGGCGATCATGCTGCATGTAACCGCCTCGTCAACGAGCAGGCGCGAGTCAGCATCCTGCTCGCCTTCCCCGGGGTTCTCGCAACGTTGACGTTTGCGCCTATCGTCATGCAGTTGTTCTATTCCCCTGAATTTTATGGCGCTGCAGATCTCCTGCGCTGGATTTGCCTGGGGATGCTGCTTCGCATCATTGCATGGCCCATGGGCTACATCGTGCTGGCGAAGGGCGAACAGGGTGTCTTCTTCTGGACGGAAGTTGCCGCAACGGTGGTACACATTGGCCTGGCTTGGTTGCTGGTGTCGGAATTCGGCCTGATTGGCTCGGCGGCCGCATTTTTTGGGCTTTACCTCTGGCACAGTCTGCTCATTTACTTTTTCGCACGCAAACTCACGGGATTCCGCTGGTCCCCCGCCAATCTCAAAATCGGACTGATCTTCATCGTCGCGTCGGCACTGATTTTTAGCGCAACGCTTGTCCTGCCGTTCTGGCACGCCACTGCGCTGGGCTCTGTCGCCGTGGTGTTGAGCGGGCTGTATTCGCTGAAAATGCTGATAGGGCTATTGCCGCCGGAATTGCTTCCGTTGCCGATCAGAAGGTGGGTTCTCAGAGCGACTTAAGAGATGGCCCGAGCCGGGGGAAGCCGCCGAACATCCCATCCCGCGGAGAACGCCCCTTGGCGAGGTGGACTCCCAAGAGGCGCGCGTTTCTTCAATTAGAAGATTTGATGTGAAGTGGAGATCAAGCGGTCGCCCTTTGCGGTGCCACGCATAGCTTGCGAAGCGTGTCCGCCACGAACAAAACCTCTTCGTCGGTCAGCTGCGCAAACAGCGGAAGAATGATCGCCCCCTCCTGTGCTGCCACGCTTCTGGGAAGCTGGTTTGCGGCAACCCGATGCGTGGTCCAGCCCACATAGGCGTCTTCGCGATGAATGTTCATGATGCCGCGCCGGGTTGAAATTCCCTTGTCGAGCAGCACCTGCATGGTTTCCCTTTGGTCGAGCCAAGGCGGAAGCATGACGCAATAGCTCTGCCAGTTGCTGCGTGCCCAGGAGGGCTCGATGGGTGTTTCAAGCCATGTAATATCGCGAAGCTCCTGTCGATAGAGCTCGGCAAGATGACGCCGTCGCGATATCAGTTCCGGCAGCCGGGTCAATTGTACCCGGCCCATGGCGGCCTGAAGATCGGTCATGCGGTAGTTGTAGCCGAGCTCCGGATATCCTTCATAGATCACTTGGCGCGAGCCGTGGCGGACTGTATCGGGCACGCTCATGCCGTGTTGCCGCCACAGACGAAACTTGCGGTCATACTCAGGATTCGCGGTTGTCAGCATGCCCCCGTCGCCGGTCGTGACGACCTTTCGGGGGTGAAACGAAAAACAGGCTATATCGCCACGCGGCCGGCCGATTTTTTCCCACTGGCCGTTCCAGAGTATTTCGCTCCCGGTCGCGCAAGCCGCATCCTCGATGACCGGAATATCATTGCTCCGGCCAATCTCGACGATTGCTGCGAGATTGCAGGGCATGCCGAGTTGGTGCACACACAAGATCGCTTTCGTTCGAGGTGTGATTTCCGCCTGGATCAGTTCCGGATCAATATTGAATCCGCTGGTTTCGATGTCGATGAAAACGGGAACCCCGCCCAGATACCGGATGGCATTTGCCGTTGCGATGAACGTATGGCTGACAGTTATGACCTCATCACCCGGGCCGATCCCAACAGCCTTCAACGCAAGGTGCAGAGCCGTCGTGCAGTTTGAAACCGCACAGGCATGTTCGGTTTGAACGTAAGCCGCAAACTCACTCTCGAATGCAGCAACCTCCGGACCTTGTGTGACCCAGCCGGACAACACAACACGGCGGACTGCCTCTACCTCCAATTCATCGAGGAGGGGCTTGGCGACGGGAATCTGCGGAAGCGCCTGGCTCATGCGGCTTGCCCCCCGATTTCCAGCGCTCTTTCCTTGCGCCACCAGTCGACGAGGCCGCGAAGTCCATCTTCAAGTGTGATCTGAGCCTTGAAGTTCAACATGCTCTCCGCCTTGCTCGTGTCGGCAAGCCGGCGCGACACCGCGTTCACTTTGCGCGCTGCCTGATGCTGCGGTTCCATCGACGCGTTCATCACGCCGGTCAACAGCTGCGCGAGTTCCAGCAGACTGGTCTCCGTACCACTCGCGACGTTGAAGACCTCGTCGGTGACATCAGACTGCGCCGCCAGCATGTTTGCCCGCGCGATATCGTGGATGTGGACGAAATCCATCGTCTGGCTGCCGTCCCCGTTGATGATTGGCGGCAGGCCCGCCGATATCCGCTCCATCCACCGGATCAGCACTTCGGTATAGGCGCCGTAGACATCCATGCGCGGGCCGTAGACGTTGAAGTAGCGCAAGGCGACATAGTTCAAGCCGTACATTTCCGCGAAGCTGCGCAGCAGCCCCTCGTTGAAGGTTTTGGCGGCACCGTAGATCGTCCGGTTGTTGTAGGGATGGTGTTCCTCGGTTGTCGGAAAACTGTCCGCGAGACCCAGAACGGACGCCGAGGAGGCGGCAATCACTTTTTCCACCTTGGCCTTAACCGCCGCTTCAAGAACATTGAATGTTCCCCCTGCCAAAACGTCAAAGGCAAGACGGGGTTCTTCGGCGCACTGCGTGATCCGGATTGCCGCCTGGTGGAAGACGATATCGACACCATCGAAATGTTTTTCCAGCAACGCCCGATCGCGGATATCGCCTTCGATGATTGTCAGTGGAAAGGCCGCCGAAGCCTGCACAAGGTTTTCGCGCCGTCCGCGCACGAAATTGTCCAGGATCAGGATTTCGCGCGGTTGCTCGAGAGCAACGAGATCAGCAATGTGTGATCCAACGAGACCGGCACCGCCAGTGATGAGTATCCGCTTGTCTTTCATGATCTGTCCCCAACGTTCAGGATGTGGCTACCGTCGTGTCGCTGTCGCTTCGCCAGCGCAGGAATTTTGCCGGAACACCGGCGACGACCGAGAATGGTGCGACATCGGAAACGACAACCGCTCCCGCACCGACGATCGCGCCCTTGCCGATTGTGACACCGGGAAGGATCGTCGCATTGGTTCCGATATCGGCCCATGCGCCGACGCGGACCGGCTTGATTTCGAGGTCCGTGCGGATGATCGGCACGTCGATTGGAATCGCCGTGTGGCTGGAACCAAGCAGCTTGGCGCCTGGCCCCCAGCCGACGTATTCCTCGATCACAAGGTCGCGCGCATCAAGAAACGCCTGCGGACCGATCCAGACATTGTCGCCGATCACGCATGTTCCATCATACCGGCCCTGAACATAAGCCTGCGCTCCAATGAACACGCCGTTGCCGATCTCGAACGTTTCGGGATGCTTGAACCCGGCACCGCTTCCAATATTCAGGCCGCCACCGCACCGGCGCGTGGCTGCCTGCCAGATCGCCTTGCGCATCAAGGCATCGACATACCCATCCACGGCTGAAAAACGGCCATAGAGCTCGACAAGGCCAGCGGCACCATATGAGCGCTTGAGTTCGGCGGCGAGTTCACGCTGGAAATCCGGGTCTTTAGTGATTTCGCGACGGCCGTGAACCGCTTGAACGATCCGGGCAACGGAGGTGATGTCAGCTGACATAGGCGTCTTGCTCCACCGCGCAGACCACCTGTTCGACCTGTCTTGCCGTCATTTCAGGATAGATCGGTAATGACAGAACCGTGCGTGCAGCAGCTTCCGAGACCGGGAAGTCACCCTGCCGGTATCCGAGGTCTTCGTGCGCCTTTTGAAGATGAACCGGAATGGGATAATGCAGCCCGGACTGGATACCCTCGGCTTCCAAAGCGCGATGGAGGCCGTCCCGATCCCGGCAGCGAACGGCATAGATATGATAGACGTGCCGGCGATACGCCACTTCCACGGGTGTTTCCACGGTGTCCAGATTGGAGAGCATCGAAGAATAGCGTGCGGCATGCGTCCGGCGCGCCGCGGTCCAGGCGTCAAGATGCCGAAGCTTTACCCGCAGGATCGCACCTTGGATGCCGTCCATGCGGTAGTTGAACCCTTTCACGAGATGGTGATAGCGCCGTTCCTGGCCCCAATCCCGCAGCATGCGCATGGTCTTGGCGTGGGCATCATTGTTGGTGACAATAATGCCGCCCTCGCCGCAGGCGCCGAGGTTCTTGCCGGGGTAGAAGCTGAAACAACCGGAAGCGCCGATACTACCTGCGCGGCGGCCTTTGTACTCCGCACCGTGAGCCTGGCAGGCATCTTCGATAACGGCGATACCGTGGCGGGCGGCAATTGCCATGATGGCATCCATATCGGCCATCTGGCCGTACAGATGAACAGGGACGATTGCCTTTGTGCGCGGCGTGATCGCCGCTTCAAGTTTGGCGGGATCCATGGTCAGCGTGACAGGTTCGACATCGACGAACACCGGCAATGCGCCGGCATAGCAGATCGCCGATACGGTCGCGACGAAGGTAAATGGAACGGTAATGACCTCATCGCCGGGGCCGACATCTGCGGCGAGCAGGGCCAGGTGGAGTGCACTTGTGCCGGTGTTGACGGCTACGGCGTGTTTCGCGTCGCAGTAAGCCGCGAACTCCTCTTCAAATTGAGCAACCTCCGGACCGAGCACATATTGTGCCGAAGCCAGTACGCAGAGGACCGCAGCGTCGATCTCGTCCTTGATCGAGGCGTATTGTGCTTTGAGATCAAGGGACGGGATCATGCGATCAGCCTCGCTTGTTCCAGCTCGACCACGCGGCCGCGCTGCGCAAGAGACTGGGTTGCCGCTTCCAGAATGCGCACGACACGCAAACCGGCATTGCCATCGACGATCGGCTGCAGGTTTTCTTCCACGCAATCGACGAACTGTTTGAGTTCACGGCCCAACGCCTCGGTCATGTCCAGCTGCGGCGCATACATATCGCCTGTGCGATAGCCGACCAGCATCTGGTACACCTTCTCGCCATTGCGCTGCGGGTTGCCATTGAGGGTAATGCCCTTGTCGTAGATCTTGATCTTCTCGCTGGGCTCGAGGTCGTCATAGACGATCATCTTGTTGCTACCGCCGATCAGTGTCCGGCGCACCTTGACGGGTGCGAGCCAGTTGACGTGGATATGGGCGATCAGTTTGCTTTCGAAAAACAGGTTAAGATAGGCGATATTCTCTGGTTCGCCGGCGACATGGCTCATCCCGGTTGCCGACACCGCGACCGGCTTTTCCTGCAGCACATAATCCATGATGGAGAGATCGTGGACGGCCAGGTCCCAGATGACGCTGACATCATGCTGGAACAGGCCGAGATTAACCCGCACGGAATCGTAGTAATACATGTCGCCAAGGCCGTTTTCGACGACTTCGCGCATCTTGCGGACGGCGCCCGTATGAACGAACGTATGATCGACGGCGAGAACAAGACGGCGGCGCGCAGCTTCATCGACCATCCGGCGCGCCTCATCCACCGTCGAGGCCATCGGCTTTTCGACGAAGACGTGCTTGCCCGCCATCATTGCTTTCATGGCAAGCTTGAAATGGGTCGAAACCGGTGTGGCGATCGCGATCGCGTGAACGCGGGGGTCGCGCAGAACCTCTTCGAAATCGCTGGTGATCTCCACGGCCGGATAGCGCGCCTTAACGGTCGTCAGCCGCTCCGGCATAAGATCACAAACATACAGAAGGCGCGCATTGGGTACCTCCGCTAGGTTTCTGACAAGATTGGGGCCCCAATAGCCGTAACCGATCACCGCTATGCCGATCATTATACTCTCCTGGATAAAGGGGTTTTGGCCGGTGCGCCCTGGACGCGACCGATAATGTTTGCTGGAACACCTGCGACGATGGCCCAGTCTGGAACATCTTTTGTCACCACCGCGCCCGCGCCGATGACCGCACCGATGCCGATCGTCACCCCCGGAAGGATTGTCGCATTGCTGCCAATCGCCGCCTGACTTTTGACCAGTGTGGGAACAACTTCCCATTGGCCGTCAGTCACCAGCTCGCCGTCGGAATTGACGGCACGCGGGTAGAGATCGTTGGTGAACATGACACCATGGCCGATAAAGACGCCGTCTTCGATCTGCACACCTTCGCAGATGAAAGAGTGGCTGGAGATTTTGCAATTCCGGCCGATGACGGCGTTTTTCTGGATTTCGACGAATGTACCTATACGGGAGCCTGCCCCCACTTGGCATCCGTACAGATTGACCAGATCAGGGTGGTGAATGATCACCCCTTCATCCAAAATGACACTCGATGCGATCATGCCGCGAAGACCCCAAGCCGCCAACTATGCTGAATTCAAACGGGTTGGATGCGGCGATTTCTGCCGCTAAACCATCGGTTATTGCCCCGTTGCTTTTGAATTCTTCCGCATTCAGAAGAATTCCTTTCGACCAGCGAGTAAAGGGAACAAAATGCGGTAATCCGCACTTCGAAAGGCGTAGCCGGGCAGAGGGTGTTGATGCTTCCTGCTGCGGGGCTTGCACCTATCGGCTCCAGCCATGGATGCTTCCATCAAAAGGGGGCTTGCAGGGCATCCCTCCCGTGCAGCTATGGCAAGCTGCGTGTGTTAGCCTGGATTCTGGGCAAAGGCGTTCGGCTTGATGGACCAGAGGCAGGAGCAAACGATGCGCTAGGTACCGCGATATATCAGGGCGCCTTACTTTGCTTGAAACGTGCCATTGCGTTGCGGGTTTTTGGTATGGACGGGGAGCGTCCGGTCAACACAGCCTGAGCCAAGTTTTCGACTATGCGATGGGTCGTTGAGGCCGCCGTTTGAACAATTTTCCAACCGCGATAGTGCCGATCAGGTGCATATGGCGGGGATAGTCTCCGAGCGCGGCAGTCAGAAATTTCACGGCGCTCCGCGTTTTTCCCGCGGTATAAAAATAACGGGCGACATCGATCAGCATCAAGGATCTCTGTTCCTTGCGCCCGCACAGCACCTGCCTGTTCTTCTTCAGGATGCGGAGCAAACCGATGATTTCCCGGCGTCGATTTATCGAAATGCTGTCGCGCGAAATGAACCCGAGCACGACCGGTTCTATGTCTTCATAGATTGACGTGTGCTGGGCGAGCCTGATGGCAAAGTCCCAATCTTCATTGGCCCGGGCGCAGACATCGAACCATTCCGCATCCGGAAAGCAGTCCTTTCGAAACAGAGCATTTTGCAGACTGATCCGATTTTGTGTGAGGAGGCGTCCGAGTTGGTCGTCGTCAAGCGACAGGCGCCCTTCGGGAGGAGGGTCGTAAGCCACCCGGCCGGATCCGTAATTTCGTTGATTGTCGCGCCCATAGACAATTTTCGCGCCGATAACGACACCGACGTGGCCGGGAATCTTGGAAAACAATGCAAACTGCTTCTGCAATTTTCCGGGTAACCACAGGTCGTCGCTGTCCTGGAACGCGATATATTCGCCTTTTGCGTGACAAAGTCCGGTGTTTCGTGCAGCGGCGGCACCGCCGTTTCGAGCGCGCCTTACATAGCGTATACGGTGATCGCTGAAACTGCGCACGACACTTTCGACGTCCTCCGTCGATGCATCATCGACGACAATCAGCTCCAAGTCCTGATGGGATTGGGTGAGGACGCTGTTGATCGCTGCAGCGAGGCAATTGCTCCTGTTATAGGTGGGCAGAATAACCGATATCGTCATCAACTAATTTCCACATACTCAAACGACAGAGACATCGTAAATGCGTTGCGGCAGTACGTCTGGCCTCGGCGCGACGTCTGTGCAATGACCGCGGTTCAAGTCCCTGACGAGCGCGATCCAGCTGTTCCGGCGTAAGGGACCGCCCTGACCAGCGCAATCTAGCTTTATTCATAAGCAGGTCGCCAAGAGGGGAGGCGGCGGGATGCAGCGTGGCCGAAGCTCCGTCCTTTGGAGGAGCCTGCGTTCGCCCGATAGGTGATTTTCAGCTGTCGACTGAAACGGCAGGCCGCATAAGAGGTAGCTGTTTCGGCAAAAACCCCGCCCCCTCTCGACCAAAATCCAGGTTCTTATTGCGCAAAGACTTCGACAGAGTGCAGCCTCATTCAAACGGGTTCCGGCGTCACGGAGTGAAGTTGTGTTTAATCTCCTGCAGATTGCAGTTTCCAGCACGGCGTGCCGCGCCTCTAAGGCAAGCCAGAAATCCGGCCATGGCTTGACGCAACCGTCTCGGCTTGGGTTTACCCTTTCAAATCGGGTTCCTCAGTAATGCACACGAAGCGTGTCGCAAGACGGCGGGCGGAGTTCCACGAGCAGCCACGGCAGCCTGGCTCCGACGCTCGGCCTGTCTTTGCGCGCAGCGCGGATCGTGCGGTCGTTGTTCGCGCGCTTGCAGGGTCTGAGAGAATTGCCGAGTCTGCGAGCCAAAATGCCTTGTCTTGGCCGGCCGTTGTATTTTTGATCACCTTGATCATTCCCTGGATCATCGAGCTCGGCTCGTTGCGCCTGTCGGTTTCCCGCCTCATCCTGATTGCTGCGATCATCCCGTGTCTGGTCATGTGGATGAACGGTAAGGCCGGGCGGATCAGGGCGCCTGATATTCTGGTGATTTTGTTCTGCCTCTGGTGCTCGCTCAGTCTTGCCGCAGTCCATGACCTGGCCACTTCAGTCCAGTCCGGCGGGATGATGGCGATTGAAACGATGGGAGCTTATTTTCTTGCGCGCGTGTGTGTCAGGAATGAGAGGCAGTTTTACGGAATGGTTAAGACCATCTTCTTGTTAATATTGCTTCTTCTCCCATTCTCCATCTATGAATCCGTAACAGGCTCGAACGTAGCGCTCAATTCGTTTCGGGCTGTTCTACCCACTCAGATCGATTATGCGATGGCGCCACGATGGGGCCTGCGTCGTGTGCAGTCGGTCTTCGATCATCCGATTTTATACGGGGTATTCTGCACAATCGTTTTTGCCCTGGTGCACAAGGTTCTGGGGCGGAACCTTTCACTGATACGGCGATGGGGTCGATCGGCGTTGGTGTTCGTGGCCACCCTTTTGTCGATGTCGTCTGGCCCATTGAGCGCACTGGTGATGCAGGCCCTTTTGATGTCCTGGGGATGGATTCTACGCGATTTTCCCTATCGATGGCATGTTCTCGCGGGGGGCTTTGCTGCGCTTTACCTGGGGATTTCCCTGCTTTCGAACCAATCCTTTTTTGAGTTCTATGTTCACTATTTTGCCTTTAGCCAAGATACGGGATGGGATCGCATTCGCATCTGGCACTACGGATGGCTTTCGATCTTCAATCATCCAATATTCGGCATCGGCTTTCATGAGTACCAGCGGCCGGAATGGATGGAGCCGAGCATCGATATGTTCTGGCTGATCAATTTCGTGCGTTTCGGATATCCCGGTGGTATCCTGATGTTCCTGGCTTTCGCGTGGGTCTTTTTCAGTACCGCTTTGAAAAAAGGGCTGACCGCGCAGCAAAATGACTACCGGACCGCTTACCTAATTTCCATGATTGGCATCTTTACGGTGGGGTGGACGGTCCATTTCTGGAACGCACCCTATTTGCTGATCATGTTTTATCTGGGAAGCGCATCCTGGATGCAGGATATTAAAGGCGGCGAAGGTCAGCGCATACAAGCCGGCTCAAAGCGTACGGGCCGAACAGTGCGAACACCGTCATGAGATTTTGGATCAAACCTCGGTGGCATGCAATTTCCTGGTTGCTTGCTGCGGCTGTGGTACAGAGCGCGCCTTCAGCGTCGAGTCAGCCAGCGATCCTGACACAGCCATCTGCTGTTGCGATGACGAAGGACGCTTACCCTGATGAAACGAATACTGGTATCCCTGCCAACACCCCCCTCAATAGAGCGGCCACTTTAACTCTGAACGTCCCCGGAGCGACAGTCAGTGGCCTGGATTTTGCCGGAACTGTCTCGATAACCGCACCGAACGTCACGCTTCGCAATTGCAGGATAAGGGCAAACGGCTGGGCTGTGCTGGACATCCGTGCAGATGGCGTGACCGTTGAGAATTGCGAGATCGATGGTCAAGCCGCGCCTGGTATCCGGGGTATCAGCATTTCCGGCAGTAACGTCACGATACGCCACTGCAACATCCATCATACGGAAGACGGCATATACCTCACAGGCTCATCAAAAATAGGTATCGAAAACAACTATATCCATGACCTGCAATCCCAGTGGGACGGTCCTCATTTTGATGGAATTGCCACGGATGGCGGGATCGCCGATGTTCTCATCCAAGGAAATACCATCGTCAATCCGCACTCGCAGACGTCGGCGATCATGCTTAGCAATTATTTCGGGCCGATCGCGCGCGTGCGCGTTGAAGGAAATCGCCTCGTCGGCGGCGGATATACGGTCTATTCGGACGGTCAATTCGGTGGAGGCAAAATACGAAACGTCTCATTCGTCAATAACAGAATGGGAAAAGGTTATTATGGGTACGCATCGATGAACAATAATTCTCCGGATTGGTCCGGAAACTTTGACGATACACTTGGAACAATATTGAACCAATAACAATTGGCACGCATTGGGGGCCCAGACGACATGAAGGACCTAACGATTAGCCGCTTCAGAACTGCTCGCGGGCGCATTCTAAGACGTCAGATTGAGAAACTTGCCGATCACCTGGGGAGGCCTGTCGCTATTCTGGACGTTGGCGGGCGGCCGGACTATTGGGATAACGTTGGACATGAGCGTATTAGCGAAATTCGGCTTTTGAACATAGATGAGAACGAGATCGACCGGCACGGATTGTCGAATCTCTTTACCAGTGAGATCGGCGATGCGCGCAACTTGAAAGGGTATGCCGATAAGTCGGTTGACCTGGTTCATTCCAACTCGGTGATCGAGCATGTCGGTGCGTGGCCCGACATGAGCGCGATGGCATCCGAGATGCAACGTGTAGGCCTTTCCGGGTGGATACAGACGCCAGCCTGGGAGTTTCCCATCGAGCCGCACTTCCGGCTTCCTTTCCTGCACTGGTTTGCTCCACCCATCCGCCGTGCCGCCCTTAAGTTGTCGAGGGACTATGGCGCTTCCGACATCGCCGTGCGGCGTTATCACACGGATCGGATTAACCTCCTGTCCTACAGCGAAGTCAGAGCTCTGTTTCCCAAGGGCGACATATATGTCGAGAGATTTATCTTCTCGAAAAGCTATTCCGCTCGATGGGGACCGGTGGGCGAATGAAGGCGCCGTTCTCACGGGCAGGAGTATAGGCTGCCGGATTGCCACGTTTACCGTGGCGATGAAGGGCGAGTTGTCGGGCAGGCGCGGTGGACAATTTTGCAAACGTTGCGACGTCAGCTGGTGTGCCCGTTGTCCACGGAAAAGCCATTCTGGAAATTTGAGTTTAACCTGCTGCTGCATTTCCTGAAACAGTAATAATACAAATTTAATATTTAAAATACTTCAAAGTTATTCGCATCATTGTGATTTCATTGAATATGCCGGGTCTCTCCAGTCTCGGCGAGATTGCAAAATCCCCCCTTCAGTCTTTGGCCGGCGAGCTTCTTCTGGCAAAACCCGTAGAAAGGTATTGGCCATTTTCGCAAATAGCCCCCTTCTTCCTTCCCTCCGGAAGCGCTCCCTTTCGCCAGGGAAAACAAATAATTTAAGGAATCATTCAAATACTAGGCAACGCCGGTAATTTGTGTAATATAAGAAACTGCGAATAGATATTTTGATTTTTTAGAAATGTATCACAGGTTGAAGTCATAGTAAGAATCTGGGGCTGGCGCGTGCGTTTTTTAACGACCTTGGCAAAAGGCAAGGGCTGTTGCACGTGCGTTTTAGGAGTGAATATGTATGAGCTCACTATTGATGACAAATGGCAAGGACATATCGAGTAACCTTTTTCATTCTATAGCAGTTGATCCTCCTCATACTGAAAACGATAAAAGAACCGGTGAGTTGCCACGGGGGCGCTCGCTTTTAATCATTGACGATCGCGCACTTGACCGGCAATGCCTCGCCTACTGCATCTCTGCCCATAAGATGGATATGGATGTGCTCGCTTTCGGTTCTGTGAACGAATGGGAGCGCAAGCGGCATGACTACCCGTCACTGGCTGCCGTCCTGCTGAATATAGGCGGGAAAAAAATTGGTGATCCTGGGGTGTCCGAGGAAATCACCAGGCTTTCTTCAGCCTTTGAAGCGCCCATCATTGTTCTCGCTGATGCTGATGACCTTCCGCAAATAATGAAGGCGTTGGAGTGCGGAGCAAAGGGTTATATTCCATCTTCCGTCAGCATTGACGTCTGTATTGAAGCGATCGCTCTTTCAATGGCAGGCGGTATCTTCGTGCCGGCCAGCAGCGTATTCGCGATGCGACAGGCAATTGAGACCGGAAGTCCGGCTGCGCGTCCGTTGACAGGCATGTTCACGGAACGGCAGGCCGAAGTCGTTGAGGCGCTTCGGCGTGGCAAAGCCAACAAGATCATCGCCTACGAACTCAATTTGCGGGAAAGCACCGTCAAGGTGCACATCCGCAACATCATGAAGAAGGTCAAGGCGACCAACAGGACCGAAGTCGCTTACAAGATCAAGGATCTTTTCCCGCTTTCTTCCGTTTCCGCCAACGAAGGACGGAATGAGACGATGAAGGGAAGTGAGCACTAACATTGATCCGGACTGGTCTTCATGTACTTTGGGAAGATCATTTGGATTTGTTCCGTTCGGTAAATAATCAGCAAAGCACCGGGTCGTCTTGGTGCTTTGCTTTTTTGTGCGGGCCTTTTTTCAAAGACCCGTCCCTTTGAGGACAACCATTGGCGTCAGGAACAGAATCCACAAATCAGCACTGAAGGACATCATGGCCGAATAGCGTGTGTCATGCATCGCGCGCTCGACGAAGGTGCACGCATTGCGCTCACTGATTTGCCATAGGCCAGTCAAGCCGGGGCGCATGTTGAAGTAGGCCGTTCCGGGATAATGCTGCCGCTGTTCGGGAAGCATCGGACGCGGGCCAACCAGACTCATATCTCCAGCAAGGATATTCAGCAGTTGCGGGAGTTCATCAATTGAATATTTGCGCAGATACTTTCCCAGCCACGTAATGCGGGGATCGTTCTCAAGCTTCTGCTTGGTTTCCCATTCGGCCTTCGCCGAGGGGTCGGTATCCAGATATTCTTGCAGCCTCTTCTCCGCATCGACGGCCATCGTCCGAAGCTTCCAAAGATTGAAGATCTTCCCGCCCTTTCCAACGCGTGGTTGCGAGAAGAAGGCCTTTCCGCCCTTCACCTGGATCAGCAGGGCAAAAACAGTGACGATCGCCAAAGCGAACGGTGCCGCCAACAACGTCGCAGTGATGTCAAAAAAACGTTTGGCAGTAAGATAGAGCGATCGGGATTTGGTTTTTCGGTTGTATGTCGGATTATGTGCAACAAACCGTAAGGGATATCTTAGATTGCTTTCCGACATAACGCCTCCAAAATGGCTTCTTTTTGAAAAGAACCGCACAAGGGGCGTGCAATATGTGAGTATAATCTCGAATTTAGAGGATTATGTATTTCCTCATTTTCGTATGTATTGCCCCAATAGCCGTTATTAATAAGATATTAACCATTGGAAGAGAAATCGCAATAAATCTAATCTAAACAATTCGATGTAGGTCAGGTTGTCGTGAGAAATATCCGGATTTGATTAAACGCTCATCCGACAGGTTGCGGCCGGGTGGATGACAGGAAAAGGCACGGTCAACTCACCGGCGGATGGTGCTTGGAACGGCACGCGAGGTGTATTCGACCAAGTTCTGTCAGCTTGAGTGCGTGCCGCATGCGGGTTGCACGGCGATGTGAGTGTGCCTGTTGCAGGCCGATTTCCTGGGAGCATGCAACGTGGAGGTATCTCAAGATCCTTCGCGGTTCCAGTTTTCGACAAAGCGGCCTGCATCGCCATGAAACACCAGGCCGAACATCCGGCGACCTCTATGAAGCCGAATACGGGTTAAGCATGCGAGCGCGAGCATGCGATTTCGGACACCGGATACGCGATCCGTCTTGAAGATTTTGAAGGCTTCCGCCAACGGTGAGCCGACGACAAGGATGCCATCGACAAGCCAGCGCAGCATCGCCCCTCGGTCACCGGCAACTTTGCGGAATTCGTGGGCTACGTGCCGGTCCCAACGGCGCGCCAGATCGGCAAACGACTTGCACGAGGGGGTAAGAACTCTTGCCTCGGGCAGAAAGATAATGCGGTGGCCTCTCGCCGTTGCCCGCTGTCCCCAGTCGGTATCCTCCATCGTCGAGATCCCGCCGAAAGGTCCTACTGACTGAAAAACCTTCTTTCTGACCGCCATGTTGCCTGTTGCGGCAAATCCGTATTGTTCGACGTAAGCGCGTGCGCGGTAGCTATAGATACTTTCATAGGATTCAATCGCGCTCGGATATCGGGGGTCCGTAACCAAAATTCCGATATCGCCGCCGAGAAGAGCGACGTCGGGCTTGTTCGCCATCAGGCTGACGATCTCTTTTACCCAGCCGGGCTGAGCGACGCAGTCACAGTCTATAAAAGCCAGTAGGTCCGCGCGCGCGAGATCGGCGCCACGATTGCGCGCCGGTCCCGGGCCGGGAACAGTCTCACGCTCTAAACGGAGATCCGGAATACCTGCACATGCCGCCGTAGGCATTTCCGCCGAGCCATTGTCCACCACAATGATCTCGAACGGAATGCCATCTGCGCGTTGTGCATCCAAAAAAATAAGGCACTGGCGCAGATCGTCCGGTTCGTTGAGGTGAGGCACAATCACGCTGAGCTGCAAAGGAGGTAGCATAATAGGGGTTTCCTACTGGATTCAGGCCTGGCTTTGATTTCGACAGCGATGCACCCCCGGCCACGGCAATACCTGCCAATTTTCACTGCGGCTGATCGTCAATGTTCTCCTCATAGGATGAACGGAATGACCGAGCGTAGGAAGACGGTCTGGTCTTCGCCTTGAGGCGCATCAAGATTAGTCTCACCATCCACTTTAGGAGGACCCGGTCCTGCGCCAGAAAACCGGATAAGCCCTTCGGTGGGCGGCGGGGCATAAGCGGAGTTTCCGCTTACCTCCTGTCACATGCCGGCAAAGCCTGAATGCGCCGGGCTGCCTGGAGTGAGGCGTTCTGACGCTGATTGGCAGCCACGCAGGCTGAGAGGCTATCTACAGTATAGGTAGATCAGCTACGTCCAAAAGTATTAATTTAGCAGGCAGTGCTCTGCCGCTCACCCTACATTGACCATCTGTTCCGCGATTTCGAACCACTGAACAATGAACATGGCCACAGTACTGGTCTGGCTCAGAAGTTGGGTGTCTGCGTAATGGGTAATATAGACTTAAAATTCTACTTCTCGATCCTGCTGCGAAGGCTGCCTTATCTCATGGCGATTGTGATCGCGGCCGTGGTGTCGGCTATCGCGGCGACGCGTTTCATTTCACCGGTCTACAGTTCGAGTGCCAAAATCCTGTCCGAGGCGCCACAGATTCCGGCTGAACTTGCGCGCTCAACCGTTCCGCTAGGGGCTGTTGAACAATTGCAGATACTCCAGCAGCAAATCACCACCAGAGATGATCTGCTTGCTCTGGCAACCAGGCTGGCAGTCTACGACAGTGCGGAAAACAAGCCTCTCGAGGACGATATCGTCAGAGATATGCGGTCCCGGATAAAGTTTGAGCAGCTGCAGTTTGACACACCGGGCCGCGATCAGGGAGCGACTGTTTTCAGTGTGTCCTTCCTGGCCGGCAAGCCGGATATGGCGGCCAAAGTGGCCAACGAACTGGCAGCAATGATTTTGAACAGAAATCAGCGTCAACGGACGGATCGTGCCGGAAGCACGTTGCAATTCTTCAACCAGACCGTCGCAAGACTATCCTCCGATTTGAACAAGCTCGAAACGGATATCCTCAAATTCAAGACCGAAAACAAAGACACCCTTCCGGAAAGTCTTGATTTTCGCCGTACACAGCAAGGTAGCCTACAGGAAAGGTTGATTTCGCTTGAACGCGAAGAACCCGATCTTCGCATGAAACGAGGCAACCTGGTCGCGACATATACCAATGCCGGGCAGTTTGTCGGAGCGGTTGCGCTCACGCCGGAACAACAAATTCTTGCGGATCTCAATCGGTCGCTCGCGGAGCAGCTCGCAATCTTTTCGGAGACGAGCCCTAATATACAGGCTTTGCGCGCGAGGATCGCGGCGCTGCAGAATAACCTGTTGTCCGGGCCTTCGCAGGGGAAAAACAGCGAAAATTCGTCTCCTGCCAGACAGGCCGCTCCCTTCGGTCTCGATCTGCAGCTGGCGGATATCGATAATCGTCTCCAGGCCGTGGCCGCAGAAAAGACCTCAGTCATCCGTGGTATCGACGATCTGACCCGTTCGATTGCTGGCACCGCCGCCAGCGAAGCCGCGCTGAATTCAATGGAGCGAAACCGCCAGAATATTCAAATGCAATACAATGCCGCCATAGCCAGGCGCGCAGAGGCCCTGACCGGCGAGCAAATTGAAATGCGTGCAGACGGCGGCCGGTTTTCACTTCTTGAATCGGCGACGCCGCCCGTCAGGGCGATCAGCCCCCAACGCACCCGCATCGTTGCTCTCGGCGGCCTGGGGGGAATTGGGCTTGGGCTGGCCATCGTCGTGTTGCTCGAGCTGCTCAATAAAACAATCCGCAGGCCGGCGGAACTTGCGCAATTGCTGCAGTCGCAACCGCTCGCCACGATTCCCAGCATTAGAACTTCGGGCAAGATGCGTTCCCCAAGTCACAAGCGCCGGATAGCGGCAATGCTTGCTGCAGCGCTGATGCCGCTTTCGTTCATTGGGGGCACGGAAAGTTCAATGTGGCGGCCACTCCCCAGCCACGGCACCGTCGAAGCGCAGAGAGAATGGGATGCCGCCCTTTCGAGAGCGGAAACCTTCGTCACAGGCAGAGTTTAAATCATGGATCAAAATAGAGCATCCCTACAAGACAGTCTCAGATTGCAAAGTGGTGATCAACTGGCGGAGCAGGCAATGCAGGCATGCACGCGGCTGGGATTTGAAATCGCATGGGCAAGTCTCGAGGAGCTGGATCCAGCACCGAGTACGACTTTTCGAAGCCGGATCGTCACGATAGATCGGTCCGATCCGGCCCATGCTCCCTTCGACATGATGCGCACAAGGGTTCTGCAAAGTCTGCGTCAAAACAACTGGACGTCGATTGCGATCACCTCGCCGACAGCGTCCTGCGGGAAATCGCTGGTTGCGCTCAATCTGGCATTCAGCCTCGCACACCAACAGGACTGCCGAACGCTGCTGGTCGATCTTAATCTGAAGCGGCCGCAAATCGGCAAGATGCTCGATGTTGATGGCCAGACCTCCATGGAAGACTTCTTGAAGGGCGATGCGCAGATCCACGATGTCTTCCGGCGCTACGGCGATAACCTGGCCGTGGGTACCAACCATCAACCGGTGCAGTTTTCTGCTGAATTGCTGCAGAGTTTGGAGGCTGCAAGGATATTGCAGGACTTGCGCGTGCGCATGGGGCCAGACGTTATTTTGTACGACTTGCCCCCAATGCTCTCTAACGACGACGTGACAGCATTCCTGCCGAATGTGGACTGCGCAATTCTGGTTGCGGCAGCAGAACACAGCACGTTTACCGAGGTCGATCGTTGCGAGCGGTATCTGTCCGAGCGGACGAACATGCTCGGGGTTGTTTTGAACAAGTGCCGATATTGCACCGATTGATGACGAAATCCGAATAGGGGCGAGAGTGTCTCTTGTTCTTACCCGCCAAAGTGATTGCCAACGCTGGATCAAAGGAAATTGGCATGCGCAAAATACTCGTCGTCTATGGCACTCGACCGGAAGCGATCAAGATGGCTCCATTGGTCCATGCACTCGCTTCCTCGCGCCATTGCACGCCCATCGTCGCCGTGACCGGCCAGCACCGTGAAATGCTTGATCAGGTCAATCGGCTGTTCGAAATTCAACCCGACCATGACCTAAACATCATCACGCAGGCTCAAACGCTTGAGAGTGTCACCGCTCGCGTTCTTGCCGGCGTTTCCAATGTCATTGATATCGAAGCGCCCGACGCGCTTGTGGTCCAAGGTGACACGACAACCTGCTTTGCCGCCGCGTTGGCCGCCTTCTATCGAAAAATTCCCCTGATCCACCTGGAGGCTGGACTGAGAACGGGCGAGCGCGACAACCCCTTTCCAGAGGAAATCAACCGCCGCTTGACCACTCAGCTCGCAGCACTGCATCTGGCCCCCACCAATACCTCGAAGGTTAACCTCCTTAACGATGGCGTCACAGCCGACGATATTGTCGTCACGGGCAATACCGTCATTGATGCTCTGCTACATGTGTCCGGGCGTAACACTCAGACCGAAAATCAGGATCTCCAGCGGATCACGGGCCGGAGGAGCGTTCTGGTCACGGCGCATCGGCGCGAATCCTGGGGCGAGCCGATGGCGCAAACCGCTCGCGCCATCGCGCGGCTAGCACAAAAATTTCCGGAGATTGCCTTTCTGCTTCCTGCTCATCTCAACCCGGCAGTGCGCAACGTTCTGCTTCCCCCGCTGCAGGGGCTTGAGAATGTGCAGATTACGCAGCCGCTCGATTATGGTGACTTCGTCAAGGCCATGCGCGATTGTTCTATCGTATTGACGGATAGCGGTGGTGTGCAGGAAGAAGCCCCCACCTTTGGTAAGCCGGTTCTCGTCATGCGCGAAACCACTGAGCGGCCTGAAGCCGTTGCCGCCGGCACAGTGCGGCTGGTTGGAACGAATGAGGACCGTATCGTTAGTGAAGTGACCGAATTGCTGACGAACCGGCGGGCCTATCAGGAGATGGCGCGCGCCGTGAATCCCTACGGAGACGGGCAGGCCGCAATGCGGTCAGTCCAAGCGATCGAGCATTTCTTCGCGCTGGGAGAAAGACCGGATGAGTTCGATGCTGGACCGGGTGCCCCTCAAGCGCCAGCCGTTGCACGGACGATGAGCGGTTTTGCTGCTTAATATCAGCCTCTTTTGATAAGCATGTGGTAATGTAGTGAATGCCGGCCCAGCGTTCGTCGCAAGTCAGCCCGCTACGGATAGCTACCGGCCCTGCTGGAGAGCCGCTGGACAACAGTGTTCTGCCCATCGCTGACCAGCCGGTAAAGGCTGGTCTCTCTTGTGTACGCCTTAAAGATATCTGCTCCGAAAATCTCCGTTCAAGAATGCCGGCAAATGTTTGAGTAAGTATCAAATGGAAAGCCCACGCCATGAGCGAAAACGACATGTCAAAATGGGAGGTGGACGCCGATAACAAGCTGAAGGCCTATACCCTCTTGGAATGGGGTGTAGCCGTTGGCGAACCGTATCATGTCATGTTGCGGATTGGATATGCTGTTTCCAAGTGGGAATGGGACACCTACAAGGATACCGACCGCTCGCCGCATCAGTTTCAGACGGCAATGTCTCCGACTGCGGCCAAGGAGCTTGGAGCGCTTCTCATCCTCTACGCAGAGGAGGTGGAAAATCAGGTTCCTTCAAAGGGCGAACAAAACTGACAGTGCCGAAGGCAAACGGCGTTCGCGCAGCCAGGCTCCCGCCTGCGCTCATCATTCGTTGATGGGCCTCAAACCGTTGTTCAAATAGGTAGTTTTTTCAAGTGGCCGCTCCAGAGCGGCTGGTTTGCCTCTTCTTGTCATTCCGTTCTCGGCGGAAGCACTCCACAGACAGCATAATCGGGAAGTACAACCTACTCCAAAGAGACAGGCCGCCTTCACCCCTTGCAGCGATGGCTGCTTCGGCAAGGAGAGAATATGCTGGATGCTTATCTGTTCATCAGGGGCAATTTATCGGGTTTAACCGAAAAGGAGATGACAATGTCGTCAAGCAAAGAGAAACAGACGCAAATCAATGGTGCGCGGCGGAATTTTCTCGGTTTGGCCGCAGCGACTGGGGCGAAAGTTGCGGCACTGAGTGCCTTGGCAGCAACAACAATACTGCCGGCCTCGATTGCCCAGGCGATGGGGACGCCGTGGTGGAAAAAAGGCGGCGACGGAGGCGGAAATCCCATGTGCTTTCTTTGCGGCACGTCGATCATGACTCCGGCAGGTGAAGCCAGCATCGAGAGCCTTCAAGTCGGTGATTTGGTGAAAACCGCGCGTGGCAAGGACATGGCAGTCAAATGGATCGGCCGTCACCTTTACAGGCGAAACGGTACGTCCTGGCAAGCGAGCGTCGTCCCGATCCGCATTGCGCGGCACGCGATTGACGAGCAGACACCACGCCGGGATCTCTATGTCTCTCCGGGACACGCTCTCTTGATTGATGGTGTGCTCATCAGAGCAAAGGATCTTGTCAACGGCATCTCCATTGCACCCGCGCTTCCGGATGATCGGGAGATGATTGAGTATTACCATATCGTGCTTGATACCCACGAGGCGATCCTGGCGGAGGGGGTCGCTGCCGAAACCTTCCTTCTCAATGCCAACAATCACGAAGCGTTCACCAACTTCGGTGAATTCAAGCGCCTCCATCCTGCCGGTGAGACGACAGTCATGACGCCGTTCGCACCAGTCGTGGCGCTTGATTCCGGCCGGGAACACCTGAAGGCGTTGTTGCCGATGCGGATGCGGCGCCTCTTGCATCTGCGTGAAACAGCGCGCAACGCTCGCCAAAGGTTCGCGGTGCGTGCTGAGCAACTCATCAGCTGAGAGCTGACGTATAGGTCGCATCCAGAGGCGGTTTGGGCCGCCTCTGGTTTGTTTGAATGGGGATGAGGCCGCTTTAGCGGCCTCACTGCGTTACAGCACGAAATAACCCTTGGCGAGCGAGACGGCATCATCCAGGTGAATGGCGAAATCGGCCTTCCCGTCACCGTTGACATCACCGTAGACATAGGTGTCGGAGGCAGCCTTGACGTAGCGCAGTTCTCCCGCCTTGCCGGTGAACGCCGCGGTGCCGACGTAGGTGAAGGCCTGATTGCCGGATGCTGCGGTGTTCGCATCGATCGCCGACAGATCGATCCGGTCACCGCCGGTGCCCGAGAAGTCGAAGATCGTGTCGCGGCCACTCACCGCCACTGTCGAGTCGGGT